>PACZ01000007.1 GCA_002700305.1 Hyphomonas sp. | reverse complement strand
GCTTCCTGCATGTGATAGCCGGAGATCGAGATCGAGTTGAACTTCGGCATGTTCTGCGACGTGTAGGCGAAGATATCCGAAATGATCCGCATCGACGGCTTGGGCGGATAGATATAGGTGTTCCGCACCATGAACTCTTTGAGGATGTCGTTCTGAATCGTCCCGGCCAGTTTTTCCGGCCCGACACCCTGTTCCTCAGCCGCCACGATATAGAGCGCGAGGATAGGCAGAACGGCGCCGTTCATCGTCATGGAGACGGACATCTTGTCCAGCGGGATGCCGGAGAAGAGGGTGCGCATGTCATAAATGGAGTCAATGGCCACACCGGCCATGCCGACATCGCCCGACACGCGGACGTGATCGGAGTCGTAGCCGCGGTGTGTGGCGAGGTCAAAAGCGACCGACAGGCCTTTCTGCCCAGCGGCGAGGTTGCGGCGATAGAAGGCGTTGGAGTCTTCAGCTGTCGAGAAGCCCGCATACTGACGAACTGTCCAGGGCTGGTTCGTGTACATGGTCGGGTAAGGGCCGCGGCCGAACGGGGCAAGGCCGGGGAAATCGTCCAGATAGTCCAGCCCGGCGCGGTCCGCCTCGGTGTAGGCCGTTTTCACTTCGACGCCTTCCGGGGTTTCCCAGGCCTCGCCAAGCTTTGGCGCGGCGGCTTTCGCATGGGGCGTGCCCAGGTCGAGTTTCGTGAAGTCGGGGAAATCGGTCATTTGGACGTCTCCAGATTCGCCGTCCATTCGGGGGTCGGCTGTTTCAGGATGAGTGTTTCGCTGGAGGTGGCAACGTAAGGCTTGCCGCTCTGGTCGACGGCGCCGAACACATAGCCCTTCCGGTCAGCGGACCATTGGGCCTGCAGGATGATCACGGAGATCCGGTCGCCATTGGCGCGGGTCAGCACGGCCGGCAGCGGGCAGTCGACGGGGGCCACCGCGTGTGCACCGGTTCCGGCGGTCGCGAAGATGGCACGGTTCTCCCGCACATCCCGTTCAACTGCCGGGCGCCCCTTCACGCACGGGTGGTGCTCCCAGTTGTCGAGAGTGAATTCCAGCATCATGGCGATCACAGCCCCAGTTCGGCGTGGGCGAGTTTCAGGGTGTGCAGCACGTCGCAGCCCATGAAGATGTTCGAGTCGATGCTGTCGCCTTCATGCTTGCCGGCGATCCAGACATGCTGCGCGCCGGCCTCTTTCAGGGCCTTGGCGGCAGCGTCTGCCTCGTCGGCATAACGGGCGTCGGCGCCGCAGATGCAGGCGATGCGCAGGCCGGACGCCTTGAACGCGGCGGCGATCTCTGCGGCATCCTTCGGCGGCACCGGTGGTTCCTTGGCGGCGAGGCCGCCAGCCGCAAACAGGTTGCGGGCAAAGTCTGCGCGGGCCGTGTATTCGGCGAGGGGGCCGAGCGTCGCGAGGAAGATCGCCGGTTGCTTCGCAGCGGCGGCTGCCTTGTCGCGCAGGGCTTCGAAGTCCGCGCCGAGGTGGATCGGCGTGAGCGGTTCGGCTGTGGCATCGTCGCCCGTGGCGGGCGGCAGGTCCGGCACCAGCGCCTGCAGGGCTTCGTCCGTCAGTTCCACGCCGGAGCGCAGGTGCGGGGCATCGGCCACCGGGGCGGCGATCTCGTCCAGCAGCGGGAATTCGGAAACGCCCGTGACCGGGATTTTGCGCTTGGCGATGTCCTTGGCGCGGGCGTCGCGGGTCGCTTTCACGCGGTCCTGGAAGGCGCCGGACATGAGCGAGGTGGCATAGCCGCCTTCACCTTCGATCTCCTGGAATTCGGCCCAGGCGGCCTCGGCCAGTTCATTGGCGAACGTCTCGGTGAACCAGGCGCCGCCCGTCGGATCTGCTACGCGGCCGAGCTGGCTTTCTTCCATGGCGATCAGCTGGGTGTTGCGCGCGATCCGGCGGCCGAGTTCTTCCGGCGTGCCCAGCGGCTCGTTGAAGGCGCGGATGGTCAGGATGTCTGCGCCGCCGACGGCACCGGCAAAGGCGGCTGCCGTGTTGCGAAGCATGTTGGTCCAGGCGTCATAGCGCGTCAGCATGCGGGCCGAGCTGTAGCCTTGAAGGCGCATTGGCTTCGCGGTCAGGCCGAGGGCTTCTTCCACCCGGGCCCACAGGCGGCGCGCGGCGCGCAGCTTGGCGACGCCGATCCCGTAATTGGCGTCGAGGGCGAGGCAGAAGATCGTCTTCGCGGCCACGTCTGCGGCGTCCATGTGCGGCGCCAGGCGGCGCAGCGTGTCGACCGCCGAGGCGATCAGCGCGGCCAGTTCCTGCGCTTCCGATCCGCCGGCCTCGTGCACGGCGCGGGCGTCGATGCGGAACAGGTTCGCGGCCGGGTATTTCGCGGCCAGCACTTTGGCGAGTGCGCCTGCCTCGGCAAAGGCCGCGTCGAGCCCGCCGGCGAGCGTGCCGGTGCGGGCGAGGGCACCCAGCGGGTCCATGTTGAAGTCGAGTTTGGCGTCAGCCTTGTTGCGGGCCCATTCGGCCAGGAAGGCGGCTTCGCGCGTGCCGGAAGTCATGACCGGGTCAAGCGCTACGCCGGCAATGGCCGCGTCGACGCCGTTCAGGGCAATGTCATAGTCCGGCATAGTCATGGCCTGGACACCGTTATGTCCGGTCGGATCGACGCAGAGTTCGACCGAACTCACGCCGCGTTCCAGGTCACGCAGCACCTCGCCATGCGTGTGCGAGGGGGACGCGTGCGTGAAGGCCTGGCGGATGTCCCAGGGCAGCCACTTGTCCGGCGCCGCTGTCGGTCCGCGCAGATAAGGCGCCTCGCCGGGCGTGCCCAGCGGGTCCTCCGAAGCGGGGAAATCGCTCTCACGATAGAGCGGGCGAATCTTCAGCCCGTCCGCCGTGGTGCGGGTGATTGCATCAATGCCACGGCCCTTTAGGGCCTTTTCGACCGAGGCCATCCATTCGGCTTCGGTGGCGTCGGGAAAAGTGCTGGAAAGCGGGAGGATATCGTCTGCCATGATGGGTCCGTTTATTGGCGGAAAGAATTGCAAAAGGGAACCACTTACTTGGCGGCATTCCGTAGCGGCCCGGAACGAGTTGACGCAAGCTTCGTTTAATGCGATTGAGAATTATTCGCAAAAAGGAGATTCCCATGACACAAGCACGCGCGGTTCTGAGGCTCGTTTCCTGCGAAAACCCCGAAAATACAGGCGATTCCGGCGCCCCTGAAACTGGCGCACGCCGGGCCGAAGCACGGCATCGAGGAAGTGCGGACCATCGTCCGGCGGACACTTCCTGCCCGTGCGGGCCGCTGCAAGGCGAGGGCGATGCAGCGCGCGGCGTGCGCCAGGACCTTCTGAAGGAGTGGATGGGGTCTCACACCCGAATCCTCGGCCTCTGGCTCGACAGGCTGCTGGAGGAAGGTGACGACGCCGACCTCGTTTCCATGATTCACCGCCAGCACGCCTGGCTGTCCATGATGCAGGCCCGGATGGAGCGTGGCTGACCTCACGTCCGGCTTGCGGTGTACCGGCCCGGCAGGTTTAGTTCCCGGCAGAAAACACCGGGAGGAAAACCATGAGACTGAAAGCCCCGCGCATCGCGCCCCTTACAGATGCCGACATCACCGATGAACAGCGCAAATTGCTCGGTCCGCGCTTCGCCGGTACGACTTACAATGTCTTTCGTACGCTGGCGAGCGACCCGGCGGCTTACAAGGCCTTCATGCACTGGGGTGGGTACATCCTGTCAGACAAGAACGACCTCAGCGAACGAGACCGTGAACTCGTCATCCTGCGCACCGGTTACAACTGGAAAGCGGGCTATGAATGGGCCCAGCATGAGCGGATCGGCTTGCGATGCGGTCTGACGCCGGAAGAAATTGCACGGATCAAGCAGGGCCCGGATGCGCCCGGCTGGAACGCGAACGACAAGGCGCTGCTTCAGGCCACCGACGAACTGACATCCGACAGTTTCATTACCGACGAGACCTGGGCTGCGCTGTCCGGTTTCAGCAAGAAGCAGAAGATGGATCTGGTCATGACGGTTGGCCAGTACACGCAGGTCTCCATGATGCTGAACTCTTTCGGCGTGCAGCTGGATGATGATCTGACGCTCGACCCGGACCTTGCCAAATGAGCCTTGGCGATGTGACCGGCCGTCTGTCTGGCAAGGTCGCCATCATTACCGGCGCAGGCCAGACGCCGGGGGAGACGGTCGGCAATGGCAAGGCGATTGCGCTGCTCTTTGCGCAAGCCGGGGCGAGCGTCCTGTGCGTAGACCAGGACAAGGACCGCGCAGAAGCGACCGTGTCTGAGATTACCGGGGCGGGCGGCAAAGCGCAGTTTTTCGCTGCAGATGTCAGCAACCCGCACGGCGCCGCTGCGATTGCGGAGGCTGCTGAAGCGGCCTTCGGGCCGCCTGACATCCTCATCAACAATGTCGGGATTGGCGACGCGGGTGACGGCCCGGCGCACAAGCTGACGGAGGAGGCCTTCGACCGCACGCTGAGGGTCAACCTGAAAGGGGCCTGGCTGGTGACAAAAGCCGTGCTTCCGGGCATGCGGGACCGCCGGGCCGGGGCCATCGTGAACATCTCCTCCCTCGCTTCGCTCGCAGGCGGTTTCCAGATGGCGTATGAAATGTCCAAAGCAGGCATGAACCGGATGACGCAGAGCGTTGCCATGTCGGGGGCATCGCGCGGTGTCCGGTGCAATGCGATCCTGCCAGGTCTGATGGATACGCCGATGGCCATCCGGGGTATTTCAAAGATGCGGGGTATTCCGGAAGGCGATCTGCGAAAGGAGCGTGCTGCCCGCGTGCCCATGGGGTTCATGGGCTCAGGTTGGGATACAGCCCATGCGGCGCTGTTCCTCGCCAGCGACGAAGCGCGCTTCATCACTGGCGCCTTGTTGCCCGTGGATGGCGGCGGCAGCGTCCGTATTGGGTAAGACCGGTCAGGGAACGCCCTTGCCGCTTGGGCATTGAGCCCGGGGGCCAAGCTCTCTAGGCTTCAGTCTTCCTTCTTTCTGCGCCATTGCGGCGTTCTTGCCGGCCGGGGCTCGCCCGGGCCGGTCTCATCTGTTTGAAAAGGCCTGGCCTGACATGATCGAATTTTTCATCCTCCTCGGTTTGATCGTGGTGAACGGCGTGTTCGCCATGTCGGAGCTGGCCATCGTTTCCGCCCGGCCTGCGCGGTTGCAGGCGAAGGTGGATCGGGGCGACCGGGGCGCCCGGACGGTCATCAGCCTGCAGGATGATCCGTCCCGGTTCCTGTCCACGGTCCAGATCGGCATCACCTTGGTGGGCATCGTCGCCGGCGCTTATGGTGCGACCGCGATTGCGGACGAACTGGCCCCCTTCATTGCGGAACAGGTGCCGGCCGTTGCGGCCGAAGCAGGGGAAATCGCATTCGGGCTGGTGATCGTGTTCACCACGTTCCTGTCTCTTGTCATTGGCGAACTGGTGCCGAAGCGGATCGCGCTGATTGCGCCGGAAGCCATCGCAACGATCATGGCGCCGCCCATGGCCTTCATCTCCAGGCTGGCCTTTCCAGTCGTCTGGTTGTTGCGCGTTTCGACAGACGGGCTGCTCAGCCTGCTGGGGCTGGCGGGCATCCGGCAGGAGCCGGTGACGGAAGAAGAGATCCACGCCATCCTGGACGAGGGCGCGACCAGCGGCGTGATCGACCTGGAAGAACAGCGGATGATGCGCGGCGTCATGCGGCTGGCGGACCGGGATATCCGGTCCATCATGATCCCGCGGCCGGATATTGTGTGGATCGACACAGATGATCCGTGGCCAGAGATCAAGAAAGAGATTCTCGAGAGCGGCAAGTCGCGCTTCCCGGTGGCCGATGAAAGGCTGGACCGGGTGTTCGGCGTGGTCCAGACCAAGGATCTTCTGGCCTGCGACCTCAGCGGCGATGGGCCGGACCTGAAGCAGGTGGCACGCCCGGTGACGTTTGTGCCGGAATCGCTGTCGGTCATGCGGCTGCTGGAGTCGATGCAGGAGAGCGAAGTCCGCATGGCGCTGGTGGTCGACGAACATGGCAGCATTCAGGGCATGGTGACGGCGGCGGACCTGCTGGGCGCGATTGCCGGGGATAGCGCGTTTTCGCCAAGTGAAGGCATCGACCGTCCGGCCCGGCGTGCAGACGGGTCATGGCTGATCGATGGGCTGATGCCGGTTGAGGACCTCGAGATCCTTCTGTCGGCGCCGGACTTCGGCGAGGCCGATGGCGGCGCGGTGACGGTTGGCGGCATGATCATCCACCATCTGCAGCGCCTCGCGGCGGATGGGGATGTTGTCCATATTTCGGGTTACCGGTTCGAAGTGATGGATCTCGACGGCCGCCGGGTCGACAAGGTGCTGGTTACGCCTCCGGGCGCCGGCGAGAAAGCTTGATCCAGGCTGCGCGATGCAGCTTCTCCCCACGTTATGACTTGCGGGGGCTGGCTCAGGCGCTAAATTTCGAGAGCAATGTAAACACTGTTCACTTTAAGGGGAAAAGCCCATGGCCGTGCCGCCCGTGCTTCAGAATCTGCGCCTGCCGCTGATCGGATCGCCTTTGTTCATCATTTCCGGTCCGGAACTGGTGATCGCGCAATGCAAGGCCGGGATCGTCGGCAGCTTTCCGGCGCTGAACGCCCGGCCGGGGCCCGTGCTGCACGAATGGCTGGACCGGATCACGACGGAACTGGCCGAGCATAATGAGAAGAATCCGGACCGTCCGGCTGCGCCCTTCGCCGTGAACCAGATCGTGCACAAGTCGAACGACCGCCTGGAGCACGACGTTGAAGCCTGCGTAAAATACAAGGTGCCGTTGGTGATTACTTCGCTCGGCGCGCAGAAAGCGGTCAATGATGCGATCCACTCCTATGGCGGCGTGGTCATGCATGATGTGATCGACACCTTCTTCGCGAAGAAGGCGCTGGAGAAGGGGGCTGACGGCCTGATCGCGGTCTGCACCGGTGCGGGCGGCCATGCCGGCCGGCTGTCGCCCTTCGCGCTGATCCAGGAAATCCGGGAATTCTTCGACGGGCCGCTGGCCTTGTCGGGTTCCATCGCCAATGGCGGGGCAATCGCCGCTGCAATCGCGATGGGCGCAGATTTTGCCTATATGGGGTCTGCCTTCATTGCCTGTGACGAGGCCAATGCGGTCGAGGGCTACAAGGACGCTATCGTGTCCTACGGGGCCGAGGACATCGTCTATTCGAACCTCTTCACCGGCGTGCACGGAAACTATCTGAAGCCGTCGATCGAGGCGGCGGGGCTTGACCCCGACAACCTGCCTGAAAGCGACCCGAGCAAGATGAATTTCGGTTCTGGCGGCAACACCAAGAGCAAGGCCTGGAAAGACATCTGGGGGTGTGGCCAGGGCATTGGCGCGGTGAAGAAGCGCGGGCCGGTGGCGGATTATGTCGACCAGCTGGAATCGGAGTACAAGGCAGCGATCGAAAAGCTGAACCAGCCGCGTAGCTGGGGTGCGATGCCTGCAAACGCCGGCTGAGCTAAGGGGATAAAGCCGGGCCTATCCGACACCGGCAACTGGCGCGGCCTGCGGTGACACGGGCCGCGCATTTGTGTCCGGGCGATCCTTATCCACCCGATACGGCAAGCGTGCAGACTTGTGCGCATGCTGATAGAAAATGTCTCTGAATTTGATGCCGCCGGCTGGCGCTGGCCGCATTTCACGCCGACGGAACTGGCTTGCCGCTGCGGTGGCCGGTTCTGCGCGGGCGAATACTGGCATGCGCCGGATTTCCTCGATGCGCTGGAAGCGTTGAGAGCCGATGCAGGGGGCCCGCTGGTGATCAACTCCGGCCATCGCTGTGCCGTCTGGAACAGCTATGTGGGCGGTGTCCGCTTCAGCCTGCACCGGGCGATTGCTGTGGACATCGCCCTTGCGGGGCATGACCGCCACGCACTGCTGGCGGCGGCGGAGCGGCACCGCTTCACCGGCCTCGGCCTCGCGAAGACCTTCCTGCATCTTGACCGGCGTCCGCGCCCGGCCCGCTGGGTTTATCCGGGGAGCGAAACGTCATGGCGGACATAGCAGGACTGGCGGCGAGTGCCGCAGGCGGCGGCCTGTTTGGCCTTGTGGGAACTGTGATCGGCCGTATCGCCGGTGTGGTGGAAGCCCGGCAGTTGCAGGCACATGAGCGGGCTCGATGGGCGCATGAGTCGACGATGCAGAAGCTCAGGATCGAAGCCGATGCCGCTGGGCGCGCGGCCGACCTTCGCGAAGCGGAGACGTCCGGGGCCTGGGCTGGCCTGTCCGCGTCATTGGCAGCAGAGGCGGCCATTGGTGAGAGCTACAAATGGGTCAATGCTGTGCGGGCGCTGACCCGGCCGGCTCTCACCGTGCTGCTCTGGGGCATGACTGGCGCTGTGTTCCTGGGCGCGGATGCGGCGGGGCAAAGTGGGATTGTGGACACAGCAACCTTCGCTGCGACAGCCGCAACGCTCTGGTGGTTCGGCGACCGTGGGCCGCGCCGTGACATGCGTTGACGGAACTGGCCTGACCGGTCCATCCTCCCGGAAAATCCCGGAGGAACAAACACATGGCCGATGCTATCCTGGTAATTGATGAGGGCACGACCTCAACGCGGGCCATCGTGTTCGACCGGGACTTTGTCCAGATTTCCCTGGCGCAGGAGGAAGTGCCTCTGGCTTATCCCGCCGATGGCTGGGTCGAGCAGGATGGAGAGACGATCTGGGAGAAAACCCTTGGCGTTTGCCGCAAGGCCCTTGCCGAGGCGGGCGGTGTGGAACGGATCGCCGGTATCGGCATCACCAATCAGCGCGAGACGACGCTCGTCTGGGACAGGAAGACCGGCAAACCAATCGCGCCCGCGATCATCTGGCAGGACCGGCGCACCACCAGCGCTTGCGACGCCCTGAAAGCGGCGGGACACGAACAAAAGGTGCAGGCGGAAACCGGCCTGTTGATCGATCCCTACTTTTCGGGAACCAAGATTGCCTGGATCCTCGACACGGTTCCCGGTGCTCGCGAACGCGCCGAAGCAGGGGAGCTTGCTTTTGGGACCGTTGAGACTTTCCTTATATGGCATCTGACGGGCGGCCGGGTTCACGCAACAGACGTGTCGAATGCCTCGCGGACCTTGCTCTATCGTCTTGGTCTTGAAGAGCAGGGCGGCTGGAGCGAGGCAATGTGCAGCCTCTTCCGTGTGCCGATGAATATGCTGCCGGATGTCAGACCCAACGCCGCAGATTTCGGCCTCAGCGATGAGGCCCTGTTTGGCAAGGCGTTGCCCATCCTCTCTGCTGCCGGGGACCAGCAGTCCGCGCTGGTGGGGCAGGGATGTCTTTCGCCCGGCATGGCAAAAATCACCTATGGCACCGGCGCGTTCCTGGTCGCCAATTCCGGCACGGAAAAGCCGGAGTCGAAGAACCGCCTGTTGGGAACCGTTGGCTACGAAACGGCGGAAGGCGGGGCAATGGCGCTGGAAGGATCCATCTTCAATGCGGGTACCGTGGTGAAATGGCTGCGCGACGATCTGGGGCTGATCTCCGATGCGGCCGAGAGCGAAGCCATGGCCGCAGCCCTGGCGGGGAATGGCGGCGTCTACATCGTTCCGGCGTTCACGGGCCTCGGCGCGCCGCACTGGAATGCCGATGCGCGCGGGACGATCAGCGGCATCACGCGGGCAACAACGGCAGCCCATCTTGTGCGGGCAGGCCTTGAGGCCGTTGCCTACCAGACGCGGGACCTGCTGGATGCGTTTGAGGCTGACGGTGTGGAGATCCGGGAGCTCCGGGTCGATGGCGGCATGGTGGCCAATGACTGGCTGATGCAGTTCCTGGCCGATGTCTGTGCCCGTCCGGTGGTGCGGCCGGACTATCGCGAGATGACGGCGCTTGGCGCGGCTGCGCTGGCGGCGATGCAGCTCGGCTGGATGGACGCCGCTGCCTGGCAGGCGCGGGAAGTAAAAGGTGCCCGGTTCGAGCCGCAGATGGATGAAGAACAGCGGGCCGCTTTGCTGAAAGGCTGGTCGGCCGCGCTTCGCCGCACGCTTGCCTGACTTTTCCCGGGTGGATGTAAAAAGGGCGGCCCTCTCAGGCCGCCCTTTGTCTTTGGTTTCCTGAGGCTGCTTACATGCCGCAGGTCGTGTTCAGGAAGCGCTCGATCTCTTCAAGCACTTTCTTCTTGTTTTCCGGCGGCCATTTGACCGACTGGTGACCCATCTTCTCCATCACGAGGAACTCGCTTTGCGGCTCCCGTTTCTTGATCGCGTTGTAGAATTCGCGGCTATGGAAGATCGGCACCCGGACGTCATAATCGCCGTGGTACAGCATGATCGGGATGTTCACCTTGTCGGTGTTCTGCATCGGATCCATGCCCTTCACAGTATTGCCCTGAACGATGCGCTGGATGCGGTTGTCGCCCCATTCATTGCCCAGCTTGGCAAGGTTGGAGACGCCCGCGCCGGCAATGGCGCAGCGATAGGGGCTGTTCGGACGCACGGAGGCGGCGATGGCGGCGAAGCCACCATAGGAATAGCCGTGGATGGCGATCTTGTCGGCATCGACATAGCCTTGCGAGACGAGCCAGGCGGCGCCATCATCCTTGTCGTCCTGCATCTTCTGGCCCCACTCGCCGTCACCGGCCAGCCAGAGTTCACGGCCCCAGCCATCGCTTCCGCGATACTGCGGCTGCAGGACGATGTATCCGCGGCTTGCGAAATACTGGGTCCAGCCAGAGTCATCCCAGCCGCCGCTGTCGCGGGCCCACGGGCCGCCGTGCGGAACGATGATGGCGCCTTTGGCCTTGTCGCCTTCTTTCCAGCCGGCAGGGAAGGTGACGAAGCCCGGAATGCTCATGCCGTCACGCGCCGGATAGTGGACAAACTCACCCTTGCCGAGCGACTTCTGGTCGATCCACGGACGCAGCGAGCCGATCACAACCACTTTGGTCTTGTCGAGCAGCAGGTACCAGGCGGGCGGCATGTCAGCGGCCTGGACCTGGAACAGCACACGGCTGAGGTCATTGTTGTAGTCGACGATGGAAACGTATTTGTCCTTGAAGGCGGACTCGAGGCCATCCTGGATCGCGCGGAAGTCCGGATCGATCCAGTATGTCGAGGAGACCGGACCAGCATAGCGGAAGCCGAGGATCTCGTTGAAGTCCTGCGGACGGTGCGAATAGACGAGGCCGGAGACGTTGAACTCCGGGTGAGCCACCAGAGGCTGGTCGCTGAACGAGTCGGTGGACGGGTCATAGAGATACACGGCCGACTTGTCGGAGAACTTGTCGGTGACGATGTAGTATTTGCCGGTGCCGTTCTGCCGGCCATCCACTTCCATCGTGTAGCGGTTGGCAATCTCGGTCGTGAGCGGGGCTTCTATGGTCAGCTCACCGCTATTCTGATCGATCAGGCTGAAATACTGGCGCCAGGCGCCATCTTCGTACTCGAGCTTTGTGCGGGAGATCTGGCTGCCGTCACGATTGCTGATCAGGACCGATTCGGTGTCTGAAGCCTTGAACAGGAACTTCTCTCGGCTGTTCGAGAGGTCGTGCTCAAAGAAGCTTGTGCCGTTTTTGGTCGATGCGCGGGAAATCACGATCTTGGTCGGATCCAGTGGCAACAGGGATTCGATATTGGTTTCCCCCACCAGTTCGAAGCAGCGAAGCGTGTCCTTGTTGGCGCCAATTTCTGCCCGGCCATCAGGAAGATCGTCGATCTTCTTGATCTTTTCATTCCCCATATAGACTTTCTGGAGGTATTTTTTGGTCGCGCCGGTGTCGCGTCCCTCACCGCAACCGTACAGCGCGCCGATATACGGCTGGACCGTAAACCACAGCGACTTTTTGTCTTTCAGCGCTGTCGCCCCATAAAACAGTGTCTTGCCGCTGGTCGGGGTTACGTTGGAGGGGAGGAGCGGTTTGCTCGGATCGATATTGCCGGTCAGGTCCCAATAGGCGGCTGCACGCATGTCGCCACCCTGAGTCGGGTCAGCGATAACGCCGACCAGCATATCCCCTTCCAGAGACATCGAGACGCTTGAAACAGAAGGAGCTTTTGAAAAATCTTCGGCGGGAATCGGATCTGCGCCGGCGCCTGTAGCGCCTGCCAGCAGGGCCACAGACCCGGCTGCGATTAAGCGTCTCATCATGAGGAACCTCTCCAAGTTGCAAGTATGCAATATTTAAAGGGGCGCGAGGCAGGTCAAGCGCCCTCGACAGGTAATTGCCACAGTCATCTTCCAGACCAAAGGGGGCTTACGGGCATATTGTGATAGAAAAGGCACACTATGCGGGTGAATTTGTCCAGAAGATGAATTTAATGTCACGGAACCTTGTCAGTTCGCAATCTGCCGGACAAACCTTGCACCAAGCGCCAGTGTTCACTGGTTGCGTTCGCGTGTGAGGCGCGAACTTGAGCAAGCTCAGGCTTAATTGGTTAGGGGTAATACATATGAATAAGAGACTGTTCCGTCGGTCTGTGTTCAGCGGTGTCGCTATTGGCGCGCTGATCATGACGGGTGCTGCAAACGCACAGGAAACGGATACGGCTGATGAAGACGTCGTCACGACGATCGACACCACGCCGGCCGAGGACGAAGCCCGTCAGGAAAAAATCGTTGTCACGGGCTCGCTGCTCGCGCGCGACGAATTCGCTTCTTCTTCGCCGATCCAGGTGATCACCGCCGAGGTGGCAACCCTGGAAGGCCTCGTTGACACGGCTGCCCTGCTGCAGGGTTCTTCCCTCGCTGCCGGTTCGACCCAGCTGAACAACACGTTCCAGAATTACGTCACCAATGGTGGTCTTGGCGCGCAGACGATCGACCTTCGCGGTTGTGGTGACACGCGTACGCTGGTTCTGATCGATGGTAAGCGTCCGGGACCGTCCGGTACGCGCGGTTCGATCGCTGCGCTCGACCTGAACGTCCTGCCGCAATCGATCATCTCCCGCGTCGAAGTGCTCAAAGACGGCGCCTCGACCATCTACGGTTCCGACGCTGTTTGCGGCGTGGTGAACATCATCACGCGTGACTCGGTCGACAGCCCAGAGCTGAACTTCGACATTTCGCGTCCGTTCGATTCCGGCGGTGAGCAGTATGGTGTCAGCGGTGCCTGGGGCTTCGACCTCGGCGACAATGCCAACTTCACGCTTTCGGCTGAATACCGTCTGTCCGAAGAGCTCAACATTTCTGAGCGTGATTACCTCGATTGCCCGCGCGACTATGTTACTGACCCGAACGGCGGCGGCCTGATCGATCGCCTGAACTATTCGGCTACGGCGACCAATCCGAACCGTACCTGTAATAACCTGTACCACAACACAGCTATCGACTCGTTCTCCGGCGAACGTCTCATCCCGTCCCCGAACGGCGTGACGATTCCGTCCATCTACGGTACGTCCATCCCGGGCTACCGCCCGCGCGTTGGTACGGGCGTGGATCCGAACACCGGAGCGCTCTACTACGAGGACATCCTCGACGCACCGTTCCTGGGTAGTCAGGACTTCTTCCCGCAGAACGAGAACCTCTCGCTCTTCGGCACGGCTGACGTCGACATCGGCGGCATGGCCTGGGATACGGAAGTCCTGTACAGCCGCCGTAAAACTGAATCGGAAGGCTGGCGTCAGTTCTTCCCGGTCGTCGGTACGGCTGACAACGCTGCAGGCAGCCCGCTCTACAGCTACATTCTCGACCCAGGTTACCAGAACTCGGCTGGTGGTCTCGCTCAGATCGTCGCGCCGTTCCCGACCACAGACAAAGTCACGGTTGACTACTACTACGTGTCATCGTCGCTTTCCGGTGGTTTCTCCCCGGGCTTCATGGACAAGTGGTCCTGGAAGGTCGACGGCACCTATTCGCGCGGCGAAGGTACCTATGAGGGCAACGAGATCCTGCTCTCCAAGTCGGGTGACTGGAACTATGACGGTGTTGCCGACTATAATGGCGACGGTGTTCCCGACGCCCTGGCTCCGCCTTCGATCGACTTCCTGTCTCCGGACATCCTGTCTGGCGCACGTGTGGACGATCTTGTCGCCGCGATCGGCGGCTACCAGTCTGGCAACACGGTTTACGAGCAAACGACCTTCACGGCCGTTCTCGCTGGTGAACTCTTCGACCTGCCGGCCGGTCCGCTTGGTCTCGGCTTGGGTGCTGAGTACCGCGAGTTTTCGATCGACGACCAGCCGGGTGCGCTGACCCAATCGGGCGATATCTGGGGGTCCTCGACCGCCGGTCCGACCAAAGGGACGAACAGCGTGTCTGAAGTCTTCGCTGAAATCAGCGTTCCGCTCATCAAGGGCGCGCCGCTTGCTGAAGATGTCGAGTTCTCGGGCTCCGTCCGCGCATTCGATTACGACATCGGTGGTACGGACTCGATCTACAAGGTCGGTCTGAACTGGCAGATCACGCCGACCGTTCGTGCACGTTCGAGCTATGGTACGTCCTACCGTGCTCCGGCGCTGTTCGAACTGTTCCTGGAAGACCAGACGGGCTTCCTCAGCCAGACGAGCATCGACCCGTGTATCAACTGGGCTGACACGACCAACCCGAACATCCGCGCAAACTGTGCGGCTGCTGGTATCCCGGATGACTACACCGGTACCGGTTCTTCGGCGCTCGTGATCACCTCTGGCGGTGGCGATCTGCTCGAGCCGGAAACAGGCGACACCTTTACTGCTGGTGTGATCTGGACCCCGACTTTCGCAGACATCAACATCGCGCTTGATTACTACGAAATCGAGATTTCCGATCAGATCACCAGCCTGACGGGTGCTCAAATCGTCGGTGGTTGTTATGCAACGACGACCTATCCGAACGATTTCTGTGACCTGTTCGACCGTAACCCGGGCGACGCCACGATTGGTGCCTTCAACCTGGACAACATCCAGGCGCCGACTCTGAACGTCGACTCGCAGTCGCAGTCCGGTCTGGACCTCGAAATCCGCTACACCGGTGAGTTCAACTTCGGTACGGTGACCTTCGACAGCTCGATCAACTGGGCTCTTGAGCGTTACATCAACGTCTTCGGTTCGGACTTCGTCTCCGGAATTGAAGACAATGACTTCAACGGCACGATCGGTTATCCGAGCGTCGTCGGTGACGCTTCGCTTCGCCTGGACCGTGGTGACTGGACCTACACCTGGTTCACCGACTTCGCCGGCCACCAGGACGACAACCGGTACTACTCTGCTGACTACAACGACCCGCAGAACTACTTCGGTCTGAGCGGTCTGTACAAAGTGTACACCGAAGCACAGTGGACCCACGGTGCATCGGTTCGCTGGCAGGGCGATACCTGGTCGATCACTGGCGGTGTCAGCAACATCTTCGACGAGCATCCGCCGCAGGTGTCTGACCTCATCCAGACCAGTGCCGGTAACACTCCGCTGGCAGCTACTGCGTACGATCTTCGTGGTCGCCGCGCCTTCGTCAGCGTGTCGAAAACCTTCTAAGTCCAACCGGACTTTGGAATTGAAATCAGGGAAGGGCGGACCGGAAGGTCCGCCCTTTTCTTTTTGATTTGCACCCAGGCTCATTTTGTTTGAAATTGAAGTATAAATTAAACAGGTTGTGGACTGCGCGCTTGCCTGTCCCGGAAATCCTGTTGATATAAAGTAACGAAACGTTTCGCGGCGCACCGCGCTGCCAGCCCCTACGACACCAGACACAGTCAGGACCTGCCATGACCCGATCCAGAACTTTTCTGTCCTTCATCCTCGGTTCCACCATGATGACCGCCTGCGCGGGAATAACGCCGGAAGACGCCGGTGGCAGCGATCCGGTCGAGCTGGCAGGCGCTACCGGTCCATTGGAGGAGGCCGCAGAAACTGTGACGGAAAAGGCGGCCTGGAGCCCGGGGGATGTGTTTGAAGGCCCCTATGGCGGTGTGCCGGCGTTCGACAAGATGGACATCGCGCTGATCGAGCCGGCCCTCGAAAAGGGGATGGACGCGGCGCAGGTCGAGATTGACGCCATCACGGCGAATCCCGAGGCGCCCACCTTCGAAAACACCATCGCGGCCATGGAAGACAGCGCGCGCGAACTGGAGCGGGCACTGGTCTTTTATTATCTCTGGGGCTCAAACCTCTCGACACCGGAATTCCGTGAAATCGAAACGCGGATGGATCCGGAAATCCAGGCTTTCTACGACTCGATCAATCAGAACCAGGCCCTGTTCGCCCGCGTGGATGCCGTCCGGAAGGGCGACGAGTATGAAACGCTGACCCCTGCGCAACAGCGTCTGACGGAAATCATCCATCAGCGCTTCACCCGGAATGGCGGCACGCTGACGGGTGAGAAGGCCGAGAAGTTCGCTGAAATCAACAAGGAGCTGGCCGGGCTCTATGCCGAGTTTTCCGGTAACCTACTGGCAGACGAGGAAGGCTGGGTCACCTATCTGACCCCGGAACAGATCGGCGGCCTGCCGGACTCCTATCTGAGCTCCGCCGCTGCCGCTGCCGAAGCGCTGGGCAAGCCGGGCATGTATGCGGTGCGCAACACCCGGTCCTCAATGGACCCGTTCCTGACCTTCTCCACCGAGCGTGACCTGCGTGAACAAGTGTGGCGCAACTATTATAACCGCGGTGACAATGGGGATGCGCACGACAACAATGCCATCATCGCCAAGATCCTGAAGCTGCGTGACGAGCGGGTCGAGCTGCTCGGCTACGACAATTTCGCGGCCTGGCGCCTGGAAGACCGTATGGCCAAGACGCCGGACCGGGCGTTCGACCTGATGCTGCAGGTGTGGAAGGCCTCTGTTGCCCGCGTGCATGAGGAAGTCGCCGACATGCAGGCGCTTGCCGATGCGGAAGGCGCGGACATCACCATCGAGCCCTGGGACTATCGTTTCTATGCAGAGAAAGTCCGCAAGGCGAAATACGACCTCGACTCCGAGGAGGTGAAACAATACCTGCAGCTCGACAATCTCCGCCGTGCCATGTTCGACGTTGCCGGTCAGCTGTTCGGGTTTGAATTCGTGCCGATCACCGATGGCTCGGTGCCGGTCTTCCATCCGGATGTCACGGTCTACGAGGTCAATGACAAGGCGACCGGGCGCAATGTCGGCCTCTGGTACTTCGATCCCTTCGCGCGTGACGGCAAGCGCTCCGGCGCCTGGGCGACGACGTATCGTTCGCACGAAAGCTTCCGGGGCGAGAAGAACGTCCTGGCGGCCAATAATTCGAACTTCGTGAAGCCGGCACCGGGCGAGCCCGTGCTCTTGTCCTGGGATGATGCCGAGACCATGTTCCACGAGTTCGGCCACGCGCTGCACTATCTGTCGCTGCAGGTGGAATATCCGAGCCTGACCGGCGGACTGCGCGACTATACAGAATTCCAGTCACAGCTTCTGGAACGCTGGCTTTCGACAGATCATGTCATCGACACCTATCTCGTCAGTGCAGAGACGGGTGAGCCGATGCCGGAGGAGCTGGTCGAGAAGATCCGTAAGGCGTCTACCTTCAATCAGGGGTTCGCAACCACTGAATATCTCGCCTCCGCCCTGATCGACATGAAGCTTCATATGGCCGATCCGGAAGGCCTGGACCCGGACAAGTTCGAGCGGGAAACGCTGGACGAGCTGGGCATGCCGACAGAACTGGTGATGCGCCACCGCACACCGCAATTCGGACATGTCTTCTCAGGCGAAGGCTATGCGGCCGGCTATTACGGTTACATCTGGGCCGATGTGCTGACCTCGGATGCCGCGGAAGCCTTCGCGGAAGCGTCCGGCGGCTTCTATGATCAGGACGTCGCAAGCGCGATGGTGAAATACCTGTTCGCCGCGGGCAATTCGATGGACCCGGCGGAGGCTTACCGCCTGTTCCGTGGCCGCGACGCCGAAATCGGCGCCCTGATGCGCGACCGCGGCTTCGCTGAGTAAGAAGCCGCGGCCGGTCAGGCCGGGCTGTCAGCCGAACTATTTTCAGCCGGAACCGGGGATGCCTCCGGTTCCGGCGTTTCGTTTGTGCGGTGGCCTTTCGGCGTCACAATCCGGCAAAGCACGAGGTCGCCGGTGACGTTCACCAGCGTGCGGGCCATGTCCAGGATGCGGTCGACGCCCATGACCAGCGGCAGGCCTGTCAGCGGTACGCCGAAACTGGTCGCCGTCGTGGCGAGGATCGCGATACTGGCCCCGGGGGCGGCAGGCGCGCCGATGGATGCGCCGGTCAGTGTCACCATCACCAGTGCCAGGTCTCCCGGGGAAAGCGGCGTGCCGGAAATGTCCGCCAGGAACATGATCGCAACAGACTGATAAAGCGCTGTACCCGCCATATTCACGGTCGAGGCCAGAGGCACGACCGCGCCGGCGAGGGAGGCCGGCGTCTTCAGCTTGTCGATCGCTGTCTTCATCGTCAGCGGCATCACGGCTGCCGAACTGGATGTGGAGAAGGCGAGCAGCTGCACCGGTACGACCGCCTGCACGAACTTCACCGGATTCATGCGCCCGAACACGGTCACGATGACAAGGTACAGCGCCAGCAGGCAGGCAAGGCCCGTCAAAACGATGCCGCAATAGGTCGCGAGGTCTCTCAGCGTGCTGAGGCCGTTCGTGGCAGTGGTCTCTGCCATCAGGCCGAACACGGCCAGCGGGGCGAACCGCATCGCCGTGCGGATCACCGTCATGGAGACTTCCAGCATCGCTTCGGCCAGCGCCACCAGCGGCCGCGTCAGTTCCTTCTTGTCGGCGGTCACCGTGGCGACCCCGACGAACAGGGAGAACACAACGATCGCCAGCATGTCCTGCTCCAGCAGGGAGGCGGCGATGTTCTGCGGAATCAGGCCGGTGATCATGTCCGGCAATTCCCGCGTGATGCCTTCCAGCGGGGACGCCGGCGGATCAGCCAGTTGAAGATTTTCAGGCTTCAGGCTCGGCGCGGAAGGGTAGGTCTGTTCCAGGCCCCGGCCCGGGCGGATGAACCGTGCCAGTGAGATGCCGATCATCACAGCGGTGACCGTTGTCAGCATGACGAAGGTCAGCAGCTTCCGGCCGACCGTGCGCAGGGCTTCACCGCCGCCAGTCCCGGCGATGCCCAGAATGATCGAACTTGCCGCCAGCGGGATGATGACCATGCGAACCAGCGCCAGGAACAGATTGCCCGGCAGACCCAGCCAGTCCCCGAATACGGCGGCCTGGTCGCGCGGTATGAGGTCGAGATCCGGCCCCAGGGCGAGGCCCACACCGATGCCGGCCAACAGGGCCAGGATCACCTGCAGCCACAGCTTGCCCCGGACCAGCACGTCCAGGCGCCGGTTCAGGCGATTATAGGTAAAGCGGGGCTTCTTTGCGGAGGCCATGGGTGCGTCTCGTGGATTGGATACCCAATCCTTATGAGCCCGCTACGGGGAAGGAAAGCCCACAAGCCCTTTCGGGCGGCGGGTGGGTAGCGAGATTTTCCGGGGGGAAGCTGGTGCCGCGAGAGAGAATTGAACTCTCGGCCTCATCATTACCAATGATGCGCTCTACCACTGAGCTACCGCGGCATTGCAGGTGCGGAAAGCGGCGTTTAGCTTAAGCCACTCGACATGAAAAGACCGTTTCGCCGCGAATTGCACCTGACATGACAGACAAATCCCCTCCCAAGGACGAGAAAGCCGATCGATTGGCCGCCGCGCTGCGGGCCAATCTGCGCCGCCGCAAGGCCGCGGCCCGCAAACCGGCCCCGGAAACCCGGCAAGAATCCGCCGAAAAACCGGACAAGGGCAAGTGACGCTTTCCCTCTCATCGCAGGCCTATCTTGCGGCCCCGCATGAGACTTTGGCGGCCCTTGTGGCGGGCAATGCCTGGTTCCGCACGAAAATGCCGATTCTGGGCCAGATCGACCTCGTAACCCGCCACGCGGCCATTCATGCCGTACTGAAGGACAAGGACCGGTTTGTCGTGGATGCCCGCCATGCGGGGCATAAATCGCCGTTCGGCATGCCGCTGCTGCCGAAGTCCCTGAAGATCATGGCCGACAATGTCCTCTCCATGGACGATCCGGACCATTCGCGCCTGCGCCGCCTCGCCGATGCGCCGTTCCGGCGCGCCGCGATCCTCACCCAGCGCCGAAAGATCGTGGCCTATGCGCATGAGTTGCTGGACTTGATGGAAACGGATGGCAACACGGACCTCGTCTCCGGATTCTGCCGTCCGCTGCCCCTGAAAGTGATCTATGGCCTGCTCGGCTTCCGGCCGGAGACTGAGGCAAAGCTTTCCCGCACGCTCAGCAATCTGACCGCCACCGATTCGCCTCTCACCATGCTGTGGGGCCTGTTCCGGCTCGGTCACATCCAGGACATGCTGCGCGAAGAGTTCCGCGCCCTGCATGCCGAGCCGCGTGAGGGCCTCGTCTCGGAACTCGTCCATGCCGAGGCGGACGGCCAGAAGATGAGCGAGAATGAGCTGCTCGCCATGGTCTTCGTCCTGTTCGTGGCGGGGCACGAGACGACGACGCATCTCCTGTCCTCCGGCATCTGGACTTTGCTGACCCAGCCCGGCGCCGCCGATGCCGTTCGTGCCTTGGATGAGGAGGCGCGCCTGATCGCTGTCGACGAGCTGATGCGTTACTGCACGCCGGTCCAGATGACCAAGCCACGCTTCGTGAAAGAGGACATGGAGTTCGAGGGCCGGGCGCTGAAGCGTGGCGACCGCGTGTTCGGCTTCCTCGCCGCCGGGAACATGGACCCAGCCGAGTTCGACGATCCGTTGACGCTGACCCTCGCCCGCCGGCCGAACCGCCATGTCGGCTTTGGTTCCGGCCCGCATGTCTGCCTCGGCATCCACCTCGCCCGGCTGGAAGGAGAGGCGGCGTTGGACGTGCTGCTTAACCGTTATCCGGGGCTCGCCATCGAAGGCGCCGCCGACAATGTGAAATGGATCTCCCGTGCCGGCCTCCGCGGCCTGAAACGTTTGCCGATGGTGCTCCGCTGAAACCCGCTGAAAATCAACACATTCCGGCCCTCCCAAAACCGCGAAGCGCGGTATAAGAGCCCTCATGGACAGACTCGTTATTCAAGGTGGCCACAAGCTGAATGGCCATATCCCGATCTCCGGCGCGAAGAATTCGGCGCTGAAGCTGATGGTCGCCTGCCTGCTGACGGATCAGCCGATCACGCTCACCAACATGCCAAGCCTGGCGGACACGCGCTTTCTGGCGCAGCTGCTGGAGACGCTCGGCGTGGAAGTCTACTGGCCGAAGGGCGAGTCGACCTGCCACCTCAATGCTGCTGAGCTGAAAAGCACGATCGCGCCCTATGACCAGGTGCGGAAGATGCGGGCGAGCTTTAACGTGCTGGGCCCGCTGATTGCGCGATCCGGCCACGCCACAGTGTCACTGCCCGGCGGCTGTGCCATCGGCGCCCGCCCGGTCGACCTGCACCTGCAGGCGCTGGAAGCCATGGGTGCGGACCTGAAAGTCGAGCAGGGCTATGTGAAGGCCGCCGCCATCCACGGCCTGAAGGGCGCGCACATCAACTTCTCCATGCCGAGCGTCGGGGCCACCGAGCACGCCATGCTGACCGCCACGCTGGCCAAAGGCACGACCGTCCTCGAAAACGCCGCGCGCGAGCCGGAGATCGAGGACCTCGCCGTCTGCCTGAATTCCATGGGCGCAGACATTACCGGCGCGGGCACATCTGTCATCCGCATCAAAGGCGTAGAGAGCCTGAAAGGAACGACCCATCCGGTCATGCCAGACCGGATCGAAGCCGGCACCTATGCCATCGCCGCGGCCGCTGCGGGCGGGGACGTCACGCTCGACGGCTGCCCGGTCGAGGCGCTCGGCGCCATGATCGCCAAGCTGCGTGAGGCGGGCGTGACCGTGGACGCCGACGAGGCAGCCCACACGCTGCGTATCCGCCGCAACGGCACGCACCTCAAGGCCGTGAACCTGTCGACCCAGCCGCACCCCGGATTCCCGACAGATTTGCAGGCCCAGTTCATGGCCCTGATGGCGATTGCCGACGGCACCAGCGTCATCCGCGAAACGATCTTTGAGAACCGTTTCATGCACGCGCCGGAGCTTTCCCGCCTTGGCGCCGACATCACTGTGCGCGGGCAGGAAGCCATCGTGAAAGGCGTGCGCCAGCTGACGGCAGCGCCTGTCATGGCGACGGATCTGCGCGCCTCCGTCTCCCTTGTCATTGCAGGGCTTGCGGCAGAGGGCGAAACCGTGGTGAACCGCATCTACCACCTCGACCGGGGCTTCGAGCGGCTGGAAGAAAAGCTGACCGCCTGCGGCGCGCAGATTGAGCGCCGGTCCGAGGAAGAGGAATAGGGGCTGATGGAGCCGGATGGAACGGAGTTGGAAGAACGACGTCTCGTCCGAAAGTTGTCATGGCTCATTCTGGGATTTGTCGGTATCGTCGCAGCGATTTCTGATCTACTCCTTACGAAGACGTTTGGTTGCTTGTTCTTTATTGCCGGGGCTTGGCCGGGAATTGCGCCATGGTTATTTCCCCGAGAAAGTCGGGAGACCAAATGGCTAGGAAATCTGAAGCGCCGAATAGAAATTCAACGGGAGGCGCAAGGTGAACCGGCCGACGTTGACGCCGAGATCATTCACCATATGACAACCCTCTACGTTTTGGGCTTTTTGGTCTTGAGCGTTCAACTCCTGATGCGTCTGTTTTGACATTGGTATTCTTTGCCTGCTCCCTTATAGAGATCTGAAATGACTGACATAAAACCACTCCGCCTCCTGGCTGAAGAAGCCGAGGATCTCGAGATCATTTCCGCTGCGGTGCAGGATTCCGTGGTGAAGGCCGAAAACCTGAACTACGAGGCGCGCATCCACCGCTTCTCGCTGGAGATCAACCGCTACCGCTGGGAAGAGGGCGTCACCAAGCGCCGCGACGGCGAACGCGTGCGTTCCCTGTTGGCCTTCGACGGCGTGCTGGGCGTTAAGACCCGCGCCGTGACCAAGGCCGACCCGGAACTGATCCTGTCATTGCTTCAGGTGACCTTCACGCCCGACGAAGAGCCTCCCGGCGGCAAGATCACGCTCCTCTTCGCGGGCGACGGCGAAATTGAGCTGACCGTCGAAGCCCTCGACGCGACCCTGCTCGACAGCGACTACATCTGGAACACCCGCCACACCCCCAGCCACGAGCGGCGGAAGCGGTAGGCCTTTGGCTTAGCTATGGCTTCGCTCGATCCACTTCACCTTGTTCGTAATCCTGCCGGGTATGCCAACTTAGTTTGGTGATGATGGGGGTGGCCTTCAGGACCCGATCAAGGGCCGACAAGAATGATGACAATCCGGCGCGTTTCTGAAACAGCCCCATGGGTTCGCAGATTAAAAGCCAAGAAGAACCTGTTTGCAGGAGTAACCAATACTTGCGTTGCTTTTGGCGGACAAAGAATGCCCAGCCGTAATACTCGTGTTGCACCGGATTGGTGGTTTGCCAGCCCGCCGCATTGAGCCGGCTCGCCAGAATTTGAACCAATGCATGGCCGCCGGGAATACTAATGTCTCCGGTTTCTGAAAATACAGTGTCGTCTGGTAGGTCGGCATCGAAGACCGCGAAATTACGTTCATATTCTATCGAGTTTGCCATACACTTACCCCTTCGCCCGGTGGTAGACCGCCTCCATGACCGCCGCCCAGAAGGGCCTCACAGCGGCCCGGTCATTGGTGCCGAGGGTGACGTGGCTGAACATTGGTGGGCCTCCCAAACCGTGCCGGATGGGCCAGCCTAAGCCGGGAAGCGGGGGCGGCCAAGCCTGCCAGGCCGGATGCGCCGACTCAGCGCCTTGCCAGCGGCGGATGGAGAGTCCATGAAGCGGGGTTCAGACACAGCAATCCTTCCTGGGAATTCCGCGCCAATGGCCCGTACATTCAACACATCCGCACCGGATTTCGAGACCCGGTTCAGCCGCTTCCTTGGGGAACAGCGGGCGGATGGACATGATGTCGGCGGGATCGTCGCGAAGATCCTGGACGAGGTGGAGGCACGCGGCGGCGAAGCCGTGGCGCGCTATACGGCCCAGTTCGACGAGCTTCAGATCGATCCGACGACGCTTCAGTCCGACAATGTCGACCTTGCGGCCCTCGCTGCCGACTGCCCGGCAGACCTGAAAGCCGCCATTGATTTTGCGCACGACCGGATCGCCGCCTATCACAGCGCCCAGCGCCCGTCAGACCATTCGTTCACGGATGAGGCGGGTGTGGAGCTTGGCTGGCGCTGGACCTCGCTGGAAAGCGTTGGCGTCTATGTGCCGGGCGGCCGGGCGAGCTATCCGTCATCGGTCCTGATGAACACCGTCCCGGCCAAGATTGCGGGCGTTGACCGCATCGTCATGGTCGCCCCCGCGCCGAAGGGGGAGATGTCCCCGGCTGTGGCGTACGCCGCACTGCGCGCAGGGGTCGACGAATTCTACCCGCTCGGCGGGGCGCAGGCCGTCGGCGCGCTGGCCTTCGGGGCAGGGCGCCTCGCGCCGGTCGACAAGATTGTCGGCCCGGGCAATGCCTTTGTCGCGGAAGCCAAGCGCCAGGTGTTCGGCCGCGTTGGCATCGACACGATCGCGGGCCCGTCGGAAATCCTCGTCATCGCTGACGAGACCGCCAACCCTGACTGGATCGCGGCTGACCTGCTGAGCCAGGCCGAGCATGACCCGTCCTCCCAGTCGATCCTGATAACTGTGGACGAAGCTGTGGGCAGGGCTGTGGATAACGCTGTGGATAAGCAGTTGAAAACGCTGGCCACCGGTGAACGGGCAGCGCGCTCCTGGTCCACTCATGGCGCGATCATCTTCGTCGCGGATCTCGATCAGGCCGCCACCATTGCCAATCGCATCGCGGCAGAGCATGTCGAGCTCGCTGTCGCCGATCCTGATGCCATGCTGCCGAAGATTCGCCATGCGGGCGCAGTGTTCCTGGGGCACCACACGCCGGAGGCCCTCGGCGACTATGTGACAGGCTCGAACCACGTTCTGCCGACCAGCCGGGCGGCGCGCTTCTCATCGGGCCTTGGTCTCTATGACTTCCTCAAGCGCATGAGCGTGCAGCGCGCGAGCCCGGAAG
The DNA here is from genome assembly GCA_002700305.1 of Hyphomonas sp. Lineage (GTDB taxonomy): Bacteria > Pseudomonadota > Alphaproteobacteria > Caulobacterales > Hyphomonadaceae > Hyphomonas. The sequence continues at coordinate 6,990 of PACZ01000007.1, read as the reverse complement.
GCTTCGCGGCCCTCGCCCCGGCGGCCCTGCGCCTCGCCGAGGCCGAGCGCCTGCCGGCGCATGCGCGTTCCGTTTCCATCCGGTCGAATGCCGCGTCAGACGCAGGACCAGGTGATGTCGGATAAGAACCGCCTCATCTCCGTCGAGATCGACGAGGATACGCTCGGCGCCTCCGGCCCGGATGCGGAGCATGAGCGCCGCGTCGCGATCTTCGACCTGATCGAGCAGAACAGCTTCGCCCTGCCGGAACATGGCGAGGGACCATTCATCCTGACCCTGTCCAAGGTGGAACGCCGCCTCGTCTTCGCCATCAAGGATGAGCAGGGCAAGGATGTGCACACCTTCATCCTGTCACTGAACCCGTTCCGGGGCGTGATCCGCGATTATTTCATGATCTGCGACAGCTATTATGACGCGATCCGGACCCAGTCGCCGCACCAGATCGAGGCGATCGACATGGCCCGGCGCGGCGTTCACAATGAAGGCTCGGAGCTTCTGGCGGAGCGCCTGAAGGGCAAGGTGGAGGTCGATTTCCTCACCGCCCGGCGCCTCTTCACCCTGATCTGCGCCCTCCATGCGGGGCAGGCCAGGTCGGCAGGCTAGGCGGCCAGCTCAGCAGACCTTTTCGACACCGAGTTCGCAGGCGCGGGTCTTGTAGTGGGTGAAGCCCTTTTCCGCTGTTCCGGTCGCGCGTTTCTTCACGATCAGGAAAGCGGCATTGTAGCAGGCATCGCCAATGTCCAGTCCGCAGGCCTTGTCATAGCTGGCGAAAGCGCCTGCATCGTCAACGTCTCCGCCGATGCCCTGCATCTGCATGTTTCCCGCATTGAAGCAGGCATATTGCTGATCGGTCGAACAGCCCTTGAGATAATAGTTTCGCGCGCCTGACAGGTCCTGTGCGCCACCCCAGCCCTTTTCAAGCGCCAGGGCGTAATTGAAACAGGCATCCCCCGGGGTTTCACCGGCATATTTCCCATCACAGCCTGTCTGGAACAGCGGCCGCGCCTTGGACATGTCTTTCGAGCCGCCTTTGCCATTGGTCCAGAGAATTCCGAGATTGTGGCAGGCGACGGCCACGCCCCATTGGCAGGCCCGGTCGAGATGAACACGTGCTGTCTCGAATTCCTCCGCCTCAATCGCGGCCATTCCCGCATCATATTCGGCGAGCGCGCCTTTCCCATCCAGAACGGTCTGGGCCAGTGCTGGCGAGGCGAAGAAGAGTGAGGCAATGGCCACGAGTCGAATACGATTCAGCATTCTGCCACTATACAACGCGGGGCATGGGCAAGTCACTTCTCGGACAAGGCTGACTTCCAAACCTTGCCGGAATCCGTGCAAAGCGCTAAGGCGCACCCTAAATTAACGGATGGCGGCGCGTTGGACCGTCCTGTTTTGGAGACTACATGTCGAAGGAAGAACTGATTGAATTCGAGGGAACGGTAGTGGAATTGCTGCCGAACGCGACCTTCCGCGTGAAACTCGAAAATGACCACGAGATCATCGCCCACACGGCCGGCAAGATGCGCAAGAACCGCATCCGCGTGCTGACCGGCGACAAAGTCATGGTCGAGATGACGCCCTATGACCTGACCAAGGGCCGCATCACCTACCGCTTCAAGTAAGCGTTATGGCGTCCACAGGGGCCGCGCGGCTCATCCTTGCCAGCGCCAGCCCCCGGCGGCAGCAGCTGCTCGCCCAGATCGGCATTGTGCCGGACGCCATCTGTCCCACAGATATCGACGAAACCCGCCGCAAGGACGAAAGCCCGCGCGCGCTGGCCGAGCGGCTTGCGCGCGAAAAGGCGCTGGCCTGCCCGGAAGAGGGCTATGTACTGGCCGCCGACACCGTTGTCGCGCTGGGCAGCCGGAACCTTGAGAAAGCGGCGGACGAGGCAGAGGCCGAAGCCTTCCTGCGTCTCCTCTCCGGCCGGTCGCATCAGTGCCTTACCGGCGTGGCCGTGCGCGCCCCCGATGGCCGCCTCAGCGCCCGCACCGTGCTCGCCCGCGTGAAATTCAAACGCCTTACCGACCGGGACATCGCCGATTATGTCGCCAGCGGCGACTGGAAGGGCAAGGCGGGCGGCTACGGCATTCAGGGCGCCGCCGGTGCCTTCGTGACCGGTATCAATGGCAGCTACACCGCCATCGTCGGCCTGCCGCTGTATGAAACGAAAGCCCTGCTCGAGGGGATGGGCTGGCGCGCGTCCTGAGCGCCTGTGCCTGCACCTGCATCGGGAACAGGTTTAACCAGTCCGTCACGGCTTGCCGGTATTGTCATGGCAGGGATTTGGCAATCTGGGGCGGGGCCGGGCCATGCACGGAATGAAAATCTGGGGAGCGGTTGCGCTCTGCTGTCTCGCGGTCAGCTGTGACGATATCAGCAATGAGGCCGTTTCCTTCAAATGCGAGGCGAGCGAGCAGGCCCTGCCGCTTCTGGGCAGGACGGTCCGCTTTTACCACGAGGGCGGCTTCCTCTTCGTTCAAAGCAATACGGGCCGGGCAGACAATGTCTGCTCCCAGAAGGGCATGCTGACCTGCGATGTGCGCATGACTTCCAAAAAGCTGACGCTCCGTCAGGAGATTGAAACCCCCGAGTGCGAGTGGCGCCAGACGTCGAAAACCACCCTCGATATTGATCGCGGCACCGGCGCGTTTGAGTTCACGCAGGACCTGTGTGACCTGACCGCAAAGATGGTGGTCAAAGGGACCTGTGAGATGCATCCGGGCAAGTGATTGCAGGGTCTTGCTGAAAAGGCCCGGCCCTTTTGCCTCTGGCGTCGAGCCTGATCCGGGGCTATAGGCCTCATCCCACCACTATCCGGCGCATCCTGCGCGCGCGGCCGGTCGATTTCGCTCCGGAACTCTGTCAAAGTAAACGCAGATAAATCGGAGGGAGGTTCGGGAGAATGGCGCATGAAGAACATGGCTGCCCATGTTGTCAGGCAGGATTGGGCAATCTCTTTGCCTACAACCCTGGCGATGCAACTGCTGCGGAAATAAGGATTCTCCCCATCGGCCGACGTAAGTTCATGGCCGGGGCGTCCGCCCTTGCCGGCATGGCCGCGACCACCGCGTGCGGAACCAGCCTCTTGTCTGCCCCGCCTGTTGCTCCCGAGATGGAAACCCGCACCAGAATCTATACCGGGGGAACGATCATGACGGTCGACTCCGGCTTTTCCAAACCCGAAGCCATGGCGGTGAAAGGCAACCGCATTCTGGCAACCGGCAGCCTGGAAGACGTGCAGGCCGCGGCCGGTGAAGACGTGGACCTCATTGACCTCAAGGGCCGCACGGTCATGCCCGGCCTGATCGATCCACATACGCACATTCTCATCGGTGCCCTGATGGATCAGGCGATGGACTATGTCGGTATCACGCGCTTTTCCACAACGGATGAAATCCTGGACTACATCCGGCTTCTGGATTCGGAGCGTCCGGAAGACGAGTGGATCGTCTGCCGCAACTATTATCCGATGCTGCAGGCATTTGAGGAACCGCTGGGGTTTTCCTCGCTCGACAGGATTTCCAGCACCCGCCCGATCATGGTCCTGAATGCGTCCGGCCACATCGCCTATGCCAATCAGGCTGCGTTCAGGGCGGCAGGTATTCCGGACGATGTCGCCAACCCGTCCGGCGGCGAGTTTGTGCGGGATACGAACGGCAACCTGACCGGCGAGATGCGGAACCAGACGACCTTTTCCAAAGTGCTCGGCGCGCGTCCCAGTGGGGCCGGCTCGGCGCCTGCCGATGCGGTCCTGAAAACCTGCGAGAGATTTGCCTCGCTCGGCCTGACGACCGTGTCAGAGCTTGGGCTTGGCGGACTTCTGCGCGGCGCGGGGGACTGGGAGGTCCTGAAACAGGCGGGCGCAACGGGGCGCTTGTCTCAGCGCATCCGGGCTTACCCGATGTATGTGTTCGATGAGGCGTGGGACGAAGCCGGGCTCAGCCCCGGGGAGGGTGACGACCTCGTGCGGATCGCGGGCTACAAACTGATCGCCGATGGCTCCAATCAGGGATTCACGGGCCTTCAGCGCGAGCCTTACTACACAGTCGACTCGACCGGGATTGCCTATATGGCGCCGGAAGAGCTGACCGCGCTGATGCGGAAGCGCGCCGCTCAGGGCTGGCAGATCGCCGTGCACGGCAACGGCGACAAGGCGATCGACAACATACTCGACGCCGTCGAACAGGTCGCGTCGGAAGGGATCGACGTCAAATCCCTGCGTATACGAATTGAGCACTGCTCGATTCTTCATGATGAACAGATCGAACGCATGAAGGCCAACGGCGTGTCGGCGAGTTTCCTCATCGGCCACGTACATTATTGGGGCGTTGCCATGCGCGACAGGATTTTCGGCCCCGACAAATCGCGCCTTCTTGACCGCTGCGCCAGCTGCGAGCGTGCGGGCGTCGGCTATACAATTCATTCGGACTTCTTCGTGACCGATCCGAACCCTCTGCACATGATCGAGATGGCCGTGACCCGCCAGTCATGGAAGGAACCGGATTTCGTCCTTGCGCCCGAAGAGTGCGCCAGCCGCGAAGCTGCGATCCGCGCCATGACGTCAGAGGCAGCCTGGCAACTGGGCTCCGATCACGAAATCGGCAGCCTGGAAGCGGGCAAATTTGCAGACTATGTGATCCTGGATGGTGACCCCTCGTCTGTGCCTGCAGGCGAGATCAGGAACATCAAAGTTCTGGAAACCTGGATGGGCGGCGCGCAGACCTTCCAGGCCTGACGTAAGACAGGATCGAGGGCTGTGTGTGGGGGACAGGTCTTCCTCTATCCACCCCAATGGCCCAACAGCCACGGCACATCCGCGCATCTGAATCCGACAGGGCCGCGCAGACCTCATCCTCTCCGGTATGGATGAGACAGACGATTTCTTTTCAGAGGCGGTGAATACTGCGCGGGATGTGCTGGCTGAACTGGTCACGCGGGCCGGGCTGCATCTGCGGCCCGAAATCCTGTCGCGCGGCATGGCGCGGCAGTGCCGCGTGCGTCTGACTTTCCTGATGAATTATATCCGCCAGCTGATCTTCCTGATGGCAGCTGGCATGATCGATACGCTGGCCCCGGTGAAGACGCGGGCAGGGGCGGGGCGCGCCAAGCTACCGGATGGCGTGGAAGACGTGACGGCCAGCTTCCTGGCGGCGTCCGGCCCGCGCCCCTGGCGGTTTGCGCTTGCACCCGGCCATTATGCCCCGATGCCCGACATGCCGGATATTCCGCGCAAGGCCATGCCGGATGAGGTGCCTGCCGGGCGCTTCATTGAAAAAGTCATCGCTCTCGGCGGCATTCTCGCTGACCCGGCCCCGCATGCGAAACGCATGGCGCGGGCCCTGCATCGCTGGCGGACGGCCGGGGAGATGGCGCCGGTCAGCCTGCAGGTGATACCGCGCTTTCGCGCCGGACGGCTGGCCGAGAGCTTCGCGCAGATCCTCAGTGTGCGCCTGAACGATGCGCTCACGGTGGCGTGGAACGATACAGGCTGAGCCTTGTGTAAAGTCAGGATTTGGCCGGAGCGCGAACGCGTGTCCGGGCAATCGTGCTGGGAGAGATGTCAGGTCTGCTTCGGAGTGGGCTTGCCGAAGGCCTTCCGCATATTGATCCCGGTCGGAGAGAAGCCCGCACTGAGATAAAGACGCTGTGCGATCTTGTTGTCCGAAGCGACCCGGAGACGGACTTCGCTATGTCCGGTCCGGGCATACAGCTCCTCCAGAGCGGACAGGGCGGCTTTGGCATGGCCTTTTCCGCGATGGGCCGGGAGGATGTAGAAGTCGCTGATGAAAACGCAGGGGCCGCCTGCATCGGGTTTGCACCAGAGATAGCCGAGCGGGGCGTTGCCGCCTTCCTCAACGATGCACAGAAGATCCTGACCCTGTGTCTCGGGGCCAAGCGGCAGATCGGTCTCGACCTCCCGCTTTGCCCTCTCCAGCGCGCTGTCCATGTCCTGGTCGTAGTTCGCGGAAATTTCTGCGGCATAGTCAGGAATGAAATAGGCGACATAGTCAGCGAACTCGCTGGCCTGCATCGGGCGGAGGCGTATCATGGATTTCCTCCGCACACGTGTCGTTCAGGTCCTATGTCCGTTCCAGCGTGGTGACCGCGGCGACGCAGAGGCCGACCATCGCAACGATGCCCAGCCAGAGGGGATCGGCATTTGCCAGCAGGCCGGCTTGCTGTTGAGCCGTGGAGATCGTGTTGGTCACGGTATTGTCCAGCGTCACCCAGTCGCCGAGCAGGCCTGGCAACTGGAGCGCGGCGACGACGGCGCCAATGCCGCCCACGGCCAGCAGAACGCCCCGGCGTACAAGAGCGCGGCGGCGCACCTTGCCCATCACCTCGTCCACGAAAGGCTTTGCCTCGAGCTCGCGGTCTTCGGCGGCAAACAGGCTGGTGAGGTCCTGGAAGGTGTCTTCTTCACGCATCTCTCTACTCCATCACGCCACTTCGGGCTTCGCAAGGTGTTTGCGGAGGGCTTCGACCCCTCGCAACACATGGGATTTCACGGTGCCAAGCGGCCAACCGGTGGCTTCGGCCGCTTCGCGGTGGGTGAGGCCGGCGGCGACGCACATGACGACGCACACGCGCTGGGCCTCTGTCAGTTTCTCCAGCGCCCGGCTGAGGTCCATCCGGTCGTCCTGCTGGTCGCTCGGCCGGGAGCCCTGAGCGCCGAACGGGATGATTTCCGCCGTCTCGTCGAACTCGATCTCCGGCCGTGTCTTGCGGCGGACCTGCAGGAACTCCCGCCAGCAGATGGCGCAGATCCAGGCGCTGAACGTTCCGCCGGCATAAGTGGCGATTTTCTGCCAGGCCGTGAGGAAGGTGGCCTGCGCAATGTCGTCACCGGCGGCGGACGATCCGGTCAGGCGCCGGGCCATGCCGCGCACGCGGGCCTGGTGGCGGCGGACGAGTTCGGCGAAAGCCGCCTCGCTGCCGCGTGCAGCATCTGCTGCCAGGTCCGGATCCGTGCGCATGTCCCGTCCT
>PACZ01000006.1 GCA_002700305.1 Hyphomonas sp. | reverse complement strand
ACGGTCTCGTCGGTCTCGTAGACATAGAATTCCATCCGGTCGAGCTCCTGCAGGAGGTCGTTCGGGAATTCGATGTCGGCCTTGTCGATTTCATCGATCAGCAGAACCGGGCGCTTGTCGGCGGTGAACGCCTCCCACAGCTTGCCCTTCTTGATGTAGTTTTTGACGTCCTTGGCGCGTTCTTCGCCCATCTGGCCGTCGCGCAGGCGGGACACGGCGTCATACTCATAGAGGCCCTGGTTTGCCTTGGTGGTGGACTTGATGTGCCACTCGATCAGCTCGCAGCCGAGCGCCTTGGCCACTTCAATAGCCAGCACGGTCTTGCCGGTGCCGGGTTCGCCTTTGACGAGCAACGGGCGCTCCAGTGCAATGGCGGCATTCACGGCCACGCGCAGGTCGTCAGTTGCCACATAGTTTTCAGTGCCTTCGAAACGCATGGGTGTCCCGTCCTTATCTGTCTTGCCTCCACAATAAGGAGTGCCCCGACAGGGGCAAGCTCTGACGTGGCGGGAGGTGCATCCCGCACCGCAGCACGGGGTTCATTTTTCGGGACCTTTGACCTGTGGTAAACGGGATGGGCCATGCGCACGACCGCAGCGTCTCAAGCTTCAGCGGAGTGCCGCACCGGTCCGGGCAGGTCTGATCCAGTGGGTGGGGACAGGCCCGGGCCGATGCAGGACTTGTGATCCAGGACCCTGCCGGGGACCGCGCGCATGGCACCTTTTTCCAGGACTTTCGGGCATCTCCCACCTGTTCGGGCGGGGCCGGAAAGTTCGTGAACCGGCAATCAAGCGTTAACGCCTTCCTGCGATTCTTTGCGAAATTCGCCGCATTGGATCTGGAACCATGCCTCTCAAACTGTCGCTCAAGCCGGGTGAAACGTTCGTTGTGAACGGTGCCGTCGTGCGCAATGGCGACCGCCGGGGCGTGCTGCTGCTGGAGAACCAGGCCCGAGTCCTGCGCGAAAAGGATATTCTCCATCCGCGCGATGCCACGACCCCTGCGGCCCGGGCCTATTTCAGTGTCATGCAGATGTACCTGCTCGGCGAGGCGGACGGCCCGACCTATTCGCAGGCCGCAGAATCGCTCGCCGCGCTGCTGGCGGCCAGCGAAGACGAGGACTCCCGCGCGGCCGTGCTCGATATTTCCGCCGATGTGGCCTGTTCCAACCTCTACCGTGCCCTCAGCCGGTGCCGGCGCCTGCTGGCCGACGGTGAAGGGGCGGCGGCCTGATGCCGGGCGGTTCCGTAATGCGTGCGCATCCTGCTCCCGACACACAGCCGCTGGGGCTCGATGAGGCCATCCGCCTTCTGGAGGCCGGGGAGGCGGCAGACATCTGCGTCGATCTCGGGGATGGGCGTCTGGCGCGCGCCGACGGGCCGCGTGGCCGCGAAGGCCTGCTACAGCGCCTCAGGGGCCACAAGATGATGCTCGCGCTCGCATCCGGCGCTGCAGACCTTTCGCGTTTCTCGGCTGCGCCGCGTTCGCTGACGATTGCACCGGGCGTGCAGGAAATCCTCGACGCCGCGACCCAGAGGGACTAGAGCGCCGCGCATGAGCGCAGAACTCCTCTCCCTCTTTACGGCAACCTTTGTCACCTTCTTCGTCCTGATCGACTCGCTGGGTGTCGCACCGATGTTCGCGACCCTTACGGCGCGCGGGGATGCGGCCTATCGCCGGCGGATGGCGTTCAAGTCGATGTTCGTCGCAGCCGTGATCATCTTTGCCTTCGCGTTCGGCGGGGCCTGGCTGATGGATGCCATGCACATTTCCATCGATGCCTTCCGGGCGGCCGGCGGGGTGCTGTTGTTCCTGATCGCGCTCGACATGGTGTTCGAAAAGCGCACCGAGCGCCGCGAACACCGCACCGAGGAACACCTCGGCCAGCACGAGACAGACCCGGAGCCGGACGATGTCTCGGTCTTTCCGCTCGGCATTCCGATGATCGCAGGGCCGGGCTCCATCGCAACGGCCATGTTCTACATGTCGGATGCGGACAACTGGATGGAGAAGGGCGTTATCCTGTCGGCCATCGGGCTGAACCTGCTCCTGACGCTGGTGATCTTCCTGGCAGCCGGTCCCCTGGTGCGGATGCTGGGCGCCAGTGTTGCCGGGGCGCTGACGCGGATCCTCGGCGTTGTGCTGGCAGCCTTGTCGATCCAGCTCCTGATCGACGGGATCAAGGGCGCATTCAATCTCGGCTGACCCTCGGCAGGGATCAGGCGCCCATTGGCTCCAGTTTCTTCTTTTTCCGGATATTCCGGCGGAAGGTCGACCAGGTCACGAAGATCAGGGCGAGACCGGCGGCCGTCATGCCCATTACCTGCAGCACCATCTTGAGGGTCCAGCGGATCCCCGTATCGGCAACGCGAAGCGCTCCGGCACCGGATTGCTTGACGAGCGCAACGGCCCGGTCTCCGCCAGCTTCCGCAATCAGGCGGACCCGGCGCAGGTCTGAGGCATCTTCCACCTGTTCCAGCAGAGTCACCGCAGCCGCAGGGCTGGTGAGGGTACCGATCCGGTCAATCTGTTTGAGGTCTGCTTCGAGCCGCTGCAGGCCGCGCGCGTCGATGGACTCAACGAACGCGGCTTTCGCCCGTTCTGTGCGGACATCGGCCGTGGTGAGTTCCCCCAGCGCTTCTTCGAGGGCAGGGCGCAGCTTGCTGTCGGGCAGGGCGTCATTGACCCGCTGGGAAAGGTAATTCTGGAAGTCATCCGTCAGGCGCCGCGAGCGGAGGGCCGATTTCAGGATCGACGCGGCGCGGATATTGGCATCCGACAGGCCGTCGGCAGTTTCCGCTTCCAGCAGGCCGATAGCCGTGATCTTGAGTGCGATCTCATCGACCCGGTCGCCATACAGCCAGCGCTCGGAATTTTCCGCCAGGTCCTGGAACGTGCCCAGCAGGCGGAAGCGCGTTTCCGTCGCCAGGCGTTCGGACGAAACCTCAATCTCCGGACCGCCCTGGTCTTCCGGGGCGGCTTCGGCGACTTCGACCGGCGTTTCGGGGGTATCGACCAGACCGGACTGGACGTCGACAACCCGCTGGGACACCTGCGCTTCCTCATATTTGAGGCTGATCGCCGTTGGCAGCTTGCGCAGGGCCGCGGCGCTCAGGCGGTCGTCTGCACGGTCCAGCCGCTCGGTATCGGCCGCAACCATCAGTTCTTTTACGTCCTTGCGGTCCAGCATCTGGGGCGCGGCCAGCAGGAAACCGTGCGCGGCGGCGACATCCCGCTCGCTCAGTTCCCGGTCGACGACGTCGTACCAGAATTCATAGCGGTCTGCCGGATTGCGCGGCGCAAAGGAGGCGAAGGCCTCGTCCATGTTCTTGCGGGTCTGGTCGATCGCCTCGATTCCCGGCGAATCGGAGAAGGCAGACCCCGAAAAGGCTGCGCCCAGCACTTCTGCGCCGATGACCGGAAGCAGGATGAGCATGGAGTTGAAAACGACAGCCTGCATCCAGCCCGAGGTTTTTCCAGTGCTTTTCCGGCGTCGGGCCATGAACGCTGAAACCGTTGTAAAAGCTGTACGTTGGGCGAGTTTTTATAGAGCGCGCGGGGGGAGGAAAGATCAAGCCCCGGCCTGCATATTGCAGTGGAATTGGCCAATTGGGCAGGAACAGGCCTGTCACAATTTAACGACAATTCGGGGGTATTGGCTCAGGCGCCTGAAAAGGTGGACAAAATTAACTCAGCATTGCCGATTGCGGTGAATCGCCTGCGGCTTTATATCCCGGCCAAGTTTGAATGAGGTGTCCTGCGATGAGTGTGGAAATTGCAGACGACTATCGTCCCTCGGATGACGAGGAATTCATGAATGAGAAGCAGCTGGCTTACTTCCGCCGGCTGCTTGAGAACTGGAAAGCCGACATTCTGGACGGCGCCAAGCAGACCATTACGAATCTGCAGGATGACTCCGGATCGCTTCCCGATATCGTCGACCGCGCGTCGGCGGAAAGCGACAAGGCGCTGGAACTACGCACGCGCGACCGCCAGCGCAAGCTGATCTCCAAGATCGATGCGGCACTGCGCCGGATCGAGGATGGGTCCTACGGCTTCTGCGAAGTGACCGGCGAGCCAATTGGCCTGCGCCGTCTGGAAGCCCGGCCAACCGCGACGCTGAGCCTGGAGGCCCAGGAACGGCACGAGCGTAAGGAACGCACCCTGCGCGACGACTAGGGCGCTCAAAAACACGACCCCGGAATTATTTGCGGCGGCGTCTCCAATGGAGGCGCCGCCGCTTTTTTTATCATCCCAACGCCACGGCTAGCTCATCCCAACGCCACGGCGCTTTATCGTCTCCGCGGCCGCCTGTTCCGCGGTGAATGGACAATGCCAGCAAGGTCCAAACGATCTCTTACATCTTGGTAATCAAGGTCTTAAGGCTGAGGCTTAATGTTTAACAACAAGTCCCGTTTTGTTAGCCTCCGGCCAGACCGCACGGCTGTTCGAAAGACATTGACCGGGCGCGGGAATTCCAATTCCTAACGGTCCGTTAACCCTCACCGCTGCAAAAGTAACCATTACGGAAGCGCGCCGAATGAAGTCAGACCTCCCTCTTGCCGCCGATGACGGCTGGGACATGTCACCTCGCCGGGAATCGTCGGTCAGGGTCGACATGCCGACCTCGTTTGAGCCGCTGTCGCCGGAACGGCCACTGCCGTCCGCACGCGGCGTACTGAGCGCGGCTGAGATCGAGGCACTCCTGCGTCCGGACCTGTCGGACCTGCCGGACAGCCCGCCTGAACCTGCCCCGGAGACGATCGCGGACAAACCCCTGCCGGACGTTGAGGCGCCCGCGCCGGTCCCGGTCGCCGGGAACGCACAGGCCACGGATATTCCGATAACGGCCCGGCAGATGGCCTCGCGCCTGTCGCTGGGATTACGCAAGGGATGCGGCCTGCGCGCAGCCGCAGCCGCCCGTGCCGTTCGCGAAGGCGATTTCGACAGCGGCCTGACAGGCAGCCTGACGGGGCAGGGCGCCGCCATCGCCTGTTTCGCTGTCGGCGAGGGCGAAGTGGACGCCATGCTCGTCCTGTCGCCAGAGCTTGCAAACGCCCTGATTGAGACAGCTTGCGGCGGAAACGGCATGCCGGGCGACTGGTCGCCGCGTGACCTCACCCCGCTCGACAGCGCCCTGCTGGAAGGGCTCGTCCGGCCACTTGGCCACGCCATCGCGCCGGGGCTCAGCTTCGCCGGCATGGAGACCGAAGTGGACTTCGCCGCTGCGCTTGCCCGTCCGGGCACGGCGGAAATCATCGATTTCGAAATCCGTGTCGATGGCGGCCGTCACACCGCCCGGCTGATCCTCTCCAGCGAGCTTGCAGAGACCTGTGTGCCGGAAGCGCTCCCGGCAGCTGAGACCGCGCCGGTAGGCGCTGCGCCGCCGACGCCGGTGACGGTGCTGCTGACGGCGCGCGTCGCATCGCTCAGCGTACCGCTTTCCCGCCTGTCCGACCTGACGGCCGGCTCCACGCTGCTGCTTGGAGTACCGGCAGACCAGCCCGTGGAATTGCTCTCCGGCGGGCGCGACGGACAGGTCGTGGCGGAGGCCCAGATCGGGCGCAAAGGCAACAAGATGGCGCTCAGAATCTCGCGCCGCCTGCCGGGCTTCCGTTAAGATTTACTGCTTCAGGAATTCCGCCTGGATCTAGATGCGGACCTCATCCGTCACCAGGCCGGAATAAGCGGAAATTCCGAAATCTTTTCGGTCAATCACGGCTTTTGCGCTGAAACCGGCAACCTGCGCACCCCGGATCGGGTCAAAAGCGGTGCCATTGAACTGAAGGTCGAGCGTCACCGGCCGGGTCTGGCCATGCAGGGTCAGCTCGCCGTCCACTTCCGCGGCGCCGTTTTCGCCGGGCCGCACAGCGAGGGTCCGGAAGGCAGCCTGAGGGTACTGCGCCGTATCGAAGAATTTCGGCCCCATCAGCTGGCTGGCGAACGCATCGTTCGCGATATCCAGCGAGGTCATGTCGATGAAGGCCTCAGCCCGCGCGGCGGCCGGGTCATCCGGATCGCCGGTCAGGGACACGTCGAATGTTTCGAACCGGCCGATCAGGTCGGAATAGCCGAGATGGTTGATCCGGAAGATCAGCGCGGCATGCGCCGGGTCCAGCTTCCAGTCTCCGGCCGGCAGCGCCGCGATCTCAGCCGACAGTTTCGGCTTCAACAGCGGCGCGACCAGGGATGTGCACCCGCCCAGCGCCAGGGCGGCGAGGGGCAGGGCCATCCAGCGAAGGCTCAGTTTCCGGCTTTGGTGTCTGCGATCCATTTGTCGACATTCTCCTCCAGAATGTTCAGCGGCACAGCCCCATCCTTCAGCACAACATCGTGAAATTCGCGAATGTCGAACTTGTCACCGAGTTCGGCTTTCGTCTTTTCACGCAGTGCGATGATCTTGTTCATGCCGATCTTGTAGGCGGTTGCCTGTCCCGGCATCACGATATAGCGCTCGATGGCCTTGCGGCAGTCGCCTTCCGGATTGGGCGTGTTGTCCATCAGGTACTGGATCGCCTGTTCGCGGGTCCAGTGCTGGTCATGGATACCGGTATCGACCACGAGGCGGGCCGCCCGCCAGATCTCCATGGCGAGGCGCCCGAAATCGTCATACGGGTCGCTGTAATAGCCCATCTCCTTGGGCAGGTATTCCGAATAGAGGCCCCAGCCTTCGACGAAGGCGGTGAAGCCGCCATACTTGCGGAACTTCGGCACGCCGGTCAGTTCCTGCGCGATGGCGATCTGCATGTGGTGGCCGGGGATGCCCTCATGGAAGGCCAGTGCCTGCATCTGATAGGTCGGCATGTCCTGCATGCGGTAGAGGTTCGCATAATAGGTGCCGGGGCGGCTGCCATCGGGGGCAGGGCGGGAATAGAACGCCTTGCCGGCGGATTTCTCGCGGAAGGGTTCCACCGCTTTGACGATCATGTCCGCCTTGGGGAAGGTGTTGAACACGGTCGGCAGGTCTTCGCGCATCTGGTCGATCCACGTCGTGGCTTCGTCCAGATATTCGGCTTTGCCTTCCGGCGTGTTCGGCTTGAAGAATTGCGGATCGGTCCGCGTGAAGTCGAAGAACTCCTTCAGGGTGCCTTCGAAGCCCACCTGTTTCATGATCCCGCGCATCTCGTCCTGGATACGCGCCACTTCGGCGAGGCCCAGATTGTGGATCTCCTCGGCCGTCATGTCGGTCGTGGTGTAGTTTGCGAGCCTTGAGGCGTAATAGGCGTCGCCGTCGGGCAGCTTCCATGCACCGTCATCGGTCGAGGCCGTTTTGGCCTGCTCACCGAGTTCTGCGATCGCCGCTTCATAGGCCGGGCCAACCGAATTGGTCAGCGCGTCCGTCGCCTGATCCAGCAATTCGTCCGCCTCTTCCTGCGAGATCGTTCCGGCGTCGACCAGGCCGGTTACCTTTTTGCGGAAATCGCCCATCAGCGGGCTGTCCTCACCGCTGTCATCGAAGGGCGCCCCGGTGATCACGCCCTGCGCATCCGAGAGGACATATTTGTAGACGAAGGCGGGCGGCTGGACGCCGTCGGCCAGCGCAATCCGCGCGTTTTCGAGGTTCTGCTCCATATAGGCCGGAACGCCGTTGAGGCGGGAGATATAGGCCTCGGCATCCGACTTCGAGGTGATCTGATGCTGGTTGATCAGGAAAGCCGGGATTTCCGCCTGAACACCGTTCATCTGGTCGAACACATAGCCGTGGTGGAGGTATTTGTAGTCTTCCTCGGCCTGCTTCAGGTTCATCTTGGCGATGCGCCAGGAGATTTTCGCCTGGTGGTCCAGCAGGTCAGGATCGAAGCTCGATTCCATTTCGGCGACGTCGGCGCGCTGGATCTCCAGTTCTTTCAGCGCATTGGCGTCGGAGACATCGTCCCATTCGCCGTAATTGTCCTTGATGCCGAGATAGGTCTGGGTGATCGGGCTGCGGGCGACGGTTTCCGCGAATTTCTGGTCGAACCATTCGTTCAGCCGCGCCGATTCTGCCGCGATGTCCTCGGCACTCGGTGCAGCGGGCGAGGCCACAGCCTCCACAGCAGCCGCTTCTGTCCCTGCAGCAGGCGCTGCAGTTTCCTCATGAGTCGCGCAGCCTGCCGTTGCAATCAGCAGGGCAAGCATGGAGGAACGGGCGATCAGGACAGGTTTCATGGGGGTCTCCAGGTAAGCGGGAATCTGTAATCTTTACGGGCAGTCTTAACGCTTTTTTCGCTTTCGTTAACCTTTGCCGCATAACTCTCTGTAGACTAGGATTCATAGCGGCTGAGTCGGCTTGCCGGCCCGGCCGGACAGTATTGCCCGGCAGGTGTTTCTAATCTGCCGGTGGCGGGAGTGAAGAGCAGCATGGACACCAATACCCGGATGCATGAGAGCCCGCCTGACGAGGTCGAATCGGCCGAGGGCTCCGGACTGGATCTTTCGCGCGCCCGGATCGACGTGATGCAGCTCCTGTTCTGGGGCTGCCTGCTGATTTCCATCGCGGCGGCGAGTGTGGCGCTGGCTTGGCCGAAAGCCTCCGGTGCGCCGGGGCCGATCCTGCTGATCGCCATGGGATCGGGCGGCCTGGTCTTTCTGCTGTGGACCGTCCGCGGCGCCGGCCGCATGCTGGGCCTCTTCCCGGAGAAGGGCTCTGCCATCCGCGCTGCGCAGGCCAGCCAGCCGCGCTTCGGCTGGATCGAGGCGCTGGACGAGAGCGTCCTGATCGCCGACCAGGGCGGCGCGCCGGTTGCAGCGAACACCGCCTACAAGGATCTTACCAGCATGGCGCTGATGGTCAGCCAGGGCGACAATGCCCCGGTGACGGTCGACCGCCTGTTCGGCGCGAGCCCCGGACTTGCCGCGCCGGTCTACCGCCTGTCCAAGGATGCCAAGGCCGGCATGGCGCGCCGGGAAGTTCTGCCGCCGATCACGATCGGCCCGGAACAGGTTCCGGCCCAGTACGAGATTTCCGTTTCCCCGCTGCCGCGCGGCAAGGTGCTCTGGCGTATCCGCCCGATTGCCGGCGAGCGCGAGGCGACTGGCGCGGCCGACCTCAAATCGCTTTATGTCGAAGATGCGCCGATGGGCTTCTTCGCCGCCCGCCCGGATGGGTCGATCACATATGCCAACTCCTGGCTGCGCGACACGCTCGGCCTGCCGGAGTCGGCGCGCAATGTCCGGATCGACGACATCATGCGTCCGGAATTCGTGAAGATGCTGTCGCGCGATCGCAAGACCGGCCTGCCGGGCCGGGTCGATGTCCAGATCCGCGGCCGCGACGGAATCGAGATCCCGGTCCATGCCATCACCACCTGGTCGGGCCGCGGCGCGGAAGCGGCCGGCCGGACAATCCTGCTGCCGAGCGCGCAGATGCTGAACGGCGGGGAAGAGCGCTTCGCCCTCACCGGATCGCGCCCGCCGCGCCCGGATGGCGACCCGATGTTCGATGATGCGCCCTTTGGCGCGGTCCGCCTGCAGGGCGAAAGCGTGCAGAGCGCCGTCATCCTCGACTCCAACCGCGCCCTGATGGAAATGACCGGCGGCCAGGCAGCCCCCGGCGGCCAGTTCGCGGCGATGTTCCAGGCCGAAGAGGGCGAGGATGCGCTCTCCAGCATTCTGGTGGACGCCATCGACAAGCCGGTCAGCCTGAAGCTCGCGGGCAAGGATCCGCGCCACGTCAATGTGTTCGTGGCCCTTGATGGCAATGGCCGCCCGTCGGTTGCCTACATCATGGACATCACCGACCAGCGCCAGCTGGAGATCCGCCTCGCGCATGGCGAGAAGATGCAGGCCATCGGCCAGCTCGCCGGCGGCGTTGCGCACGACTTCAACAATGTGCTGCAGGGCATCATCCTCAACAATGAGGAACTGATGGTGCGCCACCCGCTGGGCGATCCGTCCTATTCGAACCTGCAATCGATCAACGAATTTGCCATGCGGGCGAAGGAACTGGTGAAGATGCTGCTGGCCTATGCCCGCCAGCAGACCTTCAAGCGCGAGATCTTCGCGGTGCCGGACTTCCTCAGCGAGTTCTCCATTCTCCTGCGCCAGCTGCTGGACGAGCGGATCGAGCTCGAGGGCAAGCATGGCCGCGATGTGCCGCACATCAAGGCCGATAAGAACCAGCTGGAAAACGCGATCCTCAACCTCGCCACCAATGCGCGCGATGCGATGCTGAGCCACAAGAATGGCGGCAAGCTGACGATCCGCACCGCCCGGGCGACCGGCGCGGATGCCCATGCCAAGGGGTTCAAATTCGTCGAGGATGGCGAGTACATGCTGATCGAGGTGGAAGACACCGGCCACGGCATGTCGAAGGATGTCATGGAAAAGATCTTCCAGCCCTTCTTCACCACCAAGGAAGCCGGCGTCGGCACGGGCCTGGGGCTCGCCACCGTCTACGGCATCATCAAACAGTCCGGCGGGTATGTCTGCACGACGTCCGCTGTCGGCAAAGGCACCACCTTCCACATCTACCTGCCGGCCCTGAAGCCGGAGGAAGTGCCGGCCCCGGTCGAAGTCACCGCTGCCGACAAGGCCGCCAGCCGCCCGATGGATATTTCCGGACGCGGACGGATCCTCCTCATCGAGGACGAAGACGGCGTGCGGGGCATTGCAGCTTCGCTGCTGCGCTCGCGCGGGTATGAGGTCGAAGAGGCCTGCGATGGCGAGGAAGCCATGGAAATCCTCGAAGACAATCCGAACAGTTTCGACCTCGTCATTTCCGACGTCGTCATGCCGGGCAAGGATGGGCCAACCCTGATCCGCGAGGCGAAAGACCTGCTGGGCCATGCCCGCGTGATCTTCATCTCCGGTTATGCCGAGCGCGACATTGCCCAGCAGCTGGACGACGACCGTGCGGTGTCCTTCCTGCCGAAACCCTTCACCGTCCGCCAGCTGGCCGAGCGGGTGAAACAGGAACTCGGCAGCCCCAGCAAGGAAGCCGCCTGAAAGTCTGCCGAGGAGGAGAGGGTGACATGAGCAAGATGATCACCCTCCGCCCGATCGGTACGGTTTCTTCCACGCGCGACATGCCCATCGATGATGACTGGGATTCCATCCCGGCCCATATCGATCTCGACCCGGACCAATTCACTGCCGAGGCCCTGATGGGCCTCGATGCGTTTTCGCACTGTGAAGTCGTCTTCCTGTTCGACCGGGTGCCCGACGAAAAGATCGAGACCGGCGCGCGCCATCCGCGTGGCCGGGAAGACTGGCCCCGCATCGGCATCTTCGCCCAGCGCGGCAAGAACCGGCCGAACCGGATCGGCCTCACCACCTGCCGCATCGTCTCCGTCGATGGCCTGCGCCTGACGTTGACAGGCCTCGACGCCATCGATGGCACACCGGTGCTCGACATCAAACCCGTCATGTCCGGCTTTGCCCCGCGCGGCGATTTCCATGAGCCGGACTGGGCGAAGGAGATCATGGCGGGCTACTGGTAGCGTTTCCGCCAGCACGTGCGACGCCCGTGAAGGCGCTTTGTGGGTGGGCTGAGTTTTCAGTTCCGGTTCGAGGTCAGGTTTCCGGCAGGGGCAGGTTCCTGAGTGCCAGCTCATCCCAGTAATGGCCGGGATTCAGGACAGCAAGCGCAGTGCGCAGGGCGCCCGCACCCCGGTTTTCGCCGGGCCGAGCAGAGATCGATAGATGGGTAATGTAGCCGGGCGCATAAGCCTGCCCGCTGCACGCAGCGGCGAGCCGGGCAGAGGTATGCGCGGCAGGTTTCAGAATGGCGCGTTCTTTCTTCTGCCCTGGCATCCATTCGATCCGGACCAGATAGACGCGGAGATTCGGCGTGAGGCTCCAGCGATACACGACCCCGCGGCCATAAGCGGTCCGGATCTGCGCGCGCAGCATCAGCACCTGGACCCAGATCAGGGGCCAGAGGAAGGCAAGCTGCGGCGGGAACCAGGCGGGAGGATGAAAGAGTGACATGGCGCGTAGTATACATCCGGACACGGAGGTGTCGGATAGTTTTATTTTTGAGGCAATGGTTGCAGCAGGTCAGGTGCTGCGCGGTGGTGGATAAGCCTCCCACTTGCGTCTTCCCCGACCGCGCAGCGGTCTGGGGATCCATCTCTGAACCACGCTTCGGGAACGTCATGTGACGACGCGCTTGCCAGGCCGTTCAGAGATGGGCACCCGGATGGCCGTTGGCCATCGGGCGTGACGCGCGTGGAGCATGACTGGCGGAGGATCAAATCCGTCTACGCCAAGATCATGCATGACCAATCATGACCATACCGGACTATAGGCGACTATACCGGATCAGCCCTTCGCCCAGAGGGCTTTCAGTACATCCGCAAACTCTTCCGCACGTTCGGCGCAGGCCCAGTGGCCGGCACCGTTTGCGATGTGGAGCGGCACGTTGTGGTTCTTCGAAAACCGCTCGGCGACGGAGAGGTCGACAAAGGGATCAGTCTCGCCCCAGAAGAGCTGTCCGGGGGAGGGCAGGTTTGCAAGGTCGCTGACCCAGTCGCCGGAGAAGCGCAGGCCCACCGCGGACCGGTAGAGCTTCAGGATCGACTGGCGCATCGTCTTGTCGATCAGCGGCACTTCCTCTTTGGCGAGATCGGCCGGCATGCCACCTTCGATGAGGGTCGCTTCGAGGCGCGGCTTGTTGCGCATGTTCAGCATGACGAATTCGCCAAGCAGCGGCGTTGCCCACATCCGCGCTGTCCGGTGGCCGCGATACTCCGGATCGATCACGGCATTGGTGACGCACCAGGTGCGGATCAGGTCCGGACGTACGCTGGCGATACGCTGGGACAGGAGCGCGCCCCAGTCATGGCCGACCAGGTCGATCTTCTCTCCCGTTTTTTGGCCGAGCTTTTCAATCTCGCCAATCAGATGCGCCGCATAGGCATCCTTGGTGCAGGTAAAGCCTGGCGGCAATGGCGTGCCGAAGCCGGGCAGGGCGGGGGCAAAATAGTCTTCCTGCTGAAGGCCTAACGCAGCGACCAGCGGTTTCCAGAGATGTGGTGTATCCGGGACGCCATGGATGAAGACCTTCATTGTCTATTCCTCCTCTTTCGGGGGCTCCCAATATGTGTCCTCCGGAAAGACCTCGTCCATCGTGCCCGCAAGCGACGGGCCGTAGACCGGGTTCGGAAGGATGAACCAGCCATTGCCCCACATCTGGTCGAAGGCCGGGGCAGCGGTCAGGGCCTTGCGCTCCGGCGGGGTGAGGGCCTTGTCATTGAAGATGTCGGCAATGTCGCCCAGCTGGTCGCCCGCGAGGGCGATGACGCAGTAATTATCCGAGATCATGTAGCGGCGCCCGTCCTTGCCGCTGCCACCGGGCGCATCGCCGCGCAGGTAGAGGGTCCGGCCATGCGCGAACTCGCCGAGGCCGGCGGCCTTCAGCGTGTCGGCGGAGCCCTGGATATTGGCGTTTGAGCGGTTCGTGTTGACGATGATCTCCACCCCGGCATCGCGGATGCGCTTGAAGGCATCCTTCACGCCCGGAATGGCGACGGCCTTGCCGGCGCCGGTCTTCTCCCACTGGTCCCAGACGGCGGGGGCGAAGCTGACGCCTTCACGGGCGAAATAGCCCATCGAGCCGAGGTTCCAGATCAGCGTCTCGTCGGCATCGAAGACGGCAGCGAGCGGTTGGCCGGCATCGCAGGCGAGGAAGTCGGCGGCCCCGGCGGCTGCGCTGTCTTCCGTCATCGGGGCGAGCACGACGCTGGTGTTCGGGCGATTGGCGGCCTTCGCCTCGATATAGGCCGCGATGGCGTTCCATTCCTGCTTCAGCGCGATGCGGGCCTCTGCCGAGCCATAGAGCCATTGCTGGCCCTGGGTCGGCGCGGGCGGCGCCACGGTTTCGATGACTTCAACCGTGGTGGTTTCCGTTGGGGCAGGGGCCACCGGTGCGGTCTGACAGGCGGCAAGGAGGGCGACAGTGCTGAGCAGAATGTGATGTTTCATCCCACCTGTTTCCTTCAATCCCGCAGAGAAGTCTATCTCAGGATCGCGACAACCGGCCGGAAAGGTTCCCTTTCGTCACTCTTGCCGGAACAGGCTGATTCCTCCAAGGATACGGGCAAACCGTGACCGGAGGAGACATTCCATGAAGACCAAGATCACCGAGATGTTCGGCATTGAGCACCCCATTATCCAGGGCGGCATGCACTATGTCGGCTTTGCGGAAATGGCGGCGGCCGTTTCGAATGCGGGCGGGCTGGGCATCATCACGGCGCTGACCCAGAAGACGCCGGCAGACCTCGCCAATGAGATCGCCCGCTGCAAGGACATGACCGACAAGCCGTTCGGTGTGAACATCACCTTCCTGCCCTCCACCACGCCGCCGGACTATCCGGCCATCGTCGAGGCCGTCATCAAGGGCGGCGTGAAAGTCGTCGAGACGGCCGGTAACAACCCGTCCGCCGTGCTGCCGCACCTGCAGGGCGCCGGCATCAAGGTGATCCACAAATGCACCGCCGTCCGCCACGCGCTGAAGGCCCAGTCGATCGGCTGCGATGCCGTCTCCGTCGATGGCTTCGAATGCGGCGGCCACCCGGGCGAGGACGATGTGCCGAACTTCATCCTGCTGCCGCGTGCCGCCGATGAGCTGGAGATCCCGTTCGTGTCCTCCGGCGGTCAGGCCGATGGCCGTTCTCTGGTTGCCTCGCTGGCCTTCGGGGCGCAGGGCATGAACATGGGCACGCGCTTCATCGCCACGAAAGAAGCGCCGGTGCACGAGAATGTGAAACAGGCGATCCTCGCCGCGTCCGAACTCGACACCCGCCTCGTCATGCGTCCGCTGCGCAATACCGAGCGTGTGCTGAACAATGCCGGCGTCGAGAGCCTGCTCGAAAAAGAGAAGCGCCTCGGCTCTGACATCAAGTTCGAAGACATCATCGATGAAGTGGCCGGCGTCTATCCGAAGATCATGGTCGATGGCGAAATGGACGCCGGCGCGTGGAGCTGCGGCATGGTCGCGGGCCTCATCCACGACATTCCGACCTGTAAGGAACTGATCGACCGGATCATGGCCGAAGCCGAAGACATCATCTCCAACCAGATGATGGGGATGCTGGCTGGCAAAGTTCCGGCCTGATGCGCATGGGGTGGGGAAAATGGAAGACATCCGCCAGCCTGCTGGCCGGGCTCGCACTTGCAGCCTGTGCCAGCACGCCGGCGGAACCGGCTGTGCAGCCGCTTGAGCTGTGCCAGCAGATGTCCGCGGGCGATACGAGCATGGCAGAGCGGCTGGCCTGGGACGGGGCAGACCTCGGTGATTTCTGCGCCTGTTTCGTCACCATCGAAGCTGGCCTCGACGAGGAAACGCGCCTTCAGACTTTCGCGCTGATGCGCAAGGTGATCGAGATGCGGGAGGGCACCGGCCGCTCGACCGAAGATGTGGCCGAATTGCTGGAAGATGACCGCGACGGCAGCCTTTACGGTTTTCCGGAAGAGGCCCTGAAGCAGGGCGCCCAGCCGATTGAGGATTCGCTGTCACGGGCGCGCCACGACCCGGCGAGCTGCCGCGCGTCCTGACCCGGTGCCGGCGGGCCGGAGCCTGCCGGAAGGCAAGACAAGGAGTTTACATGAAACGGCTATCACTTCTGACAGGCGCCTGCGCCCTGCTTGCGGCGTGCGGCGTGTCCACATCAACGGGCGGAAACCCTGCGGCCACCTGCACGAGCATGTTGAGCGGCGATGCCGAAGTGGAGCCCGATCTGGCGAGCAACGGCAAGAGCGTTGCCGACTATTGCGCCTGCTATGCGAAGGGGCTGAGTGCGCAGAGTGCTGACGATAAAGCCGCCATTCTCAAAGTGACGCAGATCCTCGCAGACCTGCGTGAAGAACGTGGCCTCGGCCTCGAAGACGCGGCCAATCTGCTCGATGACAGTCGCGCAGAGACCGAGTTTAGCGTGACGACAGCCGAATTCGAGACGGCGGGCGAATATGTTGACCGGGTTCGTCGCGATCTTGTCCGGGAAGAGGGGCTGTGCGCCCCCTGATCCTGCACGGATCAGATGATTTGAACCGAAGGCGCCCCCGCCTCGACGCGGCCGACAATGGCGGCGCCATCATGGCCGTGCCGGGCGAAGAGAGCGAGCACATCCTCTGCCACGTCCGCCGCACAGGAGACGAGCAGGCCGCCGCTGGTTTGCGGATCGCACATCAGGTCGCGCTCAACTTCCGTCATCTCGCCAGTGACCATGTGTTTCACCGAGTCCCAGTTGCGGCCGGAGGCGCCGGTCTTCACGCCGTCTTCGGCGAGTTTCCGCGCGCCGTCGAACACCGGCACCTTGGCCTTTTCGATCACCAGTGACGCGCCCGCACCGCGGGCCATTTCGCTGCCATGGCCGATCAGGCCGAAGCCGGTGACATCCGTTGCGGCGTGCACACCCTCCATGGCAGAAATATCCGTCCCCGGCGTGTTCAGCCGCGTTGTCGAGGCGATCATCTCCTCATAATGCGCAGGCGTCAGGATCTCCCGCTTCAGCGCGGCGGAATAGATACCGATGCCGAGCGGCTTGCCGAGGATCAGCACATCGCCTGCCCTGGCATTGGAATTCATCAGGATGCGGGAAGGGTCCACCAGCCCCATGGCGACGAGGCCATAGATCGGCTCTGCCGCGTCAATGGAATGCCCGCCTGCGACCGGTGCCCCGGCGGCCTCGGCCACAGACTGCCCGCCGGCGAGAATAGCGCGGATCGTTTCGGGGGAGATCTGCCCGATGGGCATGCCGACAATGGCGAGAGAAAAGATCGGCTTCCCACCCATGGCGAATACGTCCGACAGGGCATTCGTGGCGGCAATCCGCCCGAATGTGTGCGGATCATCCACAATGGGGGTGAAGAAATCGGTGGTCGCAACCAGGGCCGTCGTCTCGTTGATGCGATAGACAGCGGCATCGTCGCTGGTGCCGGCATCGACCAGCAGATCCTTCGAGCCCAGCGACAGCGGCATTTCGGAGAGAATGTCGGCCAGCACATTCGGCGCCAGCTTGCAGCCGCAACCGCCGCCATGGGCAAGGGAGGTGAGTCGGGGCTCTGCGAGTGTGTCTGGCATAAAAAAATCTCCGGCCTGGGGCGCCACCTTAGCGCGCCGACCGGCTGGGGGAAACCGGGCAGTCAGGCCGCGCTGCATCCGGCGGGTCCTGCTGCAAACATGACAGGAGGGGTGGGCAGGCAGATTGTCCTGACCCGGATCGCCGGGGCTTGTTCAGCGCGGGCTGCAACGGCGCAGACCTTCCCCGGTCTCATTGGAAGCGTTTGCAATTGTGGATTACTAAATTATGGTTAACGGGCATCCAAGACGGATGCGACATGCCTTGGGGAGGGGATGCAGATCCAGAAATTGCTTCCGTGAATGTGTGCGCTCCGCTCCGGCGGAAAGGCATGCCTTCAGGTGCCCAGGGCACCAATCCAACAGGAGAAATCGCCATGAAAATGCGACTGGCGCTCGTCGCGGGCGTAGCACTGATCGGTCTCACAGCAGAAGCTGCGTGGGCCGACAATAATGAAGCATACACGACGCAGGATGGAACCGGGAACTCGGTCGACATCCGGCAATTCGACAGTGACCAGAAGGTGGGGACGGAAGCCGATCCGGTCAATCAGTTAGGGGACGACAATTCCGTCAAGATCAACCAGCGTGAATTCGGCGGTGCCGGTAACGGTAATGGCAGCACGGTCGGCCTTTCGGGCGACGGGGTGGACCAGATCGGGAACCGCAACGGCCTGAACATCGCGCAGACCAATGGCGGTGGCCATGTGGTCGGCGAATCCCAGCAGATTGGGGACCGCAACAGTATCGGCATTTCCCAGAATGGCGGCTCGTTTTCCTCGCTCACCCAGATCGATCAGATCGGCGACTGGAACTCGGCCCGGATCGTCCAGGGCGGCGGGGCTCGCAACGCGGTCAACCTCGTCTACCAGGAAGGGACCAATAATGGCGGTACGCTGGTGAACTATGACCGTGACGAAGGCATCTTCGTCAAACAGTCGGGCAACGACAATACGGTTTCCGAAGTCACCCAGATTGGCAACGACAATGGCAAGGCCTTCTCGCAGGGCACGGTCATTGAGCAGACGGGCGATTTCAACCTCGCCCGGTCGGTGACGATGGGCGACGAAAACTCGGTCCGGCTCTACCAGACCGGCTCGCTGAACGATGTCGACCTGACCCAGACCGGCAATCTGAACACGGCTGTGATGGACCAGAGCGGCACAAGCAATGCGGCCGATATCCTCCAGTCGGGGGACGGGAACATCTATCAGGGTATCCAGACGGGCACAGGCAACTACGCCTACGTTTCGCAATAGGAAAAACCTGCAGCACAATGCGAACGGGCCTGGCGGAATGCCGGGCCCGTTTCTTTCTGGCCTTTTGCTTTTGGGCCTGTCCGCCGCAATATGCCTGCTGGCCGGGCGGGGGAAACCTGCTACCAGTTTTCCGATGCCTTATCTTGAAACCGTCACCGATCTCAGCCCGGAAAACCTGGCCCGCTATGACGCCATCATTGATGTGCGCTCGCCCGCCGAGTTCGCGGATGACCATATGCCGGGCGCGATCAGCTTGGCCGTCCTGTCGAATGACGAGCGGGCAAGGGTCGGCACGATCTACAAGCAGGAGAGCCCGTTCCGGGCGAACCGCGTCGGCGGGGCCATCGTGGCGCGCAACATCGCTCATCATCTGGAAACGGCCCTGGCCGACAAGCCGAAAAGCTGGCGCCCGCTGGTCTATTGCTGGCGGGGCGGCATGCGCTCCAATGCGATGGCGACGATCCTGTCCTCCGTTGGCTGGCCGACCGGTGTTGTGAAGGGAGGCTACCGCACCTGGCGGCGTGAGGTCGTGGCGGGGCTCGACTGCGACGAGCCGCTCTTGCCGGTGCATCTGATCGACGGGCAGACCGGCACGGGAAAGACGGCGCTGCTGCATGCGCTGGCCGAACAGGGCGGGCAGGTGATCGATCTTGAAGGCCTCGCCAATCATCGCGGTTCCGCTTTTGGCGACATGGGGGATGGCACGCAGCCAGCCCAGCGCCTGTTCGAAACCGAAATCTGGGACCAGCTGCGCCGCATGGATTTGTCAAAGCCGGTCTTTGTGGAGGCCGAGTCCGCGCTGGTAGGACAGCGCCGCGTGCCGCGCCGTTTGTGGCGGAGCATGCTGGCCGCGCCGCGGATCGAAATGCATATGAGCCTCGACGTGCGGGCGGACTATCTGGTCCGGACGTATGCGGACATTATCGCAGAAGCGCCGCGTCTCGCTGCTGCCATCGGAAAGCTGAAAGGTATCCAGTCAAAGGAAACCATAGAGGCGTGGCTGGCGCTGGCCGATCAGAAGGACTTCATGGAGCTGGCCCGCCAGCTGATGCAGCAGCACTATGATCCGCTCTACGCCCGCAGCCGCAAGCGGCGGGAGGACACGCCGGAAACAGTGATCGAGATGACCGGCACCGGCGAAGCAGATTTCAAGGCCGCCGCCGCGCAGCTGCTGGCCTAGCGCCCGCGCGCTTCCTCGGTGCCGCGGCGGGCGAGTTCGTCGGCTTTTTCGTTGCCGGGGTCGCCGGCATGGCCCTTCACCCATTTCCAGGTGATGTCGTGGCGCTGGCAGGCTTCGTCCATCGCCATCCAGAGATCCTGGTTTTTCACCGGCTTCTTGGCGGCGGTCTTCCAGCCATTCTTCTTCCAGCCATGGATCCACTTGGTCAGGCCGTCTTTCACATAGGTGGAATCGACGTGCAGCGTGATCTTTGACGGGCCCTTCAGCGCGTTCAGCGCCTCGATCACGGCCAGCATTTCCATCCGGTTATTGGTGGTCGCGCTGTCACCGCCCCAGAGTTCTTTTTCATGGCCGTTCCAGCGCATCAGCGCGCCCCAGCCGCCGGGGCCGGGATTGCCGCTGCAGGCGCCATCGGTCCAGATTTCGATCGTATCAGTCATCGCCTTCAGGTGATGAGTTTCGGCGGAACCGTCAAGCACGGCGATGCGGAGACGGCATCAGCTGGAAGGGCAGTTCATTAATGTGTAAGGGCTGATGCACTGAATTTCCTGCTGGCGCATGGCATCCACGCAATTGAGCCGGGACTGCGCATTGGCCGGATCCTCTTTCATTTCCGGCGTCCCATGCACGGACTGGCAGACGGAGATGTTCTGAAGGTACTCCTCGCGGCAGGCTGCGACGCATTCCTCGTTCTTTTCGAAAGGGTCTGCCTGGGAGAGGCTCCACTGCGTCCGGGCGCTGTAGAGATCAAGATTCCAGAGCCCGCGGTAAAAGTCGTAGAAGCCCGTATCCCCCAGACCGGCCGCATCGGGCGGCGGACAGTTCACCCCGAAGCAGGCTGTCTGTGCGTCGGCATGCGCGGCAGTCAGAAGGGGGAATGACACCAGCGCGAGTAGAAGCCGTTTCATGCGCCATCCTCCAATCATTGGGAGAATTTGTACAACCATAGGGGGCAATTTTCAAGCGTCAGAAGACGTCGACGTCCACATCGGCGAGCTGGTTGGCGGGCTTCACGATGGCGTGGAACAGCCACCCGCAGAGTGCGCCTGCAATGGCGCCGATGAAGACGCCGCCGATCAGGGCGCCAATGCCGCTCGGAATGCTGGCGAGGGTGCCGAAAAAGCCGGTCGTGCCGCCGACAAGGATCGCGCCCCAGATGCTGCCCCAGCGGAGGTAGGGCTTGCGGTGCATGATGCCGCGATAGGGAAACCGCCCGATCGAGAGGCCAAGGGCCAGCCAGGCGGCCGGCACATTGATGAAGAAGAGGAAGAAATTATAGCTCGCCAGCTGGAAGGCGCCGCTCATCCCGCCGACGAAGCCGCTACCGCTCAGCATGCTGTAACTGGCCGCCGTGCCGGTGATGCCCATCGCCAGCATCATGACCCGTGTACAGACGACGCCGATGAGGGTGACGAACAGGCAGGCGGCGAGCGAGGACAGGAACAGGCCGAGCTTGATCCGCCGGAAGCTGCGCCGCGTTGCCGGTCCGGCATAGCCGGGCAGTTCCACCGGAGCAGGCGCCTCGGTCATGATGCGGAGATCCGTCCGGGCAGACGGACCAGCCAGAAGAGGCTTGCGGCGAGGAAGCCGGTCAGCGGGCCGGTTGCCAGGAGGGGCGAGGCGTCCAGCAACAGCGAAGGGTCACGCAGACTGCCGGTGGCCAGGAAATAAATGAGCATGGTGACCGTGCCTGCGGCGAGGCCGGTCAGGGCGTAGGGCAGCCAGTCCGTCCGGCCTTTACGAACCAGCCAGCGGTGCGCAGGCAGTCCGGCAATCATCATGGCGGGCCAGCCAAGGAAGATGCCGAAGGCGCCGCCCAGAAAACCGAACCCAATCAGGCTGGCCATGATTTCCGGCAGGGTCGCCGGCCGCGATGTGACGGAATCGATCTCGACCCGGAAGACCAGTTCAGGCGCGATCACCATGGCGAGCAAGGCCGCACTCAATCCGGCGGCAAGGATGGGGGCGAGGAGGGTTGCGAGGGCGAGCCTCAGCCATTCTTTCCAATCCTGGTTCACGCACCGTATCCTTCCGCCGTTTCCACTTTGCGATGGAAGGCGAGGCGTCCGGCATATTCGAGGGGGTTTTTGGGCTTTACGAGGGCACCTTCCGGCGTCGACGACCAGTCGACGAGGCGCGTCAGGAAAAAACGGAGCGCCGCGCCGCGGGCCAGAACGGGCAGGGCATCGCGCTCGGCAGGCTCCAGCGGCCGCACGCTCTCATAGCCTGCAATCAGGGCCGCACCCTTGGAAAAATTATAATCCAGCGAGTCGCGCCCGCCATCTTCGAACGCCCAGGCGTTGAGGCAGATGGCGAGGTCATAGGCGAGGGCATCGGTGCAGGCGAAATAGAAATCGATCGCGCCGGAGAATTTATCGCCCAGGAAGAAGGCATTGTCGGGGAAGAGATCCGCATGGATCGTGCCGCGCGGCAGGCCGAGCGATTGCGGCCTGGCTTCGGCAATGGCGGCAAGATCGCCTGCAATGGCCTCGGCGAGGCCGGGCTGGAGCGCGTCTGCGTCGGCTTCCCGGCCGGCCCACAGACGCGGCCATGAAGCCGGGCCGAGACTGTTCGCGCGCTCCATGCCGAAGTCGGCCAAAGCGAGGTGCATGCGTGCCATGCCCGCGCCAAGCTCCCGGCACTGGGTGACATTTGGTCTGCGGGGGGAGAGACCGTCGATGAAGGTGACGATCAGCGCCGGGCGGCCTTCCAGTTGGCGCAGTGCCTTGCCGTCCCGCGCAGCGATGGGCGAGGGGCAGGGATAGCCCTTGGCGGCGAGGTGCTGTTTCAGGGCGACGAAATAGGGCAACTCCTCCGCATTCACCCGCTTCTCGAACAGGGTGAGGATGTAGCGGCCTTTTTCGGTCTCAAGATAATAGTTCGAGTTCTCGACGCCCTCCGCGATCCCCTTGAAGGAAAGCGCGGCGCCGAGATCGTATTCGGTCAGGAAGGCGGCGAGCGCCTCGTCGGAAACCTGAGTGTAGACAGCCATGCCACCCGATTAAGCCGACCGGGTGATCATGTCACGCTGCAGTGTCTTGCCGGCCCACAGATAATGAAGGGCCGCCCAGCCATAGAGCGTGGCGAAGACGATGATCGACCATTGCAGGCCCCGGGCATTGGCGCTGTTGCAGGCCGCTGCCTGGGCGTCCGGCAGGCCGGTCACATCCTTGCAGATCTCCAGCGTCAGGCCGAGGTCGTACCCGCCGAGCATCATGGTTTTCAGGAAGGTCGACAGGATGCCGATCAGGGTGGGGCCAAGGCCGATGCCGATCAGGTTCACCGCGAACAGGGTGAGCGCGACGGCCGTGGCCCGGGTGCGGGCGTCTGCCACACCAGTGGAAACGGCATACATCGGGCCGAGATAGAAATAGTGCAGCAAGGCGGCCGCCATCAGCGGCGGCAGCATCAGCGGCACGGTCGGCGCGAGATAGCCGAGCCAGTAGAGCGGCACCGACAGGCCCATGCCCAGCGCCGGCATCCAGGACAGGGCCTTCGGATGGCGCACCGACATCTTGTCGGCCAGGAAGCCGGACAGGAACACGCCGATGGCGGCCATCAGGCCGACAACGAGGCTGAAGATCAGGGCCGCTTCGGTCAGGCTGAGGCCATGCGTCCGGCGGAGGAAGGAGGTGGAGAATTGCGCGATGCCATAGCCGGCAAAGGAGGCAATGGCCGCCCCGGTGACGACATGCACATAGGTCGGCTTCTTCATCAGCGTCTTGAACGCTGTCACAAAGCCCGAACGCTCCGTCGGCATGCCCGACGCGTTCGGCGGATCGGTATAGCCGCGCGGCGGCTCCTTGATGGTCATGCCGAGGATCGCGGCGATCAAAACGCCCGGCAGGCCGACGGCGATAAACGCGATGCGCCAGCCCTCGAAACTCTTCCAGTCGATCATCTCGACCGCCCAGGTCCAGCCCCAGTTGTCCAGCAGGGCGTGGACATTGTCGCCGGTCACATAGTCATTGATCGGGCCGCCCGCGAGGCCGGCAATCATGCCGCCGAGCGGCACGCCGAGCGCGTAGATCGAGGCGGCCGTCGCGCGGCTGGACGGTTTGAAATAATCGGCGATGACGGACTGGGCTGGCGGGGTGCAGCCCGCTTCGCCGACGCCCACCATGAGGCGGAACAGGAAGAGCGACATGAAGCCCATGGCAAAGCCGCACAGGACGGTCATCAGGCTCCACAAGGACAGCGCAATCACGATGATGCCGATCCGGCTGCGCCGTTCGGCGAGGCGGGCAATCGGGATGCCGAGCGTCGTGTAGAAGATCGCAAAGGCGAGGCCACCCAGCACGCCCATGTGCCAGTCTTCCAGCTGCAGCGACGTCTTCATCGGCTCGGTCAGGATCGCGAAGATCGACCGGTCGATGAAGTTGAAAATGTAGACAATGAGCAGGGCGCTCAGCACATAGGCGCGGTATCCTGAGGATCCATATCCCGTTTCGTGTCCCGGTCGGGCTGCGGCGGCGTCAGTCATGGGCGTCTCCTGTCAATTGGCCGGGTTCGAAATCATCCTTGTCCGGAAGGTGCAGCGGGGTCGTAGCGGTCGCGCATGAAGGTGCGCGCGGCGAGGAAGTAGAACGCGGCAGCGATGATGAAGATCATCACCGTGGCAACCATGGAATGGCGCAGGCCTTCGGCATAGGCCGAGCAGAGGGCCGGGCCGTCAGCGCCGAGCTGCTCGACATTCACGCCGCAGAATTTCGGTTCGAAGGTTGCGAACTGGTCCGAAAGGCCCTGGGCCGCCAGGCTCGACGACATGAAATGCGTGCTCATCCAGCCGGTGAACATCGGCCCGATGCCGTTGCCGATCAGGGCGACGATGAACAGCAGGACCGAGATCGTCGTGGCGCGGGCGCGCGGGCTGACGATGCCGGTGCCGACTGTGTACTGGGCGCCGAGATAGGCATAGTGCGTGACGGCCGCGATGACCCAGAAGAAGATTGCCACAGTCAGTGAAGAGGTCAGGAAGGCGATGGAATAGGCCGGCACTGCAATCAGCAGGCCGACACCGGGCAGCCAGGCCGACACGGCCGGGAAGCGATGCGACAGCTTCTCTGCGAGGTAACCGCCGAGGAATGTCCCCCCCGCAGCAACGGCGGACAGCGGCGCGCCGAACTTCACGGCGGCATCATGCAGGCTGACGCCATGGACGCGCATCAGGAACGGCGTCTGGAAGGCGAACAGGCCATAGCCGACAAAGGCGACAAAGGCGGCGCCGAGCGACAGCGTCCAGAAAGTGGGTTTGCGGCCGAATTCCTTGAAGGCTTCCAGAATGCCGGCTTTCTCAATGTGCAGCGAAGGCGCGTCTGAGTGTCCGCGCGGCGGTTCCTTCATCGTGAACCAGATCAGTGCGGCGATCAGCACGCCTGGCGTGCCGATCACGACAAAGGCAATGCGCCAGCCTTCAACTGTTTCCCAGTTCAGGTGGTCGAACATGAAGCCGAGGCCGAGGGAATGCAGCCAGTTGCCCATGTCCGGGCCCTTGATGGAGGCGATCGTGCCGCCGAACAGCTGGGCCAGGACGCCGCCGATGGTGACACCCATGGAGTAGATGCCGAGTGCGTTGGCGCGGCTTTTCGGCGGGTAGTAGTCGGTGATCAGCGAGTTGGCGGGAGGCGTACAGCCGGCTTCACCAATGGCCACGCCGACACGGAACAGAAGCAGCCAGATAAAGCCCGCCGCCAGGCCGCAAAGCGCGGTCATGATGGACCAGATGATGATGCAGAGACCGATGATGAAGACGCGGTTGCCGCGGTCGGCCCACATGGCGATCGGAATGCCCATCAGGGCATAGAAGAGGGCAAAGGGTGGGCCGTTCAGTAGGCCCCATTGGGCGTCGCTGAGGCCGAAGGAGTCCATGATCGGCTGGCCAACCACGCCGATCAGGGACCGGTCGATGAAGTTCAGCGTGTAAACCAGCATGAGGGACATCAGGACGTACGTCCTGTAGCCACGAGAGCCAAAACCGGTGATGTGGCCA
Source organism: Hyphomonas sp. (assembly GCA_002700305.1). GTDB lineage: Bacteria > Pseudomonadota > Alphaproteobacteria > Caulobacterales > Hyphomonadaceae > Hyphomonas. Next base: position 65,641 of record PACZ01000006.1, on the reverse strand, counting down.
GGCTGAGCTGCCGGGCCGGCTGTCGTATCGCTCATGTAGTCTCCTCCGATGCAGCGTTGCTCTTCTGACCGGAGCATTTGCTGGCGATGGCACCACGGTAGTGCCCCGCGCGCCCGCTGCAAGCCTTATCGTAAGGTAATCATCAGATCAGGCCTGCAGACCGGAAGCTGGTGACGCCGCCGGTTCCGGCGATCAGATGGTCGTGGACCTCGATTTCAAAGGGAATGAGCGCGTCGATGATTTCCCGCGTCATGTCGATGTCGGCGCGCGAGGGCGTCGTGTCACCCGAAGGGTGGTTGTGCACCAGGATCAGGCTGGAGGCGGCAAGCTCCAGTGCCCGGCGGGCAATCTCGCGCGGATAGACGGGGGCCTGGTCCACTGTGCCTTGGCTCATGACCTCATCGGCAATCAGCTGGTTTTTCCGGTCCAGGAAAAGCACGCGGAACTGCTCGCGCGTCTCATGCTGCATCTCGCGGCGGACATATTCCAGCAGGGCCGACCAGGAGGAGATGACCTCGCGCTTGCGGATTTCCTGCAGGCTCGCCCGGCTCTGCAGTTCGGCGACGGCTTTCAGATAGGCGGCCACGGTTTCGCCGATGCCGTCCACCTTGACGAGATCGCCAGCCGGGGCGGCCAGCACGCCGGACAGGCCGCCGAACTTTGCCTCCAGCGCCTTGGCGATCGGCTTCACATCCCGTCGGGGAATAAATGCCATCAGCAGGACTTCGAGAATCTCGTAATCGTCGAGCGCCGCCGCGCCGCGCGACAGCAGCTTGCCGCGCAGGCGCTCGCGATGTCCCTGCCAGTGAGGTTTGTCCGTTCCGGTTTTCATCCCTGCGGAGAAACCACGAAAATCCGTTTCGACAAAGTGGGTTTGGCGCGCTTGCCGGAGGAGAATTCCTGTGGAAGCGTTTACTTCACGGCCCGCCAAGAGGCCGGAAAAGAAAAGGGGAAACCGGTATGAAACTGACCACGGCAATCCTGCCTGCGCTGGCCTTTGGCCTTGCCGCCTGTGCCCATGGCGCGCACCCGCACGAACATGCCGATGATCATGCCATGACCATATCGGACCATGCTGACCATCCGGACAAGCTGGTGCGGGCTGCCAAGGGCGAGATGGTGGACAATCCGTTCCACCCGGTCCGCCTCCTGCTGTCGAACGCGGAATCGGCGGGGGAGGTGACCATCTACGAATTCCTCCTGCCGCCGAAGAGCCCGGGCTCGCCGCCGCACACGCACAGCCTGGAAGACGAGTATTTCTATGTCCTCTCGGGCACGCTGGACGTTCTGTCGAATGGCGAAACGCTGCGCCTCAAGCCGGGGGACTTTGCGGCCCTCAACCGCGGCCATGCGCACATGTTCTGGAACGGCAGCGATACGCCGACCGAACTGCTGATGACCACGACCGGCAGTTCCTTCGAGGCATTCATGGCGAGTGCTGCGCCCCGGATCGCCGAAGCCAGACCCGCCAATGCCGAAGAGGCCGGCGCCGTGATCGGCCAGCTTGCTGCCGAGCATGGCATCATCATTTCAATGGATCAGATGCCGGAAGCCGCCGCGCCGTTCTACGCGCCGCCGCCTCCGCCGGAACCCGAACAGGAATAGGGGCCTAGAGGTCGACCTTGTGGGGCTGGTGCCAGCCTTTCGGGCTGGTCGTAAAGATCTCTACGCCGTCTTCCGTCACGCCGACGGAGTGTTCGTACTGGGCCGAAAGCTGGCGGTCGCGCGTCACGGCCGTCCAGCCGTCGGGCAGGATGTTCGCATCCTTGCGGCCAAGGTTCAGCATCGGCTCGATGGTGAAGAACATGCCGGGCTTCAGTTCCGGGCCGGTATTGTAGTCGGAGGAGTGGATCACGTTCGGTTCGTCATGGAAAAGACGGCCGAGGCCGTGGCCGCAGAAATCCTCGACCACGGACATCCGGTTCTTGCGGGCGATCTCGCTGATCGCGCCGCCGATGTCGCCGAACCGGTTGCCGGGCTTCACCTGTGCGATGCCGGCCATCATGGCCTCATAGGTGACGTCCATCAGGCGTTCGGCCTTCCGCTTCACCTCGCCCACGCCGAACATGCGCGAATGGTCGCCGTGCCAGCCATCGATGATGAGCGTCACGTCGATATTTGCGATGTCGCCTTCCTTCAGCGGTTTCGGCCCCGGAATGCCATGGCAGATCACATGGTTGATTGAGATGCAGGACGCGTGGCGATAGCCGCGATAGCCGATCGTGGCAGAGGTTGCGCCATGGTCCAGCACGAACTCCCGGATCAGATTGTCGAGGTGTTCGGTCGTCACGCCCGGCTTCACTTCCGGCACAAGCATGTCGAGACATTCCGCCACCAGCCGCCCGGCCTTGCGCATGCCCTCGAAGCCTTCGGCATCGTGAATGCGGATTTCGCCCGTGCGCATGGGCAAGAGGAGGTCGGTGTCGGTCATCGGGTAACTTTCTGCTGTCTGCGCCGAATGTGGCAGCAAAAGCGGAAAATTTCCACCCTTGGTCAGCGGTCGAGGCGGGTTTCCAGTGTGATTTCAACGCCGCCCAGCGCAACGGAGACGGGGCATCCGGCCTTGGCCTTACCCGCAATGGCCTCGAATATGTCCGGTTCAATGCCCGGGACTTTTGCCTCAAGGCTGAGCGCGCTGCGCGTGATCTCAAAGCCGCCGCCATCTTTCGGTTCGACCGAAACGGCTGCGGTGGTCTTCAGCTGCTCCGCTGGGTGACCTGCCTGGGCCAGCAGGTGCGACAGCTGCATGGTGAAACAGCCGGCATGCGCCGCGCCCAGCAATTCCTCCGGATTGGTGCCGGACTTGCCGTTTTCATCCTCGAACCGGGCCTTGAAAGAATAGGGATGCGCGTCGAGGGCGCCGCTTTGGGTATCCAGCGTTCCGGTGCCTTCGCGCAGATTGCCTTTCCAGATGGCTGTGGCGGTGCGTTTCATTGGAAATCTCCTTTTGTGGCAGAACCTGAAGGATCAATGCGTAGGATGCCGCAACGTTCCGGCTTGGCGCCAGGCCGCCGATCTCTGTAGTGTGCCGGAAAGCGAAGACCAAAGCTCCTGTGCGGGGCTGGGAGGATAATCCGTGAACTGGCGCCCGAGCATATTTCTGTCATCCCTGGCCATTCTGGGCCTTGCGGCCTGCATCACTGCGCCTGCAGCGGGCCCGCAAGCCATCACTTTTGACCATCTGGATGCCGCCGAAACTCCGGCGGGGTTTTCCGCAAACGGACTGGATGCGTTGGATGCCGCCATGCGTAAATCTGTCGATGATGGGCTGGTGCGGGGCATCTCCACGCTTCTGGTGAAAGACGGGCAGGTCATCAATTACGATCAGTACGGCATTCGCCGCGCAGCCGATCAGGCGCCTGTCACCGAAGACACGATCTTCCGGATCTATTCCATGTCCAAGCCGATTACGGGTGTCGCCCTGATGACCCTGTATGAGGACGGGGCGTTCAGCCTGGACGACCCGATCACCAAATTTGTGCCCGAACTGGCCAGCCTGAAAGTGTTCGAAGGGCTGGATGAGGCCGGAGAACCGATCCTCGTGAATCCGGACCGGCCGGCCACGATGCGGGAACTGATGAGCCACACGGCAGGGTTCGCCTACGGCCTGTTCAGCGACGACCCGGTCAACAAGATGTTCGCCGAAGCCGAGGTGCTGGGCGCGCCGGACATGGACACCTATGTCTCGCGGCTCGCCACCGTGCCGCTGCTCTACCAGCCGGGCACCAACTGGGCTTACAGCACGGCGGTCGATCTGCAGGGCTATATTGTCGAGAAGCTCAGCGGGAAGCGCTTTGGCGAATATCTGCAGGACGAGATTTTCGGCCCGCTCGACATGGCCGATACTGGCTTTTATGTGCCGGAGGACAAGCGCGACCGCTTCTCCGATGTCTTCACGCCGAACCGGGAGACCGGCGTTCTGCAGCCGCTTGAGGCGCCGAACCTGGACTTTCGCAAAGGCGAGATCGGGATGGAAAAGGGCGGGCAGGGCCTCGTCTCCACCATCGGGGACTATGCCCGGTTCTGCCAGATGCTGGTGAATGGCGGCGAGCTGAACGGCGTCCGCATTCTTGAGCCTGAAACGGTCAGGCTGATGCGCACCGATGTGCTGCCGGAAGGCGTTGGTCTGTTTTCCGACGGTGTCAGCCCCAATCCGCAAATGGCGGGGCAGGGCTTCGGACTGGACTTCGCGGTCTATGTCGACCCGTCGGCGACGGGCGCCAGCCAGCCAGAAGGCGCTTATTACTGGGGCGGCGCGGCAGGCACCTGGTTCTGGATCGATCCGGTGAACGACCTCTTCTTCATCGGCATGATCCAGCGTTTTCCAGGTAGCCTCGACCGGAGCCTGCGGTCGGAATCCGCTAAACTCGTTTATCGCGCGCTTGCAGAGTGACGCTGCTTGGGGGAAGGAACTGGCATGACCGACAAAAGCTCGCCGACCGCCGCCGTCCTCCTCATCGGGGATGAACTCCTGTCCGGACGGACCCGCGACATCAATCTCCAGCAGATCGCCACCTATCTGGCCCCGCTGGGCATCCCCGTGCGCGAGAGCCGGACCGTGCCGGACATCGAGGACGAGATCGTTGCGGCAGTGAACGCGCTGCGGGGAAAATACACTTATGTCTTCACCACGGGCGGCATCGGCCCGACGCATGACGACATCACCGCAGACGCCATCGCCAAGGCCTTCGGCGTCGGCATTTCCGAACATCCCGAAGTCACCGCCATGCTGGCCGAACGCTACAAGGCGATGGGCACCGAATACACGCCCGCCCGCCGGCGCATGGCGCGCATTCCGCACGGGGCGAGCGTCGTGGCCAATCCGGTGTCTGGCGCACCGGGCTTCCAGACCGGGAACGTGTTCACGCTGGCCGGCGTACCGCAGGTCGCCCGCGCCATGCTGGAAGACATCGGCCCGCGTCTCGAAACGGGCGCGGTGGTGCACAAGATCACGATCCGCGGCACGGGCCTCCGGGAAGGGGACATCGCCGAACCGCTGGGCCAACTCGCCAAGGAGATGCCGCAGGTTTCCTTCGGCTCCTATCCCTGGTTCCGGACCGTGGGCGACAATGGGGTCCACCTCGTTGCCTCCACCCTCCATGAAGAGCTGATTGAAGACGTCGCCGCGAAACTGTCGGCGATCATCGAACAAGCGGGCGTAAGACCCGAGCGGCTGGAGGACGCCAATACGTGACAGACTTTCTGAAACGAACCTCGGTCATCTGGACGCTGTTCGTCCTGATGATCGTCATCGGTGCCGGATTTGGCGTGTTCAACAAGGCCGTCGGCGGCACGTTTCTCGACATGACGGCCTCTGCCGTGCAGGCGCGCGAGATCCTGGCGGGCATGACCGCAGAGCAGCGGGACGTGCATTTCTGGGTCACCGTGTTGCTGGATACGGCGTATCCGCTGGCCTATGGCGGCTTCCTGGCCGGCATGGCGCTGCGCTTCTTCGGAAGTTACGGCAAGGCTGCCGCCGTGCCTGCCTTTGCGACCATTATCGTGGACCTGACCGAGAACATGGTGCAGGCGCTGGCGCTGAAAGGCTCCGCCGATGTGCTGGACGCCAAGGAATGGCTGACACCGCTGAAATTCGGTCTTTTCTTTCTGGCTGCGGCGATTGCGCTGGTTGCCCTGATCATTGCCATCGTGAACCTGTTCCGCCGGAAACAGGCCTGAAAATTCCCAGACTGACGAAAATCAAAGGAGGCCGCCTTGGCTGACGAAATCATTCTTGTTGAGCGCGACGGACCGGTCGCGCTGGTGACCCTAAACCGGCCGGACGCGCTGAACGCGCTCAGCCGTGCACTGCGTGCCGAGATCGTGCGTGTGTTCACGGAGCTGAAAGACGATCCGGAGATCCGCGCCGTCGTGCTGACCGGCGCCGGCCGGGCTTTCACCGCGGGCGTCGACCTGAAAGAGGCCGGCCAGACCGGCTTTGCCCTCGGCGCCGACGAAGACTCCAAGGCGATCAACATCCTCGCCGCGATCGAAGCCTATCCGTGGCCGGTCATCGGCGCGATTAACGGCTTTGCCATCACCGGCGGATTTGAGTTGGCCCTGATGTGCGACGTGCTGCTGGCGTCCGAGAATGCGAAATTCGCTGACACCCACGCCCGCGTCGGCATCGTGCCGGGCTGGGGCCTGTCGCAGAAACTCTCGCGCCTGATCGGTATCAGCCGCGCCAAGGAACTCTCCTTCACCGGCAACTTCATCGACGCCGAAATGTCGGAACGCTGGGGCCTCGTAAACCGTGTCTACAAGGCAGACGAACTGGTGCCGGCAGCCATGAAACTTGCCCACGAAATGTGCGGCACGCAGCCTGTGCTTCTGAAGAAGTACAAGGCGCTGATCGATGACGGCTTCGGCATGCCCTTCGCCGATGCCATGAAGGAAGAAGTGCGCCGTTCCATCGAGCACGCAAATTCCGTCACCGCCGATTCCGTCGAAGAAGCCCGCAAACAGGTCACCGCCCGTGGCCGTGACCAGCAAGGATAAGCCCGATGAGAGATGTTGTAATCTGCGAACCCGTACGTACTGCCGTCGGCGGCTTTGGTGGCAGCTTCAAGACCGTGCATGCCCATGAAATGGCGAGCCATGTCATCAGCGAGCTGATGAAGCGGACCGGCCTGCCCGCAGAAGCGGTCGAAGACTGTCTCTTCGCGCAGTGCTACCCGACCATGGAGGCCCCGGCTTTCGGGCGGATGGTGGCCCTCGATGCAGGCCTCACCACGACGACCGGCGGTTACCAGATCGACCGCCGCTGCGGCTCGGGCCTTCAGGCGGTGATCAATGCGATCATGCAGGTCGGGTCCGGTGCGAACGACCTCGTCATCGCAGGCGGGGCGGAGAGCATGTCCAATGCGCCGTTTTTCTCCATCGAAATGCGCTGGGGCCTGAAGGGCGACGGGCTGACCCTGCATGACGGCCTCTCGCGGGGCCGCTACACAGCAGGTGGCAAACATCATCCGGTGCCGGGCGGCATGATCGAGACGGCCGAGAACCTGCGCCGCGATTACCAGATCACCCGCGAAGCCCAGGACGAGTTCGCCTACAATTCGCACAAGAAAGCCGCTGCCGCGCAGGCCGCCGGAAAGTTTGACGAGGAAATCGTTCCGTTTACGGTCAAAGGCCGCAAGGCCGATACGGTGGTCGACAAGGACGAGCATATCCGCGCCGACTCGACGCTGGAGAAACTCTCCACCCTCCGCGCCATCCGCGGCAAGGTAGATCCGGACGCCACCGTCACGGCGGGCAATGCTTCCGGCCAGAATGATGGCGCGGCGGCCTGTATCGTCTGTACGCGCGAAGCGGCTGACAAGTATGGGCTGAAGCCGCTCGGCCGGATGCTGTCCTGGCAGGTGGCCGGTGTCGGCCCGGAAGTCATGGGCATTGGCCCGGTGCCGTCTTCGGAAAAAGCCATGGCGCGCGCCGGGCTGGAACTGAAGGACATCGACCTGTTCGAACTGAACGAAGCTTTCGCCTCGCAGGTGCTCGCCTGCACCAAGGCGCTGAACTTCAGCGATGACGACATGACCCGCCTGAACGTCAACGGCTCCGGCATTTCACTCGGCCACCCGGTCGGCTGTACCGGCGTGCGCATCCTGACCACGCTGCTGCGTGAGATGGACCGCCGCGAAGCCCGCTATGGCGTCGAGACTATGTGCATCGGCGGCGGGCAGGGCCTGGCTGCCGTGTTCGAGCGTGTCGTCTAGAAAATATCCTCAAGGCGTTCGTGGCGTGTATTCAGCGCCACGATCAGCGCCAGGATGAAGACAATGCCGGCCAGCAGGCTGGCGAGGCCGGCGGCGGTGTAGGCGAAGCTAGCCGCTGTCATGTCACCCGTACCGGCCAGGTAGCGGTTGCGCTCCAGCGTGCCGATTGTCTGGCCGGTATAGGCGGCGCAGGCCAGGAAGAAATGGCTGTAGCCGACAATCGCCACGGACAAGGACGGGCGCGTTCGCAGGATCAGCAGGTAGACCAGTGCCATGCCGATCGTGCTGACCGTTGTGATAAGCACGGCAGATGCGGCGCTGAACAGCATCGTGCCCATGGCAGCCCCGCCCGACATGCGCGCCACGAACAGCTGTGCGGCTGCGCCCAATGCTGCGAGCAGAGACCACAGGAAGGGCAGGGCTTTCAGCATAATCTCCTCCGGCTGGCGCGGGTGCGCACGTGCCGGGGCAGCATCGCCCGGCAAGGTCTGCCAAGTCCACCCCGGCGAGGCTCCACCCCGGCTTCCATCTGCTGGAAATACACAGATTGCTTGCGATGACACATGGTGTTGTGGCGGATTGTGCGTGTATGCCAGTAAGGCAACCAGACGGTTCGCGCGCTTGGTGGAATGGTAGACACAGGGGACTTAAAATCCCCATCCTTCGGGAGTGTGGGTTCGAGTCCCACAGCGCGCACCACGCCTGATCCGGGAGCGATTTTTCGCTTGCAGGTCTTCCCCGCTTGCTGGCCCGGTGTGAACGCCGCCGGACGCAATCTTTTTATGGTTACCGGGCGGTTCACCAAAAATCCTTTTCGAAACAGGTGATTGTGACCAAGCGGCCACAATTCGTCCGGATCTGGATCAGCCTGAAACAGAAATGTCCCAATGTGGCACAAAAACCGCGCCTGATTCGGATTCGCCAGCTTCAAGGGGCCGGGTTCATGCGCAATCGGCATGATTACTATATAGTTAAGCGGGGAACTCAGCGGGGTGGCACGCCATATGTAGTGTGTCGTTCAACCTGAAGGATTGAGTTCCATGCTCCGCACGCTCATCGCATCCGTTGCCATCGCCCTGGCGCCGTTGCCAGCTCTGGCAGGTCCCGAGGCTGAGGCCCTCATCGCCGGGGCAGCCGCCGACATTTCCGATCCGGTGAAAGGCGAGGAAGCCTTCACCCGTTCGATCGACGTTGCCGCGGTCGCCCGGTTTGCACTTGGCAAACATGCCCGCCGGGTCAGCGCCGAGGAGCAGGCCCGTTTCACCGACGCGCTCAGCGTGTTCCTGGCCGACACGTTCCGTGAGAATGCCGGCACCTTCCGCGAAGCCGACATCGTCGTGCTGGGGTCGAAAGATCGGAGCGAGTCGGACTCGATTGTCGAAACCCGGATTACGCCAAAGGGTGAAGACCCGATGAAGGTCCGCTGGCGCGTCATCGAACGCAACGGCGAATGGCGTGTTGTGGACGTGGAAGTACTGGGCCTGTGGCTCGCCATCGAACAGCGCGCCCAGATCAGTGCCATCCTCGACCGGCCCCGCGCGACCATCGACGACGCCATCGCCGCGCTGTCCTGATTTTGAGCTCGGCAGGTGGGGCGCCCGGACTTTCGAGGCGAGACCAGCTGGTCATCATGCAGATCATGCGCCGAACAGGGGCGGCAGGAATGGGTGGCCGACGTAAAGCTCCGTGATACCGAGTATGTCGATCGTGGCGTGCGCCAGCATACAGGCGATCAGCCGGCGTCCCGTTGAGAGATAAAGCAGGCCGAACAGAAAACCCATCAGCCCGGTCGACAACATGCCTGACGGTCCCTGGTACAGGTGGGCTGCGCCGAACACGGCTGCAGAGAGCACGACAAGAAAGATTGCTCCGCCACCAAACAGGCGTTCCCCCCAGCCAATGACAAACCCCCGGAACATCAATTCTTCTGCAAACCCGCCGAAGAACACGCCTATGGCCAGCAGGATCAGATAGTTGGCGAGGTTGCCTTTGACCGCGTCGAAATTGCTGAGGTCGATTTCCTCATGGAGGCTGATCTGGATCAATGGCTCAATGAGGATTGAAAAGCCGATATGGATGACGACCCCGGCGCCGATACCGATGGCGACCATCCGGCCTGGACTGTCGCCCCACCAACGCAGGGTCGCGCGCCGTGCGTCCTTGTGGAAAATCAGTGCAATCACCACAACGGCCAGCGAAAACAGGGCGCCGATTCCGGGCAGGGCCAATGGGAACAACAGGGGAAGCGCCCACAAAAGGTACGTCGCAGCTTTTTTTGCCGGGGATACGTCCGTCATGCTTGATCTCTTTTCCAAATAGTGCGATTCGCACTAAATAAGGCTGGAAAGGAACTCATGGCAAGCAAAAATGAGAATGACCGGAAGAATCTGACGGAACTTGAGGCCTGCGTTCTGGCGCTGGTCGCCAAGGAGGGGCCGTGCACAGCCTACAGTATCCGCAAGCAATTCGAAGAGTCTCTGACATCGACATGGCATGCCAGTACCGGCTCGATCTATCCCTTGATCCGCCGCATGACGGAGCGTGGTTTGCTGGCCCGGCAAGACGTCGAATCTGATGGGCGGGGGGCAAAGGAGATCGAAGCGACGCCAGCCGGCAGGAAAGCGGCGCAGGCCTGGCTGAAAGAGGTGCCGGACTGGGTCGGTGAGCCGGCGGCAGACCCGATCCGTACACGCTTGATTTTTATCAGCGTTCTCGCGCCGGGCGACCGGGTAGCGGTTATCAAGCGCATGATCGCCGCAACGCAGGTTTCTCTAAGCCGCGTGGAGGTCAATCGCGCTCAGTTGGGCGCGGAAGGCAGAGCCGTGGACGCGCTGTCGGTTGCGGGGGCGGGCCACATGCTGCAGGCCCGCCTCAACTGGCTGGAGGACGTGCTGGCCTTCTACACGTAAGCCGCGGGTATATCAGCCTTTCAGCCTGGACTCTTTAGCCAGGCGGGGCGGACATAGTCTTCACCCAGATCTTGTGCCACCGCTTCGTGCGCAATCTTGCCGCCGTCGACCGTCAGGCCGTTGGCGAGGTGCGGGTTGGCGTTTATCGCTTCGCGCGCGCCCTTGTTGGCGATCTGCATCACGAAGGGCAGGGTGGCGTTGTTGAGGGCGTAGGTCGACGTGCGCGGCACGGCGCCCGGCATGTTGGCGACGCAATAGTGCAGTACGCCGTCGACCTCATAGATCGGGTCTTCATGCGTCGTGGCGTGGCTGGTTTCGAAACAGCCGCCCTGGTCGATGGCGATGTCGACCAGAACCGCGCCGGGCTTCATCGTCTTCAGCTGTTCGCGGCTGATCAGTTTCGGCGCGGCGGCGCCCGGGATCAGCACAGCGCCGATGACGAGGTCGGCATCCTTGATGGCCTCGCCGAGCGAGTGCGCGGTGGAGTACATGGTCTTGAGACTGCCGCGGAATTCGCTGTCGAGTTCATCGAGGCGACGATTGTTGCGGTCGAAAACGGTGACGTCGGCGCGCATGCCGACCGCGATCTCGGCCGCATGGGTGCCGGAGACGCCGCCGCCGATGATGACCACTTTCGACGGCATTACGCCGGGCACGCCGCCGAGCAGGATGCCGCGGCCGCGCTTGGTGCGCATCAGGGCCCAGGCAGCGACCTGCATGGACATCCGGCCGGCCACCTGGCTCATCGGGCGCAGCAGCGGCAGGCCGCCCTGCGCGTCGGTGACGGTCTCATAGGCAATGGCAAGACAGCCGGATTTCATCAGGCCGGCCGCCTGAACAGGATCGGGCGCCAGGTGAAGATAGGTGAAGAGCGTGTGGTCCGGCGTCAGGCGCGCGGTCTCTTCCGGCTGGGGCTCTTTCACCTTCACGATCAGTTCGGCGGCTTTGAAGACGGCATCGGCGTCCGGCAGGATTTTCGCCCCGACGGCGGTGTAGTCCTCATTCTGGAAACCGGAGCCGAGGCCGGCGCTGTCCTGGATGACGACCTCATGGCCCGCCCGCACCAGCTCGCCGACGCTTTCCGGTGTCAGGCCGACACGGGATTCCTGTTTCTTGATTTCTGTTGGAACACCAATGCGCATTTAAGCCTCCTGAAGGGAATGGGAGTGCCTATAGACCCCATCATGCGCAATTTCCAGCCTCCACTTCGCCTCAGGGAAAGCGGGGCAGATCAGGCGGCCTGGTCGAGGTCCGGCTCCACGGGGTCGAGATCACCCTCATCATCGTCCGCCTTGGCTTCCCCGATGGCGAAACGCTCGGTTTCGTGACTGAGCCAGGCACTGACCTCGTCTTCAGGGACACCGAGCGCGTTCAGCATGTCGATCACCATTTCGATGCCGCGCGGCTCGCCCATGGCAAAATGCGTGCGCACGCCGAGATTGGAGAAGCGTTCCATGTCCTCCGCAGTGTCGACCGTGACAAAGCGCTTGAGGTCAGGGAAGCGCCGCATCACGACCGGCGTCACCTCCTGGGAGACTTCATAGCGCGGGAAGCCGAGCACCATGGCGCGGGCCTGGTTGCCGCCGATGGCTTCGATCAGTTTCAGGTTCGACGCATCGCCGAAGGAGACCCGGTAGCCATCTGCCACGGCGGACAGGAGCCGGTCCGGGTCGAACTCGGTCGCGATGTAAGGGATGCCGTGATCTTCCAGCGCGTCGACGGCCAGCCGTCCGGTCTGCGTCATGCCGACGATGATGACCGGCCGGTCGAGCAGCGGCGTGGATCTGGGCGCAGCCTCGGTCCGGGACTGTGTCCGGCGGACGATCTCGCGGGACAGGCGTGCGCCAAGGTCGGCCCAGACCGGAGCGATCGCCAGCGACAGCGCGACGGCGGCCACAACACTGCTCATCAGCGGGCCAGGCATGCCGGTGACGATGGCGCCGAGCGACAGCACGACCAGCGTGAATTCCGATCCCTGCGCCAAGAGGAAGGCCAGCTGCGTCGCGCCCGGAACGCTCCACCCGTTCAGCCGCGCGGCGGCAAAACCAAGCGCAGTCTTGAAGCCGATGAGGCCCCCGGCCGCCAGCAGAACCAGCGGCAGGTTCCGCATCAGGGCCGGGACATCGATCGAGAGGCCGACGCTGATGAAGAAGAAAGAAAGGAGCAGGCTTCGGAAGGGGGCCATCTCCGTCTGCACTTCATGCCGGTAGGGCGTCCCGGACACGGCCAGCCCCGCCAGGAAGGCGCCGAGGGTAAGGGACAGTCCGGCCACCGCCGTGGCGCAGGCGGCCGCCAGGACGAAGAGCAGGGTGAAGGCCGTAAAGGCCTCTTCATTGCGGATAATCGCCAGCGTCCGGAAAATCGGGTTGATCAGATATTTACCTGCCAGCACCGCCGCAAAGAAGGCGAGGCCTGCCTGCACCAGCGAGAGCGCCAGGGAGGCGATCAGCGGAAGGTCTGCCCCGGCCAGCAAATGCGTGGAGATGACGCCGGCGAGCCCGGAGGCGCCGGTTTCTGCCCCGCCGAGAGACGTGGCGTAGATCATCAGGAAGATCGCCACCATGTCCTGGAAGATCAGGACATGTGTGGCGGCCCGGCCAATGGGGCAGGAATTCTGCTCGCGCTCGGTCAGGATGCGGGCGACCACAGCGGTTGAGGACAGGCCGAGGCTCAGCCCCACGGCCAGAGCAATGGGCCAGGCGATGCCGATCATCCAGAGGGCGCCGGCACTCATCAGGCCGGTCAGCATGAGGTGAGCGGGCGCAAGGCCCAGCAGGTCGCGGCGGCTTTCTTTCAGTTCCCGCATCGAGACATGCATGCCGATGTCGAACAGCAGGAACACAACGCCCAGCTCTGCAAGCAGGTGGGTCGCCGGGCTCTCATGGATCAGGCCCAGGCCGTACTGTCCGATCAGTATGCCGACGATCAGGTAGCCGACAATCGGGCTGAGCCGGGCCGCTTTCGTCACCAGCGCAGAGGCCGCACCAAAGCCAAGCAGCGTGATCGCCGGAACGAGCGCATCGACAGCTTGCACAGGTGTAAACTCGGCTGCCACGCAATCGTCTCCTTCAAGTCGGTCTGGTTCTGGGGAGCCCCCTCTATCCTACAGATAGGAAGACATTTGGGTAAAACAAAGGCCGCCAGTTCCGGCGGGAACCAGCGGCCTTCACCTTGCTGCGCGTGGAGGAGGGCATGATCCCCGCGCAGTTGGAGGAACCGGAAGCCTTAGAGAGACTTGGCGAGCGTCAGGACAACGCGCTCTTCGGCAATCGAGCCATAGATGTCGTCGCCGTCGGTATCCCAGTAGCGCAGGTCAACATCGATGCCGATCGGAAGGGAGTAGGTGCCGCCGAGCGACCAGTTGGTGTAGTCGCCACCCGCATCGAAGCTGTAGTTGCCGACGGAAGCGTCCACCGAGAAGGCGTCGGTGAAGGAATACCCCGCAGATCCCTCCACATAGACGTTCTCATTGTCCGGATCCCAGTACACCGCACCGCCGACCGAAACGCCGCTGGTGAAAGTGTAGCCGAGCGCGCCCTGCAGTTCGACGAAGTCGTAGTCTGCTTCTTCCGTGTCAGGATAGGCGTAGTAGATGAAACCGACGTCCCAGCTGATCCCGCTTTCAGTCTCCCCCGCGAGACCGCCATACAGGTCCAGTTCCAGGTTGGCATCTTCCGGCTCGTCGCCGAAATCGACGTTCGACGCCCAGGTGCCGGCGTAGAACATGCCATTGGAATAATCGAAGCCGCCCTGGATCGCGAAGTCTTCGTTGGACTGGGATACCCCGCGCCAGACATAGTCTGTCGTCAGTGCGACGTTGCCCGACCATTCGCCTTCGGCATAGGCGCCGCCCGCGGCGGCAGCGAGTGCTGCGAGGGCGACCCCCGCCCGTGTGAGTTTGGATACCATTTGAACTTCCCCGTTCGTTATGAGCGCGCTCCGTTGAGCGCCGGGGACAGATTGACGCGCCATCCGGGGACGGCGGACTGAAAAAGAGTTTATCCGGGTACCGAGTTAAGGATCGCCGCCGAATTGAGCAGACTTAAGGCACTCCTGCCTGCTCTTTGGGCGTCACGAATGCGTCAGCGAGCTACCAGAGGGGCATAACCAAGGTGCATGCCGGCATCCACAAGCAGGGTTTCGCCGGTCACATGGCGACTCGCATCGGTGCAGAAGAAAACGGCGGAATCTGCAATGTCATCAGGGCCGCTGGCCACATTCAGGGGGACTGACGCAGCGACACCAGCCTCCATTTTTTTGTATTGTTCCTCGCCCATCTGGTCCTTGAACCAGCGGGTGCCGATAAATCCGGGGCAAATTGCATTAACTCTGATCGCCGGTGCCAGCGCACGGGCCAAAGACAGCGTCATTGTGTTGAAAGCGCCCTTCGAGGCGGCATAGGCGACCGAAGACCCGACACCTGTCACGCCGGCGATGGACGACACGTTCAGCACCGCTGCCGGCCGGCCGGTTTCTTCGAGGCATTTCTCCAGCAGCGTCTTGCAGGCCTGCATCATGAGGTACGGGCCGGCGACATTCACCGTGTAGATGTCGAGAAAATCCTGCCGGGAGAGGGCGCCCAGGTCGGCATGGTCACGGGCATGGCGGGTGATTCCCGCATTGTTGACCAGAATATCGAGCCTGCCCCAGACGGCGGCAGCATCGGCCAGAGCCTTGCAGCCTTCTTCGGTCGAGACATCGGCCTGCACCAGGCGCGCCTGGGCGCCAAGGGCCTGACAGTCGGCAACTGTCTGCTCGGCATCGGCGACCGATTTCGTGCAATTGATGATCACGTCGGCGCCGCGTTCTGCCAGCTTCAGCGCGATGGAGCGCCCAAGTCCTGTGGCCGACCCTGTGACGATTGCCTTGCGTCCTGCGAGATCTTTCGTGTCTGCCATGGTCGGCCTCCCTGCCTGTTCTGATTGTCTGTTGTGCTGTGACTGCGCTTGTGGCGGCAGATTTTTACGGCGTCAACGAAAGCTAAATGGCTATAGGGTAAACAGGCCTGCACTATTGGAGGCTCAGGACATGATCCTGTTCCAGAATCTGGCCGTTGCGACCCTGATGGTTGCGATTACCTTCTCGATCCATTTTGCCGGGCTTGTCGGCCTGACCGCGCTGTTGCGCCAACGGGGGCGGGAATTCCGGCGCCGGACGTCGAGAATGGGCGAAACGCTGGGGCAGGGGCTCGGCATCCTGATTGTCGTGTTCAGCCTGTTTGCCCTGCATTCGCTGCAGATCTGGCTATATGCCTTTGCCTATTTGATTGTGGGTGAGCTCCACCAGATCGAAACGGCGGTCTATTTCTCCACTTCGACCTTCACCACGGTCGGCTTCGGGGATGTGATCCTGTCGCACAAATGGCGGATGCTGGGCGTGGCCGAATCCATGAACGGCTTCCTCCTGATCAGCTGGTCGACAGCTTTCCTCGTCTCGCTGACGGCCCGCGTCCGCGCCTTCGAGGCCAAGATCGAGGGCCGGGACGACTAGGCGGCTGCCTGCAGCTTCATCAGCTTTGCTGCGCCGACCGCCAGTCCGACGAGGCCGATCCCGCCGATGACCAGCGTCCAGGGATGGGCGCCGAAGGTCTCGAAATACTGCGTATAGGCGTGGATCGCGAGGAAGACGGTTGCGGTCACTGACAGGAAGCCGCCATTCCGGCTGCGGGCCATGACAGCAATGAGCAGCAGCGGCCAGCCGATCGAGAAGACAGCTTCCGGCACGTGCGTGGTGGTGGCGCGCCAAGTTTCCCAATCGGTCTCTTCTGAATAGCGATAGTCCGGCCCGAAATCGTCGCCCCAGAGAGAGCCGACCCAGAAGGCGAAATTGACGAGGAAGAAAGCCGTACGCGCGGCAATCCCGGCAAGGTTCTGCCAGACTGCTCCGATCCGGCTGCGCAGGGCATAGAGGCCTGCCGTCAGCGCGCCGAACACAAGGATGGTCATGACCGGCTGCTCAACGAACAGGCCGTAACAGGCGTGCCAGTATCCCGTTCCCGTGCCGAAGACCGCGCCGAACGCCAGAACCGACAGTACCATCATGAAGGCCGAGCGGAACCAGACGGCGCCCGCGCCGAGCAGCAGCGTGATCAGCAGGGCAGGCAGGGTGGTGTCGGCCGCGTCCTCATATTGCCAGCCGATCCAGCCCGCGAGGCCGAGAACGCCCATCAGGGCAAGCCCCGCTGACAGCACCTTCAGAGAGGCGCCCGGCGCGACCCGGCGGGTCAATTCGGCCGCCGCAATCGCCAGAACGGCCAGGATCAGACCTGTCGTAGCGTCAGGCACCAGCGCGATTGTCCCTGCGGCGACCGCCAGCGCGCCCATGATCAGGGCGAGATTCACGAACAGGCCGGAGCGGGAATCGGGGACTGCACGGGCCTCGATCAGGCGGGCCAGATCGGCGCCGATCAGCCCTTCGGCCTGTAGCTGTTGCAGATCAATCCGGATCGTCGGCATGACGGCCTCCCATTCATAAGTGAGTGATCACTAACATTTTTGACTGCAACTCGCAAGGCCTTTTGTCGCTCCGTCATGTGTGGACAAGTTCGGGTGTGCGGCGTAACTGCGGCAAGCTGTAAGTTTTAACAGGCCTGCCGGGGTAGAGATGTTCAAGAAGATCCTGATTGCAAACCGGGGCGAGATCGCCGTCCGCGTCATCAAGACCTGCCGCCGCATGGGCGTGCAGACGGTGGTTGTCTATTCAGATGCCGATGCCGGCTCAATGGCCGTGGAAATGGCCGACGAAGCGGTTCACATCGGCCCGTCACCCGCATCGGAATCCTACCTGGTTGCCGACAAGATCATTGAAGCCGTGAAGGCCACGGGCGCCGAAGCCATCCATCCGGGCTTTGGTTTCCTGTCCGAGAACCCGGGTTTTGCAAAAAGACTGGAAGAAGAGGGCATCGGCTGGATCGGCCCGAACGCCTTCGCCATCGATGCGATGGGCGACAAGATCAGCTCCAAGAAGCTCGCGGCTGAAGCGGGCGTGTCCACGGTGCCGGGCCATATGGGCCTGATCGAAGACACCAAGGAAGCCGTGAAGATCTCCAAGGACATCGGCTATCCGGTGATGATCAAGGCGTCGGCCGGCGGCGGCGGCAAGGGCATCCGCGTCGCTTATAATGACAAGGACGTCGAAGAAGGCTTCCCGGCCGTGAAGGCCGAAGCCAAATCCTCCTTCGGCGACGACCGTGTCTTCATCGAAAAATTCATCCTTGAGCCGCGCCACATCGAAATCCAGGTGCTGGGCGACAAGCACGGCAACTGCATCTATCTGAACGAGCGCGAATGCTCGATCCAGCGCCGGAACCAGAAGGTGATCGAGGAAGCGCCGTCGCCGCTGCTCGATCCGGAAACCCGCAAGAAGATGGGCGAACAGGCCGTCGCGCTTGCCAAGGCCGTGAACTATGACAGCGCCGGCACGGTGGAGTTTGTCGTGTCCGGCAAGGACAAGGGCTTCTACTTCCTTGAAATGAACACCCGTCTGCAGGTGGAGCACCCGGTGACCGAGATGATCACCGGCGTCGACCTTGTCGAGCAGATGCTGCGCGTGGCGGCCGGCGAGAAGCTGGCGATCAAACAGTCCGACATCGGTATCAATGGCTGGGCCGTTGAAAGCCGTGTGTATGCGGAGGACCCGTACCGCAACTTCCTGCCGTCCATTGGCCGCCTGAAGCGCTTCCACCCGCCGGGCGAAGGCAAGCTGGGCGAGGGGGAAGTCCGCATGGACAGCGGCGTCCGCGAGGGCGACGAAATCTCCATGTTCTACGACCCGATGATCGCCAAGCTGATCACCTGGGGCAAGGACCGCGATACGGCCCTCGACGTACACGGCGAGGCGCTCGACCGGTTCCACATCGAAGGCATCCAGGACAACATCCCCTTCATCGCTGCTGTGATGGACCAGGACCGTTTCCGCTCAGGCAATATCACCACGGCCTATATCAAGGACGAGTTCCCGGAAGGCTTTGACGGTGTTCCGCCGACGGAGACTCAGGAGACGCAGCTGATCTGCGCGGCTGCCTATGTGCACGGCTTCCTGTCACGCCGGGCTGCGCTCACTTCGGGCCGCATGGCGCCGGTGCCGGAAGCGCGCCGCGAATGGGTCGTGATCCTCGGCGACAAGCAATATCCCGTCACGCTGGATCTTGGCGGCGACGGCGATGCGGAAATCACGATCGATGGCGGCAAGACGCATACGCTTATCACTGACTGGGTACCCGGCCAGCACCTTGTCGAAGGTTCGCTGGACGGCAAGACCTTTGCCGTGAAATTCGCTGACCGGACCGAAGGCTATGTCTTCCGCCACCGCGGCGTTGCCCTGCGCGCGCTGGTCTGCACCCCGCAGATCGCCGAGTTGCATGCCCGCCTGCCGGAGAAGCCGAAGCCCGATACGTCGAAGCTGATTATCTCCCCGATGCCGGGTCTGGTTGTGTCCATTGATGTGGAGCTTGACCAGGAAGTGCAGGAAGGCGAGGCCGTCTGTGTCGTTGAAGCCATGAAAATGCAGAACATTATCAGGGCTGAAGCAACCGGAACGGTAAAAGCGATCAACGTTTCGGCGGGTGACAGCGTTGCGGCCGACGAAATTATGGTCGAGTTTGCCTGATCCAAGGGCGAATTAACCTCCCAATAATGAAATTACCGCGCTATCCTGCCTCAGGTGAGTGGATCAGATCAGGCGTCTGATCCGCCGGATCTGAGGAGGAGGGCAGTGTCCCCCTCATCAATGGATTTGATCTGGGGGAACGGTAATGGAACTGCTCTTCAGCCCGAACGGGCGCATCGACCAGCCAACCTATTGGCGGGGGGTTCTGATTCTCTTCGGAATCAGCGCGGCCCTGACCGTGCTGTCAGCTTATGTTTCGCCCTTCCTGGGTTTCATCAGCATCATCTTCATCTGGCCTTGGATCGCCGTGCATACCAAGCGGTTTCACGATGCCGGCAAGACCGGCTGGCTGACGCTTGCCATGGTCGTGCTGGCGATCATCGTATCCCTTGTCGCACAGGCCATCCTGCCACCCCTGTTCGGGGTGAATGTCGCTGACATGCAGCGCGAGATGGAAGAGAATATGGCGGACTATATGTCCTCCAATGATCCGGGGGCGGCGATGGCTTATGCCATGCAGGAATCCAAGCGGATGGCGCAGGCGCAATTGCTGCCGTCGATCCTGTCCACTGGTCTTGTGACCGGCGTTGTGGGCTTTGTGATGAGCCTGTTCAAGACCGATCCGAACGACAACCAGTATGGCCCGGGACCGGGCGGTTCAGCATCTGCCTTCAGTTAAGCGGTAGAGTCCCGCCAGACTTCGCGGGCGGCGTTTTATCAGAATGATCAACAGTTCGGGTGCTTCAGAGGGGGCCCGGCAACACAAGGAGACCTGAAATGGTCAGCTTTCCCGACGCAATAAAATTGTTCTTCTCGCGTTATGTCGACTTCCAGGGCCGCTCTACGCGCGCCGAATACTGGTGGGTCTACCTGTTCAACCTGATCATCTTTGGCGTCTGGGCGCTACTGTTCTTCGTTCTGGGCGGCATCAATATGCGCACCGAGGAAGTGTCGCCGCTCGGCTTCATCCTTATCGCCTTGGTGGCCATTTATGTGCTGGCGATCATCATTCCGGGCATCGCGTTGTTCATTCGCCGCCTGCATGACATCAACCAGACGGGCTGGATCTATGCTGGCCTCGTCGTGGCCAATTTCGTGCCGGTGCTGAACATGATTGCCGGTATCGCCGCGATCGTGATCGCTTGTATCCCGGGCACCAAAGGCCCGAACAAGTACGGTCCGGATCCGCTTAACCCGACCGCTGGCGCAGCCGATACGTTCGTCTGATCGCGGCTTGTCCCTCGATCCCGGCCCCGGCCGGGTGTAGAATTGGGAGCCGGGCCCTATGAGGGGTCCGGCTCTTTAGTGTGCGGGTTTTGCTTGCACGGATTTATCGTTTATTGATAAGAACCCGGCAGAAGACCCGACCTGACCACAGGAGACTTTCAACGAATGGACATTTCCTATGTCCTGCTGAATCCAAAAGGCCGCATCGGCCCGCGCGACTTTCTGCGCGGCCTGATCCTGCTCACGGGTGCCGGTCTGATCATTCAGGTTCTCATCGTCGGCGCGTCCGTGGGCGCAGCGCTCCTGCAATATCCCTTGTTGTGGGGCTATTTCTGCGTGCTCGCCAAGCGCCTGCACGATGCCGGCCAGACGGCCTGGTTCAATGTGCTGTTCCTGTTCGGCTTTGTGGTGGTTTCTTCGATCCTCAACGCCGTGCTGCTTCCGGTTCTGTCGCCGGACATGTTGCCGCTGATGACCCAGATTCAGGAGGTTGGCCTGACCGACGGCTTCGGCGGCATGATGGAAGCGCAGCAGAAACACGCCATCGAGATCGCCCGCGGCACTGCCCTGACCCGGCTGGTCAGCTTCCTGATCACCAGTGCCGGCCTCGCCCTGGTTGCGGGGCGCCTGCCTTCCGATCCGGATGCCAATGCCCACGGGCCGGCGACCGGCCGTCCCGATGCTTCCTGACCCCCGCGCAAGGATAAACGCCGCTCATGAAACCCAACGACCCCACCGCGATTGATCCGCATCGTCCCTGGATCAAGGATGCCCGTGACAACCCCCACGACATGCGCTGGGGCCAGGTATTCTTCAATCCGTTCGGGTCGAGCCCGAAACTGCACTTCACCCGGGCGTGGACCTTCATGTTCCTGGGGCGTGTGCTGCTCTACATCGTTCCGGTGTTCACCGTGTTCATCGCGTCGCTCGCCGGGGCGGACCTCAGCGGCCTCTGGAAGCCGGTCGAGGCATTGGTCCTGCCAGTCCCGGAGCTGCTGCTGCCGTTCTTTGTGTTCGTGATCGTGACGGAGTTCACGTCATGGGTCGCGCATGTGCGCCGCTTCAATGAGGCGCACAAATCCCCGCTCTGGGCGATGATCGTCCTGATCCCGCTGATGCTCGGCCTGGTCGGCTTCTATCTCGGTGCACAGGGCGGCATCAAAAAGTATGAAGCGATGCACGCGCCAAAACCTGCCGTGACGGCCGAGGCGCCTGCGGAAGACGGCGCAGAGGCCGCTGCCGCGAAGCCTCAGCCTCAGCCTCAGCAGCGTCGCCGTCCGGGGCCGCCGCAAAGTGAGCGGGACATGGCTGCCAGTTCCGGTCTCGGCCTTGCCATGCTTGCTTGGGCGCCGACCTCATTTTTCGTGATGCTGTGGACGTTGCTCTTTGTCGCCCGCATTCCGAATGGCGGTGTTGGCCGGTTCAGGACCGGCAGCGACATTGCCCAGGGCGAGGAAGAGCTGCCGCCTGCTTACGCCGCGGGCTGAAGCGGGCAGGGCACCGGTTCCAGCGCGCTGTCGAAGACGGTTTCAAACGCATCCCGGAGGGCGATGTCTGCATCTGCCATCGTCGCCGGAATGCCGAGATCGGCCAGGCTGGTCACGCCATAGCGCGGATCCGCAATGCCGCACGGCGTGATGCCGCTGAAGTGTTCGAGGTCCGGTTCAACATTGAGGCTGATGCCGTGGAAGCTGACCCAGCGCTTCAGGCGCACGCCGATGGCGGCGATCTTGTCCTCGCGCAGCGGGCCGCCGGCCTGCGTCCGGTCGACCCAGACACCCACCCGCCCGTCGCGGGGACCGGCATCGATGTTGAAGCTTTGCAGGGCCGTGATGATCCACCGCTCAAGGTTCTGCACGAAGGCACGCACATCCTTGCCGCGCTTGCCCACATCCAGCATCACATAGGCCACCCGCTGGCCGGGGCCGTGATAGGTGTACTGCCCGCCGCGCCCGGCATCGAAAACGGGGAAACGGGCGGGGTCCCGCAGGTCGTCCAGCTTCGCTGACGTGCCTGCCGTATAGAGCGGCGGGTGCTCAAGGAACCAGACAAGTTCGGGCGCATCTTCTTCATGAATCGCGCGGGCGCGCGCCTCCATAAAGGCGAGGGCGTCTTCGTAGGGAACCGGCCGATCCGACACAGCCCACTGGACAGGAGAAAATTTGTGCATCACGCCCCGCATATAGGGTGTATTCGGGGCTTCACAAAGCGGCAGGCGGGCCTTATACGGCGCCTTCGCCTCGAATGAGACATGTGCGGTCGTGGCGGAATTGGTAGACGCGCAGCGTTGAGGTCGCTGTGGGGCAACCCGTGGAGGTTCGAGTCCTCTCGACCGCACCATTCGATTGCGTTGGCGCTTTGCGCCAAAAATCGATCGAGGATCGATTTTAGCGAATGAATGATTCCCTGGATTGATCCCTGCTTCACGACGTCCCGCGATGGATCGCGTTCAGGGCTGCTGCGCGCTCGCACGAACAGCCCCGATGCGGTGGGTCTTTACTCAACCGAAGCGACCTGGAACTGGCCCAGCGCGTCTTCGGCGGGCGCGAAGCCCGGCTTGAGGGCGGCGCTGGCATAGAAGTCCCGATAGGCCGCTTCCGCATCCTCGAGCGCCCAATAAGCCAGGGCGCGATTGTAGTAGGCGATATGCCGGTTCTCCGGCGACACGGCGTCGATGTCCGACAGGGCCGCAATCGCTTCATCTGCGCGCCCCAGGCGGATCAGCGTGGCTGCCAGGCTGATGGAAATGTCGCCGTGCTTCGGGCCGAGCTCTGCGGCTTCCTGCAGGCGGGCGAGGGCGGGTTCGTAGTCGCCGAGACGCAAGCTGACGATGCCGGAATTGGCGAGCGTGGCAGCGCGGTCCTTGCGGCTGAGGGTCTGTTCGCCGATGGCCTCCTCGCAGACGCGCTTGAGCGCGGGGGAGGCGGCACCGGGCGTGGCGACACCATCGGCGCAGGTTTCGGCAGGCGTCGGGCCATTGCGATAGACGTCCGGCGCGGCAAAGGCCGGGTCTGCAGCGAATCCAAGGGCGAGCAGGCCGGCGGTGATGCTTCGGGAGGAGAACATGGGAGGAACCTTTCTTGCAGTATTTAGTGTATATGCACGTTATGGCGGATGCCGGAACGTGCCGGGAAAGGGCCCGTCCGGCAGGGGAAAGCCGGACGGGGGAGAGAGGCCGGCATACGGAGGTGTCTGCACAACCCATAATTAGTGTATATGCACTATAATGAGGTTTCCATACACAGACTCTAATGCCTGAGCATAGTAAAACTGGGCGTGATTGGACATCTCGCAAAAAGACTGCATATACACGAGATGATGACCGAGATGACCGATCCCGCGGACCTCCTGTCCGAAGTCACAGGCACCTGCGTAGCCGGCAGGGTGCTGCGCGCAGCCCGCCTCATCACCCGCCACTATGACGATGCCCTGCGCCCGACCGGACTAACGATTACCCAATTCGGACTATTGCATGTGATCGGCCGGTATGAGCCGGACTCCATCTCCCGGGTCGCCGAGCTGATGAATCTGGACCGCACCTCCCTGTCGCGGAACCTGAAGCCGCTCGAAAAGGCCGGTTATGTCCATCGCGGGAATGAGGGGACGGGCCGCAAGCGCCGCGTCCTGCTCACCACGCTCGGACTGAAGAAACTGGAAGAGGCACGCCCTTACTGGAAAACCGCGCAGGCCAGAATGGAAGCGGTGCTGGGCGAGCCCCATCTCGGCAACCTCACAGAGGCCCTCCGTGAGGTCCGCCCGGATGTGCTGTGATGCTGACTGGATGAGCCGCCTTTGCCCGTAGCAGCGTTGCGGCAGGCCGTGCTTGCCGCATCCATGACGGCCAACAGACGTGCACAATTGGTCGCTCGCCAAGTAGATCAAAAAGGCAGAACTCAACCGTTCCGACTGACAGCCTTTTGCCGCAAGGCCATTAGATACGCCGAAACTTCGCGTGTGACGGGTCGGATTGCCTGTTAAGTCGCGTAATTGCCGTCAGTCTGGGGATAAATTCAATTTCGAGGAGATTCTGCGTGAATAGGTGCCATCATTCCAGTTAAGCTCCAATGTCGCAGGCGGTATCGGAAGTTTAAATGAATCAGGAAAGAGCAAGCAGACTCTGGCGAATTTCGCTTGATGAGGACAAATGGAACGCTGAAAAGCTCGACTCCGGCTCCATTTCTGAGGCGCAGGTCTTTAGCCGGATCGAGGCGCGAACGCTCGCCTATAGTGCTGAATCTGTTGATGCGGAACCAGCGCTCAAGGGGTATGGGCCAGCGGCTCTTTTCTTTCATTTTCTCAGCAAAGAGTTTGGCCCTGGCCAGGAAGAGGCGATGGCGCTGCTGGGGGACAGCCCCATGCGCAGCCTTGGTCAGCCGGTCTGCATGATCGAGATGCGGCGGGACAGAAAACGCAATCGCGCTTTCGTCCACTATCCGGAACTGGATTCGGCTCATTACGGTGAACTGCAGCACGACAAGGTGAGCCGGTACCTTCAACTGCTTCACGATCAGCAACTAGACCACTCTGTTCGTCCGTTGGAGGATGGGGCGTTTGACCGCTCGCTCAGTCAAACGCTAAATCTCGATGCAATCACAAGAAACCTTTCTGGTGACGATATGGAGCCGCCCGACAGGCTGGCGCTTCTGCGGCCATTGTCGGAATACCTGTTCGAGCAGTTCCGGCAGCATCGGCCGAGCCGAACCGAAAAAGACGAGAACTGGTCAACGGATACAAACGTATTCGTCCGGGCACATGTCATCGCCTGGCTCGAAAAAGTATACCGTAAATCCAAGTACGATGTAGCGGATGGCGAGGATGGGGCCCGGAACTCAGATCGCTTCACAGACGCGATCGACGTTTTGCCAGTGACTTATGTGGCCAGTCTGAACGGTAGTCCCGATATTACCTTTTTGATTTCTATCACCCCGTCCGATCCCTGGTTCATCGACGAGAGCATTCCCGAAGACATTGCCAATATGCCCGATATATTTATCGGCGTATTTCAGGCGCCGCCCAGTGTGCCAATGCTCGGCGACAGGGGGCAGCGGGAACTGGAAGCTGCGCTGGATGCATCTCTGGGAGCCCTGCATTACAAACTCATGTCTCGCCAACGCGGCGAAGCGATCCGGATTTCAAGTGGTGAAGGGTCGAAGATCGCGCGCGCCTGGTTCGGGCAGGGGGTTTCAGGTCTGCTGGGTAAAGAGGCATCCGACGCCCGTCTGAAAAATGAAACGACGCTCGACTTCTGGACACGGTTTGTCGAAGAGCTGCTCTGCATGCGGATTGAAGGTGTGCTGGATACGGAAACGTTTCCGTTTGACCGGGCATTTATTATTCCGGACACTGGGGCAGAGGCTACACAACTGAAATCAGGTGCCGATGCTGTCCGGATCCGTGTGCTGGAGGCGGCGTTGGAAAGCCAGTCGCCAATCGATCGATTCCAGACGCGTGCTTCGTTCGAGCGGGTGGGCCGGGATCTCAATCGTGAGTTTGCCGTCACGCTGAAAAGCATCAAATACAAACACGATTTCGATCTTGTGCGAAACAATCGAGATCATGTTGAAATGTCAGAACTGGTTGAGCCTGACGCCTATGTTGCCAATTCCGAGCGAACGGTGATCGCGGCGGGAAAACTGGACCGGCGGACACAGCTCGCTGAGATGGCGATTGAGTCCATTATCTCGTCGGGTCCGGATATCGATATTGTGAATGTTGAGGAGTATCGCGAAGCGAACGAAGCAGGACTTCGGCGACAGTTCACCCGCGAGGGTTTCCTGTATGATTTCGTGTCCCGTTCCGATTTCGACAGGGACTTTCCGCTGTTGAGTGCGATCAACAAAGCCTATGTTGACCGTTGCGGAAAGATTGCAGGCCTGCAGCCTCAGGAACTCGAGCAGTTCTGGGCCCAGCAATCGACAGGCGATATCGAATCCAAAGTTGTGGTTCTGTCTTTCGAGCCTCTCCTGTCTCAGGAGAACAAGCGCGAAAGGCGGACCGCCGGTGAAGATGTGGATGCGCACTATCTCCCGCCTGATTCCAATAAATTCACAATTATCCTGATTGCTGATGATGATCCGGAAAAATCTATTCCGGACCTGGAAGCTGAACGTGAGGACCTTAAGCTTCTTGTACAGATGATCTGCCGGCAGCGACTGCGGGATCGCAAGCGGGAAATCGACTTCCTTGAGCGGCGCGTTGATGTCGTCAGCGCACTTATGGACAGCCTTGTCCACAAGATGAAAATTCATATCGACAAGTCGCACCACGATGAACTGGACGCTCAGTGGAATTCGGTTCGGAAGACTGTCCGCTTCGACCGGACCGCGATGGATGATATTCCGGCATACAGCAATGGCGCGCGGTACCTGGCCCGCATCTGGCTGGATCAGGACCCCGATTGTGACGAAATTCTCCAGCTTGAAGACGGAATGCTCGAGGAACGGTTGGAAAAGAGCGTGGCTGAACGCATTGCGCAGTATGCCGAGAACTATCTTCTGGCGCATGGCCGGGAAGCCGGCCGCGTTCCCGTTCTTTCGTTTCATTATGTCCCCATTCCCAACCTGACTTTACAATTGCCGGTCATGGCTGTGCGGGAATGCCTGGATGTCGCTTTGAAAAATGCGGTGGAAGCATCACTCGGGGAGTCTGCGCCCTCGAACGCTGAGGTCCGGATCGTTGTTCAGGCGAGTTTCAACTCGGCCACCAATGAGCATTCGCTCGACCTGACCGTTGAGAACACCAGTGCGCCTGTTGCACCGGACATCTGGGCACGGCTCACGTCCCGTACACCCCAGAAGGAAGGCTTGCAGAACAATCAGAAAAAGACCTCGACGGGTGTGGGGGTCTATGCGTCGCGCCAGCTGCTGCAGAACGGACTCGGGTCGCGTGCGGACATGCGGTATTTCCGGCTTTCGGCAGATTGGGTGCAAGCGCGTATCCAGCTGCCGGCGAAACTCGCGCATGGCGGGTTTGACCAGATCACGTCTTCAGGAGAACGCGCGACCAAAGAAGACACTGATTTCGACCAACTCTGTCCGGACATCCTGATCCTGGAGGATAGTGTCGAGAACAGCGACGCGACTGTTGAGGCGATTGGAGAGCGTTCCTCCGGACTGACGGTCAAAGTGGCAGAGACGGTCGCCGAATTCGAGAGGATGCTTGAATCCGGCCTGCCGAAGCTCATTATCTCGGATCTCAATGTTCCCAGGGGCGACGGTGAAGCCGGCATTTCCACGACCAATGGTGTGGAAGCTCTTGAGTTCTACGGGGCATTGGCCGCCGAGGCCGGGCATTACCCGCCCGTGTGGATTGCCACAAACCTTACCGCTGCGCAGGCAGTGGAGGTGATCACGGATCCCCGGTCGGGAAAATGCTGCCTTGGTGAAAAATACAAGCCGGTCACCTTGAATCACTGCGAAGACCCGCTTGCCAGCGGCCAGGTTGTTATCCTCAGCATGAAGCATCTCAAGGAAACAGCCCGGGGCGGCGAGTTGGCAGACATGATCGGAGCCCGGTTGAGCCCGGCAAATTCGGCACCGGAAGCTTCGTGGGTGACCGGGCCAGCCGCTGCCGGAACGGCTGAGAAACTAACGATCAAGCGACCTCATCTGGACAAGTTCGACGAGAAATATCTCGCGCTGCTCGATGCCGAGCCAAGGCCGGACTTCGTGCTCGCTGATGCGAGGATGCTGGATCTCTATGAGGCAGTTGATTCCTGGATGCGGCTTCCGTCACTTCCATTGCTGGGCGGAAGGAGCCCGACGCCGCGTCCAGTCTTTTCACCGTCATATCATTCCCGGCTCGCGATGTTGGTAAGCAATACGCAGGGCGAGGTTCAGCTTGCCCCATCTGTGCGCTACTGGCTATTGAACTATAACATTGTCGCAGCACCGGGCGACCCCCAGGGAATCGCAGAAATGCTCGCGGGGACAGTTCGCGAAAATTCCGGCGCCGTCGCCATTACGCGGCATGACCTGCTTAATTTGCATAAGGAGAACCCCGGAGAGGTCGAGCGCCTGACCCGGGATCTACAAAGTTATCTGGAAGACCGGAGCCGGTCGCTTCCTAATGTTGAATTGCGCGCGGCCTCGTTGTCTGCCGATGAACGAAAAGAGCTGCTGTCGAAGGTTGTGTCAGAGGAAGCAGAAAAATTCGAGTATGGAGCAGCTGAGGCCTCTTACCTGCGGTTGCGAAATTTCCTGTTCGGACTGATGGAGGCAGAGCCTGCGCAGGCAGATAAAATCTCTGCGGTGGCGGAAAAGTTGCACAGTACAATGATGTTGGTGGGGCTTGCCGATGGATAAGCAGATATACACCGGCGGGAACTTGCTGTGGCTCGACGACAATTTCCTGGACGCGGATTATCGCGGCGAAGATTCTGATCTGAAGGTATGGCAGCGATCGCTCAGCACGACCGATCACAGGATCAACCGTTTGCTGAACCTGGCCATTTTTCCCGTAACTTGTCTGGAAGAGTTCAATGAGGCGCTTGATGACTATCTGAATGGCCCGGAGCGCTATTCTCGTTTCCTGTTTGGCGTGATTGACCTGCGCGTTCCGGAGCACCGGCCACCCGTCGAAGGTGCCACGCCGGATCCCGATTGCGACTACGAACCCCGAATTCGCAATGGTGTTGCAGCAGCCGAGCGCCTGGCGAAGCACGGTATCCCTTTTATCTTTCTCAGCTCCGCCAGCGAGGGACAGAAGAGTTTGATTTCGGTTGGCCTGCAAGGCAGGCCGTACTTTCAGAAAGAACGCCGCGGCCGTGGGTCGATCATGCCCCAGGATGCGGCGCGGTATATCCTTCAGGAGTTTCGAGCGAATATCGGCTGGCTTGATCTCAGCCGTATTGCGGAACGCATGAACCTGATGCGCACCGCAAAATCAGATGCGGAACGGTTTTCCATTTCGTACTTTCCATTCTTCGGAGCCCATCGCGATTTTGTTGAGCGGTGGGAATTACGGTCTGAATATGTCCGGTCCTGCAACCGGATCGCGCTGCGCTCGCCACGGTCGCATAGCCGGAACTTCATTCTGCAGTGCGTTTGTCTCGCTGTGGAACGAAGTCATCGAAATGCGCCGCGGCATATTGAATACCTTGAAAGTGTCGAGGCAACGCCGGCCATACTGGAAGAGTTTCGTTCGCGGCGGGACAATTCGGTCCTGGTCGTCAGGTTCTGTGGAGAGGATGAATTCTCGAAGAAGCGGACTTCGAGCCAGTACGATCACGAAGAGGTGCTCATGAGCCGCGTGATCGAGATGTTCCCCAGGAATAAAGTCGTCTTCGTGCTTCCTCCGGACGACAGTTCGGACATGTTGCTCTCTCGATTGGGTATGGTTCCGGGCGTCTTTTATGATGACCTGCCGGAGACCCGGTTGCAGGACGCCTCTGCACGCGAAGAGCTTCTGAAACGGGCCAGCCGTTTTGTTCTGCATAATCTGGTCGGGCGCGCCATCGAGAAATCGAGTGCCGGAGGGGTCCGTATGCAGATAGACTCTGTCTTTCTGGAGAATCCGGAACTCCTCATTGATCCGATCAATTGGGATTTCCTTCTGGAAGCGGACCGCGTTGCGGAAAAGATTTCCGATCCGAATGAAATTCTGACGGAGCTGTTTGAGTCGGCGCTGACTATTATGGATTGGGCCGAAGATGAGGCATTGGCGGAACTGCCGGCCCGGTTAGCAGACGGTCGACCTGTGCCGCCGGAACGTCTGTTCAAGACCGCCCGCTCTGTCCTTGAGGAGGGCGGGCAGAAAGAACACCTGCCGCTCTGGACGGTTCGCGCATTTCACAACTGGCTCGTGAAAAGCTGGAATACGCCGTACGGATGCGTTCCGGAAGGACACAAGCATGAGGCCGACTGGGCCGAACACAGTCTGGTGATCGCGCGCCACCTTGCCACTGAAGCCAAACCCTACATCTCAAAGCCGGACCGACGAATCCTTGATCGCTTTCCCGAAGAGGTGATCGAGAATTTGAACCGCGCCGCAGAACTCCTGCTCGACCCGCCCATTGAGACGCTGCTCGCCCGGGAAGGCAATGTGGACTGGGAAGGCTTCGAACGGCATCGCTGGCCGCATTCGGTGTTTCCGGTTTCCACACACCTGAACGACCGCCTCCATATCGATGGCGGTCGTTACTTCTTTCCGCATGCCAATGAACTGGATGCTGCGACGGTTCTGTTTGATGGCCGGATGGCGCTCAACCGTCTCGAGTTGCGGGCAAGATTCTATCGCCAGAGGATGGACTGGGCAAAGCGCGTCCTGACCCAGTTGCCCGCGGCCTGGGCGAGACCGCTCAGTCACCTGTTGAGCAGTATCGAAGAACGCAAACTGGCGGTGGAGTGGAACGAAACCCGCCGGAACCGGATGTGGAATGCGATGATGGCGTTCCAGCGAAATGCGGTGCGGATCTCTTACATCATGTATTCCGTCGCAAATGCCGAAGGGTACAGATCGAAGAAAGACATTGATCGGGCTGCATCGAAGATGCGATCTGCGCAGTCGCCCAAGCCGTTTCTCGAGAAAATACGTGGCAATCGGGCCGTTACGTTCCCTGCGCTCATCGTGCCCAACGAGGTCCAGTTCTGGAACGAGCAGGTCGAAGTCGTGAATGGTGCGATGGATCAGATTCGTTTGATCGGACGGGTACAACAAGCGACAGCAGAAGCTGAGGGCACGGACTTCATCTCGAATCTGTTCATGTCACTTCATGACGGCTTGCTGTCTTCTGGTGACACCCCCCTGAAGGCGGCTGATTTGATTCGATTCATGTATCAGCCTGAATTCGGAATGCAGGATACGCTGAAAGCCTTTCCGGATGTGTCGGATTTCGCGGGCCGCAATGCCTATGACAAGCTGACATCCTTTGCGTTTCAGAGTGATATGCTTCTGGCTGCCGCTGCGACGGGCGCCAGCCTCAATCAGGCATTACGTCCGATCCTTTATGCGGACGGCTATCATTTCTTGTCGATGCTCTATGATCGCCGCAACATGGACAAGGCCACGGCACCTGACCTCATTCCTGCGGCGCGGAATCAATTGCTGGAATTCTTCCTGTACGGGCTTGAAGGGCTCGCGCAGCAACTGAAATTCGTGCTCTACGCAGCCGGACATGAAGCGCAAGCCTCAGCGATCGACGATGGCCTGTTCCGGTTGGCCCGGATACCGGAGGCAAATCCCGAAGTGCTGAAGCAATTCCTCTTGTTGGAGGAGGCGGAAGAGGGCGGGTACATGGTATATACGCCGGGTCATGAGGGGCAGGATACCGTCAAACGCTTTGTCTATGCAGACTATGTCGATGGCGTTATTCATACCCGGAAGCACAAGAGTTGACGGACCATGATAAGCGAAAGCCGAGCGACGGCGGTGCGCCGTGTGATGCGACAGCAGGGCGCTGTTGTTGTGTCGGTCAACCAGCGCGTTGACGATACTGAATTCGATACGAGTATTTATGAAAGCGCACTGGGTGTTGCGACGCCCCGGCCAGAGACGGTCGATACGCTGACGGATGCCTGTCTATGGGTGTTGGCTGATGTCCGCCTGAAACTTGCAACGTCAAGCGTATTTGGATCTTCACGCACAGGCGTCCTGCACAAGCTGTTTGTCGGAGCGGTTGCCGACTGGATCTGCTATGATCAATTTGGTGTCGATACCCTGCCGCAACTGGTCCGCTTTTTTCACGGCCACAGGGCAGAGCTTGAGAGGATAATCGACTCTCGTGACCACGTGGCTGCCTTGCAGGCGCACCTTGAAGCAGGCGCAACGCGGGACTTCCTGATCGCGCTGCTTGATCTGGTCTCCACGGTTCCGTTGGCGCTCCTGCTGCAGCGTTGTGACTTGCCGCTGCCGAACCGTCAGCCTGAACCGACGCCGGCGATCGTCAAATTTTTCCACCCCGTGAACCGTCCCATCCAGTACTGGATGAGCGAAACCATAGGGGGGACCGTCGCGTTCATCGTATATTTCTCGCCGGCCTGTACTTATAAGGTTTGCCAGGGCTGCGCCCTGCCGGATCTGTCGTCTCAGGCGAAGATCCTGCCGCATGATCTGATCGAGCAGACAGACTATGTGTTCCGTGTGGCCTGGACCGAAGAGGAGCTGGCCTCCATCCGGACGCTGGTCATATCGAACAATGGCAGCGTGTTGGATGAGCCGACATTTCCGCAATCGGTTCTGCTGCACAGTATACAGGTTGCTGCAGCGCGGATGCCGAAGCTGAGGCGGATCAGCCTGGAAACCCGCGCAGAGTTTGTCACGCCGGAAAAGCTGGCCTCTATTGCAAAGGTGATTGAGCTTGCGGGCAAGCCGGACCTTTCCTTTGAGCTCGCGCTCGGCGTGGAAGTGTTCGACAAGCACCTGAGGAACCGGGTAATTCGAAAAGGCCTGTCGGACAGAGCGATCCAGGCCCTGGTGAAATCGCTCGGCGAAGCGGGTGGTGATTTGCGCTGTTACATGATGCTCAAGCCGGTGCCGGGCATCAGCGATCACGAAGCCGTTGACGATATCGATCAGGCGATCCGGTTTTTTGACGGTCTTTCGCAAGAGTATGGTGTCGCGATCACACTTCATATCAACCCGACATATGCGGCTGTGGGCACAGAGCTTGAGACTGCCTTCAGGGACGGCAGTTTCACGCCGCCGAATCTGGACCTGATGGTTGACTACCTCAAACAGGCGTCGCCGAACCATGTGCGCCTTTACTTCGGTCTGAATGATGAAGGACTCGCCGTAGAAGGCGGATCTTTCGATCGACCGGAAAATGCTGACGCCATTTCGCGGCTGAAGCGGTACAATACCCTCGGGCGGCTCTGATGACCGGTTGCAACCTCTAACCGAACCAATACACTCGGCTTCTTATTGGTTCTCAGGCGTAGGTACAGGTATGGGCGGTGTACTTGAAGAAGTCTTCAAGGCTTTTCAGACGGTTGAGAAGCTAAATATACGATCCGTTCCGCTTGGTAGCCAGGCGGTGACCCATCTGGATACGGATGTGATTGCGATCGGCGTCAGTCAACCTGATCCGCAAAACGGGATATTGGTTGTTCCAAGCCTGACAGGTCCGTATGCGGGCTTCAGGTGCCTGTCCGAATTGGCAGCCAGTCCCGAAATGGCACCTTTGCTGCCGCCGTCAGGCGATGCGGCCTCATTGGTATCCCGCCTGAATTCTGGCGCTTTGGTTGTGCAGGATGATGCGACACCAGACCGGCTGCTGGCTTTCGTGATCCTGGCGATCCGATTGCTGTCAAACCAGGTTCCGCCTGAGTTGCAGCCGTGGATCGAGGCTGTTTCCCGCCATCGGCGGGACGGAAATGTCACCGGAGACCCCATGCGGAACTGGTGTGCGCTACAATCCGCAGGATCGCATGCCATCTTTACGCGGGCTTCGTCGGCTCAATCAGGAGACGGAGCACCTGCAAAGGAGGATCAATGGATTGATCCGCAGTCACTGAGCAATGCCTGGACAAGTGGTGTTCAGTTCCTGACAGATGCTTTGCGCCAAGGTTGCCTGGTTGATCGGCTGCCCGAAAGTCCGTCACTCCATCATCAGCAGGCGTTCCAATCCGCGCTCGAGCGTGAGCAGGACATTTATCAGGCATGGCTGGAGCATGCCAATATCGTACAGCTCAGACTGCCCTTGTTGGGACATGACGGAAAACCAGGGGAGCGGGTGCGGATTGCCGATGCTTTGATTTACGAAGAGGAAGAAGAAGCGGGCGCGGCCAAGCTCTTTTACCGAAAGGATACAGAGAATTCGCCGATGAAACGCGGGTTCGATGTTGCCGTCGCTTACAGGCCGAACGCCACGCCCGGCAATCGCTTCACCCTGTCGAGCGATCCGGACAGCGGCATATGCCTGAAACCGATTTATGACGCGATTGAGTCCGCGGAAAGCGATGCCTGGAAAGCGGCAAGCGTGACCCGGCCGTCAGACGCACCGCGGCGGCTGCCCGGCCTGGATCCGGCGGTCTGGAACGAGCCCTGGTATCAGGATGGCGGCCGATACACGCTGATTGCCTCTCCCCGTGGTTTCGAGACCGGGCAGGGACTGCCCGAAATTGCAAGTCGCGGCAGCTTTCTAGATTGGGAAGACATCCAGAGGATTGTCTGGGAGACAAGCAACCCGCTGAAGGAAATCCGCGTGGTCCAGACCCATGGGCCTGCTGAAAAGGCTGTCCTGGAGAAGCGTTCACTCTGGGATGTTGTGCAGGAGCCGAAGCCCGTCACGAGTGGGGACAAGCGATTGGTCAACCTTCGTTGGGCGCAGGGGAGCCCCGATGACGGCCGCGCGATGTCGTTGCCGTCGGTTGAGGGGGCTATGGCGAGCATCCCGCGGCAGGGAGACATCCCGCATGGAACATTTTCCCTGATATACGATCCGATGAGCTACGACCGTATAAATGTCAAAGGCGGGTTCGTGATCGTCACCGAAGATGGTGCGGTGTTGTTTGATGACTGGCGGCCCTGGATGCTCGATAGCTCGCAACTGGTTGCCCAGTTTGAGGCCTGCGCTGCGAAAGACGCTGCGTTGAAGACGGCTTATCTGGAACTGGCGAACCTCCAGGAGCGCTTCGCGACCCTGATGGACCCGCCTTCAAACAAATCCGGCAAAAACAGGGGGCGATGGCGGGGGCCGAACCGCCGCAAATTGGAGGGGCTGTTAAAGCGTACAGTGGCGTTGCAGATGTTGCTGAAACGGGTCGACCGGACATTTGAAGCCCGGATTGCCGAAAGCGGCGTCTCGGCGACGAGCAATCCGTCCCTGCAGAATTGGCGGGAAGCTCTGGACAAACGCTGGGGGCTCACCGAGCGCAGTGAACGGTATTCGAACCTGACTGAACTCATGCTCAGCAGCATCGAAAAGACGCTCGAAATCGGGGCCCGCGCGTTTCAGCGGCTGATTTTCCTGCTCGGCTTCGCGATCACCCCCTCGGTGGTTGTTTCTGAACCGCTCGGCCGTATGGTCGCGCCGATGATGCCACCGGCGCCGGAGCGGTTGGGCCGGTTTGGGGACTATCTGACGAAGCACGCAGTTGATGGATGGCAGGTGTTGTTGTCGGTCCTGCTTTCGGGGGTGCTCTTCATGCTGCTTCACGTGGCCTCGACGGCGATGGAGCGCAGAACCCTGAGCAGCCGGATGTTGGTTGACGAAGGGGATTGACCCGGACGTAACGCCGAGGCAACCCGTCTCCTGATAGTGTCGTCAGAATAGCAATCATGCGGGAGGCCGGTCCTATGGAGAATTCCGAAGCGATCGAGACCGAACAGGTTGCCGGCACCATTTCCGAACGCGACATTGAAGAACTTCAGGATGCCATCGACGATCACGACGTCCGCTGGGTCGATCGTCATCTGCGCCGGATGCACCCAGCCGATGCTGCTGACCTGTTGGAGCAGCTGAGTTACGAACGGGTTCAGGAGCTGGTCGGCATTCTGGGGGGAGAGCTTCCCCCCAATATCCTGATCGAATTGCGCGACGAATACCGCGAAGGCGCAATTCAGGCGATGCCGGATGCGGCGGTCGCGACCGCCATCGACGAACTCGACTCAGATGACGCGACCACGATCCTTGAGGATCTTGAAGACGACCGGCGCGAACGCATCCTGGTCGATCTCGCTCCCGCTGAACGGGCCCAATATGAGCAGGGCCTGGCCTTCGAGGAGGAGTCCGCCGGCCGCCTCATGCAGCGTGAGTTCGTTGCGGCACCGGAATATTGGAGTGTCGGCGACACGATCGATTATGCGCGTGAACGGGGCGAGGAACTGCCCGAAACATTTTACGAGATCTATATCACAGACCCAGCCTACAGGCCGCTGGGCGCCGTTCCATTGTCTCAATTATTGCGGACTTCTCGGGATACACCTCTTTCGGCAATCATGTTGCCGCTCTTGTCCAACATTACGACTGAGATGGACCAGGAAGAGGTCGCCTATCAGTTTCAGAAGTACTCTCTGGCGTCGGCCCCAGTTCTGGATGACCATGGGCGGCTTGTCGGTATGATCACCGTCGACGACATGGTGGACGTCATCCAGGATGAAAACACGGAAGACTTTCTCGCCCTGTCTGGTGTGACATCGGCCGATACGTCGGATTCGGTCTGGGATTCGATTCGGGCCAGATCTCCTTGGCTTGTGGTCAATGTTTGCACGGCGTTTGCTGTTTCAGCGGTGATTTCCATTTTCGAAGGGACGCTTAACAAAGTGGTCGCGCTGGCGGTGTTGATGCCGATGATTTCTGCTCTTGGCGGAAATGCGGGGAGCCAGACACTCGCTGTTGCGGTTCGCGCGATTGCCGAACGTGAACTGGAAGGGCCTGCGGTTCGCAGGACTGTCGTTCGTGAGTTGCTGACGGGGCTTGGCAACGGCCTCATGTTTTCATTGGTTGTTTCCGGGATTATCCTCATTTGGTTTGGCGACCTGCTGCTTGCCGGGGTTGCGATGGCTGCCGTCGTGATGACGTTTACCTGGACCTGCCTCCTGGGCATTCTCGTGCCGCTGGGGCTCAAGAAGCTGGGGGCGGACCCGGCGGTGGCCTCGTCGGTCTTTGTGTTGACGCTGACCGATGTGATGGCATTTTTCTCCTTCCTGGGACTGGCCACGCTCGTCCTGCTCTGAGGCCCGGCAACGCCGCCGGACTCACCTCTCAGGGGAAAAGGCGCGCCATTTGCAAGGGTGCGGCATAGAAAAACATCAACTGTTTCAATACGGGAGCCATTCTGCATGGCCCTGCCAATGCGCACGTCCGGAGCCGGGGTCGAGCTTATCAAGAGCTTCGAGGGCTTTCGTGCGCGCGCCACCCGCCTGCCGGACGGCAACTGGATCGTTGGTTTCGGCCACACGGCCGGCGCCCGCGAAGGCCTGCGTGTCACCCGCGCCGATGCCGAACTCGTGCTGCGCCACCATGACCTGGCACCGATCGAGGAGTTGATCCGCGAGCGTGTGCTGACACCGCTCACCCAGAATGAATTCGACGCGCTGGTGTCCTTCGCTTTCAATATCGGCACGGACGCCTTCCTGGAATCCAACGTGCTGGCACTTCTGAACAGCGGCGAGCGGCTGCAGGCCGCCGAAGGCATGACCGCCTGGCGGAAGGGCAGGGTGGATGGCGAGGTCCGCGTGGTGGATGCGCTGGTCCGCCGGCGCGCGGCCGAGAAGGCCCTATTCCTGGAACACCCATCCGGCCGCATCCCCGTGCCCGGTGCCTTGATGCGTCCGCAATTTGATCCCGGCGCGGCGCTCGCCATGTCGCGGGAACGCGCCGTCGTGATCGAGGCGCGGACCGAGGATGGCCAGACGTCCGCTGCGCCGCCCCGGCCGGGCGCCGACACGGCCCCGCAGGCCGCAGCCCGGGCTGTTGCCGAGCGGATGACGAAACTGCTGGACGAACAGCAAGCTGCAAGCGCGCCGCAGGACGCGTCCGAGACCGGCGTGCCAACGGCTGACGAAATCACCCGGGCAGTGTCAGCCCTGGCAGAGCCGGATGGCCATGAAGACGACCGGCCGGATGACACGGTCATTGAGGCCCGCCACCCCCGGATGGCGCCAACGCCCAAGACTGAGCCGGTCCAGCGCCAGACGGTTCCTGAGATTCCGGACGGCCGCCGGGAGATCCTGCGCCCGCCGACCGTGCCGCCGGCCCGCGGTAACGGACTGAACGGCGACATCAGCCTGCTGCGCTGGCTGCCTTATGCGCTCCTGTCCGGCCTCGGCCTCTGGGGTGTGTTCGAAGGCGTCCGCCGGACGGCGACGCCAGCACCGCAGCGGTTTCCGGCCGGAGAGGGCGAAGCCTTTGTCGGTCCCTTGCTGGCCTTCGGCTCGGTCCTCTTGAGCGTGCTGGCGATCTACTATCTCTACCGGGCGATCACGCGGCAGGATTGACTGCTGACAGGCCGGGAACGGCCTGCTAATCAACCGCAATGATTGCGAACACATATCCCACCTTGAACTTCGACCTCGGCGAAACCGCCGACATGATCCGCGAAACCGTGGCAAGTTTTGCCCAGAACGAAATCGCGCCGCGTGCGGCCGAGATCGACAAGACGGACAAATTCCCGCGTGACCTGCTGCCAAAGATGGGCGAACTCGGCCTGCTGGGCATCACGGTGGAAGAGGAATGGGGCGGCACTGGCCTCGGCTATCTCGAACATGTCGTGGCGATGGAGGAAATCTCCCGCGCGTCCGCCTCGGTCGGCCTGTCCTATGGGGCCCATTCGAACCTCTGCGTGAACCAGATCCGCCGCTGGGCGTCTGACGCCCAGAAAGCGCGCTACCTGCCGAAACTGATGAGCGGCGAGCATCTCGGTTCTCTCGCCATGAGCGAGAGTGGGGCGGGCTCAGACGTCGTCTCGATGAAGCTGCGCGCCGAGAAGAAGGGCGACCGCTATGTGCTGAACGGCACAAAGATGTGGATCACCAATGCGCCGGATGCGGATGTGCTCGTCGTTTACGCGAAAACCGAGCCTGAGGCCGGATCGAAAGGCATCACCGCCTTCCTGATCGAACGGGACATGAAAGGCTTCTCCGTCGCGCAGAAGCTCGACAAGCTCGGCATGCGCGGATCGGAAACCGGCGAACTGGTCTTCGAAGACTGCGAAGTACCGGAAGAGAACATCATGGGGCCGCTGAATGGCGGTGTCCGTGTGCTGATGAGCGGGCTCGACTATGAGCGCGCCGTGTTGTCAGCCGGGCCGACCGGCATCATGCAGGCCTGTATGGATGTCGTGATTCCCTACATCCATGACCGCAAACAGTTCGGGCAGTCGATCGGCGAGTTCCAGCTGATCCAGGGCAAGGTCGCCGACATGTATGTCCAGATGAATGCGGCCAAGGCCTATGTTTATGCCGTCGCCAAATCCTGCGACCGGGGCGAGACGACCCGCAAGGATGCTGCAGGCGCGATCCTCTACGCGGCAGAGACTGCGACGAAGCTCGCGCTCGATGCCATCCAGATCCTCGGCGGCAATGGCTATATCAACGAATATCCGACCGGCCGCTTGCTGCGTGATGCAAAACTCTACGAGATCGGGGCAGGGACCTCCGAGATCCGCCGCTGGCTGATCGGCCGCGAACTGTTCGGCGAGACGGGATGAGACGCGCGCTTTCAGCTGCCCTGATTCTGATCGCGCAGGGCGCGGCGCCTGCGCTGGCGGAAGAAGCTGATACGGCGGAAGAGACGGCTCTCGCCGAGATCGAGGCCTGTACGCTTGAAGATGTCGGATACGAAACCCCCGAGACGCTTTGGGACTGCTACTCCGGCGCGTTCAGTGCTTGCATGGTCGAGGCCGACACGTCGTACCGCAAAATGTCCGGCTGCTATCGTCTTGAAACACGCAGGATCGAAACCCTGATCGAGCGGCAGATTACGCGCCTGAAAATCGAAAGGCGCAAGAATTACCGGAGTCTCGATCCGACGCGCCAGATAGACAGTTTCGGCACGCTGCTCGATGCAGATCAGGCCGCATGGGAATCCTTCCGGCAGTCAGAAGTGGCTTTTATCCGGCTTTCCTTCAACAATCTGGAAGCTGACGCCTCCGCGATGATCCTGACGCGGAAGCGGTACCTCCGCCTCAGGATGATGGGCTTCTACTATCGCCTCCCGGAAGGATTGCCCTGAGCCTCCTCAGGCGCGGGCGGGCCAGTCTGCAAAAACAAGAAATCTATACTCACCCGTTTCTTATCTATGTTGCCGGTCGCCCCTCTCAAGGGTAGCATTTTTCACAATCAAGAGAGGAAATTATGAGGCGGGTAAAGCTACTGCTTGTTGGCATTCTGGCCGCTTCGGCCTGCACGTCTTTGAGTGAAAAACCAGATCTCATGGCTGCGCAGGCCGCAGATGGGACGCCATGCTTCACAGATCGTGATGCCTATTTCTCAATGGACTACTGGACATTCGATCAGGCGCCTGACGGGTTGCGTTCAGTAAGCGCAAAGCCGGGGTGTGAACTTGCAGCCGCTGACCTTATTCGCGACTATCACGCAGCTCTGCGGGCGAGGGGAGAGCCTGTGAGCCATGCTTTCCCGCAAGGGGAGGTGCAGTTTAGCGAAGATGGGGAAATTCCACTGCTTTACTGGCATGAAGGACAGATCAGGGCGATGCATGGGCAACCTCAGGAAGCACTGGATCTGTTCAACAAGTCGATCAAACCTGAAGAGCAGAGCATTGGCGGCTGGAATGAATATGTGCGCGCAACCATAGCTTTTGTTGAAGGAAACCGGTCAGCCCTGGAAGCGGAACGGGCCAATCTGGTAGCCAAGGTGCCAGCGGATAACCTGAACCTCGGTGTCGTGGATGGATTGATTGTCTGCTTCGGCAGGTCCTATGCGGACGCCTATGGTGCACCCGAATGCAACCGGCGCCCACAGCGCTCGCCGTGAAGCCATCAGGCCCGGGCGCGGCGTTCTCCGAAGTCCGTCGGGACGCTGAGCACCTGTCCGATGACGGTGACGAGCGATCGCTCATCTATCGGCTTGGCGACATAGCCGTCGAAGCCTTTCGCGAGATATTTCTCCCGGTCGCCGCGCATGGAATCGGCTGTCAGGGCAATCACGGGCACGACGCGGTTGAGGCTCGCGGAATTGCGCAGGCGTTTGAAGGCCTCGGCGCCATCGAGGCCCGGCATGTGGATGTCCATCAGGACGATATCGAACGGCTCGTGATCGAGCGCTTCGAGCGCTTCATTACCGTCCCCGGCTTCGGACACTTCCAGGCCATAGTGCTCCAGGAAAGTGCGGGCAACACGGCGGTTGATACCATTATCGTCGACCACAAGAGCACGGCGGCCGCCGAGGCCATCGCGCGCGGCTTTCGGCGCGGCAGGGTTGGGCAGCACGTCTTCGTGCAGGTGAATCACGTCGCTGGATTCAGCTTCGAATTTCAGTGTAAAGACAGAACCGCGGCCGGGCTCGCTGACGACGGTGACGTCTCCGCCCATCATCTGGGCCAGCTTGCGGGTAATTGGCAGGCCGAGCCCCGTGCCGCCGAACCGGCGTGTGGTTGAGCCGTCGGCCTGCGAGAAACTCTCGAACACGCGGTCGATCTTTTCAGCCGGAATACCACATCCGGAGTCAGTCACATGAACGATTACGCGCATGTTGCCCGACCGTGTGGGCTCGCAGGTCACGACCACCATCACGTCGCCTTTTTCCGTGAACTTGATGGCATTGGAAACCAAATTGCCGACGCATTGGCGCACGCGCACGGGATCGAATTTCATCCGGGACGGGACGCTCGGATCGATGAAGAGCTGGAGACTGATGCCCTTCTCCTCTGCCGTCGCCGCGTGCAACTTGATCATGCGGCTCAGCTTGTGGCGCAAATCACCGGTGACCGGGGTTACTTCCAGTTTGCCGGCCTCGATCTTCGATAGATCCAGAATATCGTTCAGGATCGACATCAGCGTTTTGCCGGAGTCGAGGATCGTGGCGACCTGTTCCTTCTGGTCCGGGGTGAGGTCCGTATGGGCGAGGACCTGCGTCATGCCCAGCACGCCATTCAACGGCGTACGGATCTCATGGCTCATGTTCGCCAGGAATTCGGATTTCAGCCGCGTGCCCTGTTCTGCCCGGTTCAGGGCGTCACGCAGTTCGTGGGCATTGCGGCGTTCTTCCCTTATGTCCCTGACATAGGTGATGAAGATCCGTTCGCCGCGTTCCCCCCAGCGGGCGCTGGTGAGTGAAAGCTCGACCTGGTTTGTGCCGCCGGACTTGGTCGGTGTTTCCGCTTGCGTCACGTGCCGCAGCATTTCACCGCTGGCCAGTTTCATCGCCAGTTCGGCATCCGGCTCATAGGTTTCATCGCCTGTCAGGATGCCGACATCCTTGCCAATGAGCTCTTCCTCGGTGAATTCAGACATCTCGCACAGGGCACGGTTCACATAAATGATGCGTCCGGCGGTATCGTTCAGGATGATGCCGTGCAGAGCGTTGTCGCAGGCGGTCTTTGCCAGTTCGTACAGCCGCAGTGCCTCGTCGCGCTCCTGTGCAAGTTCGGTCACTTCGTGGGACACCGACAGGGCGCGGCGTTCGCCTTCGCGTTCAACCGGGATAATGGTGGTTTTCATCACCTTGCCGAGCATCTGGGCCGCGCGGCCGGCAGAGGTGTGGAACGTACGGGACTCTCCGGTTTCGATCACATGGATGACCGCACGGACCATTTCGGAATTCTTGTAGGCAGCATCGAACTCGAAGATGCGCATTCCGACGATACTGCTGCCGTCGGGCCGGATCGACTCGTTCATGAGGCGGTTGGACGCCGTCCATTCCAGATCGATCAGCTTGCCGGACGCGTCCCGCACAGCGGCCGTCTCGCAGATGACAACCGGCAGCATATCCCAAAGCGCCATATCCATGCCCAGCATCTCCCATCCTCCCCCTTCAGCCCTCGGGGAAGCTGCACGAATATGCTTAACACTGTATTGAAAATTACAGGTCCGTCATTTAGCCGGCTGTAGACGGGCGGATGCGCCCATTCCAGCTTCATCCAGGGCCAGAAGGGCCGCCTGATAGCCGGACTCGACGGTTGCCTCGTAATTCTCCCAGTCGCGCAGCTCGGTTTCCGCCAGTTCCGGCAGGATCAGCACGTCGGTGATGTCGCGGCCGAACTGGGTATCGGCCCGGATGGTTGCCGCCCGCATCAGGACGCCGGCAATGGGCGGCGGGTTCGAGAAACCATGCCGCAGGACCCAGCGGAAGAATCCCGCCGGCTTTTCGAACTCTTCGATCTTCAGGCCTTCCGGCTGGCGCGTGACATCTGATCCGATGACAAAGCCGCGATGCATGTCGCGCATGACATCGACCGGGAAATTGTTCAGCACGGCGCCATCGACCAGAAGATCATTGCCATCCACAACCGGCGGCAGGATGCCGGGCAGGGAGATCGTCGCCCGCAACGCGTCCCGCAGAAGGCCGGTCCGGTGAATTCTCTGCGTCCCGGTCATCAGATTGGTCGAGGTCGCAAAGAAAGGCAGGGCGAGGTCACCGATTTCCGCGTCCCCGAAATGTTCTTTCAGACGGGCATTCACCCGCAATCCCTTGACCATGCCCACGACGGGCAGGGTGTAATCGCCAAGGGGGTTGGTCTCCACGAAGGCCTTGCGGATGCGCCGGTCGATTTCGGCATCGTCCCAGCCCATGGCGACACAGCCGGCAATGACAGCCCCCATGGAGGCACCGCCGACAAAGTCGATCGGCACGCCCCGGTCGCGCATCGCCCGCACGACACCGATGTGCGAATAGGCCCGTGCTCCACCACCAGACAGGATCAGCCCGACCGAGATACCTGCCATCACCCGTGCCAGCCGGTCACAGTTCGGCCCGCTCATGCCCTGCCAGTGGAACAGGCGGCTTGCGCCAGCAGCTTCGAGCCATTCGACTGGCCGGCAGGCGCGCCGGTTGTCGCCGGGGTGCAGCAGCACGACGTCGACCAGTTTCAGCTCGCGGGCCGGGGAGTCGTCCTCCGGCATCAGCGGATTGGACGGTTTGGCATCGGCGCGGCCGAACACCCAGATCCGGTCAGCCTGGCGCACGGACAGGCGGTACCAGCGTGTATCGCCGATCGTGGAGATGAGGATTACAATGTCGTTGTTCTGATCGAGCTGGTCGAAGAAGGCAGCCGGCTTCTCTGCGCCCTTCGATTCGCCGA
This sequence comes from Hyphomonas sp., assembly GCA_002700305.1. Taxonomy (GTDB): domain Bacteria; phylum Pseudomonadota; class Alphaproteobacteria; order Caulobacterales; family Hyphomonadaceae; genus Hyphomonas. Next base: position 21,545 of record PACZ01000006.1, on the reverse strand, counting down.
CGATCACCGCAGACTTGCCCAGCGCTTCCAGGCTCGACTTCAGGGCTTCGGCGCGCAGTTCCAGGTCGATGGTGGGGGAGGTGGCAACCAGGGTGAAGACTTTCGGCGCCGAGCTGATATTGCGCTGTCCCTCCCGGCCGACGCGGCGCAGGATAATGCGGATCATCTGCTCCAGCAGTTCCGGATCATGCTTGACCATTTGCCGCCAGCCTTCGCGCGAGAAGCCGACGACTTCGGAATCCCGCAGAGCATAGACCGAGCTTGTGTGCGGCGCGTCTTCCGGGGCGCCGTCGCCGTCGAGGTCGATCCCGCCGAGGAACATGGACATCTCGCCGACCGGCTCGCCGGGGCGGATATGGCCGATGAATTCGCTCTGGCCGTTGGGATTGACCCGGAAGGCCCCGAGGGCGCCCGACAGGACGAAATAGATCTTGTCGGCCGGTTCATTGCGCAGGAACAGCGTCCCGCCGGCTGGCACGCAATACCAGGCCGCTTCCTGTCCGGCCGCCCGCATCACCTTGGCCGGCACATCCTTCAGGAAGGCAATCGCCTTCAGAGAGGGCGTGATGTCCAGTTTCATGTTCCTGAACATGCGCATGGTCAGCGGCCTTTCCTAGAGGGTGCGTTTCCCAGTCTGGTAAAAACCGGTGACACACGCGTGACACCTGACCCAGAGGCAGCTAAGCCTGCCAAAAACTTCTGAAGGGAGGCTGAATGCCCGTCCTGAAATCCAGTCTCGACGTGGCGGGGCCACGCTTTGCCGCGAACAAGGCCGCCATGGAAGGCCTGCTCGACGAATTGCGCGAGCACACATCCAAAGCCGCGCTTGGCGGGCCGGAGGCCTCGCGCCAGCGTCATGTCGACCGGGGCAAGCTGCTCCCGCGGGAGCGGGTCGAGCGCCTGCTGGACCCGGGCAGTGCTTTCCTGGAAATCGGCGCGCTGGCCGCGCATGGCATGTATGACGGCGAGGCGCCTGGTGCGGGCATCATCACCGGCGTGGGCCGGGTTGAGGGCCGCGAATGCCTGATCGTCTGCAATGACCCCACGGTAAAGGGCGGTGCCTACTTCCCCATCACGGTGAAGAAACATCTGAGAGCCCAGGAAGTCGCGCTCGAAAACCATCTGCCGTGCATCTACCTTGTCGACAGCGGCGGTGCAAACCTGCCGCACCAGTCGGAAGTCTTTCCGGACCGGGAGCATTTCGGCCGCATCTTCTACAATCAGGCCCAGATGAGCGCGAAGGGCATTCCCCAGATCGCCTCCGTCATGGGCTCGTGCACTGCCGGCGGCGCCTATGTGCCGGCCATGTCGGACGAGACGGTGATCGTGCGCAAGCAGGGCACGATCTTCCTCGGCGGCCCGCCGCTGGTGAAGGCTGCGACAGGGGAGGTGATCTCGGCGGAGGATCTTGGCGGCGCCGATGTGCATGCCCGCCGCTCGGGCGTCGCAGACCATTACGCCGCGCATGACTCCCACGCGCTGGCCATTGTGCGCTCCATCGTCCGTACGCTGGCAAAGCCGAAGCCCCAGCCTTTCGAGCTGACCGAGCCGGCAGAGCCGCTTTACGACCCGGCCGAGCTGCACGGTCTTGTCCCGCAGGATGTCCGCGAGCCCTATGATGCCCGTGAAGTCATCGCGCGCCTCGTCGACGGGTCTGAGTTCCACGAGTTCAAGAAGCTCTATGGCGAAACCCTCGTCTGCGGATTTGCGCGGCTCTACGGCATGCCGGTCGCGATCCTCGCCAATAATGGCATTCTCTTCTCCGAGAGCGCGCAGAAGGCGGCCCACTTCATCGAGCTGGCAGACCAGCGGCGCATTCCGCTCGTTTTCCTGCAGAACATCACCGGCTTCATGGTCGGCTCGAAATACGAGGCCGGCGGCATTGCCAAGGACGGCGCCAAGATGGTGACCGCGGTCGCCACCGCTTCGGTGCCAAAATTCACTGTCGTCACCGGCGGCAGCTTCGGGGCAGGGAATTACGGCATGTGCGGCCGGGCTTACTCTCCGCGCTTCCTGTTCATGTGGCCGAATGCCCGCATCTCGGTCATGGGCGGGGAGCAGGCTGCGTCCGTGCTCGCCACGGTCAAACGCGACGGCATCGAGCGCAAGGGCGGCGAATGGCCTGCAGACGAAGAAGAGGCGTTCAAACAGCCGATCCGCGACCTCTACGAGGCCGAAGGCTCGCCTTACTTCTCCACTGCGCGCCTCTGGGACGATGGCATCATCGATCCGGCAGACACGCGCCGCGTGCTGGGCCTCGCCCTGTCGGCCAGCCTCAACGCGCCATTCGGCGAACGCGGCTTCGGCGTCTTCCGGATGTAGGCCCGGAAATAGGGACGTTTGCGGATTGCATAACGTCGCAGGTCTGACATCTTCCTGTCGTAGAGTGCGACAGGAAGCGAGGCCTGCTCATGACCAAATCGATCTGCATCATCAACGGCCATCCGGATACGGACCCCAAACACCTGATTCACGCCCTGTGCGATGCCTATGCCGATGGGGCAGAGAGCGCAGGCCACACGGTCACGCGTATCGACGTCGCGGCGTTGGACGTGCCGATGCTGCGGTCCGCGGAGGAGTTCGGGACCCCGCCGCCCGAACCGATCCTGACAGAACGGGAGAAGATCGCCGCGGCCGAGCATTTGCTGATCGCGTTCCCGCTCTGGCTGGGCAATATGCCGGCGATCCTGAAAGCCTTCTTCGAGCAGGCTGGCCGGGGTGCGTTCTTCGTCGGTGAAAACGACAAGGGCTGGCCCGCCCAGATGATGAAGGGCAAGTCAGCCCGCGTGCTGGTCTCCATGGGCATGCCCGGTCTCGTCTACCGGTTCGGCATGGATGCCGGGGCGCTGAAGGCGCTGGAGCGCGGCCTGCTCGGTCTTTCCGGTTTCCACCCCCTTCATCACACCATCATCGGCGGGGTGGGGCAGCTCGATGAGGAAGACTTCCGCTCCTGGGAAACCTTCTGCCGCAAGATCGGCGCCGAGGGCGTCTGAGCCCTGATCCGGGCCGATCATTAAAATCGTGTCGTGAACCCGTTTTCACGCAACATGAACGCGTCTCTCGCGTAGGCTCTTCCTTGTCGCAGCTGAAGGCGGCACAGCACAAAGGAGAGACGTTATGCAACGCACCCCATTCCTCGTGGTGGCTGCCTTTGCCACCGCTCTGATGGGCCACGCCGGCGAAATGCCGGACTTTTCCGGCCTCGACACAGACTCCGACGGGCGCCTCAGCGAAGCAGAATTTGTCTCGTGGAAAACTTCCGGCGGCCGGGCGACTGAAGCCGAGGCCGTCGCGAAATTCACGAAATTCGACACCGATCAAGACGGCTTCGTGCTGGAAGCCGAATACAATGCCGCCATCGATGCCTGGCGCGCCAGCCCCAAACGCCTCGTCCCAGAAAACGAGACCGGACAGGAACCGGACGGTAAAACGAGCTGAGCTCGAGCACTGTCCGAAGACGGCCTCCTGCGCGCGGCAGGAGGCCGTCAGCATTTCAGGGGCACCACCTTCAGCCGAAGGGCGGTTGCCGTCGGCGCGTGAGCGGTCCAAAAGACTCCCAGAAATTCAACGCCCAGAAATTTAACGTGGGGGCCCCATGCGCGATTCCAACTACGATCTCATCAAGTTCCAGGCCACCGAGGAAGGCCTCGCCGTCGTCACCATCAATCGGCCTGACGTGCACAATGCCTTCAATATGGAGCTGATTGCGGAGCTGACCGACGCGTTCAAGACGATCGCCGACCAGCCCACGATCCGCATGATGATCCTGCGCGGCAATGGACACACATTCAGCGCCGGCGCCGACCTCAACTGGATGAAGCGTGCTGCCACGCATACGAAAGAGGACAATGTCCGCGACGCGGTGAACCTCGCCGAGATGCTGCAGTCGCTCTATGAGATGCCGCAGATGACGCTCGCCATGGTGCAGGGCGCAGCCATGGGCGGCGGGGCAGGGCTGGTGGCGGCCTGTGATGTGGCGGTCGCCATGTCGAACACCAAGTTCCGTTTCTCCGAAGTCCGCCTTGGTCTGACACCGGCCACGATCAGCCCTTACGTGATTGACGCCATCGGCCCGCGCTGGGCTCGCGCCTTGTTCACGACCGCCGAGAGCTTCGATGCCGCCTTCGCCGAGAAGATCGGCCTCGTCCAGTATGTCGTCGAGACGCTGGAAGAGATGACGAAGATGGAAGAACACCTCGCCAATCTCGTCTTCTCTGCTGCGCCGGGCGCTGTGGCGGATGCGAAGAAGCTGGTGGCAGACGTCACCGGCCAGATCATCGACCGCGACCTCGGCCATGAGACGGCCAAGCGCATCGCGGCGCGGCGCGTCTCCGACGAGGGCAAGGAAGGCATCGCCGCCTTCCTCGAAAAGCGGCGCCCGAACTGGGTCCGCTAGGGCCTTATTCCAGCGATTTGCGCATGCTCTTCACAGGCATGCCGATGTCTTCAAGCAAGCTGATCGTTGCGTTGACCGGATTGATCCCGGTTAACTGCTCGATCTGGTTCTGGAACACATAGGCCAGCACGCCGAACATGATCAGATAGATCAGGAACTGCATCAGCGATTTCAGCAGATAGGCGCCCGCACTGCCGACTACGAGGCCGATGGCGCCAAGGATCAGCGCACCCGCCACGGGTTCAAGCTCGCTGACATGCCCGGCCTGTGTGTAGCCGATATAGCCGCCGACGGCGGCCCCCACGAGACCTGCAAGGCTGCTCAGTTTGACGCCAGATGCATAGGCCATGTCTCTTCCCTCCGATTCAGGCGGTTAACCCTTACAATGGGTTCGGCAGGGCGCAAGGGTACGATATGGCCATGAAAGGGACAGGGCCGGCGCACGAAGGGCCATGAACCGGCCTGAAACCCGCCTTGAATCAATGTAACAGCCAGACAATGACCGCGCCCCCAGCCTTCGGCCCGAAGCCGCCCAATGCCGTCCAGCGGCGCCTGCATGCCGGGCGCGAAGCCCTGAGGGCGCGATGGGTGAAAGGGCCGTGGAGCCTGGCCGCCTTCGAATTCGTCAGTTTCGGCATCAAGCAGGGCTGGGCCTGCCTGTTCGGCGGGGCCATGCTGGGCCTCCTGCTGGCCACTTTCCTCTGGTATCCGGATGACGCGCCGGTCTCGCGCTATGATTTCCTCGTCATCGGGGCGGTGCTGATCCAGGTCCTGATGCTGTGGACGGGGCTGGAGACGCTGGAGGAGGCGAAGGTGATCCTCGTCTTCCACATCACCGGCACGATCATGGAATTGTTCAAGACCGCCCATGGCAGCTGGATCTATCCGGAGGAAAGCGTGCTGCGCATCGGCGCCGTGCCGCTGTTTACCGGCTTCATGTATGCCTCTGTCGGCTCTTATCTGGCGCGGGTCTGGCGGATCTTCGATTTCCGGTTTGACCGGTTTCCGCCGCTCTGGCTGCAGGGCCTGCTGGCCGCCGCGATCTATGTGAATTTCTTTGCCCATCACTGGCTGCCGGATGTCCGGATCGCCCTGTTTGCAGGCACGTTGCTGGTTTACGGGCCATGCTTCGTCTGGTTCCGGCCGGACCGGTTTCACCGGCCCATGCCGCTGGTGATCGGCTTCCTTCTGGTCGCCCTGTTCATCTGGTTTGCGGAGAACATTGGCACCTTCGCCCGCGCCTGGGCCTATCCGGGGCAGGAAGATGGCTGGCACCCGGTCTCTTTATCCAAACTCGGATCGTGGTATCTGCTGATGATCATCAGTTTCGTCCTGGTCGCCGCCGTCCATCGCGGCGGGCGCCGGGACACCGGAGGGCCCGGACATGAAAATCGAGAAGCTTCTCGTCGCGAATAGGGGCGAGATCGCCTGCCGTATCTTTGCCACCTGCCGGGACCTCGGCATTGCCACCGTCGCCGTCTATTCCGACGCCGATGCGCGGGCCAAACATGTGCGCGAGGCCGATGAGGCCGTGCATATCGGCCCGGCGCCTGCGCCTGAGAGCTATCTGAAGGTCGAGGCGATCCTCGCGGCGGCCAAAGAAACGGGCGCTAACGCGATCCACCCCGGCTATGGCTTCCTGTCGGAGAATGCCGATTTTGCCGAGGCTGTCGTGAAGGCGGGGCTCATCTGGGTCGGGCCCCCGGCTTCTGCCATCCGCTCCATGGGGCCGAAGGATGAGGCCAAGCGCATTGCGGAGGAGGCAGGCGTGCCCGTGCTGCCCGGCTATCGCGGCGAGGCGCAGGACGCCAAGACGCTGACCGAGGCGGCAAAGGAAATCGGCTTCCCGCTGCTGATCAAGGCTGTCGCCGGGGGCGGGGGCCGGGGCATCCGCCTCGTCACCAAGGCGTCGGAACTGGCCGCCGAACTGGAAAGCGCCGTACGCGAGGCCGAGAGCAGCTTCGGCGATGGCCGCGTCATGCTTGAGAAGCTGGTCGAACAGCCGCGCCATATCGAAGTGCAGGTCTTCGGCGACAGCCATGGCAACGCCGTGCACCTCTATGAGCGCGACTGTTCGCTGCAGCGCCGCCGCCAGAAAGTGATCGAGGAGGCGCCTGCGCCCGGCATGCCGGAGGATGTGCGCAAGGCCATGACGGATGCCGCCGTGGCGCTGGCGAAAGCTGTGAAATATGAAGGCGCCGGTACGGTGGAATTCATCGTGGACGGTTCAAGGCCGCTGGCGCTCGACACGTTCTGGTTCCTTGAAATGAACACACGCCTGCAGGTGGAGCATCCGGTGACCGAGATGATCACGGGGCAGGACCTTGTTGAGTGGCAGCTGCGCGTGGCCTCCGGCGAATTGCTGCCGCTGCACCAGCAGGATATCCCGCTGCATGGCCATGCCATCGAGGCGCGGATCTGCGCCGAAGACCCGGCCGAAGGCTTCCGTCCCGGTGCAGGCCTGATCCTGGAGTTCGGCCTGATGGAGCCGGTGGACGGCGAGACCGTGCGCTGGGATGCGGGGTTCGAGACCGGCGACCGCGTGCCGTCGAACTATGACTCCATGATCGCCAAGCTGATTGTGCATGAAGGCAACCGGCATGCGGCCTGCGAGCGGCTGATCACGACCCTGTCGCACCTGCAGCTGGCCGGCGTGCCGTCGAATGCCGGCTTCCTCAGCCGCTGCGCGTCGTCGGACGCGTTCCTCAACCATTCCCATCATGTGAACTGGATCGCGGAGGCAGGCGATACGCTGACCCTTCCGCCTACGGAGCACCAGCATGCCTCCGTCATGGCGGTTTGCGATGTGCGCCTTAATGAGGCGGGCGGGGCGACGCCATGGGGCATTCAGGATGGCTGGCGCATGAACAGGGCACCGGTGCACAAGGCCATGATAGCTGTCGGCGCCGATGCCGATTGGGTGGATCCGGAAGAACACCCGGTGGACCCGGACACGCCGCTGCCGCTGGTGACGGACATTTCGCCCCGCCGCTATGCGGTCACGACGGGCGGAGACACGGTTCTGGTGGAAGTGCCTGAATTCGACGCAGACGTCGAAGCCGTGCTCGGCGGCGACAGTGTCAGCGCGCCGATGCCGGGCAAGGTCCTGTCGATTATGGTGAAGGCCGGCGCAGAGGTAACGCGCGGCGACACAGTTGCCGTCATGGAAGCCATGAAGATGGAGCATGCGCTGACGGCGCCGCGCGATGGCGTTGTGGAAGCCGTGACCGGCGAGGTGGGCGACCAGGTTTCCGAAGGGGACGTGCTCGTCCAGCTTGTGGCGGAGTAACCCTCACCTCCCGCATCCGGGGGAGGTGGCTGCACCGTTCTGGCGCGGGCGGGAGGCGAGGGCCGCTGCGTAACGTCAGGGGCAGCGTTTAAGCTGCGACGGCGAAATCCATCCGTGCAGGGATATGTGTCTCGGCGCGGTAGGGGCGGCGCACGACCGGCGGGGCGACGATCTCGCCCAGATGATTGGCGGCAAAGGCGATGGCTTCGGTCTTCAGGATGCGTTCGCCATATTCGTTCTCGCCGAGGATCACGCGGGCCATGGCGCCGTCAGGTCCGGCGGCCCAGAATTCGACGCCGGCATCTGCCAGTTCCATCGCCTTGTCGAGTTCCATGCGGAAGCTGTCCCCGAACACGACATCCTTCACCTGCGCCGGATCGAACTCACATCCCTTGATCACCAGACGTACCATCACGCAACTCCCAGCCTATGCATTTGAACCCAGTTTGCGGGGGCATTCCGTTGGCCCCGCGATATGAGAACATAAGCAGAATATTCACGTTTTGGAAAGGAAAAAGTTCCATTTTTGTTCACGTCGAACCAAAACGGAACAAAATCAGCAACTTGGCTGTTCCGTGATCAGCCGCCCAGCCGCTTCAGCGCCCGTTCGCGTCCGATCAGCGGCAGGATGGCGCCCATGTCGGGGCCGTGTTCCTGGCCGGTCAGGGCCTTGCGGAGCGTCATGAAGAGGCCGCGGCCCTTGCGGCCGGTTTCTGCCTTCACGGCATTCGTCCACTGGCTCCAGGTCTCGCCCGTCAGCTCGCCGTCCGGCAGCAGCGTCGCGGCGGTGGCGACAAATTCCTTGTCCTCGTCGTCCACCAGCGGGGTGATGTCGCCGAACACGGTGTCGACCCAGCCGGCCACTTCCGGCAGGAGCGAGCAGTTCTCGCGCACCACGGTCCAGAAGGCTTCGTCCGCCGCGCGCGGGTCCACCGCGGCGAGGCGGTCTTTTACCGTATCGAAGGGCAGGGCGTGCAGGATGGCGGCGTTGAGGCCTTTCAGCTCCGCCTCGTCGAACCGGGCCGGGGAGCGGCCGATCTTGCCGAAGTCAAATTCCGCGACCAGCTCATCGAGGCTGCCCCGCGCTTCGACATTGTCAGACGTGCCGATCTTCGCCAGCAGCGAGCAGATCGACATCGGCTCATAGCCCTGCGCGCGGAGCTCGCCCATCGACAGCGAGCCGAGGCGCTTCGACAGGCCCTGGCCGTCCGCGCCGATCAGCAGCGGCGTGTGTGCCATGTCCGGCGCCGTGCCGCCGAGCGCCTTGAAGATCTCGATCTGCGCACCGGAATTCGTCACATGGTCTTCGCCGCGCACGACATGGGTGATGCCGGCCTCGATGTCGTCGACGACTGAGGGGAGGGTGTAGAGATAGGAGCCGTCCTCGCGGATGAGGATCGGGTCGGACAGGCTGGACGTGTCGATGCTTTGCGGCCCGCGCACAAGGTCGTTCCACTCGACGCGCTCGCCGGACAGTTTGAAGCGCCAGTGCGGCTTGCGGCCTTCGGCTTCGAGTTTGGCCTTGTCCGCGTCCGTGAGTTCCAGCGCAGCCCGGTCATAGACGGGCGGGCGGCCGCGGGAGAGGGCGATCTTGCGCTTGCGGTCCAGCTCGTCTGCTGTCTCGTAGCAGGGATAGAGCAGGCCCATGCCGCGCAGCTTTTCGGCGGCGGCGTCATACTGGGCAAAGCGATCGGACTGGTTGAACGTGTCGGCCCAGACGAGGCCCAGCCATTCAAGGTCCACTTTCAGCGCGTCTTCATTCTCCTTCGTGGAGCGTTCCACGTCGGTATCGTCGATGCGCAGGATGAACTTGCCGCCCTGGCCCTTGGCGAACAGCCAGTTGATGAGCGCGGTGCGCACATTGCCGACATGCAGTCGGCCGGTGGGAGACGGGGCGAAGCGGACGATAGGGGAGGTCATGGACGTTATATGGCCGTGGATCTGGGGAATGTGTGCCGCTTTCGACACCAAATTGCAGAAAAAGCCAAGCGACCCATGCCAGTTTCTTGCTAATCTGTATGCTAGTGTGGCACCGGCAGGTGAGTCGCAACCCGAGGAGGGGGTCATGAAAAAAGCCTGGATTCTTGCTTTGGCAGGAAGCCTCGCGGCCTGCGGACAGCCGGCTGACACGCCCGCTGACGGCGGGGCCACCCCTGCGCCTGTCGAAAACGAGGCGCTGGCGGCAGACATGCCGGAGGCCGAGCCGATCGCGTCCCCTTACGAGGTTGCCGAATCTGCGCCGAACGACCGGGATTTCTCCGCGCTCGCCGGCTATCCGGACACCTGGTACGTCTCCTATGGCTGGCCGGGGGAATATCCGGCCGGGTTCGTCGTGCTGGAACAGGGCGTCACGGTGAGCGGCCGCGCCCGGCCCAATCCGGACGAGCCGGCCAATGTCGCCTGCACCCTGCCGCAATATGCCAATTACCAGATCTGGAACCGCGAGCGGGTCGAGCGCGACAATCTGGAGTTTATCGTTGCCTCGAAGATCGAGCCGGTGGTGATGCAGGTCGACGCCAATATCGAAACGCCGGGCGATGAAGGCATGCAGGTGCTGGAGCTGAAGGCGGGCGATGTCCTGTCCTATCTGCGCTATCTCGGCGAAGGCTTCGCGATCTTCCGCGTGAACGGGCAGGAATACACGATCAACGAGGCCGAGCTGCGCGACATCTCCAGCATGTCGGCGGTCAGCCTTGAAGAAGACCAATGGGTCGAGGTCGCCTGTATCGGCGGCAAGCGCGCCTGGCTGCTCTATGACGACGCCATCGCGCAGGACGATATCGTGCCGTCGCCCATCGTCGGCTTCGGCGAAGCGTCTGACATCTATCCCGATGAAGTGGACAAGGTCCGCGCCGAGGGCCTCGAACTGGAAGCCTTCCAGAACGGGGCGCTGGATGAAGGGACGGACGAGTAGGCTTTCGCCCTCTGCCCGAATGCTTCGACTTTGTGCCGTGACGGTAAAGGCCGCGCGTGCATCCTTCGTGCGTGCTGGATGATTTCGAGAGATGTTTTTGAAGCCGCGAATGGGCTCCGGCTCACTCCCGGGTGCTGTGCGCCTGAATACGCCGTCTCAAAGCCATTTCCTTAGGCCGGACGCCAGAGCAAGCCCTCCCAAGCCGGGTGAATCCAGCAATTCTGCAATTCCTGTTCGTCAGATATTGCATTTAATAGACCATTTAGTCTATAAACAAAAAATGAGCTCCACAGACGCCCCAACTCCCGGCCGCCGCAGAGGCCGTCCACGCAAACCGCCGGGCGATCAGACGGCGCGTCAGGAGCTGATCCGGACCGGGCTGGAGTATCTGACCGAGCGGGGCTACTGCGCGGTTGCGGTCGATGAAATCCTGCGGGCCGCGGGTGTGCCTAAAGGCAGTTTTTACTACCACTTCGACTCGAAAGAGGATTTCGGCGGTGCACTGATTGGTGCCTACAATGAGTTTTTCTCATCCAAGCTTCGTACCTGGTTCCAACGCGCTGACCTCTCTCCGCTGGATCGGCTGCGGGGCTTTATTTCCGATGCCGAAAAAGGGATGGAAAAGCACGCGTTCAGGCGCGGGTGTCTCGTTGGAAATCTGGGGCAGGAGATGGCGGCCCTCCCGCCGGGATTCCGCAGCCTGCTCTCCTCTGCTTTGTCGGACTGGCAGCACCTGACAGAGGCTTGCCTTCTTGAAGCACAAAACCAGGGCGAGATTGGCAAGCACCATAAGCCGGACGCGCTCGCCGCTTTTTTCTGGATTGGTTGGGAAGGCGCGGTTTTGCGCGCCAAGCTCGAGCAAAGTCCGGACCCCCTCCGCCAGTTCGCAGCTGGCTTCTTTGCCCTCACGTCAAATTGAAAAGGCGACACACATGTTCGATGCAATCCTGATCAACAAAGATACAGACGAGCAGACCGTTTCCCGGAGCCAGGTGACCCTTCCCGAAATGGAAGAGGGAGATGTGATCGTCGACATCGCCTGGTCGACCCTGAACTACAAGGATGCGCTGGCGATCACAGGCAGCTCCCCGGTCGTGCGAAGCTTCCCGATGGTTCCGGGCATTGATTTTGCCGGCGTCGTTTCTGAAAGCCGCCATTCTGATTTTGCACCCGGAGACCGCGTTGTTCTGAACGGCTGGGGCGTCGGTGAAAAGCATTGGGGCGGGCTTGCAGAACGCGCGAAAGTGAAGGGGGACTGGCTTGTCCGTCTTCCTGATGGTCTCACGATGCGCCAAGCGATGGCGATTGGCACCGCCGGCTATACCGCGATGCTCTGTGTCATCGCCTTGGAAGACGAAGGCGTCACCCCCGCCAGCGGCGAAATCCTTGTCACAGGCGCATCCGGAGGTGTCGGAAGCGTCGCAACAAGTCTGCTTGCAAACAAAGGCTTCACGGTTGCGGCAGCCACGGGTCGGCCCGAAGAGACGGACTATCTCAAAAGCCTTGGCGCGTCCTCGATTGTCGACCGGGCCGATCTTTCCGGGCCGCCGCGCGCCCTGAACAAAGAGCGTTGGGCGGGCGCTGTCGATGTTGTTGGCGGCGTTGTCCTCGCCAATCTCCTGTCGATGATCAAATACAGCGGAACCGTTGCAGCTTGCGGCCTGGCTGGCAGCATGGACCTGCCGACGAGTGTGGCCCCCTTCATCCTTCGGGGCGTCACGCTGAAAGGCATCGACAGTGTCATGTGCCCGAAAGAGAAAAGACTGGCCGCTTGGGCGCGTCTCGCAACCGATCTGGACCCAACAAAGCTGGAAGCCATGTCCACGGAGGTGGCGTTCGAAGATGTTGTCTCGACGGCGCCACTTTTCCTCGAAGGCAAAATCCGTGGGCGCATCATTGTCCCGATCAACCCGGATCTTGAGAACTAGAAAGATACGGTAAAACCAGGATCCGGGCGTGCAGGCGTGGCTGAGGGAGGCGCCTACGCGTCCCGGAACCGGTTCGTGATCGGGTAGCGCCGGTCGCGGCCGAAATTCTTGCCGCCGATCTTGACGCCCGGCGGGGCCTGGCGGCGTTTGTATTCGGCGATGTAGAGCAGGTGCTCGATCCGCTTCACTGTGGCGGTGTCGTGCCCGCGGGCGATGATGTCTTCCACGTCTTCCTCGCCCTCCACCAGGCCGCGCAGGATATCGTCCAGCACGTCATAGGGGGGGAGGGAGTCCTGGTCTGTCTGGTCCTCGCGCAGCTCCGCGCTCGGCGGCTTGGTGATGATCCGCATCGGGATCACTTCGCCGCCCGGCCCCAGCGCGCCCTTCGGCACGGCCATGTTGCGCCAGCGCGCGAGCTCGAACACTTCGGTCTTCCAGAAATCCTTCAGCGCATTGTAGCCGCCGCACATGTCGCCATAGAGCGTGGCATAGCCGACGGCCATCTCGCTCTTGTTGCCGGTGGTCACCACCATGTGCCCGAACTTGTTCGACAGCGCCATCAGCGTCACCGCGCGCAGGCGGCTCTGGATGTTCTCTTCCGTCACGTCCGGCTGCGTATCGGCGAACTGCCCGGCCAGCATCTCGTCCAGCGCGTCGACGCCGGGGCGGATATTGATCGTGTCATAGCGCGCGCCGAGGGCCTCGGCACACAGCTTCGCATCTTCCAGACTGTCAGAGGACGTATATTTCGACGGCAGCATCACACACCACACGCGGTCGGCGCCCAGCGCGTCCACGGCAATCGCCGCCGTCAGCGCCGAGTCGATGCCGCCCGACATGCCCAGCACGACGCCGGGGAAGCGGTTCTTGTTGACGTAATCGCCGAGCGCCATCACCGCCGCGCGGTATTCGGCTTCCCAGCCGCTGGTCAGCTCTGCCTTCGACTCGCTCGCAAACTGATGCGTCTCGCCATCGAACTCTACCAGCGCCGTGCCGGTGACGAAATCGCCGAGCAGCTGGTGCTCCGTCCCGTCGAAATCGACGGCATAGCTCGCCCCGTCGAAGACCAGTTCGTCCTGCCCGCCCACCTGGTTCACGAACAGGTAGGGCACGCCGGTCTTGGTCCAGGCGGAGAAGCTGGTGTGGCGCTCCACCTGCACGGTGCGGCGCCACGGGCTGCCATTCGGCACGATCAGCATTTCCGCCCCGGCCTCGGCCAGCGCAGAGGGCACGCGCGGATACCAGATGTCCTCACAGATCGCGATGCCGACCTGAATGCCGTTCAGCTCGAACACGGGCAGGGGGCCTTCGCCGGCATCGAAGATGCGCTTCTCGTCGAACACGCCATAATTCGGCAGCTCGCGCTTGTCATAGCGCCCGGCCACCGCGCCTTCGGCCAGCAGCACGGCGGAATTGTGCCGCTTCTTCCCGTCCATCCAGGGGCTGCCGATGATCACGGCCGGGCCACCCGCGGTCTCCGCGGCGAGGGCCTGCACCGCCTTCATGGAGTCTTCCACGGCGGCCGGTTTCAGCACCAGATCCTCGGCCGGATAGCCAAGGATGAACAGTTCGGAGAGGACAAGCAGGTCAGCGCCCTTGTCCTTCGCCTCGGCATACGCCCCGCGCGCCAGCTCAAGGTTCCCCTTGATGTCCCCCACCACAGGATTGAGCTGCGCGACCAGGATTTTCAGATTTTTGCTCATGGAGAGCATTTAGGCCGCTGCGGGGGGATTAGCAAATAGGTATATCGCAAGGAATCATTGTGCGTTGGCACTTCTGGAGCGATCAAAAGCATGATAGGGGTAAAAGGTGAACATTTTAAGGGGTAGTACACCCTAGATGATTGAGGGAGAGTGCTGTGTTTTCAACTAGTAGATGGTTCGCGGTAGACAGCCATTGGCAGAATCTTCGAAACTTGTTCAGCCCTAGCCTGACTAGATTCTTCATTTCTTGGTTCGGTCTTGTGCCGGTTGTTTTGAAAATAGCAGATGTGCTGCCTGAGCGTATTGAGATATTGTCAGATCCAAGAGTGGAATTCGTGTTGGCGCTTCCTTTCAGTTGGAAAGCTCTTTGGATCGCGTCACTTTTGTACGCTGTTGCATTTATCATTTACACGTTTTTTTGCCCAAAATTTATTAAGATGTATGGTAGCTACGAGGAATACGCTTCTCGTGGTAACTCCCCAAGATGGTTGGTGTGGGAATTTTTTTACGCTTGGAATTCAATTACAGAACCGCAAAAGGAAATTCTCTGGAAGAGGTGTTCCGAAAAGTCGTTTGTGATTGAGGTTTCCAACGAAGCCGCGCTATCCAACAAGCCAGAGGTGGTCCATAGCGGAACCAATTACATATTCGAATGGAAGTCCAAGAAGTACCAAATATCAGTGAACGAAAGTTTGTGTGCGACCAAAGAGAAAGACTTGTTTTGGGAGATATTCGGTAGGTGGGCTGGGGCGTCTAGGAGATTGCGGCACGTTGCTTGGATTCTATACTACGCGTCTATTTTGATAGCGGCGGGTGTTGTGATTCAAAATGTATTTTTTGCCGCGTCTCACCTTTTCTAAAATGCGCACGTACAAATACGCTTTAGCACTTACAAGTCAGTTGCCTTTTTGTAGCACACCACTTCGGTTGGACGCATACAATAAGTGCCAATTTAGCTGCGCTTTCTGTTTTGCTAAGGCAAGGGGAGGCAATTCGGATGCAAAAGGAGTTCAGTTTGCTAGTGCAAGCGCCCTACGTGCCAGACTAAATAGAGTTCAGTCTGGTGACGTGCGCAACGCAATCGATGAGTTTTTGCAAAGAAGAGTGCCATTACAGTTTGGGGGTATGAATGACCCATTTAGCCCTTGGGAACTCAAATACGGTGTCGGGCTTGAACTATTGAAGGTGTTGGCGGACTTTAAATACCCAACATTGATCAGCACAAAGAGTGTTGTGCCGGCCGAAAGTGACTATCTTGCCGTGTTGCGCTCTGGGAATTTTTACGTGCGTGTTTCATTCACGGGCGCTTCAATAGAGACGTCACAGAAGTTGGAGCTTTTGGTCCCGGAATGGGGTGAGCGTAGAAGATTGATTCAGGGCCTGAGCAATGCCGGTGTAGCGGTTTCGATACGGCTGCAGCCCCTGGTTTTTGGGGACGAAGAGTCCCTAGTTGAACTATTAGGATTGCTTGCAAATGATGGCGCCAAGCATGTGTCCGCCGAGTATCTAAAATGGCCGATTGAAAGCAGTTCCAAAGAGTTTGGGCGGCTCAATAGCCTATTGCCAGGGATGCTCGACAAATATTTTGAATTGGGCGCCAAAAAAATTGGCAGAGAGTATGTGCTGCCTCCAGAGGTCAAACTTCCGAATTTGGTCGAATTGAAGCATCGGGTCGACGAGTTGGGCATGGTATTTGGATTTGCAGAAACAGAACTGCTACATTTAAATCCTTACCAATCATGCTGTAACGCGGCGGATCGGTTTCTCGAAGATTGCAATCCATTCGAGGGTACATTCACTTCCATCATAAAAGAGGGGGGTGAGGAAGAAATCCGATTGCCTCAGCCTCTAAAAAAATGGCTGCCTCAATACTCGGTTTTCAGTCATCTTAATTCACGGTCACGTCCCGCTCAGACTGGAGATACACCTGCTGAGCGATATCAAAAAATGCTGCGAGATAAATGGAATTCTAAAGATTGGCGCGGGGGACCGCTTAGCTATTGGGGCATTGAGTCGTCTTCAAGCTCCGATAAAAACGGAAATCAGGTCTATTTACGCGCACCTGAGTTGCGACAACTTCTAGAAAAAAATAACTTAAACGCCTAGCTCCCTACTAATCGTACGCATCTTTTCCATATTCCATGTTTCTTGTCGCTGGCCTGTTAGAGCCAATCAGCCTCTCTATTGCACCAGCCTCCGGCATAAAAAAGCGATCGAAACTCGGAATCTGGTTGCGGCTTTGCAGACAGGGAAAAAGGAGCATTATGACCGAAGGAATGCGTTTTACGACGCCGCGCCACAAGCAGGTCTATGTCGCCTATGGCACGGCCTATGACTGTGTCGATGCGCTGGCGGCGATCATGTTCATTATCGGCTCGGTCCTGTTCTTCAAGACGGCGACGGTGACGGCGGGGACGTGGCTGTTCCTGATCGGCTCGGTCTTTTTCGCGGTCCGCCCGGTCGTGCATGTCGTGCGCGACGTGCACATGAAACGGCTGCCCAAGGAATAGGGGCGCGCCCGCCACCCCCTCCGGGGCGCCGCGGGCAGGCTATAGAAGGTCCATAGACGGTCTGTAGACGGTGTTCGTGAGGGTCTGGCGGGGCACTTATCCAACACCTTGTCCAACACGCCGCCAAGGCCGGACGCCTGAGCGCCAGCAGCCCTGAGCCCGGGTCTTGAGAGGCGCGAAGCGCCGATACGGAACCCGTCTTAAATGTCCAGGTCTTCCACAAAGGCGGCGTTTTCCTGGATGAAGCGGAAGCGCAGCTCTGCCTTTTTTCCCATCAGCGTGTTGATGAGTTCGGCGGGTTTCATCTCGGTCAGCTCGTCCATGGAATCCGGCAGCGTCACACGGGCGAGGACGCGGCTGGCCGGGTTCATCGTGGTCTCTTTCAGCTGCGCCGGGTTCATCTCGCCGAGGCCCTTGAAGCGCGTCATGTCGACTTTCTGGTTCGGCTTGAAGTGCTCTTTCATCTTCGCGGCGCGGTCCTCATCGTCCATGGCGTAGACGATCGTGCCCTTGTTGGAGAGCTTGTAGAGCGGCGGCATGGCCAGGAAAAGCCGTCCGGATTCAATGAGTCCCGGCGTCATGCGATAGAAGAACGTGATCAGCAGCGCCGCGATGTGGGCGCCGTCCACGTCGGCGTCGGTCATGATGATGATGCGCTCATAGCGCAGATCGTCGATGGAGAATTTCTTGCCGAGCTGTGTGCCGAGGGCGAGCGCGAGATCGTTGATCTCCTGGTTGGCCATCATCTTGTCGAGCGAGGCGCTCTCGACGTTCAGGATCTTGCCGCGAAGGGGCAGGATGGCCTGGGTTTTCCGGTCGCGCGCCTGTTTGGCGCTGCCGCCGGCCGAGTCCCCCTCGACGAGGAACAGCTCGGTCTCGTCCGGGCCTTTTTCCGAACAGTCCGCCAGCTTGCCCGGCAGGCGCAGCTTCTTGGTGGCGGACTTGCGGTTGATTTCTTTCTGTTTTCTGCGGCGCGCGCGCTCATCGGCGCGGTCGATCGCCCAGGTCAGCAGCTTGTCGGCTTCCTTCGGGCTGCCGGCCAGCCAGTGGTCGAACCGGTCGCGCACGGCGTTCTCGACGAGGCGGAAGGCGGCGGTGGTCGACAGCTTGTCTTTCGTCTGGCCCACGAATTCCGGGCCGCGGATGAAGACCGACAGCAAGAGGCCCGAATGGCCCATGATGTCGTCCGCCGTGATGTCGCTGGCTTTCTTGTTGCCGGTCAGCTCGCCGAAATTGCGCAGGCCCTTGGTGATCGCCGCGCGGAAGCCCGCCTCGTGCGTGCCGCCTTCGGGCGTTGGGATGGTGTTACAATAGGAGCGGGCAAAGCCGTCGCTCTCGCCGAAACCGGCCTGCGTCCAGGCGATGGCCCATTCGACCTTGCCCTCGGCGCCGAGATCCACCAGCCCGGTAAACGGCGCTTCGGTGATCGTCGCCTTGCCGCCGAACACTTCGGCCAGCTGGTCGGCGAGGCCGTTCGGGTAGGAGAGGGTGGCTTCGGCCGGGATCTTGGAGTCTTCCGGCAGCAGCGACGGGTCGCAGGCCCAGCGCACTTCGACGCCGCGATAGAGATAGGCCTTCGAGCGCGCCATCTGGAACAGCCGTGCCGGGCGCCAGCGCATCTTCTCGCCGAAGATCTGATGGTCCGGCTTGAACTTGACCGACGTGCCGCGGCGGTTCGGGGCGGCGCCGACCTTCTCCAGCTTGCCTTCCACCAGGCCGCGGGAGAAGCATTGTCGGTAAAGCCGCTTGTCGCGCGCGACTTCCACTTCCACACGCTCCGACAGCGCGTTGACGACCGAGATGCCGACGCCGTGCAGGCCGCCCGCCGTCGCATAGGCCTTGTCGGAGAATTTCCCGCCCGAGTGCAGCGTCGTCATGATGACTTCCAGCGCTGATTTCTTTGGAAATTTCGGGTGCGGGTCGACCGGGATGCCGCGGCCATTGTCGGAGACGGTCAGGTAGCCTTCGGCGTCGAGATGGATCTCGATCCGGTTGGCATGGCCCGCGACAGCTTCATCCATCGCATTGTCCAGCACCTCGGCGAAGAGGTGGTGATAGGCGCGCTCGTCCGTGCCGCCGATATACATGCCGGGGCGTTTGCGGACAGGCTCAAGGCCTTCGAGGACTTCAATGTCCTTGGCGGAGTAGCCGGAATTATCGGAGCTCATTTGGTCGAACAGCTTTGCTTGCTTGGCGGCGGCCATTTATGGTCTCCCTTAGGGGCGGCGGAGGATCGTGTCGATATGGGGGAACATCAATGACTGCCACGATTAACACTGCATTAACCCTGGCCAGCGGGCTGACATTTCCCAACCGTCTTGTGAAAGCGGCAATGACAGAGGGATTGGCTGATTCGCGCAACCGGGTCACTGAGGCGCATGTCACGCTCTACCGGCGCTGGGCCGAAGGCGGGCTTGGCGGCATCATCACCGGCAATGTCCAGATCGACCGGGATCACCTTGAACAGGTGGGCAATGTGGTCATCGGGCCGAAGGTTTCGAACGAGGAACTGGACGGGTTCGCCCGCTGGGCCGAGGCGGCGAAAAGCCATGGCGCGGCGCTGGTCATGCAGGTCAGCCATGCCGGGCGGCAGACGCCGAAACTGGTAAACCCGCGTCCCGCCGCGCCCAGCCCTGTGGCCCTTGGCCTGCCGGGCGGCCAGTTCGGATCGCCCCGCGCCATGACGGCAGAGGAAATCCAGGCCGTGATCGAAGGCTTCGGCCGGGCGGCGAAAGTCGCGAAACAGACCGGGTTCGACGGCATTCAGGTCCATGCCGCCCATGGTTATCTCCTGTCCTCTTTCCTGTCCCCGCTGGCCAACCAGCGCGAGGACGAATGGGGCGGCCCGCTAGAAAACCGGGCAAGATTGCTGACCGCCTGCGTGAAAGAGGCGAAAATCGCCGCCGGGCCGGGCTTTTCGGTGTCGGTCAAGCTAAACTCGGCGGACTTCCAGAAAGGCGGCTTCAGTTTCGAGGACTGCCTCGGTGTGATCGACATTCTGGACACGCTGGACGTTGATTTCGTGGAGATTTCCGGCGGCAATTACGAGCAGCCGAAAATGATGGACCAGGAAGGCCTGCAGCCAGCCTTCGATCAGCCGGTTGCCGAGTCGACCCGCGCGCGGGAAGCTTATTTCCTCAAATACGCCCGCGCTGTTCAGGACCGGGCAAAAATGCCGCTGATGGTCACCGGCGGTTTCCGCACTGTGGCCGCAATGAATGACGCCTTGGCGGCAGGCGAGGCGGACCTGATCGGGCTCGGCCGGCCGCTTTGCGTGGATACGGGCGCGCCGGCCCGGCTGCTGGACGGTAAGCAGGCCGCGCTCGACCAGTGGGAGCAGAAACTGCGCATCGGGCCGGGCCTGCTGGGGCCGCACTCGCCGATCAAGCTTATCAAGGCCCTTAACGGTTTCGGCGCTATGGGCTGGTATTATGAGCAGTTGAAACGGCTGGGCGCGGGAGGGGAGCCTGATGAGAAACTGGGTGTCCTGTCGGCCTTTCTGGCCAATCAGAAGTCGGAAAAGGCTGCCGCAAAGGCATGGCGGTCCTCAGCGCCCTGATTGCAGGCAGGGGCAGGGGAAATCACAATTATGTTGCGCAGGGGCCGGGTTGAAGCAGGCCCGGCCACTCTCCACATCTGGTACATCGCCCGACTCCCGCCATCATGTGCGGGTAGGGTCACATGGTCGCCGCCAGGCGGGACCATAATACGAAGGAGGCAGTTACATGCCAAAGACCAAGAACCTTCCGGTGTTGCCGCTTCGGGACATCGTTGTGTTCCCCGACATGGTCGCCCCGCTCTTCGTGGGGCGCGACAAGTCGGTGCGCGCCCTCGAAATGATCGAGGAAGCGGATAATGAAATCATGCTGGTGGCCCAGCTCGACGCCGCGATCGACGATCCCGGCTCCGATGACGTGCACGGAACCGGCACGATCGCCACCATCCTCCAGCTGCTGAAGCTGCCCGACGGCACGGTCAAAGTGCTGGTCGAGGGCAAGACGCGTGCGCGGGTGAACGAACTGATTGACCGCGGCGACTATTTCGAAGCCGAAGTCGAAGTTCTGGACGAGGTCGATACGGAAAATTCCGACGTCGAAGCCCTCATGCGCGCCGTGCAGGAGCAGTTCGAGAATTATGTGAAGCTGAACCGCAAGATCCCGCCGGAATCCGTCGGCACGATCTCTGCGATGACCGATCCCGGCCGCCTGGCCGACTCGGTCGCATCGAACCTCTCGGTCAAACTCTCCGACAAGCAGGAACTGCTCGAACTCACGGACGTGAAGGAACGCCTCGAAAAGGTCTTCGCGCTCATGGAGAGCGAGATGGGCATGCTGCAAATGGAGCGGAAAATCAAAAACCGCGTCAAGCGGCAGATGGAGAAGACCCAGCGCGAGTATTATCTCAACGAGCAGATGAAGGCGATCCAGCGCGAGCTGGGTGAGCAGGGCGGTGAAGGCGGCGAGCGCGACGAGCTGGCCGAACTGGAAGCCCGCATCAAGGAAACGCCGCTGTCCGAAGAGGCCCGTACCAAGGCCGACGCCGAGATGAAGAAGCTGCGGCAGATGTCGCCGATGTCGGCGGAATCCACCGTTGTGCGGAATTATCTCGACTGGCTGCTGGCCCTGCCATGGGGCACGCGCAAGGACATCGAGACCGACCTGGTCAAAGCCGAGCACCAGCTCGATGACGACCATTATGGTCTCGAAAAGGTGAAAGAGCGGATCCTCGAATATCTCGCCGTGCAGAAACGCACCGGCAAGATGAAGGGGCCGATCCTCTGCCTCGTCGGGCCTCCGGGTGTGGGT
>PACZ01000005.1 GCA_002700305.1 Hyphomonas sp. | reverse complement strand
TTCAGGCGTTCCTGCCGCCACAGGGACGGATTTACCGTATCCGGACTGTCTCCTTCAATGAAATCGCGGCGGCTGACCTGCCAAACGATATTGCCTTCGGAATCGGTGATCGTGTCCTGCTTAAGCTGCGCGAGCAGGCCGCGGGTCGCATCGACAAAATCAGACGTATCCTCAAGCGGCAGGCGCTCTGCCATCGCGGCGTTCGCCGCGCGCGTCGCCTCCGTCGCCACCCCTGCCGGGGGCGCCTTGGCCGCAGGATCACGGGTTTCGGTTTCAGGGCCCTGTGAACACGCCCCAAGCAGGATGGCTGCAGCCATACCATAAACAATACGCATGATTTCCTCCCGAACGGGCACGATCTGGCGTGCCTCTTTCCGGCAGTGTGCGATGATGCCTGACAGGGCGCAAGCCAGCCCTTGGGGAAATCAGTTCCTAACGGGAAATGCTGATCGACAATGCGCCGAAACGCTGCGGTCCATCCTGCCGGACAAATTCTTCGGTCCGGTTCACAAAGGTGAAGGCCAGCTGCACGCTGCGATAATGAACGGCAACCCCTGCCTGTAGATCTCCCACCACAGAGCGGCGGTCTTCCACGCGGGGGCCATCGCGCCAGAGATTTCCGTCCAGAAACATGTCACGGGCAACGGCCCGGCCATCCACACCGATAAAGAAATACCCGCCCAAAGGATCTTCCGCCGACCCCGGCACAAACTCCCCTGCTCCGGACAGGGCCGGGCGGATGCGCGGCGGCCCGAAGCTGGAATTGAGATCCCATCCGATCCGCGCTGTCAGGCCGGTTGATCCATAGGTGCGGACATTTCCAAGCGCGACACCGAGGTGGGCCCCGAAATCGGTCTCCAGTCCGAGAGGCAGATCCGGCCCGTCAAACATCTGCATACGCTGCGCGATGATTTCGATTCCCGGTTCATCCTTGAGCTGGTGATCCCATCCCTTGGCCGTCGCCACGCCGATGATCTCGTGCCAGGTATTCTGAACGAATTCGCCCGCCGCTGATGGGCCGACCACCCCCAGATTCACCTGAAGCGTATCCTGGGTATGTTCGCTGCTGGCCGCGATGGTGGAGGACAGGGCCAGCCAGGCCGCATAGGGCCGGTCAGTCGGGTCCGGCGTGAAGGACTGAATATCCTCCGGCGTGAAGATGGCATGGGACAGGGCGAACCCCTGACGCAATTCGGTGCGGTCCAGATTAATCCAGGGGAGACGGTTTGCGACCCATTCGAGACCGGGATGCACATTGTCCGCGCCTGAAACGCGCTCGATCCGCAAGCCATTGGAATAATTCCGGTCCGTGCCGCCCCCAAAGAAATCATTCTCTGTGGACAGGGAAATGACCGCAGGCTTGCGCGGCGCAACCGGCCCCTCCTCCTGGGCGAAGGTGGGCGGGGCATACAAGAAAGCTGCGACCAGGGCCGCAGCTTGAATCAATGTGAATCGAGCCGTCATGGGCCCTGATTAACAGTTAACGGCGCATGGTGAAACTAACACCTGCGAAATCTTCCGTTTCGCTGATGCTGACATTGCGGTCGGAATATTTCACTTCGCGGCGGATATAGCTGAGGGACAACTCGCCGCCGCCCCGCTGAACGGACACACCGGCCTGAAGATCTCCAACGGTTACCTGATCTGTCAGGGACATGTCGCCCAGGCTTGGGCGGAAGCCGTTTGCATCCGCGTCCCAGACGAGCGCTTCGCCATCTGCGCCGGCAAAGATGTACCAGCCCTGCGGCTGGCCATTGCGGTCCAGCAGATTGAAGTCCTGACCGATACGGACCTCACCCCCGACCCGGCGGGTCAGGATTTCACCCTCTTCCCGCACGGCAATGCGCGGGGCCAGGCCGACATCGAAATTCAGGCCCGTGACTTCCCTTGGCGCGGAGATGGCGATCTCTGCGGCAATATCCTTTTCAATACGCCCCGGCCGGGACAGGGCCGCCCGGCTGCGCTCGGCAGCAATCGCGACCAGCGTGTCACTGCCCGTCCAATCGACGCGTGTATTGTTGGGAATGGTGAACTCTGCCGCAGGCCCGGACCTGTAATCGACCGGCTGGGGCCCGGTCAGAGGTGCGGCCACCGAATTCGTGGCCTCGAGGGGAACGCCGCTAAACCGGCTGGACTGTTCATTGAAGACATGAACCGAGGCTGCCGGCGGCACGGTATGCAGCGTATCTGAAGTGTAGCTGGCCGAAGTGGCGAGTTTCATACCCAAGGTTGGCGGGGCCACGGGCTCGGAACGCACCCGATCATGCGGCGATGTTGTGACACATCCCTGACATGCCATCGTGATGACTGCGGTAGATATTGCAAATACCATCTGCCTCAAACCTCGCATGCCTTAATCCCTGATCCCGATACATCAAGGATTAGACCTTATGACGTTTAACTTAGCATAAATGAGTCGCCAGCCCCAAACGCCATTCGGTCGAAAACCGTTAATATATGTCCACTCAACTCACCCATGCGATTTTGGTTCCAGAACCCGGAAATATTATGTTTTTTACGTGGCTTTTTGCCCGGCCTTTTTCTCCGGCCGAATTAACCACTTGTAAAATATCATGAAATTTTCACATGAATCATGGCGCAACCCACAGGGACATGCCTTGAAACCTCCACGATTGCACAAAAAACCGGCGCCCTCGCGGGGCGCCGGCTGTTTCTGATCCGCAATTTCCGGTTGAGGCCCTATTGGCAGGCCAGACACTCGTCGTAATCGGTGTTCGGTGTCTCCATTTTCTGGGCACTCGCCTTTTCAGACCCGGCAAAGGCCGCCCGCTGTACCGATTTAGACCGGCAATAATACAGCGATTTCAACCCCTTCTCCCATGCCGTCCAGTGCAGCATGTGCAGGTCCCATTTTGCAATATCGCCCGGCAGGAACAGGTTCAGCGACTGTGACTGGCAGATATAAGGCGTGCGGTCAGCCGCCAGCTCGATGATCCAGCGCTGGTCAATCTCGAAGGCCGTCTTGAAGACGGACTTCTCATGCTCGTCCAGACATTCAAGATGCTGCACCGAGCCTTCATGCTCCAGAATGGAGGTCCAGACTTCATCTGTATCCATGTCCTTGCTGGCCAGCAGACGCTGGAGCTGCTGGTTCTTCACGGTGAAGGAACCGGACAGGGTCTTGTGGGTGTAGACATTGGCCGGGATCGGCTCGATGCCGGCCGAGGTGCCGCCACAGATGATCGAGATCGACGCGGTCGGGGCGACGGCCATCTTGTGGCTGAAGCGGGCCATCATGCCGGCGTCGCGGGCGTCTTCGCAGGGGCCGCGTTCCTTGGCCAGCTTCACCGAAGCCGCATCAGCGCCCTTGCGTACATCCTTGAAGATCTTCTCGTTCCAGACCTTCGCCATGGCGCTTTCCATGGAGACGTTCATCTTCTGCAGGAAGGAGTGGAAGCCCATCACGCCGAGACCGACCGAGCGCTCGCGCTTGGCGGAGTACACGGCACGCTCCATTTCGGACGGCGCGCGCTCGATGAAGTCTTCCAGCACATTGTCGAGGAAGCGGAAAATGTCTTCCAGGAAGTTCTCGTCCTTCGACCATTCCAGATACTTCTCGGCATTGACCGAGGAGAGGCAGCAAACGGCTGTGCGGTCTTCGCCGCGGTGGTCGACACCGGTCGGCAGGGTGATTTCCGAGCAGAGGTTCGACTGCGTCACCTTCAGGCCGAGCTTGCGCTGGTGCGCAGGCATGGCGTTGTTCACCGTGTCGGTGAACAGCAGATAGGGCTCGCCGGTCTGCATGCGCAGCTCGAGGATCTTCTGCCACAGCTTGCGGGCGTTGACCGTCTTCAGCACTTCATTGGTCTTCGGCGAGATCAGGCCGAACTCTTCATCATTGCGGACGGCTTCCATGAAGGCGTCGGTGATGTTGAGGCCGTGGTGCAGGTTCAGGGACTTGCGATTGAAGTCGCCGGACGCCTTGCGGATTTCCAGGAACTCTTCGATTTCCGGGTGGTGGATGTCGAGATAGCAGGCTGCCGAGCCGCGGCGCAGGGAGCCCTGCGAGATCGCAAGCGTCAGCGAGTCCATCACGCGGATGAAGGGGATGATGCCCGACGTCTGTCCGTTCTGGCCGACTTTCTCACCGATGGAGCGGACATTGCCCCAATAGGTGCCGATGCCGCCGCCATTGGAAGCGAGCCAGACATTCTCGGTCCAAGTGCCGACGATGTCGTCGAGCGAGTCGCCGACCTGGTTCAGGAAGCAGGAGATCGGCAGGCCGCGGTCCGCGCCGCCATTCGAGAGAACGGGCGTCGCCGGCATGAACCAGAGCTTCGACATATAGTCATAGAGGCGCTGGGCGTGGGCCTGATCGTCGGCGAAGGCCTTGGAGACGCGTGCGAACATGTCCTGATAGGACTCGCCCGGCAGCAGATAGCGGTCTTCCAGCGTTTTCTTGCCGAATTCGGTGAGGTTTGCGTCGCGGCTGGAGTCGGTCACGACTTCCATGTTCGAAACCACGCGCAACTGCGTATCAGCACCCGACTTCGGCTTACCCTTGCGGGTCGCGTTTTCAGTCACAGCGTTGGCGTTGGATGCAGACATGCGGCAGCCCTCCGGATCGATTGAAAATATAGGAACTTCAGCCCCAAGCGCCAACATGTGGCGCCCTCCGTCGTTCCTGACACTACATATAGTGTCCGAAGGTTAACACACGGTCAACGTGGTTTGTCGGGAAAGGTTCACATTCGCCGTGGAAAACTGGTTAACAAAATCCTTCCGAAACCCTGAAAACGCAAGAGCCATGGGCGTTCTGGCCTGTGGAAAACAGGTGTGTTCTTCACCCCCTGCGCCGGATTGCCGCCGAAAAAACCGGCCACCGTCCGGCGAGGAAAAGGCGCGGATTCCGGCCGCCCCACTATCCCTAGTAGGTGCCCGCCCCCGAACACACGCAGAAAACGATTCCTGACGGGGCCGATTCCCGGCTCAGGCGAGCAAATGAGTCGTCCCCTGCCCCGATGCGGGCATGACATTCAGTCTGGTCGAGAATGTAGGAGAAGAAGGAGACAGGCGAGCGACCCGGGCGGAAAACTCGTTGGGGCTGCTCCGTTCCCGGCCTGACCCGGTTGGCGAGCGGCCCGTCCGCCACCTGCCTCCCGCGGGCTATATGCGCAGAGGCCGCCCCGGACGCAAGGGCCAGAGTGAGTCCATCGCCAGATCAGGCCATGATCATGCCGGACTATAACGGACCATCAAATGCTGTC
This sequence comes from Hyphomonas sp., assembly GCA_002700305.1. GTDB lineage: Bacteria > Pseudomonadota > Alphaproteobacteria > Caulobacterales > Hyphomonadaceae > Hyphomonas. The sequence continues at coordinate 58,246 of PACZ01000005.1, read as the reverse complement.
CTGCTGCCGTTCCCCATGCTAGCCATGACTTCACTTGTTTAAAGATGGGAGGGTTTCTCAATGAAACAGAGACTGCTTGCGATGGCCGCGGTGGCCGCGCTGCTGAGCGCCGCACCGGCACTGGCGAAGGAAGACGAGGCGCCCTCGAAGCGCTTCACCGCCGAACGTGTCTTCGACATGGAATATGCGACCGACCCGCAGGTTTCCCCGGACGGGAAGACCGTGGTCTATGTCCGCCATTCCATGGACAAAATGACCGACCGCGACACCGGGCACCTCTGGTCCATCGATCTTGCCACCGGCGCGCACCGCCCGCTGGTGACAGACGTCTCCGCCGGCCGGCCGCGCTGGTCGCCGGACGGGTCGCGCATTCTTTATATGTCGTCGAACGGCAAAGGCCCGGAAATGCGCCTCCTCTATCTGGACAGCGGCCGCAGCTTCTCGCTCGCCCAGTTCACCGAGGAAGGCCCGAGCGCCGCGGCCTGGTCGCCGGACGGCAAAGAGGTCGCCTTCTCCATGTTCGTGAAGGGCGAAACGCCGAGCTTCGCCAAACCCCTCACCCCGCCCAAGGGCGCCAAGTGGAATGACGGCGTGAAGGTCATCGACGACCTGACCTTCCGGTTCGACGGCGCAGGCTATCTTCAGGACGGCGCCGAGCAGATTTTCGTGCTGACCGTCGATGGCGGCACGCCGCGCCAGGTGACCTTCGAGGAGGCCGACCTCGGCGGCCCGCAATGGCTGGACAATGACACCCTGCTCGTCAGCGGCAATCTCGCCGAAGACCGCGACCTGGATCCGGTCGAGAGCGAGGTCTACAAGATCGACCTCACCGACAATTCCATCAGCGCCCTGACCAGCCGCGACGGACCGGACCTCGGCCCGGTCGTCTCGCCGGACGGCAAGACCATCGCCTTCCGCGGCTATGACGATCACCTGAAGGCCTATGAGCAGGCCAATCTCTACCTGATGGATGCCGATGGCGGAAACGTCCGCGAACTGGCGGCCGACTTCCCGCTGGAATTCGGCAGCATCGCCTGGGCTCCGAACGGCAAGAGCCTGTACGCTCTCTGCGAAGACCATGGCGTGCTCAGCGTCTACAATGTCGAGCTGAACGGTGATGTCAGCGAGGTCGTCACCAATGTCGGCGGCGCCTCCATCGGGCGGCCCTATGCCGAAGGCAGCTTCTCCATCAGCGAAGGCCGCAAGCCGGTGATCGCCTACACGGCTGGCTTCTCCGACCGCCCGGCCGAGGTCGCCACGATCGGCGCCAATGGCAAGGACAACAAGGTGCTGACAGAGCTCAACGCCGATGTCCTGCCCTTCCTCGACATGGCGAAAGTCGAGGAGATCCATGTCGCCTCCAGCGCCGATGGCCGCGAGATCGAAGCCTGGGTCGCCCTGCCGCCGGACTTCAAAGCCGATGGCAGCTTCCCGATGATCCTGGAAATCCATGGCGGTCCGTATGCGATGTACTCGCCCTTCTTCGGCAGCGAGATCCAGCGCTATGCCGCCGAGGGCTATGTCACCGTGTGGAGCAATCCGCGCGGCTCGACCGGTTATGGCGAAGAGTTCGCCCAGCTGATCGACCTCGCCTATCCGGGCAATGACTATGACGACCTGATGAGCGTCGTCGATGACCTGGTCGCGAAGGATTATGTCGATGAGGACCGCCTGTTCATCACCGGCGGTTCCGGCGGCGGCATCCTGACGGCATGGACCGTCACAAAGACCGACCGCTTCGCCGCGGCTGCGTCGATCAAGCCGGTGATCAACTGGATGACGATGGCGCTCGCCGGTGACATCTCGCAATTCGTGCGCCGCCACTGGATCCGTGCCGACCCATGGGCCGATCCGGAAGCCTTCCTGAAATTCTCGCCGATCCGCTATGTCGACAAGGTGACGACGCCGACCATGATCATGGTGGGTGAGGAAGACTACCGCACACCGGCCTGGGAAGCCGAACAGTTCTACACCGCCCTCAAGATGAATGGTGTGGACACGGTCTATGTCCGCGTGCCGGGCTCGCCGCACTATATCGCCTCGCGCCCCTCCCGCCTGATCGCCAAGACAGACAACATCATGGGCTGGTTCGCGAAATACGACCCGGCGAAGAAAGAGGATGCGGCGGAAGACGGCGGAGAAGACTGATGTCTGGCCACCCGGCCCTTGTCGACAGCCTCGGCCTGCTCTCTGAGAGGGCCGGGGATGTGACGGGCTTGGTCTATACGCGCCTCTTTGCGGCGTATCCGGAGCTGGAAGATCTGTTCCTGATGGATACGGATGGCGGGGTGCGGGGGTCTATGTTGTCTCAGGCGTTCGAGTGCCTGATGGATCTGGCGGACGGGCCGGGCACGATGGCGGAGACGGTGATCCGGTCGGAACGGGTCAATCACGACACGTATGATGTTCCGGCCGGCATGTTCGAGGTGTTCTTCGACATCATCCGCGATGTGACAAAGGAAGTGGCGGGCAGTGACTGGTCGCCGTTGATGGAGGCAGCGTGGGCATCGGTTCTGGCCGATGCATCGCGCCTCTCCCAGCCCCTGCCCGCCTGAAGCGCTGCGGTCCTGCCTTTGACCGCGGCGCTCCAACCGGAAAACGCTAGTCGCTGGCGGGGGACTCGTCGCGCGTTCGGGTCTTGCTGACGCCAATCACCATGCCGAGGCCGAACAGCGTAAACGCGCCGACCGCGATCCATGAGGCCTCGATGCCGAGCAGGAAGGCGCCATAGGCGAGCCCGGCGATGAAGATCACGAAGCCGGTCAGATAAAGCGAAAATGAGGACATCGGCGAAGCTCCCGGTTTTTTAGAATTCCAGGAACAAACGCCTCACACACGGTCCGGTTCCCTGACCATGAGGCAAGGCGCAGGCCCCGGCGGACGCCCGGGCCTGCCATCCGGCAAGTGAAATTGTGGCGCGCTTTATCCGGCGGAGGTTACGCCTCGGCCTTCTTCGCGTTGCGCTTGCGCTCGTGCGGGTCGAGGAAGATCTTGCGCAGGCGGATATTCTCCGGCGTGACTTCCACGAGTTCGTCGTCGGCAATGTAGGCCAGCGACTTTTCCAGCGTCATCTGAAGCGGCGGGGTCAGGCGCACAGCCTCGTCCGAGCCGGAGGCGCGCATGTTCGTCAGCTTCTTGCCTTTGAGCACGTTCACTTCGAGATCGTTGTCGCGTGTGTGCTCGCCGACGATCATGCCGCCATACACCTTGTCGCCCGGATGGATCATCATCGGCCCACGGTCTTCGAGGTTCCACAGCGCGAAGGCCACGGCCTCGCCCTGCTCCATGGCGATCAGCACGCCGGTGTGACGGCCCTGGATCTTGCCCTTGTGCGGGGCGTATTCATGGAAGACGCGGTTCATGATGGCCGTGCCGCGCGTATCCGACAGCAGCTCGCCCTGATACCCGATCAGGCCGCGCGTCGGCGCGTGGAACACCATGCGTGTGCGGCCCGCGCCGGAGGGGCGCATGTCCAGCATGTCGGCTTTGCGCTCTGACAGTTTCTGCACGACGATGCCGGAATGCTCATCGTCGACGTCGATGACGACCTCTTCGATCGGCTCCAGCTTGTTGCCGCTCTCGTCTTCTTGCATCACGACCTGCGGACGCGACACGCCAAGCTCGAAGCCTTCGCGGCGCATCGTCTCGATGAGGACGGCCAGCTGGAGTTCGCCGCGGCCGGAGACGGTAAATGCTTCGGCGTCCGTGGCCCGGTCGACCTTCAGGGCGACGTTGCCTTCGGCTTCTTTCAGCAGACGGTCCCAGATCATGCGGCTGGTGACCTTGGTGCCTTCCGTGCCCGCCAGCGGGCTGTCATTGACGCGGAAGGTCATGGAGATGGTCGGCGGGTCAATCGGCTGGGCCGCAATCGGCTCGGAAACCGACGGATCGCAGAACGTATCGGCGACGTTCGCCTTGGTCATGCCGGCCAGCGAGACGATGTCACCAGCCTGCGCCTCTTCAACCGGCACGCGCTCAAGCCCGCGGAAGGCGAGCACTTTCGACACGCGGCCCTGTTCGACGAGCCCGCCCTCGCGGTCCAGCACCTTGATGGTCTGGTTCGGCTTGATGCTGCCGGACGCGACGCGGCCGGTCAGGATGCGGCCAAGGAAGTTGTCGGCGGAAATCGTGGTGGCGAGGAAGCGGAACGGTCCCTCTTCCACTTTCGGCGTCGGCACATGATCCACGACCAGCTGGAACAGCTCGTCCATATTGGCCTTCGCCTCCTCGTACTGGCTCGACATCCAGCCCTGCTTGGCCGAGCCGTAGAGGATCGGGAAGTCGAGCTGCTCGTCGGTGGCGTCGAGATTGGCGAACAGGTCGAACACGTCATTGACCACTTCGTCGGGGCGGCGCTCCGGCTTGTCGATCTTGTTGACGGCGACGATCGGCTTCAGGCCGACTTTCAGCGCCTTGGACACCACGAACTTGGTCTGTGGCATTGGGCCTTCGGCCGCGTCCACAAGAACAATGGCGCCGTCCACCATGTGAAGGATACGCTCCACCTCACCGCCGAAATCGGCGTGTCCGGGCGTGTCGACGATGTTGATCCGGTAGCCGTTCCACTCGACCGAGGTGGTTTTGGCGAGAATGGTGATGCCGCGCTCTTTTTCCAGATCGTTGGAATCCATCATCCGTTCGGCAGTCTTCTCGTTTTCACGGAAGGTGCCGGACTGTTTGAGGAGTTCATCCACCAGCGTCGTCTTACCGTGGTCGACGTGGGCGATGATGGCGATGTTACGCATTTTTTCGATAGGCGTGGACATGGGCGGCAGGCTTTCGGGAGGGAAGAAAGGGGAATTCCCGCGCCCGGTACAGGATGCCGCACGGTTTGGCTATGCCCAAGTGTCAGAAAGCCCCCTGGGGCTGAACAGCTGCCATACCGGCGACAGCGCCGCTTCCTGTTGCAATCGTCATGGAACAGAGCCCTGCCCCACCCATTGGTAAGTTACAGGGCTGGACGGGACCGCGCGGCACAATCCGCGCGTCACATTAGCAGGAAAGGACTTATCATGACGAAACGTGCCGAAAACCGCACCCTCGCCATTCTCGCAACCGACGGATTTGAACAGATCGAGCTGACCTCGCCGAAAGAGGCCATCGAAAACGCAGGCGGCACCTGCAAGATCGTCTCGCCGAACGACCAGCGCATCCAGGGCAACAAGCACCGCGAACACGGTGACTGGTTCGATGTGGATGTGAAACTGGACGAGGCAAAGGCAGAAGATTTCGATGCGCTGCTTATCCCGGGCGGTCTTTTCAATCCGGACGCGCTGCGCCGGGACAGCAGAGCCCTGGCTTTCGCATCCGCTTTCTTCGAGCAGAAGAAACCTGTCTTCTCCATCTGCCACGGACCGCAGGTCCTTATCTCGGCAGGCCTGGTGAATGGCCGCAAGATGACGGGTTTCTCCGCGATCCAGCAGGGCCTGAAAAATGCCGGTGCTGTCGTGACAGACGAAGCAGTTGTCGTGGACGAAGGTCTCGTCACCTCGCGAAATCCGGACGACCTTGGCCAATTCAATGCAAAGATCGTTGAAGAGATCTGCGAAGGCAAACACGCCGCCCAGCGCGAGTCCGTGACCGCCTGACCCGGAGGGTTCCGCGCGGTGCCGTCTTGATCGGAGCAGAAAGCTGCTGCATGCGCGTTGCATGACGAACTCAAACGACATGCCGCTTGCGGCGAAACCGATTGACCGCGCCGCGCACCGCCGACTTGACGAGGCCTGGCTGGAGGAAGCTTTCAAACGCGAGGACGTGCTGATCCTGCTGATGCGCAACGGCGAACCGTTCGTGCATCCGGGCCGCGACAGCGGACTTGTGTGGATGGGGCCTGAAGCGGCCCGCCTCTCGCCCGGCTCGCCGCGCCTCTTCCTCGGTGAAGACAAGGCCGGCACACCGGTGTTTGCGATCGACCTGCCGGAACGTTTTGCGCTTGAAGGCTCGCTGATCGAAGGGGCCGGAGAGTTTCTCGATTTCCGGGCCGCCGCCGGATCGATTCCGGAGATGGATGGAAACTGCGCCTCGACCGCGCGGTCAATTTTCATGTGGCATCAGAGCCACAGGTTCTGCTCAAAATGCGGTTCGGAAAGTGCGATGGTCGAAGCCGGATGGAAACGGCAATGCCCGTCCTGCGGCGCCGAACATTTCCCGCGGACAGACCCCGTCGCGATCATGCTGGCCGTGAAAGACGGCAAGGCGCTGATCGGACGACAGAAGATGTGGCCGCCGGGATTCTATTCCTGCCTCGCCGGTTTCTGCGAACCCGGAGAAACCATCGAGCAGGCCGCGGCGCGCGAAATCTTCGAGGAAGCTGGCGTCGTTGCTGATGCAGCGAGTGCAGAATACGTCGCCTGCCAGCCATGGCCCTTCCCGTCCTCGCTCATGGTCGGCCTTATTCTGGAAGCAGAAGGGTTCGACATTTCCATCGATGAGAAAGAGATCGAAGTGGCCCGCTGGGTGACCCGCGAAGAGATGGTCCGGATCCTCAATCACAGTCACGGCGAGATGTTCGGACCGCCGCCGATGGCAATTGCTCACCACATCATGAAAGTCTGGTCAGAAAAAGGTCATTGACCGCACACGGAAGGCGTGTTTCCGCTCTTCTTGCAGACAAAAATCTGGAGTTGATTTCGCGCGAATCAAAGTACTGAGAATATTGCCACTGACAGGAGATCGGACATGGCAACTGCAACGAAGAAACCGGCTGCAAAAAAACCGGCGGCAAAAAAACCAGCCGTGAAAAAGCCGGTCGCAAAAAAACCGGCTGCTAAGGCTGCGACAGCGACGAAAACTGCTGCCGCCAAAAAGCCGGCTGCAAAGAAACCTGCTGCTGCAAAGAAGCCGGTTGCGAAGAAACCGGCGGCAAAGCCGGCCGTGAAGAAAGCTGCTCCGAAAGCTGCCAAGCCTGCTGCAAAGAAGCCGGCTGCCGCCAAGAAGCCCGCTGCGAAGAAACCGGCTGCGAAGAAAAAGTAAGCCGGACAATAAAGTTCCAGGAAAAGCGGACGCGGGAAACCACGTCCGCTTTTTTTATTGCCGGAAGGTCAGCGAAGGCGCGCTCAGAAACGGTGCTTCAGGCCGATCTGGAATCCTTCGACATCATCATCCATCGTGCCTTGCTCCGCATAGTAATTATAACCACCGGTCAGGCTGGTCGACTCCGTGAGCGAGACCTCTGCCCCCAGGCTGCCGGCGAAGCCGTACCCACTTGGTGAGCTGGAGTTTCTTGAGCCGTCTCCAAAGTCCGGACTGGAACCGGTTTCCCGCATCACATCGTATTTGTAATGTGAGACCCCGGCCTTGCCGACAAGACGGATACGATCAGTCACCGGTAAATGGCCAACGCCCATCAGATCAATGCGATGCGTAAGGTCTGCCGACGTCCGGAAGGCCGGGAGGGTGACGGTATTGCCATTGACGTCATACGTGCCCCCCGGTGAGAATGTCCCGTCCCCGTCAATACCGGTGGCTGCGGTCACCTCGGCACCAAAATAGCGGTTGAAGTCGTAACCGCCTGTCAGGCCCAGCGCCTGATATTCATTTTGACCATCAGTCTCCTGCAAACGCTCATAGCTCAGTCCGGCATACCAGCCGGACTCATCCGAGCCTTCGGCATAAGCGCAGGGAATGACGGCCGCAGCCGCCAGAAGAAAGGTGAAAGTTCGCATCCAGGTATCCTTTCAAAGTGTTGGATACCTGTTCCTTCAGATTTATTTCGTCTCAACCTCAAGTTAAACGAGAGTCATGACGCAGAATTCACGCGAACCTGCCGTAGCGGCACTTATTCCTGCAGGTCCTGCCATTGCGTGTCGGCCTTTTCGATGAAGCCCGGAATATCTGCATTCCACTTCTTCTGGATGCCGGCATTGTAGTTCAGGTAGAGCTTCCCATCGACGATCTTCCAGTATTTCGCATCGCCCTTGGCATATTTGCCGTCGGCCATGGCCCAGGCGCAATAGCCGCCATATTGCGGCGCATAGGCGGCGGGATCTGCAAGGAAGGTGTCGCGGTTTGCGGCTGATGCAAACTGGAAGGTGGCGCCATTGTATTCGGTGGAGAACTCCTTGGAGCCCTTCACCGGCTGCCCATCCGTAAAATAGGCCACAGGATCATAGCCCTGAAGCGCGGTGTTCGAGAACCGGCCGGTATAGACGGCCGGCTCGGCCTGGGCCGTTGGCACAAGGACATTCACAGGTGCAGCGGCCAGAAAGGCTGCCAGGAAAAGAGGACGGAGTTTCATCGGTAGAGATCCTTTCAGAAAAAGACGCCGGCCGCCAGCGAGGGGTGAGGCATGGCGGCCGGCATAAAGCCTCAGGCAACGGCATGCCGGGCTTCGGAATGGAGGGCGGTTTCAGCAGGCGGCACCAGCACGTCGCGGATACCGGATAATATGGCGAACAGGGTTTTGCGGCGGGCGATGAGCATGGCAATCGAGCTGAGCCAGACCGTCACCGCCATGACGAACAGGCCGCCACCATCATTGTTCGGATCGATGCCGAGCGGCGTCCAGAGATGGAAGTTCACCGCGCCAGTCATGACAGCCACCGCGATCAGCGCGCCGAGCGTCTGCAGGCGGCGAAACGCCGGGAACAGGCCAAGCAGAAGCAGTGTTGCGGCCAGCAATTCCGCCGTGCCGATTACATACTGGCTGAAAAGGCCGGTCTGCGCGAACAGGCCCGGCGCGCCGAGACTGGTGGCCCAGGCATCGAGCCGGCCGAAAATCACCTGTGTCTCAATGGCGTTGGTATATTTGAACCGAAGGCTGTCGAGGAACACCGCCGAGGCAACAAGGCTGTAGGCGATGGGGGCATATTTCTTCATTCGCGTAATCATGGTGGCGTCTCCCTTTGCGCGGTGTGTCTCACAACGCCCCGCACACGGGCAAAGCAAACGCGTGTGAGGATCGCTCACGGATTCGTGGGCGGTGCGAGAGCGGAGAAATGCGTGCGCCCCCTCGCGCAAGGCCGCCCCCTTCCCTACATTCATGCAGATTCTGCATGGGGGCTTTGAAATGGACCGGATCGATGCAATGCGCCTGTTCGTCCGTGTGGCGGATGCCGGCAGCTTTTCCCGCGCCGCCGCCGATCTCGGCATCGGACAACCGACCGTTTCGCGGCGGATCCAGGATCTGGAGTCCCAGCTGGATGCGATGCTGTTCCTGCGCACGACGCGCGCGCTGAGCCTGACCGAAGCGGGCGAACGCTTCTATCGCCGCGCGGTCGACATCCTCGCCGAATATGATGAAGCCGAGGCCGAGGCCCGTGGTCTGGAGCATGAGCCGGTCGGCTTACTACGCATTTCGTGTTCGCACTCTTTCGCGCGCCGCGTCATCGCACCGGAGATTGCCAGCTTCATGCGCATCTATCCGCATGTGAAGTTCGACGTCATCGGAGACGACTTCTTGACGGACATTGTCGGCGAAGGCGTCGATCTTGCTTTCCGGCTTGGCGAGCTCACGGATTCCAGCCTGATGGCCAAGAAGATGGTGGACGCGCCGCGCGCCTTGTGGGCCTCGCCTGCCTATCTGGAACGCAAGGGCACGCCGCAGGTGCCATCCGATCTCGAAAAGCACGATGCACTCATTTTCCGCCACACCCGGTCGACCATCTGGACACTGACCAATGGCAGCCAGAAGGAAGACGTCACCGTCGACGGGCCGTTCCGGGCCTCCGGAGGGGAGATCCTGCAACAGGCTGCAGAAGACGGGCTCGGCATCCTGCTGGCGCCGGGCTGGCTGGTGTCAGACTGCCTTGGCACGAACAAGCTGGTTCGCGTCCTGCCGGACTGGAATGCACAAAGCCTGTCGATCCACGCCGTCTGGGCCGCAGGCAAGCTGCGCGGCAAAGCGAAACTGTTTGCTGACCACCTCGCCGAAGCGCTGAAGGCCAAGACGCAGATCTGCTAGCCTTCGCGATAGGGCGTCGCGGGGAACACGCCGACCAGTTTCAGCATCTGCGTGAAGAAGCCGGTCTCTTCGAGCGCCAGTTGCACCGACCGCTCGTCCGGGTGGCCTTCGATTTCGGCATAGAATTGCGTCGCCGTGAAGTTGCCGCCCACCATGTAGCTTTCCAGCTTGGTCATGTTGATGCCGTTGGTCGCGAAACCGCCCAGCACCTTGAACAGGGCCGCCGGAATGTTGCGGACTTCGAACAGGAACGCGGTTTTCGCCGGGCCGTCGCCAACTTCGATTTCCGACGGCTCACGCGACATGATCACGAAGCGGGTCATGTTGTGCGCAGCGTCTTCGATGTCCTCGGCGAGAATTTCGAGTCCATAAACCTCAGCGGCCAGACGCGGGGCAATCGCCGCGACAGTCCGGTCGCCGCCCTCAGCCACTTCATGAGCCGCGCCCGCCGTATCCGAGGCCGTGACCGAATCAATTCCATGCGCCCGCAGGAAATTGCGGCACTGTCCCAGTCCCATGATGTGGGAGCGGGCCTTTTTGACCTCTTCCAGCTTCACGCCCGGCAGGGCCATCAGCTGGAAGCGGATCGGCAGGTAATACTCGGCGACGATCTGCAGGCTGGTGCCCGGCAAAAGTGAGTGAATATCGCTCACCCGGCCGGCAATCGTGTTTTCGACCGGAATCATGGCCAGATCGGCCTCACCCTTCTCTACCGCGGCAAAACAGTCCTCGAATGTGCGGCACGGCAGCGGTTCCAGCTCAGGATAGGCCTGATTGCAGGCAATATGGGAATTGGCCCCCGGTTCGCCCTGATATGCGATTTTTCCCGTCATTTTTCCGGCCCTTACCCCATTTTATACTGCGTCGGATCGCCGCGACGGACAGGGGAAGCTTCCCTGTCGCGCAGCCTTTATATTGCGGGCCATCCGTTAGCGTGCCAAAAGGCGCGCGCCAAGACTTATGACCAGACAGATTCGAAGGAAGATCCTCATGGGGGAACTCGGTCTCAACAAGATCCTGGGAGCGCTGCTGGCGACTGCACTGGGCCTTTTCGGGCTCAAGACGCTTTCTGACGTGGTGTTTGCCCATGGTGGCGAAGGCCATGGGGAAGAGCACGCTGAGGCGACCTCCCTGTCGGAGCAGATGTGCGAGCAATTCGCCTACTGCGTCGAAGTTGCCGGCGGCGGTGCCGCGGCAGCTGAAGAAGAAGAGGTATTTGACCTCGGTGCCCTGCTCGCTGCTGCGGACGTTTCGCGCGGTGAACGTACCTTCAAGGGCCAGTGCACGACCTGCCACACGATTGACGAAGGCGGGGCCAACGGTACCGGCCCGAACCTGCATGGTGTGGTCGGCGCCGCCAAGCACCACCACGCTGATTTCAACTATTCTGCTGCGATGACCAGCCTCGGCGGCACGTGGACCTATGAAGATCTGAACCACTGGCTGGAGAATCCCAGCTCGTTTGCCCGTGGCACGTCCATGTCGTTCGCAGGCCTGTGCAAGGATCCGGACCGGATCAACGTAATCGCCTACCTCGCGTCCCAATCGCCGGATGCACCGCCCTTCCCTGATCCGCTGCCGGCGGCCGGTGAAGACGATGGCGCAGATGCGGCAGCTGAGGGCGCTGAAGCCCCGGCAGAAGGCGAAGAGGCTGCAATGCCGGCCGACGGCGCCATGGAAGACGCTGCCGACGCAGCCGCTGAAACCGTGACTGACGTCAGCGAAGTGGTCGTCGAAGAAGCTGACGCTGCAACGGAAACGGCTGAAGAGGCTTTTGACGAAGACGCCCCGACGCCGACGGAAGAAGAAGGCGAGTAAGGCTCAGGCGCCGGTCTTCCAGGCCGGCTCCCGTCCCTTCAAAGCAGATACTTGTATACGCCGGGCCCCTCTGGGCTCGGCGTAATACTTTGCGATCCGGGTAATTGCCTCTTCGAGCGGCTCGTGGGCAACGGCCATATGCCAGGCATTGGCATGCAACAGGTAATCGGCATCGGTCATGATGCCGACATGGCCTTTCCAGAAAACCAGATCGCCGCGCTGCAAAGCGCCGGGCGCCTGCCAGTCGGCAATCGCCTCGCCCACCCAGGCGAACTGCATGTCGCTGTCGCGCGGCAGGAGCACGCCAGCCGCCTCGAATGCCTGCTGGGTGAGGCCCGTGCAATCGATGCCAAGCCCTGACCGCCCGCCCCACAAATAGGGTGTGCCGAGGTAGCGTTGCGCAACGCCCGCAGGATCCGCGTCAGGCATACCCAGTTCCGCGATGTGGCGATGGTGCACCCAGCCGGCATCCTGGCAGTGCCGCCAGTCCCCTTCTTCGGCAAAGACGTTGACGCTTGCACCGAGGCTCAGCGTCAGCCGGGGCGGCGATTTCAGGTCCGGCGCGGCATAGGCATGGGTGTGCGGCGCGATAATCCGGTGGGTTGGCATCAGCAAGCGGTCGGACAGCCCGGCCAGCGGCACCCAGCCGACATAGCGGTCGCGCTGGCATTGCACGAGCGCGAAACCGTGCTGTTCCTCAAACACGTCCAGAATCTCGCCGAACAGGGCTTCTGTCGCGAGCCGCGCATCGGGCAACGGGCCCTCCCGGACGGGAACCGCCCCTGCCCGGACCTGCACAGGACGGGCCGGCCTGTCCGGCGGTGTCAGTCGCGTATCATTGTATTCAGGCATGAGGCGCCCCGCAGCGTTGTCCTACGCTGCCGAAGCCTTGCGTGCTTTCGGGCTGGCGGCAGCGGTCTGATCCTTGCCGGAAGCTGCGGCAAGAACAAGGCCGGCAAATTGGCGAAGATATGTCATCCCGGCCGGCCGGCGTTCCAGGAAGATGTTCCGCAGGTCCGCCTCGTCACGCACGCGCTTGATGAAATCGAGGCGTTCCAGCGCATCCAGAGCGCGGGTCACGGCCGGCTTGGCGATATTCAGCTGCTCGGCCAGGCCGCGGACCGTGTGCGGCCCCGGCATGAGGGCAATGGTCATCAGGATGGCTTGCTGGCGGGCCGTCAGGTCCGGCGCATCGGAGCGAACCGAAGCGGTGACCGCCCGGCGCCAGAGTTCAAGGCCTTCGCGCTCTGACAATTGCATCCGGTTCATCCCCTTGGATTTTCATCTTTCGCAGGAATCTCAGGTGATTTGCGGACTCCGTCCAGTCCTTCAGTGGCCGGCAAGACAGTGCTTACCCCTTCACATTGTGGACAAAACACACGACATTGGCCTCATGAGCGCCACTGACAGCCACACGCACCTTCATGCGAACACGCCCTGCAGCCCGCAGGATGTCGACGCCTTCCTGAACGAGGCCGAAACCCTGGTTGCCCGCCAGGGCCAGCGGATGACGAAAATCCGCCGCAAGGTCCTGCGCCTGCTGCTGGAAAGCACAGAGCCGGCCAAGGCTTATGACCTCCTGGCCAATCTCGATGGCGAAGGCTCCGCAAAGCCGCCGACGATCTATCGCGCGCTCGATTTCCTGCAGGAGACCGGCCTCGCCCACAAGATCGAGAGCCTCAACGCCTATGTTGCCTGCGGCCATGCCAGCCATCGCCACTCCGCCGTGTTCCTGATCTGCGACAAATGCCATGGCGCCGAGGAACTTCACGCCGAAGCCACCAGCGAGGCCCTGAAGGCCGAAACGGAAGCCGCGGGCTTCCATATGTCCCGCGCCGTCGTGGAAGTGCGCGGCACCTGCCGGGAATGTGCTGCGTGAAGACTCTCTGGCGGGGAAGCTGCAATCAGTGGGATTGCGACGAGATGGGGCACATGAATGTGCGCGTCTATGTCGAGAAGCAATTGGAAGGCCTTGCGGTCTTTGCCCATGCGCTCGGCATGCCGCATGCGTTCCGGCAGAATTCACCTTCGACCATTGTGCCGGTGGACCAGCATATCCGTTTCGTCCGCGAAGTCCTGCCCGGCCGACCGCTGACCATGCATGGCTGCCTGATCGAAGTGGGCGAGTCAGACGCCCTCGTCTATCAGGAACTGCGCCACGCCGATGGCCAGCTGGCCGCCGCCTTCCGGACGCGGATCATGCATATCGACACGGCAGGCCGTGAGCCGTTTCCATGGGGCAAGAGCGTTCGGGCCGCCATGGCGGACGACATGGATACACCGCCCGAAGAAGCCGCGCCGCGTTCCATCGACCCGGATGCGCCGGGCCTGCCTTTTAAAGATATTTCCATCGAGACGCCGCGCGATCTGGGCATTGCCTGTATCGGCATGGGGTCGGTGCCGCCGCAGCACCTGGACGTTCACGGACGGATGGCACCATACTGGATCATTGGCCGGGTCTCGGATTCTGTTCCGAACCTTCTGCACGGCTGGCGCAAGAAGGTCGCCGCGGCAGCCGGAGACCTGCGCATGGGCGCGGCCGTGCTGGAGTACCGGCTCAAGTACCACCGGATGCCGGAAGCCGGCGACCTGTTCGAAGTCTATACCGGTCTCGGCGGCGTTCAGGGCAAGACCCACAGTCTGCTCCACTGGATGATGGACCCGGTATCCGGACAAGCCTGGGCAACCAGCCAGGCCACCGCCATCACGCTGGACCTCGACGCCCGCAAAGCGATCCCCGCCCCGGCGGCGGCAATCGAGGAACTCGAACGTCTCGCCCCGAAGGGCCTATCCATCTAGCTTCAGACGATCCCCCGCATGCCGAAACTCCTGCTACATTTCGAAGGCATCGCCGTCGCAGCAGCGGGCCTCTGGGCATATCACCATCTAGGGGCAAGCTGGATCTTGTTCGCTGCCCTGATCCTGGTGCCCGACCTCTCCATGCTCGGGTATCTGGCGGGCCCGGTATCGGGCGCACGTCTTTACAATCTCGGGCACACCTATCTGTTGCCCGGCCTGCTCTGGCTGTGCCTCAGCTTTCTCGCCCCCACAATCGCTTTGCCGGTGGCCCTGATCTGGACGATCCATATCGGCATCGACCGGGCGCTTGGCTTTGGCTTGAAATATGAGTCAGGCTTCAAGGACACCCATCTCAACAGGGTCTAGATCGCGGTTGCGATGATCTCTGCGACGCGCGGGATGTCTTTCAGATTCAGACCCGCAATATTGATCCGTCCCGATCCCGGCATGTAGAGGCCGCTTTCCTCACGCAGGGCCTTGGCGCCTTCCGGTGTCACCGGCAACTGGCTGAACATGCCGTTCTGCGTGGTGAGGCTGGCGAGCAGGTTTGAGCCCGTCCGTTTCACCAACTCGCCAGACAGGGCCTGGCGCAGCGAGATCATCCGCTCCCGCATCGATGTCAGCTCTGCTTCCCATTCGGCGCGCAGGGCCGCATCACCGAGGATGGTGGCGACGATACCCGCGCCATGCGCCGGCGGCATGGACCAGGTCGCACGGGAAATGTCTGCCACATGCGTGGTCGCCGCCGCGATGCCGTCCGCCGTCTCGCCGACTGCGAGGAAACAGCCGGCCCGCTCGCGGTAGAGGCCGAAATTCTTGGAACAGGAATAGGAGATCAGCGCTTCGCCAGCTGCGTCGATGAAGGCGCGCACGCCTGCAATATCCTTGTCGAGCCCATGCGCGAAGCCGTGATAGGCAACGTCCAGCATGACGATCAGGCCGCGCTCTTTTACGAAGGCGCCGAGGGCACTCCAGTCTTCCAGCGTCAGATCGATGCCAGTGGGGTTGTGGCAAGGCCCCTGCACGATCACGCCGTCGCCGCGCTCAGCCTTTGCCAGGTCTTCCAGCATGCCGGCCCGGTCTGCGGTGCCAGTATCCGGATCTGCGTACCGGTAGCTGTCAGTCGTGAGGCCCGCGGACTGGACGACTTTCGGATGGTTCGGCCAGGTCGGGTCTGACACCCAGACCTTCTTCACGCCAAGGCGGCGCATCAAGCCCACGCCCAGCGAAAGTGCACCACAGCCCCCCGGCGCAGTGAAGGACAGCGTGCGCCCTTCCTTGCGGACGGGTGCATCCACACCGAAGACAAAATCCTCGATCGCGGCACAGAAATCGACATTGCCACGCGGGCCTTCATAGACCTTCGTCGTCTGGCGCTGCAGCATCAGGGCCTCGGCTTTCGCCACCGCCGACATGACGGGCGTGTTGCCCGCATCATCCTTGTAGACGCCGACACCCAGATCGAATTTCTCGGCCCGGTCGTCTTCACGAAAAGCGGTCATCAGGCCGAGCAGAGCGTCCGGCGGAAGCGGCGATAGCGGAGAGAATGCAGAAGTCATGGCGCAGCCCTAATCCGGAGCGTGTCCGGATTCAATCCTCCTCGTCTGACAAGACGTATTAGCCGACAATGGTCGCTTCGGTGTTTTCCTTGACGTCCTGCGGGGACACGCCGGGCGCGAGCTCAACGATTTTCAGGCCGCCCTCGACCACGTCGAACACACAAAGGTCGGTGATGATGCGGTTGACCACGCCCTTGCCGGTGAGCGGCAGGGTGCATTCCTTCAGCACCTTCGTCTCGCCCTTCTTGTTGCAGTGATCCATCACCACAACAATGCGCTTCACGCCGGCGACGAGGTCCATCGCCCCGCCCATGCCCTTCACGAGCTTGCCGGGGATCATCCAGTTGGCGATGTCTCCATTCTCGGCCACTTCCATCGCGCCGAGGATGGCGATGTTGATGTGGCCGCCGCGGATCATCGCGAAGCTGGTCGCGCTGTCGAAGAAGCTCGTGCGCGGCAGCGTCGTGATCGTCTGCTTGCCGGCATTGATCAGGTCTGCGTCTTCCTCGCCCTCGAACGGGAACGGGCCCATGCCCAGCATGCCGTTCTCGGACTGGAGCGTCACGTCCATGTCGTCCGGAATGTGGTTCGCCACCAGCGTCGGAATACCGATGCCAAGGTTCACATAGAAGCCGTCGTGCAGTTCCTTTGCGGCGCGCGCCGCCATTTCATCGCGTGTCCAGGGCATCAGTAAGCCTCCCGCTTGCGCACGGTGCGTTGTTCAATTCGCTTCTCGAAAGTGCCCTTCACGATGCGCTGCACGAAGATGCCCGGCAGGTGGATTTCGTCCGGGTCGAGATCGCCGGTCGGCACGATTTCTTCCACTTCAGCCACGGTGACCTTGCCGGCCATCGCCATGGGTGGGTTGAAGTTGCGGGCCGTCTCGTTGAAGACGAGATTGCCCTGCGTGTCGGCCTTTTCGGCCTTCACGATGGAAAGGTCTGACACGAGGCCCGTTTCGAGGATGTAGGTCTCGCCGTTGAAGTCGCGGTGTTCCTTGCCCTCGGCGATGATCGTGCCGACGCCGGTCTTGGTGTAGAAGCCCGGAATGCCCGCGCCCCCTGCCCGGCAACGCTCTGCCAGCGTGCCCTGCGGGTTGAACTCCAGCTCCAGTTCGCCGGAGAGATACTGGCGCTCGAACTCCTTGTTCTCGCCGACATAGGACGAGATCATCTTCTTGATCTGGCGCGTCTGCAGCAGCAGGCCGAGGCCGAAATCGTCGACGCCTGCATTGTTCGAAATCGCCGTGATGTCCTTCACGCCGCTTTCGCGCAGGGCGAGGATGAGATTTTCCGGAATGCCGCACAGGCCGAAGCCCCCGGCCATCACGGTCATGCCGTCGAAGGTCAGGCCCTCAAGGGCTTCCTTCGCAGAATTGTAGACCTTGCTAGACATGGACAGGTCCTGTCGCTCCCTGAATTGGGCGCTCAGGCAGGCAGGGCCCGCCCGGGCGCGCTTTCTTGTCTCGTATCACACTTTCCGGCCGGCTGAACCGTCTCGCGCCGCCAAAATTTCAACAAGCGTTGAAACACAAGCCCGCCGGGAAAACAAGCCGGGTCACACGGATTCCACGGTCTGCTCGATGGCCCCGAAGATGGAATGCCCGGCCTTGTCCAACATCTCCATGCGCACCGTATCGCCGGGCTTCATGAAGGGGGTTTTCGGCGCGCCGTCGGCGATCGTCTCGATCATCCGGATCTCGGCGATGCAGGAATAGCCGAGCCCGCCTTCGCTGACCGGCTTACCCGCCCCGCCATCGGCATCCTTGTTGGAGACCGTGCCGGAACCGATCACTGTACCGGCGGTGAGCGGACGGGTCTTTGCAGCGTGGGCCACGAGGCGCGCGAGGCTGAATGTGGCATCGACGCCCGCATTGGCGCGGCCGAATGGCTGACCGTTATAGTCCACATGCAGCGGCAGGTGGATGACGCTGTCTTTCCAGGCGTCGGCCAATTCGTCCGGCGTCACGGCGACAGGCGTGAAAGCGCTCGGCGGCTTGGACTGGAAGAAACCGAAGCCCTTG
The DNA here is from genome assembly GCA_002700305.1 of Hyphomonas sp. Classification (GTDB taxonomy): domain Bacteria; phylum Pseudomonadota; class Alphaproteobacteria; order Caulobacterales; family Hyphomonadaceae; genus Hyphomonas. Next base: position 40,146 of record PACZ01000005.1, on the reverse strand, counting down.
GCGAGTTCGCCGGGGATTAGCCCGCGCAGCGACACGTCATTGCACAGCATGACCAGCTTGATGTGGCTGGCCGCATCCGCCTCGGACACGCCCATGGGCACGTCATCCGTGATGACCGCGACCTCCCCTTCCATGTCACAACCCCAGGCGACATCGCCGAGCGGGATCGCATCGCGGGGGCCGAGGAAGGCATCGGACCCACCCTGATACATCAGCGGATCGTCATAGAAGCTTTCCGGCACTTCGGCGCCGCGCGCCTTCCGGACCAGCTCCACATGGTTGATATAGGCCGAGCCGTCCGCCCACTGATAAGCACGCGGCAGCGGGCTTTCACAGTCATGCTCGTGGAAACGGAACGTCGGCACGCTGCCCAGCTCCACCTGCTCGGCCAGCAGCTGGAGGCGCGGGGCCATATGTTCCCAGTCATCCAGCGCAGCTTGCAGCGTCGGCGCAATCGAGGCGGCATCCGTGGCGCGTGTCAGGTCTTTCGAGACGACAACAAGACGGCCATCACGGGCACCATTTTTGAGAGTAGCGAGTTTCATTCCGGGTCTCCGGTGGGGATAAGAAAAAAGAGCGTGTTGGGGGCGTCGGAATTGGCAAAGCCGATATCCGGCATGCCGTCACCATTGAGGTCTCCGACGTCGAGGTCGTAGGTGTCATTCTCGCCGGGCAGTAAAATCCGCCGGGCGCCGCCGATACCATTCATCATAACCGAGTTCTGACCTTCATTCGCGAAAACCGCGTCCGGACGTCCGTCGCCGTCCAGGTCAGTAACCCGAACGCCAGCCGATATCTCACTTGGCGGCCCGATAATCACGGCCCGGTCAAAATCTCCGTCATTATTGAGATAGACCTGATTGGAACCGGTCAGGACGGCTGTGACAAGGTCCAGATCGCCATCTCCGTCCCAGTCTGCAATGGCGACGGAACGCGATTGGAGGTCGTCACGGCCCAGCAAGACCGGGTCGGCATAGCCGGTCTCTTCCGCAAACAGGACAGCCAGTGTTGCATCACCGCGCATGGCGAGCACAATATCGCTCTTCCCGTCACCATTCAGGTCTCCGGTCGCAACGCCAACGGCCGCCACATCTGTCAGGGGATGCGTTTCAACACCGGGCGCCAATGGGCCGTAAGCGTAAAAGGAGGCGCCCCCCCGGTCTGCGATGACAAGGTCTGCGACGCCATCATTGTTCAGGTCAGGTGTGGCGCGGCTGCGGGCGTGACCTGCGGCACCAATTGTCCCGGCTTCAGACAAGTGGCCAGCACCGTCATTTTGAAAGATGCCGACAGCGAGCCAGTCGCGCGGCACCAGCAGGTCCATGTCACCATCATTGTCGATATCGGCCGGGCATCCGCCATAGCCGGTTGTGCGCCAATCTCCGATCTCGGCGGCCATTGGAAAACGGCCCTTGCCATTGTTCAGCAACAGCAGGTCGGCGACCGGCCAGTGGCGGCCATTTACATTGGCAATATCGAGATCACCGTCGCCATCGAAATCCGCAAAGCTGATGCCTGCGCTGAAATCATTTTCTCCACCGAACCAGTGGAATTCCTCAACGTGAGACAATGCGCGATTGTCAGAGATGTCCGTAACGAGCCTGTCTGCAACAGCCGACGGCGCCAGGATTAAAGCGCACGCAGCGCCCAATATGTATTTCTGCATAAGTCTGATCGTCCTCCACACCGACAGTGCTAACGCGACTGCTCGTGACAGGAAAGCATCAGCTTTCGTCCGCGATTTTCTCGTGCAGCCAGGCGGCGTGGCGCGGGGCTTTCTTGGTGGCGCTCCATTCCTCGATCATCGGTTCGGCCACGTCTTTCAGCTGTTTCATCTGTTCCGGCGTGCCGATATCGGCGGCAAGCTCAATGCGGTGGCCGTTGGGGTCGAAGAAATAGATCGACTTGAAGATGCCGTGATGGGTGGGGCCGAGCACGTCCAGCCCCATGCCTTCAAGGTGCGCCTTGGTCTCCATCAGCTCTTCCAGCGAGCCGACGCGGAAGGCGATATGCTGCACCCAGACAGGCGTGTTCTCGTCGCGGCCCATGTCCGGCTGCTCAGGCAGTTCGAAGAAGGCGAGCACATTGCCGTTTCCGGCATCGAGAAAAATGTGCATGTACGGATCATAGGCGCCGGTCGAGGGCACATGGTCCTCAGCGATCGCAAGCTGGAAATCCATGCCGAGCGCATCGCGATAGAACTCGACCGTTTCCTTGGCGTCCTTGCAGCGATAGGCGACGTGGTGGACGCCTTTCAGGTGTGCGGGTGATGTCATCTAGGTCTCTCCCTTGTCTTTTGCGGCGTTCTTTGCGCGCCGCCAGGCGTTGAACCAGCTGCCGATCCCGAGGCCGAGCGTGACGCCCGGAATGGCCGAGGCGGAAATCACCCCGATGCGCCACAGGATGACGCCAACCACGGTGCCGGCAACGGCCCCGATCAGGCCTTCGCCGACCGGGGACAGTTCAACTTTTTTCTTTTCCTGGTTCATCGCAGTCTCAATGTTTGATGTTGAGTTTCTCCAACACCTTACCGAACCCGAAACCAATGGCACCTCCCAAAGGAGTACCCAATAGAATTCCGATTATGGTCCCAGCTGTTGTTCTGCCGAAAACCTCTCCCGGATCAGCTTCTGGCACTTCCAGCAAATTGGTGAACAGGACATATCCTATAATGGCACCCAAAGTAGCGCCCACCGACATCATCGTGCTCGACCATTTGGGATTGTCGTCGCTCATGCGTCCTCTTCGACCTTCAAAGCACCTCGCTGGATCTGGTCACGTTCCATGGATTCGAACAAGGCCTTGAAGTTGCCTTCGCCGAAGCCTTCCTTGTAGTCACCCTTGCGTTGGATGAACTCGAAGAAGACCGGGCCGATCTGGGCCTGAGCGAAGATCTGAAGCAGGAGGCGCGGCTGGCCGCCTTCGGTAGTGCCGTCCAGCAGCAGGCCGCGGGATTTCAGCCCTTCAACGTCTTCGCCATGGCCCGGCAGACGCTCGTCCAGCATTTCGTAATAAGCTGCCGGCGGCGCCGTCATGAAGGGCACACCCTTTTGTTTCAGGCTGTCATAGCAGGCATAGAGATCGTCGCAGATGAGGGCGATGTGCTGGATGCCTTCGCCGTTGAACTCGCGCAGGAATTCCTCGATCTGGCCACCGCCGCCCTTGCCCTCTTCGTTCAGCGGAATGCGGATCTTGCCGTCCGGCGCCGTCAGCGCCTTGGAGGTCAGGCCCGTATATTCGCCCTTGATGTCGAAATAGCGGATTTCCTGGAAGTTGAAGAGCTTCTCGTAGAAGTCCGCCCAATACTTCATCCGGCCGCCATAAACATTGTGCGTCAGGTGGTCGATCAGCTGGAAGCCAGCTCCAACGGGGTGTTTCTCGACGTCCGGCAGGTATTCGAAGTCGATGTCATAGATGTCGAGATCGTCGCCATAACGGTCGATCAGATAAATGATCGAGTTGCCGATGCCGCGGATGCCGGGGATGTGCAGTTCCATCGGACCGGTCTCAACATGCACCGGCTCTGCGCCCTGCTCCAGCAGGTGCGCATAGGCCTTGCGGGCATCGCGCACGCGGAAGCCCATGCCACAGGCCGAAGGCCCATGTTCGCGCGAGAAATACCAGGCCGCCGATTTCGGCTCGTAATTGGTAATCAGGTTGATGCCGCCCTGGCGCCAGAGCTCGACATCCTTCGAGCGGTGCCGGGCAACCTTGGTGAAGCCCATCGTCTCGAAAACCGGCTCCAGCACGCCTTTTTCAGGCGCGGAAAATTCAATGAATTCGAAACCGTCGAGGCCTGCAGGGTTGTCAAACAGGTCTGCCATGGGTTCTCTCTCCCTATTGCGATCAAAATTATAGTTTCATATGTAACTAATTGCTCGCCGCAAGGCAAGTATGAATGGACCCGCCATGCCCGAACCCTCCCGGACACCGCAGCTGCGCCTGCGCGAATTCCTTCCCTACCGCCTGTCCGTCCTGTCCAACACGATCTCGCGACGCATTGCGGAGCTGTATGATCGAGAATTCGGCCTGACGATCTGGCAGTGGCGCGTCATGGCCGTCACAGGCGATGCGCCGGGCATCAGCGCAACCGAGATCGGCCAGCGCACGGCGATGGACAAGGTTGCCGTCAGCCGCGCCGTCGCCGGTCTGATCGAAGTCGGATATCTGGAACGCAAATCCTCTGAAGAGGATGGCCGCCGGTCCAAACTGTACCTCACGCCAGCGGGCACGTCCGTGTATGACGAGATCGTGCCGATGGCGATTGCCGAGGAACAAGCGCTCGAAGCGGTCCTCACACCGGACGAACGCGTGGAACTGACCCGCCTCATGGAAAAGCTGGCCGGGTCCGCCTCCCCCGACCGCCCGCTCTGGTAATCAGGGCACTCTGGCAAGCGGGGCGCTTACGCCCTGCGGCGCCGGATGCTGAGCGAGCGCGAGACGTCGGAATCTTCTTCCAAAGTGAAACGTTCCACCAGTCGCGCAATGAAGGCAGACAACGCATCGCGCACTTCATAGGGCGCTTCCATGGGCAGGAAGTGCGACGTGCCGCGCACACCTTTCATCATCAGGGCCTGATTCATCAGGATAATCTGTGCCCGAACCTTTGGTGTGATCACAGATGATCGGTTCGGGCGCAGCACGATGATCGGGATCTTGTGTTTGCGGACCTTTCTGAGCGCGCGCCAGGGCTGGTTGCGCTGGGCGGAGAATGTCGCCGACTCCCATTTCGGCTCGCAGGTCAGCCGCCAGGTCTGCTCTTCGCTTTGCGCAGAATTATGGTCCACCCGGTCAATGCCATCCAGCAAATAGTCGGCCAAGAAGGGCTCGCGCCAGGACGCAAACGCGCCGCGCCCCGTATAGGATTCCAGCGCATCGCGGAATGCCGGGAACTCGGCCCGCCGCTTCTTCGCCGAGCGCGCGAGCGTGTTACGGTTGGCAATCCAGGTGACCGGCGGGAACACATGTTTCCAGAAGTAATAGACGCGCGGCATGATCACCGGATCGGCCAGCACCAGCCCCTTGACCAGGTCAGGCCGTTTGCCTGCCACCAGAAGGGCCACCGTTGCGCCCATCGAATGGCCGCTCAGTACGACGCCGTTGGGCGCTTCCTTTTCCAGCCATTCGATCACGTCATCGCGGTAACGATGCCAGGACTTCATCCGGCCGGGCTTGGCCGGCATCGTCGACCGCCCATGCCCGCGCATGTCGAGCGCGGCCACGCGTTGGCGCAGGCCAAGCGGTGCCAGCATCGACTGATAGGTCATGGCGTTGAAGCCGGTGGCATGGATCCATACGGCGGCGAACGGTTTGATCGGATCGCCGAACTCGATACCGGCCAGCGTGCCTCCGGCTTTCATCTCGGTTGCAAAACGCCGCATCAGCCGCGATTCCCGAACACGCGGCGCAGCAAGTCCGTACTCCGCGCGAGCGGGTTTTCCCGGATCTTCTTTTCCTCTTCCGCGACGTACAGGAAGATACCGTCCAGGCCGTAATCAACAGCATGCGCGGTCAGGTCCGCCTGCAGGCTGGAGGTGATGCCGCCTGCCCCATATTGCGAGGCAACATTTTCCATCGCCGTGAAAGCGCCGGACTTCGACAGCGCCTCCCGGGCATAGGGCGTGAAGGCGGCCCGCAGCTGGGGTTCCGTCTTTGACCGGAGATAATCAGTTGCCGCCGTATCGCCGCCGTTCAGGATGTTGAGCGCGTCCGTGATGGTCATGTTGCGGATCGCGCTGAGGACCAGGACCTGCGCTTCCGGTACGGCGGATTCGGCTGCGCGGTTCATGCGCAGCTCCAGATCGTCGAGCGGCTTGCTCGCACCGACCTTCGCCAGATTCGTCTGGAGGGTCCGGTAAGTCTGCGGCAGCGGAATGCGGATTTTCGGATCGCCATAATAGCCATTCGTCTGGCCAAGCTGATTGGCGACCAGATTGGTGCCGACCGTCAGGGCTTCGCGCAGACCGGCATCAATTTCAGCGATGCTGAGTGTGCCTTGCGAGTCGGGCGCGGTGGCGGAACCAAGGACCTCTCCCAGAACACGGCCGAAATCTCCGCTGGTGCCTGTTTCAGCACACCCTGCCGTGAGAAGCGCAAGACCCAGCGCTCCCAGCATCCCTCGGTTCATCTGTTTTTACCCTCACTCTGGCCCCGGCCCCGGGACCCTCCGTCTGTCCTACAGGAGCGCTTGCCGGAAATGAAGCCGCGCCCGCAGACAGGATGCATCAAAGCCTGACCTTACAAACTTGTCACGCGGCAGTGCGGAAATTCTCATTGACCACGCTTGTAGTCATGGCTTATGACCACGCTTGTAGTCTTACCGGGGAGCCCGCAGATGAAGATTTCAGCCGCCGAACTCGATGTGATGAGCGTGCTGTGGCAGACGCCCGGCCTCGCTGCCTCGGACGTCCATGACTCGCTGGGCGACGAGAAGGACTGGACCAGCCGCACCGTGAAAACGCTGCTGGCCCGCCTGGTCGAGAAAGGGGCGCTCCGGACGGAAGAGGATGGCCGCCGCTATCTCTATTATCCGGTTATTGAAGAAGGGGCCTACAAGGCCAAGGCCGCCGGCCAGTTTGTCGACCGGGTCTTCTCCGGCCGCGCTGCGCCTCTGGTTGCGCACCTGGCGGATACGCGCGGCCTGACACCGGAAGACATTGAGGAACTGGAACGCCTGCTGGGGGATCTGAAGAAATGAACATCGCAACCATTTTTCCTGACGCGACATCTGCCCTGCAGACGGTCCTGGCGGTTTCCGTCCTGATCGCCCTGGTTCTGGTGGCACGCCGTCCTGTGGCGAAATATTTTGGCGCCGGCACGGCCTATGCCCTGTGGGCGCTTCCGCTGGCCCGCCTTGTCCTGCCGCCGCTGCAGATGCCGGTTTCGCTGATGCCACTGCTGCGCCTGCCGAAGTCCGGCTCCACCGAGGCCGCAGAGCCCACCGCGGCGCTGACCGTAACAGCCGCCTCGGAAGCCATGGCGACGACCTTCACCGTTTCCCCGTCTGCCCCGGCCGCCGCCGTGCCGCCGGCACCCCTACCGGACACCGCATTTGCGGATGGCCTGGCCTCACCTCAGCCCCTGATGGACACATTGTCCGCCATGCTGCTGCCAGGCCTCTTCATCGTCTGGGCAGGCGGGGCTCTTTTCATCTTTGGTCTCAGCCTCTGGCGCCAGCATGTCTTCATGCAGACCGTGAAGCGGGAGGCTGTGAACGTCTCTCCCCGCCTCCAGCATATTGCGCGTCAGGTTGGTGCGCAGGTTGGCCTGAAGCGCCTGCCCGTGGTTGCGTCCAGCTTCATCTCGTCCGGCCCGCTTGTGACAGGCCTCGCCCGTCCGGTCGTCCTACTGCCGGCCTGGTTCGAGACGGATTATGACGACACACAGCAACGCGCTGCCCTCGCTCACGAGCTGACCCATGTCCGCCGCGGCGACCTCTGGGCCCTGCAACTGGCCGAGTTCTTCATCGCCTGCATGTGGTTCAACCCGCTGGCCTATTATGCGCACCGCGCATTCCGGACGGACCAGGAAGCTGCTTGCGACGCCGATGTGCTGAAGACCGGGACCGCCTCGCCGCATGCCTATGGCGCGACGCTGATCAAGGCCGTGAAGTCCGCCGCGCAGGAACGCCCGCCCGCTGCGGCCAGCCTGCCCCTCACCCACGCCCTGAAGGAACGCCTCAGCCGCATGACCCATCCTGCTCCGCCCCGCACACGGCGTCTCGCAGGCGGGGCCGCCACCGCTGTGATCGGTGCGGCTGCCCTGATCGCCACATCCTCGGTCCCGGCCAATGCCGGTGAGCGTGAACATCGCGAGCTGCGTATCGAGAACGGTACCGTCTACCTGAATGGCGAACTGATCCCCGACCGCCGCATCATTGTACTCGGCGAACCCTTTGAGGGGATTGAACCCGGCCCTGAAGTGACGGCGGAGATCAACCGGCTGTCCCGGGAAATGGCCGAGGACAGCAAGGTGATCGGCCGGATCACGGCGAAGATCACCTCCAACGTTCCCGAGATCACGCTCGCCCTGGAAGACGACGCTGAGTTCCAGGCCCTGATGGCAGAACTGAACGACCTGCCGCTCGTCTCCAACTTCCAGGACGTCGTCGTGGACGTGCAGGATGGTGCCGAAATCCACTTCGAAGGCGAGATGTCTGAAGAAGACTGGGAGGAGTGGGGCCGCAAATGGGAAGCATGGGGCGAGAAGTTCGGAGAACGCGCCGAGTCCTGGGCCGCCGCCCATGAAGCCCGCGCCGAAGAACTGCATGAGAGCCTCGAACCGGAGCTGGAACGGATGACCAGCGAACTGGAAGCCCGTCTCGAAGCGAAATCGATCAAGCTGGAAACCCTGATCGACCAGAAATTCGGCGCGGACTTTGAACACCGCATCGAGGAAACCTCGACCGCGCTGGACGATCTGGTCGCAGAGTGCCGTGACGCCAATCTCTCCGATGGTGAGACAAAGGTGATGAGCCGCACCCTCGGTGTCGGCAAGGACGAGAAAACGGTCAAAATCGCCTGTGTAAAGGGCGACGAGACTGCCCTGCGCTCTGCCAAGACGATGGCTGTGATCAATTCGAGCAGAGACCTGTGCGATGTCGAGAAGGAATCCTTCCGCGAGCAGGTCCGCTCTGACGGGAACCTCGACGGCGGCGAAAACTAAGCCGGCCGCGCCAGACGCGACCAGAAACGACTTAGCCCCGGCGGGAAACCACCGGGGCGCTTTTCGTCTGAACCGGAAGGCTTTGCAGGCCAGCCGGGCCCCTCTAGGGTGCACGCGATTTCTTCCCCCAGCCGGAGCCCCTGCATGACACCGCGCCTGACTGCCCTGACCCTGTTGCTTCTGCCCCTTGCGGCCTGTGCAACGGTGGAACCGCCCCCCTGCTCGGCGGAATGGATCGACTACAAGACAGACAAGACCCTGAAGAAATTCGCATCCGAGAACCGCGGCCTGATCAATGACTTCCGCAAACTCTCCCGCGAAGACGGTGATGTGGACCCGATGGTCGCCATATCGCTTGCCCGGAAGTCAGGCCGGATCCAGACCTTCGCAGACTCCTTCAACAGGGTCGTCCTGCCGGAACTGGAAGCCGCCCTCGAACAATGCGGCCGCAGCGAGGAGTTCGTCCCCGCGCTCACATCCTTCCTGCAGGACGAAGGCGTCAGCGACGAGGCCATCAGCTGGATCATCCCGTTCATCGGTGTGATGACGGAAATGCGGGATGGCACGTTCGATCTCGACGGGCATCACGAGGGCTGACGGACATGCAAACCCTGATCGTCGTTCCCGCGCGTTACGCATCGACCCGGCTTCCCGGAAAACCGCTGGTCATGATTGCCGGCCGCACCATGGTCTCCCGCGTCGCTGCGATGGCGGCGCAGGCAGCAGATACGCTGGGCAATGCCCGGCATGTCGTCGCAACAGATGACGCGCGCATCGAGACCCATTGCCAGGACCTTGGCATTCCGGTGGTCATGACCGATCCGGACCTGCCCTCGGGTACGGACCGCGCGCTGGCTGCAGCCACCGCATTGGGCGCAGCGCCGGAGAACGTCGTGAACCTGCAGGGCGACTCCCCTTTTACGCCGCCGGCGCATGTGATCGCAGTCGCCCAGGCCGCACGCGATTCCGGCGCCGACGCGGCCACGCCCTATGTCCGCCTGACCTGGGACGCGCTCGATGCGTTCCGCAAACACAAGGCCGAGACCCCCTTCTCCGGCACAACGCTGGTGCATGACGAAGCAGGCCGCGCGCTTTGGTTTTCGAAAAACCTGATCCCTGCGATGCGCAAGGAAGCTGCCCTGCGCGAAAAAGGCGGCCCTTCGCCCGTCTGCCGGCATATCGGCCTCTATGCCTACAGGCTGGACGCGCTTCGCCGCTATGTCAGCCTGCCGGAAGGCCGCTACGAACAGTTGGAAGGCCTGGAACAGCTGCGCCTGCTTGAAAACGGAATGAGCATCCAGTGCGTTGAAGTCGAACCCGGCCAAATCGCCATCCCCGGAATTGATACTGCCGAAGATGTCGCGCTCGCAGAACGTCTCGTCGCCGAACATGGCGACCCACTGGAGGCCTGATAATCATGGGACGGATCATTGTCTGCCGGCATGGCAACACGTTTGACAAGGGCGATATGGTGACCCGCGTGGGCGGCCGCACAGACCTGCCGCTCTCCACTTCCGGACAGGAACAGGCCGACGCACTCAGCCGCCATTTCGCGGAGACATCTTTCCATGCCGCCTATTGCTCGGCCCTGCAGCGGACAAGGCAAACCGCCGCGGCCATTCTTGATACCCGGCCTGACAGTCCGGAGCTCGCGACCCTGCCCTTCCTGACCGAGATCGATTATGGCCCGGACGAGAACGTCGCCGAGGACAAGGTCGTCGCCCGGATCGGAGAAGACGCCCTCAGGGCATGGGAAGAAGACAGCCGCGTGCCGGACGGCTGGATCGTCGACAAACCCGCCATTCATTCCGGATGGAAAGCGCTACTGGCTGAAGCCTCCGGCCTGTCCGCCGATCAGACTATCCTCGTGGTGACCAGCAATGGCATCGCCCGGTTCCTGCCGGATGTCGTGGACGCTGTACCGACGGGCCTTCAGCCGAAACTCAAAACCGGCGCGTGGGGCGAAATCCATTGCAATACCGGCACGCGGATCGTGGCCTGGAACCAGAGACCGCCGGCCTGATCAGGCCGCGTCGCGGTCGTCGCTTTCGTCTTCAGCAGCACCCGGCCCGGCAATCGGCAGGGTGAAGGACACGGTCGTGCCCTCGCCTTCGATGGACGAAAGACAGAGCTCGCCGCTATGCATCTCCGCGAAGGATTTGGTGAGGGCGAGGCCGAGCCCGGTCCCCTCATAATTCCGGTCATGCGAGCCTGCGGCCTGTTCGAACGGCTGTGAAAGACGCGGCAGGTCCGCGGCTGGAATGCCGATGCCTGTGTCGGTGACAGAGACTTTGATGTCCGGCCCGTACTGCTGCACGGCGACCGTGATCTTGCCGCCCGGATTGGTGAATTTGATCGCGTTCGACACGAGGTTCAGCACCATCTGGCGGATAGCGCGATGGTCTGCGTCGATCTCGGGCAGGCCCGGCTGGACGTCCAGCACAACCTCGATATCCTTGTCCGACGCCTTGCGCCGGATCATCCGCACGGCCGCGTCCACCGGATCGACCGGATCGATCGGCTGCGGGTTGATCGTCATCTTGCCGGCCTCGATCTTTGCCATGTCGAGGATGTCGTTGATCATGTCCAGCAGGTGCTGGCCGGAGGCGAGAATGTCCTGCGCATAGCCCTTGTAGCGCGGATCGCCGAGCGGCCCGTAGAGTTCGTGCGCAAGGATTTCCGAGAAGCCGTTGATGGCGTTCAGCGGCGTGCGCAACTCGTGGCTCATATTTGCCAGGAAGGCAGATTTCGAGTTCGACGCATTCTCCGCGCGCGACTTCTCTTCCGTCAGTTTGCGGGCCAGTTCCCCGGCCCGGCCTTCTGAGCGTTCGAGGTCCAGCATCGTCTTGCGCATGCGCTCTTTCTGGCGGCGCAGCTCTTCTTCAATGCCGATATTCTCGGTCACATCGATGCCGATCGTGATCAGGCCGCCGTCCGGGGATGGCCGTTCAACCAGCTTCAGCCAGCGTCCGCCCTGCAAACCGATCAGGGTCGACTGGTTGTCATCTGCTGACTGACGTTCTGCACGGATCGCGCCAGACCGGGCGATGGTAACCGTCTCGTGTGTCATGCCCGTGCGCAGCGTTTCGGTGAGGCCGAAATCGGTGGCGAAGGCGCGGTTCCAGTAGAGGAGACGCTTGCGGTGATCCCACAGGGCAAAGGGGCCATTGAACCCTTCCAATGCGCTGCGCAGGCGTCGTTCAGCAGCCTTGACCCGGTCTTCGGCCTGCTTGCGGTCCGAAATGTCCAGGAGGATCCCGCCGAACAGCTTGCCATCTTCGGTGTCAGATCCCGAACCGCGCATCTCGATCCAGCGGAGCGGTGGCTTTGCCAGCACAAAAGCCACCTGCAGCCAGCCAATCTCGCGCGACTTCTCGATCGCCTCGCGCACGCGGGCCTGATGTTCCGGATGAACCTGATTGAGGAAATTGCCAAGCGAGACCGTCCGCATGCCTTCAAGGTCCAGCATTTCGCTCGACGCTTCTGACAGGAAGATTGATGCCTCTCCGGAGGCCCATTCCCAATAGCCGGCGCGGGCGCTGCGCATGACGGTCGCCATGATCCGGTCGGCCTGTTCGTCGCGGGCCGCTTCAACGAATGTGTCGGCCTGCTTCTTCGACAGGCGGCCCAGAAGACCGGTGATCGCCAGGACTGGCGCCGCCAGAAGCAGGGCAAAGATCAGGAGGCTGACCAGGTCATCCCGCGTGAACACGTCGGCCCGGGTGGTGCTGCAGACGGCAAGCCCGCCGCCTGCGATGTCGCTGCAGGCAAGCGCGGTCCGCTGAAGGCCCTGCCCTTTTTCGAAACGTGCCTGCCGGATCGGCCGCAAACCGTTCGCCGGGCGCGGCGCAGGATCGCCAGCCACGAAGCGGAGCCCGCCCGAGACAAGCGACACTTCACGGCCGTTCGACATGACCGGCAGCCAGGTGCCCGCTGGCGCCAGCGCGATCACGGCCTGGTTGCCGCTGCCCGATACAAGGACGACATCGCCAAGCTCGGAGAGGCCTGCCCGCTGATCGGTTTGCATTAGGGACTCTGCCACCGTGGCTGCGGCGTCGAGCCGGCTGCCTTCGGGTGCCTGTTTGGCATCGGCCAGCGTCATGACGGCATCGACGCCCGGGGTTGCCGCGGCAATGGCCGAACGCGAGGCATGATTGTCGGTCACGAGGCGGATGGCGGTTTCCACCGTATCGGCCCGTCCGCCGACCCGCCCGGCCAGCGCTTCAGCCTCCGCCTGCAGCGTCAGCAGCAGATTGGCATCGGCGCGCTGGTGCTCGTCCCAGGCTTTCAGGCCCATGGCAGCAGCCAGAAGGACAATCGTCCCGGCGACGGTCCATTTCAGGCGTGCGGACACAACATCAGACACCGGGTCTGAAGCTTGTTTTATTTGGGATTTTTGATCCATTTCTGCCAAAGGACGATCCCATGCCCGCAGGACGGGCGATACTCGCACGAATCTCCTTGTCCGCCGGAATCATTGCCCGAGCGTTAACAAATCTCAAAGTTTCGTTAACGCACGGGACTTAACCGAGCGCGCGGGCCACAATGTCCGCCGCATTGGAGGAGAGCCCCGCCGACTGAAGCCGCTTCAGCGTGGCTTCTGCCGCCGCCTTGGCCTGCGGTTCCAGGATGCGCCATTGCTCGAACGCGGTCAGCAGGCGGGCGCCGAGGGCCGGGTTCGCCTTGTCGGCCTTGAGGATGATCTCCTCGACCGCCTGGTAACCGGACCCGTCCGGTGCATGGAAGGCGGCAAGGTTCTGCATCGTGAAGGCCGCGACGACAGAACGGACCCGGTTCGGGTTGCGCAGGTCGAAGGCCGGATGCGCGGCGAGCGCCTTGATCGTTTCGGCATCACCCGTCGTGGCCTGCAGGGCGAACCATTTGTCCATGACCAGCGGATTGTCTTTCCAGGTCTCCTCGAAATCGGCCAGCGCCTCATTCGCCTTGCCGCCCTTCTGCACCGTATAGGCGCGCAGGGCCGCGAGCCGTTCGGTCATGTTGGTGGCATTGTCGTAGAGCCCCCGCAGCGTATCGGCTGCGCCTGCATCCGGCGACACACCCAGCAGCACGATCATCGCTGTGCGCAGAGCGCGGATCCCGGCTTGCTCTGCGCCCGGATCGAAGGGCGCCGGTGTCGGCTTGCCGAGGGGCGAAGCACTAAAGCCGGAGAGCTTCTCCGCCAGCGCGGACTGCAGCTTCTTGCGGGCAGCGTTCAGCGCGACGGCGTCGGCCGGCTGGCGCTCCAGGAACATCTCCCCGACTTCCGGCAGGCGTGTCAGCAGCGCGGCGAAGGCCGGGTCGTCCACGGCCTGTTCCACGGCGCCGGCAAGGGCCGTGACGAGCGCGTCATCCGGCTCGGCCTGACTGCCTTCGGAGAGAGCAAGGATCTCAGCCTTCACCAGCGTCTGGACAGCATCCCACTGATTGAACGGATCTGTCTCCATACGGACCATGGCGAGGCGCTGGTCGCGCGTCAGGGAGCGATTGAGGCGGATCGGCGCCGTGAAGTCCCGGTTTACAGAGACGAGCGGCGGCTCGGTGACCGACTCCGGCATCTCCATGGTGAGGGTCACATCCTCGTCTTCCAGGATGGTCGTCCACTCGGCGAGATTGCCTTCATCGTCCAGCAGCGCCATTTCCAGCGGGATCGGCACCGGCTTTTTCACCGGCTGGCCGGGCGTCGGCGGCGTTTTCTGCTTCAGCGTGATCTCGATCTCACGCGTCTCGGGCTTCCAGTTTTCCTCGACCGTCACTTCCGGCGTCCCGGCCTGGGCATACCAGAGGCGGAACTGCGTGAAGTCTTCGCCGGTGACGTCTTCGAAGCATTTGTAGAAATCCTCGATCGTCACGGCCTGGCCATCGTGGCGTTCGAAATAGAGGTCCATGCCTTTGCGGTAGAGCTCTTCGCCGATCATCCGGCGCAGCATGCCGATCAGTTCGGCGCCCTTCTCATAGACGGTCGCGGTGTAGAGATTGTCGATGGAGCCGTAATGGTCCGGCCGCACGGAATGGGCCAGCGGACCGGCATCTTCGGCAAATTGGCGCGCACGCAGGCGGATCACGTCCTTGATGCGCTGTACGGGGCGCGAGCGCATGTCAGCGGAGAAGTTCTGGTCACGGAAAACCGTCAGGCCTTCTTTCAGGCAGAGCTGGAACCAGTCGCGGCAGGTGATGCGGTTGCCGGTCCAGTTGTGGAAATATTCGTGCGCCACGATGCTCTCAATGGCTTCGAAGTCCGCATCCGTCGCGGTCGCTTCGTCGGCCAGCACATAGGCGGAGTTGAAGACGTTGAGGCCCTTGTTCTCCATGGCGCCGAAATTGAAGTCGCGCACGGCGACGATGTTGAACACGCCAAGGTCATAGGCGCGGCCATAGGTCTGCTCGTCCCAGGTCATGGAGCGCTTGAGGCTGTCCATCGCCCAGGCGGCACGCTCGGCATCGCCCTTGTCGACATGGATGGCCAGCGCAATATCGTCGCCATTCATCGTGGTGAAGCTGTCGCGGTAGACATCATAATCCCCGGCGCAAAGCGCGAAGAGGTAGGACGGCTTCTTGTGCGGGTCATCCCAAACGGCGAAGTGACGGCCATCGTCCAGATCGCCCGTCTCGCCCGGCGTGCCATTCGACAGGAGGATCGGATAGGCGCTCTTGTCTGCGGCCATCCAGACATGGAAGGCGCTCATCACGTCCGGCCGGTCGGGATAGAATGTGATACGGCGGAAGCCGGTCGACTCGCACTGGGTGCAGAAACGCCCGCCCGACATATACAGCCCGGACAGGGCCGTGTTCTGCGACGGCGCGATCTCGACCTCCGTCACCAGCGTGAACGCATCCGGCACCGATGCGATGATCAGGGCCTTGTCCGTCTGTTCGTAACAACTGGCATCGAGCGCCTGGCCGTCAATCGAGATCGACCGGAGCGTCAGCCCCTCCCCGTCCAGCACCAGCGCATCACCTGCAGCGCCTGTGCGGCGCACCTTCAGTTCGGAGCGGACTTTCGTCGCATCCGGATCGAGATCGAAGCGCAGGTTCACCTGCTCGATTTCGAACGGATAGGGTTTGTAGTCGGAAAGTTGCACAGAAACGGGGGCTTCGGTTCGCATAATGGCTCCGGGGTCTTGGCAATGGCTGTAACGGACATAGGAAATGGGAGGACGCGCGTCGAGGGCCGGAAGGCTGTCAGCCATCAGGCAGGCACTTGCGGCCTCCGGCCATAAAGGGAGCAGATTCCGATGACCCGCTTTTTCCGGTCAGCCGCAGCCCGGCGCGCAGCCGGCGCCGCAACGCTCGTCCTGATGCTCGCAATCGCCGTACTTTCACTGGTTCCGGCAGGCGACCTGCCGCCGGTCGAAGGCTCCGACAAGCTGAAACACTTCATCGCTTACGGCAGTCTTGGCGGCGCGCTGACCCTCGCGCTCGGGCCGGGCCGCGCTGTCCGGGCCTTTCTCATTACGATTATTTATGGCGCCCTGATGGAAGTGGCGCAGGGACTGGCGCCGACGGGCCGGGAATTCTCCCTGCTCGACGAAGTCGCCAACATTTTGGGGGCCGGACTTGGGACGAGCCTCGCGCTGGTCCTTCGCCGGTAAGCACCTATTGGGCGGCGACAGTGTCTGGCGCGTCGTTCAGCTGGTAGACATAGCGCAGGATGGACGCGCACTGTTTCGCCACCGGCAGCAGGTCTTCCGGCAGGGAGTCCGGGTTTTCAGCGGCGATCTCGGCTACCCGGCGGGCAATCTGCAGCAGGCCCGGCGTCTGCACGATCATGCGGGCCTGGTGTTCGATCCGTTGCGGGTCGCGGTCGAAGTCCACCGGATTGACGCGCCAGCCGCCAGTGTCGCCTTCATCGGTGAGGATCACCGGAAACGTGCCGAGATTGTCACCGGAATGATGCCCCATGGCCGTGCGCCATTTTGTCGAGCGCCGGCCGATACGCCAGTGTTCCAGCAGCAGGTCATCGCAGGGATCGGCATGATCTTCGGCATGCATGACCTGTTCGGAGACCAGTTCATGCGCCTGGAACTGGCGGCCGAGACCACACTCGTAAGTGACCTTCAGCGGCTCAGCGACATCCTTCACCCAATGCGGGATCACCTGTTCGACCAGCGCCCAGGTACCGACGGGTTTGACGTAGACACGCTGCATCTTGTGAAAATGCGCTTTGGCCATCCAGACACTCCTCCGAGGATCGAGCCTGACACCGCCTGCTTTCGGCGCGGTGAAGCCGGTCTGGCAATTTTAACAGAAAACCTTGCGGCACCCTTCCGCCGGGTCACGGCTTTCCGTGCACGTAAAGCGCGCTATTTTCCAATCCAGAAACGCAATCACGCCCGTATAATGGGCGAAGGGAGGCCATCCACTCATGAACTTCGACTTTTCGGAAGACCAGAAATTCCTCGCCGGCGAGGCGCGGAAATTCCTCGAGGCCGAGAGCGCCATTCCGGTGGTGCGCGAGGTATTGAACGATGACGACAAAGCCTATTCGGAAGCGCTCTGGAAAAAGATCGCCGAAATGGGCTGGCTGGGCACCGCCATTCCGGAAGAGCAAGGAGGCCTTGGCCTCGGCATGCTGGAAATGTGCGTGCTGGCCGAGGAAATGGGCCGTGTCCTGGCGCCGGTCCCCTTCTCGTCCACGGCCTACTTCCTGACCGAGGCCGTGAAGCTGGCCGGGTCGGACGAAGTGAAGAATGACATCCTGCCGCGCATCGTCGCCGGTGAGATCATCGGCTGCTACGCCGCCAGCGAAGGACCGGGCCATCCGGATCCAGCCAGCCTGAAAACCACATTCGACGGCTCCACCGTCTCCGGCACCAAGATCCCGGTCACCGATGGCGGCATTGCCACACACGCCGTTGTGCTGGCCAAGGAAGGCTCCGGCGCAAGCCTCGTCCTCGTTGACCTCTCCGGCGCAGGCGTTTCCCGCAAGACGCTCTCCACGCTCGACCCGACGCGCGGCCATGCCGAGCTGACCTTCGACAAGACACCGGGCATCCGCCTCGGCGCCGCAGGCGACGGCGCAAGCCTCAATGACCAGCTGATGGACAAGGTGGCCGTGCTGCTCGCCTTCGAACAGCTGGGCGGGGCGTCCCGCGCGCTGGAAATGGCGAAGGAATACGCGCTGGAGCGCTACGCCTTCGGCCGTCCGATCGCCGGCAACCAGGCCATCAAGCACAAGCTGGCCGAGATGTATGTGAAGAACGAAGTCGCCCGGTCCAACTGCTTCTACGGCGCCTGGGCCCTGTCGACCGATGCGCCGGAAATGCCGGAAGCCGCTGCTGCCGCGCGCGTGGCCGCATCGGAAGCCTTCTGGTATGCTTCGAAAGAGAACATCCAGACCCATGGCGGCATGGGCTTCACCTGGGAGGTGGACTGCCACCTCTACTACCGCCGCGCCAAGCTGCTGGCCGTGCAGGCTGGTGGTCCGAAAGTCTGGAAAGAAAAGCTCGTGCGTGCGCTCGAGCAAAAGAACGCCGCCTAAGGAGGAAACATCATGGACTTCAACGACACACCCGAAGAAGCCGCCTTCCGCGCTGAGGCGCGCGCCTTCCTCGAAAAACACCTGAAGCCGAAAGGCTCCGCCCCGGCATCGCGCGACCGCGTGAACATGCTGGAAAAGGCGAAAGCCTGGCAGAAGACGAAAGCCGAGAACAAGTTCGCGCAGATCACCTGGCCCGAGGAATGGGGCGGGCGTGGCGGCACGGCCATGCAGAACGTGATCTGGGGCCAGGAAGAGTCGAAATTCGACGCGCCGACCGGCCCGTTCGCCATCGGCCTCGGCATGTGCGTGCCGACCGTCATCGCCTTCGGCTCGGACGAACACAAGGAACGTTATGTCCAGAAAGCCCTGATGGGCGAAGAAATCTGGTGCCAGCTGTTTTCCGAACCATCCGCTGGCTCTGACGTCGCCGGTCTGAAAACCCGTGCCGTGAAAGACGGCGACGAGTGGGTCATCAACGGCCAGAAGGTCTGGACCTCAGGCGCCCACTATTCCGATTACGGCATCCTCCTTGTCCGGACGGATCCGAAAGTGCCGAAGCACAAGGGCCTGACCATGTTCATCGTGAACATGAAACAGCCGGGCGTCGAAGTGCGCCCGATCCACCAGGCTTCCGGCGGACGCGAGTTCAACGAGGTTTACTTCACCGACGTCCGCATCCCGGACAAGGACCGTCTCGGCGATGTCGGCGCAGGCTGGAAAGTGGCCCTCGTCACGCTGATGAACGAGCGTCTCGCTGTCGGCGGCTCCCCCGGCCCGGACTGGGCGGAGATCATGGAATACGCCCGCGACCACGGCACGCTGTCCGACCAGGCCTTCCGCGAAAAACTGGCCGACTGGTATGTTGCAGCCCAGGGCTACAAGCTGACCAAGTTCCGCACACAGACGGCGCTTTCCCGCGGCCAGACGCCGGGACCGGAAAACTCGATCGGCAAGATCATCACCGCCAACCATCTGCAGGACATCTGCAACTCGGCCATCGAGATGCAGGACCATTACGGCATCATCAATGAGACCGACCGGATGCCGGCCGATGCCATTTTCCAGCAGAGCTTCATGTGGGCCCCCGGCCTGCGCATCGCTGGCGGCACGGACGAGATCCTGAAGAACATCATCGCAGAGCGCGTCCTCGGCCTGCCGCAGGATGTGCGGGTCGACAAGGACAAGCCATTCGACGAGCTGAAAAGCGGCTGATCCGTCCAGCGCCCAATCCACGAAACAATCCCGGCTGGTTCGCGCCAGCCGGGATTTCTACGTATGGCCTTTAAAATATGGTATAATAGGCTCTCGCGCTTCAGGAGGAGCCCGCCATGTTCAAGACCAATGAAGGTACCATCGACCGCGTTCTGCGCGTCATTGTCGGCTTGGCGCTGATCGCCATCGTCTTCGTCGGCCCGCAGACGCCTTGGGGCTGGATCGGCCTCGTGCCGCTGCTGACAGGCCTTGTCGGCACCTGCCCGCTCTACACGATCCTCGGTATCCGCACCTGCAAGCTGAAGAACTGAGGCGGCTCAGGCGTCCGGGTCTGCGGCCACGGCTTTTTCGGAAACAAAGCCTGCCACCTCAGCGACACAGGCCCGGCCCGCTTCAGCCAGCGCCAGCGCGCGCGACGCATTGGAGGATGCCGCCGCATCCGCGGTGTCTGTTGCGCGCGTCTGCGCGACGACCTTGCGGGTATTCGCCCGCATCAGCGTCGCTTCAAGAGCGCACCGCGCCTGTGTGCCTGCCAGCGTGAAATCCTCCACCCGCCAGACCAGTTCATAATCGGCCCCGGCTCCGGCCTCCAGCGCAACAGCGACCCCTGCCCCGCTGTCGTCCAGCGCGTCCAGCATCGCCACCTGCATCAGGCGCGTGGCATTGTCCGTCCATTCCACACCGCGCACCAGGCGCAGCGCCCCGGCGCTGTCTTCGGACGCAATCACGCGACTGCCGAACAGGCGAGAGGCTTCCGGTTCCCGCACGGCCACAACCGCCTCGACCGGATAGGTCTCCGTCATCGCGCCGAAACGGTAGAGGCCTTCCGGTGCCTTGGGTTCCGGCAGGACGCTGACACAGGCGGTGAGCGCAAGGGATGCGAAAGCAATCGAAATGGAGCGGATCATCAGCGTTTGTCCTCATAAGGAGCCGGTTCCCCGACAAGCATGCTTTGCGGGTTCTGTTCGAGTTCGCGGGTCAACCGGTCCATCCGGCTGATCAGGATACGGAGGTCCTGCGCCGCCAGGCGGGAATCTTCCACCACGCCGGTAGCCGGGCCTTCCAGCAGGGAATTGACCACGCGCACGGTGTCGCCGCCCTGCTCCATCACGGCATCGGCAGAGGCGACCACCTTGGTGACTTCAGCCAGCAAACTGTCGAGCTGTCCCGACAGACCGGCCAGCTCCTGGTTGGCATTCGTGCTGAACGTGCCGACCGATTCCGAAGCGGACGCAAATTCATTGCTGGCGCGCGACAGGTCTTTCATCGTGCCGTTCGCCCGGTCGATCAGGCCATCCTCGGCGGCGAGCTTCGTGGTGATCGTCTCGATATTCTTAAGCGAGGCGCTGATGGAGTCGATGTTTTCGTCCGTCAGCAGCTTTTTCACACGTTCCATCGTATCGTTCGCCTGGCCCAGCACTTGCGCGCCGCCGGCCACCAGCTGGTCGAGCTGGGTCTTTTCGGCCTTGATCACCGGTACGGGTTCGCCCGGCCGAGCCTCCAGCAGGCGCGACGTGGGGGAACCGGCGCTGATCTGCACGAAGGTCACGCCCGTGATACCGGCCAGCTGGATCGAGGCAGTGGAATCCGTTTTCACCGGCGTCTCCCGGTCGATCCGGATGCGCGCGCGCACCTTGGACGGGTCGGCCCGGTCGATGCGGACGGTCGAAACCTCGCCTACCTTGATCCCGATATAGCGCACGGCCGATCCGTCTTCGAGCGAGACCGGCCCTTCGAAGACAATGTCATAGGCCTTGTAGTCGCGGCTGAACTGGGACTGTCCCAGCCACAGCACGAAGGCTGCAACCGCCAGGGTCGCAACAATCACGAAAGCGCCGATGACGGCATAGTTCGCTCGCGTTTCCATCGGTCCGGGCCCCCTTTCTAGTGTCCCGTTGCCGCGCGTCCGCGCGGGCCGCAGAAATATTCCTGCACCCACGGATGATCGAACGCACGCAATTCTTCGATCGTGCCGACTGCCAGCACGTGTTTTTCTCCCAGCACGGCGATCCGGTCGCAGGTCGCATGCAGCGTATCCACATCATGCGTGACAAGGAAGACGGTGAGGCCCAGCGCCTTTTGCAGGCTGCGGATCAGGGCATCGAATTTTTCTGCGGTAATCGGGTCAAGGCCTGCCGTCGGCTCGTCAAGGAACAGGAGTTCCGGATCGAGCGCCAGCGCGCGGGCCAGCGCGGCCCGCTTACGCATGCCGCCCGAAAGGTCTGAGGGGAATTTCGGGCTCGCCTCGGCACTGAGGCCTGCCATACGGATCTTCATGTCGGCCAGTTGGTGGCGCAGGTCCGGTGCGATCTGCGTGTGTTCCTTTATCGGAACTTCCACATTCTCCCGCACGGTCAGGTTCGAGAACAGGGCGCCGTCCTGGAACATTACGCCCCAGCGCTGTTCCACATCGGCGCGTTGTTCCTCGTCGAGGTCTTCCAGCCGCTGGCCGAAGACTTCGATGCTGCCTTCAGCAAATTCCTTGAGGCCGGTAATGGCCCGCAGCAGGACGGACTTGCCGCAGCCGGACGGCCCAATCACGCCGATGATCTCGCCGCGGCGGATGTCGAGGTCCAGATGCTCATGTACGACATGGGTTCCATAAGCGGTCTTCAGGTCGCGGATGCGGATGATGATGTCGTCCGTCATATGCCAAGCTCCATATAGAGGATGGCAAAGATCGCATCGAGCACGATGACCGCGAACAGACCCTGCACGACAGACGTGGTGGTCGCATTGCCGAGCGACTGGACGCTGCCGCCAACATTCAGCCCCTGACGGCAGGCAATCAGTGTCACAACAAAGCCGAAAACCGGTGCCTTGGAGAGGCCGACCCAGAAATGTTCCAGCGGAACCGAATTGCGCAGGCGGTCAAGGAAGACGCCGGGATTGATGTCCAGCGAGGACCAGCCGACAACCACACCACCTGCTATGCCGGCCAGCGTCGCCACGAAGGTCAGCGCCGGGGTCATCAGGAGCAGCGCGAGGATGCGCGGCGCGACGAGGATGTCCATCGGCTTCAGGCCAAGCGTCTGCATGGCGTCGATTTCCTGACGCATCTTCATCGTGCCGATCTGCGCCGTGAAGGAAGAGTTCGTCCGCCCCGCCAGCACGATGCCGGT
This sequence comes from Hyphomonas sp., assembly GCA_002700305.1. GTDB lineage: Bacteria > Pseudomonadota > Alphaproteobacteria > Caulobacterales > Hyphomonadaceae > Hyphomonas. Next base: position 17,670 of record PACZ01000005.1, on the reverse strand, counting down.
CAGCACGACGCCGAACTCACGCAGCATGGAATAGCCGATCAGTTCGACCGTGTAGATTTCGAGGTCAAATTCCCGGAGCGTCGTCGCGCCGATATAGGCGACCACCATGCCCACGAAGAAAGACAGGAAGGCGATGATCTGCATCGCGTCGAGGCCTGCCTCTTCCATCACCGCGACGATCGAGGTCCAGCGCAGTTTCCAGGGCTGCATCACGAGACGCAGCGTGGTGACAATCGTTTCGCCGAGGAAGGCCAGCGTCTTGTAGATTTCCGACATGACGCCGACAAAGCCGCGGCCCGTGCGCTCCAGCAGGGCGACAAAACCATGATCCACCACTTTCGCCGGCGGGGCCGGATCGGATACGGCGTGGACCTGCTCGATCAGCTTCCGGGCGACATCATTCGTGCCGGAGAGGGCCGATCCTTCCGGCGCGGCGCGCAGCGTGCGGTCGATCAGGAAGGCTCCGGCGGTGTCGATCCGGGTCAGGCCTGAGACATCCACAAGCACGGCATGGTCATGCTTTAGTCCGGCCAGGTCATCATCCAGCAGGTGAATGGTCATGACGGTCCAGTCCCCCGTCAGGCGGAGGGTCGCTTTTTCGCCGCTCTCTTCGAGCGCGAAACCGGGGGCTGTCGTAACTGACATCTGGCAACTAGCCTTCCAACACTAGCAAAACATGCTTAAGGACAGCGAAGCGCGATCGGTGAAATTTTATCGTTCAGGACAGGCCATGAGCAATCGAAACCTTGAAATTTCAGCGATTTCCTCACCCCTGAAGACCGCGTTTACCATTTCGCGCGGCGCCAAGACCAGCGCGGAGACCCTTCGCGTCACGCTTTCCGAAAACGGCGCCACCGGCCGCGGCGAATGTGTCCCCTATGCCCGCTATGGCGAAACCGTAGGCAGCGTCACCGCCGCGATCGACGCCGCCCGCAGCGCCATCGAGTCCGGCCTCACCCGCGGCGACCTGCAATCCCTGATGCCCGCAGGCGCAGCCCGGTGCGCCGTGGATTGCGCAATGTGGGACCTTGAAGCGAAACGCACCGGAACGCCAGTCTGGAAGCTCGCCGGCCTGCCGGAGCCGAGACCGGTCGAAACTGCCGTCACCGTCAGCCTCGACACGCCAGAGGCCATGGGGGCTGCCGCGAAGGCGACGCAAGGCCGGCTCCTCAAACTGAAGCTCGGCGGCATGGACGACCTTGCGCGGATCGAAGCCGTGCACACGGCCCGGCCGGACGCGCGCCTGATCGTGGATGCGAATGAAGGCCTCAGCGCCGACCAGCTACCCGCAATTTCCAAAGCCGCCGCGAACCTCGGCGTTGTGCTGATCGAGCAGCCCTTCCCTGCCGGGGCCGACGACGCCCTGCTCCAGCGCCCCGGCCCGGTTGCGATCTGTGCGGACGAAAGCGCCCATACCCGCATCGAACTGCAGGACCTTGCCCGCCGCTATGACGCGGTGAACATCAAGCTCGACAAGACGGGCGGCCTGACCGAAGCGCTCGCCATGGCCCGCGAGGCCCGCGCGACCGGGCTCGGCATCATGGTGGGCTGCATGGTGGCCGGATCGATCTCGATGGCGCCGGCCGTCCTGCTCGCGGGGCTGGCGGACATCGCGGATGTCGATGGGCCGCTCTGGCTGTCAGAAGATGTGGCGCATGGCCTTGCCTATGCCGATGGCGTGGTGGCCCCGCCTGGTCCCGAACTCTGGGGCTGACCCCCGGCTCAGTGCGCCGCCGCCGGTGCAACCGCTTTCGGCTTGTCCAGCATGATCACGACCAGCAGGACCAGGGCGAACGACATCGACATGGTCAGGAACAGATTGTTGTAGGTCATCACCGCCGCTTCTAGCTTTGTCCGGTAGACCAGCTGTGCGAGCGCCGATCCTTCAGGGTCCGGAACACCGGCTGCCTGCATCCGCGCTGTCATGCTGGACAGGAAGGACTGCACTTCCGGCCGCGCCAGGGACAGGCCGTTGGCGATCTGCTGCTGGTGCATCTGATTGAAGCTGATCATCATCGTCGTGAGGACGGCAATGCCGATCGCGCCGCCGAGATTCCGACAGACCGTGAACAGGCCCGAAGCATTGGCCACCCGCTCTGGCGGCAGCGTACCGAGGGCAAGATTGGTCGTCGGCACCATGGTCAGGATCAGGCCCGCCCCGCGCAGAGCCTGCGGCCAGAACAATTCCCTGAAACCGGATTCCGCCGTCAGGTGACCGTTCAGCCAGGTGCCTATCGCAGCCAGCACGAGGCCGACGGCCACGACAAGGCGCGGGTCGTAACGTTTGGTCATGGCGCCGGAAATCGGCCCCCCGATGAACATGGCAAAGCCTGCGACGCTCATGATCTCGCCGATCTGGAGGGAGGAATAGCCCCGCACCTGACCCAGATAGAGCGGCAAGAGGAAGACGGACCCGTAGAGGCCAAAGCCCATTACCGAAGCGATCAGTGCGCCAGACGCAAAGTTCCGGTCCTTGAACACACGCAGGTCCACAAGTGGCACCGGTGAGGTCAGCGCGCGGCGGAAGAAAATCACCGCCGCAATCGCGCAGACGATGGAAGCCTTCACGATGGCCGAGCTCTGGAACCAGCTGTCGCCCGGCCCTTCGTCGATGATCCATTCGAACAGGCCGAGGAAGAGCGCCATGGAAACGAGGGCCGTGACATCCAGCCGGCGCAGCAGCGCGCTCTCCCCTTTCTGTTTCGGGATGAACAGGAAGACGAGCGTGATCGCGGCGATGCCGGGCACGATGTTCACCAGGAAAAGCCAGTGCCAGGACATGTGCTGGGTAATCCAACCGCCAAGCGTCGGACCGATGGATGGGGCAAGCGTCGCCACCATCCCGATCATCACCTGTTGCGTCATCGACCGGCCTGCCGGGAACAGCGTGAAGCTCGCCGCCATCGTGGTCGGCACCATGGCCGCGCCCGAGAAGCCCTGGATCACACGGAAGAAGATCAGCGAGTCGAGGTCCCATGACAGCGCGCACAGAATGCTTGAGCTGACAAATCCGACCGCGGACATGATGAACAGTTTGCGGATGCCAAAGGCCCGGTTGAGAAAGCCCGACAAGGGAATGCCGACGACTTCGGCCACGAGGTAGCCGGTCTGGATCCAGGCGATCTCTTCCTGGCTGGCCGATACGCCTGCCTGAATCTCCGAGATGGAGCTGGCAACGATCTGGATATCCAGAATTGCCATGAACATGCCGATCACCATGGCAAAGAAGCCGATGTTGAGGGCAAGCTCTGAAGAAGCTTTCTGGCGGATTGCGTTGACCATGGCCGACCTCGCGAGGGCGCTGGGCGGCTTAGCCGTCCACCCCTTTCGCGATCACTGTTGCCTCGACCGAGAGACCCGGACGCATCAGGCCGGTGGCCAGGGCTTCATCGGAAAGCTTCACCCGCACCGGCACACGCTGCACGATCTTGGTGAAATTGCCGGTCGCCGTATCCATCGGGATCAGGCTGAACTGACCGCCCGTGGCCGGCGCGATGGAATCCAGCGTGCCTGTCACTTTCAGGTCTGGATAGGCGTCGACATGAATGTCCACTTCCTGCCCGGTCCGCATGCGCTCGACCTGGGTTTCCTTGAAATTGGCGACGATATAGGCCTGCGATACCGGCACAATCGACATGGTCTGCTGGCCGGGACTCAGCAGCTGGCCTTCGGCGACGACGCGGTTGGCGACGACACCGTCGAACGGCGCGCGAAGCTCCGTGCGCGTTGCATCGAGCTTGGCAGCCTCGACCCGTGCGCGGGCGGCTTCGACCTGCGCATCAGCGCCGGCAACTGCGGCCTTGGCCGAGGCGAGGTCTTCCTGTGCGCGGTGATAGTTTGCCTCGGCGACGTTCAGCTCGCTCTGCGCCGTGGTGATCCCGGCTTTCGACTGGTCGAGCGAGGCCCGGGCGGACTGCGCCTTGGTGGCGGCGGCATCAAGGCTGGCTTTGGGATAATGCCCTTTTTCGGTAAGCTCCGTATACCGCTCAAGATCATTCGCGGCGAGGGTTGCGTCAGCCTGTGCGGCAGCGGTGCTGGCTTTCGCCTGGGCCAGACGGTCCCGCTGCGCCGCGATCTGGGCGGTGGCGGTCTCGACATTGGCTTCAGCTGCAGCAACGCCCGCACGGGCCTGAGCCTGCGCAGCGATGGATTGCTGCAGCGCTGCGGCGGCCTCCGAAACGCGGGTGGCATAGTCGGCCACTTCCAGTGTCACCAGAAGATCTCCGGCTTTCACGGCCTGGTTGTCCGTGACGTGCACCTGTTCAACATAGCCCTGCACCTTTGGCGCAATCGTGGCGATGTCTGCGCGGATATAGGCATTGTCGGTGGTGATCTCGTAGCGGCCGGCAACCAGCCAGTGGATGCCCTGATACCCGACGAAGAGGGCCAGCAGCAGGCCTGCGCCCGACAGGATGTATTTTCGCGGATCGGCCTTGAAGCGCTCAACCAGTCCCTGATCCTGGCCCTGCCCTTCCGGGGCCGGGTCCTGCGCAGGGGGCGCATCATTGGCAGGCTTGCGGGCCGGGGCTTCGGCCAGGTTGGGGGCGGTCGCCGGGGCAGGAACGGCAGCGGGTTGGGAGGAGTCGCGCTGGAGGGGCTGTAGGGCCATGGGGGAATTCCGTGGTGTCTGGTCTGGAGCCCGGTGTTAGCTCCAAAGTGTGTAATTACGGTTACATCGCTTGCAATGTAATCCGCGTTACACCAAAATCAAGCCATGAACCGAACAAACAAGCCTTCTTCCGCCACCACGACCGCCTCCCGGGCACAGGATGGCACATCCCGCGCAGACATCCGGCGCGCCGCCTTTCTCGAAGCGGCCCAGAAAGTCTTTCTGGAACAAGGCTTTGAAGCGGCCAATATGTCAGAAATCGTCCGGCGGGCGGGCGGCTCCCTGGCCACGCTCTATGCCCAGTTCGGGGACAAGGAAGGCATCTTCCTTGCCATGTTGGAGACGCGGATGAAGGCCATCACCGCGACTTTGGAAGTCGAACTGCAGGCGCACACGCCGGTCGAGGAAGGATTGCGCCGCATCGGCGAGCAGTTTGCCGGCAAGCTGGTCGAGCCTGACTCGCTGGAGCTTTACCGGCTGATCGTCGGCATGGCGAAGAAGTACCCCGACATCGCGGAGACCTTCATGAAGCTCGGGCCGAACAAGGTGCGCGCCGGGCTCGCGGCCTATCTGCAGGACCGGGCCGATGCGGGCGAGATCCCGCAATCAGACCAGTTTGAGACACTGGGCTCGCTCTTCCTCGACATGGTGCGTTCCCCTCTGCAGAGCCGGGCCCTGCTGAACTCGAATGTGCGCCCCTCGAACGCCGATGTCCGCACCAGCGTCGACCGGGCCGTCGACATGTTCCTCTACGGCCTTTCCGGAAAACGCTGAGGCCGGCCGATCATTCGATTGCCGTCAGGCGCCCGCGCGGCTACCCTCCCGGGAATACAGGGAGGAATGCATGCCTGACGGGGAAGTGCACGGCGTAGCGGACGACAAGTTCGCAGCCGTAAGAGAACAGTTCGAAAAAAACCTCAGCGACGGAACGGATATCGGGGCATCCTTCTGCGTCACCCGGGATGGCGAGACGGTCATCGATCTCTGGGGCGGCTGGGCCGATGAGGAACGCACCCGTCCGTGGGAAAAGGACACGATCGTCAACGTCTATTCCACGACGAAGACGATGACGGCGCTGACCGCCCTCTGGCTGGCAGATCAGGGCAAGCTCGATTTCGATGCGCCCGTGGCCGAGTACTGGCCGGAATTTGCCGCGAACGGCAAGGACGCCATCAAGGTCAGCCATCTGATGAGCCATTCGGCCGGCCTCTCCGGCTGGACGGCCCCGATGGAGAAGGAAGACCTGTACGACTGGGACAAGGCGACGAGCCTGCTCGCCGCGCAGGCGCCGCTCTGGGAACCCGGCACGGCGCCCGGCTATCACGCGGTCACGCAGGGCTATCTCGTCGGCGAAGTCATCCGCCGGATCGACGGGCGCAGCGTGGGCAATGTGTTCCGCGACGAATTCGCCGGACCGCTGGGCGCAGATTTCCATATCGGTCTTCCGGCCTCGGAGGATCACCGAGTGGCAAAGCTGAAGCCACCAGAGACCGGGCTGGCGGAGCGCTCACAGACTGAGATCCAGAAAACAACCTTCAACAATCCGGTCGTCGATGTCACGGAAACCTATACGCGGGCCTGGCGCGGGGCGGAGATTCCGGCGGCTGGCGGCACGGGCAATGCCCGTTCGGTCGCCCGGGTGCAGGCGATCCTCGCCAATGGCGGTGTGATAGACGGCAAACGCTTCCTGTCGGAAGCCGGTTGCCGCCGCGCGCTGGAGCTGCAGATCGAGGGGACGGACATGGTCCTCGACCTCCCCGTTCGCTTCGGACTCGGCTATGGCCTAGCTGGCCCGTCCATGCCGATGCTGAACGAGCATTCCTGCTTCTGGGGCGGCTATGGCGGCTCGCTTGTCCTGATCGACATGGCCAGCCGGACCACGATCTCCTATGTCATGAACCGGATGGAGAGCACCCTGACCGGCGACATGCGCGGCGGCATTCTGGCCGCGCTCGCCCTGCAGGGCCTGATGAGCTGAGCCCTACTCTCCCGCACCGTCGAGCATGGACTTGAATCCACTCGGCGCGTGCGGGCCCATGAACAGCTGCTCGAACGCGCCGATGCCCTCGGAGGTCTGTCCGCCGGGTCCGTTATGCGTCGCGCGCACAATCTCCTGGATGTGCAGGTTTTCCGGAATGTTCCACGGCGCGTTGGGGTCCATGTCCTCGCGTTCGACAACCAGCTGGTCGCCATGGCTCATGCCGTGCTTGAACTTCGCATGGCCATATCCGATGCCGCGCATCAGGAAAGTGCCCAGAGGTTCAAAGTCGACCGTATGCGGATTTCCCTGCCCGTCCCTCATGCTGAGGCGCGCTTTTGCCATGCGGCGGGTGCCCGGTGCGTAGGTCACGTCCATCTGCGCATCGTCGAGGTGCAGATGCTCGCCCTGCGCAGCGCCATCCATGGCCAGCACGGCCCGCTTGTTCCAGGCCTCGCCCGCGCCGTCGTCATTGACGTGGAAATAGAAGGACAGGTTCGGGAAATTGGTCGGCGTCCAGATCCAGTAGAATTGCGGTTCCAGCGGCGGGATCAGCGGCTGGGCGTCCTGCGCGCCGATGGGCCGCACGCCCCATGACCGGTCCCGCGTGCCTGTCCAGCTGTCAGGATTGACCTCGATCTCCTTGCCGTCGATGCGCAGCTTGCCGGCCCAGCGGCCATTCTGCGTCATGCGCGTCAGGTCCATCAGCATGCGCGGGCCCTGGCGGCGGGTGAAGCGCGGCTCCTCGATCGGGAAAGCCCGGCCGGTAAATTCGACATCCAGCGCGATGCCTTCGGTCTCTTCCAGTTTCAGGCGGATCCGCTTCAGAGGCTCCAGCACGGAGACGGAAAGACCGCCGATAAATGTGTCCATCCGCTCCATGTTCAGGGGGCGCGAAAAGAAGACCGAGCTTTGCTTGCCCTCGTGCAGCACCGACACGGACCCGTCGATCACGTTCAGGTGCGGATAGACGCCCATGGCTGCAGCGAAGAAGACCGACCCGTCCGCCGAATAGCCATTGAAAAAGAACCGGTCATAGAAATTCCGGTCTGATCCGGAAAAGGCCACGGGCTCCGGCGTCTGGTGAATGGGATACTCGTCTCCGGCTGTCAGCATAGTTCGCACTTCCTTCCTCTGGGTGACCTCTTGGCGGGCCTGTCATGCAAGCTAGGGTGTACGAGGCAAGCCCCGGCGACAAGGGGTGACGCGAGGGAGGCAGTATGACCTGTAAAATGAATCCGGAGGAAGCCAACACATTCCTGCGCCAGGCCTTTGAAGGCCAGTCGGTGCGCACGGAAATCGTGGAAATGGTGGAAGGCCGCGCCGTGGTGCGGCTAAGAGCCGACAAGACAAATCTTCGCCCTGGCGGCTATATCTCGGGGCCGACGCAGATGTCGCTGGTGGATACGGCCTCCTATTTCGCCGTGATGACCGTAACCGGACTGGAACCCATGGCCGTGACAAGCAGCCTGAACATGAGCTTCCTTCGCCCCTGTATCGGCGACGTCGTGCTGGCCGATGCCCGCATCATGAAGATCGGCCAGACCCTCGCCGTGATGGATGTGGACGTGCGCGTTGAAGGCGCCACCAAGCCGTCCAGCCACGCCGTTGTGACCTATGCCCTGCCCCGGAAGGATGCCGCCGCTTGAACCGGCTCGCCGCCGCCGCTGCCCTCATTGGCTTTTTGGGCGTCGCACTCGGCGCCTTTGGCGCGCATGCGCTGGACGGCAGGCTGACGGCGGAAGGCATGGACTGGTGGCACACGGCGACGCTCTACGTCCTGCCCCATGCGGGCGCGGCGCTGACCATCGGCCTTTCCGTCCGGGCGGGCCTCATCCGCACCGGCGGGTGGCTGATGGTTCTGGGCGCGGTGATCTTTGCCGGAACACTCTATGCCATGGCGCTGGGCGCGCCCCGCTGGTTCGGTGCGATCACACCGATCGGCGGCGTGTCCCTGCTGGCAGGCTGGGCCATGGCCGCGCTCGGCAGTCTCAGAAAGTCGGATTGAGATCGAAACCGATCAGGATTGTGCGGAACTGACGGAGGCGTATTTGTCGGCCAGTTCGTCCGCCGTTTCGCGGGCATTGTCGATCACGTCTTCAAACGCGCCGAGTTCCTTGTCCACGGGGGCGGTGTCGATGTCCATGTCGGACCGGGCGGAAACTTCGCCAAGCGCACTCTGGAAGCTGCGATAAGCCATCTGTGCACGAACGAGTGCGCGCTCATAGCTCATCACGTCTGCGCGGCTTGCCGTGTGCGCACCGGTGTCCTGCAGCAGGGAATGCGCTTCGCGGCTGACATCGCTGAGGCCTGCGCGGGCTTCCTGGCTGTCGGAGACGATGCGCGCCAGAACCAGCGCGGGCGCTTCGGTCCCGGCGCCGATACGCGCAGCATATGTGTCGGCATGGGCCGGGTCGTTCGTGATGCCATTGATCAGCGTATTGGCGAGCCCCGCCAGGCCATTGTTGGCTTTGACCCAACCGGCATCGACGGCCTTGTCGCAATATTCACTGGACGCGGTGCGCAGGGATGATTGGTTTTGAGACAGCCCGGCCTGGACCAGAGCCTCCCCCGGAACCATGGAAACGGTTGCGCATCCTGCAAGAAGGCATAGGGATACACCCAGAATTACGCTACGCATCAAACAGCCACCTGCATTCTGTTTGGGCCCCAATACGTAATATTCTGTACGTAACGACGGGAACCATGTCCACCTCAGACGGCAGTTTGAACGAAATTAGGTGAAGAGTGAATGAATAGACGCCCGCCCCGCCGCATTTTGTATCCCAGACACGAAGCCCGCCGCTCCGGTAGGTTGCGCGTCTCGGATATCCACGAAATCTACTGGGAAGAATCAGGCAACCCGAATGGCGTGCCTGTTGTCGCCCTGCATGGCGGCCCCGGCGGCGGCTCAAGCCCCGAAATGCGGCGCTTTTTCGATCCTGAGCGCTACCGCATCTTCCTCTTCGATCAGCGCGGTTGTGGACGGTCCACACCACATTCCGAACTTCGCGAAAACACGACCTGGGACCTGGTGGACGATATTGAGGCACTGCGTGAACATGTTGGCGTCAATCAGTGGCTCGTGTTCGGAGGATCCTGGGGATCGACGCTGTCACTCGCCTATGGCGTGACTCATCCGGACCGGACGCTCGGCCTGGTTCTGCGCGGCATCTTCCTCGTCTCGAAACCTGAAGTGCAATGGTTCTACCAAAGCGGCGCCAGCCGTCTGTTCCCGGACGCCTATGACCGCTACATCGCGCCGATCCCGGAAGACGAGCGCGACGACCTGCTGATGGCGTTCCATCGCCGCCTGACTGGCGACGACCGCCAAACCCGGATCGAGGCCGCCCGCGCCTGGTCGCGCTGGGAGGGCGAGACTCTGTCCATCAAGGGGCCGCTGACCACCCCGCCCCGCTTCAATGAGGATGACTTCGTCGACGCGTTCGCCCGGATCGAGTGCCACTATTTCGTCAATCGGGGGTTCTTCGCCAGTGACAACTGGCTGCTGGAACAGTGTGCGGAAAAGCTGAAGAACATTCCGGGCGTCATCGTTCATGGCCGCTATGATGTCGTGACCCCGCTATCGACGGCCTGGGCCTTGTCGAAAGCCTGGCCGAAAGCCGAGCTGCACATCGTGCCGGATGCCGGTCACTCCTCCATGGAGCCCGGCATCGTCGACAAGCTGATTCAGGCGACGGATCATTTTGCCGGCGTTTACGGCTCGAAAGTCCGCGCCTGATCCCTGTCTGATCCTCCGATGGATCTGAAGCCCGACATGAAAACGCCCTCCACCACGTGGAGGGCGTTTCTATATAGGGTGTATTGATGGTCTATAGACGGTGTTCGTGAGGGTGCGGGCGTGCCCGCTGAAGACCGTTCACTCCGCGGGCGGCAACTCGTAATTCGGGCCCAGCAGGGTTTCCAGGAAGCCCGGCAGCTGGACATGGTACTGGTCCTGGATCTTGTCGAAGAAACCAAAGAACAGAACGAACCCGACAAAGGCCGGCACGAACCAGCGCATCAGGAAGCGCCAGACATTCATGATGTTGCCCTCGCCCAGCTCCGACGTCAGCATGTCGCGTGACAGAACCCAGCCGGCAAAGATCGCGACCAGCAGGCCGCCCAGCGGCAAGAGGACGTTGCCTGTGATGAAGTCCATGAAGTCGAGATATTCGGTCGAGAAAATATAGGCTGCACCGACCATCCAGAGCATGAAGCCCACGCCCGTTGCCGCGCCGAGCCGGGTCACGCCCTGGCGTTCTTCCAGCCAGGAAACAGACACTTCCAGCAGCGAGATCGACGAGGTGAAGGCGGCAAACAGCGCCAGCGCAAAGAACAGGACCGACATCAGGTAACCGATGGGTCCGAGATTGCCGAGCGCCACCGGCATCGACACGAAGAAGAGGCTCGGGCCGCCGGCCGGATCGAGCCCGGCGGCAAACACGATCGGGAAGATCGCAAAGCCGGCGATCAGCGCGACGAACGTGTCCGATCCTGCAATGATGACGGAAGATCGCGGGATATTGGTGCCGCGGTCCAGATAGGCGCCATAGGTGATCATCAGGCCGACCCCGACACCGATGGAGAAGAAGGCCTGGCCGACCGCTTCAAGGAAAGTCTTGAAGCCGACATCTTCCCATTTGGGCTGGAACAGGAAGGCAAATGTCTCCCCGGCATTGCCGCGCGACAGGGAGAAACCGACGATGACCAGGAGGATCACGAAGAAGGCCGGCATCAGAACGCTGGCCGCCTTCTCGATGCCGCCTTTCACACCCCGGCCGACAATGGCGATATTTGCAATGATGAAGGCCGCCAGCAGCGCCAGCATGTACCATTTCGACGCCAGCGCATGCTCGCCCTGCCCGATGACATTGGCGAAATTGCTGCCGGAGCTTGCGGCATCCATGCCGGCAAATCCGTTCTTCATGGCCTGGATCACGAAGGCCAGCAGCCAGGCGGAGATCACCATGTAGAACGACAGGATAAAGGTCGCCGTGATCGTGCCGATCCAGCCGACCATGCCCCATCTCTGGGACTTGCTTTCCGCCCGGGCCAGCGACTCCACGCCTTCCACGGCCGACATGCCGGATTTGCGGCCCATGCCGTATTCCGCCATCAGCACAGGCAGGCCGATCAGGATCACACAGGCAATGTAGATCAGGATGAAGGCGCCGCCGCCATTCTCACCAGCGGTGTATGGAAACCGCCAGAAATTGCCGAGTCCGACCGAAGAACCAACGGCAGCCATGATGAACCCGAAGCGCGAGCTCCAAGTGTCTGCCTTGCGGGCGATTGTTGCCATACTTCCCTCTCCCCAGGGTATAATGTTTCGCGCGAAACTATAGGCGGTGAAACAAAAATCAACGCCATATGCTGCGTCAGGGTCAGAACAACCCCGTTGTATTGAGTTTGTCGTCGCGATGCAGATAGGCCGAAAGGATCAGGCCGAAACACGACATCGCTGTGAGCATGGCTGTGCCACCGTATGAGATAAGAGGCAATGGCATGCCCACCACTGGCAACAGGCCAAGCACCATCGCCACATTGAAGACGACATAGAAGGCGACCGTCGCCGTCGCCCCCGCTGCCGCATAACGGCCGAAACTGCTGGCAGACTGGAAAGCCGTGTAGAGCGACCAGCCGAGCAGGATGGCGAAGCCGACCAGGATGGCCGTCGCGCCAAGGAAGCCGAATTCCTCGGCAATCACGGTCAGAATGAAATCCGTGTGTTGCTCAGGCACATAGTCCTGCTGGGACTGGATGCCCTGCAGCCAGCCCTTCCCGTTCAGACCGCCGGCGCCGATGGCAATTTTTGCCTGCTCGATCTGGTAGCTTTCACCCAGTGAGGTCGACGCGCCGCTGGACCCGAACAATTGCGCCAGGAACGTGTCCACGCGCCCGCGCTGATAGGGTTCCAGCACGAACTGGTAGACCGGCCAGACCGCCGCCACGGCCGCACCGATCCCGGCCAGGATGACCCGCCCCGACAGGCCGGCCAGGAAAACGACCACACCGCCGGACGCAACAATCGCAAGCGCGGTGCCCAAATCCGGCTGGAGGAAGACGAGCGCGGCCGGGATCAGGATAATCACCGCCGCGCCGATATGAATGAAGAAACGGGACCCGTTCGCCCCCAGCATCCCGTGATAATATCGTGCAAGCGCCAGCGTCACGGCAAGCTTGGCAAATTCCGAAGGCTGGACGGCAACCGGGCCAATCTTCAGCCAGCGCTGCGCCCCACCGCCCATGACTCCAAAGAACTCCACTGCCAACAACAGCAATATGGTTCCGGCATAAGCCAGCCAGGACAAATTCATCCACCAGGACAATGGCAGCATTGCCAGCGCGATCATGATGCCGAAGCAGATGATGAAGCGGATCAGCTGAAGCTTCCACAAATGCTGCTCGGCCGGATTGGTGAAGGTCGAAGAGTAGAGCATCGCGATGCCGATCAGCGCCATGGCGACGATCAGCAGGATGAAGCCCCAGGGCAGCCGCGCCATCTTGCCAAGCAAGCCGGACGACGTGCCGTCAAAATTGAGCGACCGGGCAGTCCGCGTGCGCGCTTCCCCCCGGCTGTAGCCGCTGAAGCTGCCATCGCGGCTCATGTCGGCGTGCCTTCTTTATCGGACCGGTCGATGGACGCGCTCTTCGTCCATGCCGGCTTGCGGCCGCTATTGGTGCGGATGGCGTGTGCGAGAATATCGCGGGCGACCGGCGCGGCGGTGCGCGAGCCGCCCTCTCCGTGCTCAACGACGACGGAAATCGCATATTTCGGATTGTCGGCCGGGGCATAGGCAACAAACAGGGCGTGGTCGCGCAGCTCACGCTCAATGTCCTGCCCCTTTCGCACACCCGTGGCACGTTCAGCGGCCGTAATGCGGCGAACCTGCGCCGTGCCTGTCTTGCCCGCAAGGCGCGGGCCGCCGAGCCCCAAATCGCCGGAGCTACGTGCCGTGCCGCCCCATTCGGACGTCACGCCATACATGCCCGACTTCATCATTTTCATGATTTCCGGGTCGAGCGGCGCATCCAGCACATGATCGTCCGGATCCTGCGGTCCGACACCGATCAGCTTGGGTTTCAGCGAATGGCCTTCGGTGGCGATCCGGGCGGTCATCAGCGCCAGCTGCAGCGGCGTGACACCGAGCTGGCCCTGCCCGATGCCGAAATTCAGCGTTTCGCCCTCATACCAGGGTTCCTTGCGGACCCGCATCTTCCATTCCGGATCAGGCACCAGGCCGCCGCGCGCACCGGTCATGCCGAGCGACCAGGCCTGGCCAAAACCGAATTTGTGCGCCGTATCGGCAATGGCCTGCGCCCCGGCCCGGCGGGCAATCTCATAGAAATAGACGTCGCAGGAGCCCTTGATGCCGCCGTGCAGATCCACCGTTCCGTGGCCGCCCTTTTTCCAGCAATGCCAAGTGCGGTTCCCGAAATGGTAGTAGCCGTTGCAGTGCACCTTGTCCGTCGGCTTGATCGCGCCGGTTTCCAGCGCCGCCGTTGCGACGACCATCTTGAAGGTCGACCCTGGCGGATAGACCCCGCCATGCGCACGCGGATAGAGCGGCGCACGGGAATCATCCCGCAGGGCGGCATAGTCCGTGCCGGAAATCCCGTTGACGAAATCATTGGGGTCAAAGGCCGGCGTCGACACCATGGCCAGGACATCGCCGCTTTCGATCTCGACGACCACGGCTGCGCCGCTTTCGCCTTCAAACCGCTCAATCGCGACCCGCTGCAGGTCCATGTCGATCGTGACGAACAGGTCCTTGCCGGCTTCGGGTGCGAGGCGTTCATCCGGAATCTGATCGATGACCCGTCCGGCCGCATTGGTGACCAGCTTCTTGAAGCCCGGCTTTCCGCGCAGCCATTCCTCGGCGAAGCGCTCCATCCCCTGCCGCCCGGTCCGCATGTCAGGATGCCGGAACATCCGCTCGATGGTCGTGGCTTCGTCGACTGTCTTGCCTTCGGTCAGGCGTTCCAGATCGTCCTGGCTGGCACGGGCGACATAGCCCAGAACGTGCGCAAAATCCCGGCCGCGCGGATAGGACCGGGTCAGGGCCATCTCCACCTGGACCCCCGGCAGTTCCACAGCGTGGACATTCATCCGGGCGAAGTCTTCATAGGAAAGCTCGTTCGCCACGATGACAGGCAGGAACGCCGCACGGCGCAGGCGGGCGCGCTGGATATCCTCCATCACGCGCTCAACCCGGGAATCCGAAATTTCGATCAGCTTGGCGATGCTGGCAATGGTCGCGGCGGGGTCGTCCAGCTGTTCCGGAATGACGGTGACCCGTCCAGCGCGGCGATGCGATGCGAGCGGCTTGCCGAAGCGGTCGAGAATCCGCCCCCGCTGCGGCGGAGCGAGTTCCAGCTTGATGTGGTTCTCATTCGCCAGCTTGTCGTATTTCTTGCCTTCCAGGATCTGCAGCTGGAACAGGCGCGCGACGAGGCCAGCCCACACGACGCCTCCGCCGACACCTGCCATCAGCATGCGCCGGGAGAATTCCTGGTCGGGGTTGAAGCTCTTGCTCATGACGCCTGCCCTGGCGTCTCACCCGGCCTGCGGCCAAGATCGAACACTTTGTGGATCAGCGCATAAAGCAGGCCTGTCGTCAGCATGGCCGCGACCAGTGGCAGAAGGCGGACCGGATGGTCTTCCAGCGTGGATGCCATCAGCCAGAGCAGCAGGAAAGCCCCTGCAAACAGGAGCGTCGTCGCAATAATGGCGATCAGCGGCTCATTGGTGACATCAAACTCTGACGAAATTGCCGTGCTGGCAGCATAGGTCATCAGATTGACGACCTCGAAGCTTCCCATCGGGGCGTGGAAGATGACGTCCTGAATGGCGCCGAACACGATCAGGATAATCATGGGGCGGATGGAAAGGCCGACCCGCCCCCAGCCGACCGCACCCCAGAGGGCTGCGTGAGGCCAGGCAAAGGACAGGCCGAAAATGTCGTTCCGGGTCAGGCCGAACAGGCCGACCGTTGCGATCAGGAAGGATCCGAACAGCAGGCGCGGTGTCGGGCCCGATTTTGCCCAGAGGCTTTGCCTGCGCCGGGTCAGGAAGGAAGCCGGCATCAGCGGCGCGCCCCCTGCGTCGGGCTGGCAGATGTGCCGTCTTCAAGCGCCGGCAGGTCTCCGGCGGAAATCGGCCGTTCGACAGTGGGTGGCGGGATCAGCTGGACATAGCCGGAGGAGCCATCGCTCATGGCATATTTGACGCGCCAGTCATTGCCGGACTTCTGAACGTCGCCCACCACAAGGCCACGCGGATAGGCACCGCCTTCCGAGGAGGTCAGGATCCGCTCGCCTTCAATAAAGTCGCTGCGTTCCGGCAGGTCTGTCAGCGTGCCAGAACTCGTCGAACCGCCCTGCATGATGGCGTGCACGCCGGAGACTTCCCCGATCACCGGTACGCGGCTGTTAAAGTCGGTGACCAGCAGAATACGCGAGGACCGCTCGCCGAGCTGGATCACCCGGCCGACGAGGCCGCCTTCATTCATTGCGACAGACCCCGGCTCGACCCCCTGAGAGCGGCCGGCATTGGCCAGGAGCGTCTGCGCGAAGGGCCCTTCGCTTTCCGAGGTCACACGTGCTGTCACGCCGCGCGCCGGCGGTTCGCCGAGCAGATTGAGGATTTCCTCATAGGCTTCCAGACGGTCAGCCATGGAGATGGCTGCGGCCTTGTAGCGGGAAAGGTCGCGCACCTCAGCTTCCAGTTCGCGGATGCGCTGTTCCTGTGCCGCGCGGCCTGTCAGCCGGGCCCACAGGCCGATCTGTTCCCCGCCGCCGAGGCGGTCGCCCACGGACGCGCGGACGGGGTTGAAAAACTGACTGATTTGCGGGGCGGATTGGGCAATGATGAGCGCCGCGAACCCGAAAATGAGCACACCAAGGACGAGGCGCTTGGGAGAGCGCCGGACGCCTTTCTGAGCTGACCGGCCCGAACGTGCCATATGGCGGGTCCTCTGGTGTTTCCTTGATTATACCGTCTTTAGACCTCCGGAGAGAGGACGTTTCGCATCTTGGAGAAGTTCTCAAGCACATGACCGCAGCCATTGACCACGCAGCGCAGCGGGTCGTCGGCGATCATCACTGGCAGTTGGGCCTGCTCGCGGATCACAGCGTCGAGATTGCGCAGCAATGCGCCGCCGCCCGTCAGAACGATGCCGCGGTCGACAATGTCGGCAGCCAGTTCCGGCGGCATGGCTTCCAGGGCGATCTTCACAGCGTCGATGATGTCGTTGACCGGCTCGGACAGCGCATCGGCGATCATTGCTTCGTTGATCTCGGTTTCCTTCGGCACACCATCCAGCGTGCCGCGGCCGCGCACGGTCAGCGACATGCCGGTACCGTTTTCCGGCGGCTGGGCCGTACCGATTTCCTTCTTGATCCGCTCGGCCGACATTTCGCCGATCAGGATTTTCTGCTCACGGCGCAGATAGTTGACGATCGCCTGATCCATCTTGTCACCGCCGACACGCACCGAACGGGAATAGACGATCCCGCCCAGCGAGAGCACGGCCACTTCGGACGTGCCGCCACCGATATCGACCACCATGGAGCCTGCTGGGTCATCGATCGGCAAGCCGGCGCCGATGGCTGCGGCCATGGGCTCTTCGATCAGGTGCACTTCACGCGCTCCGGCCGCGAGGGCCGACTGGTGGATGGCCCGGCGCTCAACGCTGGTGGCGGAGCTGGGCACGCAGATGATAATGAGGGGAGACACGAACGCCCGGCGGTTGTGAACCTTCCGGATGAAGTGCTTGATCATTTCCTCGGCGACTTCGAAGTCGGCGATCACGCCATCGCGCATCGGGCGGATGGCTTCCATGTTCACCGGTGTCTTGCCGAGCATGTTCTTGGCTTGCTCGCCGACCGCGTAGACGATCTTGCGGCCGCCTTGCGTCATGTAGGCCACAACGGAGGGCTCATCGAGCTTGACCCCCTGACCTTTCACATAGACCAGCGTATTTGCCGTGCCGAGGTCGATGGCCATGTCCGTAGACAGCATGCCGAGGAGGCTACCAATCATGTCTTACCGCGCTCTTTTCCTGAGCGGCCAGGCGAC
>PACZ01000004.1 GCA_002700305.1 Hyphomonas sp. | reverse complement strand
GCCGAGTAAGACCGCCTGCGACAAGCAGGACTAGATGGCCTACAATCTACCTGCCACGCGTCTGCTGATGAACCGCCTCCGCCAGATGATGGCAGAGGACGGCGAAACACGTTCGCGGCTCGACAATGTGGTCCGGCTGATCGCGTCCACCATGGTGGCCGATGTGTGCTCGATCTACCTGCGCGATCGCGGCGGTCAACTTATCCTCATCGCCACCGAAGGCCTGAAGCCTGAAGCCGTCGGCAATACGCGCCTGTCTTCCAATGAAGGCCTTGTCGGCCTCGTCTCCCGGCGGGCCGAGCCGATGGCGATCCAGGATGCACCCCGCCATCCGTCCTTCTCGTACCGCCCGGAAACGGGGGAGGACCCGTTCCACGCCTTCCTGGGTGTGCCCATCCTGCGCGGCGGCCGGGTGATCGGCGTTCTCACCGCCCAGAACCGGACCGAGCGCGTCTATGGCGACGAAGAGATCGACACGCTGCAGACCATCGCCATGGTGCTGGCCGAAATCGTCGACCGGATCGATCCCGAACATCTCGACAATGGCAACGGGCATGAGCGGACACGGAACCTCGCCTCGCTGCGCGGGCGGGTGTTCTGCGAAGGTCTCGGTTATGGCCGCGCCGTCCTGCATGACCCGGTGGTGCCGGCGGCGAAATTCTTTGCCGGCGATCAGGAACTCGAAGCGGAACGGCTGACCCGCGCGCTGCTGGACCTCAAGAAGTCGATCGACCGGATGATGGCCATCGACGGCGCCGTACTGGGCGACGATCCGCGGGATGTGATGGAAACCTACCGCCTGCTGGCGCACGACCCGTCCTGGGCGGAAAAGCTGCAGGAAGGCGTCCGCTCGGGCCTTTCGGCGGAGGCTTCCATTGACCGCGCCCGCCGCGAACACCGCGCCCGGCTGCAGAGCGCGCGCGACCCTTACCTGCGTGAGCGGCTGCACGATCTGGAAGACCTCGACAACCGGTTGCTGCGCATTCTCGGCGGTGATGATGGCCGTCCGGAAATCAGCGAGGAGCGCAGCGTGCTTGTTGCGCGCCGCCTCGGCCCGGCAGAATTGCTGGAATATGCCAATGCAGGCCTGCGCGGCATCCTGATGGAAGAGGCCGCGGCCTCCTCGCATGCGGCCATTGTGGCCCGCGCACTCGGCATTCCGACACTGGGCGGCATCGAGGGACTGACGACCCGGATCGATCAGGGCGACTGGCTGATCGTCGATGCAGAGCAGGGCGTGCTGCATGTGCGCCCCGACGATGCGCTCTATGATGCCTACAAGGACCGTGTGGCGCTGCGCTCCGAACGCCAGGCGGCCTATGCGGCGCTGCGCGACAAGCCCGCCCGCACAAAGGACGGCACACATGTCAAATTGATGCTGAATGCCGGGCTGGAGCTGGACCTCGACACGCTGGATCAGACCGGCGCGGACGGGGTGGGCCTGTTCCGCACCGAATTCCAGTTTCTCGTTTCCGAAACCCTGCCGCGTCTGGACGACCAGGTGCAGCTCTATCGCCGCGTGCTTGAAAAGGCGCCGGGCAAGCCGGTGATTTTCCGCACGCTGGATCTTGGCGGCGACAAGGTGCTGCCGGCGCTGAACCTGCAGCGGGAAGAGAACCCGGCCCTTGGCTGGCGCTCCATCCGGTTTGCGCTGGATCATCGCGGCCTGTTCCGCCGCCAGTTGCGGGCGCTGATCCGCGCAGCCGGCGAGAAGCCGCTGACGGTCATGTTCCCGATGGTGACCGTGCCGGAGGAGTTTTTCGCCGCCAAGGACCTGCTGATGAAAGAGGTCGAATGGACCGAGGAGGCGACCGGCAAGCGCCCGGCGCGTATCGAGGTCGGCGTGATGCTGGAAACCCCCGCGCTGGCTTTCAGTCTGAAGGAGCTGGCAGGGGAGGCGGAATTCCTGTCTGTCGGCACCAATGATTTGATGCAGTTCTTCTATGCCGCCGACCGCATGACCCCATCTGTTTCGGATCGGTACGATTTGGTCTCACCGAGTGCCCTGCGGTTCCTGAAGATGGTTTCCGAGGCGTGCGAAACTTACGGCATCCGGATGTCGGCATGCGGGGAGGCGACCGGTTCCAGCCTCTCGGCGCTCTGTTTCGTTGCGCTCGGGTTTACCAATCTTTCCATGTCGGCCGGATCCATCGGTCCTGTAAAAAGTATGATCAGAAGCCTTGATCTTGCTGCGTTCCGGGCCGATTTCTTTGCAGCACTCGATAAACCGAACGATGCGTTCCGTAACCAGTTGTTAGCTCTTGCGGCTGAACATGGCGTCGAACTGGCGGAAGGTTGATAGATTGGCTCCGTGAGTTAACCTCACATATGGACCATTTCTTGCGCGGTGGTGGGACGACACACGACCATCAGGGCGGTACTGGACGAACATGGCACACGACGACTCCCTTCAAGAACAGGCCGGTCCCGAAGCCGGGGCCGAAGGCAAGACGCTGACTGAAAACGAACGCTTCCTGCAGGCCAAGGAGGTCTTCGAAACCCGCTCCTTCGAGGGGGAAGACCTGCGCATGGGCCAGGTCCTGCGCCGCGTGCGCGAGATCAAGGGCCTGGAACTGCAGGACGTGTCCAAGGCGACGCTGCTGCGCCGGGACTACCTGATGTGGATTGAGCGGATGGAAGTCGGTGAGCTGCCCAAGGGCGGCTACCTGACGGCCATTCTGGGCACCTATGCGAAATTCCTCGGCCTGCCAGAGAAAGACGTCATCGCGATTTATACCAAGGAATGCGGCGCCGTTCAGGAAGTGAAAGAAGCCGCGCCTGTTCCGAAAATGGGGCAGATTGCAGCCGAACGCGCCCGCTGGCCGCTGGCGCTGGCCTCGGCGGTTGCCCTTGTCACACTGGCCGCCGGTGCGATCGGCGTGTCGCAATTCATGCGGCCTGCGCCGGAAGTGACCGAGTCCGCTGCCATCGTGGCCGTGAACGGCGCGCGTGACAGCCTGTTCTCTGAAACCGAGTCCCAGCGCCCCGTGCCGGATACGCTGCCGCTCGAACTGGTCGCTGTGCGCCAGGGCTGGCTGGAAGTGCGCGGCGCCGACGGCACCATCTTCCGCAGCCGCGTGATGGCCGAGGGCGAAACCTATTTCCCGCGCCTCAATGCTGGCTGGACCGTGTCTGCCCGGGATGGCGGCGCCTTCGAATGGCGCGTTGGCGACATCGTGGTCAGCCCGCTCGGCCCGGACGGCGCGGAAGTGTTTTCCGTCAGCGTGGACGAGCAACTGGCCCGCGCCGCGGAAGTCTCCGCTCCGGCCATGGCGGCCAATGGCGGCAGCAAGGCGACGCGCTAAGGCAGTTGAAGTTTCTGTAAACACATTGCCGGATCGGCGCGAACGCGCCATCTAGGGGCCATAAGGCACCAGAGGCACATGACATGAGCCACAATCCGATCCGTCCATGGCGCGATATCACCCGGCGCAAGTCCCGGCAGATCCGTGTCGGTGACGTTCTGGTCGGCGGGGATGCCCCCATCGCCGTGCAGACCATGACCAACACGCCGACAGAGGACGCGGCCGCCACCATCGCGCAGATCCAGCGCGCCGCAGAGGCCGGCGCCGACATCGTGCGCGTCTCCTGCCCGACGGAAGAGGCGACCGCCGCCATGCCGGAGATCTGCAAGGCTTCGCCCGTGCCGATCGTGGCCGACATCCACTTCCACTACAAACGCGGCATCGAGGCGGCAGACGCCGGCGCGGCCTGCCTGCGCATCAATCCCGGCAATATCGGGTCTGAGGCGCGTGTGAAGGAAGTCGTGAACGCGGCCCGCGCCAATGGCTGTTCCATCCGGATCGGCGTCAATGGCGGCAGCCTGGAGCGGCACCTGCTGGAGAAATATGGCGAGCCATGCCCGGACGCGATGGTGGAAAGCGCACTGGACCACGCGCGCATCCTCGATGATTTCGGCTTCCACGATTACAAGATTTCGGTGAAGGCCTCCGACATGTTCCTCACTGTCGCGGCCTACCAGCAGCTGGCCGAAGCGACCGACGCGCCGCTGCACCTCGGCATTACCGAGGCCGGCGGGCTTCGGACGGGGACGGTCAAATCTTCCATTGGCATGGGCGCGCTTCTGTGGGCCGGGATTGGCGATACGATCCGCGTGTCGCTGTCTGCCGATCCGGTGGAAGAGGTGAAAGTCGGCTTCGAAATGCTGAAGTCGCTGGGCCTGCGCACACGCGGCGTCAACATTGTTGCATGCCCCAGCTGCGCCCGTCAGGGCTTCGACGTGATCAAGACGGTCGAGATTCTGGAACAGCGCCTGTCGCACATCCATGAGCCGATTTCGCTGTCCATTATCGGCTGCGTCGTCAACGGCCCGGGCGAGGCGGCCCTGACCGATCTCGGCTTTACCGGCGGCGGCAAGGAAAGCGGCAAAATGTTCGTGGCCGGACGGCCTGATCACAATGTGTCCAACGAAGACATGATCGAACACATCGTCGATCTGGTTGAGCAGAAAGCTGAACGCCTGCGGGCCGAACGCGAAGAGGCTGAGGTCGCCGCGGAATAGCCGCTAGAGCGGCTTGCAGCTGCTTTCCGGGATCAGCGCTGCGGCTGCATCATAGGCGTCCTGCGTTGGGGCGAGACGGCGGATCAGGGCCAGGGCTTCGGGCGCTTTTACGCGAACGATTTCGGCGTCACCGCTCTCCGGCACCGATTGGCTTTCCGTTGCGACGATCACATGCCGCACAATCGGTGTGCCCGGCGTGCGCGCATCGAGCGAGCCCGCATAGACATTGTCTGTTGTGGCGGCGAACACCGACAGGGACGCATAGTCCGGCCAGGCCGGAGCGGTTAGTTCGACCGGCCCGCCTGACAGGTCGATCAGGCAGATGGCGTAGGCCAGGTCCGGCGCGGGGCGCACGACGGTCTGCGTTTCCGGGCTGGTGCGCGGGGTCATCCGCCAGGCATTCTCTGTCAGTCCGCGTTCCATCATCCGGTCACGGACTTTGGACATGACCTTGCCGGGCAGGGCGTTGAGCACGACGAAATGCGCCAGGGCAAATGTGACGAGGAAGGCGGCAAGACCGGTCAGGAAGCTTTTCATGATCCTTGCCCTCCGCAGGAGACGCGTTCGATCTTCGGCGCGGGCAGGGTGGCTTCCGGATCGGCCAGCAGGGCCGCCGATGGCTTGTAGAGGCGCAAGGTCAGGTCAAAATTGTCTGCGGCTCGGCTCGACACCCAGCCACCTTCGGCCGGGCGGGTGGGGGAGACGGTAAATCTCCACGAATCCGCGTCGCCTTCGGCGGCCGCCTTGGTGAGATCGTAGGACAGGGCTTTGTCCTTATTGGGCGGCAGGCGGCTGTCGCCGTCATAGAGAGTGACAGACCACCAGAGCGCCGGCATGGCGCCGCCGCTGACGCGGTAGGTGCAGGCCTCTTTGAGGGGCTTGCCGTCATCATCCACCGCACGGGTGAAATAGACCGCTTCCTCTTTTGTCAGCGCCAGCAGGCCATGGCGGGCAATGCGGGCGCGCGTCCAGGGATTGGCGGCGGTGGAGCCAATGGTCCAGTCGCTCTGCCAGTTGTCGACATCGACATCGCCTGACAGGCGGATGCCGGAGCCGACCATGCCTGCCATCACAAAGGCGGACGCGGCACCCGCGGCGAGGCCGAGGATGCCGCCAATCAGAAGAGGCGCCAGTTTCATTCCGGCAAGCTAGCGGCGCGATCCTGCCGGGCAAGCATATTCTGGCCGCCAGGTCCTGTTCTGCTCCTATTCTGCCGGGACGGCCACGCGCCGCGTCTTGATCATCGGCTTCAGGCCGAACAGGGGACGCAGGAAACCGACGCGGCGGATGACGAGTTCGTGCAGCAGGGCGCAGCCGCCGAATGTGGCGAGGATGACCAGCGGTGCCTCGACCCAGATGCTGAGGCCCTGACGGGTCAGCCAGTAGCCGGCCATGACGGTGATCGTCTGGTGCAGGATGTACCAGGGGAAGATCGCCTCGGTCATATAGGTCAGCGCGCGGCTCGACCGGTTCAGATAGCGCTGGGCGAGGCCGAGCATGGTCACAATGGCCAGCCAGGCATAGAAGATGCGCGCGATGCGGGCCGGCCAGATCAGCCAGTTCCAGTCGGCACTCTCCGCCATGGCGTCCCAGTTGGCCCAGAGCGGGGTGAGCACGGCGCCCAGCACCAGCACGCCGGTGATGGCGAAGGGTAGGACCCGGCGGATGGCGCTCCAGAAATTCCGGTCCTTGGCCAGCAGGAAGCCCATCAGAAGGATGGTCAGACTGTGGGCGTGATTGGCCCAGTCATTCGTCAGGTCGTGCGTCGTCTCGAAATACGGATCGAGCGTGAAGCGGTAGAGGATGAAGGGCATCACCGGCAGGACCAGCGCGGCGAGCGGGCCCCAGCGGCCGGCGAACAGGAAATGGGTGATGCGCGCGCCCGTCCCCGTCATGAACCGGGACAGGAGGCCAGCTACGGGAGCCAGCATCAGCGTGTAGACCAGCAGGTAAACGACATACCAGAGATGGTTCCAGGTCGGCGTCGTGATGGAATAGTCCGATCCGAAATCGAGATAGTGCGGCCAGAACTGCCAGACGCTGCCGCTGAACTCGCCAGTCTCCACCAGCTGAAGCCAGCTCTGCGGGGCGACGATGACCGCCATACCGAACAGGATGGGCAGGCCGAGCCGGACGGCGCGCTCCCGCGCCAGCTTCGGAGCGCCCAGCTTGTCTGCTGCAAAGCGCAACGCGACGCCGGAGATGAAGAAGAGGAGGGCGAGCCGCCACGGGTTCAGCAGCATCATGGCCCACTCGGCATCAGGGCCGACATGCACGCTTTTTACGTGCCAGCCCCACGTCACGTAGAACATGCCGGTGTGGTAGAAGATGAGCAGGCCAAAGGCGATGATGCGCAGCCAGTCGAGATCGTAACGGCGAGGGAAGGCAGGCGCCGGGGACGGTTCGGTCATGGGGGAAACTCCTTGTCTCATGGCGGCAGACTGGGCCCGGCCCGGCGATGCGTCATGGGACAAGGGGTATCCGGTGGGCCGAAGGGGCAAACGGCGCCGTCCCGGGACGAAAGGCGGCAGTCAGGGACGAAATTCGGCCCTTTGCCTTCCTGACTTCAGGGCGTTTGTGGCAGGAGTGACCGGATGAACGCGCCGACTCGCCACCCCGAGACAGAAGCCGACCGCCAGGCAGACCGCTGGGCGATGATCGGCTTTGTCATTTTCATGCTGGCCTCTCTGGTCATTCAGGCGACCTCTATTCAGCTGGAGGCCCGGCAGGCCCGGCTGGAGCCCTGGCTGCGGGAGGGGGCGTCGCATCTCGCCCTTCTGTGCCTTGTGCCGTTCTTTCCGCTTATTCTGGACATCGCGCCCCTGTCCCTGCGCCGCTGGCGCTGGTCGGTCCCGGTGCATATCGTAGCCTGCCTCGGCTTTATCGTGCTGCACGTGTTGGGCTTTGTCCTGCTGCGGAAGCTGACCTATCCGGTCTTCCTCGGGCACACTTATCATTTCGGTCTCTCCGACCCGCTCAACTGGATCTATGAGGGACGCAAGGATGCCTATGGCTATGGCATCACGATGCTGACCTTCAGCCTGGCCCGCATGGCGATGCAGAACCGGCTGGAGTCCCGTGCGATGGATGAGGCGGCGTCCCGAGAGCATCGCCTGATGCTGAAATCCGGCGGGCGGACCATCATGCTGAATGCCGGGGACGTCATCCATGCGAAGGCGGCGGGTAATTATGTCGAGGTCAGCACGGCCGGGAAGACGCATCTGGTCCGCATGACGCTGACGGAGCTGGAACGCCTTCTGGAGGAGGCGGGTGGTCACCATGTGCGCGTCCACAGGTCCCATATAGTCAATCTTGATCATGCCATGGTCATCACGCCGACAGGGGAAGGGGACGCGATGATCGAGCTTGATACCGGCGAAACCGTGCCTGGCTCGCGCCGTTATCGGGAGAGGTATGCGCAAATTGCATAAGCACTATTTCGTGAGGGGGCTGGCCCGGTCGCAGATTGCCGCTAAGGTCGGCCGCGGTGAGGCAGTTCATGCATAAAGGTCGTCTATGATCCGCCCCATATTCTGGTTCCTCGCCCGTCTGCCGCTTCTCGTGCTGATCCTCGTCATGGCGCTCGTCATGTCGAGCTGCACCATGCTGGGCATGAACTATGCGAGCCTCGAAACCGACAACAAGCCCGCCCCTGTGCCAGCCCTCGACGCGCCGGCCATCACGGTTGAAGGCAGCCCGGAACGCGAAGCGCTGAAGCAGAGTTTCGAAGACGTTCTCTACGGGCCCTGGCCCGCCGGCATGCCGGTCAGTTTCGGTGACTGGCAGATGATCGACCCGGACTATCTGGACGGCCGAGGCACGCTGGAAGAAGTCGAAATCACGATCGGCAGCGGCGAGGGCGCGCGGTCATTCATGATGGTCACGGCTTTCCCGAAGGCGTCCGGTCCGGTACCTGTCGTGATCAGCCAGACCTTCGCTGATACCTGCTCGGTTTTCCCGGACGAGCCCGTCACCAATGCGGACGGCGAGATCTGCGACGGCAGCATGATGGACGGCTTCCCCGGCTGGGCGGCGACACAGATCTTCGGCACCTATATCGCGCTGGCGCCTGTGGATCGGTATTTCGATGCCGGGCTCGCCTATGCGAGCTTCTATGCTTCCGATTTCATTCCGGACCGCAGGAAGGAAGCGCCGGAGGCGATGGCGGCGCTGGGCGGGCCGGTGAACCCGACCTCCGCCCTGATGGCGTGGGCCTACAGCTTCTCTGCCGCTGCGGACGTGCTGGAGGCTGATCCGCGTATTGACCCGCGGGCGATCGGCGTCATGGGCCATTCGCGGCACGGCAAATCCGCCCTGATCGCTGCCGTCTGGGACCGGCGCATCGCCGCTGTTGTGGCGCACCAGTCAGGCTTTGCCGGAGCGTCGCTGTCGCGGTCTCACACAGGTGAACGGCTGGACCGGATGGCCAAGGCCTATCCGCATTGGCTCGCGCCGGAAACGCAGGACTGGCTGGACCGGCTGGACGAGATTCCGGTGGACCAGCATGAGCTGCTGGCACTGGTCGCGCCGACACCGATCCTGCTCGGCAACGGGCGCCGGGATGTGTGGTCTGACCCGAACTCTTCCTTCCGCGCAGCGGAAGCGGCCAGCGCGGCTTATGAAGCGACCGGCCATAGGGGGCTTACCGTGTCCGGCATGCGGGACTTCGATCCAGCAGCCGGCATATCCTGGTGGCTACGGCCCGGCGGACATAGCGTCGTTTCGGAAGACATCGACGCCTTCACGGCTTTCCTGCAGGCACATCTCGTTGGGGAACGGGCCTCACAATACGCTGTTCACTAAAGGTGATCCGGAGTAAGTGTAGGAAAAACAGTGCTTAGGGAGGGCACCCATGCCGATCAATGTTGGATTTCTTTACCCTGTTCTCGCGCTTGTCGTGTGGACGCTCGTCATGTGGCTGTGGATGTATGCGACGCGCATTCCGGCGATGCAGAAGGCGCAGATCAATCCTGACGATGCACGCCATCCCGGCACTTATGTCGACAAGATGCCGGCGAATGTCCGGTCGGTGGCCGACAATTACAATCACCTGCACGAGCAGCCGACCATCTTCTACGCCCTGATGTTCTTTGCCGCCCTGACCGGCGGGGGAGACCATGTCGCCACTTACCTGGCCTGGGCCTATGTCGGCCTGCGGGTGGTGCATTCCTTCGTGCAGATCCTGTCGCCGAAAGTGACCCTGCGGTTCATGATGTTTGCACTTGCCTCGCTGACGCTGTTCATCCTGGCCGGCAAGGAAGTGGTCCGCATCCTCACGCTGGCATAGAACCGCCTGCCTGGAACCGCCTGAAGGGGCTTACCAGCCAGGCTAAACGGCTCTAGAGAAGCCGCCATGGCTAGCATTTCAAATTCCCGCCTCGAGCAGGTGATCGACCGATTCGAAGAAGTCGAGGCGCGCATGGGCGCGACCTCCGACACGGCCGAAATCATCGCGCTGTCGAAGGAGCATGCAGACCTGAAGCCCGTCGTCGAAAAGGCGAGGGACCTGCTGAACTCGCGCAATGGCCTGAAAGAGGCCCAGGCGCTGGCCGCCGGCAGCGACAAGGAAATGGCCGAACTGGCCGAGATGGAAATCGACGAGCTGAAGGAAAAGCTGCCCGGCCTTGAGCAGGAGATGCAGATCCTCCTCCTGCCGAAAGATGTCGACGATGCGGCTGACATCGTCCTGGAAATCCGCGCAGGAACCGGCGGTGATGAAGCGGCGATTTTTGCCGGTGACCTGTTCCGCATGTATTCGCGCTACGCCCAGCTGATGGGCTGGAAAGTTGACGTGGTCGATGCCTCGCCGGGCGATGCGGGTGGCTACAAAGAGATTGTCGCGAACGTGTCGGGCGATGGCGTGTTCGGCCACATGAAGTGGGAAAGCGGTGTCCACCGGGTCCAGCGTGTTCCGGCGACCGAGACGCAGGGGCGGATCCACACCTCCGCAGCCACCGTCGCCGTGCTGCCCGCGCCGGAAAACATCGAAATCGACATCAAGCCGGAAGACATCCGTATCGACACAATGCGCTCCTCCGGGGCAGGCGGACAGCACGTCAACACAACCGACTCTGCCGTGCGTATCACCCACCTTGCGACCGGCATCATGGTGACGAGTTCGGAAAAGTCGCAGCATGTGAACCGTGAAAAGGCGATGGAGCAGCTGAAGATCCGTCTCTATGAAAAGCAGCGCGCAGAAGCCGATGCAGAGCGGGCTGAGGCGCGCGCCAGCCAGATCGGTTCCGGTGACCGCAGCCAGAAAGTGCGCACCTACAATTATCCGGAAAACCGGGTGACCGATCACCGGATCGGCCTGACGCTTTATTCGCTGGACCGGATCATTTCAGGCGACAAGCTGCAGGATGTGGTCGAAGCGCTGATCACGGAAGATCAGGCGCGCAAGCTGGCCGCGATGGAAGAGGCGGGCTGACCGCCGATCGGGCGAACGCATGGAGGTGTCCGCCGTGGCGACATATGACGAATGCCTCCGCACCGGCACGCAGCAATTGCGGGACGCTGGCATTGAAGAAGCGGCTCTTGAGGCGCGGTTGATCCTGATGGCCGCCTCCGGCCTGTCGCGGACGGGTCTGATCTCCGCCGGGCCGGATGTTGCGCCAGACGATATTGCTGGCCGTTTCAGCGGGATGCTCCGTGAGCGGCAGACGCGGCGGCCCCTGCAGCATATCCTCGGAACGACCGAATTCTTCGGGCTGGAAATCCTCAGCGACGAACGCGCGCTGATCCCCCGGCCGGACAGTGAGGTCGTGGTTGAGGCCGCTTTGCGTCTTATCCCGGACGAGACGGAGATGGTGATCGCGGACTTTGGCACGGGAACGGGATGTCTCCTCGCGGCTATCCTGGCGAACCGGCCCCGAACGCGGGGAGTCGGCGTGGAGGCGAGTGCGCAGGCGGCAGGCCTGGCCCGGGAGAATTTCGCCCGGCTGGACCTGGCGGCGCGCGCGCAGGTATTCGAAGGCAGCTGGGCTGACTGGGAGGACTGGCAGACGGCCGACCTGATCATTTCGAACCCGCCCTATATTGCCAGCGCAGAGATCGCCGGGCTCGCGCCGGAAGTCCGGACGCACGATCCGATGGCTGCGCTGGATGGTGGCCCGGACGGGCTGGCTGCCTATCGCGAGATCGTCTCGCTCGCTGCTACGCGCCTCAGGCCGGGTGCCTGGCTGGTTTTTGAAATCGGCCATGACCAGAAAGATGCGGTTTGCAGGCTGCTCGAAATGGTAGAATTTACCGAAATCGGGTCCTCAAAGGACCTCGGCGGAAACGATCGTGCCGTATGGGGCCGGAAACCCGAATAGGGATACTTACATTTTTGCTTGGCGGCCAAGGCATTACAGGATAGAAGAATCGTGTGAAACGAGATGAGCGGGTTCCATAGGTTTCCCTCTTCGATCACAGGCTTCGCGCAAAAAATTGGGGCTGTGGCTAGCTGAACAAAAAGCCAGCGCGACGGGAATGCCTGCACAGAACTAGCAGGCGCATGAACATGGGACTGACTTCATGAAACGCTCACGTGGGCGCAACCGCCGGTCAGGCGGAAACAACCAGAACAATTTCAACAATCCCAACCGGCACTTTGAATCTGTCGGTCCGGATGTGAAAATTCGCGGGTCTGCCCAGCAGGTACTTGAAAAATATCAGCAATATGCGCGCGACGCCCAGACGAGCGGCGATCGCATCCTGTCGGAAGCTTATTATCAGTTCGCCGAACATTACCAGCGGATCGTTGCCAAGCAGCAGGAAGCCCGCGATCGCCAGCAGCAACAGCGCGGCGGCAACCGGGATGACCGCGACCAGAACCGCCGCGATAATTCCCGTAATGACGGGGACGATAATTCCAATGAGTCCGGCAAGGATGAGGCGGAAAAGACGGAAGCCAGCGTCGAGCGCCGCAATCCGCCGCCCAAGCAGGACGATAACGGAGATGACGCCATGCGCGTCATTGACGAGGACAAGGCCTCTGATGAGTCGAGCGCCTCCTCGGATGATGACAAGGATGAAAAGCCCAAAGCCCGCCGCAAGAGTCCGCGCCGGAAAACCTATAAGAGCGGGGAAGATGAGGGATCAGACGATTCCGATCCGTCCGATGGTGTCCTGAAGACTGTTTCCCGTGGCCGCCGCAAGGCCAAGGATGCAGAAGCAGAACCGTCTGCCGAAACCACCGACTAAGGGGCGAGACCCCGCCGCAGGCAAATAGCCCGGTGTGCCTCTGGCCGCCGGGCTTTTTCTTGTGTGGGCCTTCCCGCCGCAGGGGAGTTGCAACACTGGAATCTGTTCCCACATTGGCTGTGACGGATAATGGCGCTGCCGCTAAGCGGGGTGCCGGAATCCCGAAACAAATCTGCCTTTGAAAGGGGATCATAGATGAATATTGAGCAATATACCGAGCGGGCCCGGGCCATTATCCAGGGCGCTCAGACAGCCGCATTGGCGGCGGGCCATCAGGTGCTGACACCTGCCCATGTCCTGAAAGAAATGCTGGAGGATCGCGACCAGATGGCCGTGAACCTCATCCGTGCGAGCGGCGGCCGGCCGGAACTCGTGGTTCAGGGCGTCGATACCGCCCTTGGAAAAATCCCGAAAGTCTCCGGTTCCAACACCGGCCTGCGCCTTGAGCAGGCGGGTGCGAAGCTGTTCCAGGACGCCGAAGCCGGCGCCAAGAAAGCCGGGGATTCCTTTGTCACGACGGAACGCCTTTTGCTGGCCATTGCAGGTCTTTCTGGTGATCCGGCTGCAGATGTTCTCAAAGATGCCGGCGTGACGCCTAAAGCGCTTGAAGGGGCGATTGCCCAGCTGCGCCAGGGCCGCACGGCCGACAGCGCCAATGCCGAAGAAGGCTACGAGGCCCTCAAGAAATATGCCCGCGACCTGACTCAGGATGCGCGTGACGGCAAGCTCGACCCGGTCATCGGCCGCGACGAGGAAATCCGCCGCACGATCCAGGTCCTGTCCCGCCGGACCAAGAACAACCCGGTCCTCATCGGTGAGCCCGGGGTGGGTAAGACGGCGATTGCCGAAGGCCTTGCCCTGCGTATCGTCAATGGCGATGTGCCGGAAAGCCTGAAGGACAAGAAGCTACTGGCCCTCGACATGGGCGCGCTGATCGCCGGGGCGAAGTTCCGCGGTGAGTTCGAGGAACGCCTGAAAGCCGTGCTGAACGAAGTGCAGCAGGCCGAAGGCGGCGTCATCCTGTTCATCGACGAGATGCACACGCTGGTCGGGGCCGGGAAGGGCGACGGGGCAATGGATGCCTCGAACCTCCTGAAACCCGCGCTGGCCCGCGGTGAGCTTCACTGTGTGGGCGCTACGACGCTGGATGAATACCGCAAATATGTCGAAGGCGATCCGGCGCTTGCCCGTCGCTTCATGGCCGTGTTCGTGGACGAGCCGACCGTGGAAGACACGATCTCGATCCTCCGTGGTCTGAAAGGCCGCTATGAGGCGCACCATGGCGTGCGCGTTTCGGATGCGGCGATCGTATCGGCCGCGACGCTGTCGCACCGCTACATCACCGACCGCTTCCTGCCGGACAAGGCCATCGACCTGATGGATGAGGCGGCCTCGCGCCTGCGCATGCAGGTCGACTCCAAGCCGGAAGAGCTCGATGAGATCGACCGGCGCCTGCTGCAGCTGAAGATCGAAGCCGAAGCGCTGAAGAAAGAAAAGGACGCGGCCTCCAAAGACCGGCTCAACACGCTTGAGGAAGAGATTGCAGAATTGCAGGCCCATTCCGATGAGCTGACAACAGCCTGGAGCGCCGAGAAGAACAAGCTGAAAGGCGCTGCCACCGCCAAGGAGCAGCTGGACCGGGCCTATGCCGAAATGGCCGAAGCCCAGCGTCAGGGTGACTTGACCAAGGCGTCGGAGCTCAAATTCTCGACCATTCCGCAGCTGGAAAAACTGATTCAGGAAACCGAAAGCCGTGAAGACGGTGGCGGCGGTGTGGTCTCCGAAGTTGTGAAGCCGGAAGACATTGCGGCCGTTGTCTCGAAGTGGACGGGTATCCCCGTTGACAAGATGATGGAAGGCGAACGCGAAAAGCTGCTGAAGATGGAAGACGCCTTGCGCAAGCGGGTTGTTGGCCAGGACCCGGCGCTTGAAGCTGTGTCGAACGCCGTGCGCCGTGCGCGTGCCGGCCTGCAGGATCCGAACCGCCCGATCGGCTCGTTCCTGTTTGTCGGTCCGACCGGTGTCGGTAAGACGGAGCTGACCAAGGCGCTCGCCGAATTCATGTTCGACGACGACACGGCGATCCTGCGGCTCGACATGTCGGAATTCTCGGAGAAACACTCCGTGGCCCGCCTGATCGGCGCGCCTCCGGGCTATGTCGGTTATGATGAAGGCGGCGTGCTGACCGAAGCGGTCCGCCGGCGTCCTTATCAGGTTGTCCTGTTCGACGAGGTCGAGAAGGCGCACCCGGACCTGTTCAACACACTGTTGCAGGTGCTGGACGATGGCCGTCTGACGGATGGCCAGGGCCGGACCGTGGACTTCAAGAACACGATCATCATCATGACGTCGAACCTCGGCGCCGATGCCCTGGCCTCCGGTGAGGAAGGGGACATCTCCGAGAGCGCGAAAGATTCGGTGATGAGTGCCATCCGGGCGCACTTCCGTCCGGAGTTCATCAACCGGATTGACGAGATCGTCTTCTTCAAGCGGCTTGGCCGCGGCGAGATCGACCATATCGTCGATATCCAGATGGAACGTCTCGAAGGCCTGCTGAAAGACCGGAAGATGAAGCTGGAGCTCAGCCTCGATGCCCGCAACTGGCTGGCCGCCCGCGGCTATGACCCGGTCTATGGGGCACGTCCGCTGAAGCGTGTCATCCAGAAGGAACTTCAGGACCCGCTGGCCCGGTTGCTGCTGGAAGGCCGCATCCATGATGGCGAAACCATCAAGATCGGCGTGGAGGGCGACCAGCTCTCCATCAACGGCGTCCCGAACGACTTCGCCAAGGGCGCAGCCGTTCTGAACTGACGATCAGCAGCTTCTACGCTTGATTGATCCCTCCCGCATTCGTACTCCTGTTGGACAGGAATGCGGGAGGGTTTTCGTGAAAATTTACAGCTTGCTGGCTTCGGCCTGCGCGATCGCTTTGTGTGCCATGCCCGCTTCGGCAGAAACGGCCGGCGACATTGCTGAACTGTTCGGCCGCGCGGATGCGATGGGCCATCCGCAGATCTCTCCGGATGGTGTGCATTTGGCAGCCGAATGCTCGCCCATGAACCTCCACACGATTTGCGTCTTCGACCTGATGAATGGCGGCGACGCCGTCATTCTTCCGAAAATGGCGGGCGCCCGGATGGTTGATCATTACTGGGCCAGTGATGACACTTTGGTTTTGGATGTGGAAATGTATGAGACATTGCAGACAAGCAATGGACTACGCAATTACACGTTCGAGCGAGCCGTTGCATTCAACATCAATGATCCAAAGCCTGTTATGCTTTTGCGGGACAATCGCGCCTGGCTTGATACCAATGATCTTGCGGCCATCCTTCCGTCCAAGGAAGGAAAGGTGGACTTTGCGATTGTTTATCTTGATGAGGGGCCAACGAATGTCGACCGGAAGGTCAAGGTCGCGCCCAACTATGTCTTCAACCTGATGGAAGTGAATCTGGCTTCGGGGAAATCAAAGATTCGCAAAAAGCTCCGCAACAATGTGATTGATGCGGTTGTAAGCCCCGACGGAGATTTCATTGCTGAGATCAGTTATCGGGACAATGGCTCGCTGGGACACGAGGTTTCGGTTGAAGCTGGCGGTAAGACAATCTTCAAGAGAGAACGTCTGGATTTTAATCCGCTGTCGGTATGGGGACTGGATACATCCGGGGAGAACCTGATCGTCTTCCTGTCAGAAGGGGAACCTTACGGCTTGTTCCGGATGGCCCTCAGCGATGGCACGCTGACGCCTGTCGACAGCTATGGCGGTCTCGTCTCTCCGGTAATCGATGCGCGTATGCGCGATGTCGTTGGCTACGAGTATCCGGATGACTTTACGGTTCAGATTCTCGAGGATCCCGATCTGAAGGGGCAGGTGGAGGCAATCTCCGGTGCATTCCCGGATGCTTCCGTGACTGCAGAGTCATGGTCGGACAACAAAGCCTACACGGTCGTGAAGGTGGAATATCCGGGCAAGCCGCTGGATTATTTCCTCTTCGAACCCCAGAGCGGAGCGCTGTCTCCGCTCGGAAACATTGCCCCGCACCTTGATGGCAGAGAGCTTGGTCACATCGAACCGGTCTCCTATACGGCGCGCGACGGGCTGGAGATCCCGGCTTACCTGACGCTGCCGCCGGGCAAGACGCGGGCGGATGGTCCGTTTCCGCTGATCCTGATGCCGCATGGCGGACCGGAAACCCGGGACACGCTGAGTTTTGACTGGTGGGCGCAGGCCTATGCCGCGGCAGGCTATGCCGTGCTGCAGCCAAACTTCCGCGGTTCGGCAGGCTTCGGTCTGGATTTCCGTAATGCCGGCTATGGCGAGTATGGAGACCAGATGGTTCTGGATGTGGCGGATGGCGCAGCCTGGGCTGTCGAACAGGGGCTTTCGCTGCCTGGTGAGGCGTGCGTCGCGGGGGCGAGTTATGGGGGCTACGCGGCCCTGATGCTGCCTTTGCAAGAGTCCGGTGCCGTGAAATGCGTCGTGGCCGTAAACGCCGTAACGGACCCCTTCGGCATGATGGGCGAAAGCGATTCAAACTCTTTCTATTCCAACTATATCGAACGTTATCTCGGCGCGGACAGGTTTTCGTCAAATGAAGACCGCCACCGCATCACGCCGGTGGACCGCACGGCAGAATACAGCGTTCCGGTGATGATGATCGCAAGCCGCGAAGACGGGACCGTGCCATTCAAGCAAAGTGAAAATTTCCGCAGGGCCGCAAACGGAGCGATCGATCTGGAGTTCATCGAGATTGAGGGTGAGGACCATTATCTGCGCACCTCTGTGGGCCGCTATAATGTCCTGCTGAACAGTCTCGATTTCCTGCAGCGCCAACTGCCAGCGAATTAAGGCGACCTATGGCGACGGCGGGTTGGAGGGCAGGGAGACGCTGAGGCGGGGCGTGTCCTGCTCGCCCCGGATGGCGTCGATGGCATCGCGGGCTTCGAGGAATTCTTCCAGCATGGCCGGTGTTTCGGCCAGCTTGCGGCCGGTGGGCAGCTTGAGTTTCATCGCGTTCACCGGCTTGCCATTGATGTACACCTCATAGTGCAGGTGTGGTCCGGTGGAGGCCCCTGTTGATCCGACATAGCCAATGATGTCGCCCTGGCGCACATGGCGGCCCTTTCTCAGGCCGCGGGCATAGCGCGACAGGTGCGCATAGGCCGTCTTGTAGCCATTGGCGTGGCGCACGACGATGTAATTGCCATAGCCGCCGCGGCGGGCAGCCCATTCAATGGTGCCATTGCCGGCGGCATAGACCGGCGTACCGGTCGGTGCGGCAAAGTCCGTGCCCTTGTGCAGGCGGGTATAGCCCGAGATCGGGTGGACGCGGTTGCTGAAGGAGGATGACAGCCGCGCGCCGTTGATCGGCGTCTTCATCAGGAACTTTGTGGCGCTTTCGCCATTGAAATCAAAGTAATCTGTCTCACCATCGTCGGATGGTGTGAAGCGGTAGAAGCTGCGCGTCAGGGCCTGGCCGTTCAGCGATGCGTAGATCAGGTTTCCGGTCTTCACCGGGTGCCCGGCCTCATCGGTGTACGTTTCGTACACCATTTCAAAGGAGTCGCCGGGGTGAATTTCCCTTTGAAAGTCAAGGTCATATGCAAAGACCGAGGCATAATCGACCACTTGCTGGTCGCCGGCACCGAGCTTGAGGGCCGTCTCATAGATCGATGTCTCGATTGGCGCGCCAACGCGGTGATAGTGCGGGGTCAGCCGGGCATTGAGGGCGGCGGCCGTCCAGCCGCCGTCTGCGCTGCGGGTGATGAACAGGTTCCGGCCAGCTTCCGCCTTCACGTTCAGGGCGCGCAGATGGCCGTTGTCGAGGAAGACCTCTGCCTCAAGCCCCGGCCGCAGACGTCTCGGGTCTAGGAGTTCGTCGTCATACAGGGTCTGGAGCGCCCCTGCGGCTTCATCGGCCGGGGCGCCGAGGCGCTGGACGAGGCCCGTGAGCGTTTCCCGGCGGGCCAGTTCACCGCTGACAGTCTGAAGCGGGCTGGCGGGCGGTTCGATGTCTGTCGCGGTCAACAGTGTTGTTGCCAATGGCGGCGGGGCAGGCGCCGCCTCAGCTGCGCCCGGGCCGTTCTGACCGTTGGGTCCGGCAATCAGGAGACCTGCAATGGCAGATCCCGTTCCCAGAACCAGCAAGGCCACGAGGCTCTTTACGCCATGCGACAGGGTCGAACGCGCGGGCGCCTGGGTCTTGGTCGTTTGTTGAGTGTCTTGCATGGTGCAAGCCCCTCCATTTTTGTCGCCACCCTTGGCATCCCGCCTGCAACTCCCGTGCAAGCGGACTTTTATTCGCCAAATTGTTATCGCCTTTGCCTATTAAGGCTTTTGAAACGCGGCCGGAAAGGAATTCCCCTTTCAGGCAAGAGTCTAGTTTCCAGAGAGAGCCGGATGCAAGCCGGATGAGTCAGTGACGCTACCAGATGACGGAGATTTAAACAAAACCGCTGACCGGACGCCGCCGGTGCCCGCACGCTGGGCGCGGCGGATCCTGCTGGCGGTTGGGTTGCTGATCCTGATTGCCGGGCTGGCCGGCTGGGGCCTGCGCAAGACGGTGGCCCGCCAGGTGCTGGCCGGATGGTGTGCCGAGCGGAATCTGATCTGTTCCAGCCGTTTCGACAGCCTGGGCCTGAGCGGCGCTGTCATCGAAGACCTGTCGGTCACAGGGCAGGGGCACAAGGCGTTCGAGGCTGCTCGGGTTCAGGTCCGGCTGGACTGGCCCGGTGTTCTTTCCCCGCGTGTTGAAGCGGTTGAGCTGGATGCACCTGTGGTGCGCGGAGCGCTGTCCGACGGGCAGATCGGCTTTTACGGGCTGGAGCGGCTTGTGCCGTCCGGCGCCGGAGGTGGCGGCAGCGCAGCCTTGCCCGTCCTCGACATTCGCGATGGCCGTATCCTGATCGGAACGAGTGCCGGAGACGTCCGCGCCAATTTCACGGCGAGCGGGCAGTTTCCGCAAAACGGGCAGGCCTCCCTCGTTCTCGAGCCGGCCAGCCTGGACGAACCTCAGGGATATGTCCGCTGGTCTGGCGGCGTGGCTGAACTGACAGCAAGGGATGGCCAGCTTGAAGGGCGCGTAAATGTCACCCTCGAAGCATTGCGCACGGACGATGTGAACCTGACGGATGCAGAGCTTGTTGCCAGTCTTGAGGCGGGCATCACGGATGACGCGCCGGCGCAACTTGTCTGGGACGGCCAGATCGCAGAAGCGACGGGCAAGGGGTTTGAACTGACCGCGCTGCAAACCGGCGGGCATGCGAAACTGCATCGTCTGGCAGACGTGTCGATCGACGGTGTACTCGACGCCCTGACCGAAGCGGACATGCAATTGGATGCGGGGAAGGTGCATTGGGCGGCCTATGCTGCTGAGGCTGCGCGCCTCGAAACCTCCCTTCGGAAGTCGGATGATGTCTTCGCAGGGCCGCTGGAAGTGAGCCTGTTGTCTGCCACAGTCCCTCAGGGGCGGGCCGACCAGGTTTCTGCCGTGGGGGATGTCTCCTGGTCAAAAGCAGACGGTTTGCGATTTGCAGGACCGGTTGCCACGACCGGGACAGCGCTGTCAGAGGAGACTGCCGAACCCCTGCTGAGCCGTGTGAAATTGCCCGTGCCCCTGACGGCCCATGGCGACAGTCTGAGGGTAGCTTTCCGGCGGGCCTTGTCTGCGTTTGACGCAGAAACGAACGTGACGGTCAGCCTTTCTGAGAATGGCCTGGCCTTCGATGCACAGGACACTGCATTGCTGGCATCGAAAAGCGGGCTGAAGCTGACGGTTTCCCAGCGCACTGACGCGCCCTGGTTCAGCCTTCATCACGGGCAGGCGTCGATTACTGGCCGTCTTTCACTGCAGGGCGGCGGTGCCCCTGAACTGGTGACGGACCTGGACGCGCTGACCTTCGGGCCGGATGGGCTGCTTCTTGCTGCCAAGTCGGTCGAGCTCTCACCATGGTCCGTGAACGGAACGCAGTTTGGCGTTGATCTGGACGCGCTTCAGGTCCGTTCAAGGCCAGAAGACCTTCATGTGACCGCAGGCGGGGCGGTGACCCTGTCCGGGCCGGTGCTTGGCCTGACTCTCGACCATTCGCGGCTGACCGGCACCGTGCAGGTGAGTAATACAGAGACGGGGTTGCGTGTCGAACCCATCAACGACCCTTGCCTGACTTTTGAAACGCAAGGGCTGACGCTTGGCGGGGTTGTCTTCCAGCCAAACCGGCTGAACTTCTGCCCACGCAGGGGCGTCTTCATGAAACCCGGTGCCGGTGATGCGGCGGGCACGGCGTCTCTTGGTAACGTGTCCTGGCCGTTTCAGTCCAAGTCCGTCACCGGGGTGCTCAATCTGAGCGATGCGGCAGTCGACTGGTCTGTCAGCAAGCAATTCAGCCTGTCGCTGTCGTCTCCTGATATTGGCCTGCCAATGGATATCGGCGACCGCACCTTGTCGGTTGATGGTGCAGGTCCGCGCGTTCGGCTCGTCACAGCGAAAGGCAAGACGCCTGCACTCTCCGCAACGCTTGGCAGCACGGTGTTTGGCGGAACGCTGATTCCGGCAAAAGTCACCGCCGGGGAAATCCGTTTCGATGGGGAGATCGGATCCGGTGGGCTGTCGGGTGACCTGGCGGGCAGCTCAGTCCTGATCCGTGATTTTCGGGATGATCCCGTCTACCAGCCGCTTCTTGCAGACCTGACAGCCGAGATGCATGAGTGGCAGCTGGCCCTGAGCGGTCCGCTTCGTCTGCAGGCGAATGATGTTGGGGTCGGGGAGATTACAGCCGACATCAATGTCCTGACCCTTGACGGGACGGCGCGTGTGGCGACACGGCCGCTGGAATTCCGCAAGGGCGGCTTGCAGCCTGTGATGTTGTCGGAGCTTCTGCGCGGTGTTTACACGGATGCGTCAGGCCGTATGGCAGCCGTATCGGACGTAGTGATCGATGGCGGACGCCTTGCCGGAATAGCGGATGTATCGGTCTCGGATTTCGGCTTCCAGACAACACGGCTTGGCCGGGTCGAGAATGTCAATGGTTCGGTCCATTTCGATGATTTGTTCACCCTCTCCACCGCGCCGACCCAGGTGTTGACGATTGGCGGCATGAATCCGGGCGTCCCCCTGAGGGATGGTCGTATCGTGTTCGCCTTGTCCGGCGGAAAAGTTCTGGTAGTCGAGTCGGCTGCCTTCCCATTCGCCGGCGGCAAGCTTGCGCTCTCACCGTTCGACTGGACGCTCGGTGCGGACACGCAACATGTCGAGGTCACGGCGGATGCAATCGATCTTGCGGAACTCGTCCGTATCCTGAAACTGCCCAAGATCGAGGCCGAAGGCAGCGTCTCTGGCAGGTTCCCAATCGATGTGGAGCGATCAAAAGTCCTTATCCGGGATGCGCGTCTTCTGGCCGACGATGGCGGCGGGCGGGTCGCCTATCTTGGCAACGCCGCAGACTCCGCCGCGCAAGCCGACGCCAATGTCCGGCTGGCCTTCGAGGCTCTGAAGGATTTCGATTTCACGGTGCTGGAAGTCGGGCTCGATGGAGACGTCGCCGACCGGGTGAAGATCACCTTGAAACTGGCTGGTAAAAGCCGGAATGACATCACCTACGGACAGAATGCCCACATCCTGAAAGGCCAGCCATTCGAGTTCAACATTGCCGTGGACTCGGCCCTGGCAGAACTGTTCCGCTCCAGCCAGTTCTACACCAATCAGCAGAAACTCACGGATTTTGTGGTCGAGGAGGTTTTGACGGACCGCGGGCTCAAAATCTCGGAAGATGAATGACGAACAACCATGTCCTTGATTGACGTTAAGCCGGGTCATGGCATGGTGGCCTCAGATCCAAGGAGGCCATCACGCCCATGACCTTACGAAACACGCTCCTCGCCGGCGCCGGATTTGCTATCCTGGCCGCCTGCACGCATACGATAAAGATTGAACCGTCGGACAAGCCGATCAAAATCGATCTGAACATTACCCAGGAGGTCCGCATCATCCTCGACAAGGAAGTCGAAGAGCTGATCGCAGACAATCCGGACCTGTTCTAGCGAAGAGAGGAGAGACAGCATGACATCCCTTCGTACATTCGCAGCTGCTACCGTTTTCGCCATTGCATCCTTTGCAATGGCACCTGCCGCTTTTGCCGGTGACCCGGTGATCGATGCCGCAATCGATGCGGGGCAGGTGGGAGAGACCATTGATGGCCTTCTCGGTGTGGTCGGCACGGCAGACCCATCGCTGGTTCGCAAAGTGAACGAGATCAACAATCGCCGCGCGGCCAAATATGCCGAAGTTGCGGCGCAGACCGGCACGACCCCGGCGCAGGTTGCCCGACTGACCGGCGAAAAGCAGATCGAGAAGCTCGATGCCGGCGAGTATTACATGGACGAGTCCGGCGTCTGGAAACGCAAATGATATCGTGACTTGCCCGCCCCGGCCGCGGCTCTAGGGTAGGGCGCATGTCACGCAAAGCCATCGCCATCGTTTTCGCCTGTCTTGCTGTTCTCGCAGTTGTACTGGCCGTCATGCCACGTTTCTGGATGGGAGGATCCGACGGGATCAGCGGGCATGGCTGGGCAGCCTATATCATCGGGGCCGTGATGACCGTTGGTCTCTCCGGTGGATTGTTTTTCCTCACATTTTATTCCGCCCGCTCGGGCCATGACGATATTGACCGTCCGGATGACCCTTCGGTGTGATCTCTGCCGCTGTGACGGGAACTTCACGCAGCTTTGATTGACAGAGACGGCGGAGCACCCAATCCTGCCGCCATTGCCACACTATTACCTACAGGGCTGACTATGTCATCGATCGATCCTGCGCGCCTTTCGGCGTACGTTGCGTCGCGTATTTGCCACGACCTTGTCTCGCCGGTGTCCTCGGTCACCAACGCGCTCGACCTCATGGGCGAGCCGGGGGACCATGAAATGAAAGAGCAGGCCGAAGCGCTGCTGCATGACGGGGCGGAGAAAGCGGCCGCGCGTATCCAGTTCCTTCGCTACGCATTCGGTTCCATCGGTCTGAATGCCGGCGCGGCGGACATTCACGAAGCCCGCAAGATTACCGAAGCCTTCGTCAAGAGCCACAAGCCGAGTGTGGAGTGGGATATACAGGCCGATCATCTGAGCTTTTCTCATGCGCGCCTGATGATGAACCTCGTCATGATGGCGGTAGAGTCCCTTCCGCGCGGCGGCGTGGTCAGCGTCCGTATCCGCAGCGAAGCGGGCGGGCTGACCATCACCCTGACCGCGAAGGGCGACCGCGCCCGCCTGAAGAGCGAGGTAACGGCGGCGATCGAAGGCACCGAGCCGGAAGAGGGCTGGCGGGCGGAAAACATTCAGGCGCTTTTCACCAAAATGATCTCGGATGGCCTCGCTGGCGAGCTGACCGCCAAGTCCAGCGAGAACCAGGTCATCTTCATGGTTACGGGACTGCGCGCCGAAGGCTGAGCCTGCTTCATCATGCGGGGATGGAAAGTTTATGTTAAGACACTTCGGCGAGCGTCGGGAGTTGGGTTCCCAGTGGGGATGTAGTTCATGAAAACGTGTCTGATCGTTGACGACTCGCGGGTGGTTCGGAAGGTGGCTGCCCGTATTATCAAGGACATGCGCTTTGAAGTAACGGAGGCCGGCAATGGCTCGGAAGCGCTGGATATTTGCCGTAAACAGATGCCGGACGCCGTCCTGCTGGACTGGAACATGCCGGTCATGAACGGACTCGACTTTCTTCGCGCCCTTCGCCGGGAAGAAGGCGGGAAAAAGCCGGTTGTCATGTTCTGCTCAATCGAGAATGATGCCGAACACGTTGGCGAGGCCCTCAGGTCGGGTGCCGACGAGTTTATTATGAAGCCCTTCGACGCCGAAATTCTCGAAAGCAAGTTTGCCGAAGTCGGGCTGATCTAAGTATTTCTTAACAATCCTTGCTGTACCGGTAACTTTTGCAACGCATCAGCCCGGGACCGGAGCGAATTATGCAGGATGGGGTATTCAACGAATTGGCAGATCTGGCCCTGAAAGGGTCGGGTCAGGCGATTCCGCGATCAAAATCCTACCTGATTGAAGCCCGGCTTGCGCCGATTGCACGCCGTGAAGGCTTCGGATCGCTCGAGGATCTGGTTCACTGCCTGAAATCGCGGGCCAATCCGGTGTTCGCTGCAGAATGTGCCGCGGCGCTGGTTTCCAAGGATACATGGTTCTTCCGGGAGCGGGACACGCTGCACCGGCTGGTCACCGACATCCTGCCGATGCGTCTGAAAGCGGGCAATACGGGCCGGCTGAAGGTCTGGATTGCTGGCGGCTCGACGGGCCAGGAAGCCTATTCGCTCGCCATGCTGCTGGAGGATGACCCGCCAGCGGCCCTGCGCGGCGCGAAGATCGAGATCCTGTCCACCGATCTTTGCAAGGCAACTGTCGAACGGGCTCGCGCTGGCAGGTTCGGGCATTACGAAGTCCAGAAAGGCCTCTCCATCCACAGGCTGATGGAGCATTTCACCCGTACCGACAGTGGCCAGTGGGAGATTTCGGAGGCCCTGCGCAGCAAGGTCAGCTTCCGCCAGCACAATCTGCTGGAAAGCGCTGGCGGCCTCGGCAAGTTCGACGTCATCCTGTGCCGCAATGTCCTGTCCGGCATGGACCGGTCTGCCCGTAGCCGGGTTGCGGACAATCTGGCAGCTCAGCTTGTGCCGGGCGGGCACATCATCCTGGGGCAGGGGGAAAGCCTGATTGGCCTGACCAATCAACTGGAACCGTCGCGCGATTTCCGCGGCAGCTGGGTAGCATCCGGCAGCGGTCCAAAATCCGCCACCTCTGCAGCCTGAACAGGCCGCCCCTTCACCTTCGCCTCTCTTGCCGCTATATGCGCGCCTCAACCTTGGCTGCTCCGGGCCTTGAACCCGGTGGGAGTGAGAGATGACCGATACGAAAACGGCTGCCTGGACGGGCGGCATCAATTCCCTTGGATTTGCGAAAGCACCGGCTGACACCCGCGTGGTCGCCGCCATGTCAGGCGGGGTCGACAGTTCCGTGGTCGCCGCCATGCTGAAAGCCGAAGGCTATGACGTGATCGGGATCACGCTGCAGCTGTACGACCACGGCGCAGCCATCGAGAAGAAGGGCGCCTGCTGCGCCGGACAGGACATCCACGACGCACGGAACGTGGCCGACATGATCGGCATCCCGCACTATGTGCTGGATTATGAGTCGAAGTTCCGCGAGCAGGTGATGGAAGATTTCGCCGACACCTATCTTGCCGGATCAACGCCGATCCCCTGTATCCGTTGTAATCAGACCGTCAAGTTTTCGGATCTGCTGAAAACGGCGAAAGACCTCGGTGCAGATTGCCTGGCGACCGGTCACTACATCCGCCGCACCGAAGGGGCGGACGGGCCGGAACTGCACCGGGCCGCCGATGCTTCGCGCGACCAGTCATACTTCCTGTTTGCGACGACACGCGAACAGCTGGAATTCCTGCGTTTCCCGCTGGGCGATCTTCCGAAGACGGAAGTCCGCGAACTGGCTGACCGGTTCAGCCTGCCGGTCGCTTCCAAGCCCGACAGCCAGGACATCTGTTTCGTGCCTGAAGGATCCTACGCAAACGTGGTCGAGAAACTCCGCCCCGGCGCCGGGCGCGGTGGAGACATTGTGCATCTCGATGGCCGTATTCTGGGCGAACATAATGGGGTTATCCACTACACGATCGGCCAGCGCCGCGGGCTTGGCGTTGCGACGGGAGAACCGCTCTTCGTAGTGAAGATCGACGCGCCGAACCGCCGGGTGATTGTCGGACCGCGCGAAGCGCTGATGACATCTGGCCTGTTGCTGGAAGAACTGAACTGGATCGGGCCTGGAAGTCTCGAAGCTGCGGCAGATGCCGGGGCACCTGTGCTCGTCCGTGTGCGGTCGACACGCCCGCCCGTTGCGGCCCGGCTTGGTTGGCATGACGGTACGCCGGTGATCTGGTTCGACGCACCGGAAGAGGGTGTTGCACGCGGTCAGGCGGCAGTTCTGTATGACCCGGATGGCAGTACGCGTATTCTGGGCGGCGGGTTCATCCTCAAGGCCATTCCGGCGGATGAGCGGGTTGTCGCTGCATGAGCCCTGGTCAGTCCACCATGCCGAGGGCAATGCCGCGCAGAGCGGCCGAAACCCGGTCATTCACATCGAGCTTGTCGAAACAGCGCCGGATATAGGTCTCGACGGTATTGCGGGAGAGGTGAAGCACTTCGGCAATCTGTGAGTTCGTCCGGCCACGGGCGACCCAGCGGAGGATTTCCCTTTCCCTGGCAGACAGATTGGTGCCGTTCGGAAGATCGCGTAACAACAGGCGGCAATAGGCGAGGTGCCCCATTTGGGCGCTTGCCTGCAACACAAGAACGTCGTCCGGCGGCGGGCGACCATTGCTTCCAAAACCAAGCGCAGCATATCCATGCCGGCCGGCCGGTCCGAAGAGCGGGATGCCCAGACCTTCGCCCAGATTCT
This sequence comes from Hyphomonas sp., assembly GCA_002700305.1. Lineage (GTDB taxonomy): Bacteria > Pseudomonadota > Alphaproteobacteria > Caulobacterales > Hyphomonadaceae > Hyphomonas. The sequence goes on along the minus strand of PACZ01000004.1, from coordinate 49,118 downwards.
GTACCGACACGCGCTTGACGTATTCGAGCTCGTCCTCGGTCAGGTTTGGCAGTGTAGGAATCTCTGACCAGAAGTGCGGACGGGTGAAACTCGCTGCCCGCCGGGCGAGTGGGTCGCTCAGGTGCAGTTTTTCTTCAAGATAGGTTTTCCGCCAGGCTTCCGGATAGCCAAATTGGTCGACCTGGATCTGTCCGTCAAAATCATGTGCGCCGACGGGCGGATAATGGAAATAGCTTGCCATTACGACGTGCATGGAGTCGTAAAAAGCTGTCGCCGCAATGCGAAGATCCCGGAACGTCTGCGCGTCACGGTAAGCCCGGAAGCACTGTTTAAGAGACTCCATTTCGCGCGTCATTCGCCCCCCAAGGTCGCCATTATATGGCCTCAGACAGTTTTAAAACGCAAGAAAAACCGGAATCGGAAAGATCAGCTCAGCCAGTCCGGGGCGGCCACTTTGTCGGACTGCCCCATATCCGGTTGGGGGTATCGCTCAAGCAGTTTGTCGACAATCGCTTCGGCAACCCGGTCGGCTTCCCGTAGCGGTGTATAGGTCCAGGTTTCCAGCGTGCCGTCGAACCAGCGGGCCGCGCCATGCCCGATCAGGCTTTCGTGGAGCTTGTCGAACTTTTCCGAGCGGCCTTCCAGTCTGGCGATGTGCAGCGGCAGACCATGCCAGGTGGCATCAGACAGCATGTTGGCGCTGTCTTCGGTCACAATCGCAACGTCGGAGAAGGTCAGCCAGGCGATGTAGGGGTTCGGACCATCATCCGTACCGGACCAGAATTTTGCGCCGATTTCATCGGCCATACGACGGAACCGCGCGCGGACCGGATCGGGGGTTCGGCGGGACGCGGTGATGCGCAGGCGCCAGCCAAGACCGGCCAGGGCGCGCAGCTGGCTGTCGAGGCGCTGGGCTGAAGCCTCGGTGAATTGGTGCGCCTTGCTGTCACCGCCCAGAATGACAATTGCACTCTTGCCGCGTTCGTCTGCGAGGTCGGCAAAGGCCTGGCCAGCGTCTTCTATTGTGTGCGGTGAAAAATAGGAGGGGGATCCGATCGTCTGAATGACGTTCGGTCCTGTCACACCGTCATGCGCGGGTGTGACCAGCAGGTCGAAATTGTCGGGTGCAATGTGTGGGTCAAGAATCTGGACCGTCAGTGTCCGTCCGCCGGACCAGTCACGTACCGCCCGGCTGAACGCAGCCGAACGGCGCCCGGCGGCGATCCAGACTGTGGGCCAGGGCGGTTGCAGGAGCGTGCGTTGTTTCGCAGGCAGGGCGGACAGGGGGGAGGGCCAGGTATCGGCCGGAAGCCAGGTCCACGGCGCGCGCGGGGTCAGGACGACCGGGTCAGGGCGGTGCCCTTCGCCAGGAATGTGACCGATCTTCATCCAGCGGCGTGTCTCGCCCAGGGCCTGCACCACGGCACGCACCTGGGCGGCGTTGCCTGCGCGGCCATCGGAGACCGCCCAGACTGAGGGTCCGAGCGGTCCCGGCCCGGACATTTACCGGTACTCGACTTTGACGATTTCGTAGGCCCGAGCCCCCGAAGGTGCCGCGACTTCAGCCTCGTCGCCTTCTTCCTTGCCGATCAGGGCACGGGCGATGGGGGAGGAGATGGAGATCTTGCCTTCCTTCACATTCGCCTCGTCGTCACCGACGATCTTGTAGGAGGACTCTTCTTCGGAATCGACGTCGATCAGGGAGACCGTGGCTCCAAAGCGGATCTTCCCGCCTGTCAGCTTTGACACATCGATCACGTCAGCGCGGGCGAGCTTGTCGTCCAGTTCGCTGATACGACCCTCGATGAAGCTCTGCTTCTCTTTGGCGGCATGGTATTCGGCGTTTTCCGACAGGTCGCCGTGGGCGCGCGCTTCAGCAATCGCCGCGATAATATTCGGGCGCTCAACCGATTTGAGGTTTTTCAGCTCAGTTTGAAGCGCAGCATGGCCTTCTGCGGTCATGGGGATGCGTTCCATTGGGGTCACCTCTGTAATTGGGCGAAAATCGTTGTCGTAAATGTCAGCGTCGTCAAGTGGGGGTTGTCACGCCGATTGCAAGGCACGCACGGAGATTTCCCGTGACTTCATGCTGGTGATGGCGCGAACAGACGCCATCGATGCGGCGAGCGTCGTGTAGTACGGAATCTTCCGGGCCACCGCCGTCCGGCGGATCGAGGCGCTATCTGCAATGGATGTTGCGCCTTCCGTCGTGTTGAACACCAGCTGGATGTCGCCATTGATCATGGCATCCACAATGTGGGGCTGGCCCTCATTGACCTTGTTGATCGAGCTGACCGGCAGGCCTTCGGCTTCCAGGTGAGCCGCCGTGCCAGACGTGGCCACCAGGGTGAAGCCCAGGTTGATGAGCTCGCGCGCCGCCTCGATGACGCCGGTCTTGTCCGAATCCTTCACCGAAATGAAGACGGCACCTTCCGCTGGGAGAACCACGCCGCAACCGAGCTGGCTTTTCAGGAAGGCGGTGCCGAAATCATCGTCCCAGCCCATGACTTCGCCGGTAGAGCGCATTTCCGGGCCAAGCTGCGGGTCGACACCCGGGAAGCGGGCGAAGGGGAACACGGCTTCTTTAACGGCAATCCGGCGCGGATTGGCGTGGGTCAGGTCAAACGCGGTGAGCTTCTCACCCGCCATCACTTTCGCGGCGATGCCGGCAATCGGCGCACCAACGGCCTTGGCGACAAACGGGACGGTCCGGCTGGCGCGCGGGTTGGCTTCCAGAACGTATATCTCTTCGCCTTTCACGGCGAACTGGATGTTGATCAGTCCACGCACGTCCAGCGCGCGGGCGAGCGCGATCGTCTGCTCGGCGAGCCGGCCCTGCAGGGCGGGCGAAAGCGTGAAGGGCGGAAGCACACATGCGGAATCGCCGGAATGCACGCCGGCTTCCTCGATATGCTCCATGATGCCTGCGACATGGACGTTCTCGCCGTCGCAGATCGCATCGACATCCACCTCGGTGGCGTCCGAGAGATAGCGGTCGATGAAGAGAGACGCATCGCCGGAAACCTGGAGCGCTTCGGCAGCGAACTTGCGCAGATCTTCATCGTTGCGGGCAATCTCCATGGCACGGCCGCCAAGCACGAAGCTCGGCCGGAGCATGACCGGGTAGCCGATCTCGTTCGCCTTGATCTGCGCTTCGTCCACGCTGCGCGCGGTTCGTGACGGGGCCTGCTGGATGCCGAGCTTGTCCAGGAGGGCAGCGAACTGCTCGCGGTCTTCGGCCAGGTCAATCGAAGCCGGACTTGTCCCGAGGATCGGAATGTTCTGCTGATGCAGCGGATTGGCGAGCTTCAGCGGGGTCTGGCCGCCAAACTGGACGATCACGCCGCGCAGATGGCCGGTGCCGCTTTCCTTGTGAATGATCTCGAGCACGTGCTCGTCGGTCAGCGGCTCGAAATAGAGGCGGGCGGACGTATCATAGTCTGTAGACACCGTTTCCGGGTTACAGTTCACCATGATCGACTCCATGCCGAGGTCTTCCATGGCGAAGGCGGCATGGCAGCAGCAATAGTCGAACTCGATCCCCTGGCCGATCCGGTTCGGGCCGCCGCCAAGAATGACGACTTTCTCGCGGGCGGTCGGTAGGGCTTCGCAGTCTGCCTTTTCCTGACCGAACAGCGGGTGCTCATAGGTGGAGTAGAGATAAGGCGTCTTGGCAGCGAATTCGGCCGCGCAGGTGTCGATGCGCTTGTAAACCGGGCGGACGTCCAGCGCGTGGCGCTGGTCACGCACGGCTTCTTCCGTGTTGCCCGTCAGTTCAGCGAGGCGCTTGTCGGAGAAGCCCATCGCCTTGAGGTCGGTCATTGCGAACGCGCTATCCGGCAGGCCTTGCGCGCGGATCGTTTTCTCTGCGGCGACAATTTCCTCGATCTGGCGCAGGAACCATTTGTCGATCGATGTGATGGCGTAGACGTCGTCGACGCTGAGACCCATGCGGAACGCCTCGGCGACGACACGCAGACGATCCGGCGACTGGATCGCCAGAGCAGCGCGCAGTTTCGTTTCATTCTCGAAGGACAGCTCGTTCAGGCCGGTCAGCCCCGTTTCGAGGGAGTTCAGCGCCTTCTGAAGGCTTTCCTTGAAGTTCCGGCCAATCGCCATCGCCTCGCCGACGGACTTCATCGCCGTGGTCAGGACGGGTTCCGTGCCCTTGTACTTTTCGAAAGCGAAACGCGGGATCTTGGTGACGACATAGTCGATGGTCGGCTCGAAAGAGGCAGGCGTCACACCGGTGATGTCATTGTCCAGCTCATCCAGCGTGTAGCCGACCGCCAGCTTCGCGGCGACTTTCGCAATCGGGAAACCAGTTGCCTTGGACGCCAGCGCGGAGGAGCGCGACACGCGCGGGTTCATCTCGATGACGACCAGGCGCCCGTCTGCGGGGTTCACTGCGAACTGGACATTCGAGCCGCCGGTCTCGACACCGATCTCGCGCAGCACGGCAAGCGACGCGTTACGCATCACCTGATATTCCTTGTCGGTGAGGGTCAGGGCAGGGGCGACGGTGATGGAGTCGCCGGTGTGGACACCCATCGGGTCAATGTTCTCGATGGAGCAGATAATGATGGCATTGTCCGCCTTGTCGCGGACGACCTCCATCTCATATTCTTTCCAGCCGAGCAGGCTCTCGTCGACGAGGATCTGCGCATTGGGAGACGCCGCGAGGCCCGAGCGGCAGATCTCTTCATACTCCTCAACATTGTAGGCAACGCCGCCGCCCGTGCCGCCGAGCGTGAAGGCCGGACGGATGATGGCGGGCAGACCAACGGTTTCCAGCGCATCCATGGCGCGCTTAAGACCTTCAATCCGGTCGTATTTGCCGTCGGCCTTTCTTGGCGAGGAGACAATTGTCGCGCGCGGATTTTCCAGGCCGATCCGGTCCATCGCTTCGCGGAAGAGGGCGCGGTCTTCAGCCATTTCAATGGCGTCCGCCTTGGCGCCGATGAGCTCGACGCCGTGCTTCTCCAGAATGCCCGCATAATGCAGGTCCAGCGCGCAGTTCAGCGCGGTCTGACCGCCCATCGTGGGCAGCAGCGCATCTGGCTTTTCTTCGATGATGATCTTTTCGACGATTTCCGGCGTGATCGGTTCGATATAGGTCGCGTCGGCCAGCCCCGGGTCCGTCATGATCGTGGCCGGATTCGAGTTGACGAGGATGACGCGGTAGCCTTCATCCTTGAGGGCCTTCACCGCCTGGACGCCCGAATAATCGAATTCGCAGGCCTGTCCGATGATGATCGGTCCGGCGCCAATGACGAGAATGGAGCTGATATCTGTGCGCTTTGGCATGTGCCCCTACTCCTCGCGGTCAAACGGCTGCGTCATAGCAGAGTCGGAGGCTTGGGCAAGGTAAGAGTGGACAGAAAGTCGGCGCCCGCTGCAGTAAGTTGGTGGTTTCTGTTTGCCTGAACGAGGTCAGAGACATGCCTCTTCGTGGACGATTGTCGTCTGCTCCTGGACGAGGCGCCAGACGCCGCGGGCGTATTCGAACATTTGCCGGGAATGCTGGCGTTGGGATTTCCCGTCGTTCTCATGCGTCATTCCCTGAAGGCGCGTGTGGAACTCCGCTACGGCCATATCGCCGGAGATCGTCACATCAATCGGGGAATCGATCATGAGGGACCATTCGCAGAAGGTCTCCGACACCAGTGACGACCAGAAGGCGCAATAAGAGCCGAGCGAAACATTGACTGTCATGTGCCCTCCGAAATCCGTTACCATCCGGACTGGGCCGTCTGTGACAATTTCGCGTAGCTTTTCGGTAGGCAGCTTGCCGTCGATGCTGCTCCACGCAGAGCACCAGGCGAAGACACGGGTCCTCACCTCCGTTTCGGGGGAGGTGGGTTCCCGCTGTGTCAAAACAGACAATGTCGAAGACAGGTGAGGTGGGGCCATGCCGCACTCCTTGAGCAAACCGCTACAGATACAGTCCGTCAGAAACGCGCCAAGGTGGATCTGGTTCCCATTTAGTTTTGCATTCCTGTCGCTTTTTTTGAGTGCCGGCAAAGGACGACCCCGTTCACCTGGAACGGGGCCGTCGGTCAGTTAATTGTGCCGCGGGTTACCAGCGCGAGCGGTCATAAGGGTAGCGGTCATAGGCGTTTGCCACGCCGTCACCGTCGGAATCTCGCTCGGTTTCCTGGTCTTTCACACCGGGCATGTCGCAGTCTTCGGCCTCCGTGCAGCCTTTCGCTGCGCCGGCTGCGCCGCCAAGTGCACCACCGATGATGGCGCCGCGTTCCGCATCGCCATCGCCGACATTGTTGCCGATCACGGCGCCTGCAACGGCCCCTGCGGCAGCGCCATAGGCTGCGTTGCGTTCGGTTGTGCCGGTAGAAGTACAGGCAGCCAGAATGGCTGCGCTGGCACCAATGGCCATCAGTTTCACTGGGAGGGTCATATCGGGTCCTTTCGGGTGGCTATGACCGCAACAACGGTTGGCCCCCGGGCCGGTTCCCCGTACAACATTACAATGAATTCAGAGACTTGACCGGACCCGTCAGCTCCAGCGCTTGGAAAGCTTCTGGCTGATCTCGTCCGGAGCCTGTTTCTCGGTGCCCTCGTAGCCGGTGACCGCGTCAGCGACGAACGGGTTGTCCTGACGCTCTTGTCCGAAGGTCGAGAGCGGGCCGTGGCCGGGCACGAAGCGCATCTGCTCGCCGAGCGGCCAGAGCTTGCCGGTGATCGAGTCGATCAGCTGCTGATGATTGCCGCGCGGAAAATCCGTCCGTCCGACCGAGCCGCGGAAAAGCACATCGCCGACAAAGGCGAGTCCGCCCTCCTGGGAATAGATCACCACATGGCCCGGCGTGTGCCCGGGCGTATGCACGACGCCAAACTTGTTGCCGGCCAGGTCGAGGACATCGCCATCGTGCAGATACCGGTCCGGTTTGACGTTCCGGCCGTCCTTGATGCCGTATTTTGCGCCCTGCGTTTCGATCTCATCCAGCAGCCACTGGTCGTCCTCGTGCGGGCCGATGATGGGACAGCCGGTCCGCTCTGCCACGGCCGCAGCAGCGCCTGCGTGGTCCATATGGCCGTGGGTCAGCCAGACCGCGACAATCTTCACGCCGAACTGTTCTGCAGCGCCCATCAGCTTGTCGATCTCACCACCCGGGTCGACGAAAACGCCTTCCTTGGTCTCGGTCGACCAGATCATGGACGTATTCTGCTGCAGGGGCGTGACCGGGATAATCCGGATCTCGAGCTTGGGCTGGTTGGCAGGTGTCTCAGTCATGATCGCTACATAATCGGTCCGGCGGGGAACGCAAAGCGTGCGGCGGGTGCTTTTCCAGATCAGCGGGGTCCGCTAACAGGGAAGAGACACTCAGGATTGTGGAGGACGAGGGGCGTGCGCATGCCGACACAACCAGGCGGGATGTATCGAGGCGGTGGAGGGATCGCGCGTCTTCTGCGCAGCCGCTTTGGCTTACTGCTGATCGCCGCCATCGGGCTCTTCCTCTACTGGCAGATGAACCAGAAGCCTGTGCCGTTTTCCGGACGGACACAACTGAACACGATCCCGGTCGAGCGGGAGGTCGAGCTGGGCCAGCAATCCTATCTGCAGATCCTCAATCAGGAGCAGAGTCAGGGCAACACGGTATTATGTGCGGGCGGGAACTGTTCGGGAGAGGCGGCGCAGCTGACCGCCACAGTGCGCGAGATCGGGGCACGGCTCCAGGCGGCCGCGGTCGAGCTTGAGCGGGAATTGCTGGATGAGGGCTATGCCTTCACGCCGGTCGCAGAGACATTCGACTGGACCTATTATGTCGTCCAGTCAGCAACGCCGAACGCCTTCTGCCTGCCGGGCGGATATGTTGCGGTCTATACCGGCATTCTGGACATCACCGGTGACTATAATGGCCGGGTCGATCTGGATGATCTGGCCGACCCGGACAAGCTGGCCGTGGTGATGGGGCATGAGATAGGTCACGCGCTCGCCCATCACGGGGCAGAGCGGATGAGCCAGCAGCAGGTGATGCAGGTCGGACAGGTGGCTGTCGGCATGTCGATGGGAGACATGGACCCCTCACAGCAACGCGCGATCATGCAGGCCTTCGGGATCGCCGCTCAAGGCGGGATGCTCAAATTTTCCCGCGAGCACGAGACCGAGGCGGACAAGATCGGCCTCGATCTGCTGGTACGGGCCTGTTACGACCCGCGTGAGGCGCCGGAACTGTGGCAGCGCATGGGGAAGATCGGCGGTGGCCAGCGACCGCCCGAATGGATGAGCACGCACCCGGCCAGCGAGACGCGTGCGGAGAATTTCCGCAAATGGATGCCTGACGCGATCGCCGAATTCGAGCGCCGATGCGGACCGCTTCGCTAGAGATTGCCAGCCGGGAGTCGGGTCCGGCCAATTGTTTCGAATGACCGCCCGACACAAAACTGCGCCCAGGCCTTTTCAGGCGGGCGCAGTTCGTTGGCGTCCCGCGCTAGCCTGCGGCCAGTCCCACCCAGCACAATACATACGCGGTTCCAAAAGGGTGCTCCGGGCAAGGAAAAGTCTCCGAAGCGCTTTGAAAAGTTACGTACCATTGGTATGATAGGGCAGCAACGAAAAAATGCCCTATGCCAAGGCGAACTGCAGAACAGGCTGAGATTACGCGCGCCGCCATCCTTGAGGCGGCCCGGCACAGATTTGCCGAAGACGGATATAATGCCAGCATCGCCAGCATCGTTTCTGAAGCCGGCGTTACGAAAGGCGCACTTTTCCACCACTTCCCCAGCAAGCTCGATCTGTTCCGCGAGGTCTGGACAGACCTGCAAACCCGGATGGGAGAGGAGGCTCTATCCGAAGCGCGCAAGATGAGTGGGGAGGATGATCCCTATATTCAGTTTCTGACCGGCGCCCGGGTCTATCTCAAATGGGCTGCCCGCCCGGAATACTTCAAGATCGTGCTATATGAAGGGCCGGTCGTGCTTGGTCTTCAGGGTTGGTACGAGTCCAATCGCGACCTTGGTCAAAGCAACGTCCACAGGGCGATTGAAGTGCTTGCAGAGCGGGGCCGGATCGATCCGCGCCGTGTGAACTCCTACGCGGTCCTCATTCAGTCGGCGCTCAATGGAGCCGGGTTTGCGCTTGCCGAAGGGGTCGACGGGCTGAGCCCCGACGAGGTCTATGAGGCCTTCGAAATCATGGTTCGAAACCTGAACTAGGCGAGCGGATCGATGTGTCCCTGAATGGACGGGTTCACACGCCACCAGGCCGCAATGCCGAAACGGGATGCATGTGTCACTTCAACGGCATGCGGAACAGTTTCCGACAGCATGAACACAACCCCGGCCTTCTCCGGCAGCAGGCGCGCGGCGGGCTCTGCGGCCTCGTCGGCCCCTTCCGGCCAGACCACGAGCGCACCGCCATTCTCGGCGTGCCAGTCATCATTCAGGTAGACGACCAGAGAGACCACCCGGTTGCGGGCGCCTTCAAAGCTGTCGAGGTGGCGGTCGTAGAATTCGCCTGGCCGGTAAACCGCGAAACAGGCCTCGAATTCGAACATGCCGATCATGAGTGCTTGATTGAGAGACAGGCGCAGCTGTTCCGCCCACTGCAGGAAACCTGCCTGCGCGGGGGTCGAGCCATCCATCCAGGCAATCCGGGATTTGCGGATCGTTCTGTCCAGCTGATAGTCGGTTTCCCGGCCGATCCCGGCGGGCGCCAGATCGTCCTCTGAATTGGCTGCCAGAACTTCTGCGCGCAGGGCATGATACAATGAGTCCGGCAGCATGTGCGGCTGCCAGCTCCAGCCCTTTGAGGACAGGTCACCCAAAATTGCGCCCAGGCGATTGTCGCCGGGCAATGGGGCCTCACAGGCAATGGCCGTCATGGCCCTGAACTTTCAAAGGGGGCGGACTATTTTCCGGCCCGGTGTTGATCCATCAGATCCGCAAACCGCTGGAACAGGTAGAAACTGTCCTGCGGGCCGGGGCTGGCTTCGGGGTGATGCTGAACCGAGATGATCGGCCGGTCCTTTACAGCGAGGCCCGAATTGGTTCCATCGAACAGCGAGCGGTGGCTCTCTTCCACGCCGGAGGGCAGGGTGGCCGGGTCAACCGTGAAACCATGGTTCATCGACACGATCTCGACCTTGCCGGTGGAGAGGTCCTTCACCGGATGGTTTGCACCGTGATGGCCCTGCGCCATTTTCATTGTCTTTGCGCCAAGGGCGAGGGCCAGCAGCTGGTGACCGAGGCAGATCCCGAGGATCGGCAGGCCGCTGTCGATGACGGCGCGGATCATGTCGCCGGAGCGCTGGATCGTTGCCGCCGGATCACCGGGGCCGTTGGAGAATACCACGCCATCCGGCTTGTGCGAGGCGATGTCCTCAAATGAGGCGTCGCCGTTCACCACGGTCGCGCGCACGCCGACATTGGCCAGATTGCGCAGGATGTTCTTTTTGACACCGAAATCGACCACGACGACATGGAAGCCAGGCGCATCGAGGTGCCCGTAACCGGTTTCCGGCTGCCAGAGGCTCTCGGAGTTCTCGAATTCAGTGTTCGTATCGACATCAGCCGCCAGGTCAGCTGTCTCCAGGCCTTCCCAGGCGCGGGCTGTCTCAATCAGCGCATCAAGGTCGATATTTCCGCCAGGCTGGTGGCAGATAGCCGCCTTTTGCATGCCTTTTTCGCGGATCAGCCGCGTGATCGCGCGGGTATCGACGCCCGAAAGGCCGACAATGCCGCGTTTCTGCAGCCATGATTCGAAGGTTTCGGTGGACCGCCAGTTCGAAGGCGCGGTGATCGGCTCGCGGAAAATGGCGCCCCGGGCCGCATGGGAAGCGGGGTCTGAGGACTCTTCATTGTCTTCGCCATTGGCGCCGACATTGCCGATATGGGGAAATGTGAAGAGGACGATTTGCGAGGCGTAGGACGGGTCGGTCAGGATCTCCTGATAGCCCGTAATCGCTGTATTAAAACACAATTCTCCGGTGTGGATGCCTTCTGCTCCTGTTCCGTGACCCAGGAAAACGGTGCCGTCTGCGAGGGCAATTGCTCCGGTGGCTGATGTCACCGCTTGAGTTTTGGCCATGTAGGACATATTTGTCACACCTCCCGGACGCCGCGTAGGGTCTCGTTAACCCATCCGCATGAAGTTCGTCCGGTGTATTGGGGCGGAGTCTCTGCGGCGTCAAGCGAGTGATGCGGCAGGGCAATATGAGGCAAATCACGGCATGGGCCGAGAAGATGTGAGTGGATTGATGTCGCTTAAGGCGCGCATTGCAAATGCCCTCAAATCAGAAATTGAGCAGGGCCAGCCAGGCGTTCGTCTTGCGACGCTGCGCCTGATCGATTGCGCCGTGCGCGACCGGGACGTGTGTGCCCGCGGGCGCGGGGCAGGCGAAGGCTGCCCGGATGCCGATGTTCGGCGCGTGCTCGAGACCATGGTCGCCCAGCGCGAAGTGGCAGCCCGCGAGCATGAAGATGCTGGCCGGCTCGAAGAAGCCATCCGCGAGCGTGAGGAAATTGAGATCATCCAGCAATTCCTGCCGGTTCCCCTGCAGGGCAAGGCCCTGGACTCGGCCGTGGATGAGATCGTGACGGACCTTGGTGCCTCGAAGCTCAAGGATCTCGGCCGCTGCATGAGCGCGCTCAAGGAGCGTTATCCCGGCCTGATCGAGACCGGCGCCGCCGGCAAGGCTGTCCGCAAGGCGCTTTCACGCGCCAGCTGATCCCTTCAGTGAAACCTTCTTAACCTTCGGAACATTCCGAAGCACGTGCCCGTTCTTTCCCGCACAAGCCATGGAAAGGACGACCACATGAAACCCCTTCTTTTTACCGCCTCCGCGATCGCCCTGATGATGGGCACCGCCGCCTGTTCGCAAGCGGCCAGCCATGCAGAGACAACGCCGCCGGTGGCAATGGAAACGGCAGCGGCCACGCCGGACCAGGTCAAGGACGAACACGCTGCTGACCTGAAAGAAATGACCCGGGCCGAAATTGAGCCCGCAGCCCGCGACACATACACAATGGCGCCGGATGAGCTGTTCGCTTCCAGCCTGATCGGATCTGAAGTCCTGAACCCCGTCGGCGAGGAAATCGCCACCGTGGCAGATGTCTGGATTGGCGAAGCTGGTGACACGCCGAAACTGATCGTCCGTGAAGGCGGTGTGGCCGGTGTCGGCGGCACGCTTCATGCCATCGGGTTCGACAGCGCGACGATTGAGAACGTCGCCGACGAGGGCGAGCCGGACGTACGCGTGACCTATTCTGAAGCGTCGCTGGAAAGCCTCCCGGAATTTGAACAGAACGGCGTGGACGACTATCGCCTGGCATCCGAAGCGATGGGCACGACGGCTTCGCTGGCCTTTGGTGACACGCTTGCCCGGGTGAACGATTTCATCATGAAAACGGACGGCACGCCGGAATACGTCGTCATCTCTGACGGCCTCGCCGCAACGACGAAATTCGTCGTCGATGCCGATACGCTGACCATCGAACAGGGTGACGGTGATGGCAGCCTGTTGATCGATGTGGATGCAGACGCCTTTGCCCACGCCAAAGTGCTGCCGGCCGATCAATAAGCCACCGGTTCAGTAGAGTAGAGGAGGGTCCGGCACTGCCGGGCCCTCTTTTCGTGGGAAGACGTGAAAAGCTGCGTTTCCCCGGAGGCGGGAACGCGGTATCCTGACCGGATGGCACCACCTTCCATCCGCATCCCTGATGGCTTCGTTGAGGAGCTGAAGGCCCGTATCCGGCCTTCGGACGTGATCGGCCGCAAGGTGAAGCTCACCAAGAAGGGCAAGGAATGGGTCGGCCTGTCGCCCTTCACCAATGAGAAATCGCCGAGCTTCTACGTCAACGACCAGAAACGCATCTTCAAGGATTTCTCCTCCGGCATTGGCGGCGATGTCATCAGCTTCGTCATGGAAACCGAGCGGCTGTCCTTCATGGAGGCTGTTGAAAAGCTCGCCGAAGAAGCGGGCATGCAGCTGCCGAAGGCGAGCCCCCAGGCCGCCGAGGAATATGATCACCGCAAGCGGCTGCAGGCCGTGTGTGAGGCAGCGGCGGCCTATTTCGAAGACCGGCTGAACTCTTCCGAAGGCGCAGCCGCGCGGACCTATCTGGAAGGACGCGGCCTCAGGCCCGCCGCGTGGAAACGCCACCGGCTCGGCTACGCCCCGGACGACTGGCGCAAGACGATCGACCATCTGAAATCTGCAGGCTTCTCCACAAAAGAGATTCTCGAGGCCGGCCTCGCCAAGGAAAGCGACCGGGGCGGTGAACCGTACGACGCGTTCCGTGGCCGCCTCATGTTCCCCATCGCCGATGTGCGCGGCGGGATCATCGCGTTCGGGGGCAGGGCGCTGCAAGCAGACGCCAAGCCGAAATACCTGAACTCTGGCGACACGCCGCTCTTCCACAAATCCCGTGTGCTTTACCGATTCAAGACGGCGCGCGAGGCGCTGGGCAGCGGCGAAGGCGGTGGCCTCATCGTCTGCGAAGGCTATATGGACGCCATCGCGCTGGCCGAAGCGGGCTTTGGCATGTCCGTCGCCCCGCTGGGCACGGCGCTGACGGAAGACCAGCTGAGCCTGATCTGGAAAGCCGGGCCGGAACCTGTCCTCTGCTTTGATGGTGACCGTGCCGGACTGGGCGCGGCCTATCGCGCGATCGACCGGGCACTCCCGCATGTCGAGCCGGGGCGTTCCCTGTTCTTCGTGCTGCTGCCGGACGGCATGGATCCGGACGATTTGATCCGCGCACGCGGCCCCGGCGCCATGTCGGATGCGCTTGAGGGGCGGATTGCGATGTCCGAACTGCTCTGGATGCGCGAGCGGGATGCCGAGCCGCTGGACACGCCGGAGCGCCAGGCCGGCCTGGAGGCGCGCCTGATGGCGGCAGCCGCCCAGATCCAGCATCCGGGTGTTCGCGCGGCGTATGAACGCGACCTCAAATCCCGCATGCGGGACCATTTCTGGCAAATCCGCCAGGCTGCCCGCGGCAAGCCAAAAGGCAGTGGCGACTACAGGAAGCGCACCGGAACGGGACAGTTTCCCGCCTCAGGCGAACAGGGGCAGGTGGAGCTTAAAGGCGGCGCGCCGGCCAAACTGCGCGGCCTCGGCCAGGTAGTGCGCGCGGTCGATACGCCGGAGCTGCTTGACCTCGGCGCCGAAACGCTTGCAGCGGCGGCTTTTGCCGATCCGGATGTCAGCCTGCTGCGCGATGCCGTGCTTGATTTCGCAGATGCAGGAAAACCTATTGACCGCGGGGCATTGAGCGCCCATTTAGCGGAAGCAGGGAACATGCGCGCTGCCAGTCTGCTCAACGAATATCCCCAGACGCCTCCGATAGCGGTCGACGGACCCGAGGCACGGGAATGGCTCATTGCCCTCGAGCAATACATGGTTGCAGGTCGTTCCGCTGAGCAGGACGCTGACGCTGGCATGGATGATGCTGGCGCAGATGCTACGTCGTCGCCATCAGCCTGGCGGCGGAAGCACCAGCTCGTCGCGGAACGCAGGGCTTTGAGGGCCCGCATGAACGAGGCAGCAGGAAAAGTCGGCGAAAGCTGAAAAGCACGGAACTTTGAGATGTATGGCGGGGCGAGCGCGCCGTATGTCACGGGAGAGAGAGTGAATGGCATCTGCCAAGCAGAAGAATACGCAGAGCGAACGCGATAATGATGACGAGAAAGACAACGACTCCGGTCTTGTCGATTTCAACGCCACAGACGTCAAGAAAGTCCTGAAGCGCGCCCAGAAGCGCGGCTTCATCACGCACGACGAAATCAACGCCCTGCTTCCCAATGACGAGATGACTTCAGACCAGATCGAGGACGTCATGTCCCAGATCTCGGAAATGGGCATCGCCGTCGTCGAGACCGAGGAAGAAGCCGAAGAGCAGGGCAAGGCCCTGACCAAGATCGAAGACCGCAAGGTCGTCGCCAAGAAAGGCAATGCCCGCGGCTCTGATCGTACCGATGACCCGGTGCGCATGTACCTGCGCGAGATGGGCGCAGTCGAGCTTCTCTCCCGCGAGGGCGAGATCGCGATTGCCAAGCGCATCGAGGCCGGCCGGGACGCGATGATCCGCGGCCTGTGCGAAAGCCCGCTGACCTTCGAAGCCATGATGGTGTGGCGCGACGAGCTCATCAATGAACGCATCCTCCTGCGAGACCTGATCGACCTTGAGGCGACCTATGGCGCGGAAAACCCGCCGCCGGAGCCGAAACCTGTCGAAAAGGAAGAAGAGCCGGAAGCCAAGGCCAAGACCCGCCGCGGCGATGTCGATGAGGTCGAGGCCGAGCGCGAGCGCCAGCAGAAAGAGGCCGAAGAGGAAGAGGACGAAGATGACGCCGCCGCCATGTCCATGTCGGCCATGGAAGCGGAACTTCGTGACGGTGTCCTCGCCAAGCTCGACGAGATTTCCGACGGTTTCGGACGCTACCGCAAGCTGCAGGACAAGCTCGTTGCCCGCCGTATGGAAGGCAAGGAACTGACGCCGAAGGCGCAAGGCGAATATGACGAGCTGTCCAACAACATCGTCGAAAACCTGAAGACCATCCACATCAACAACGCCCGTATCGAGGCGCTGGTGGAACAGCTCTATGCCATCAACAAGAAGCTGATGGGCCTGGAAGGCAAGCTGATGCGCCTGGCTGACGCCCATGGCGTGCCGCGCAAGGAATTCCTGGAGAACTATTTCGGCCGCGAGCTGGAGCCGGACTGGACCGACAAGGTCAAGGGCATCTCGGCGAAATGGAAGCGGTTCATCGACTCCAAGGAAGCCGACATCGAGGAAGTGCGTGCGGAAATCTCCGAGATCGCACAGGAAATCGGTATTCCGATCGACGACTATCGCCGCATCGTTCAGACGGTGCAGAAAGGCGAGCGCGAAGCCCGCATCGCGAAGAAGGAGATGGTGGAAGCCAATCTCCGCCTCGTGATCTCCATCGCGAAGAAATACACGAACCGCGGCCTTCAGTTCCTGGATCTCATCCAGGAAGGCAATATCGGCCTGATGAAGGCGGTGGACAAATTCGAGTATCGCCGCGGCTACAAATTCTCGACCTATGCCACCTGGTGGATCCGTCAGGCCATTACCCGCTCCATCGCGGACCAGGCCCGGACGATCCGTATCCCGGTGCACATGATCGAGACGATCAACAAGATCATCCGTACCCAGCGCCAAATGCTGCACGAGATCGGCCGCGAGCCGACTCCGGAAGAGCTGGCCGAAAAGCTGGGCCTGCCGCTGGAGAAGATCCGCAAGGTTCTGAAGATCGCGAAAGAGCCGATCTCGCTGGAAACCCCGATTGGCGACGACGAGGATTCGAACCTCGGCGACTTCATCGAGGACAAGGCTGCGCTGCTTCCCGTGGATGCCGCGATCCAGTCGAACCTGCGCGAAACGACGACCCGCGTGCTCGCCTCGCTCACCCCGCGTGAGGAACGTGTGCTGCGCATGCGTTTCGGCATCGGCATGAACACCGATCACACGCTGGAAGAAGTCGGCCAGCAGTTCTCGGTGACCCGCGAACGTATCCGCCAGATCGAAGCCAAGGCGCTCCGCAAGCTGAAGCATCCAAGCCGCAGCCGCAAGCTGCGCAGCTTCCTGGATACCTGATTTTTGGCCCGGGACCGGGCCGGCATTGCCACGACAAAACGGGCGCTTCGGCGCCCGTTTTTTTGTGTCTTCACCGTATCCGCCGGTCACAGTAATGCGATTGCATTAAATTGCGTGCGGCCTATACATCAGCCCTTGGAGAGCAAACACGAGGGGGCTTAAGTTGAAGCGTATCCTGACTAGCGTTGTAATGGGGGTGATCCTGATCGCCGCATGCGCGCTGACTGCCGTCATCGTTGCAAAAAACCGGACTTTGTCCGTCGGCATTCGCGCTGCGACCTCCGGAATGGGCGATGCATCCGTCTCCGAACTGGGCGATGTGGAACCGTATCCTGTGATCGAGTTTGCCGAGAAACACGCTTATGATCTCGGCGGGCAGGCCTATCTCTGGTTCTACGGCCGCTGGCGCATGATCCTGGAAGAGCGTGACTTCGTCCTCAAGAACGGAGCGAAGATCAATTCGCTCCTCAAATATCGTGATCCGCCCACTGCCGACGACGAGATCTATGTCACGCCGAACCTTGATGTCCTGAACATCGTGTCCTTTTTCGATCTCGCGGAGCAGCCGCAGATCCTGACGATCCCGCCGATCGAGGATGGCCGCTATTACACCTTCATGTTCGTGGATGCCTGGCACAACATTATCGCCAACGTCTCGCGCCAGCATTATCCGCAAGGTGGCCAGCAGGTCGCGCTGGTCGGTCCGGGCTGGCAGGGGGCATTGCCTGAGGGCGTCATTCGCCTGGACTCGCCGACAAACACAGTGGCGCTGCTCGGGCGTATCCGTGTGAGTCCCGAAATCCCGGAAGACGTGGCAAAGGCGCAGGCCCTTCTCGATGCGGTAGAGGTGGCGCCGCTGAGCACGATGACGGACGTACCAGTGCCAGGCAGCAGCGTGCCGGGGCAGAGCTATGAACTGATCGACCCGAATGCGCGGCAAACGCTCGCGATTTTCGACAATTACCGCGAAATCCTCCGGCGCAATCCGCCTTACGGAAAAGATGCCTACGCGGCGGATATCTTCGAGGAAATCATTCCGGGCGCCGGCCTGGAGCCCAATCCGGTCTTTATGGCGGGGCTGAAGGAAACGGCGCGGGATAGCCAGCGCATGATCCGGACGACTCCTCTGGCATCTCGCCTGCGTGGCTGGAGCATGACCCCGCCGGAGGTCTCCACGCCAGACTGGTCGTGGCTGCTGCGGGCAGCGCTGACGGAGTACGGCATCCTCGTGAACGTGAAAGAGGAGTCCGTCTACATCACCACGACGCTGGATTCGGATCGGAAGAATATGACGGGCGGGGAGTCCTATGAGCTGCGGCTTGCGTCACCGCCTCCCGTCAAGGAGTTCTGGTCCATCACCCTGTACGATATGGCAACGGCGCAGCTGATTGCGAATGATTGGGACAAGTTCCGGATCGGCGACAACACGCCGGGCCTGAAATATGAGGAGGACGGATCACTTCGTCTCTTCATTTCGCCGGAACCGCCGAAGGACGCTGACTATGTCCCCAACTGGATTCCGAGCACCCGGGACAAGGATATCCAGTTGAACATCGTCATGCGGATTTACGGGCCGACCGAAGAAATCCTCAGCAAGGAATGGTTCCCGGAAAACTGGCAGAAGCAGTAACGCCATCCGGAGACCCAAAAGAAAAGGGCCGCCAATTGGCTGCCTTTTTTTGTTTTGCTCTTTATCAGACGTCTCAGGCTGCAGATGCGCCCAATGCCTGTTTCGCTTCCATCGCGCAGACACGGCGGCAATCAAGCAACATGGCGCGTTGCTTGTTTGACCATCCTGTCAGGTTCAACGGCGGTTTGAGGAGGGCAATCAGCTTGCCCTCGGCGGCGGCAATGTCGCCTTCGAATGGGATGCGCGCGAGCATCAGTGAGCGGAACATCCATTCCGACAGGGCCGCTTCGCCCTCGACCGGGAAGCGGTAATTATAGTGGCTCTGCCATCGGCCGGATTTATCCCGGGGCAGGGCGGTCAGATTCAGGTCGTCCTTCAGGAGGGCGCCCAGGGAGCGCCGGAGCGTGCTGCCGCTCGATCCGTTCTGCGGATAGAAATGGTCCCGCGCGGCAAACCCCTTTTTCGTCATGCCGACATAGAGCAGTCCGTCCGGCGGAATATCGAGTTCAGGCAGATTGGCGCCGTCGTTCAGGTAGACTGCATACACACCTGTCTGAGCCGGTGAGGCCGGTGACCAGGCTTGCGCTGCCATCTTCAACGAAGTGCGTATGTCTTCTGAAATCATCACCGGCCCTTTCCGAGCAGGCGATGATGACAGACAAGCGCTTATGTCGGGTTGAACGCTTTGGTTGAATTTCTTCTATCTGGTTCAACCCGCACCCTTTATTGGATGTGCAGCCCCGTCAGAACGAGGAAGCTGGCGCCGATCAGGACGGCAAGTGAGAGCACCCCGGCGGTCAGCACACGTCCGCCGCTGGCGAGGACGGCGCGCAGATCTACCATCAGGCCGAGGGCCGCCATCGAAACAAGGGTGAGCAGCGTTGAGGCCGCCGCGATCGGGGGCAGGGCGGCTGCCGGGATCAGGTTGGCGCTGCGCAGGGCCATCATGGCGAGGAAGCCGATGATGAACCACGGCACGAGGCGGCTGAGGCCCGGGCGGCTGGCGCCTGCCGCTTTTCCGCCCGCAAGGCCGAGCAACAGGATCACCGGACCAAGCAACAGCACACGGATCAGTTTGACCAGCGTGCCCACCTGCGTCGAGAGAAGGCCCACAGGCGCCGTTGCGGCCAGCACCTGCGGCACGGCATAGACGGTCAGGCCCGCCAGCACGCCATATTGCCGTTCGCTCATATCCAGTTGCAGCTTGAACAGGGGCAGGAACAGAACGACGAGAATGCCGAGGGCGGCGGTAAAGGCGATGGAGGCCGTGACATGTTCCGACTCTGCCTCGATCACCGGCGCGGCCGCGACGATGGCGGAGTTGCCGCAGATCGAATTTCCGCAGGCGACCAGAAGCGCCAGCTTGTGCGGCAGGCCGATCACGCGTCCGATGCCATAGCTGATCGCGATGGCCGCGAAGACGACCCCGGCAATCGCCGCCACCAGCGGCAGGCCCGCTTTGCCGATGGCCGCGGCGCTGACAGAGGCGCCAAGCAGCACGATGGCCGCCTCCAGCAACAGTTTCGAGGAAAAGTGCACGCCGGGGCGCAGCTGGTCGTGCAGGCCGAAAATCGTATGGAACGCCACGCCCAGCAGGATCGCCAGCACCAGCGCCTCAAACCAGGCGCGGCCGAACACCTGCACTTCCGCCACTTGCAGCCCCGCTGCCAGCAGGGCGATCAGCGCCGCCAGCACGAGGCCGGGCATGATGGATCGGGTGCGCTGGAACAGCATGGTTTCCGCCTTTCTCTGGACGGAAAACAGATGCCAGCATCAATCATGTTATTCTAACGAATAATCATGTACATACCATTCGAAAAAATTGGACGAAGAGATGACCCTCGAACAATTGCGCATTTTCGTGGCCGTGGCCGAGCGGGAGCATCTGACCCGTGCAGCGGCAGATATCGGTCTGACGGCCTCGGCCGTCAGCGCGTCGATCCGGGTGCTGGAGGCATATTACAATGTGGCGCTGTTCGACCGGGTGGGGCGCGGCATTGAGCTGACGGAAGCGGGCCGTGTCTTTCTGGGCGAGGCGAAGGCGACCTTGGCGCGGGCTGAGGCAGCGGGGCTGGTGCTAAGCGAACTGGGCGAGTTGCGCCGCGGCACGCTGCGTGCACAGGCCAGCCAGACGATTGCGAATTACTGGCTGCCGCCGCGCCTGATGCGCTTTCATGACGATCATCCGGGGATCGACGTCCGTCTGGAGGTCGGCAATACCCGGAGTGTCGCCGATGCCGTTCTGAACGGGCAGGCCGAGCTAGGCTTCATTGAAGGCGAGATCGATGCACCCGCCCTGCATGTCAGGCTGGTGGCAAGGGACGCGATGATGGTCGTAACCGACCGCAAACATCCGTTTGCAGATGGACACCCACTCTCGGATACGGACCTTGCTGCGGCGAAATGGGTGATGCGGGAAGCGGGCTCCGGCACGCGGGCGGCGCTGATGGACGCGCTTGCCGGGCGAGGGCTTGCGCAGGCGGACCTGACCATCGCGCTGGAACTGCCGTCCAATGAGGCCGTTGTCTCGGCCATCCGCGGCACGTCCGGTGTGGCGGCGGTTTCAGGTGCGGTGGTTGCGCCCCTGATTGCCCGCGGCGACCTGGTGGCCGTGAACATGTCCCTCCCGGTCCGCCATTTTTATGCGCTCCACCACAAGGAGCGCCGGCTGAGCAAGGCAGCAGACGTGCTGTTGGGACTCTGAGCGGTCCAATCTGACCGCCGTAAAAAAGGGCAGCCAATGGGCTGCCCTTTGTCTTTACCGGAGGGGACGGCGTCAGCCCGCCGCTTTCAGGGCCTGGTCCAGATCGGCGATCAAATCGTCGGCATCTTCGATGCCGATGGAGAGGCGGACCGTGTCCGGCGAGGCGCCGGCGGCGATCTGCTGCTCTTCCGTCAACTGACGGTGCGTGGTCGAGGCTGGGTGGATGACCAGCGAGCGGGCATCGCCAAGGTTCGCAACGTGACTGAACAGGTTCAGCCCTGCCACGAACTTGGTGCATGCCGTGTAGCCGCCCTTCAGCTGCACAGTGAACAGCGCGCCAGCGCCTTTCGGGCAGATTTTCGGGATGCGGTCCTTGTAGGGGGAGCTGTCGAGCCCGGCATAGGTGACGCCTGCGACGGCCTCGTGCCCTTCCAGCCAGGCGGCGATCTTCTTCGCATTGGCAATGTGTTTCTCCATGCGCAGCGACAGGGTCTCGATGCCCATCAGCGTGTAGTGCGCACCTTGCGGGTTCATCGTCATGCCCAGGTCACGCAGGCCGATGGCGATGCCGTGGAAAGTGAAGGCGGCCGGGCCGAACGTCTCGTGGAAGGTGAGGCCGTGATAGGCCGGTTCCGGCTGGGAGAGGGAGGGGAACTTGTCGCTGGCCGACCAGTCGAACTTGCCGGAATCGACCACCACGCCGCCGGTGACCGTGCCGTTGCCGGTCATGTATTTCGTTAGCGAGTGCACCACCAGGGTCGCGCCATGATCAATCGGGCGGCAGAGGTAGGGGGTGGCCGTCGTATTGTCGACGATCAGCGGAATGCCGGCCTCGTCCGCGATGGCTGCAACGGCGTCGAGATCGGTGATATAGCCGCCGGGGTTTGCGATGGTCTCGCAGAAGATGGCGCGGGTGTCGTCATCGATCGCGGCTTTCACGGCGTCCAGATCGTCGAAGTCGACAAAGGTGCACGACCAGCCGAAGCGTTTGAAGGTCTGGCTGAACTGGGTGATCGTGCCGCCATAGAGGCGCGTCGAGGCCACAATATTGCGGCCGGGCGCCATCAGCGGGAACAGCGCCATGATCTGCGCCGCATGGCCGGACGAGCAGCAGACCGCGCCCGCGCCGCCTTCCAGCGCGGCGATGCGGTTTTGCAGCGCGCCGATCGTCGGGTTGGTCAGGCGGGAATAGATGTAGCCGACTTCCTGCAGGCCGAAGAGGGCCGCAGCATGGTCGGCATCGCGGAAGACATAAGCCGTCGTCTGATAGATCGGTACCTGGCGCGCGCCGGTGGCCGGGTCGGCCTCGGTGCCTGCGTGAATGGCCAGCGTGTCAAAGCCCTGCGGTGTGTCGGTCATGTCGTTTCCTCACTCGTGTACCTGCGTTCTCTCCGCCGTCTTTAGGGGAGGGGCCGGGGCGCAGCAATGAGGAAAACTGACGTGTTCACCGCAGGTTGGCTGAAGGCTGCCTTTACTGGCTGAACGTATCGCAGGCATTCGGATCGCCGGTGGTAAGACCGCGGCGCAGCCATTCGACCCGCTGGTCCGCCGTGCCATGGGTGAAGGCTTCCGGCGTCACCTTGCCGGTCATGCGCTTCTGGATCATGTCGTCGCCGATGGCCTGGGCGGTGCGCAGGCCCTCCTCGACATCGCCCGGTTCCAGCGCAACCGCGCCGTCTGAGACCTGCGCAGCATGGGCTGCCCAGACACCGGCATAGCAGTCGGCCTGCAGTTCCAGCGCGATGGACCAGGCATTGGCCTCTTCCTGGCTGCGGGCAGCCTGCTGGGCCTGGCGCACCTTGTCGCTGGCGCCGGTCAGCTTCTGAACATGGTGGCCAAACTCATGCGCGATCACGTAAGCCTTGGCGAAGTCAGCCCCGGAGGCGCCGAGCTGGGTCTGCATGTCCTGCCAGAAGCCGAGGTCGAGATAGACGGTCTGGTCAGCCGGGCAGTAGAACGGCCCCATGGCGGCCTGGCCATAGCCGCAGCCTGTGCCGGTGCCTTGTTCGTAGAGCACGACGGTCGGCGCGCGATAGCCGCGGAGCGCCTGGCTCCACACATCATTGATATTGGCGCCGATGATGTCGACGAACTGGCCCGCTTCGTCTTCCGGTGTGCCCCGGACGCCTTCCTGCGTGCTGGCCGCGTTGCCTGCCGACTGGTCGCCGACGATCTGGGCAACTTCCTCAGGCTCCAGACCCAGCACGAAATAGCCGATCAGCGCGATGATGATGACACCGATACCGCCGCCCGCCACCTTGCCGGGGCCCATGCCGCGCCGGTCCTCGATATTTCCGCCTTTGCGTCCACCTTGCCAGCGCATCGACCCACTCCTCAGATCCGCCGGGCGCCGCGCCCGGCCATTGCAGCTATCCTAGCATCCATGCGAGGACGAACCAGTCCGTTTGACCATCGACCTCAGAGCAACCCGCATGCACGATACAATCACGCTCAGAACAACCGGACAGGGGCTCTATGAATTCACCCCGGCCATCCAGCACTTCCTGTCAAACGCCGCAGGCGGCGATGGGTTGCTGACCCTGTTCTGCCAGCACACGTCCTGCTCCCTTCTGGTGCAGGAGAATGCGGACCCCGACGTGCAGGCCGATCTGAAAGCCTTCTTCCGCCGTCTCGTGCCACCGGCGAACGATCCTTCCATGAGCTATCTGGAACACCGCACCGAGGGGCCGGACGATATGCCCGCCCATATCAAGGCCGCACTGACGCAGACATCGCTCTCCATTCCGGTTTTCGGCGGCCGCATGGCGCTCGGCACCTGGCAGGGGCTTTACCTGTTCGAGCACCGCGATACCCCGCACACCCGCCGCGTGGTGGCGCACTTACTGGAAGGCTAGAACCCCGCAGGCGTCGGCAGGCCGCTGGAAGAGAGACAGATGGCCTTGAAGCGTTCGCCCATGTCTTTCGGGTCGATCAGGCGCTGGGCGGCATTGAACATGGCTTCGGCATCGTCCGGGTTTGCCTTCACCAGCTGATTGAGCCGCGCCTGCGCGCCGAGGCCCAGCAGGAACATGCCTTGCGGGGCCGGGCCGGCAACATCCAATCCGATCTTGCGGGCGAGGCGTGCCAGCCGCCCGAAATCGACGTCCACCGTCAGGTCGGACTCGCCGGGCAGGGCAAGCGGGCTCACCTGCTGGCCATCCTTGTACGAACGGAGGCTATCGCCCGGCGCGACATCTGACGGGCCGTAATCCACGAACAGGGCCCGGAACGGATCGGGCCGCGTGACGAGGTCTGCCAGCAGGATGTCGAGGCCGGTCTGCACTTCGACCACGGCGCTTGTCTCAGCGGCGCCTTCCGGGGCGGCCTGTTCGTCGGCGGCGAGGCCGAAGACGAGCCCATTGTCCGCATCCAGTCCGATCACGCATTCGCGCCAGCCATTGCCGTCCTTGCGGAACTGCCGGGCGGGCAGGCAATCGAGATATTCATTGGCCACCAGCAGCATTGGCCCGGCGGGCACTTCCGCGAGTGTCGCGGCAAAGTCCGGCTGGGCCGCAGCGAGCGCTTCACGCTGGATCTCGCGCATGGCGGGGGCGGGTTCCACGAGGGTCACGCGCATGGCGCGGGCGAAGTCCTCGCCGCCGGCGACCATGGCGAGGCGCAGCGCGTCCTGCATCAGGACGCCGCGGCCGGGGCCGATCTCGACGATGCGGATCTCGTCCGGCGATCCCAGCGCCTTCCACTCATGCACCAGCCACAGGCCGATCAGCTCCCCGAAGATCTGGCTGATTTCGGGCGCGGTGATGAAATCCTTCCCGATGCCAGGGCGGGTCGCGTAATAGCCCTGCGCCGTGTCATGCAGGCAGAGCTGCATATAGGTCGACACAGGGATCGGGCCGCCCGTTTCAATCAGGCGGATGAGGCGCTCTTTCAGGGTCACGCGTCTTTCGGGGCCTTCGGCTTCAGCGCATGCCAGACGAGCCACGCCCCGCCCAGCCACATCGGGATGGACAGGATCTGGCCCATGGTCAGCCATTCGGGCAGGCCGTGCACGAAACTGTCCGGCATACGGAAATTCTCCACTACGGTGCGCCCGAAGGCGTACATCAGGAGGAACAGGACCGCGACGAGGCCCGGCCGCTTCAATGCGCCGAAACGCCAGATCAGGATGGAGAGCACAATCAGGGGCAGCCAGCCTTCCAGCGCTGATTCATACAGTTGGCTGGGGAAGCGTGCCGTCTCGAAGCCGGTATAGACCCATTGGCCCGTCTCCCAGTTATAGGCCGGCGGCGTGGAGCCGCGCACGATGCCTTCCGGGAACACCATGCCCCAGGGCGAGTCCGTATGGCGACCATAGAGTTCGGCATTGATGAAGTTCGCGATCCGGACGAGGCCGATGCCGATCGGCGCCACGACACCGGCAATGTCACCGATGGAATAGAGGCTGACCTTCCGCGACCAGGCGAAGTAGACAAGCGCGACCGCGACGCCGGAAATCCCGCCATGGAAGGACATGCCCCCATCCCAGATCCGCAGGATCGTGCCTGGATCCTTCATCAGGACGTCGAACTGGTAGGGCACCATGTAGAAGAGGATATAGCCGAGCCGTCCGCCGAGGATGATGCCCAGGATGATCCAGAACATGATGTCGTCCAGCTGGTCCTTGGTCAGCGGGCTTTGCCCCCCGAACAGGGCCGGGCGCCTGATCATTGCCGCGGCATACCACCAGGCGAGGCCGATCCCGGCCATATAGCCCAGCGCGTACCAGCGCAGATGGAACTTGCCGAGGCCGAGAAAACCGAAATCGATCGAGAAGAGGGCGGGGCTCATTTCAGGGAATGAAAGGGCACCCGCGGCCAGGTGCGCCCCCAGCAGCGTCATCGTGTCAAACATGCGGCCTCTTTTCCCTGTCTTGCCCCGGACCTATCTGTTACGGAAAGCGGCAGACAAGGTCAGCCACCCGCGCGCGAAGGAGTAGCCTCATGGCGACGACAAATCCACTGCTCGATGACATTGCAGGTCTGATGACCGGCGCGCTCGGCGCGGCCCGGACCGCAGGCGAGGAAGCGAAGACGGCGGCCCAGTCCCGCGTACGGGGCATGATCGCCGATATGGACCTGGCCGGGCGCGACGAAGTCGAGGCGCTGAAGGCACTGGCCGTCTCGGCCCTCGAAAAGGTCGAGGCGCTTGAAAAGCGTGTGGCCGAGCTGGAAGCCGCCGCAAATCAGGGCGACAACTGAGTCCTGCGCCTCCCGTAACTGTTGAAGCGGATGGACCTCGCGGCTGAGGGGGGTATGCATGGCCTATGCGTGGGGATAGCGCAGAGGGACGAATCCTGTCCCGATAACAAAGTCTGCGAGGGGAGCGTAAATGACTGTCGGTCTGACCCGCAATGAATATAACATGATCGACCCGCTGGAACGGGTCGAACAGGCGCTCGAAGAGGGCGGCTGGCAGGCGGAGCGCGACGAAGAAGGTACGCTGCAGGCCGTTGCCGAAACCCGCTGGGGCGATCTCGGATCGCTGTTTGCCTATCGGCCGGACCCGGCCGCGATCCATTTCTCGATGACGCTGGACGTGAAGCCGCAAACGGCGCGCCGCACCCAGATTGCCGAACTGATCATGATGGCGAACGAACGCCTCTGGCTCGGCCATTTCGACTACTGGGCCGATGAGGGTGTGATCATTTTCCGCTATACGTTCCCGATGATGGACCGGGACGAGCCGACGCTGGGCGAAGTGCGCAGCACGATGGCCGCCGCCGTCAGCGCGGTGGAGCGGTTCATCCCTGCTTTCAACTTCCTGATCTGGGCCGGAAAATCCCCGCGCGATGCCATCGATGCGGTGATGTTCGAAACCCACGGCGAAGCCTGAGGCGATGGCCGCCCCAGCGATCGCCTTGATCGGGGCAGGCCGGATGGGCGCCGCGCTCGCCAGCGGCTGGCTGGCCGGGCGGGGCAAGCCCGACATCCGCATCCAGGACCCGAAGCCGACCGAAACCGTCTCCGCCTGGGCCGAGGCCGGCAAGATCGCGCTGAACCCTGAGCCCGAGCCGGTGGACGTGCTGGTCATTGCGGTAAAGCCGCAGCTCTTCCCGAAAATGGCCGAGAGCCTGAAGCCATGGATCGGGCCGCAAACGCTGGTCCTCTCCATCATGGCCGGGACGCGTCTCAAACAGCTGACCGAGCGCCTAGGCACAGGTCATGTCATCCGGGTCATGCCAAACACGCCCGGAGCCATCGGCAAGGGCGTCTCGGTCATGGCGAAGTCCGATATAGTCATGGCGAAGCAGCTCGAAATCGCCGGAAAACTGCTGAAGCCGCTGGGCGAAGTCATCGGTCCGGTCGACGAAAAACACATGTCCGTCGTCACTGGCCTCTCAGGCAGCGGCCCCGCCTATGTCTTCCTGATGGCTGAAGCCATGGCCGATGCCGCCATGGCAGAGGGCCTGCCGGCAGACCTCGCCGAACAGCTCGCCGCGCTCACCATAGAAGGCGCGGCCGCCCTGATGGTGCAGTCAGACGAAGCGCCAAGTGCCCTCAGAAAAGCGGTCACCTCACCCGGCGGCACCACCCAGGCGGCCCTTGACATCCTTATGGATGAGGGTGGGATGCCTATCCTGATGCGAAAGGCTATCCGCGCCGCTGCGAACCGCGACCGGGAGCTGTCTCGCGACACCGATTAGGAGTGAAACAGCACCATGGAGGCGGAGACTGGCGACATCGTCGAACTGCGCCTCCTCGCCGCGCTGCGCCTCGCAGAGGACACGCCCTGGGGCGACATCACACTGTCTGCCATCGCTGAAGAGACCGGCCTGCCGCTGAGCGAGTTTTACGGCGTCACGCGCGACGACCTCGCCAATGCCTTCGACGCGTATTTCGACCGGGCCATGTCGGCAGAAGGTCCGCCGGGCGGGGATTCCCCGCGTGAGCGCCTGTTTGATGTCATCATGCTGCGCTTCGAGGCGATGGAGGACCACCGCGCCGGCGCCGTGGCGCTTATGCGGGACCGGGAGCGCACGCCGCGCCTGTTGCTGCGCCTGCCGTCGCACAGGGCTGCCAGCGCGCATTGGGCGCTTGCCTCGGCTGGCCTCGACGATGACAGCGGCGCCCCGCTGGGCCTCAAAGTAGCGGCCATCGCATTCGTCATCGCGCAGACCGAACGTGCCTGGCGCAAGGACAAGAATGGCGACTCCGCCCTCACCATGGCCGCGCTGGACAAGGCCCTGCGCGCCGCGGAGGAGCGGATGCTGCGCCTGCAGAAATATATGCCCAAAAAATCAAAGAGCGGGCCGACAGAGCCCGACGATGCGGAGGAACCCCATGAGCCGACCCGGCCTCGACACCAATCCCCTTGAACTCACGCCGGACTGGTTCAACCAGCTTTTCGAAGAAATAGGCATCGATGCGGAGGTCTCCGGCCTCACCGCCAAGTCT
Source organism: Hyphomonas sp. (assembly GCA_002700305.1). Taxonomy (GTDB): domain Bacteria; phylum Pseudomonadota; class Alphaproteobacteria; order Caulobacterales; family Hyphomonadaceae; genus Hyphomonas. Next base: position 20,803 of record PACZ01000004.1, on the reverse strand, counting down.
ATCGGCACCGGACAGATCGGCGAGAATGTCCGTTTCGTCTTCGACTATGCCCGCAAGGGAGACGGCGCGCCTGCGACCCTGGTCGGGAAATTCCCGTCGGGCAGCGATGCCAGCCTGATGACGGCCAAGATGCTTGGCCACTACGAGCGTGAGGTGAATTTCTACCGGACTTTCCCGAAAGTGGCGGGACGCATCACGCCGGAAGCGCTCTACACCGACTACGACCCCGAAACGAACCGTTTCGCCCTGATCATGGAAGACATGGCGCCGTCCGAGCAGGGGGACCAGCTCTCTGGCTGTAGCGTGGCCGAAGCCGAACGTGCGATGGATGCTGCGGCGATCCTGCACGCGGCCTATTGGAATGACGAGACCCTCGATACCCATCCCTGGCTGCAGGGCACCAGCGCGGCGCCCCCCCCGGCAATGAGCCCAGAACAGGTTGCCATGTTGTGGACCGGCTTCAAGGATCGCTATAGCGCGTCTCTCACGCCGGATGTCATCGAAGTGGGGGATGCTTATGCCGAGGCCCTGCCGCGCATGCAGCTGGAGCAGGCGGAAGGGCCATTTGCCCTGACGCATAATGACTATCGCCTGGACAATATGCTGTTCGGCAAGCCGGGCGCGCCGAAACCTCTGGCCGTGGTGGACTGGCAAACGGCGGGCAAGGGCGCGCCGGCCAGCGATGTGGCCTATTTCATCGGGGCCGGACTGACACGGGAAGACCGGCCAAAGCATGAGCAGGCCCTGCTGCGCTACTATCATGCCCGGCTGCAGGACGAGGGCGTCACGGATTACGGGTTTGACGCGCTCTATGACCATTACCGCTACACATGTTTCTATGGCATGTCGGTGGCATTCGGGGCGGCGATGCTGGTGAAGCAGACGGAGCGTGGCGACCAGATGTTCCTGACCATGTTGCGCCGTCACGCGGCGCAGGCGCGGGACAATAATGCTCTCGAATTGCTGCCCTGACGCCGCAGATTTTTCTCAATCGTGTAATGTTTCCTGCAGAGTCTCGCCCGGTGTGCCGGGGCGGAACAGTTTTCCAAACATCCTCCTAATGCCCAGCCGCAAAGTCTCGTAACGGGTTACGCGTGGGCTTAAGGGGAAGCGCGTAGTGTCCATATTCCGGGCTCTCCAGAAGGAGTGCCTGCCCTCTATTGGAAGATGGTGTGGATATGGAACAGCAGAATGCAAAACCGACGAGCGTGAAAGGCCCGGATGGCCAGAAGCTCACCATGGCGGATCTCCCGTCGCCGAACATTTCCCGTTGGGTCACGCGCCGCAAGGCTGAAGTGGTTGCCGCCGTTGCCGGTGGCCTGCTGAGCCGCAAGGCCGCCTGCGACCGTTACAATCTGACGGATGAAGAGTTCGAAGGCTGGGAGCGTCTCTACCTGCGTCACGGCACCAAAGGCCTGCGCACGACCCGCCTGCAACAGTATCGCCGCTAGGCCGCTGTTAAACCCAAATTTACGGGCGCCCCGTTAACTCTGGCGAAAGCATCCGGAATCCTCCGGGTGGCGGGAGTCCAGTATGGCGCACGTAGCAACCGGTATTTCGCGCGGCGCGACGCCTTCCACACGGGCGCTCGCGTTCGCGGCATGCGCGGTGGCCCTCGGCCTGCTTGCCTGGCGCGGCAGCGAGGTGATGAGCCGCGCGCCAGCCTCGCCCGGTCCGCTCTCCCAGTCTGAAGCCTCTCTTCTCTCCGTGGCCGAAGCCATGGCGGGGCAGGGGCATGTCCGCATTTCCCTTGTGCGCCAGCCGGGCGGCGTCCGTCAGGTCTTGTTGCTGGTGGATGCCAGCGCCGGCGTAGACGAGGCGGCGCTCTCAAATACTATTGCCCTCGCTGCCGGACTCGATGCTGCCAAGGGCGAGCGCGTGGACCTCCAGCGTGCCGCCTTTGCGCCTGGTGTGAGCAGCGCGCCATTGCCGCGCGACTGGGCCGAGCTGTCTCTGCTGGCCTTGCTGGCCGGACTTTCCGGCTGGATCGGGGTCAGGTCCGACCGCCGGGAAGAGGCGCCGGTCGAGCTGATGCAGGAAACGTTGCCTGCACGCATGCCCGCGCAATCTGCTGAACCGGCCGTTCGCTCCGCGCCGATACGTGACGAAGACGCCGCCGACCTTGCCCGCCGGGATCCCGGCCGTGCCGCCCACGTGGTCCGCGCCTGGATGAGCGGCAATGGAGGCAATGCATGAGCGCGCTGGCAATCACCCGGGGCGAGACGCCAGCCGATGGTCTGATGCGGTCTGCACGCCTGATGCGGGCCCTTGGCCCGGATGCTGCGCCGATCTGGGCGGAACTCTCCAAATCCGAAGTTCAGGCGCTGACCGCCGCCATGGACACGCTCGGCCCGTCGCCGGAGGGTGAAACCGAGGCGGTTTCGCAGTTCATGGAAGCGCACCGCCGCCTGCGCCAGCCGGCCGAGTCCGGTGCATCGGTCTGGCGGCGTCTGGCAGATGCCGGAACGGAGACGCTGGCTGGCCTGTTTTCGGATGAGCATGCCCAGACCGTGGCGCTGGTCCTGTCGCGCCTGCCAGGTGAGACATCTGCGCGCCTGTTGCGGGCGTTGCCGCCGCGGCTGGCGATCGATGCCATGCAGCGGCTTCTCAATCTCGGCCCGGTTCATCCGGCGGCCCTGTCCGCGTTCGAAACCCGGCTTGAAGCAATCCTGTCCGCGCATGCGGGTGGGGGGCAGGCAAACGGGCATGAACGTGTTGCCCGTATCTTCGACCGTCTCGACAGCCGGTCCGAAAAGACTTTCCTTGCCGCGCTCGACCATGCCGAACCGGGGGCTGGCGAGAAGGTGCGCGCGCTGATGTTCACTTTCGACGATCTGTCTGGTCTCGATGCGGCGGGGCTGCAGACCCTGCTGTCGGCGGCCGATCGTGCGGTACTCGTTGTGGCCCTGAAAGGCGCGCGCCCGGATACGTCTGCTGTCTTCTTTGCAAACATGACCCAGCGCGCAGGCGACCTGCTGCGCGAAGAGATCGCCTCACTTGGCCCGATCCGCCGCAGCGAGATCGAAACCGCCCGGCAGGAACTGGTCGAGCTCGCCCGCACGCTTAAGCAGCGCGGTGACATCCGGGCCGATGGCCAGGTCGAAGATGATGAGCTGGTCGACTGATGCAGCGGGCCGTCAAATCCCTTCAACCGTTTGATTTTCGCAGCGACTTCAACCCGCAGCCCGAGCCAGAAGTGTTCGCACCGCCGGTTGAGGAAAAGATCACACTCTCCGCGCCGGACCTGGCCATGCTGCTGACCGAAGCGCGGGCCGAGGCGCATGCCGCGGCCATGTCACTGAAGCATGACGAACAGGCTGCACGCCTGAAGCAGCTGACAGAGAACCTGACTGAGGCGCTGGCGAATCTTGTATCTCTGGCCCAGCATCTGGAAACGAGCGCCTATTCGGACGGTTTCCGGCAGTCGGCCCTGCGCCTCGTCACGGCGACGGCCCAGCGGATCGTGGACGGACAGGGAGACCTGTTTGCACAAAGCCGGGAATTCAGCCAGAACTCCACTCCGACCGAGAAGGATGGATCATGACCAAGCCTGCCAATCCTGCCCTGCAGAAAACCCTCATGGATGTGCCTGTGCGCGTGGACGTGGTGCTGGGTGAAGTGCGCATGCCGATGGAAGAATTGGTCGCCATGGCCCCTGAAGACGTTGTCGCGCTGGAGCGGCGGACGGATGAACCGGTCGAGATCTATGTGTCCGACCGGCTGATGGCGCGCGGGCGCCTTGTTGTTGCCGATGGGCAACTGGGCGTCACCTTGTCTGAGATCGTCGACTCGCGCGAAGCCGCGTAGTTCCGGGAAAACCCATGGTTAACAATGCGTTGCAGCCTGTCGCAGACGGCGCTGCATGAGCGGGCTGTTTCCCTCTTCCGAATTCGGCAATTCCTAACGCCGAAGAGGAATTTGTTAACCTTTAGACGACACTAATGGTTACGGGAGAGTATGGCCCGTTCGCGTCTGGGGCGCGGGGAAGGCGGGCCTGTTCGAGAGTAAGGACGCCGCCGTATGCGTATGAAGATGTTCGCCGCCGAGACCTTCGAGGCTGCCAAGGCGATGATTTTTGCCGAGATGGGTGCCGATGCGGTGATCCTGTCCGAGCGCGAAATCGATGGTGGTGTTGAAGTGCGTGCGGCGGTCGACAAGATGGGCGGCGTCGGCATGGTGCCGAATGAGCCGCTGTTCCTGCGCGACAGCCGTGGTGGCGGACATGGCCGCGGCACCGAAAACCCCTTGTACAGCCGCGTGCGCGATGCGCTGAGCTGGCACGGGGCACCGAAGCGCTTTGCTGACCGCGTCGCGGCTGAAGGTGCCGGCCGCATTCAGAAGCTGAGCGATCCGGAAGAGGCGATCGCTGAGGGCCTCGCCCGTATCGTGACCTGCGATCCGCTTCCGGCGCGCCTTGATCGCGACATTGTGCTGGTCGGCCCGCCTGGGCATGGCCGCACCGCGACTGCGGCAAAGCTGACCCGCCGCGCTGCCATGGCACGCGCCGAGGTCGCCCCCGTGGCGGCTGACCTCGATGGCACCGCCGGTGGCGACCAGCTGGCTGCCTATCTGGAACTGGAAAAGGGCCAGATCCGCACCTGTCATTCGCCGGACAACCTGTTCGCAACGCTGAAAACACTGAAATCAGAAAACCGCCGCTGCGTGATCGACCTGCCGGCGATCAACCCGTTCGATGATGATGACATGGCCAGCCTGCAGGACCTGATCTCTGTCATCCGTGCCGAGCCCGTTCTGGTCATGTCAGCAGAAGGCCATCCGGACGATCAGATGGAAGCGGCCCGCGGTTTTGCCCGGGCTGGCGTCAAGCGGGCCATTCTGACCAAACTCGATGTTGTCCGAAGGAGGGGCGGGGCCATATCTGCCCTGTCGTCGGCCGGCATTGCCTTCTCACATCTTGCCGTCACGCCGTTTATCGGCGGCGGGCTGGTACCGGCAGCGCCCATGCGCCTTGCCGCCCTGTTGATGGAAGACGCCCCGGGCGACGTGATCGCCCTGAAAGGAGCCGCGTAATCCAATGAGTTTCATGATGCGCAAATCGCAGGAACGTCCGGCACCGCGGCCTACACCGCGGCGGGTGGAACCTGCCTCGATCATTGCTGTTGCGAGCGGGAAGGGCGGCGTCGGCAAGACGTTCATGGCCATCACGCTGGCCTCAGCCTTTGCCCAGGCCGGGAAACGGACCCTGCTGGTGGATGGTGACCTTGGCCTCGCCAATGTCGATGTCCAGCTCGGGATCGCGCCGGAGACTGACCTTGCCGCCGTGATCGCCGGCTGGGTCGAACTCGACGATGCGGTTACGCCGGTTGATGGCGGCGCTGCCGATGGCGGATTCGATGTGCTGCCGGGACGGTCAGGGTCCGGTGCGCTGGCCGAACTGCCGCCGGAAGAAGTTGCCCGCCTTGCTGCCGGCCTCTCCGCGCTGGCCCTGCAATATGACCAGGTCGTTGTGGACCTGGGCGCCGGGATCGAGGCGAACTGCATGCGGCTTGCCCGTGCGGCCGACAAGGCCCTGATGGTGATTACCGACGAGCCGACATCGATGACCGATGCTTACGCCTTCATCAAGGTGCTGCGGGGCTATGCGCCGAATGTCGAGCCGGTGGTCTGCATCAACCAGGCTGACAGCCGTGCTGCCGGACAACGGACTTATGAGGCGATTGCCCGGGCCTGCCAGACATTCCTCGGCTTCCGCCCGCATCTCGCTGGTGTGGTGATCCGCGACCCGAAGGTCCGCGATGCGATCCGCTGCCAGAAAACACTGATTTCCACAGATCCTCAGGCTCAGCCGATCCAGGATGCCATTGCCATCAGCCAAATGCTGATCGGGAATGCTCAGGCGGCGGAGTTGGGAAATTAATCTGTGTGAAGATTTGGGGGATTTCGCGGGGAATCGCAGGGCTCTGTTAACTAGTGTTAAAGAAACAGCCTATAGGATTCTCAGAGTTAATAAAAACGACTAGCTTGTCGTTAGGCTGATTCGGGAGACGACACATGCGCGTCCTGCTAATTGAAGACGATAGCGCCGTCGCGCGTTCCATCGAGCTGATGCTGAAGTCTGCTGGCTTCAACATCTACACCACAGACCTCGGTGAAGAAGGTGTCGATCTGGGCAAGGTCTACGAGTACGACATGATCATCCTCGATCTGTCTCTGCCCGACATCTCCGGCTATGACGTCCTCAAACAGCTGCGCATGGGCCGCGTGAACACGCCGGTCATGATCCTCTCCGGGAACCCGGACATCGAGGCGAAAGTCCGCACGCTGGGCTATGGCGCTGACGATTACCTCACCAAGCCGTTCAACAAGGACGAGCTGATCGCCCGTATCACCGCGATTGTGCGCCGCTCCAAAGGCCATGCCGAGAGCGTGATCCGCACCGGTGAGATCCTGGTGAACCTCGACGCGAAGACGGTGGAAGTGGACGGCGACCGCGTGCACCTCACCGGTAAGGAATACCAGATGTTCGAACTGCTCTCCCTCCGGAAGGGCACGACACTGACCAAGGAAATGTTCCTGAACCACCTCTATGGTGGCATGGACGAGCCGGAACTGAAGATTATCGACGTCTTCATCTGTAAGCTCCGCAAGAAGCTTCAGCAGGCCACCGGCGGTAACCATTATATCGAAACGGTCTGGGGCCGTGGCTATGTGCTGCGCGATCCGCGCCCGAGCTCGAAGACCAAAGAGGTCGAAGAGGCGGCATAAACCTTTCCCATCGACGGAATAAGCGCCCCGGCCTTCACGCCGGGGCGTTTTCGTTCGGGCTCCGGTTTTCGTGCGGTCCGGGCTTGCATGAGGCGGCAAATGCCTGACATTGGGGCCATGTCACAGCGATCTGCCGGCCCTGAGATTCTCCGCCTTATTGAGCTGATGTCCCGGCTTCCGGGCTTCGGCCCGCGATCTGCGCGCCGTGCGGCCCTGTTCCTTCTGAAGCAGCGCGACACACTGCTCCTGCCGCTGGCCGAAGCGATGTCCGATGCCGGTCACCGGATCGAGAAGTGTGAAGTCTGCGGGAATTACGACACGCTGCAGCCTTGCGCGGTCTGCCAGTCAGGCGGGCGCGATGAAGGGCTGATCTGCGTGGTGGAGGACGTGCCGGACCTTTGGGCGCTGGAGCGGGGCGGGTCGTACAAGGGGCGGTATCATGTCCTCGGCGGGGTCATGTCCGCCGTGGATGGTGTCACGCCGGATGACCTCAACATTCCCACGCTCATTTCCCGCGTGGATACCGGCGGCATCCGTGAGGTGATTCTGGCGCTGAATGCCACGTTCGAGGGCCAGAACACGGCGCATTATGTTGCCGACCAGCTGGCAGGCAAGGGCGTGCAGATAACCTATCTCGCTCACGGTGTGCCGGTGGGCGGAGAGCTGGACCATCTGGACGATGGCACGCTCGCTGCCGCGTTGCGCGCCCGCCGGACAAGCGAGTAGCCGGGTCTAGTCGGCGAGGTCGACGCGGAAAATTCCGTCCAAGTCTTTCGTTGCGACGTAGAGGTGGCCGTTTGGCGCCTGAACCACATCGCGGATGGCGTATTCGTCCTTGAACAGGTTTTCGCGCTCGGTCACCTTGCCGTCTTCCAGCCGCAGGCGGACAAGTTCCAGCCCCGCCGGGCCGTTCATGCCGCCAACGAAGAAGTCACCCTTCCAGCCGGGATAAACATCGCTGGTGAGACGCGTCAGGCCGGATGGGGCGATGGACGGCACCCAATAGGTGAGCGGCTGCTCCATGCCCTCCTTCTCGGTCTGTTCGGTAATGATCGTGCCGTCATAGTTGACGCCATAGGTGATGACCGGCCAGCCATAATTCGCACCGGGCTTGATGATGTTGAATTCATCGCCGCCTTTGGGGCCGTGCTCGGTTTCGTAGAGCGTGCCTTCGGATCTGTCGTAATAAAGGCCCTGAATGTTGCGGTGTCCGTAGGAGTACACGGCGGGGTTCCCATCTACTCCATCGGCAAACGGATTATCAGCCGGAATGGTGCCATCGGAATTGATGCGAATGAGGGATCCATGAGTGATCTTGGGATCTTGAGCGTCTTTCATGTATTTGAAGCCTTCGCCCAGTGAGACGAACAGTGTCCCGTCATTGGCGAATTGCAGGCGGCCGCCGAAATGATAGGCCGTATCGCGGGAGTCGGCCCGGAAAATCTCGGTGATATCCTCCAGAGAGGCATGATCGTCGCTCAGACGGGCTCTGATGACGGCGGTACCGTTGTCGGCCTCTGTTCCCTCGGCATAGGCGACATAGATCAGGCGGTTGGAGTCAAAATCCGGATCCAGCGTGATGCCGAAATAGCCGCCCTGGCCCTCGGTCAGGGCAGGGGGCATGCCGGTCACCTGTGTGGCTTCGCCTTCGCCGCCGGCCACATAGTTCAGGCCGCCGTCTTTTTCGGTGAACAGGAGGTCGCCGTTCGGCAGGAAGGCCAGCCCCCATGGAAACTCGGCTTCGACAACAGGGGTCAGGGTGACCTGCACGTCGCTGCTGACGTCAGGCGCAACGGGGGCAGCTGCGGATCCGGAGCCACAGGCTGCAAGCGCAACGGCGGAAACAAAACCGGCAAGGATCGGGCGCATTGGGCGTCTCCCAGGATTGGTCGTTAAAAGGGTATCAATGGCCAACATAGGTCAGGCCGGGGCAGGGGCCAAATAAAAAGGGCGGCCCTGGCCGGGCCGCCCAATTCTGTAAGAGAGTGAACCTGTTACCAGGACTTCTTGACCGTGACGCCATAAAGCGCCGGTTCTGTCAGGAAGACGTTGGTGAACAGGCCGGAGGAGTCGTCGGTCAGGTAGTTACCCGTGATGACTTCCTCATCCGTCAGGTTCTTGGCGAACACTTCCACGCCCCAGCCGCTCTCTTCATTGTTGAAGAGGATCGACAGGTTGACGTTCGACCAGGAGTCGAGTTGGTCACGCTGCGTGTTCCAGATCCGGCTGACGCTGTCCGCCTGATAGTAGTAGTCGCCGCGGATCGTCATATCCCAGTTCGAATTGCCGAGGGCCGGGAGAGTATATTCAGCAGCGAGGTTCAGCGTCGTGTCCGGAGCGCCCGGGAGATTATTCCCATCGAGGCTCTTCGCGTCTCCTTCGAACGGCTCAAGTGCATTCGCCGTTTGGACGTTTCCGTTGCTGTCCGTGTAGCTCACGGTCACACCGTCAAGTCCGAACGCCGCTTCTTGGCCGGAGAAGGCACCGGTGCAGAGACCGCGCGTGTCACCCGGATTGAGCAGACCGCCCTGAATAGCACCGAGAACCGTTGCGTAACCCTGGGCCGAAACCACGCAGTTTGCGAAGCTCGAAGCGTTTTTCAGCACAACGAGGTCAGACCGGCCATTGGCACGATCAAGAACGTCGATGCCATATGCATCCTGGATCTCAGTATCCAGAATACCCAGATTTGCCGTGAGCAACCAGTTGTCCGCCGGGGTCCAGAGGAACTCAACTTCGAGGCCTTTGATCTTGGCGTCGATGTTGGTGTTCACTGAAGACCGGTTGATGATCTGGGTGATCTGGTAGCCTTCATAATCATAATGGAACCCGGTCAGGTTGAGCTGGGCAACCCCGCCACCAAGCGTGTTCTTCGTACCGATTTCGATCGAGTTCACGAATTCAGGATCGAAGGTTTGCGAAAACAGGTTTGCACCGGCAGGCTGCGGAGGGTTGATGCCGCCGCCTTTGTAGCCTTTCGAGTAAACACCATAGATAAGTGTTTCGTCGGTGAAGCCGAGATCCGGTGACCAGTCGACACCAAAGCGGCCGGTGGTTTCCTTGTCTTCGGTGTTCAGGCTGCCATCTCCGCCATCATCCGGGTCAGCACCCACGATCGGCGACGGTTGCAGCGGGTCTGCACCCGGTGCTTGCGGCGTGAACAGGAAGGTCGGAATGACATCCTGTTCCTTTTTGTCGGTCGTATATCTCAGGCCAAGGGTGAACTTCAGATTGTCCGTTGCCTGATAGTACGTCTCGCCGAAGACAGCAGTCGAATCGAGGCGGTAAGGAGACAGGGACCGGAAGTATTCGCCGCCATCACCGTTCATCGTGCCGTTGAACAGTCCGAGATTGTCCGTGCTGCCGGAGTCGAGCGGCACATTGCCGCCGAAGAAGGCTCCACCAGCAGCGTTATTCAGCTGGGTCAGGGCCGTCAGAGAGTTTGAGAGCACGTAATATCCGGCTGTGCTGTCATACGGATCAATTGCTTCGAAATCGACCTTGATGGCGCCGAGATTGAAGTTGATCGGTCCGTCGAAGTCAGACTGCAGACGAAGCTCGTGCGTGTCCTGGTCACTGCCGCCGCCCGATTGGTCGAACGTACGGAAGAGGTTGGAAACGCCAAGTTCCGGGTCAGACACGACACCGCCCGGGAACAGGAGCGGATAGAGGGCCGGGACAGCTGCGAATGGGCCAGCTGTTTCATTGAAGGCAATGGTCGGGGCGATCTTGTTGTAGTCTTCGATCGACTGAACCGAGCTTTCATTGTGGCTGCCGAGATAGGTGAACAGCAGGCTGTCGGTGACGTTCCATTCACCCTTCCAGGTGATCAGGTCCTGGTCTGCTTTGTAGATCGGATCGAAAGCAGATTCGATGGTGCGCAGGTCCGGGTTCACCGGATCTGTGAAGGCGTCGCCGTTCAGCAGACCGGCCGTGATGGCAAGACCGCCGCCAAGTGTTGCCTGCGAGTTCACCCGGTCGTTCGACTGGCTGAGCGGAGCATCCTGACAGCCAAGCGAAGTTACGAGCTGGTCGAAAGCAGAGACCGGGATACCGGCAAAGGTATCGAAGCCCGGATCCTTTTTACAAAGCTGCTTGCCGGCGCGCAGGCGGCTGTCATCTTCTTCGAAGTGTTCGTAGGAAACCCAGCCGCGCAGATTGTCGGTCGGTTCCACTGCGAAAGTCGCCCGGAAGCTGGAGAGGTCACGGTCATCGATATCGTTGCCCGTGACGGAGTTTTTCACATAGCCGTCGCGCTGGAGAAGCGAGCCCGCGAGGCGCAAGGCGGCCTTTTCGCCAAGCGGCAGGTTGACCATGCCCTTCGCTTTGAACGTATTTTCGTTGCCATAGGTCAGTTCAGCATCTGCCTGGAACTCACCGAGCACCGGCTTGGCGGTGATCAGGTTGAACACACCGCCAGTGGCGTTCCGTCCGTACAGTGTACCCTGCGGACCACGCAGAACCTCGACCCGTTCAACATCGTAGAATTCCGCTTCGAACAGGCGGTTCGCTGTCAGCGGGACATCGTTCTGGTGGACACCAACCCCGGCGTCGCCAGACTGGGCGACCGAGTCCACACCAATGCCGCGGATCTTGAAGTTGAAGCCCGTGAAGTTGCCTTTGGTGAAGGTCACGTTCGGGATGGATTTGACGAGGTCCGGACCGCCGGTCAGCTGGAGGCGCTCAAGCGCTTCTTCGTCAAACGCCGAGACCGCGATTGGAACATCCTGAATGGATTCCTCGACCTTCTGGGTCGTCACGGTAACGGTGGAAAGTGTTCTTGTGCTTTCGCCTTCCTCCTGGGCGACGGCAGCGGGTGCCAGCAGCCCCATGGCCAACACGGATGCGCCAGCCAACCAGACACATTTCGAGTCTCTGTATTTGGTCATTTAATTTTTCCTCCCCTCGGGCCGGCGGGATTGCTGGCTTCGAGCTGTTCTTTGAGCCGTCTCTTTTCGGACGTGCTTCAGAATCCATCGAATGGCAGCCGCGAGGGAAAGTCAATATTTTCAGTTGGAACGTTTGGCCCAGTGGACCCTACGTAAAGGCAAAAAATGAGCGGTGTCCGGGCCCGGACACCGCTCAGGATGCAAATTTGTACCTTACGAGAGGCTAGAAGCGTGTCCTCAAAGTCACACCATAAGTGGCCGGTTCCTGCAGGTAGACCCCGCGGGCAGGGCCGCGCAGAGGAATGCTGAAGGTCACCGCCTTGGTCGACTCGTCGAACACATTGTTCCCCCAGACCTCAAAGGTCCAACGTTCATCTGCCGAGGAGATGCCCGCGCGAAGGTTCAGTTTCGTGTTCTCGGCCTGCCAGTCATCTTCGAGTGGCACGCCAGTGTCATCGACGGCCTGGGTGGATGTCCGGCGTTCCGACTCAGTGCGCATGTTGCCGGTCAGGAAATAGCCCATGCCGTTTGGCAGCTGGTCTTCCCAGGTCAATCCGAGCAGACCAACCCATTCCGGGGCATTGGTCAGTTTGAAACCGCACAGGCGGTTCACCGGGTTTGACGGGTCAAACCCGCCCGGTGCGCAATCCTCAGGATAGTAGGCATCGGTGTAGGTGATGGCGGCATTCGTGCTCAGACGGTCCGTCAGCGCATTCTGGACTTCCAGTTCGAAGCCGTTGCTGACCACTTTCGGGACGTTGAACGTCTGGAACTGGACGCCGGTGAATTCGAGAACCTGGAAGTCCTCCATTTCCTGACGGAACACGGCGAAGTCAAACCGTCCGCGGCCATCGTTGAAGATGCCTTTCAAGCCGGCTTCAAGTGCGTCGATCTTTTCGGAATCGAAGCGCGGATCCGCCCCGCCGGCCGCGGCCGTTGAGTCGAGGTTGAAGCCGCCGGATTTGAAGCCATGGGTCAGGCCGGCATAGAAGTTCACATCATCCGTGAGCCGTGCCCCGATCTTGACCGTGTAGACCAGTTCCTCGTCTTCGAACTTGTCGGAGAAGGTCCGCGGCAGCGGAAGGAAGGCGGACGCCGGCGTGTCTGCTTCGGTCGCGAACGGGAAGCAGGTCGCTCCGAGCGCGCTCTGGGCGAGGGCCGCGAGCGTTCCCGGATAGGCACCAGCCAGCAGGCCGTTGGCAATGTTCACACAGGTCGGTGAGCTGGCGGACAGCTGGTCGAAGGCGCCATCCTTGGTCTCTTCGACATAGCGCAGGCCAACCGTCAGGTTCAGCCCGTCCGTGATCTCGAACACATTGTGCGTAAAGATCGACATGGACTCGGCGTCCTGAGTGTAGAGGTTGTCGGCATAGCTGCCGGCCGGGTCTACACCGCCGAGCGCGGCCGGAATGTTGCCGCCGAAACCCGTGGCAACCGTGGCGGCACCGAGGGACGGCACGAACAGCGCCGACACATACCGGCCATAGTCGCCGCCGAGAGTCATCAGCGCGCGCTCCTCGATCTCCTCTTCCGAGTAGTAGGCACCGAGCAGCCAGTCGAGACGGCCATCGAAGGCAAGGCCCTGGAACCGGAGTTCATGGGTCGTGGTCTTGATGTCGTCATAGGAGGGCTGGACGTCCGGCGAGGCGAACGGGGTGGAGTTGTCGCCGACCTGGAACACGTCGAGCCCGACAAAGTCAGAGTGCTGAATGGATTCAGCCTTGAAGCTGCGGTACGCGCCGATATAGGTCATGTCCGCCGGGCCAAGATCCCACTCCAGCGTGGCAGAGATGCCGGACTGTTCGAACGGGTTCTGGAATTGCTCGCCGTTGGTGATGCCTTTCTTCTGGGCCCGGAAGCCGGACTCAAGCACACCGCCATCCGCCGGCAGGCCGACAGCCGCATAGATGCCGGCATCGCCCAGTGGGTCATAGACGACCGGGGCATCGCAGCACTGCTCATCGGCTTCGGAATAGTCCGCTATGATCCGCAGCGAGGCGTCCGGATTGATCTGCCACAGGGCTTGTCCGCGCACGATCCAGCGGTCCCGCGTGTAGCTTTCCGCACCCGTCGTGCTTTCTGCCAGCGCGTCGCGCGTACGGTAGGCGCCGGACAGGCGGACCGCCAGCTTGTCTTCCACGATCGGTGTGCTGAACCCGCCCTGGACGTTCACCAGGCCGAGATTGCCGGCCGTAAGGTTTGCGAACGCGTCCATTTCTTTCAGGTTCGGGGCCTTGGTCGTGATGTTCAGGGCACCGGCAGACGTGTTGCGGCCGAACAGCGTGCCCTGCGGACCGCGCAGGACTTCGATCTGCTGCAGGTCGACCAGGTCACCCAGGGCGACGCCCGGACGTGACAGGTAGACGCCATCGAGGAACACGCCGACGGCGCTTTCCAGACCGATATTGTTACCGGTGGTGCCGACGCCGCGGATGCGGAGCGAGGCGCCCTGCGATTCCGTCTGTGTCGAGCTCATGTTGAAGCTGGCTGAGAGATTGTCCAGCGAGCGAAGGTCGGCCACGCCCTGGCGTTCGATTTCCAGGGGGCTGATGGCGGTAACTGCCAGCGGCACGTCGATGATGCTCTGCTCGCGGCGCGTCGCGGTCACCTGCACAACACCGAGACGTTTGTCGTCTTCAGCGGCGGGTGTGGATGCGGCGGGAGGAGCAGCTTCTTCGGTGGTGGCGGTGTTCGGTGCGTCAGCTTCCTGTGCCAGCGCCGGGGCCTGAATCAGGCTCAATACGGCGGCAGAGGCACCTGCCAGCAAGACGCACTTCGGTTGTCGGGTTCTTTTCAAGTCAATTTCCTCCCCTCGTCCAATCCTATGTGGACAAGATTTTTGTTTGTGTGGTTGGTCTTTATCCGGGTGCGCTTCTGGCAGGCGCACTGCAGATACTACACAAAAGGGGAGTGCCCCGTCGTGTCAACAGGCTACCCTAGCGTCAACAGGCGACTATTTTTGGTTGCGGGTCCGGAATGACACAGTTTTCCCGTCTTGGCCGGGTCAGCAGAGGCTGGTAGAGGCGCGCCATGACCTCGCAGACCTCACCCTCCGTCACCCGGGCCCTTGTCCTTTTTTCCGGCGGTCAGGATTCGGCCACCTGCCTTGCCTGGGCGCTTGACCGGTTTGACCTGGTCGAGACGATCGGGTTCGACTATGGCCAGCGCCATGCCGTGGAACTGACCTGCCGTGAAAAAGTCCGGATCGGGATGGCGAGCCTCAAGGAGGCTTGGGCAACGCGGCTTGGCGACGATCACATGATCGATGCCACGGTGCTCAAGAGCCTCGGCGAAACGGCCATGACTCATGATGTCGTCATCGAGACGACCGAGGCCGGGCTTCCGTCGACCTTCGTGCCGGGCCGCAATCTCCTGTTCCTGACGCTCGCCGGCGCGCTGGCCGTGCGGCGCGGCATTTCCGTCCTGGTGGGCGGCATGTGCGAGACGGATTATTCCGGCTATCCCGATTGCCGGAACGACACGATCCAGGCACAGGCCGAAACGCTTCGCCTCGGTTTGGGCAAGCCGATGACGATCGAGACGCCGCTCATGTATATAGACAAGGCGGGTACCTGGGAGATGGCGCATGGTCTTGCCGGGCAGGCCCTGATCGACCTGATCGTGGAAGACACACACACCTGCTATCTCGGCGACCGCTCACACCGGCACGACTGGGGCTATGGGTGCGGCAGCTGCCCGGCGTGCGAGCTGCGCGCGGCAGGCTGGCAGCGGTGGCAGGCCGCGTGATGACCTATTCGGTCAAGGAAGCTTTCTACACCCTGCAAGGGGAGGGCGCGCAGACCGGCCGGGCCGCGGTGTTCCTGCGCTTTGCCGGATGCAACCTCTGGAGCGGACTTGAGCGCAACCGGGCCAAAGCTGTCTGCCAGTTCTGCGACACCGACTTTGTCGGCACCGACGGAGAGAATGGCGGCAAGTACAGGACCGCCGGAGAAGTTGCCGCGCTGGTCGCTTCCATTTGGACATCCATTGCCGGCCCAGACGGCCGGCCTTATGTCGTTTGCACCGGCGGGGAGCCGCTGCTGCAGCTGGACCCGCCGCTGATCGATGCCCTCCATGCGTCAGGCTTCGAGATTGCGGTGGAGACCAATGGCACGATCGAGGCGCCGGAAGGGCTCGACTGGATCTGCGTCAGCCCCAAGGCCAATGCGGCGCTCGTGCTGAAAAAGGGTAATGAACTCAAGCTGGTCTACCCGCAGGATGAGGCCGAAGCGCAGCCCGAACGGTTCACGGAACTGGACTTTCAGCACTTTTTCCTGCAACCGAAGGACAATTCCGAGGCGGCCCGCAATGTGCAGGCTGCCGCTGCTTACTGTCTGAAGAATCCGCAATGGCGACTGAGCTTGCAAACGCACAAACTGACCGGGCTGCCCTGAGTCCTGAGGGCCGCGTGTTCGAGATCACCAAGGCGGTGCATTTCGAGGCGGCGCACTTCATGGGCGGCAAGCCGGAAGGGCATCCTTACCGGAACATGCACGGCCATTCCTTCCGCCTGGAAGCGACTGTTGCCGGCGTCGTGAAAGAGGGCGAGCAGTGGGTGGAGGATTTCTCTCACCTGACGGCCTGCCTGAATGCGACAGCCGAAAAGCTGGATCACAAACTGCTTAACGAGATCGACGGGCTTGAAGTCCCGACGCTGGAGCGGATCTGCCTCTGGGTCGCTGAAGACCTGCGCGAGGCGCTGCCGGGGCTGAAGCGCGTCGCTCTGGCGCGCCCCAGCCTCAACGAGCGGTGTGAACTCGTCCTGTAATCAGGACAGGCTCTAGTTCGAGAGCGTTCCTTCCTTCACGTCTTCCGCGAAGTTCCGGGCAAACCGGTTGGACGCCTTGTTGGCGTCATACCAGGTGGTGATGCCGGTCTGGCGGATGTCGGTTTCGTACCAGGAATACTCATACTCGCCTTCCTTCGTGCCGTCGGCGTCATAGGCGGTGGCGGAGAGTTTCATCCCGCCGGTGCTGCGCGAGGCGCCATAGTCGAGGCCGGGCTCGTCACCCAGCTGTTTGAAGGTCGGCTTGGACGGGCGGGCATCGATGATGGTCACATCGATCCGGGCGACATCCACGCCAGCCTTCTTGAGTTCGCGGGTCAGGTCTTCCTTGATCTCATTCGAGAGATAGTCACCCTCGCGGGTGCCGTAGTCATCCTGCAGCTTGGTCTGGAAATCGTCAGACACGCTGACATTGATTTCCGCGGCCATGGCAGCCGGAGCAAGGAGAAGGGCGATAGCGGTGATTGGAACCAGTTTCATGTCAGAACCTCCATTAGGGTCTGTCATCAACTTACCATCGCCCTGCCTGTTCCCGAAGTCACGCTGATGTGAAGCAGCTTAAATCGTGTCCACAAACACGATCTCGGCGTCTTGCAGGCCTTTCAGCTCCAGCGTCTCGGCGCCGGTGATGGCAGCCCCGTCGCGGGCCTTCAGAATGTGGCCATTCAGGCTGACAGACCCAGCCGCCAGCACGAGATAACCATGCCGGCCGGGCGTGATCTCATAGTCCAGCGTGTCGCCGGCGCAGAGCGTTGCGCCCATGACCTTTGCGTCCTGCTTGATCGGCAGGGCATCGTCTTCGCCATCCTTGGCGGCGAAAACGGTCCACTTGCCGGAGCGGTCGCCTTTGGGGAATTGCCGCGTGCCCCAGCCCGGCTGGCCGCCCTGTTCGCGCGGCAGGATCCAGATCTGGAACAGCTGGCAGGTTTCGTCATCGGCATTCCATTCCGAATGCTGCACGCCGGCCCCGGCGCTCATCACCTGGACATCGCCGGCCTCGGTGCGGCCGGTATTGCCCATCGAGTCCTTGTGGGTGATGGCCCCTTTGCGGACATAGGTGATGATTTCCATGGACTGGTGGCCATGCGGCGGAAAGCCGGTGTGCGGCTGGATCGTGTCATCATTCCACACGCGCAGGGCGCCTTCGCCCATGCGGTGCGGGTCGTGATAGCCGGAAAACGAGAAATGGTAGTTCGCGTCCAGCCATTCATTGCGGAAACGGCCGAGGCGGTCGAACGGGCGGAGGTCAATCATGTCGGGCTCCTTCAGGTGCCGTATTGCTTTCGTGTTGCAGCGAATATGACGGGAAGTGCGCGGCGCTGTAGGGCAGGGCGGCGGAGAAGACTTATGCCGCCCCGGAATAAGTGCCCGGATTAAGTGCCCGGATTATCAGGCGTTTTGCCCTGTTTCGCTATCCTCATCCGGTTCGGCGATCGCCTTCAGTTCTTCCATGCTGAGCGTGTCATACATCTGTTTGGCCTTGCCTTTCAGGTGCCATTTCGATGTACGGCCACGGCGCGCAGACAGCGCAAGTCCGGCGGCCTGTTGTTCGGGGATCTGTTGGGCAGACATTTCGGCCTCCTTTGATTGGGTGAAAGATCAACGCGAAGAGGTCGGCGCGTGTTCCATCCAGCACAAGCGGCCGGCATGGCGGGGGCCATCCGGTGAATTGAGCTGAATTCGGAGGAGGCGGTTACGGCGGACCCCGCACATGCAGTCCATGATCATATCGGACTATGTCATGACTAAGCATGACCATACCGGACTTAACCGGATCATGACGGACCACGTCATGACCAGGCATGATCATGCCGGACTTGCCGCGCACGCAGCCGCAAACCGAGACGGGCACATCGCTACCGAGGGCAGGATGTTCCCAGCGCGGAATGTGCGGCGCTTCATATGTATAGAGATCATCGGGCGGCGGGGCATCGGCCAGGCAGACCAGCCTGATATTGCCGAAGCAATCGACCGCCATCAACGCTTCGCGCCCGGTGCGCGCGTGCCAGCGGGCGACGCGCACCAGGTTCCACACCAGCCAGGGCCAGAAGAGTGGCCAGACATGGTTGAAGTAGCGTTGAAGGTCAGGATGCATGCCCACAAAGATGGGGCCGCACCCTGTCAGACGAACTCAGATGACCCCCGCGGTGTCATCCTGGAAAACGCGAAGCGTTTCTCCGGGACCCAGTTCTGTAGCCGCCACACCGCATCTGGGGCCCGGATATTTGCGCCGCAAATTCCGGGATGGCACGCGGCGGCTGTGGGACAGAGCCCAATCTCTCCTCACGCATCATCCCCGACGGCGCAGCCGTCTGGGGACCCATCTCCGAACGAAGCAACAAAGTCCGTCATGCGCGGCGGCAACATTCCCCGACCCGGACATGACGCCCCCAGACGCATCGTTCAGAGCTGGCCCTCCAGACCGCTCCGCGGCCGGGGGTGACGCGCGTGGGGAGTTTCGGTGAAAGAGCCGTAGGGTGGGATAGCCAAAGGCTTAACCCACCGCACATACCGCGCGGTACTCTCGGATGGATAGTATCGCTTCACTGAACAACCAATGCGCTTTCTTGGGGTGAAAGACGAAAGCCTTTAAATAGGGGAAGCCCAACCTTATTTCTCAAAAAGAAAATTTTTGAGCGCTTGAACGATGGCAAAGCCAACACTGAGTGATTTTATATCGCAACATCCGTATTGCTGCTTTTGCGGCGGCGAAAAAGTAACGGAAAGTCGAGATGAGGTTCCGCCACGAACACTTTTTTTTGAAAGACAGTGGCCGGAGGGGTATCGCTTTCCATCATGCAATGAATGTAACCAATCTTCCCGATTGGTTGATCAAGCTCTGGGCTTGATTGGTAGACTGAGCTACGCTGATGCATATTCGGATGTGGAAAACATTACGCCACACATTTCTGGTGTTGCCAATAACAGTCCGACGCTTCTCCCGATAACGCCTAAGAGTTCTATTGAAGCTAAAAAAATTCTCCGCGATCTGGGAATGGAAAAGCCCGCGGGAATGTTTGCTGTCGATGTTCCTATCGCACTTGTCTCGAAAGAAACAATGGATGCGCTTAACCCCTTCTTCAGTAAGTTGTTTTGCGCATTATATTATAAGCACGTTGGGAAAATTTTGCCGAATGCTTCTAAAATCGCGATCGTTAAAACTACCAACCAAATCTTAGATCAAGAAAACCCATTCGGTTGGCAAGTTATACCAGGCCAGACTTTTCGACCCCAGATTCAGCGAGCGGGGAAGAGCCTTCATGAGCAATTTGACTACAATTGGATGTATAACTCCGAAGAAGAGCTCTTCGGATTCAACTTCCAGATTCGATTCAGTTTATTTGGAATAATGTTCGGCCCAGTTTCAGACGAACTTGTCGCTGAGCTGCCGGAAGGAATGTTGCTCACGACGGGTGTCGTAGGACCCTAAACATCCACCTCCGCGTCCAGCGCGTTCTCTTCGATGAACTCGCGGCGCGGTTCTACCACATCGCCCATCAGCTTGGTGAACATGTCGTCGGCTTCTTCCATATGGTCGACGCGGACTTGCAGCAGGGTGCGGGCGTTGGAGTCGAGCGTGGTTTCCCACAGCTGGTCGGCGTTCATCTCGCCCAGACCCTTGTAGCGCTGGACTTTCAGGCCCTTGCGGCCGCTGTCGAGCACGGCTTTCAGCAGGCTGCTTGGTCCGTGCACGGTCACTTCGCCGCCCTTGTCCTGGCGCAGGATGGCGGGCTCTTCATACATGCCGGCGAGGTTTGCCGCGCGCTCGGCAAGGCGCTGGGCGTCCTGGCTGGCGATCAGGGCCGGGGGCAGGGAGATGGTCTCGTCCACGCTGCGCACCGTGCGCTGCAGGACCAGCGCGCCTTCGACAAACCGGCCGGCCCATGTGTCTTCGCCTTCCTCGGCGAAGCGGTTGAGGCGTTCGGCCGTCTTCGCGGCTTCGGCTTCGCCCGCGCCATTGGCCAGCGCCCCGGCGAGGGCGGCATGCTCGATCAGCTCGCCAGAGGCGCGCAGGGCGAGGCGGCGCAGGTTTGCCTGGAAGTTCGAGGCCTGGCGCACGCGGTCGCGCAGGTCTTCCCCCGCAATCGTGGTGCCGTCGGCGAGGATCAGGGATTCCCCGTCAGTGCCTTCGCCGATCAGATAGGACTCCAGCTCCGCATCGTCCTTCACATAGCGTTCGGACCGGCCGCGCGTCACCTTGTAGAGCGGCGGCTGGGCGATGTAGAGATAACCGCGTTCGATAACCTCCGGCATCTGACGATAGAAGAAGGTCAGCAGCAGGGTGCGGATGTGCGCGCCGTCGACATCAGCATCGGTCATGATGATGATCTTGTGATAGCGCAGCTTGTTGATGTCGAACTCGTCGCGGCCGATGCCGGCGCCGAGCGCCATGATCAGCGTG
>PACZ01000003.1 GCA_002700305.1 Hyphomonas sp. | reverse complement strand
AGGACCGGGGCGCACATTTCTGCGCGCCCCGTGTCTCCCCCGAGACTGCCCCCGCTCCGGCCAATAAGATGGCCGCGGACCGGTGGTGCCGGGTCTCTGACTCTTGGCTATCGGTCGTTCCGCGTCCTGTCCAGTTACGGTTTGTATCCGATTGTGACACGCGGTGTGTCTGTGACCTCTCCGCAACAATGTTCGGCGGGATTGCCGGACCACCCAAATTGCGCCACATCCAAGCAATTCGTTAACTTCTGGACCTTATCTGTTAAGATTGACGAATTGTTTCGGGTGCTGAGCTGATGACGTTTCTCTTGTTCCTGCTGTACATGGCAGCCGGCGGTGCCGCCGGATACGTCGGCGCGACGGTGCTGGAACTCGGCCTGCCGATTTCCATTGGCGCAGGCGTGCTGACCACAGCCGTCCTCAGCCAGATCCATGTCCTTGTTTCCAATGGCAGTTCGAAGCGCGAGATCGATGCGCGCATGCAGGCCATTGAGAAAGAGAACCGCGACGCCGAACGCCGGATGGACGTGATCGAAGCGCGCACCGACGTGGTCGAGGAAACGGTCAAGCACGAGCTGACCGAGCGGCGCGATGCGCTGGTCTCGGAAATGAAGCAGCTGGAAAGCCTGATCGACCGGCTGTCCCACAGTTTCGAAACCCGTCTGGCGGAAACCTCCACCAACAAGATTGTCGCCCCGCAGGAAGATGCGATTCTCCGCGATGTGCGCGACGCGCTGAAGGATGGCCGGGCGGACCTGCACCTGCAGCCGATCGTGTCGCTGCCGCAGCGCCGGGTGTCTTTCTATGAAGGCTTCACGCGCCTGCGCCGTCCGGACGGTTCGCTGATCCTGCCGGCGGAATTCCTCGATGCCGGCCGCCGCGCCAATCTGATGGGGCAGATCGACAATTTCACCCTGTTCCGCTGCGTGCAGATCGTGCGCCGCCTGGCAGAACGGGACCGCCGTGTCGGCGTCTTCTGCAACATCGCGGCTAGCTCGCTGGAAGATTCGACCTTCTTTCCGATGTTCCTTGAATTCATGACGGAAAACCGGGACCTCTCCGGCGCTGTCATCTTCGAGATCCGCGCCGACCGGTTCGAGACCCGCTCGCGCACCATGCGGGACAATATGGACAAGCTGACCGCGCTCGGCTTCCGCTTCTCCATTGACCACGCGCCGGACCTCGGCCTCGACCTGCCGCGTCTTCAGTCGGCCGGCGTGCGCTTTGTGAAGATGAATGGCGGCGCCCTGATCGACCAGCTGCGCGACCCGGCCGGGCCGCGCCCGGTGTCGTCCATCAACCGCCGTGTCGACGGCGAGGAAGTCTCAGCCGTGTTCTCCCGCTATGGCATCACCATGGTGGCCGAGAAGATGGAAGACGAGGCGAGCGTCGTCGAAATCCTCGAATACGAGATCCCTTATGGCCAGGGCCATGTCTTCGGCGCCCCGCGCCCGATCAAGGCCTCGCTGATGGAAGAAACTGCCCCGCCGCGGGAAATGGTCCAGCGCCTGACCAATTTCGGCTAAGCGCCGGTCTCCCTCAAATCGCCCCAATCCCGGTGTGTGCTGGCCTCCGTTCTGAAACGGAGGCGCTTTCATGCGTGCGATGATCCTGGCGCTTGCTGCCTTGCCCGCCGGTGCCGCGGCCGGAGAGATTCAGACGGTCCTCGCGGACCTTCCCGGGCCTGTGGAATTCGAGGCGCCGGATGCGCTCCAGGCGCTGAAAGAAGGCCCGGTCTGGCTGGACCTGTCGATTGCACCGCCGCTTGATCCAGCCCTGCAGCAGGAAGACGGCGCATGGTCCGGTATAGTCTGCAGCAGTCATGGCCAGGTCAGCGCGAAGTCGGTCTCGGTCCCCACCGGATCCAACCATTTGCTGCTGGAGGTCCGCCCCGGCACGCCGGAGCAGCACGCCGCGAACATGGTCTCCTGCAACTACGCGCCGCAGTATTCAGACGAGACAAGCCTCGGTCATGTGATCCGGATCAAGGGCTGCTATTTCGCCAATTCCGTCTCGATCCCGACCGCCATTCAGTGGATCCTGAACCCGCTGCCCGCCGGCGATTGCGCGGCAGGGAATTGACCGCAGCGCCCGCCCGGCCTACCTCGCCGCGCATGACCGCACCGCAATTCCCGCAAGGGCTTTCCGAAATCGCCGGCCGCTACGACACGATCCTGTGTGACGTCTGGGGCGTGATCCACAATGGCCGCAGGGCATTTGACGAGGCGTGCGACGCGCTTGTCCGCTTCCGCGAAGGCGGCGGCCATGTCTGCCTGATCACCAATGCACCAGTGCCGAAGGCGCAGGTGACGCGCTATTTCAAGCCGCTGGGCGTTCCGGATGCCGCATTTGACGATTGCGTCTCCTCCGGCGATGCGACCCGCGCGGAGCTGGATCGCCGCAAGGGGCAGGCCGTCTGGCGTCTTGGCGCTGATGAAGGCTGGGAACATGACCGCCACCTCTATGAGGGGCTGGATCTCAAATTCACCGAGGCCGACGAGGCCGACCTGCTGCTGTGCATCGGCCTGCGCGATCATGTCGGCGAGCATCCGGAAGATTATCGCGAGGAACTCGCCGCCGGCATCGCCCGGAACCTTCCCATGATCTGCGCCAATCCGGACAAGCAGGTGCGGGTAGGCGGCCAGCTCTACTGGTGCGCAGGCGCGCTGGCAGATGTCTACGAAGACCTTGGCGGCAAAGTGATTTATCCCGG
The DNA here is from genome assembly GCA_002700305.1 of Hyphomonas sp. GTDB lineage: Bacteria > Pseudomonadota > Alphaproteobacteria > Caulobacterales > Hyphomonadaceae > Hyphomonas. The sequence goes on along the minus strand of PACZ01000003.1, from coordinate 239,376 downwards.
CAAGCCACATCCGCCGATCTATCATCTCGCAATTCAGCGCATTGAGGCGCTGACCGGGGACAAGCCGGTCGACCGGTCGCGCGTCCTCTGCATTGGCGACAGCCCAGCCACGGATGTGCGCGGCGCAGGCGTTCAGGGCTTTGACAGCCTCTATGTGGGCACCGGTCTCAAGGAGCATGGCGAGGATTTCGAAGAGGAAGTCGCCGAATTGCTGGCAGCCTATGGAGAAGCAGCGACCTGGGCCATGACAGGCTTAAGATGGTGACGCATCGCCCTCAGGCGTGTAACGAAGCCCGTCGAAAGAATCGGAGCATCCCGGAATGACTGAATTTACCGGCTTCAAATATGAAGACCTCGAAATCGGGCAGTCGCACGAAACCGTGCATGAGATCACTGCGGACGACATCCAGCGCTTTGCTGAAGTGTCGGGCGATTTCAATCCGCTGCACATGTCCGACGAATATGCCGCCACGACCATGTTCGAAAAGCGCATCGCCCATGGCGCGCTGACGGCGAGCTACATCTCCGGCATCCTCGGCAACAACCTGCCGGGGCCGGGCGCAGTCTTTGTGGGGCTGAACATGCGCTTCCGCCGTCCGGTCTATATCGGTGACACGGTCACGGCGCGTGCGACGGTTGCCGAGAAGATCGACCGCGGCAATCGTGTCGTCCTCAAGATCGAATGCATCGTGGACGGCAAGCGCGTCATCGCCGGGGACGCCGAAGTGGTTGCGCCGAGCCGGGAGGCCTGATTGGCCATTTATGCCGACTACCGGGGCTTGCCCGCCAGTGCGCGGGGGGCTTCGATTGCGCTCGGCAATTTTGACGGGCTGCATGCCGGCCACCGGGCAGTGATGGATGCGGCAAGGCAGGCGGGGGGCGGCAAGTTCTCCGTCGCGACCTTCGAGCCGCCGCCTCGCGCCTATTTCCGGCCCAGCGACCCGCCTTTCCGCATCTTCCGGCCTGAGCGGCGCAACAATGCCATCTTGGCGGCTGGCGCCGACACGGTGTTCGAGCTGCCGTTCAATGGCGAAATGGCGTCGATGACCGATGAAGGTTTCGTCCGGGATGTGCTGGTCGACGGCCTGTCGGTCAGCCATGTCTCCGTTGGCTTCGATTTCCGGTTCGGACGCGGCCGGATGGGCCATGCCCAGCGGCTGGCCAGCCTCGGCCGGGCGCTCGGCTTCGGGGTGACGATCGTTGACGAAGTGATCGAGCTGGAAGGCAAGGCATCCTCCACGGCCATCCGGCAGGCGCTTCATGCCGGCGAGCCCGAAACAGCCGCAGAGCTGCTGGGCACCTGGTGGATTGCCGATGGCGTGGTCGAGAGCGGTGAGAAGAATGGCCGGACCCTCGGTTTCCCGACCGCAAACCTCCACCTCGGAGACCTGATCCATCCGCGCCACGGCATTTATGCGGTGCGGGCAAGAATCGACCGGCAGGGTGACTGGCTGGACGGCGTTGCAAATTTCGGCCGCACGCCCACGACCGGCATCCGCGATCCGCTTCTGGAGACCCACATCTTCGATTTCGATGATGATCTTTATGGCAAATGGCTGGAGGTCCAGCTGATCTCCTTCATCCGGCCGGAACTGAAGTTTGCCGATCTGGATGCTCTGGTTGAAGCCATGCACGCAGACGCTGCAGAAGCCCGCAAACGCCTCGCGAATCTGTAAGTTTCGTTAGAATTTTCTCTTTTCATTGCCGCCGTACCCCGCCATGCTGTGTCCATCTGGGGACAGCAACAGGGAGTTTCCCATGCGCACTTTGCTCACCACAGCGGCCTTGGCAGTGGCCGTATCCTTCCCGGCCTCCGCACAGGAATTCAGCGCCGACACATCGCTTGCGAATGACGACCGCGTCGTGCGCAGCCTCAACCTGGAAGACCTCAAGGCGATTGCGGTTTCCGAAGGCCACACGATCACGGAAGTTGGCGGCGAAGGCGACATTTCGCTTCGGGCCACAAATTCCGACGGGCTGATCTTCCACCTGATCGGCACGGCGTGTGACACCGAATACGCCGAGGGGTGCCTCGGCATGATGGTGCAGGTCCGTTACGACAGCGATGAGGACGTGACGGCAGAAAAGGTCAATGACGCAAACCTTGCCTATGCTGCCGTGTCCACCTGGTGGGACAAGGACGGCGAGACGCTCGGCATCACACGTTACATCATTCTGGATGGCGGCCAGCGTATGGAAAACGTGAAGATCAATCTGCAGAATGCGCTCGCGCTTGGCCCGCTCGTCGCAGATGTCGTCTGGCCGTATGATGCGGAAGACGACGAATACAATGACTGGCTGTTCAGCGACGACGAAGACAGCGAGTAACGCGCCCTATAACTGCCATATTGCTGACATCGAACGCTGGCATGACACCATGCCGGCGGGGATATTGGCATAGGCAGTCACAGGGGTGAAATTTGCGTACGGCTTTGGCAGCAGCTGCAATGTTGGCGCTCGGCAGCGGACATGCACGGGCGCAGATGCCCGAAGAGGCCCCGCGCGTATCCCGGTCGCCGAATGTCGTGATCAGCAATGTCCAGCTGGATGATCTCCGCCTGCTCGTCGACGAACTGGGCGGGGCGTTTCTCGCCGCGGGCCAGAATGAAAGCGGCGCGCCCTTTGTGTTTGCGCGGCTGCCGGATGGCCTGACGCTGGGGATCTATTCTGTCTGCGCGGATGAAGCGGCCACGGACTGCCGCGGGGTCGAGTTCATGGCCGCCTTCGGCTCGGATCTGTCCTTTGAGGACGTGACCGTCATGGACCGCGCCTTCAGCGCTGTCTCCATCTACAAGGCAGACCGGGATACGGTGCATGTGTCGCGCTATGTGATCCTCGATCAGGGCATCACCTGGGGCAATCTGATCGAGAACGGGGCTGTCTTCGACGCCCTGTGCACCAAAGTGGCCGGCCGCCTGGCCTATGGCCCGCCACAGGCCGCCGCGGCGGCACCGCGCTGAGGCATCCGCCCTAGTGACAGGTTAACCTCTGCCTGTTAAGCGCTTGCCGATGGACCGGATATTCACAATTCGAATTAGCCGCCCGGCTGCGCGCTGACCCCACCGAAGGGTCTGGGCCAGGCCGGGATTTGCTTTTTGAGCCCTGAATTCCTCTCCCAATCCGTTCACACTGAAGATCCATGACCGATTCCCTGACCGACCGAGACTATCGCGACACCCTGTTCCTGCCCGCGACGGAATTTCCGATGCGTGGCGGCCTGCCCAAGCGTGAGCCTGACTGGATCAAACGCTGGGACGATCTGAACCTGTATGACCGCCTGCGCGCCGATGCGAAGGAACGCGGCGCGAAGCAGTGGATCCTCCATGATGGCCCGCCCTATGCCAACGGCCACATCCACCTCGGCACGGCGATGAACAAGATCGTCAAGGACATCATCGTCCGCTCGCACCAGATGGCGGGCTATGATGCGGCTTACCTGCCGGGCTGGGACTGTCACGGTCTGCCTATCGAATGGAAAGTGGAGGAAGAGTTCCGCGCCAAAGGCAAGACGAAGGACGACGTGCCGCCAGGCGAGTTCCGCGCCGCCTGCCGGGCCTATGCTGAAAAATGGGTCGAGATCCAGGGCAAGGAGTTCCGCAATCTCGGCATCGAGGGCGAATGGGACAATCCCTACCTCACCATGAAGTTCGAAAGCGAAGCCTCCATCGTCGGCGAATTCCTGCGCATGGCGATGACCGGCTCGCTGGTCCGCGGCGCCAAGCCGATCATGTGGAGCCCGGTGGAGCGCACGGCGCTCGCCGAAGCGGAAGTCGAATACCACGATCGCAAGGTGCCGGTGATCTGGGTGAAGTTTCCGGTCGAAGGGTCAGATGCCTCCGTCGTGATCTGGACGACCACGCCTTGGACGATCCCGGCCAACCAGGCCGTCAGCTACAATCCTGACATCTCTTATGGCCTATATGAGGTCGAGACGGTGATGAGCGAGGAAGAGCTGGGCTTTGCGCCTTACGCCAAGCCTGGCGAAAAGCTGATCCTCGGCGATGCGCTGGCACAGGCCGTTATGGATGGGGCGAAGGTCTCTTCCTTCAAACGCCTGGAAGACGTCGATCCCGCGACGCTCGGCAAGCTGTCCCATCCGCTCCACGCGATGGATCCGTTCTTCGCCCACGACATCCCGCTCCTCGCGGGTGAGCACGTCACCGACGATGCCGGTACGGGCTTTGTGCATACGGCGCCCGCGCATGGTGAGGACGACTTCAACGTCTGGGTCGAGTCCGGCCGCACGACGCAGGAGATCCGCCAGATCGTCGATCCGGACGGTTGCTACACGCCGGACGTGCCGCGCTTTGGCGGCATGGATATCATCCGCACCAGCGGCAAGAAGCGCGGCGAGCCGGGCAAGGCGAACAATGAAGTGATCGCGGCCCTCGCCGAGAGCGGCAATCTGCTCGCGCGCGGCATGACGACGATTCGCGATGCGCACTCCTGGCGCTCCAAGGCGCCGGTCATACGCCGGGCGACGCCGCAATGGTTCATCTCGATGGACAAGCCGGGCCCGAACGGCAAGACGCTGCGCGAGAATGCCCTAAAGGCCATCGACGAGACCGAGGTCTTCCCGGCCGTCGGCCGCAACCGCCTGCGCTCCATGGTCGAAGGCCGGCCGGACTGGCTGATCTCGCGCCAGCGCAACTGGGGCGTGCCGATCACCATCTTCGTCAACAAGTCCGGCCAACCGCATACGGCAGCGCTGGAGGCAGAGCAGGCGGATGCGCTGAACAACGCCATCAAGACGGCCATCGCCAAGGGCGGTGTCGAAGCCTGGTTCGATACGCCAGCAGAAGATTTCCTGAGCCCCCTCGGCCTGTCGGCCAATGAGTGGGACAAGGTAACGGACGTGCTCGACGTCTGGTTCGACAGCGGCACCACGCACGCCTTCGCGCTGCGGGAACGTGGCATCATCGATCCGGAAACCGGGCAGGCGGACCTCTACATGGAGGGCTCCGACCAGCACCGTGGCTGGTTCCAGTCGTCCCTGCTGGAGTGCTGCGCCACGCGCGGCATGGCGCCTTACAAACAGGTCCTGACGCATGGCTTCATCGTCGATGCGGACGGTAAGAAGATGTCGAAATCCATCGGCAACACGATCGAACCGGAGCAGATCCAGAAACAGTACGGGATCGAGATCCTGCGCATCTGGACGGCGTCCGGCGACTATACCGAAGACCTGCGGATCTCCGACGAGATCATCAAGGGTTCGGTCGAGACCTATCGCAAGCTGCGCAATACGGTGCGCTACCTGCTTGGCGCGCTCGACGGCTGGACGGAAGACGAAGCGATCGCGCCGGAGAAGATGCCGGGCCTCGAACGCTGGGTGCTGCACCGCCTCGCCGAGCTCGATGCCCAGGTGAAGGCCGCCTACACGGTCTATGACTTCAAGCGTGTGATGAGCCTGCTCATCAATTTCGCGGGCGTGGACCTGTCGGCCGTCTATTTCGACATCCGGAAAGACAGCCTCTATTGCGACCCGCGCTTCAGCACGATGGATGCTTGGGACGAACTGACGACCGTCTATGGCAACCGCCGCCGCGCCGCGCGCACGGTGATGGCAGCCGTTCTGGAGCGCCTGCTCACCTGGCTTGCCCCGGTGATGCCGTTCACGATGGAAGAGGCTTTCCTCGAAAGCCATCTCAGCGGCAAGGAGGATTCGGTCCACCTGCTCCTGTTCCCGGAAACGCCGGAAGACTGGAAAGACGAGAAGCTGGCAGAGCGCTGGGCGAAGATCTTCACCGTCCGCCGCGTCGTGACCGGCGCGCTGGAAGTGGAACGCCGCGAGAAGCGGATCGGCGCCTCGCTGGAGGCGGCGCCGGTGGTGCACATCGCGGATGAGGATCTGGTGAAAGCGTTTGAAGGCGAAGACGCAGCCGACCTGTTCATCACGTCGGGCGCCGAGCTGGTGAACACGCTGGAAGGCAAGGGCGGCGGTTTCACGCTGGACGATACGCCGGGCGTGGTCGTCTATCCGCAGAAAGCCGAGGGCATCAAATGCCGGCGCAGCTGGAAGTATTTCGACCCGGCCCTCGCCGATCCGGAGTTTCCGGACATCACCCCGCGTGATGCGCTGGCGGTGAAAGCCTGGGACGCGACGCACGGCGAGTGAGCGGAAACCTGCACGGAATCGCTTGATCTGACGGGGACGGGGTGCAATCTCCCCGCATGCAAATGAAACCTGCTCAGGTCTGGCCGCTGGCCATCATTCCGGTCACGCTGATTGCAGACCAGGTGACCAAATCGATGGTTCTGGCGAACGAGCGGTTCCGTGCGATGGAATGCTTCCATAACAGCTTTGCCTGCGGAACGGTCGAACTGCCCGGACCGATCAACCTGTCCATGGTGTGGAACCGGGGCATGAGCTACGGCATGTTCCAGTCTGAGGGCATCGGGCGGTGGATCCTGGCCGGCATCATGCTGGCCATCGCGCTGGGCTTCCTGCGCTGGCTGATGGTGGCGGAAGGGCGGCTGCTGAAACTGTCGCTGGCACTGGTGATCGGCGGGGCATTCGGCAATCTGATCGACCGCGTGCGTTTCGGCGCCGTGGTGGACTTCATCAATGCCGGCGCCCTTCACTTTCCATGGGTATTCAACGTTGCCGATGCTGCGATCAGTGTTGGCGCGGTCTTGCTGTTTTTCGATCAATTCGTACTGTCTGGAAGAAAGCCGTCCGGGAAACCGGACCGGCCATCCAAAACTTAGAGGCGAGGACGCCACATGAAGACGCAGCTTTCCCTTCTGGCCCTGGGCGCCGTTTGCCTGGCGACGACGGCCTGCTCCAGCGGATCCGGTTCCCGCACGCCCGACGAGTTCCGGGTCGTCACCAAGGCGCCGTTGACTGTGCCGCCGGACTATTCCCTCCGCCCGCCGGGGGCTGGCGAGTCGGTGCCGCCTGAAGTGGAAGCCGCGCAGAACGACAATGCGGCCGCCTTCGGCGCGACGCTCGGCGTCAATGCCAGTGCCTCCGAACGGGCGCTCGTGGCCGCGGCGGACGCTAACGCTGTCAGCCCGCTGATCCGCACCCGCCTCGACTATGAAGAGTTCAAGTCGATCCGGAAGCCGACCACGATCACCGACCGCATCCTGTTCTGGCGGAAGGACAATCCGGAAGACGCTGAATCCGCGGCGACGGATAACGCCACCGGCAATGAGCCTGTGACAATCGAGAGCACGTCGGCCAAGCCGCGTGTGAAGCTGCCGGGAACCTGATCCAGCCCGGTGCCGGACCTCCAACTCTTGCAAGGGAACAAGCCCATGAAACGGACGCTGACCGGAGGGCTTGTCGCCCTTGCCGTCTTTGCCCTGCCAGCCCTGGCTGACAATGCCACCGCACCGGCAGAGGCGTGGACCCCGAAAACCTTCGAACTCGACAATGGCATGGAAGTGGTGGTGATCCCCGATCACCGCGCGCCGGTCGTGACCCATATGGTCTGGTATAAGGTTGGCGCGGTCGATGAAGCGCCCGGCAAGAGCGGGATCGCCCACCTCTTCGAACACGTCATGTTCCAGCAGACCGACACGCTGGCGCCGGGTGAGTTCGATTCCATCGTGTCCCGCAATGGCGGTCAGTCGAACGCCTTCACCAGCTGGGACTACACCGCCTATTTCGAGCGCGTGGCCAAGGAACAGCTCGGCACGATGATGGAGCTGGAAGCGGACCGGATGGTGAACCTCGTCATCGACGACGACCCGGAAGGTGCTTTCATCTCCGAGCGCGACGTGGTGAAGGAAGAACGCCGTCAGCGGATCGACAACAATCCCGGCGTGATCCTTCAGGAACAGGTCCTGTCCGAACTCTGGAAGGGCCATCCCTACGAGATCACCGTCATCGGCAACATGGATGAAGTGGCTGCGCTGACGCCGGAAGACGGCCTCAATTTCTATCACGAATATTACAGCCCGGAGAATGCCATCCTCGTCGTCGCCGGCGATGTGACCGAAGACGAAGTGCGCACGCTTGCCGAGGCGACCTATGGCCAGATCGTTCCGACCGGCACAGCCCACGGCCAGCGCAACTGGCGCGACGTCCCGCTGCTGATCGAGAATGACGAGATCATCCATTCCGATCCGAAAGTCCGCCAGCCGGTCTGGAGCCGTTACTACAATGGCGTTTCGCAGGTCCGGTCTCCGAAAGAGGCCTATGCGCTTGAGGTTGGTCTGGAAGTGCTGGGCGGTGGCATGACCAGCCGGCTTTACCAGTCGCTTGTGGAGCAACAGCAACTGGCGATCAGCGCCTCCTCCTATGCCTGGACCGATCTGCACGATCAGGGCCCGGCCGTGATCTCGGCCAGCCCGGCACCCGGTGTCAGCATGGACGAGCTTGAAACCGCTGTCATGGCCGAAGTCAGCAAGGCGCTGGACGAGGGTTTCACGGAGGAAGAGGTCATCCGGGCCCGGAACAAGCTTGCCGCAACCGCAATCTATGCCCGCGACAGCCAGTCGACCATGGCGAACGTCTTCGGCTCGACCCTTGCTATCGGCGGGACGATTGAGAGCGTCCTCTCCTATCCGGACGATGTCCGTGCGGTGACACCGGAAGAGGCCATTGCTGCCGTGCGCACCGTGTTTGGCCCTGACCGTCATTACATCGAGGCACAGCTGCTGCCGGAAGACATGGCGGCGGAGGAATAGGCGTGGCGGGACTGAAACGCACGCTTGGGGCAGCTGCGGCCTTGTTTGCAATTTCTGCGGGTCCGGCGGCTGCGGAAGAGTGGAAGCCTGAAACTTTCACCCTGTCGAATGGCATGGATGTCATTGTCCTGCCGGACCACCGGGCGCCCGTGGTTACCCACATGCTCTGGTACAAGGTCGGCGCGGTCGACGAAGCGCCGGGCAAGAGCGGCATGGCGCACCTGTTCGAGCACGTCATGTCCCATGCGACCGACGATCTGGCGCACCGGGAAATCGACTCCATCGTCCAGCGCAATGGCGGCCAGAAGAACGCTTTCACCAGTTGGGATTACACCGCCTATTTCGAACGTGTGGCGAAGGACCAGCTCGGCCTGATGATGTCGCTCGAAGCTGAGCGCATGACAGACCTGATCATCGACGATGCCGCCGACAAGGGCTTCGTCGCCGAACGGGACGTTGTGAAAGAGGAGCGCCGCCAGCGGATCGAGAACAGCCCGTCTGCCCTGCTTCAGGAAGAGGTGCTGTCAGCTTTCTGGCGCGGACACCCTTACGAAATCACGGTCATCGGTGACATGGACGAAGTGTCCGCGCTGCGCCCGGAAGACGGCCGTCTTTTCTATGACACCTATTACTCGCCGGACAATGTGATCCTGGTGCTGGCCGGAGACATCACGGCTGAGGAAGTCCGTCCGTTGGCGGAAGAGCATTATGGCGCGATTGCGCCGAAACAGGGCGGCGAACGTATCCGGCGCTGGCAACCGGTTGACCCGCTGACGGAAACGCAGCTCATCACCCGGTCAGACCCCAAGGTGAAGCAGCCGGTCTGGTATCGCTACTATATGGGAACATCCACAGTGCGCGATCAGGCGTTTGCCGATGCCCTGAACGTTGGCCTCGACGTGCTGGGCCAGGGACGCACGAGCCTGCTTTACCAGAAGCTGGTGGAAGAGCGGAAGCTCGCGATCAATGTCGGCACCGGTGCCTGGACCTCGCTGCACGATGAGGGGCCGGCCATGATTTATGCGACGCCGGCAGCGGGCGTCTCCGTGGACGAACTGGAAGCGGCGGTGATGGAAGAACTCTACGCCGCTCTGGAAGCGGGCTTCACGGAAGAGGACGTTGTGCGTGCCCGGAACTCAATCGCCGCCTCCGCCATCTATGCGCGCGACAGTCAGTACGGGATGGCACAGGCCTTCGGCAGCCATCTCGCCAAGGGCGGCGATGTGGACGACCTGCTGACCTTCCCCGACCGGATACGCGCGGTCACACCTGACGCGGCCCTGGACGCTGTCCGCCGCGTCTTCGCTGAAGACAAACACTATATCGAAGCACACCTGCTGCCTGCAGAGGGAGACTCCTGAGATGAAACTCGTACCGCTTACCGCCGGCCTGCTTGCCGCAACCAGCCTGTCCGCCTGCGCCTATTTCAATCCGCCGCCGGTGGAGCCGGAAACGATTGTCGAAGTCGAAGTGGAAACCGTCGAGGAACCGGCGCCGCTTGATGTGGCGGTCCATTCCGGTGACTTCGCGGAGATCCAGCAATTCACGACGCCGGGCGGCGCTTCGGTCTGGCTGGTGTCTGAACCCTCTATCCCGATCCTGTCGCTGAACATGGCCTGGAAAGGCGGCGAGGCGAGCGACCCGGAAGGACTGGAAGGCCTGACCGATGCCGTCACCTATCACATGAATGAAGGCGCCGGCGATCTCGACTCGCTTGGCTTCCAGACGCGGATGGAAGACCTGAACATGAGCTTCGCCTGTTCGGCCTCGAATGACTGGACCTCCTGCTCGGCCTCCATGCTGACCGACAATGCCGGCGATGCCATGGACCTGATCGCGACAGCCTTTGCTGATCCGCGTTTCGACGAGGGTCCATTCGAACGTTTCCGCCGCGAGCAGCAGGTCGGCCTCAAGACCCGTGAGACGAGCCCCGGCTATCTCGCCTGGAAGGCCATGTCGCAGGCGCTTTATCCCGATCACCCCTATGCGCGGTCAAAGTCGGAGGAAAGCATCGCCGCCCTGACGCCGGAACTGGCGAAAGAACAGATGCGCAAGCTGATGGTGAAAGACCGCCTACTGGTCACGGCTGTCGGCGCGGTCACGCCGGAAGAACTGGCGCCGATGATCGACGAGGTCATTGCCGAACTTCCCGAAACGTCGACTCTTCCCGAGACGCCGGACATTGTCCTGCCCGAACTCGAACCGACCGATCCGATCATCGTCGACCTGCCGCAGCCGCAATCGCTGGTGCAGTTCACCGGGCCGGGCCTTGAGCGGGACGATCCGGATTTCTTCACGGCCTATGTGCTGAACTACACCTATGGCGGCGGCGGCTTTGAGAGCCGGCTGATGAAACCCCTCCGTATCGAGAAAGGTCTGACCTACGGAATCTATACGAGCCTGTCGGCAGGCGAACACCTGCAGACCTGGGGCGGCGGCGGCCAGACCAAGAATGAAAGCGCCGGCGAGTTCATCGAAGGCATCAAGGCCGAGATGGAAGATTTCGTCGAGAACGGCGTCACCGAGGAAGAGCTGGCAGATGCCAAGGCCTACCTCACGGGCTCCTACCCGCTGGGCTTTGATTCAAACGCCAAGATCGCCAGCCAGATGATGGGCGTGCGCCAGGAAGAACTCGGCATCGACTATTTCGACCGCCGCAATGACATGGTGCGCGCCGTCACGCTGGAAGACGTGAACCGCGTGGCGCAGGAATATCTCGATCCGGAGCATTATCTCTTCATCGCGGTCGGCCAGCCGGAAGGCATCGCCGCGGAAGAGTTCGAGACCGAGTCAGAAGAATAGATCAGTCAGCTGACCGGCGCGGGGTCGACAGGCCCGGCGCGCCGGTCGAGATGGCCTGGTCGCGGCAGAAGCGATAAAGCTCAGCCGGGCGCCCGCCCGTGCCGGTCTCCATCGCGCCAGTCCCGGTCACGAGGCCCGTCTTGTCGAGCGCGCGGCGGAAATTCTGCGTGTGCAGGCCGAGGCCGAGAATGCCTTCGACCGTCCGCTGCAGGGCCGACAGGGTAAACCGCTCCGGCATCAGCTCGAACACGACCGGGCGATATTTGATCTTGCCGCGCAGGCGGGAGATGGCGGTTGCGAGGATGCGCCGGTGATCGGAGGCCATCGCCTCGCCCAGTGCGATGTCCGGCTCGGCGAGGTTCGCATCGCGTGCGCATTCGGCCACGAGGCCCGCTTCATAGAGCAACTCATATCGGTCCAGCACGCGTTCTTCCGCCCAGCGGGCGCCATCCAGGCCGAAGGCGATCTTCGCGCGCTCCAGCCGCAATTCCTTGCCGGCCGCCCAAGTGAACAGGCGCGGCGCGATCTGGTTGTCGATCAGGGCCGGCCGGCCATTGCGGTGATCTTCCCAGGGGAAATAACGATACCAGTTCTGCCAGCGCGCTTCGAAGCCGGCTTCGGCCGGGCGGGCATCCGGAGTCAGTGCCAGATAGCCGACCGAAATGACGCGCGAATGCGGCGGAGCACCGGCCAGCGTCGCTTCCGGTGTTTCCCGGTCCCGGTCGCCAAACGTGTAGAGTTGCTCGACATAGCCGAGTTCAAAGCCCGTCTGCTCCCGCACCCAGCCGCGCAGCGACAGGTCGAATGTGCGGTGCTTGTCCGGGTGGAACGGGCCGAATGGCAGCGCATCCTCGCTGCCGCGGCGCGTGACCAGCACCAGCGGCATGTCGTCCTGGATGGCGACCATCACGGCCGACAGGCCGATCAGCAGCGGGGAAGCCGAACGCATCATGGCGCGCCAATCTCCGTCATGATCTTGTTGAAGCGGTCAAGGAACGCCGCCTGTGCTTCCGGCACCGATTTCGGGGAGAGCTTCAGGCGCACATTTTCCGGCGGCACGACAAACAGCTTGTTGGCCTCGGCCTCTTCGAACCCGGCCAGTTGCGTCGCCTCGAACCAGGCACAGATCAGGTCTGCTTTCTTGATCTTCTTCTTCAGGCGCGCAGGCGTCACCGGCGGCAGGCCGAAGCGGATATGGATCGCTTCCTGCAACCGGCCTTCAATGTCCTTGTAGCCTTCGCCCAGCAGCGCCTTGAACGGCGAGATCATGTCGCCGATCACATATTCCGGGCTGTCATGCAGCAGGGCCATCAGACTGTGCTTTGCGCTCATGGTCGGGTCCAGCTTTCGGCAGATCCGCTCCACGATGACAGAATGTTCGGCAACGGAGAAGGCATTCTCGCCTTTTGTCTGTCCGTTCCAGCGGGCCACACGCGCCAGGCCGTGGGCGATGTCCTCGATTTCCACATCCATGGGCGAGGGGTGGGCAAGGTCCAGCCGCCGTCCGGACAGCATGCGCTGCCAGACCCTCGGAGCCTTAACGGATTGCTTCTTGCGAACGGTCATTCAGGCCTTCCTTAAAGCATTGGCAATAAGGGTAAAGAAAGGGGGGCATTCTGGTTACAAACCCGCCCTGCGATTGCCCCTGTTTCCAAATGCGCTGTTAAGGGCTTTGCGCGAAAACTGCTGCACTGACAACAGGGAACGGAATCAGCTCCGTTTACCCGACCCAACAATAGGCGGTGATGATGTTCGAAGCAGTGGCACAGACGGCTCCCTGGCAGGTTATGGCGTTCTGCGTGCTTCTGATGGGCGGAATCATCGTTGTCGTCGAGGCTGCCAAGTCCAGCCGCGAAGTCTTCTGGGGCGACCTGTTCAGCGACGACGAGTACGATTGAGCCTGTAGGGGCCGCTCGCCTTACGCCGTTTTCTCGACAAACACCGTGCCGGCGGAATAGCCCGCGCCGAAGGAGCAGATCAGCCCCTTCTCGCCGGGCTTGAAGTCTTCCGAATGCTTGTGGAAGGCAATGATCGATCCGGCCGATGACGTGTTGGCATAGGTGTCCAGCACGGTCGGGCTTTCATCGGCGCTCGCTTCATGGCCCAGCACCTTGGTGGAGATCAGCCGGTTCATGTTGGCATTTGCCTGATGCAGCCACAGGCGGCGCAGATCCGTGCCCTGAAGGTTCAGCTCATCAAGCTGTTCCGCGATCATCTTCGATACCATGGGCACGACTTCCTTGAAGACCTTGCGGCCTTCCTGCTTGAACAGCTTGTCCGGCGCGCCGATGCCTTCGGGAGCGGCGCGGTTCAGGAAGCCAAAATTGTTCCGGATATTGTTGGAGAACTCGGTTTTCAGCTTGGTGCCGAGAATCTTCCAGTGGCCGGCCGGGGCGATGCTCTCCTCTTCCACCAGAACGGCGGTGGCAACATCGCCGAAGATGAAGTGGCTGTCGCGGTCGGTGAAGTTGAGGTGGCCGGAGCAGATTTCCGGGTTCACCATCAGCACGGATTTCGCCGAGCCTGTGCGTACAAAGTCTGCCGCGGTCTGGATGCCGAACGTGGCCGAGGAACAAGCGACGTTCATGTCGAAGGCAAAGCCGCCAATGCCGAGCGCCTGCTGCACTTCGATGGCCATGGCCGGGTAGGCGCGCTGCATGTTGGAGGCAGCGCAGATCACAGCGTCCACGTCTTCCGGTTTGCGGCCTGCGCGTTCCAGCGCCTGACGGGCTGCGTTCACGGCGATTTCGGCGAGAACGGAAATCTCTTCATTCGGGCGCTCCGGAATGCGCGGGGCCATGATGTCCGGGTCCAGCACGCCGGACTTGTTCATCACATAGCGCGACTTGATGCCGGAGGCTTTCTCGATGAATTCGACGGAAGAATGGGTCTTCGGCTCGATCAGGCCGGACGCAATATCGGCGTCCCGCTCGCGGTTCCAGTTGTCCGCCCAGGCATTGTAGGCTTCCACCAGTTCTTCATTGGAAATGGAATGCGGCGGCGTCCACAGGCCCGTGGACGAGATGACGGCGTTCTTCATTGTGCCCTCTTGATGCGCGCCGCATGCAGGTCACGCGGCAAGATGCTGAATCGTTAGCCTATTTTCTGTAGCGCGGCTTTCGGGCCGGGTCGAGACGCGGGATCAGTCAGGACAGCCTAGTCAGGCAGATGCAGGCCGGAGTCGGTCGTTTGCTTCGCATCTTCCCGCGAAACCCCGGAGGCTTCCAGAATCGCCTGGCGCTGTTCTGCGGCTTCACGATCAGTCTGGATGCGCTGGGCTTCATTGCGCTCGCGCGCCTGGATCAGCGCGAGTTCAGTCTTCATGCACTTTTCGCGCTCTTCCGGCCCGGGGGCATAGCGGCATTTGGCATAGGCCTCGGCTTTCGCGCCTTCGGCACTGTTGGCGGACACGCAGCCAGCCATCAGCGGCGTGGCCAGCATGATCAGGGGAAGCAGCTTTTTCATCGTTCCATCTCCTGCACTTCGCGGTGACGGGGGCAAGTTACGTCATGGTCATTCACCATGCCAACCGCCTGCGCCCAGGCATAGACGATGGTGGGGCCGACGAATTTGAAGCCGCGCTTCTTGAGGTCTTTCGACATGGCTGCCGACCAGTCGGTCGAGGTCGGCGCCTGCCGGAAATGCTTCCATGTATTCACAATGGTTGTGCCACCGACAAAGCCCCAGCAATAATCGGCAAAGCCCTCGCCGGCCTCTTCCATGGCGAGGAAGGCCTGCGCATTGCCGATCACGGCGTCGATCTTCTTGGGGCTGCGGATGATGCCCGGATTTTTCAGCGCCTTTTCGGCGCGCCTCGGTGTCCAGCGGGCCAGCTTTTCCGGATCGAACTGGTCGAACTCTTCGCGGATGGACTCGCGCTTGCGCAGGATCGTGATCCAGGAGAGGCCCGCCTGCATGCCGTCCAGCTGCAGCTTCTCCCACAGCGCCCGCCCATCATATTCCGGCACGCCCCATTCGGTGTCGTGATAGGTACGGTAAAGCTCGTCGGTCAGCGGCGCCCAGGCGCAGGGGAAATCGTCACTCACCGGATGCCTCCGTACCCAGGGCGTTCATTTCGTTTTGCGCCCAGTCCGGCACGTCAAATGTCACGGGCTGGTCATTGCAGGTCAGCGGGAGGGACTGATCGAGGATTTTCTGCAACCGGTCGGTCCGCACCAGCGCGAGGCCGGCCTCCCCCTGTACACTCGTCACCGTTCCGACCGGGGCGGCCGAGAAGATCTCGGTGCCCGCCTCCAATGCCGCGCCCCGGACAGTGAGGGTACGCTTGCGGATCTTGCCGCGCCGCTTCATCCGGCTGGCAACTTCCTGGCCGACGAAGCATCCCTTCTTGTAGTCGATGCCGCCCATCACATCCATGTTGATGTCGGTCGGGAAAACCTCTGCCGCGCGATAGTCGGTGCCCCATTCGGGCACGCCGGCCGCGATTCGGTTGGCCCGCCAGTCTGCGTCCGGGATCATGTCCCCGGCCTCGGCTAGCGGGACCCATTTGCGACCCCAGAGGGCGGGTGACCGCGGGTCGCTGCCATCCGGGTCGCGAACGGCGGCGAATGTGTCGTCGAGCGTGATCTCGACCTGCGCGCGCAGCCGGAACATTTTGAGGCGCTTCATCAGGTCTTCGGCGGCGTCTTCATGCACATCCAGAAGCACGCCATCGTCCGTCCTAAGCACGGTATAGTCCGATATGATCTTGCCCTGGGGGGTCAGAAGCGCGCCATAACGCGCCTCGCCCGCCGCCCAGTCCTGCACCGAATTTGTCACAGTCCGCTCCAGAAGAGCGATCGTGTCAGGCCCGGAAAGGCGGATCAGGCTGCGTTGCGGAAAGCGCATGCTCGGTGTCCCCGTCTCAGTTTGCCCGGCGCGGGAAGGCTGCCAGCAGCGCCGTGGCAAGGCCGCTCTTGATCAGCGCGCCCAGCAGGAACGGCGCCACGCCCGTCGCGAAGGCAATCTCCGGCCCGGTCAGTGCGGACAGCCAGCTCCAGCCGGCAAACAGGATCACGCCGTGCAGGGCCACAAAGCCGGCGAGCCGGGCGCCATGCGCGCGAAGCCGGTCGCCCTTGGGCAGGTATCCGGCTGCGAAAGCGACCAGCGGGAAGGAGATCAGATAGCCTGCTGTCGGTCCGGCGAGGGCGACGAGGCCCGGCTTGCCGCCAGACAGGACGGGGGCGCCCGTCAGCGAGAGTGCGAGCCATGCGAGCACGGTGGCGGCACCCGCCCGGGGGCCCATCAGGGCGCCCAGCATCAGCACAACCAGCGTCTGCATCGTCATCGGCACCGGGTACATCGGCACGGAAATATGCGAGGAGGCCGACAGCGCCGCGACGCCGGCAAGGCCGATCAGCAGCGGGCGCAGCAGGGTCTGGGTATTGGCGCGGGTTTGGGCGAGCTTCATGGGGAGGGCCTCGTATCCGGTGGGAAAGGAGGCCGAGTTGTGGGATGCCGCCGGCGACGGGTCAAGCAGCTCCGCTGACACCTCCTGTCAGCGGCGGAACACAAAATAGCGATTGAGGAGATAATTGGTGCTGAAAGACGCGCCGACCCCGGCTGCGAAATACACGCTGACCCAGATACCGGCGGGGGCCCGCGCCCATTCCAGCGCAGCGATCACACCTACGCGGACGGCGCCCGACAGAAGCAGCACGCCCATGTTCGCGGCCATGCGGCGCGTGGAAAAACGGGAGGATTCCTGCCGGAACGTCCAGAACTCATGGACGAGGTAAAACACGGCGCCGACGGCGATGAAGGCGATGGCTGCGGAGACCGAGAGGTCGAGCGCGGCAAAGTAGTAGAGCGCCAGCGTCAGGACATAGTCGATGGCCAGCGCCGCCAGGCTGGCCGCGAAATAGCGGGCGCCGGGGCTTTCCCGGAGCCGTTTCACCGCCTCGCTGTCGATTGCCAAGGTCACGCGCTCATCCCTGCTGGCTGCAGACCGGGGGACCGTAGGCGAAAAACCCTAACATCCCCCTGCGCGCGCCTTCCGGATCAGGCGTCTTCTTTTTCTGCAGCAGGCCAGGGCTGCATTTTGGCGGGCGGCGGCGAAGGCTTGAACTCGGTCTCGTCCAGGGCGGCGAGGGCGCGGGTGCGGTCTTCCGGCGTGAAGCTGCCCGTTGTTGCGCAGAACTCGACCATGTTGCCATTCGGATCGCGCGTGTAGACCGAGTGGCACCAGTTGTGATCGATCTCCAGCACGTCCAGCCCGGCGGCGTTCCAGCGATCCTTCCACGCCAGCAATTCCTCGACCGTATCCACGGTGAAGGAATAGTGGTTCGTGCCCGGCGGCAGGCCTGCGGCTTCGTTGAGATCGTATTTGTAGCCTTCCTGCCCGGCGGTTTCGTGCAGTTCCCAGAAGGCGATGAAACGCTTGTCGTCGCCATCCATGCGGTAGAAGAAGTGCTTGCCCCAGCCGCCGCCGGGAATCGGTGCGACTTCGACCTTTACCAGTTCGAAGCCCATGATCCGTTCGTAGAAATCGTGCGTCGCCTTCATGTCCTTCGCGGCGAGGGCGAGGTGATGGTATCCCATGATCAGTTCTCCTCCGTATCGACCATGTTCATGACATCGGCGCTGTCGCCGGTGGGTGCGGGCACTTCGACCACCCGTTCATCCACATCGTCATATTCAAGGCGCAGCGCCCGGCTCATCACCGCGTGCATCATATAGGTGCAGGTGATGTAGGTGAATTCGAGGATTTCCTCGTCGCTGAGATGCTTCTTCAGCGTTTCGAAAACTCCGTCGGGCACGCGCCCGCGATCCAGCACCAGCGCATCTGTGTAGGCCAGCAGAGCCCGCTCGGTTTCATCATAGCAATCAGCGACCTGCCAGTGCGGAATGGCCTGGACCTGTTCCTCGGTGAAGCCGGCATCGCGGGCGGCCTTGCAGTGCTGCGAAAAGACAAACTGGCTGCCAACGGCATAGCCTGCCCGGATCTGCCCGAACTCGCGATGTTTCGCGCTCAGCTTGCGGTTTGGCGATCGATAGAAGCGGAAGCCTTCTGTCGTATGCTTGAAGGCGTCCGGTACGATGTTGAACACGGTCCACCAGTTTCCGGGTGTTCCGGTGGCGGTCCCGGGCTCTGTGAGCGGGTCGCGGTCTTCGAACAAAAGGTCGAAGAGACGGTTGGCATACGGGTTACCGGCCTCGCGCCCGGCCTGTTTCAACCTGGGCATTCCATTTCCTCCTGCTGCAGTGTTGTCCCGCAGTCTCTGTTCAGCCTATGCGCAAGGGCGCAAAGGGCAAGTGTCACGCCGCGTCATCTTGCGTGCAGACGGGGCGGGTGACAGGACGTGCCTGCGGGCGCATATAGGGCCTCATGAGCGAGACTTACGACCTGATCCTTCGCGGCGGCACTGTCGTCACTCCTGGTGGTGAAATGGAGGCCGATATCGGCGTGCGCGGTGAGCGTATTGCCCGCATCGGAGACCTCTCCGGCGCATCGGCTGGCGAGATTTATGGCGCCACCGGCCTGCACATCCTGCCGGGCGTCATCGACAGTCAGGTTCACTTCCGCGAGCCGGGCATGGAGTACAAGGCAGATCTCGAAACCGAGGCGCGCTCTGCCGCTCTTGGCGGGGTCGTTGCCGTGTTCGAGATGCCGAACACAAACCCGGCGACCACGACCCCCGCTGCCCTGCAGGACAAGCTGGACCGTGCGGCCGGCCGCATGGATGTCGACCACGCCTTCTATGCCGGCGCCACGCACGAGAATGTCGACTTGCTGCCCGAGATGGAGCGCATGCTTGGCTGCTGCGGCGTGAAGGTCTTCATGGGCGCCTCCACCGGCGACCTGTTGATTGCTGATGATGAAGGCGTCGAAGCCGTGCTTCGCGCGATCAAGCGCCGCGCTGCCTTCCACTCCGAAGACGAATACCGGCTCGAAATGCGCCGGAACCTCGCGGTAGAGGGGGATTGGCGCAGCCATCCGGTTGTGCGCGATGTCGAGGCAGCCGTCTCTTCGACCACGCGCTTGCTGCGTCTCGCCCGCAAGGTCGGCAAGCGCATTCACGTGCTGCACATCTCCACGGCCGAGGAAATGGAACTGCTGCGCGATGCGAAAGACATTGCCAGCGTCGAATGCCTGCCGCAGCACCTCACCCTCGCGGCGCCCGAATGCTATGAGCGCCTCAAGGGCTACGCCCAGATGAACCCGCCGATCCGCGAGCAGCGCCATCAGGACGCTCTGTGGCGCGCGCTGAACGCCGGTATCGTGGACGTGATGGGCTCTGACCATGCTCCGCACACGAAGGAAGAAAAGGCCCGGCCTTATCCGGCCAGCCCCTCCGGCATGCCGGGCGTGCAGACCACGGTTCCGATCATGCTGACCCATGTGAACAATGGAAAGCTGAGCCTGCAGCGCTTTGTCGAGCTGACGAGCGCCGGGCCGCAGCGTGTCTTCGGCCTCGCCGACAAGGGCCGGATCGCCGAGGGCTACCATGCCGACTTCACGGTCGTGGACCTGAAGCGGAAGGAGACCATTACCGCCGACTGGTCGAAGTCGAAATGCGGCTGGACCCCGTTCGACGGCTTCGAAGCCACCGGCTGGCCTGTGGCTACTATCATTCGCGGGGGCTTCGTCATGCGCGACGGCGAGATCGTGCAGAAAGGCGGCGGCAAGCCGGTGCGTTTCAATGAGACGCTGGAGCCTGCCAATTGATCCCAGCCGCCCTGATGGAAGCCCTGCGCCAGCGCCATGGCGAGCCGCAGCGCCACTATCATACCTGGGCGCATATCGAGGCGCTGCTCGGCCATTATCGCCGCTGGGTGCGGTATCTCAACCGTCCGGGCCCCGTTCTGTGGGCGCTCTATTGGCACGATGCGATTTACGATCCGAAGGCGAAGGATAATGAGGAAAAGAGCGCGCAGCTGCTGGAGCAGGAGGCGGCGGGCCACCTCTCTCCCCACGACATAGAGTTCGCTGCTGCGATCATCCGGGCCACGGCGACCCATACCGTAGCGGAGGGGCTGCCGGCGCAGGATGCCGGAGACCTCGCTTTGTTCCTGGACATGGACCTGTCGATCCTCGGCGCGCCCGAAGCCGTCTATGACCGGTACGAGCAGGACATTCGCGCGGAATATGCCTTCGTGCCGGAAGAGGCCTACCGAGCCGGACGCGGGGCAATCCTGAAAGGGTTCCTCTCCCGTCCGCGCCTTTACTTCACCGACATCGCCCATGCAGAATGGGACGCTGCGGCGCGGGCGAATCTGACGCGCGCCATGCGGGCGTTGGAGCAGGGGTGATGAAGCATGAACGCAAAGGGCTGAACCGGGCCCTTTTCTGGCTGTATGAAGGGCACGGGACCTGGCCGTTCCGGTTCCGCTGGCTGATGCTGACCTTCGATTTCGTCACGATCGCCTACTTCCTGTGGGCGCCGTTCGAGCAGCGCGGCTATCACCATGTCCTGCTGGACTATGTGATCGGGATTGTGATCGCCTTTGACTATCTGGCCCGGTTTTACATCGCCCGGCACCGGCTGAATTTCTTCTTCCGGCCTGTGAACATGGCGGACCTGATCGTCGTGGTGACCATGCTGGCGCCTCTGCTTGTCTCGAACTTTGCGTTCCTGAGGGTCCTGCGGGCGATGCGGGCCATTCGGGCGTTTACCTTCGTGCGCCGGATCAAGATCCTGACGCCCTTCTTCCAGCGGCACGAGCAGGTGATCGACAAGGTGACGAACCTGATCGTGTTCGTCTTCATCATGTCAGCGCTGGTCTATGCAACGCAGGTCGGGCTCAACCCGAATATCCACACCTATCTGGACGCGCTCTATTTCACGATCACCAGCCTGACGACGACAGGCTATGGCGATGTGCTGATGATCGGGCGCTGGGGCCGGATCCTGTCCATCATGATCATGGTGTTGGGTCTCACCCTGTTCCTGCAGCTGCTGAAGGCGATCATCGAGCCGAACGACAAGGTGGAATACGAGTGCCCTGAATGCGGCCTGATGATGCACGACCGGGACGCGGTCCATTGCAAGCATTGCGGCCATGTGGTCCACATTCCCACACGCGGTCTCGTCTGAGCCGGAAAAAACAATAAATCAGGGAGAGCCACGGCGTGGCCGACACAGCACATATTCCGTTCCGCGAAGTGCCCTACCTTCCGCTGAAGCTGAAGGTGGACCGCCGGGATGACGGCACGATCTATCTCGACAATGGCAATCCGCTGAAGGCCTGCCCGCCGCACATGCTGGCGCCGCTGGTGAAATGGGCTGCGGAGAGGCCTGATACGGTCTGGCTGGCCGAGCGGCCGAAGGACGGCAGCGATGGCTGGCGGGAAGTCACCTATGCGCAGGGCCTCGCCACGGTGAAGCGGCTGGCGCAGGGCTTCCTCGATGCCGGTGGCGGCCCGGATGCGCCGCTGATGATCCTGTCGGCCAATGCCGTGGATCATGCGCTGATCAAATACGCGGCGATGTGGGCGGGCTGCCCGGTCGTGCCCGTGACACCGGCCTATGCGCTGCTGTCGGAAGACCTTGGGCGCCTGAAATATATCGACCACCTGATCGAGCCGAAATTCATCTATGTCGAGGATGGCGCCGCCTATCAGCGCGGGCTGGACGGCATGGGCATGGAAGGCCGGGTCGTGATCCATGGCGGCGAGGCACCGGAGCGGTGCGACGCTGTCCGGATTGAACAGTTCGGCCGCGCCCCGGGGACGGAAACCGATGCGGCCTATGACCGGCTCACACCGGATACGGTTGCCAGCTACATGATGACATCGGGGTCAACGGGTGAGCCCAAGGCGGTCATCAATCTGCATTCCATGGTCGCCTGTAATGCCCGTATGATCCGGTCTGTGTGGGACGAAGCACGCCTTGATGAGATCACCGGCGGGCCGCAGGTCATGTGTAATTTCCTGCCGTGGAGCCACACTTATGGCGCCCACTCAATCCTGCACAACATGCTGGACTGGGGCGGCACGCTGTACATCGACGAAGGCGCCCCGACGCCTGCACGCCTGCCGGCCATGATCCGCAATCTGAAAGATGTGCCGACGACCCAGCACACCACCGTGCCGGCCGCCTGGGCCGCGCTCGCGACGGAACTGGAGCGCGACCAGGAACTGGCCGACGCCTTCTTCTCCCGCCTTGTCTGCATGGCCTATGGCGGGGCCTCCATGGGACAGGACATTTATGAGCGCATTCAGGCCGTCGCTGTCCGCACGACGGGCGAGCGTATCTCGCTGTCGGCAGGCTATGGGGCCACCGAGACCGCGCCGACGGCGTCCAATGTCCACTGGCCGAATGACCGGATGGGCCTGATCGGCCTGCCGCTGCCGGGCAACACGTTCAAGATGGTGCCGAATGGCGAAAAGATGGAACTGCGCGTCAAAGGCGTGAACATCACGCCCGGCTATTACCGTAATCCGGACAAGACAGCCGAAGCCTTCGACGAGGAAGGTTTCTACAAGCTCGGCGACGCTGTGCGTTTCGTTGATCCCGATAATCCCGAGCGCGGCCTCGCCTTTGACGGCCGTACAGCGGAGGAGTTCAAGCTCTCCAATGGCACATGGGTTTCCGCCGGTACGGTACGCGTGCAGGCGGTCGCCGCAACGGGCGGCGCGCTGTCCGACGCCGTGGTCTGCGGACTGAACCAGGCCGACATCACGCTGCTCGGCTTCCTCAACGAGGCCTGGTGCCAGCGCCTCGTCGGCGAGCCGCTGCCGCTGGAAGACCTCGCCCGTCACCCCAAGGTGATCGAGCATGTGACGCTGGGCCTGCAGGATCACAACCGCCACCACCCGAACCCGGCGGCGCGGATCGCCCGTGTCCTGCTGCAACCGGTCCCGCCGCGCGCCGATGCCGGTGAGATCACCGAGAAGGGCTATATCAACCAGTCCCGCACGCAGGACCTGCGCCGGGCGGATGTCGACAAGCTTTATGCCGCAGAGCCCGCACCGGAAATCATAGACCTCAGGCGTTGATCGGAAACGCCGACAGGCTAAACACGGTCAACAGAGACGACAGGAAGGAAACACCATGGCCGACACGCAGGTTCAAACGATGACCGGGGCCGAAGCGCTCGTCTCCACACTGGCTGACCATGGCGTCACCGCCTGTTTCGCCAATCCCGGCACCTCCGAGATGCACCTTGTGACCGCGCTCGACCATGAACCGCGCATCAAATCTGTCCTGTGCCTGTTTGAAGGTGTCGCGACCGGGGCGGCCGATGGGCATGCCCGCGTTACCGGCGGCCCCGCCATGACGCTGCTGCACCTTGGTGCCGGCTATATGAATGGCGGCGCCAACATCCATAATGCCAAGCGCGCATGGACGCCGATGATCAATGTCATCGGCGATCATGCTGTGCCGCATCTGCGCTATGATGCGCCGCTGACCTCCAACATCCTTGGCCTTGCCGGGCCGAACTCCAACTGGATCAAGTCTGCTGACAAGGTGGGCGATGCCGGGGAACTGGCGGCTGAGGCTTGGGAGGCGAGTTTCGGCCCTGTGCCCGGCCCGGTCAGCCTGCTGCTGCCCGCCGACACGGCCTGGACCGAAGGTGGCAAGCCCGGCAAGACCCGCGCGCGTCCCGCGCTGCGCAAGCCGGATGCGGCTCGGATCGAAGATGCTGCACGCAAGCTGAAAGATGCGAAAAAGCCCGTCATCCTGATCAACGGCACATCCCTGACCAAGGAAGGCCTGGCACAAGGTGCGCGTCTCAATGCCGCCGGCCTCCGTGTCATGACTGACACCTTCTTCCCGCGTCAGGCGCGCGGCGCCGGAACTTTCATCCCGGATCGCATGCAGTATTTCGCTGAAGGCGCCATCGCTGACCTTGAAGGCGCCGACCTGATGCTGGTCGCTGGCACGCAGGTGCCGGTTGCCTTCTTCTCCTATCCGGGCAAGCCATCCGTGCTCGTACCGGATGGCTGCGAGCCGTACATCATTGGCGGGCCGGAAACCGACAGCGCCGCGATCCTCAGTGCACTTGCCGATGCCATCGGCGCGAAGGATGCCGCCGAGTTCGCCGAACTGGATATTCCCGGCCAGCCCACCGGCGACCTGAATGCCATGACCGTCGGCATGGCCCTCGCGCGCCATATGCCCGAAGGCACTTTCGTCTCCGATGATGGCGTGTCGAACGGCCTGCCATGCTTCCTGATGACCCAGAAGGCTCAGCCGCATGACTGGATGATGTTGACGGGCGGCGCCATCGGGCAGGGCATGCCGCTCGCGCTCGGCGCAGCGGTCGCCGCGCCGGACCGGAAAGTGCTTTGCATCTCAGGCGATGGCGCAGCCATGTATACGAACCAGTCCTTGTGGAGCATGGCGCGGGAAGAGGCGAACGTGGTCAATGTCGTCTTCGTCAATCATTCCTACCGTATCCTGAACATCGAGCTCGCCCGCACCGGCGCTGGCAATCCCGGCCCGACAGCGAAGTCGATGCTGGAACTTGGCGAGCCGGAAATCGATTGGGTCAAGCTGGCCGAGGCACAGGGCGTCGAAGCGCAGGATGCCTTCACGGCGGAAGAGTTCGACACGGCGCTGGAGCGTGCCTTCGCCGCCGATGGCCCGCAACTGATCGCCGCTCACGTCCCGGCGCGGTAAGGCGGTTTATTCCTTCCCGCGCTCCAGGTCTTCCTGGATCCTGATCTCTTCCGGCTTGCCTGAGAGGCGTGAGCGGTAGACCTGCGTGTTCTCCAGGATGCGCTGGACATAGTTGCGCGTCTCACTGAACGGGATGAACTCCACCCAGTCGATCGGGTCGACCTGTCCGGTGCGCGGGTCGCCATAGTCGGCGATCCACTGTGAGGGGCGCGTCGGGCCGGCATTGTAGGCCGCAGCTGTCATGATGTAGCTGCCATTGAACCGGTTCAGCAGGTAATCGAGGTGCTGGCCGCCAAGCGTCATGTTGTAGCCGGGATCATCCGTCAGCCAGGATTGGCGATAGGGCAATCCGCTCATCCGTGCCTCGCGGGACGCGGTGGACGGCATGAACTGCATCAGGCCCCGCGCGCCGACATAGGAGATCGCACTGGGGTTCATCTCGCTTTCCTGGCGCGACAGCGCCAGCATCAGCGAGCGTTCCACCTGCGGCTCTTTCAGAAGCGGGTAGGTCACGACGGGATAGGCCGCATCGGTCGCGACAATGCCTTTGGCGAGACCCGCCTTGGCGCCGCGCACGCCGATGTCCGGCACATGGTATTCGCTGGCGAGGTTCGACAGCTGGATATAGTCCGCCTCGGTCTCCAGAAGGTCGTCCAGATGGTAGGCGAAGGTGCGGAACAATTGCGTTTCGCCCGTCTCGCCCAGCAGGCGCAGCGCTTTGACCATCGGGCGCGCTTCGAAGGCGGCTTTCTCTTCCTCTGTAGGCGGAGCAGCGGGTTCGAAATAGACCTGCCGGTCGCCCACACGCTCGGCGGCAAGCTGGCCATAATAGGTAAACTTGTGTTCGGCGGCGTCGAGATAGGCCAATTGGGCCTGCGCGTCTTCGCCAAGGGCATCCTGCGCCCGGCCGGTCCAGTACTCGCCGCGTGACAGGCTGATCGGGGTCGACACGCCATCGGCCATCGTTTCGAAATGTTGCAGCGCGCGTTCCGGTTCGCCTTTCAGCCGCAGGGCAATCCAGCCGGACACCCATTCGGCCTCAGCGAAATCCCCGCCGGATGTCAGGCCGTGCGGAGAGGCGAGCTGATAGGCGCGGTTCCAGTTGCCATCTTTCAGGTCGGTGCGCATGGCAATTGAGCGCTCTTTCCAGAGTTTGGACCGGCCGGCGGCGGGCACGTCCTTGCCATCGATCTGCGTGAGCAGGGGAATGGCGCCTTCCTGATTGCCATGCGTCCGGCGCCAGCGGGCGCGGTCGTACAACAGGCCCGGATTGTCTTTCAGGCTCGCCGGTACGGCATTGACCAGTGCATCGACATTGCGGCCCCGGCTGGCCAGAGCAATGCGGGCATCCACCAGTTTGCGATAATCAGAGGACAGGAGCGATTTCAGGCGCGAGGCCGCCGTGCGCTGGTTGGTCCAGAGCAGGAACTCGACGCGGGCCTGATGATCGGCCTGTGTCAGCTTGCTGCCGAAACGGGCCAGCACCTGGCGTTCCAGTGCGCGGTCCATGGAATTGTTGTGCCAGGCATCGCGGACAGTCTCGACCGCTTCGTCCATCATGCCTACTTCGCGGAGGGCATTGGCCAGGGCCACTTTGCCTTCACCGGTGCGCGGCCCGGAGGCTTTCAGCCATTCGATCCGCTGCGTTGCCGAGAGGGTGGACAATTCGATGATCTCCTCGGCCCGGGCGCGCATATTGCCGGCTTTCGGCCAGTCATGCAGGCGGGTCAGGGCAGCGTTGACTTCATCGAATCCCATGCCCGGCACGCCCTCGCTGGCGCGTTTCCACATGATGAGGTCCCGCACCGCCGGATCTGTGGCCTGGGCCTGATAGCGGGCAACTTCGCTCCAATTGTACCGGTCAGCCGCCTCCAGCGCCTTGTGGAGAATCTCGGCGTTCCGGGAATCTGTCGCCGTCGACACATAGGGCCGGTCGGGTTTCAGGCTGGGCGACTCCGGCAAACCGGAAGCGGCAGCGCCTGAAGCGGCAACGGCGGCAAAGAGGGAGAGCGCGAAGGGTCGGATCATGTGAGTTGTCACCGGGTGTTTATTTCTGAGCCAAAGCGTGGGAAGGCAGAGGCAATTCATATATGGATCATTCCAAACAACACCTGAATCGCGGCAAGAATACGATGTTTCATGGCTCAATCCCAGCGCTGGTCACTCCATTCAAGAACGGGGCCGTGGACAAGAAGGCGTTTGCCGAGCTGGTCGAGCGCCAGATTGCCGGGGGCTCTGCTGCGCTGGTGCCTGTTGGCACGACGGGCGAAACCTCGACGCTCAGCACCGAAGAGCACAAGCAGGTTGTCTCACTTTGTGTAGAGATTGCTGCAGGCCGCGTGCCCGTCATTGCGGGTGCCGGATCGAATTCTACCGATGAGGCGATTGACTTTGTCGGCCACGCCAAGGCTGCCGGCGCCGATGCCGCGCTGGTCGTCTGCCCTTACTACAACAACCCCAATCAGGACGGACTGTACGCCCACTTCAAGGCGATCAACGACGCCGTCGCCATGCCTGTGGTGCTCTATAATGTGCCAGGCCGGACTATAGTGGACTTGCAGCCGTCTACCGTTGCCCAGCTCGCGCGCTTGCCGAACGTCGTCGGCATCAAGGACGCGACTGGCGACATGGATCGCGTGTCCCAGCATGCGGCCCTGATTGGCGAAGGGGAACAGTTCGTACAGTTGTCCGGAGATGACCCCTCGGCGCTTGGCCATCTCGCTATGGGCGGGGCGGGCTGTATCTCGGTCACTGCGAACGTCATGCCTGAGGCCTGCGCCGCCATGCACAAGGCGTTCGCCGCCGGGGATTTCGAAACCGCCCAGACCATCGAGCGCCGCCTGATCGCCCTGCACAAGGCGATGTTCTGTTCGCCATCACCGGGCCCGGCCAAATATGTGCTGCACCGCCTCGGCCTGTGTGAACCCGACGTACGCCTGCCGTTGACCCCGCCAGACGCCGCCGCGCGCGAGCAGATCGATGCGGCCATGGCGCTTGCCGGGCTTCATGCCTAAATAGGGCCCATGTCTAAGAAGTCTCAAACCAAGGGTCGCTCCGACGGGCTGATCGCGGAGAACCGCCGGTCCCGCCGCGACTATGAAGTGGAAGATACGCTCGAGGCCGGCATCATGCTGACTGGCTCTGAGGTGAAATCCCTGCGCGAAGGCAAGGCCAATATCGCCGAGGCCTATGTCAGCCCCGAACAGGGTGAGCTGTGGCTGATCAATTGCGAGATCCAGACCTATAAGGGCGCCAACCGCTTCAACCACGAACCGCGCCGCAAGCGGAAACTGCTCGTCTCGAAGCGGGAACTGGCGAAACTGTCCCAGGAAGTCGAACGGGCCGGGCGGACCATTGTCCCCCTGAAATTCTATTTCAACGACCGCGGCATCGCGAAGCTGCTCATTGGCACGGCGACAGGCCGCAAGAACTACGACAAGCGCAATGTCGAAGCGAAACGCGACTGGGCCCGCCAGAAGGCGCGCATCCTGAAGGAGGGGTGAGGGCCTAGCCGATCGCGTCCCGCGCCATTGCGAACACGTCTTCGAACATCTCGGCCGTTAGCCGCCCGGTATTCGTGTTGTAGCGGGAGCAATGGTAGCTGGAGACCAGCAGGTAATCGCGCCCGCCGAAGCTCACCTCATATCTTGTTCCGTGTCCGAACGGATGATCCTTCAGCTTCAGTCCGAGGGCCCGCACCGTGGAGTCGTGCGAGATCTTGCCGAGGCAGAGCATGACTTTCAGCTTCGGCAGCGCCTCGATCCGGGACAGCAGGAAGGGCCGGCAGGCATTGATCTCGGCGCCGACGGGCTTGTTCTCCGGCGGCACGCAGCGCACGGCATTTGTGATCATCGCGCCGGTAAGGGCGAGACCGTCGCCCGGGTCGGCGGCATAGGTGCCTTTGGAAAATCCGAACTTGTCGATGGTCGCGTAGAGCAGGTCGCCCGCCCAGTCGCCGGTAAACGGCCGCCCCGTCCGGTTCGCCCCGGTGACGCCCGGTGCGAGGCCGATGACCAGCAGCTCGGCCGCCTCGTCGCCAAAACTTGGCACCGCGCCGTTGAACCAGGTGGGCTCCTTCACGGCGACGGCGTGGCGATACTCCACAAGGCGCGGACACAGCGCGCAATCCTTCGGCGCTTCGGGCGGGTAGGGCGTGTTTGTCATGGGAGACTATCTGGCGCGATTCGCGTCTTCGTCCTGCGCCGCTTTCCGCTTGCGATGCTCGGCAAGCAAATCGAAAATTGTCCGAGCGGAAGAATAGAGAAAGATCATTAGCCCCAGTACGAAGGCGATTGCCGCGATAGCGCCACCGGCAATGATGAGCCAAAATAGAATGGTATCATAGCTGCCGGGGAAGTTCCGTCCGACAATGTCTAAAAACAGCAGGATTCCAAACCAGCAGGCGAACATTGCGCCCACAAGAATCCAACCAATCCGCGATTGATGCCCGGTAGGCGTGAAGTTCACCTGGCTATACTCAGCCCAGCTGTAGACTTTCTCACCTGAGTTTGCACCGGTCTTCGTGCGCCGCCCTCGGCGTCTCAGCAGCCTCTTCAGGCCTTCGGATTTTGTGTGTCTGTGCGGGTCCCCCGCCATCTCTTTTTCATCCTCCAGAATAGAGATGGGGAGCGCCGCACAACCTGCAAGAGCAAATCGGTTCGCACCCGCCCACTTGCCCCGACTCACGGGCGCCGCCACAAGATGGGCATGCCTGCTGCCCCGACTCTCGATGATGCCCGCGACCTGCTGAAGCGGGTTTATGGCTATGAGGCGTTCCGGGGCCTGCAGGAGGATGTGATCGCCGATGCGCTGGCGGGGCGGGACGCGCTGGCCGTGCTGCCGACCGGCGGCGGCAAGTCGCTCTGCTACCAGATCCCGGCATTGTTGCGCCCCGGCGTCGGCCTTGTCGTGTCGCCGCTGATCGCGCTGATGGCCGATCAGGTGGACGCGCTGAAGCAGGCGGGTGTGCGGGCCGAACGGCTCGACAGTTCGATGGATTTCAATGCCCGCGCCGATGCGCTGGACGCCGCCCAGCGTGGCGAGATGGATCTGCTGTACGTCTCACCCGAAGCGCTCGGCACAGGCCTCGCGGACCGGCTGGCGAAGATGGACATCTCCCTCATCGCGGTGGACGAGACGCACTGTGTCAGCCAGTGGGGGCATGACTTCCGGCCAGACTATCGCGCCCTTGGCCGCCTGAAGGATCTCTTCCCCGGCGTGCCGCGGCTTGCGGTGACCGCCACGGCGGATGCCCGCACGCGGGACGACATTCTTGCCCAGCTGAACCTGACAAAGCCGTCCGTGCACGTCGCCAGCTTCGACCGGCCGAACCTCGCCCTCGCCGCGGAGCCGAAGGAGGGCAACCGCACGCAGCGGGTTGTCTCTCTTGTGAAGGCGCGGCCGGGCCTCTCCGGCATTGTCTACTGCGCCACACGCAACGCCACCGAAGACCTGGCCGAGGCGCTGGAGAAGGCCGGTGTGCCGGCGCTGGCCTATCATGCCGGGCTCGACGCGGGCCTGCGGGCCGAGCGCCAGCGGCGTTTCCTGCTGGAGGACGGCCTCACCATGTGCGCCACGGTCGCCTTCGGCATGGGCGTCGACAAGCCGGATGTGCGCTTCGTGATCCATGCCGATCCGCCGAAGACGATGGAAGCCTATTGGCAGGAAGTCGGCCGGGCAGGGCGCGACGGCGAACCCGCCGAAGGCATCGCGCTTTATGGCCCGGCGGATATGCGCCGCTCGCTCAGCTGGACCTATGAGAGCGATGCGCCGGACGAGGTGAAGCGCGTCCAGATCACCAAGACCCGCCAGCTGTTCGCCTTTTTCGACGGCGATGAATGCCGCCGTCTGGCCGTGCGCCGCTATTTCGGGGAAGAGACCTCCGAGACCTGCGGTGTCTGCGACATCTGCCGGGGCGAGGGCGGGGAGAGCCATGATGCGACCCGCTGGGCCCAGATGGCCGTTTCCGCCGTGCTCCGCTGCGGACAGCGCGTGGGGCGCGGGCGCCTCGTGCAGCACCTGATGGGGCAGGCGAAAGACGCCCTCGACGAGGAGCTTTCCACTCAGTCCACCTTTGGCATTGGCGCGGAGCTGCCCAAGCAGGGCTGGAACCGGATCTTCGATGCGCTGCTCTATGACGGCATGCTGGCCGAAGGCGGCGATGCGATGCGCCCGATCGTCATGGTGCCGGATGGCGATGCGGCGCGGGCACTGTTCAAGGGCGAGCGGACGCTGTTCCTGAGGGCCGATCCTGCCGGGGCGCGCCGCCGCAAGACAGGCCGCGTGGCCCGTGCCAGCGTGCAGGACGATCTGTCAGAGCGCGATCAGACCCTGTTCGATGCGCTGCGCCTGTGGCGCACCGAAACCGCCAAGGCCCGCGGCGTGCCGCCTTACGTGATCTTCCACGACCGCACCCTCGCCGAAATCGCCCGCGAACGCCCCGCAGACGCCACCGCCCTGCGCGACATCAGCGGCGTCGGCGAGAAAAAAGCCCAGCGCTACGCCGAAGATGTGGCGAGGATCGTCGCGGAAGCGGCATAATCCCCCTGTGGAACAGCGCATCCCCACCCTTGACCCGGGCGCCGGGGCACCGCACCTATGACTCCGTTAGAATCCCCGCGAACCGGAGACATCATGGACTATTCTGCCCGCGAGCCGCGCCTCGACGACGAGAATGAAGAGAAAAAGGCTTCCGAGCCGAATGCCTTCCTTGAGGAAGCGCTGTTCAAGGCCCGCACCATCCTGCTGACGGGCGGAATCGACTTCCTGCAGGCCCGCCGCGTGTGCGAGCGCCTGCTGGCCCTGTCTTCGGAGAATGACAAGCCGATCCTGCTGGTCCTGTCCTCGCCGGGCGGCCACGTCGAATCCGGCGACATGATCCACGACATGATCAAATTCGTCCCGGCGCCGGTGAAAATCCTCGGCACCGGCTGGTGCGCCTCT
This sequence comes from Hyphomonas sp., assembly GCA_002700305.1. Classification (GTDB taxonomy): domain Bacteria; phylum Pseudomonadota; class Alphaproteobacteria; order Caulobacterales; family Hyphomonadaceae; genus Hyphomonas. The sequence goes on along the minus strand of PACZ01000003.1, from coordinate 207,424 downwards.
GCCGGCGCGCTGATCTATTCAGCGGCGAAGAAAGAAAATCGCTACGCCCTGCCGAACACCCGCTTCCTGCTCCATGAACCGCGCGGCGGCGTCGGCGGCCAGGCAACGGACGTGGAAATCCAGGCCCGCGAGATCATCAAGATGCGCGAGCGCCTGAACAAGATCTTCGCGGCAGCCACCGGCAAATCGCTGGAGCAGATCAAGGAAGACACTGACCGTGACTTTTGGATGAGTGCGCAGGAAGCGGTCGATTACGGACTCGTCCACAAGATCGTCAGCCACCACAGCGAGATCGTCTGAGCCCTCCCGGGATCAAACGGTTAACTCGCCGGTAACCAAAAGTTAGCGGCCTCTCAATCATTCCCGGCGAATATCTCTCTTCTGTTTGACTGGAGAGAGACCGCCGGATGCTCGCGCGTGTCGAAGACATTTCCTTGCCAATTTCGCCGGTTGCGGCGGACACCAACTGCGCAGCTGCGCTCAGCCTTTTCCTGTCCGATACATCCCTGTTTGCCGTGCCCTTGCGCGCAGAGGATGGCGCGCTGACCCTTGTGACGCGCGCGGCTGTCACCGAAGCGATGGCTGGGCCGGAAGCCCGGACGATCTGGGCCTCGCAGCCTGTGTCGATTCTTGGCTCTGCAGACCCGCAGATTGTCGAAGCGGCCACGCCGGTCGGCCTTGCTGCGAACAACGCGGCGATCCATTGCCCGTCCGCACTTTCTGAAGGGCTCATCGTCACGAAAGACGGCGTTTATTGCGGCCTGGTCGGCCCCGCTGACCTCACCGTTGCCATTGCGAAAGAGAATGCTGCCCGTGCCCGCACGCTTGGTCAGGCCGCCCGCCGCATGGAAGCCGCCAAGACGAGGCTGACATCTGTCGCCCGGGAAAAGGCGGATTTCCTCGCTTTCCTCGGTCACGAAATCCGCACACCGCTGACCGGCATTCTGGGAGTCGCTGACCTGTTGCAGGACAGTGTCTCCGGCGGGGAGCCGAAGCGTCTCGCGCGAACCATTTCCGACAGCGGCCATCATCTGGAGCGTCTGCTGAACGACCTGCTGGACCTGTCCCGCCTCGAGGCAGGGAAGATGCCGCTGCATGCCACGCCGTTCGACCTCGACGAGTTCGCCGCCGAGGCGCGGGATGTCTGGCAGCCACGCACGGATGGCAAACGGGTTGCCCTGCGTATCCATGTCGAGGAAGGCACACCGCGCATTGAGGCAGACGCCCTGCGCCTGCGGCAGGTCCTGTTCAACCTGCTCAGCAATGCCCTGAAGTTCACCGAACAGGGCCATATCGATGTCTCGCTCGCCACCTGGCGGGATGAGTCTTCTCTGCGCCTGCGGATGAGCGTGTCGGATACCGGCTGCGGTATCTCCGAGGAGGACAAGGCGCGCCTGTTCGAAGCGTTCGAGCAAGCCAGCGCAAGCACCGTTCACACGCATGGTGGCTCCGGCCTTGGCCTTGCGATTGCCAAGTCGCTGGTGAAGGCCATGGGCGGCGAGATTGTTCTTGCCGACAATCCTGACGGGGGCAGCATTTTCACGGTCGACCTGCCGGTGCGCAAGGCTGGCCCGCGCCTGGTCAGCACTGCCGCGAAGGAAAAGTCCGTCCGGCCGCAAATGGGCAAGTTCGAACTGGGCCGCATTCTGGTCATTGAAGACCATGCCGCCAGCGCGCTTGTAATCACCGAAGCCCTGCGTGCAGCAGGCTGGGAAGTGGATCATGCATCAAACGCCTCCATTGCCCGTGAGCATCTGTTCGATGTGCCTTACCAGGCGATCCTCACCGATATTCACCTGCCGGACGAAAGCGGGGACATGATCCTCCGTACCCTGCGTTCGGATGCCGGGCCGAACCGGGAAACGCCGGTCCTGGCTGTGACGGCAGATCTGACCGACCGCCGGCGTGCCGCCTGCCGGACGGCTGGATTCATTGCGATGATCGAGAAGCCGATCCGCCCCCGCGCGCTGGTCGCCACGCTGGCAGACATTCTGATGCTGGGCGACAGCCCGGACGCCTGGGCGAAGGTGGGCTAGCCGCCGGCCCGCAGGCATTTCACCTGTCTGGCGCATTGCCGATTTGTAAGCTGAACCAATTGCCGGCGCGGCGCGTATAAGGTGTATGAGCCAAACGGAGACACCCCCATGCGCAAGTTATTCGCCGCGGGTGCAGCCATAGCCGCCGCGATTTTCAATCCAACGGCCGCGAATGCCGCACAAGAGCCGCCACACGAGGTGATTGCCAGCGATGGCAATATCGAAGTGCGCCAGTACAAACCGCAAATCCTCGCAGAGGTCACCGTCACGGGCGACATGCGCCGGGCGGGCAATTCCGGGTTTCGTCCGCTTGCGGATTTCATCTTCGGCAACAACACCGCTAAGCAAAGCATTGAAATGACGGCGCCGGTCACACGCACACCCGCATCCCGCAAGATCGAGATGACGGCGCCTGTGATGCGAACGGAAACGGCCGGCGGTGACTGGGTCGTTGCCTTTGTCATGCCGGAAGAATGGACGATGGAAACCCTGCCGGCGCCGAACAATCCGGATATCACGATCCGCGAAGTGCCGGGAGAGATGATCGCCGCGATCCGGTTTAATGGCGCAGGCCGCGAAAGCGCCCACAAGAAGAAACAGGCCGAGCTGGAAGCCTGGCTTGGCACGCATGATTATGTCGCCACAGGGCCTGCGCGCTATGCCGGATACAACGCCCCATGGGTGCCAGCGCCCTTCAAGCGTAACGAAGTGATGATCCCGGTCAGGCCAGCAAGCTAGAAGGGGCGAAAAGAAGAGGGAGGACCGGGCCGCCGATCCGGAAAACGCACGAGGGTCGGCAGACGGCTAAATGGCGTATAGATGGTGTATAGACGGTCTATAGAGGGTGTTTTAGATTGCCCTGACGGCCTACTGTGCCGGCCATGACGATGACCCCGCCGCCCTCCAGCCCTGTGGCGCTCACCCGCGCGCTGCGCCTGAAATGCCCCGCTTGCGGGCAGGGTGCCCTTTACCGGGCCTATCTGAAACCTGTGGATACCTGTGGGTGTTGCGGCGCGCCTCTTGGCCAGGTGCCATCCGAGGATGGCCCGGCATGGCTGACCGTGCTGATGCTGGCGCCTTTCCTGGTGGCGGTGACCTTCTTCGTTTCCATGTCCAGCCTGCCGCTCTGGATCAGCCTGCCGGGCGCGGCCCTTGCCGTTACAGGACTGGTCATGCTGGCCCTGCCGCGCGTCAAAGCCGGCTGGATCGCTGTGCTCTGGTCAATGGGCAAGGTCGGCGAAAGCCAGCAATAATTCAGCAAATTCAATGAGTTGGGCTCGCGCCTGCCAGAGGCCCGGCGGCCGCTTTCCTGAAGTGCATTGTCTGGATCAAACTCCGCCAAAGCGGGCAGATGGTGGTTCGGGGGAGACTTGAACTCCCGACCTCGCGATTATGAGTCGCGCGCTCTAACCAGCTGAGCTACCGAACCGTTCGCTGGTGCGAAGGGGGCCTAATACACGCGGGCGCGCCTGCCTGCAAGCGGGCGATATGCACCTTGTTGCATCGCCGCATCCCAATGGTCGCAGCGAAGGTGCCAGCAGGCTGCCAACGGCCGCTGCGGCGACGGTTTCAGGCAGAATGTTGCTTCGAATCAAGGCTGCGGGCCGGGTTGTTTCCGGCGCCTCCGGGACGCCTCTTGGCAAGCTGGCTGCCAGCCCCCTAGACTTGCCGGCATGAAGCGCATTCTGATCGCGTTGCCCGCTGCCATACTGATCGGTCTGCCCCTGCCTGCTGCGGGGCAGGAGGCGGAGGCTATCGACGCCTATCTGTCAGGCAATTACGCGGCTGCGCTGGCCAGGACGGCGAATGCGCCGGATGCCGATTCCCGGGCGTTCGCAGCGCGGATCCTGCTGGCCGAGGCGATTTGCCAGGACGGCCAGCCGCCGCAGGCATTGCTGCAGAATGCGCTGGACGAAGCCAACCAGGCTCTCGCCCTCCAGCCTGGCCATATCGAGGGCCGGCTGCAGAAGGCGATCGCCCTGTCCCTGATCAGTCGTCCGATGAGCACCGGAGAGATCCGCCGCAGCGGGATCGGCGGGCAAGCGCGCGACCTGGCCGAAGGCGTGCTGGCCGAGGATCCCGGCAATGTCTATGCGCATGGTTTCCTGGCGGTCTGGAATGTCGAGGTCGTCCGTCGCGGGGGCACGCTGGGGGCGATGATGATGGGCGCCAGCCTCGACAAAGCCCGCAGCCACTACCGGGCAGCGGCAGCGCTTGCGCCCGGCGATGCGGCGATCCGCTGGCAATGGGCCCGCGCACTGGCGGCGTTGAATGCGAGAAAATACGGGGCGGAGATCGAGGACGCCCTTGATGCGGCCCTGGCGGCGCCGGTCGACAGCGAGCTCGAGCGAGTCATGCAGGCCCGTGCGGGCGCGCTCAAGGCTGTGCTGGACACTGAGGGCGCCCGCGCCGCCGAGGCGCGCGCATTGGACATGCTCTAAGCGGAGCCGGTTTGCAGGCCTATTCCGCCGCGACCGTCTCAGCTGCGGCTTCCTGCTCTGACAGGAAGCGTTCGGCGTCCAGCGCGGCCATGCAGCCCATGCCCGCCGCCGTCACGGCCTGGCGATAGGTCTCGTCGGTGACGTCGCCGGCAGCGAATACGCCGGGGATTTCGGTCTGCGGCGTGCCGGGCTTGGTGATGAGATAGCCATTGTCCTTCATGGCCAGCTTGCCTTTGAACAGCTCCGTCGACGGGGCGTGGCCGATGGCGATGAAGACGCCATGGACGGTGATGAGTTTTTCCTCACCGGTCTTCACATTCTTGATTTTCGCGCCGGTCACGCCGGGTGGATTTTCATCGCCGACAACTTCTTCCAGCACATGATCCCAGATCACTTCGACCTTCGGGTTCTTCACCAGGCGTTCCTGCAGGATCTTCTCGGCGCGGAAGCTGTCGCGGCGGTGCACGACGGTGACCTTGGAGGCGAAGTTCGTCAGGAACAGCGCTTCTTCAACGGCGGTGTTGCCGCCGCCAACCACCAGGACGTCACGGCCGCGATAGAAGAAGCCGTCGCAAGTGGCACAGGCGGAGACGCCGAAGCCTTTGAACTTTTCTTCCGTCGGCAGGCCCAGCCATTTGGCCTGGGCGCCAGTGCAGATCACGACGGAATCGGCGGTGTAGACGGTGCCGCTTTCGCCGATGGCCTTGAAGGGGCGGCTGTCGAAGTCGACTTCGGCGATATGGTCGTTCTCGACCTTGGCGCCCATGGCTTCGGCGTGTTCCTGCATCTTCACCATCAGGTCCGGGCCCTGGATCTCGGTGAAACCGGGATAGTTTTCCACTTCGGTGGTGATGGTCAGCTGGCCGCCAGGCTGGATGCCGGTCACCACCAGCACATCGCGCAGGGCACGGGCGCCGTAGACGGCAGCCGTCCAGCCAGCGGGGCCGGAGCCGAGGATGAGGATTTCAGCGTGTTTTGTCTCGGCCATGTCGGTACTCCGGATGTGCCTGATGGAATCGGCTTTTGCACATAAGGCGGGTGTATCGAGGCTTAAAGGCCCCGGCCGCTCATATCAATGTGACGTGGGCCGGAAAGCTCAGCAGGGCTCCGAAACCACTTCCACGGTGGCATGCGAGATATCGAACCGCTCGGCGAGGCGGGCTTTGACATCCCGGCGCAGGGTTTCCGTGCAGGCGCCTTTTACCGCGGTCACTTCCAGCGTGATCAGAGGCTTTGATTCGGTCAGGGCCCAGGCATGGATGTGCGAGACGCTGGCGACATCGCCGATATGGTCGATCAGGTCGGCCCGGATGTCTTCGGGCGACAGGCCATCCGGCGTGCCCTCCAGCAGAATGTGGCCGGACTGGCGGGCGATCCGGACACCTGCGACGAGGACCAGTAGCGCCACGAGAACTGACAGGATCGGGTCGGCCGGTGTCCAGCCGGTGGTCAGAATGACAATGGCTGCGGCGATAGCGGCTACAGAGCCGAGAAGATCGCCGATGACATGCCACAGCGCGCCCTGAAGGTTCAGGTCATGCTTGTCGCCGCCATGCAGCACCCAGGCGGCCAGCACGTTCACGACCAGGCCGCCAATGGCAACCCACAGCATGATCCCGCCCAGCACGGGCGCAGGGTCCAGAAGGCGATGGATGGCTTCCCAGACGATCCAGCAGGCGAGCGCGACGAGGGCGATGCCGTTGGTGAAGGCAGCGAGAACTTTCATCCGCCCGAAGCCATAGGAGCGGGCCGGATCTGCCGGGCGTTCGGCGAGCTTGTAGCCGACCCAGGCAAGGACCAGCGATCCGGCATCGGTCAGCATATGCGCGGCATCGGCCAGCAGGGCGAGCGAACCCGAGATCAGGCCGCCGGTTACCTCCGCCAGCATGAAGCTGGCCGTCAGGACCGCCGCGATAGCCACTCGCTTGCGGGAATCCGCCGTCGTCATGTCGGCATGGTCGTGGGAATGCCCATGGCCGTGTGCGTGGTCGTGCCCATGCGCGTGATCATGCCCGTGCTCATGGGCATGATTGTGGGACGCGTCCGGCGTCTTCGTGTTCAGGTCGCAACTCATGAGCCTGAGGTGGAATCCTTTCCGGGCAAGGTCAATTCGACTGTAATAGCGTTTCGTTGGGACGCGGCGCCGATTTTCCGCTCTGCCGTTGCGGCATGTGTGCTAAATTGCCGGGAAAACAAAACAGAATAAACCCGGAGGACACCCATGAGCCCACCGCGCCTGCGCCAGCTTGTGATCGCTGCAAACAGTCTCGACACCGCCGACACATTGCAGAGTGTTCTTGGGCTGGGCGAACCGTTTCCGGATCCCGGCGTGGGGGAGTTCGGCCTGGTGAATGCCGTGTTCGCGATTGGCGACCAGTTTCTCGAAGTCGTGGTTCCGACGGCCGACAAGGCCCCGGCGCGGCGTTTCATCGACCGGGGCGGCGAGGGCGGCTATATGGCGATCTTCCAGACCGACGACATGGCGGCCCTGCGTGCCCGCGTCGACGGGCTTGGCATACGCCGCGTCTGGAATGTCGACCTGCCGGATATTTCCGCCAGCCATCTTCACCCGGCAGATATTGGTGGGGCGATCGTTTCAGTGGATGAGCCGCGCCCGGCGGGCAGCTGGCGCTGGGGCGGCCCCGGCTGGCGTGACCGGTCCGCTCCCGGACGATTCACGCATGCCGTTCTTGAAACACCTGACCCGGATGCACTGGCGCAGAAATGGGGGCTCGTCTTCGGCCTCACGGCTGACAGGCGCCGCTTGTTCCTGGCCGATGCCGTGCTCTACTTCACCGAAGGCCCTGCCGACCGGATGATCGAATTCGGCTTCGATATGCCGGATGCGGACCAGGCGATTGCCCGCGCAAAAGAAAAGGACCTGCCGGTTGAAGGCAGGTCCATCTCGATTGCTGGCATTACCCTGAAACTGAACGGTTAGTACCCGTCTGCCACGCCGTCCTTGCGCATTTCGGTCGCGGCGATGTACGCGCCGCTTTCGAAGTCGCGCATGATGGCCTGATAGCCGCCGGCATTGGCGCTGCAGCAATCAATGTTCAGTCCACGGCGCTCCAGTTCGGCTCGGGTTTCCGGCGGGATGCCGCTTTCAAGGGAGACGGTGCCGACATCGGCTTCGCAGGCCGGGTCGTCGAGATCATTGGTCGGTTCGCAGCCGCCATTGTGTTCCCACCGGGCGGCATCCCCGGCCTCCTGCAGACCCATGTCGAAATCGACGAGGTTCAGGATCACCTGCACATGGCCCTGCGGCTGCATGCCGCCGCCCATCAGGCCGAAGCTCAGCCAGGGCTCGAACGGGCAGGCCTGCTCGATCGGCACAGCGCGGACCTGACACCCCGGCATGTCTTTCTTGAACGCAAAGGCCGGGATGATCGTGTGGAACGGGCGCTTGCCTGGCTCCCAAGCATTCGGGTGGGCCGGGTCGAGGCTGAACAGCTGGCCGCGGTCCTGGAACATGAAGCCCATCCCGTCAGCCACGAGGCCGGAGCCCATGCCGCGATAGTTCGACTGGATGAGCGAGACCATCATGCCGTTCTCGTCCGCGACGGTGAGATAGGTCGTGTCGCCATCCTCGAGCGCCTTGTCAGCTGCCGGGAAATCTAGCCCCGCTTTAACGTTGGTCATCGCTTTGTTCAGGTCAATCAACCCAGCGCGTTCCGCGTTATAGCCATCGGCAATGAACACGGACGGATCGATGCCGGAAAAGTCGGGATCGGCATAGCCCTTCGCCCGGTCCGCAAAGGCGAGTCGCTTGGCTTCCACTTGCGCCATGATCGAGTCGGCCGAGCCATAGCCCATGCCGCGCAGGTCAAACTTTTCCAGCATCTGCAACATCTGCAGCGCCGCGACCCCCTGCGTGTTCGGCGGCAGTTCGCAGAGCTTGTAGTCGCTGCGATAGGTCACGCACATCGGGTTGACCCATTCGCCGGTGTGCGAGGCGAAATCGTCATAGCGGAGGAACCCGCCGATGTGCTGGAAATAGGCATCCATCCGTTCGGCCAGTTTGCCCTTGTAGAAGGCGTCACGCCCTCCCTCTGCAATCTGGCTCAGAGTGTCGGCAAGATCCGGATTGTGGAACAGGGTGCCCTCGCGGGGCGCCGGAGAAAAATAGAGCTTCTTCGCATTGTCATACTCTTCCAGCATGCCGCTCTCATAAGCGGGCTCGAAGCGTTTCGGGCCGAAGCTCCAGTAATAGGAAATCACTTCCGGGATCGGCGCACCCTCGCGGGCATAGGTGATGGCGGGCTTCAGATCGTCGGAGATCGGCAACTTGCCGAACTTGTCGTGGAGGGCGAACCAGCCATCGACCGTGCCCGGAACAGTCACAGGTGCCGCGCCGAAAGGCGGGATTTCCTTGCCGTCCATGAATTCGTCGGCCTTGGCCTGCATGTCGGCGAGGGTCGCACCCTTCGCACTGCGGCCGGAACCATTGTAGCCGTAGAGCTGCTGAGTCGCCGGATCCCAGACGATAGCGAAGAGATCACCGCCGATGCCGTTTCCGGTCGGTTCCACAAGGCCCAGCATGGCATTGGCGGCAATCGCGGCATCGACGGCAGAACCGCCGCGTTTCATCACGTCCAGCGCGGTCTGGGTGGCCAGCGGATGAGCGGTCGCTGCTGCCGCATGTGGGGCGACAACGGCAGAGCGCACGCCCATGTCGCGGCCCGTCGGCATCCGGTCTCCCGGACCGGGGGCTGCGGGTTCCGGCACCATCACGGTTTCCGTCACGATTACCTCTTTTTCGACGATCTTCGTGACGGGCTCTGGGGTGACGCAGGCGCTAAGGCTGGTTGCAAGCGCTGCTGTCAGGAGTATCCGGACTGCTGTCATGTGTTTCACCTCTCATGTCTGAGGCGGACCTTAACGCCCTGCGCCGTCTTGGCGAGTCCCGGCCCGGCCAATAAAAATCATCGGGCGGCCGAATCGTTTGCGAGAGGGATTCGAGATAGCTCTGTGCCAGTCCTTCAAGCATAGCTGACCACCTCCCACTCGATGCCATCATGATCGTGGAAGTAAAACCGGCTGCCCGGATCATAGGTCTGGTGGCTGTGCGTCTTGAGGCCGGACTTCAGGATACGCTCTTCTGCGGCATCCAGATCCTCCACCAGTATGCCGAAATGGTTCACGGCGCCGGTGCGGTAGTAACTCTCCTCGTCGGGCCGGTCCTGCTTCGGGAGGGCGTAGAGGGCGATGTATTCGTCATCGGTGCCGACATGGACGGTGTAGCCATCATATTTCGACGGGCCTTCCCATCTCACATGCCAGCCGAACAGGTCCACCAGCATGGCGGCGGTCTTTTTTGGATCTGACACAGTGACATTCACATGTTCAAACAGGGCGGGTTTCATTGTTTCAGGCTCCTTTTGTGCCTTTTGTCTGCGTTTGATTTGACCCTCGTAATTCCTCAACCTAACTTGAGGTCAAGCATCTTTTGGAAGGAAAATGCGGCATGAAGCAGGGCCTATCGATCGGGGATGTCGCCCGCCGGACCGGGCTGTCGGTCTCGGCGATCCGGTTCTACGAATCGCGCGGCCTCGTGAAGCCGGACCGGCGCCCGTCCGGACAGCGGGAGTTTGCCCGCGCCGACATCCGCCGCCTGTCCTTCATCCTGATTGCCCAGCAGATGGGGCTTACCATTGAGGAGATCGGTGAGGTGCTGAGCGACCTGCCGGACAACCGCACGCCCAACAAGGCGGACTGGACACGTATCAGCCAGCATTTCCGCAAACGGCTCGACGATCACATCGCAATGGTCGAGCGCCTGCGCAACCGGCTGGACGGGTGCATCGGCTGTGGCTGTCTCAGCCTGAAAACCTGCAAGCTCTACAACCCGGATGACCGCGCCCGCGCCGCCGGCCCCGGGCCACGCTTCGTGATGACATCGGAGAAAGTGGAGTGACAGCGGCGTCCGCCTTTCCGGAAGCGCGGCAGATCGTCGACAGCGCTGTCCCGGAAGGGCGATGGGTTAAGCCCGACAATCTTGAACCGCTGAGAGGTGTCAGGGGCTCATATGTCCTTCTGGTCCGATTGGACCAGGCGCTGAACATCGGCGCTGGCCGGCAGAAAACAGGACACCTGCCATCGGGGACATTTCTTTATGCCGGCAGCGCGCATGGTTCAGGTGGTCTGGGCGCGCGGCTCGGGCGGCATTTCCGCGCTGGAAAAAAGGTCCACTGGCATATCGACCGTCTGACCGTGGAGGCCAGCGCTCTTGCTGCTGTTGCGGTTGAGAATGGCAATGAGTGCCAACTCGTTCAGGCGTTGATGCTGTCTGACCGCGTGCGTGTGGCGCTGGATGGGTTTGGCAGTACGGACTGCCGGACCTGCCGGAGCCATTTGCTCATGATCCGCTGATCAGTTGGGCTTTTTCGGGAAATAGTGCATCGCCATGCGTTCGGCGATTTCCTGGCCTTCACGGGCGAAGCGCGCTTCGGCTTCCACGGCGCGGTTGTCGCATTTCAGATAGTCGCGGCTGGTTTCCTGATAGGCATCATTGAACTGCTCCACCAGGCTGGAGCGGAGATTGCCGCGATTGGGCGCCTCATAGCTCAGCATGTCCGACATGTACTGGCGCCAGTACTGGTCTTCCCGGCCGTTGCAGCGCACCCGGATCGCATGCGCAGAGCCAAGCGCGCCCGCCAGATCCGAGGCGTCGCGGAAGTAATCCGGCCCCCGCATCGGCAGGCCTGATTGTGCAGCGCTTGCGCCACAGACCATCAGGGCGCTAAGCAGGATGACATGAAAACGTGCCTTGTTCATGAAAAGACCTTTGCCCGCATCCAGCCTCGGCTCAAGGATGTAGAACACAAACTTGATGTCCTCATTATGACCGATGAGGGCCGCTTCTATCATGCCGGGAGCCGGGTGGTGACCGACAAGGTGGAACCCGAAATCGTCTTTGGCAGCCTGGATTGCTTTTTCGGCCCGGCGGCCGGGACATTTGTCAGAACCGTCATGGCCTCAGACCGGCTCGACTGGTTCCAGTCTCCGGCAGCGGGCGTGGACAATGCGGTGCTCAAAGGCATCGGCAAAGCCTCGAAACACTACACGACCAACCACACCCAGGCCGAATCGATGGCCGAATGGGCACTCTGGGCAGCGCTGGACTTCCTGCGTAAGGGCCCGCAGCACCGGGCCCAGCAACAGGCCGCGGAGTGGAAACGCGTCCAGTCGCGCGAGATCGCGGGCAGCCGCTGGCTGATCGTCGGTTACGGCTCGATCGGTGCGGCCGTCGGTACGCGCGTGACGGCCCTCGGCGGGCATGTCACGGGCCTGCGCCGTTCCCCCGGCCCGGCACCGGGCGCGCACGAAATCCTGCCGTCCAGTGTGTTGATGGATGAATTGCCGGGGGCGGATGTGGTATTGCTCTCACTGCCGCATACGCCGGAAACGGAAGGCATGGCTGGGACGGACTTTTTCTCGAAGATGAAGCCGGATGCCCTCTTCATGAACCTCGGCCGCGGCGCCCTTGTGGATGAGGACGCGCTGATTGCCGCGCTGGATGAAGGCTGCCCGGCCTTTGCGGCGCTGGATGTGACAGGCGTTGAGCCGTTGCCGGAAGAAAGCCCGCTCTGGCATCATCCGAAGATCATGCTCACGCCGCACGACTCCTCCCAGACGAATGGGACCATCCTGCGTGCGGACGGGACGTTTGTGGACAATCTCCACCGCTACCTGAACGGTGAGCCGCTCAGGAACCTCGTCGACCGGAAGGCTTTCGAGGACTGAGCGGCGGGGTCGTCCGTTTACGCCGTTTCTTTCGTCTTCATACCGGCCATGCGGTCGATGGAGGCCTCTGCATCCCGCATGATGTCGGCCACGATGGCGGCGACGGGCTTCACTTCATGCACACCGCCGGCCGACTGGCCCATGGCGAAGCAGGAGCTATCCGGATTGAGTTTTGCTTCGTCCGTGATGCCCCCAATGCCGCCGATCACGCCGGTCTGCGTGGAGTGGATCGCCTGGAACGGGAAGGGCTTGATGTCCTGCGGGCGGCGTTCCCAGTCATTGATATAGTCATTGGTGCGGCAGCGCATCGGCTTGCCGGAATAGCAGCGCGTGCGCGTGGTATCGATGTCGGTCGCATCCACAATGGTCTGCTTATACATATTTGCCGCGTGGGCCTCTTCGGAGGCGATGAATCGCGTACCCATCCAGACGCCTTGTGCGCCGAGCGCCAGGGCGGCCGCGAGGCCGCGCCCGTCATAGATACCGCCTGCCGCAATGACCGGGATCTTCACCGCTTCGACGGCCTGTGCCACCAGCGGCAGCGTACCGACGAGGCCCGTGTGTCCACCGCCTTCGCCGCCCTGCAGGATCACCGCGTCGCAGCCCGCCTGTTCGGCCTTGATCGCATGCTTCACCGCGCCGCCGACGACCATGACTTTGACGTTCGCCTTTTTCAGCCGTTCCATGATCGGCATCGGCACACCGAGACCGGCGACGAAGGAATCGGCACCGCCTTCGATGATGACATCCACAGACTCTTCCAGACTCTCCGGGCTGGCGGCCAGCAGGTCGACGCCGAAGGGCCGGTCGGTCAGTTCACGGACCCGTTTCATCTGTCCGGCGATGAAATCCGGTGTCGTGCCGGCCATGCCAAGCACGCCATAGCCGCCCGCATTGCACATCGCGGCGCAGACTTCTGCATAGGAAACCCCGCCCATGCCGGCGAGCATGATCGGGTGCTTGATGTTCAACATCTCTGTCAGGCGGGTTTTCAGGGCCATGTCGGGCTTCCTCTCTGGTGATTTTTATGAAGAAGCCGTAGCGCCCCGTCGCAGCGTCAACGCAAGAGGCGGCGCCAGCCCGCCGCGTCTCCGCCCCATTCCCGCCGCGTTCTGTCGGCAGAATTGGCAATGGACTGGCAGAATCGCCGGTCCGGCGTCACATGCTGAGGCCAACTGGACCGGCTCTCGCGGGCTGGCCCGCCCTCACGAAGGACGCGGCAACCGGCCGACGGGCGTTGCCCGGGAATAGGTCCGGTTGCCCATCTTCTGGCCTTTTCCGGGGTCCCGGGAGAGGCTGGTTCGATTCAGGGGGTTTACAGTGATGCCAAGCCCCTTTCTGAATTGAACTATCCGTTTTGCTTGGCGGATGCTATGACGCCGTTCGGTCGCAAGACCTTAATCAGGGGTAATATCATGAAGAATATCATCACTTTGGGCGCTGCCGCCCTGGCTCTCGCAGCCTGCGCACCGGCTGAGGCTCCGGCTGACGACACGCCGGTTGTTGAAGAAACCACGGTTATCGAAGAGTCTGCTTCTGACGCAGCCGATGCTGCGACAGAAGCCGCTGACGACGCTGCTGCTGCAGCTTCCGATGCTGCTGATGCTGCGACAGAAGCCGCTGACGATGCCATGGAAGCGGCTGAAGAAGCCGCTGCAGACGCTGCCGATGCAGCTGAAGATGCAGCTGACGCGACTGCCGAAGCGATGTCGGACGAAGAGCCGCAATAATCGGTTCTCCATCCGGATAAAGATCGGGCCGCTCCATCAGGAGCGGCCCTTTTGATTCGGATTGCAGAAACCTGAATCAGAATTTCGCGTAGCCGCCATCCACGATCAGCGTGTCGCCGGAGTGGTAGCGGGAGGCATCGGAGGCCAGATACACAGCGATTCCGCCGAAATCTTCCGGCTCGCCCCAGCGCCGGGCCGGGACACGCGAGATCACTTTGGTCTGGAAGGCTTCATTCCCTTGCGCGCCTTCGGTCATGTCCGTCGCGATCCAGCCCGGCAGGATGGAGTTCGCGCGGATGCCGTATCGGCCATATTCGGCGGCGATGGCATTCATCATGGCGATCAGGCCGCCCTTGGTGTGGCCGTAGGCTTCATTGCGTGCCGCCCCTTCGATCCCTGCCAGCGACGCCGTGCCGACCAGGCTGCCGCCCGGATCGCCCGCCTTGGCGCGGGCCACCATGGATTTGCCGGCTTCGCGAAGCGTGAAGAAGGCACCTTCGGAGTTGATCCGCTGGTTGTAGCGCCAGGTCTCCAGCGTCATTTCGTGGAAATTCGCGGCGCCGCGGCCAACACCGGCATTGGCGATGCAGCAGTCGATGCGGCCAAATTCTTCTTCGGCTTCCTTCATGCCTTTGACGACTTCGGCTTCCTCGCCGACGTCCACTTTCCAGGCTTTGATCTTGCCGGTGCCGAGTGCGTCGGCCTTTTTCACGGCGGCGGCATTATCGGCTTCCTTGCGGCCCCAGATCACGACATCGGCGTTCGAAGCGGCCAGCGCCTCGACCATGCCGAGGCCGATTCCCTTGTTGCCGCCGGTGACAACGCAGACTTTTCCTGAAAGGTCGAATGGGGCGTAGGTCATGGTTTCCTCCTGAAAGACTTGGGTTTGTTTCTCTGGCGTCACACAAGAGAGGTGACGCTGGGGCCGGTCAAGAGGCAGTTTGGCTGGAGGCGACCAGCGCGCGGGCCGCTTCGATGATGCGCCGGGTTTCGTCCCAGATTTCGAGTTCTGCCAGCCGGGACGGGCTGATCCATTCGGCATGGGCGGCATCGTCACCCGCCATTACCGTACCGGAAACCCAGATGGCGGCATAGTCGAACAGGACGAAATGGCGGGGCACATCACCGGTCGTTCGGGAGGTGAAGATACCGTCCACGACATCCACGAGACCCACCAGCCGGGCGGTGAGCCCGGTCTCTTCCTTCAGTTCGCGCAGCGCGGCATCGGCCGCCCGTTCGCCGAATTCGATCTTGCCGCCGGGCAGAGACCAGCTGCCGGCCATAGGCTTTGTCCCCCGGCGGATCAGGGCGACGTCGTCGCCGCGGAAGCAGACCGTGCCGACGGCTGGGACAGGCTTCTGGGCACTCATCCTGCACCTCCCCGTTCCAGCAACACGACTGTTTCCACATGCGGCGACCACAGGAACTGGTCGACCGGCTGCACCAGGACGAACCGGTATCCGGCATCGACGAGCACGCGCAGGTCCCGCGCAAGCGTGCCGGGGTCGCAGGAAATATAGGCGATCCGCGCGACACCGCTTTGCGCGATTTCTGCCACTTGTTTGGCAGCGCCGTGCCGGGGCGGGTTCAGCACGATGCCCTGGAAATGGGACAGCGTGGCCGCCGGAACCGGATTGCGGAACAGGTCGCGCACTTCCGCCGTTACAGGCTTCAGGCCGGGCGCCGCGCGGGCAGATGCTTCCAGCGCTTCGATCGCGTCTGCGTCGCCTTCGGCCGCATGGACGCGGGATTCCTCCGCCAGGCGCAGGGCAAATGTTCCGCAGCCGGAGAAAAGGTCGGCCACCTCGAGGGCGAACTTCAGATGCTGGCGCACGAGGCTCGCCATGAAGGCTTCGGCTTCCGCGCTGGCTTGCAGGAAGCCGCCCGGGCGGGGGCGGAGCGCGGCCTTGCCGACCTGTATCTCCGGTGTTCCTTGTTGCAGCGGGACTTCATCGCCGATGGAGACACGCAGGAACCCGGCGGCCAGTGCTTTGGCTCCGGCCATCATGACATCATGCGGCGCGGCGAAGGTGGCGGTATTCGTGATATGAAGGTCCAGCCCGTTCGGCATCACGGTGACTTTCAGTACCATCTCGCCTTTCAGCGGTGCCAGCGGCGCGGCGAGTTCTTTCAGGGCACTGAGCTTCCGTGTGATCTCCGGCGAGGCAACCGGGCAGGTGGAAATGTCCACAATATCGTGGCTGCGCCGGGCATGGAAACCGAGTTGCACACCGGTCTTCGTCCGCCGCGCGGCCAGCGACATGCGACGGCGGGTTCCGGGCGGGGTGACCCAGATGTCCTCGACATGCGGCTCCAGCCCGCGCGACTTGAGGGCATTTACAACAAGCGAGCGTTTGAAGGCCTGATAAGGCCCATCGGCAAGGTGCTGCAGGCTGCAGCTGCCACACTTTGAAAAATGCGGGCAGGCCGGGACCTGTCTGTCCGGCGAGGGCGTCACGATCTCGAGGAGGCGCCCGCGGTCTTTCTCGACAGCAATGCGGACTTCTTCGCCAGGCAGTACCTGGGGAACGGAAACCCAGTCTCCGTCGATCCGCACCTGGCCATCGCCTTTCGATCCCAGGCGTTCGATGACCACAGTGCTGGCGCCGCGAGCATCTGCGTCTGGAATGGCAGGCATGCCGGTCTCCCCACTGGTTGTATGCCGATTCACGGGTTAGCACCGCAGGACGGTTGCGAACAGGAGGCTTGAATGGCGAAACCGGCAGAAAAGCCTCTCAGTCTGGCTTTGCAGGGCGGTGGGGCGCATGGCGCCTACACATGGGGTGTCCTCGACCGGCTGTTGGAAGAGAATCGCTTCGACATCCGCGCTATCACCGCCACCTCGGCCGGTGCAATGAATGCGGTCGCCTTTGCAGGCGGTTATGGTGCGGACGGCGTGGATGGTGCCCGGCAGGCGCTTGAGGCGCTCTGGCAGGCGGTGTCGCACAGCGGCAAGCCCGCGCGGGCCTATGGTGTGCCCGGAGCGGCGGCCTTTGCATATGCCTCCGCGCTGCAGAGCTGGGCCAGCCCGTATGACTTCAACCCGCTGAAGCTGAACCCGCTGCGGGACGCGGTGGAAAGCGTGATCGACTTCGAGGCGGTCCGTGCCTCCGGCCTGCAGCTGTTCCTGAGCGCGACGGATGTGGAGTCCGGTCATGTGAAAGTGTTTTCGGGCGAAGAGGTGACGCTCGATGCCGTGCTCGCCTCCGCCTGCCTGCCGCAGACCTTTCAGGCGGTGGAGATCGACGGCCATGCCTATTGGGATGGCGGCTATATGGGCAATCCCAGCATCTTCCCGCTGATCTATGGCGGCGCGCCGACCGACGTGCTGCTGGTCACGCTGAACCCGATCGAGCGGCTGGGCGTGCCGAAGCGAGCAGGCGAGATCCAGGAACGCGTCAACGAGATCAGCTTCAATGCTGCCCTGATCGGCGAGCTGCGCGCCATCGCCTTCGTCCAGCGCCTTCTGGATGACGGCATGCTGAAAGCGCCGATGCTGAAGAAGTACCGCCGCCTGAACGTGCATGCGATCCGCGGCGGGCAGGATCTCGCCGACCAGGCCCTGCACACCAAGTTCGACACCAGCTGGCGCTTCCTGACAGGCCTGCGTGATCAGGGCCGCGCCGCTGCAGAGGCCTGGCTGACCGGCGATGCAGAACTCGTCGGCACGAACAAATCGAACTGCGATCTTCGGGAGGAATTCCTGAAGGGCTAAGCTGGCTTCAGGAACCACACGCGCGCGGCGCCATAGTCCCGCGTGTCCAGCACCTCCCAGCCTTCCGGCGCGATGAGTTCGTCCGAGGCTGTCTCCACCACTGCGATGGCGTCATCGGCCAGCCAGTTGCCCTCAATCAGGCAGGCGAGGGCCGGGGCGACAAGGTCCTTGTGGTAAGGCGGATCGAGGAAGGCGATTGTGAACGGGCTGCCGACACCGGCCGGCTTCTCGCCAAGATCGGTGGCGGAGCGCCGGTGGATGCGCGTGTTCCCGTAGAGGCCCAGCGTCTCGATATTGTCGCGGATTGCGCCGCGGGCGGCATGGTCGGTTTCCACGAACAGGCAGAAGGCCGCGCCCCGGCTGACCGCTTCGAGGCCCAGCGCGCCAGACCCCGCGAACAGGTCGATCACCCGAGCGCCTTCGATCTCTGGCGCCCAGGGCGCATGGGCCAGCATGTTGAACACGCTTTCGCGCGCCCGGTCGGCCGTCGGCCGCGTGCCCTGTCCCTTCGGCGCGGCAATCGCCCGCCCCTTGTGCTGTCCGGCAATGATGCGCATTCTTAGGTTGATCCGGGGGTTGCTGAATGTTGGACCAGTATTGGAACAGTGCGTCCCTGTTAAGGGCTTCCCTCATCAGCGCAGGAATACCGGAGGATGTCGCTGCACTTGTGACCGCAAAAACGCGGGACAATTCGCAAGTTATCTCGACGTTTTTCCTGGCCGCACTGCCCTCCGCAGGTGCGGGGCTGGTCGTCGCCTGGATTCTATTCCCGCTTTCCGGATACCTCTACAGTCTCGCTTCTATTTCACCCTCCTTCGCCGCCCTCTACGTGCCACAGCTTGTCGCGATCACGACAATCATGGTGGTAAATTTGTGGGTGGTCCGGGTTTGGGACGAACTGCGATATCTCATATTTATCCGCATCGCGCTGAATCAGGCCACGCTTGGCATCGGGATACTCAACAGGGCAGCAATTCGTCGTGCATCGGGTTTGCATGGAGCAGAATATGTCCGCAAAGCCGTGTCGTTGCCGCTTCGGATTGTGGTCTGGATATCGGCCGGAGCGACTGCCGTCGTCCTGTGTTTGAGTCTGCTTTAGGTCGGTCGCTGCGTAGACTTCCGGGTTTACTTCCGGCCCGTCTAGGGCGATCTCATCATCATGACAATTCTTGCTGATCCGATGGACCGCGCGCTGGAACTGGCGTGCGAAGCTGCTGCGGCAGGCGAAGTGCCTGTGGGGGCCGTGATCGTCGATCCGGAAACGGGTGAGATCATCGCAGAGGGCGCCAATGCGCCGATCAGCGGGCATGACCCGACCGCCCATGCAGAGATTATCGCCCTGCGCCGCGCGGCAGAGGCGCGTGGCAATTACCGTCTCACGGGCCTCACCATGTATGTCACGCTGGAGCCGTGCGCGATGTGCGCCGGGGCGATCAGCCTTGCCCGGATCGGCAAGCTGGTCTTCGGCGCCTGCGACCCGAAGGGTGGCGCGGTGATCCATGGCGCCCGCTTTTTCGAACAGCCGACCTGCCACTGGCGGCCGGAAGTCGAGCAGGACGAGGAACGCGGCGAAGCGGCGAGCCAGCTGCTGAAGGATTTCTTCAAGGCCCGGCGAAAGTAGCTGGGGGCTGGCTGAAACGCCGCCTTTCACGCCTGACGCGCCGGAAATGCTTGCTTTCCTTGAGGGCACGGGCTGCCTTCTGCCTGCAAAACAGGGAGATCCGCATGACCGCGACCGTCAAAACCGAAAATGGCATTTCCGTCGTCACCATGGATGACGGCAAAGCCAATGCCATCAGCCTCGACATGCTGGAGGCAGTGAATGCCTGCCTCGACGAAGCGGAGAAGGATGGGGACGTTCTGGTGCTGACCGGGCGCGAGGGAAAATTTTCTGCCGGGTTCGACTTGAAATTCCTGGCCACGTCCGACGGCGAAGGTGTGCGCAAACTGGTGACTGGTGGCGGCCAGCTGGCCATGCGCCTGTTCACTTCCAAGATGCCGGTCGTGATCGCATCGACCGGGCACTCCATCGCCATGGGCGCTTTCATGCTGCTGGGCGGCGACACGCGGATCGGCACGCGCGGCGCCTTCAAGATCGGTGCGAACGAGACGGTCAATGGCATGACCCTGCCGGGCTTCGGCACGGAGCTGCCGCGCGCGCGTCTCAACCCGATGTACCTGACGGAAGCGCTCGTGCAGGCTCGCCTTTACTCGCCGGATGAGGCAGTGCCCGTCGGCTGGCTGGACAAGGTGGTCGAGGCGGATGCCCTGATGGACACGGCGATGGAAGCCGCCACCGCCCTCAAGGCCATTGCGAACGGCGCTTACTATCGCAACAAGATGCTTGTCCGGAAGCCGGCCATCGACGCGATCATGCCGACGCTGGAACAGTCGACCGTCTAGGACGCCGCTACGGGCGCCTTCTGCCGTTCGGAAGCCATCAGCTCACGGGCAATGTCCCGGATCAGGCCGCGCATCCAGGTCAGCGCCGGATCCCCGGCATATTCCCGGTGCCAGTAGAGCGTCGATTCCGGGGAGGGATAGTCGAAGGGCAGGGCCAGCACGGCAAGGCCGGTGTTTTCCGCGATCTGGCGGGGCGCCACCAGGGCCAGTTTTGTCTGCCGGACGATTTCCAGCGCCGTCATATAGTGCGGCAGGCGCTGTGTCGGCGTAATGCGCCGGCCGACCATACGGGCCATTTCCTCGATCAGGCTGCGGCCTTCCCGGCGGCTGGACACGGTGATGTGGCGCAGGTCGAAGAACGCGTCCTGCGTTAAAGGCTGGTCCGCCTGCGGATGATCTGGTGAGAGGACGCAGACATAGGGCGCCGACAGGAGTTTTTCCCGTTCCATATCCACGCCCAGCAGGTCGGAGACGTCGATGGCGAGGTCCAGCCGGCCGGATGCCAGTTCCGCGGCGACCGCAGAGCGGTGCAGCTGGCTCCAGGAAATCCGCACGCCGGGGGCAATCGCTTCCAGCCGCGCCGCCAGTGCCGGAGCAATCAGGAACGCGCCGGCATCGCGGGCAGACAGGTTGAACACGCGGGTGGAATGCGACGGCTCGAACACGGAACGTGGCTCCAGCCCGGCGCGCAGCTTGTCGAGCGCTTCGCGCACGGCGGGCATGAGCGCCTCTGCCATCGCGGTCGGCTTCACCCCGCGGCCTTCGCGGACGAAGAGCGGGTCCTCGAAATGGTTCCGAAGCCGGGAGAGCGCATTGCTGACAGCCGGCTGAGTGATCCGCAGGATTTCGCTGGCTCGTGTCAGGCTCCGCTCGTCATAAACGGCTTCCAGCACAGGCAGCAGGTTCAGGTCGATCGACCGTAGATTCATGGCGCGCTCCCAATTATCACCAGTGGTGATGATTGGGCTTCATATAATAAAGTTCCCGAATAGTCTAACATGGGGCATTGTCGCGTCTGTCGACAGTGGAGTTCCCGAATGCGCGCGGCGTTACAGCCAGCCTGCAGCTTTCATCAGCATGACGGCACCAATTGCGGTGACGAGGTATTTCATGCCGCGTTTGAAATTCACGTCGCTCATCCGGTCCAGTACTTTGCCGCCCAGCGTCGTGCCCAGCATGGAAAGCGGGGCTGCCAGCAGGATCAGCCACCAGGGCGGCAGCGCCTGAAGACCTGCAGCCATGATGACCGGCGTGCTCCAGAACACGATCTTCACGAAATGCGCCAGCACCTGCGTCACGGCCTTGGTCGCCACGATGGCATGGCGCGTCATGTCGGTATGGACGAAGAACTGGTCCAGCAGCGGGCCGGACACTCCGGCAATCGTGTTCAGCGACTGCACGACGAAGCCTGCGCCTTCGGCCTGGAAGCGTTTCTGGATGTCGAGATCCAGCAGCGTCTTCGGCAGCCAGACCAGCATGGCGACACAGCCCAGCAACACATAGACGACCTGTTTGTCCGGACGCCAGCTGAGCGCGAACAGCAGGGCGACCGCAGCAACGGAGCCCACCGCGTAGCGGCGGAAGATGCGCCAGTCGATATGATCCCGCCACAGGAAGGCGCGGTAGCCATTGGAGATCATCTGCACCGCGCCATGCACGATCATGGCGGTGGCAACCGGCACCAGCGCGGCCAGCACGCCCATGAAAATGATGCCGCCCGCCATGCCGAAAATGCCCGAAATGAAACTGGTCACCAGCACAGTGACGAGAATGATGGCAGCGGCGATCGGGCTCATGCCTGCGCTCTAGACCCGATTTCGATTCGGCGCAAAGCGCGGGCCTTGCGGGCCGCCGCCGTCAAGAAACATTGCCAAGAAAGAATTTGCGGCCACCCGGCTGCACGGACTACCAATGGATCAACAAACAAACTGAAGGAGGACAGCCATGGCTGATACCCAGCATTCCATGGACGCAATGGCCGAACTGAATGACCTGCGCATGTCGGAGGAGGCCCGCCCCCTCTACGAACATGTGAAGCGGTTCATCAAGGAAACGGTCGAACCGATGTATGAGGAATTCGAACGTCTCGGCGAAGGCAAGACCGACATCTGGTCTTACGCGCCGGGCCAGCTCGAAGCCCTCGAAGGGGCCAAGGACGCGGCAAAGAAAGAAGGCCTCTGGAACTTCTTCCTGCCGGATGCCGAAACCGGTGAAGGCCTGAAAAACCTCGATTACGCCTACATCGCTGCGGAACTCGGCAAGAACCCGCTGGCATCTGAGTCGATGAACTGCTCCGCGCCGGACACCGGGAACATGGAAGTTCTCGAGCGCGTCGGCACGCCGGCCCAGAAGGAACAGTGGCTGAAGCCGCTTCTGGAAGGCAAGATCCGCTCCGCCTTCGCCATGACCGAACCGGCCCTGCCGTCCTCGGACGCCAAGAACGTCTCCATGAGCGCCGTTCTGGAAGGCGACGAATGGGTCATCAATGGCGAGAAATACTACATCTCCGGCGCTGGCGACCCGCGTTGCCGCATCATGATCACCATGGTGAAAACCAATGACGGGCCGGACGTGAACCGCCGCCAGTCGCAGATCCTCGTGCCACTGCCGCACCCGGGCGTGACCATCATGGGCCCGATGCACGTCTTCGGCGATCCGGATGCCCCGCACGGCCACATGCACATCCGTTTCGAGAACGTCCGTGTTCCGAAAGAGAACATGCTGCTCGGCGAAGGCCGCGGCTTCGAGATCTCGCAGCTGCGCCTCGGCCCCGGCCGTATCCACCACTGCATGCGCTCCATCGGGGCGGCAGAGAAAGCCCTCGACCTGATGGTCGTTCGCGGCATGACCCGTCAGGCTTTTGGCCGCGACCTGATCAAGCTGGGTGGCAACCTCGAAAAGGTCTCCCGCGCCCGCATCGAGATCGAAGCCATGCGCATGATGGTCCTCAAGGCCGCCAAGGCGATGGACGTCCTCGGCAACAAGGAAGCCCGCGTCTGGATTTCCATGGTCAAGGCCATGGTGCCGGAGCGCGTTTGCGACATCATCGACGATGCGATCCAGCTGCACGGCGCAACCGGCGTTTCGCAATGGACGCCGCTCGCCCGCATGTATGCCAACCAGCGCACGCTGCGCCTGGCGGACGGCCCGGACGAGGTGCACCACATGGTGGTCGGCCGCGCCGAAACCCGCAAGTACACGGGCGAGGAAGAAGATCCGGCGATGGCGGCTGTCTGGCGCAAATAAGCCTGCCTGCAGGTCAAACGATCAGCGCGGCTCCGCAAGGGGCCGCGCTTTTCTTTTGTCGCTAGAAGCGGAACGTGTTGCCGAAGCGCAGGACGGCGCTGGTCTGCACGGACCGGAAGTTGCGGCGGAAATCGTCGCCTTCGATCACCGCGCCGTGGCCGAGGGAGAAGAAGACCTCCGTCTGCGGGCGCAGTTCCCAGTTCACCCGGCCGAAGAAGGACAGGCTGTTGGTAATGTTGTCATACTGCGTCTGCGTGGTGACCGAGAGATCCGTCGAGACATTGAACACGGTTTCCAGCGATCCGATCTGTACACTGACGTCCCCGGCAGGCACGGAAATGTCTTCCCGTTTATAGCCGGCCTTGAGGTCAACGTGCGGGTTCGGGCGGAAGTTCACATTGACATCGTAGCGCTTCGACTCGCCGCCATAGAAATCCCTGAACTCGATCTCCGATGTCGTGCCCCAGGGGCGCACATAGGAGGATTGGATGCGGAACTTCACGCCATTATTGTCATAGACGCCCACCGGCACGACCAGGCCGCCGGGCAGGAAGAAGGGCGTATTGATATGCTCTTCATTCTGGCTGGCGGTGAGGGTCAGGTCGTCGGTCCAGATCGTGTTGGCGTTCAGGACGAGCGAATTGACCGTGGTCTCCGCATTGCCGTCCAGGTCGGTGATGTATTCATGGCTGGTGCCGAACTGCCACCAGCGGAGATGCCCGCCTGCCTGGCGGAAGCGGCGGTGCCATTCGGCGGAGAAGGTGCGCGTGCCTGGCCGGTTCACAAAGCCGAGCGCCGGGGCGAAATCCTCTCCGATCTGCCGGGCTTCGAGGTTCCACGCCCATTTGTCGTTCGGATAGTCGAACTTCGCCCCGAAGGAATCGTCATCCTCCAGCGTGGAGGAGAAAGTGCGCTGGTAGAACACGTCCGCCTGCATCCGCCCGCCGCCGAAGAAAGACGGCACGCGATAGCTGAAATCGGCGCCCGCCAGCGTATTGTCGGAAAGGCCCGTCGGGTCGCCATTCGTGGCGATAAAGCCGACCCGTGACTGGTCCAGCACATCCACCGTTGCGCGGGCAACCGACAGGTTCTGCGAGCCGATATTGCCGATGGCCCCGGTCTGGGCCGACAGGATGCCGACTTCCACGCCATTGATTTCACCGCTCAGCTTCAGGCCCGCATCCACCTTCACCGACTGGCCGTTGACGATACCGATCCGGCGCGAGAAGAAGGGTTGGCCGTTCGGCGCGCCGGCAAAGGTCTGCCCGGCAAATTCGAACAGCGCGGCGTCCTGCAGGAAGAAGTCCCGCGTTTCCGGGAAGAACAGCGAGAAGCGCCCTGTATTGATCTGCCGGTCGTCCAGCGGCGTGTCGGAAAAGTCTGTGTTCAGCGTAACAAGGCCGGTCAGCGACGGCGTGAACTTGTAGGAGATATTGGCGCTCGGCTCGATCGACAGATCATCGTCGCGCGGCCGGTCCCAGCGGCGGTTCCCGTTGAGGCCCGCCTGCAGCTGCACATCGAACCCCTTGCCCTTGTTGATATTGTCGATGCCCTCGATATGGCCCGGCCGGGCAAAGCCGAACTTGTTTACCGACTGGTCGATCCCGGCCCAGCGGATCTCCTCGTTCGCATGGGCATGTTCGCGCGTCATCATCAGGCCCCAGCCGTCGGAGGCCGGGTCGAAGCTGAGCGAGCGGAACGGCAGGGCGATCTCCGCCGTCCAGCCGTCTTCGGTCCGTACGCTGTCGGCATCCCAGATGATGTTCCAGGCATCGACGGGCGATTGTCCATACCGGATCAGGCGTTCGGTGCGCGCGCCGAGGGCGTTGATATCAAAGCCGAAGCCTGACGTGCCGGTGTTGAACGGGTCGATATAGAAGCGGAACATGTCGTCCCGCCAGATTTCGCCGTCGCGCTCCAGCACCGAAGCGAGGATCGCCTCCGGCATGTCGTCCTGCGCATAGATGCCGACATAGAGATTGTTTTCGTCATAGGCGAAATAGACGCGCGTCTCGACGCTGGGCGGGCCGACTTTCGGTTCCACCTGGTAGAACTCTGTGACCTCAGCGGCCTTCGACCACACGGCCTCGTCAAGCTTGCCGTCGATGACGGGGGCTTCGCTGGTGTCGATCCGCACCGGGCGGACGGTCGGCTGGTAGGTGGAGAAATTGCGGATTGGCGGCTCGTCTTCGGCCATGGCCAGTCCGGCGCCGGACAAGGCGATGCAGGCGCCCAACATCCATCGATGCAATTTGATGCCCTCCCGGTACTTTACCCGACCGCCTTTGACGTATCGACCTCTCGCTGCCCGTCGAATAGGGAGCGCCACCGGGCAGGGCCAGCGCTTCTTTCGCTGCAGCCCGACATTTTAAAGAGTGCCCGAAAATCAGGCATGGCGCTGCCGGCGTGCGCACAGTCGTCTGGCTGCACCGGCGCCGCTTGTCAGAACGGCCCGTTCGCCTTTTTCAGGAGCTCGCCCAGCCTCTCCCTGTGCGTTGTGTAGCTTCCCTTGCCACCTCTGGATTTGAACGAGGTCCAGTTCGGTTCCATGTCTTCGTACAGTCCGGAAATGACGGCCAGACTTCCCTCAGGCCACTGACTGACCGGCAGGTCTTCCAGCAGATACGCCGCATTTGCCGCCTTGAACTTGTCAGTCGAGCAAAGGCCCCAGATCGTAAAATCCACCCGGTCCCGAACCGATTTCAGCGTGTGCTCGTGCTGCCATTCGATACGGTCGAGAATCTGGGAGACTGTTTCGTCATAGTCCTGCGTGCGCGCCGATACTGGCAGCGAAAGCCCCGAAGGCATGTAACGTCGCGCCCAGGTAATGAATCTCTCGCGCTGGGCATCATTCATGTCGATCAGCCAGTAGGCAGGCTCCAGCGCCTGGACAGGCTGGGCTTCTGCAAAACTGAAGAACAGATCGAACGCATCTTCTCCATAGAACCAGGTCGCCATGGAGATAAGTTCATGGAAATCTGACCGGGACTTGTTTTCCAGTGCGGTGTAGATCGCTGTCTTGTAATCAGGCCGCTCAAAAAGTTCCGCCAGTAACTTTATCGGAGCGTTGAGCCGGGTGAGGTGAGCGGGGCCCTGACCGTGCAGGTCCCCGTCGAAGAAATTCTCGACGATAACCGAGACATGGTAAAGGTCCGCCAGGCCCAGATCCGTTCCGGCGATATGATCTGCGAGGTAGGGGAAGGCGTTCAGGGCCTGCTCGTAGGCCTCATCCTCGGTCCAGAAGATTTCCTGACTCATCAGCGAATAGGCATCGGCAAGGTTGAGGATGATTTTCCGTCCGGGATACCCTGCGGAAAGTGTTTCGTAGAGCTTGCCTTCGTAAAGTGCGTTCAGATAGGCGTGGATATTGTCCGAGACCGGGTGCCCGAACTGTCCGTGGTCGGTAATATGCGTAGCGAGCGGGTGCTTTGCGTGATCAGATGGCATGTTACCCCCTGCCAGCCTGTGCCAGCTCTGCGTCAGGTATGCTTCAGAAAGGCACGTTCGGATCGTCTTCGCCTTCGCCGCCGGGGGCGAGGCCGAGGAAGTCGAAGATCTTCGGGTCATGCAGGTGGCTGGGACGGACCGTGGCGAGGGCGTGGGCCATGACCTGGCGCACGCCCGGCTTCTTGCGTTCCCACTCGGTCAGCATCTGTTTCATCGCCACGCGCTGCAGGCCGTCCTGACTGCCGCACAGATTGCAGGGAATGATCGGGAAGTTCATTGCATTCGAGAACTTCTCCAGATCGTCTTCCGCCGCGGTGATCAGGGGGCGGAGTACCATCACATCGCCCTCATCGTTCAGCAGCTTCGGCGGCATCGCGGCCAGCCGCCCGCCATGGATGAGGTTCATCATGAACGTCTCCAGCGCATCGTCGCGGTGGTGGCCCAGCACGATGGCGTCGCAGCCTTCCTCCCGCGCGATACGATAGAGGATGCCCCGGCGCAGGCGTGAGCACATGGAGCAGAAGGTCCGCCCCTGGGGCACCTTGTCGGTGACGATGGAATAGGTGTCTTCCGTCACGATGCGATAGGTGGCGTCGATCTTGTCCAGCCATTCCGGCAGGATGTGCTTGGGAAAGCCCGGCTGGCCCTGGTCCAGGTTGCAGGCGATCAGGTCCACGGGCAGGGCGCCCTGGTATTGCAAATCCATCAGCACTGCCAGCAGGCCATAGCTGTCCTTGCCGCCTGACAGGCAGACCAGCCATTTCGGCCGGGGCGCCGCGCCGCTCTCCACCGCGCGCCGGTCGACCATGCCATAGGCGTCGATCGCCTGAAGCGCGCCGCGCACCAGCCGCTTGCGCAGCTTCTTGAAGCTCACCGAATCCGGCGTCTCCGCGAAAAGCGGCGGCACACCGGTGAAAGAGGAAACATCATCTGCCATGCGCGCCCTATCCCACGGGCCGGGCCGTGCGGGAAGCACTTCCCTTCAGGCGGCTTGCAATATTATCGAATTTCAATAATAAGCGTAGCGAAGCCGAGATGATGGAGCCTGACATGACCCCGCCCGTCCGAACCGCCCGGCTGGCGGGTCTTGCCTATCTCTACATTATCGTCGCGGGCCTCTTTGCCGAGATTGGCGTGCGCGGCCAGCTGGTCGACTATAACGACCCGGCGGGCACGGCGGCGAATATACTCGGCGCAGAGATGCTCTACCGTATCGGTTTCGTGGCGGAATTGCTGATGACCGGCGCGGATATTCTGGTTGCGCTTTGCCTCTACCGGATCCTGCTGGTCGTCGACCGGCATCTCTCGCTGGCGGGGCTGGTTTTCCGGCTGATCTCTGCGGCGATTGCCGGGACCAAGGCGCTGTTCTTCCTGATGCCGCTCATCCTGCTGAACATGGACCCGGAAACGGGCGGGTTTGCTGCCGGGGAACTGGAGCGCCTGTCTGTCCTCTCGCTCATGCTGCACGGGCAGGCTTATAATATCTCGCTGGTGTTCTTCGGCTTCGATTGCCTCATCATTGGCTGGCTGATCTGGAAGTCCGGCTTCCTGCCGCGCCTGATCGGGACCGGGATTGTGGTGGCGGGCCTCTGCTACCTCGTCACCTCGCTCATGATCTTCCTGACGCCCGCGCTGGCGGCCTCTGACTGGTTCATGATCCTGTTCCTGCCATGCCTTGTCGCCGAGGCGGCCCTAACGCTCTGGCTGTTGGTCCGCGGGATCAATGTGGAAGCATGGAAAAAGGCGGCCGGAGCCGCCTGAGATCATGAGATAGTCCGGTATAGTCCGGCGTAATCAGGTCAAAAAGGGCAGGCGGAACCAGCGTTTGATCTTCCACCAGCGGCGCAGGCGCTTGTTGTTCGGCGCATCGTCTGCCCCGCGCGGGATGAGGATGTCGTTCATCCGCGGCTGGTAATTCCGGATCAGATCTTCCTCGACCCGGGCCCGGTCAGCCGGTTTTTTTACAATCATTACATGGCGTTCGGTCGCCCCGCGTTTCCACCAGGCTTCCCACCAGCGCTCATGCCCGATAAGGCGCGAACGGAAATTGGTGGCCTTGCCGATGTACAGCGGCTCCAGGAAGAACACGAAGCGCCGGCGCACGAAGATATAGATCCCGCCCTCATCCGGCAGGCCCTTGCGCGTCAGCGTAATATTGAACCGGTACGGCCGGCCGGATTCGCCCCACCAGGTATGCCAGCCAAACAACAGGATCATGGGTCCCTCCACGTCGATTCCGCGAAGCTCGGCTGAGACGGTTAATGGCCGGTTAACCAGTGGCCGCCGCGCGCACCGGGGCGAAGCTCATCCGGTGGCAGGGAGCCGGGCCCAGGCGGGTAAGGGCTTCAGCGTGGGCGGCGGTGCCGTATCCCTTGTGTTTGGCAAGTCCATAGCCGGGGTGCGCTGCGTCCAGCTCCTGCATCAGCGCGTCGCGGACCGTCTTGGCGAGGATCGAGGCGGCGGAGATGGCGGGCTCTTTCAGGTCGCCCTTCACGATGGCGCGGGCCTCACAGGAGAGGCCGCCGGGCAGGGCGTTGCCATCGATCAGCGCGAGAGACGGCGCATGCTGCAGCCCTTCCACCGCCCGCCGCATGGCCAGGAAGGTCGCTTCGCGGATGTTCAGCCGGTCAATCTCCTCAACGCTGGCATGGGCAACGCACCAGGCCATGGCACGCTCGCGGATGAGCGGAGCCAGGGCGTCGCGCTTGGCTTCGGAGAGTTTCTTGGAGTCCGTCAGGCCCTCGATCGGGTTTGCCGGATCGAGGATCACGGCTGCCGCTGTCACCGGTCCGGCCCAGGGGCCGCGGCCGGCTTCATCCACGCCGCAGGTGAGGGTTCCAAACAGGTCCATGGGCTTAAGCAGATCGCGAGTCGGGCTTGCGCTCCACCGCGCAGCACGGTTCAACTGCCGCAAATGGCGGCCAACCGGGAGACCATATCATGACGGAACTACTCGCCTCACCGGCCTTCTGGGGTAGCCTCGCCACCCTGACCTTTCTCGAAATCGTGCTCGGTATCGACAATCTCCTGTTTGTGTCCATCGCGACCGGCAAGCTGAAGGGCGATCAGAAGCAGACCGCCACGCGCATCGGCGTCTGGGGCGCCATGGTGCTGCGGATCGCCATGCTGGGCCTGATCTTCTGGATCCTCCAGCTCGACAAGTCGCCGCTGTTCCACCTGCCGCATGCGCTGGCCGTGTTTGTGGCAAACGGCTCTACAGAGGTCATGCATCATGTCGAAGAGGTCACCCTGAAGGACCTGATCCTGTTTGGCGGTGGTCTGTTCCTCTTGTGGAAGGGTACGCAGGAAATCCACTCGGCCGTCGAGGGGACCGGCCATGAAGAGACGACCGCGCAGAGCGGCTTCACCAGCGTGGTCATCCAGCTGTTCGTGATCAATATCGTCTTCTCGCTCGACAGTGTGATAACCGCCATCGGCATGACGGATCTGTTGCCGGTGATGATCGGGGCGGTGATCCTGTCGACCTTCGTCATGGCCGTCGCGGCCACCCCCCTGGCGAACTTCATTGCAGACCACCCGACGACCAAGATGCTGGCCCTCGCCTTCATCCTTCTTGTCGGCGTGGCGCTTGTGGCCGACGGTCTCGGCTTCCATATTCCGAGGGGTTACCTCTACTTCGCCATTGCATTCTCGCTGGCGGTGGAGCTGCTGAACATTCAGGCGCGCAAGCAGGCGCCCAAAGCTGGAGGACACTGACATGCACGAGCCTTACCGGATCATCATGAACGAAACCGGCGGCACGGATGTGCTGAAGGTGGAGCATTTCGAACCACGTCAGCCGGGCCCCGGCGAGGCGCTGGTGAAGCAGGCCGCCTCCGGCCTCAATTTCATCGACACCTATTTCCGCACCGGGCTCTACCCGGTGAAGCTGCCATTCGTGCAGGGCTCCGAAGGGGCTGGCACGGTTGAGGCCGTCGGTGAAGGCGTCACTCAAGTGAAGCCCGGTGACCGGGTCGCTTATCTCGGCAGCGGCACCTATGCGACGCATTACACCGGCCCGGCAGACCGGATGGTGAAACTGCCGGACGGTATTTCGGAAGAAGACGGCGCGGCTGTTCTGCTGAAGGGCCTGACGGCCTGGATGCTGCTGTTCGAGATCCGCCCGATTACCGACCGTGACACGGTTCTGATCTGGGCGCCGGTCGGCGGTGTGGGCAGCGTGCTGACGCCATGGGCCGCCAGCCTCGGCGCCCGTGTGATCGCCGTCACCTCGACGCCAGAGAAAGCCGAAAAGGCCGAAGAGCTTGGCGCCAGCGACACGATCGTCGGTTATGACGATGTCGCCAAAAAGGTACGTGAGCTGACAGGGGGCGCGGGCGTCGATGTCTCACTCGACAGTGTCGGCAAGCGCAGCTTCGAAGCCTCGCTGTCCAGTCTCACGAAGCGTGGCTGGATGATCTCCTATGGCAACGCATCCGGCGCCGCAGACCCGATGCCGCCCGGCCGCCTCGCCGCAGGCGGATCGCTGGTCCTCACCCGGCCGACCCTGTTCAGCTTCATTGACCAGCCGGAAGACCTCGCCCGCGGTGCGCGCCACCTCTTCGCCGCCATGAAGACCGGCACGTTCGGCGCTGACATCGGCCAGCGCTTCTACATGAAAGAGGCGGCCAAGGCCCACGAAGCCCTCGAAAGCGGCAAGACCACCGGCGCAACCGTGCTGTTGCCTTAAGCTCAACCGGCAGACGTTCTGAAAACCGTCCGGTTTGCGTCGATGAAAATTTCGGCGCCGGGGCGGCGTTTGCCGTCCAGCATGCGGCGGGTGAGGCGTTCATAGTGCTGGATGAAGCGGCGGACCCAGTCGCGGCGTTCCTTCGGCATGGCCTCGCCGCGAGCTTCCCACAGCGCGGCTTCCTGTTGCAGGCGCCAGCCGAGCACGCAGTCGAAATCTGGCGGCACGATGTGACAGAAACCGTCCGCTGCGTTCCACAGGTCGCGATAGCTGCCGGCGAGGGCCGTTTCCTGGTGGCGGCGCCAGGCGCCGGTGCGGTCTTCGGCCTCCACCGG
Source organism: Hyphomonas sp. (assembly GCA_002700305.1). GTDB lineage: Bacteria > Pseudomonadota > Alphaproteobacteria > Caulobacterales > Hyphomonadaceae > Hyphomonas. Next base: position 175,635 of record PACZ01000003.1, on the reverse strand, counting down.
ATTGAGCGGCGCCTCCCACGCCGAGGCGTCATGCGGCAGCACCCCCATCAGCCAGCCTTCGATCACGATGGCGGCGGGGCGGCCGGTAAAGCTGCGCCAGTCGGAGACCGGCGCGCGATTGTCCTTCAGTTTGTCGAATACGGGCAGCGGCGTTTCTGCCGTGTCGCCGGCCGCGCGCAATGCGGCGACCGTCATCGTCAGCAGGGTCAGGTCGTGCGTGCCGGGCGGGCCGCGCGTCATGAACAGCGGGCTGATACGGCGCGCCAGGTCCATCCGTTCGGCATGGGTGAGGTAGAAATCGTCAATACTCGCCCCGGCGACGGGGTGGGAAATCGCTTCGATCGCAGCCGCCAGAGCGGTCGACTTTCCGGCCCCTTGCGGACCTGACAGGAGCAGTAGCGGCACATGACCGGCAGGCGCCGCGGCGATGGCGCGCTCGATCCATGTCTGCACTGAACCCGCAATGGTTTGCACGATGCCGTCCCCCTGATCCGTCCGGTCCTGCGCCCGGCCCGGTCTTCTGGCTTGAGTCTTTCAGCATGGCGCCACCTGACGGCCATGCTAAGGTTGATGCGAACCAATCTCAAACAGAGCCTTCTGCGCGCGGTGCGCACAGTCAAGGGCCGGGAGGACAAGGAATGCCTGGGGTGGAAACGAATCTGGAAACTGCCACGGCTCTGGACACCGCTGCGCTTGTTCGAAGCGGCGAACTGAGCGCACTGGAAGCCTGCGACGCGGCGATCGCACGGATCGAGGCGAAGAATGGCCCGCTGAATGCCGTCATTGTGAAAGACTATGATCGCGCGCGGGATGCGGCTCGTGCCATCGACGAGAACCGCACGCCGGACGATCCCCGTCCGCTGCTCGGCGTTCCCATGACGGTGAAGGAGGCCCATGACGTTGCGGGCCTGCCGACGACCTGGGGCTTCGAAATGTTCGCGAACTTCCAGCCGCAGGAAGATTCCCCGCCCGTTGCCCGGCTGAAGGCGGCTGGCGCCATCATTCTCGGCAAGACAAATGTGCCCGTGGCGCTCGCCGACTGGCAGAGCGTAAACCCGGTCTATGGTCGTACGGTGAACCCCTATGACCACAGCCGCACGCCGGGTGGTTCTTCCGGCGGGTCAGCCGCGGCACTGGCCTCCGGCATGGTGCCTCTGGAGTTTGGATCCGATATTGGCGGCTCGATCCGGTTCCCGTCGAATTTTTGCGGCGTGTGGGGACACAAGCCAACCTGGGGCATCGTGCCGCTGAAAGGGCATAATCCGCCGGGTACGGACGGGGTGGATGTGCCATTGGCCGTTGTCGGGCCCATGGCGCGAAGCGCCGCAGACCTGTCCGCGGCGCTGGAGGTTGTGGCCGGGCCCGTGAATGCTGGCTGGAAGCTGGACCTGCCCGCTGCCCGGCACACCGCGCTCAAGAACTTCCGCGTGCTTGTTCTCGGCGCTGACGACATGCCGCCCGTGGACGATGCCGTCACCGGCCCGATCGAGGCGCTCGCCGGCGCATTGGAAAAGCAGGGCGTGCAGGTGGTCCGCAAAATGCCTGGCCTGCCGGACTTTGCCAGCATCCACGAAAACTACCTACGCCTGCTCAATACAGCGATCACGCGCGGCACGCCCGAGGCTCGGCCGGTTGACGCGCATGTCTACATGAACCTGCTGGATGCCCAGCTGAACCTGCAGCGCCAATGGGCAAACATTTTCCGCGACATCGATCTTGTGCTGTCACCGGCCTTCAGCACTGCGGCCTTCCCGCACACGGACGAGCCGGACTGGAGCAAGCGCACGCTGACCGTCAACGGGCAGGCGATCCCGTACGCGTCTCAGCTGATGTGGGCGGGGCTCGCGACCTTCCCCGGCCTGCCATCGACCGCCGTACCCCTGGCGCGTACATCGGAAGGCCTGCCGACCGGCATGCAGGTGGTCGGCAACCTCTATGAAGACCGCACGACGCTGGCCTTTGCGGAATTGCTTCAGGCGGAAGGGCTGTCTGCCTAGTCTGTTACGGGCAGCGCCAGCAGCAAGGCCGGGTCGATATAGAAATCGCCGCCGCGGTCGCTGGCTTCCGGGTTACGCCACTTTACCGCCCAGTGCAGGTGCGGCCCGGTTGTGCGGCCTGTATTGCCGGACTTCGCCAGAAGGTCGCCGCGGTCCACGACGTCGCCGGCTGCCACGTCAACTTCCGACAAATGCATGAACACCGAGACGAGGCCATGGCCATGATCGAGGAAGACCGTGCCGCCTTCATAATAAAGGTCAGGGTCGGCAAGGATCACGGTGCCCTTGGCCGGGGCAACAATGGGCGTGCCCACAGGCGCTGCCATGTCATAGCCCCGGTGGACCGAGACGGATTCGCACGGCTCACCGGTCACCTTGCTGACGCCGATATATTTCCGTGCCGGGCCGAAGGGGGATGAGGCCGGAACATCTGCCGGCTTGATAAAGCCCGTCAGCGCGCCGGGGCCGTCATGGAATGTCGCGAAGGCGTCCTGTTTCTTGACCCAGGACCGGCCGGCATGGGCCTTTTGCGCTTCGCTGCGCGCATCGACCTTGTCGCAGTCAAAGCCTTCGATGACGCGGAACTCATCGTGACGTTCTTCAATCGGCAGGTCGCCATAGGCGCCACTGTCCGATGACCAGCCGATAACCGATGGGGCATCCGTGGCGATGCCGAATTGGGCAGAGCCGGATTTTCCGGCGGTCAGTTTCCGGCCAGCGACAGTGAACACTGTGCCCGGCGCGCCGTGACAGATAACGAGCCCGCCCTGTGTCAGCGCGCCGTCGCAGGTTTCTTCCGTGGCGGGCATCGGCGTGACGGCTGTTTCAGCGCCGGCCATCGGTGCGGCAAGGCAAGTGCCTGTGCACATCACGACCATCAGGAGGAGGTCACGCATCATGCGTGCGTCAGTCCTTCGCCGGAACCATGCGGGACGAGGCGGCGTCGGCGTCCCAATAGGCTTCCTGCCGGTCGACGCTCCAGTAGCGCAGGGCCTGGACCGGAATTTTCCGGCCGGTGACGGCGCAGACGACATAATCGCCCGGCGAAATGACGTCGATGTCGGCATCGAGATAGCGAAGGCGGGCTTCACCGGCGGGCTGGCTGGATCGTGTAAGCATGAAGAGAGCATGCCTGAAACGCGCCCTGAAGAAAAGAGCAGCCTGCACAAAGTTTCCGCTTTGTTCCGCGGAACAAACATGGTACATACGATTCAGATGAGGCGACCGGGGGCCTTGCCAAAAACACCCCTATAGTGGACCTAAGGAGACGACTCATGGCGAAACCAGCGCTGCAACTCGTGGACAAGGAAACCGGCGTGGACAAGCAGAAGGCTCTCGAAACGGCGCTCAGCAATATTGAACGGTCCTTTGGCAAGGGCTCGGTCATGCGTCTGGGCGACAAGAAGGCCATGGATGTCGAGGCCGTTTCGACGGGTTCGCTCGGGCTGGACATCGCGCTTGGCATTGGCGGCCTGCCGAAAGGCCGCATCATCGAAATCTACGGTCCGGAAAGCTCGGGCAAGACGACGCTGTCGCTGCACAGCGTGGCCGAAGCGCAGAAGAATGGCGGCGTGTGCGCCTTTATCGATGCCGAGCACGCGCTGGACCCGGTCTATGCCGCCAAGCTGGGCGTGGACCTGGACGATCTCCTGATTTCCCAGCCTGATACGGGTGAGCAGGCGCTCGAGATCGCCGACACGCTGGTGCGCTCCGGCGCAGTGGACCTTCTGGTCATCGACTCCGTAGCGGCCCTGACGCCGCGCGCTGAGCTCGAAGGCGAAATGGGCGACTCGCTGCCGGGCCTGCAGGCCCGCCTGATGAGCCAGGCCCTGCGCAAGCTGACCGGCTCGATCTCCAAGTCGAAATGCATGGTGATCTTCATCAACCAGATCCGCATGAAAATCGGCGTCATGTTCGGCAGCCCGGAGACAACGACGGGCGGCAACGCCCTGAAATTCTATGCCTCCGTCCGCCTCGACATCCGCCGCATTGGCGCGATCAAGGACCGCGATGAAGTGATCGGCAACCAGACCCGCGTCAAAGTGGTGAAGAACAAGGTCGCTCCGCCCTTCCGGCAGGTCGAGTTCGACATCCTCTATGGCGAAGGCATCTCCAAGACCGGGGAACTGATCGATCTCGGCGTGAAAGCCGATGTGATCGAGAAGTCGGGCTCCTGGTATTCCTATAATGGGGAGCGGATCGGCCAGGGCCGTGAGAAAACCCGCACCTTCCTGAAGGAAAATCCGGCCATTGCGGACGAAATCGAAGATGCCGTCCGCCGCAATGCCGGCCTGCTCGCCGACGAACTGCTCGCGGCTGGCATGGATGGGTCCGAAGAAGACGATACCAAGGATGCGGCCGAGGGCTGATCGGGGCTGACCGGCCCTCTCTCTCGCGTTTTCCCTGCAGAAAACGTCCTCTCAGGGCCGGTTTCCACTCTCTCGTCCGGCAAACTGGCCCCTTTGTGGTGCGCCAATCTTGGCGTGCGGCAAAGGGGCCTTTATATCGCGCGTAAAGGCCCCGCGCCGGATTCGGCGTTTCGGGACAATTTTATACGCCGAGGACCCTGAGATCATATGACCAGCGTAAACCAGATCCGCGAAGCATTTCTCGCCTATTTCGAGAAGCACGGGCACACCCGCCGGGCGTCCGCGCCGCTGGTGCCGCAGAACGATCCGACCCTTCTGTTCGTCAATGCCGGCATGGTGCCGTTCAAGAACATTTTCACCGGCGCCGAGACCCCGGACTCCCCACGGGCGGTGACGTCGCAGAAATGCGTCCGCGCCGGCGGCAAGCACAACGACCTCGACAATGTCGGCTATACGGCCCGCCACCACACTTTCTTCGAGATGCTGGGGAATTTCTCCTTCGGCGACTATTTCAAGGACGAGGCCATCGCCTTTGCCTGGGAAATGGTGACGAAGGAATTCGGCCTGGACCCGAAACGCCTGCTGGTGACAGTTTATTCCGAGGACGACGAAGCGGCCGCCATCTGGAAGAAGGTCGCCGGGTTCGACGACTCGAAAATTATCCGCATCAGCACGTCGGACAATTTCTGGTCGATGGGCGATACCGGTCCGTGCGGCCCGTGCTCCGAAATATTCTACGATCATGGCGAAGACATTCCGGGCGGCCCGCCCGGTAGCCCGGATGAGGATGGCGACCGGTTCATCGAGATCTGGAACCTCGTCTTCATGCAGTTCAACCAGCTGGCTGGCGGCAAGCGCGAGAATCTGCCGAAACCGTCGATCGACACCGGCATGGGTCTGGAACGGATTTCCGCCGTCCTGCAGCATGTGCATAATAACTATGACATCGACCTGTTCCGTGGGCTGATCGAAGCAGAAGAAAGCGTCTATGGCGCGAAGGCCGCAGGCGACAAGCTCGCCTCGTTCCGCGTGATCGCAGACCATCTGCGCACCTCCGCCTTCCTCATCGCCGACGGCGTGCTGCCGTCCAATGAAGGGCGCGGCTATGTCCTGCGCCGCATCATGCGCCGCGCCATGCGCCACGGCCACCTGCTGGGCGCGCGCGAGCCGCTGATGCACAAGCTGACCCCGGCGCTGATCTCCGAGATGGGTGAGGCCTATCCGGAGCTTGGCCGCGCGAAGGCCGCCATCGAAGCCGCCCTGGAACAGGAAGAGGCCCGCTTCCAGCGCACGCTGGGCAATGGCCTGTCGCTGCTGGAAAAGGAAACCGAAACCCTGGCCAAGGGTGCTGCCCTGCCGGGCGAGACGGCCTTCAAACTGTATGACACTTACGGCTTCCCGCTGGACCTGACGCAGGACATCCTGCGCACGCGCGGCATGACCGTCGATGTTGACGGTTTCGATGCGGCCATGGAAGTGCAGCGTGAAGGCAGCCGCGCCGCGGGCTTTGCGTCCGGCGATCAGGCAACGGATGAAATCTGGTTCCGCGTCCGCGACAAGGTGGGCGCGACCAAATTCACCGGCTATGGCAACACCGAAGGGACCGGCAAGCTGGTCGCCATCGCGGCCGGCGGGGCACTGGCAGACACGCTGTCGCCGGGCCCGGCTGAACTCGTCTTCGACACGACGCCGTTCTACGCCGAGTCCGGTGGCCAGGCGGGCGACCATGGCGAAATCGTCTTTGAGGATGGCGCGCGCTTCATCGTTCGCGATGTCCAGAAGCGTGCCGGTGACGTGCATGTGCATATCGGTGAGCTTGTGTCCGGCGCGGCAAAAACCGGCGCCACGGCCCAGCTGCATGTCGATGCCGTCCGCCGCAAGGCCGTGATGGCGAACCATTCTGCGACGCACCTGATGCATGCCGCCTTGCGCAAGGTGCTCGGTGAGCACGTCACGCAGAAGGGCTCCCTTGTGGAGGCCGATCGTCTGCGGTTCGATTTCTCGCATGGCGGTCCGCTCAGCGCCGCCGAGATCGAAGCGGTGGAAAACGAAGTGAACGCCCAGATCCGCGCGAACCTGCCGACCGGCATTCAGGTGACATCGCCAGAAAAGGCCATCGAGGCAGGCGCGCTTGCCCTGTTCGGCGAGAAATATGGCGATGAAGTCCGTGTGCTGTCCATGGGGACAGGCGACGACCGGCGCTATTCGGTGGAGCTGTGCGGCGGCACGCATGTGGAACGCTCCGGCGACATTGCCGTGTTCGTGATCACGTCGGAAAGCGGCGTTTCCGCCGGGGTGCGCCGGATTGAGGCCGCTACGGGCGCCGAAGCGCTGGACTGGCTGAAAGGCCGGGCGCAGATCGGCGCCGACATCGCCGACAGTCTGAAAGTGCCGCTGAAAGACCTGCCGAAACGCGTTGCGACGCTGGGCGAGGAAAAGCGCAATCTGGAACGCGAACTGGCCGAAGCCAAGCGCAAGCTCGCCATGGGCGGCGGCGGTGGCGCGCCGGCCGGCCCGGAAGAGATCAATGGCGTGAAGCTGCTCGCCCGCGTCGCTGAAGGCGTCGGCGGGAAAGACCTGCGCGCGCTGGTCGATGAGGCGAAAGCGCAGATCGGCTCCGGCATCGTGGCCTTTGTGGGCGTGGCCGATGGCAAGGCCGGGGTTGCCGTGGGCGTCACCAAAGACCTGACGGACAAGTTCTCGGCGGTCGATCTGGTCAAGGCTGCGTCCGAAGTTGTGGGCGGCAAGGGCGGCGGCGGCCGGCCCGACATGGCCATGGCCGGCGGGCCGGACGGCTCGAAAGCCGAAGAGGCCCTGAACGCTGTGCGTGCCCTGCTGAAAGGCTAGGCTGCTCAGACCAGAAACGTAAAATGCAAAGGCGGGCCGGATATTCCAGCCCGCCTTTTTCTTTTGTTCCTGGCGCTATTGTGCCGGGCTGTAGGCGGGGCGTTCCGGCGCAGACTTCAGCACCGGGATTGCCAGCACGACCGCCATGATCACGGCCAGACCGTCCGACAGCGGAAAGGCAAACCAGATCGCCTGCGCGCCCCGTGCCGCAGCCAGTGCCGCGACCAGTGCGGGCAACAGCACGAAGGATTTTGACAGGGTCAGCAGCCCGGCCTTTTGCGGCTGGCCTATGGCCTGGAAGTAAAGCGCCAGCGAGAGCACAGGGCCTGTGAACAGGTAGAGCAGGCCCATCAGATGCAGGATGCCGGCAACCTGCGTTATGACGCGCGGATCGCCGATAAAGGCCGATCCGATCGCCGTGCCGCCGGTCAGGAAGATGACTTCCATGCTGAGGCTGTAGGCGAGGGCGGTCAGAAGGGCGATTTTCAGGACGCTCCGTGCACGGCCCTGCAATCCTGCGCCCCAATTGTTCCCCGCAATACTCTGCAGGGCCAGCGCAAACGCCATACTCGGAAGGAAGGCAAAGCCCAGCACACGGGTGACGATGCCATAGGCGGCAATCGTGTCAGCATAGTCTGCCCCGGCGGTCAGGCGCAGGGACACGATCACACAGGATGAGACGAGCGCCATGCCGATGAAGCTGAGGCTGAGCGGCGCACCAAGCCCGGCCAGCCGGCCCCAGTTTCCGGTCCAGCGATGCCGGCGCAGGGCCTGAAGCGGCACGATGCCTTGGCCGCGGCACCGCAGCCACAGGAGCAGGCCCAGCCCGAACACCTGTGCCAGTGCCGTGCCCCAGGCGGAGCCCGCCACGCCAAGGCCCAACTCTCCGATCAGGACATAGTTGAGTACGATATTGGCCAGTGTCACGCCAACGGACAGGAGCGCGACCAGTCCGGCCCGGCCCTCATTCCGCCATGTGTCCGCATGCAGACCGAGGGCAAACTGGACCGGCAGGGCCAGCACAGTGATCGCCATATAGGTGAAGGCCATGTCGGCAATGGCCGGGTCAGAGGCGGACAGCTGGCCTGCGACGGCCCGTCCGCCGCACAGGAAGGCAATCATCACCAAGGCTGCAATGGCCAGGGCGAGGCCATGGGCGCTGGCCAGCGTCGCGCCGGCACCGTCGGTATCGCCCGCGCCCAGCTGGCGGGCCAGAAGGCTGGACATGCCGCCGCTGACCAGCGTGGACAGGGCGATCAGTACCATGATGGCCGGGAAAACCAGGCCAATGGCCGTCATCGCCCCGGTGCCCACGAAGTGGCCCAGGAAGGCGGCATCGATAATGTTCAGCAGCCCGTTCATCAGCATGATCAGCATCATGGGCAGGGCGTTCGCGGCGAACACCCGGCCGGGCGGCCGTGTCAGGAATTGATTGTCGGGCGATGGTCGCAAAGACATCACACACTCCTCAAAAGAGGCATTCCGACTGGGATGGGGGCCTGCATTACCCACCGTCGAAATGCATCGAGGGTGAGGGAAGAGATGTCTTGAAAGAGCTTCACCGTGACGGGACGTCTGCAGGCGGCAGGGGCTCAGAACCCTTGCGCGGGGCAATAGGCCGGGTTGGGGTGGGTTGTCAATTGGGGGGACGAGGGATCTGGTTTCAGCGCCGATTCATTCATTGCCTAAAATCGATCCTCGATCGATTTTTTTGCGCCGCAGGCGCAATGGCAATGAATGGTCGGAGTGAGAGGATTCGAACCTCCGGCCCCTGCCTCCCGAAGTAAGAGACTCTTTCAATAGAAAACAACGCACTAGGCAAAGAGCACTGTACGAAAAAGGCAGAGCTCGACCTTGTTTTCTATGAAGAAAAAAGGGTTTTCTAAGGATTGTCGGAAATGGGGATAGGATGAGGATAAATTCGGCGGTTTGCCTACAGGCAGAACAAGTGAAATATGTATACTCTGTATACGTATAAAAAAAGACAATTTTTACACAAAACCAAAAGGGTGGGGTGCGTACACACCAGGTACTCTGATGCGTACAATCAACAGCGGTATCCACACACGAGGACGAAGATGGTCTCGACCGGAGCCGTACTGGAGCTTTATTGAGCGGTTACGCCACGCATTTGATGTACTTACATACAAGGCAGATGCTCTGTATTGGAAAGAGCGTGACGAAGCATCGGCTCTAGCAGGAGAACATTGATTGCCACTCGAACTCGCTCAGTTCATTGCATACGTAACACTAACTGTTACCGGCATTATCGTAGCAATCGTATCTCTGCGATTTTCATTTCGTCAAAATTTTGGATGGAAGCCAATCATCATGGTCACAAGCCAGGGATTGAAAAGTGGCTTTCTCGATGAAGCATATGTTGCGACACTAAAACTAGAATTTTGGAACAGGCGTAAATACCCGCTGATAGTTCGACATATCACACTCACATTTTCTGACATGAAGTTCTTAGCGAACAGGGCCAAGCCAACTCGCGAAACCGGTTGGCATATTCAGTATAGCGGTGGGGGTATTTATATGAATGACTTCACAGTTGATGGCTCTGGTCACCAATGCGTGGAGTTTGAAGCTCCATTTGCGAAGAGACCTCTCGATAACCTGCGAAGTGACGTGAATATCCAAGTGATGTTCTTCGACCCTCGTCTCAATGAGAATGTCATAGAGAAAATCGAATATGTTTATGAACTGAACCCGTCAGTTGGACTTCCTGAGGAGTGAGGATAATCCGAGGATAGTGTTCTTTTCGAAGCGGCCTGGTAACCGCTAAACCCTTGAAAAGAATGGTCGGAGTGAGAGGATTCGAACCTCCGGCCCCTGCCTCCCGAAGACAGTGCTCTACCAGGCTGAGCTACACTCCGTGCCGAAGAACGGGCTGTTTACGCTGCGCGGCGGATTTTGCAAGGGGGCAAAAGCGGGCGGGTGCAGCTTAACCGCCAACAGGCGGGGAAAGAGGTAAGGCGGGTTCGGCCTCGCCCGGTGCCCATTGGGGATATTTCTTCATGATCGCGCGGAAGCGGGCGCTATCCTTGTGCCCGGCGAGCCAGGTTTTCACCGGGCCGGGCGCAGCGCCCTCCCACCAGTCCATGTCCGTATGGGCGAACTGGCGCACAAAGGGGAAGATCGCCATGTCGGCCAGCGTCGGCGCGGCGCCGAACAGCTGCCCGCCATTTGCCGCGATCCGCTGAGAGAGGTCTTTCAGAATGGCGAGGCCCGCGTCGCGGTTTTCGACTGGGTCGGCGCCTTCATCCTCATACCGGTTTGGATATTTGTAACGGTCGAGCGCGCGTTTGAACGGCCCGTCATTCCGGGCGATCAGCGCGCTGGTCTCGCCCGCGTCAGCGTCCAGCCAGCCTTCCGGGTCAGCCTGCGCCAGCGCCCAGTGCATTACGTCGAGGCTTTCGTCGATCACTTCGCCGCTTTCCAGCACCAGAACCGGCACCGTGCCCTTGGGGCTCGCTTCCAGCATCGCCGCCGGCTTGTCGCGCAGCACGACTTCCCGCACGCGAATATCCAGCTGCGCCGCCGACAAAGCGAGGCGCGCGCGCATGGCGTAGGGGCAACGGCGGAACGTGTAGAGGATCGGGGCGGCGGCGTCCGGCATCACTTCGCGGGAAAGCCTTCCGGATATTCCGGAAGCGTGTCTTTCGGATCGTACCAGCTGGCGCAGTCAGACCGCCAGATATGGCCCAGCGGATTGCCTTCGATTTCGGTGTCGAGACAGCCCAGCCGCAACAGCACAACGGGCTGGTTCACGCGCTCCGCCATGATGTGCGAGCCGCATTTGGTGCAGAAGTGGCGGAACTTGCCTTCGCTGGATTCAAACCGGTTCAGCGCTTCGTCGCCAGCGGTCCAGCGGAATGCTTCCCGCGCCACCGGCATGACGGAAGAGAACGCCGTCCCGTGCGCCTTGCGGCAGGTGTGGCAATGGCAGTGAACGATCGGGCCGGGATCGGCCGCCACTTCATAGCGCACCGCGCCGCACAGGCAGCTGCCCTCAAGCATCTTCGGTGCCTGCGGCCTCTTTTGCTTCCTGGGCCTCTTTCGCTTTCGCCTCCAGCACTTCTTCGCGGCGGCGGGCAGCGACGGCAGCCGCGTCAGGCCCCAAATGCGCTTCGCCGCGCTTGCGGGCGAGGTTGATCTGCTTCTGGCGCTCGGCGAAGCGGCGCTTCTGCTCCGGCGTCATTTCATCGATACAGTGCGGGCAGGAGACGCCAGGCACATAGGCGTTGCCCTTCTTGTCGTCCTCGGTGATTGGCCGCTTGCAGGCGTGACACATGTCATAGTCGCCTGGGGTCAAGTCATGCTTCACCGAGACGCGTTCGTCGAACACGAAACATTCCCCGCGCCACAAGCTCTGCTCTTCCGGCACCTCTTCCAGATATTTCAGGATGCCGCCCTGCAGGTGGAACACATCGTCGATGCCTTCGGCCTTCACGAAGCTGGTTGCCTTCTCACAGCGGATGCCGCCGGTGCAGAACATGGCGATCTTCGGCTTGCGGCCTTCGGCTTCCAGTTTCTCGCGGAACTCGCGGAACCAGTCCGGGAATTCGCGGAAGGTTTTGGTTTCCGGGTCGATGGCGCCCTCGAACGTACCGATGGCGTATTCATAATCGTTGCGCGTATCGATCAGCACCGTGTCCGGGTCGCTGATCAGCGCGTTCCACTCTTCCGGCGTGACATAGGCGCCGACCAGCGAATTGGGGTCCGTGCCCGGCACGCCCATGGTGACGATCTCCTGCTTCAGGCGCACTTTCAGGCGCAGGAACGGGTTTTCATCGGCCTCGGAGAATTTGGCCTCCAGCGCCTCGGCGCCCGGCAGGGCGCGCAGCGCGGCCAGCGCCGTGTCGATGCCCTCGGGGCTGGCGGCGATGGTGCCGTTCACGCCCTCGGCGGCCAGCAGCACGGTGCCTTTGACACCGGCGGCCTCCAGCGTGTCGCGCAGCGGCTCACGCGCGGCCTCATAGGTCGGGAACGGGAAGAACAGGTAAAAGGCGGCAATACGTGTGATCATGGCGCCGCTTATGCCAGATTGCGCGGCGGATTTGAACATTCCGCTGCACGCGGCAAATCGGACCCTGCGCCGTCCATGGGCAGGCGGTTCGCTTTGCCGCATTCAGCCCCGGTTTCGATTGCACCTGCCGGGGGCTTCGCTTACCGTCCCCATGGTAAAGCCCATGGAGACTTGCATGAAGATTCGTCAAACCACTTTTGCCCTCGCCGCGATTGCCGGTGTGTCCCTGCTGGCCGCGTGCGGCGGCAGCGACAGCAGCGCGCCTGCGGCAGATGCGGCGGCCCCGGCTGCCGAAGAAGTCGTGCTGGACAATGGCATGACCCCGAAAGAACAGATCGAACTGCGCCAGGGCCAGCTGAAGAAAATGGGCAAGGCCTTCAAGACGATCAGCGACCAGCTGAAGGCCAGTGAGCCGGATATGGCCGCCATTCAGGCCGCCGCGGCCAGCGTTCCGGTCGAATCCGAAGGCATGGCGGACTGGTTCCCGGCAGGCACCGGGCCGGACTCCGGCGTGAAGACCGATGCCCTGCCGGCAATCTGGGAGCAGCCGGACCTCTTCACCGAGAAGGTCTCCGACTTCCAGATGGCGGCGGGCGCTCTGGCTACGGCTGCGGAGACCGGTGACCTGGCTGTGATTGCCCCGGCGTTCGCCACAACCGGCGGCACCTGCAAATCCTGCCACGAAAAATTCCGCGCAGACGACTGATCCGTCATGGCCGGCAGTTCGCGTATCCTCGTCTGGGACGGCGCCCTGCGCCTGTTCCACTGGTCCACCGTGTTGCTGGTGGCCGCCATGTGGTGGTCCGCGGAAAATCACATGATGGACTGGCACCGGAGGATGGGGATGATCCTGGTCGGCCTGGTGACGTTCCGGCTGGCCTGGGGCCTGCTTGGCCCGCGTACCGCCCGCTTCACCAGCTGGCAGCTCGGACCGGGAGCCATGCTCGGTTACCTGAAAAGCCTGAAGCGCGGCGTCCACAAGCCGAGCTTCGGGCACAATCCCATCGGCACGCTCAGCGTGATCGCCATGCTGGCGGCGCTCTGCGTGCAGCTGGGGACGGGCCTGTTCGCGGTGGATGTCGACGGGCTGGAATCCGGCCCGCTGTCGACGCTTGTCTCGTTCGAGGCCGGGCGTCAGGCGGCAGAGATCCACGAGATCAGCTTCAACATCCTGGTTGCCCTGATCGGCCTGCATGTCGCGGCCGTGGCGGTGTACCTGATCTTCTTCAAGGACAATCTCGTCCGCCCGATGGTCACCGGCCGCCGGGCCAGCGCGGATTTTGAAGCGGGCGAAACGCTCGCCGACAACCGCCTGTCCTGGTTGCGCCTTGCCATCGCGGTGGCCGTGGCATTCGCCGCCATGTGGGGCATTTCGACCGCCGGCTGAACGGAAAACCGGGGACGCGGCATCCCGCGCCCCCGGCCTTTCGAGGCAACCCCACCTTACTCGGCAGCGACGGTTTCGATCCGGCCGGTTTCAAGCGGACGCTCCAGCGCCGCCCAGTCGATCTCCGCATCGGTTGCTGCATTCTCATACTGCAACACGCCGAGCGCCTCGAATTTCGGTTTCACTTTCTCTGTCAGCAGGCCGACCCGTTTCAGGTTCGGGATCATCCGCTCAAAGAGGAAGTTGCGGAAGGCCTGTCCGCCCGCTGAGTCGATGGCGGCGCGGCGCGCTTCCTCGCGGTCGAAGCCGAACTCTTCCTCCACAATGGTGGAGAACAGCCGTTCGCGCATGATGGCGCAGGCTTCATAGGCGAACTGGGCACGTTCCTCGATTTCCTCTTCCGGCAGCGACTTGATCCAGTCCTCCAGATAATTGACGCCGAAGGCGACGTGCCGGCCTTCGTCACGCATCACGAGCGTCACGATCTGGCGCAGCAGCGGATCGCGCGTCGTCTGCGCGATGGTCTGGAACGCGGCCAGCGCCAGTCCTTCGACCAGCACCTGCATGCCGATGAATTTCAGGTCCCAGCGCGGATCGGTCAGGATCTTGTCCAGCAGCAGTTTGAGGCTCGGATTGATCGGGTATTCGACCCCGCAGCGCGTGCGCAGGTATTTGTTGAACACTTCCACATGCCGCGCCTCGTCGAAAGTCTGTGAGGAGGCATAGAGTTTCGCATCATAGGTCGGCGCGCAGGAGACGAGCTGCGAGGCCACCATCATGGCGCCCTGTTCGCCGTGCAGGAACTGTGAGAGCACCTGCGCCTGAGAGCGCCAGGCATATTCGTTTTTCTCTTCGTCGCTCATGGCGAGATAGATCGGGTGATCGTGCAGCGGGTTGAGGCCGGACTGCGAGGGGCCTTCGCTTTTGTCGAAGTACACGTCCCAGTCGACATCGAGCTCGGCGTTCCAGTTGAACCGCTTGCCGAGTTCATAGAGGCGGCGGATCTTCGCGTTCGCGCTTTCATAGTCCCAGTTGTAGGAACCGGTCAGCGGCGTGTTGAAGATTTCGCGGATGATTTCGACGTCTTCCGGCGTCAGCTTGTCGGCCAGTTCACCGGGGTCCTCGAAGTGTCGGACATCGGTGGGCGGGCCTGAGACGAGTTGGACTTTCATGGCATTTCTCCCAGTTTATCGCCGGCCATGAACGGGCGGACTGGCCGGATTGGAGAGATGCTAAGTCCTCGGAAACAGAGGCAAAATACGGAAAATGACGTAGGCGTCATCTTTTTTGGCTTAAATTTCGGAAAGGCGGCCGCCAAGGCGGCAGAATTGCTGTCATGACAAGATTTTCCTGATGTCAGACAAGACCTGCGTGGTAAGATTCGCCCGGTTCGTGCCACCAGCGAACCGCCTGCAAGGGAGAGTCACTCGATGATGAACCGTCCTCGTCAGCCGAAGAAAAGCGAGAAGATCGAGGTGCGCCTGTCTCATGAGGAGAAGAGCGCCCTGCAGTCTCTCGCGCGGCGGCAAGGCCGGACGATCAGCACAATCGTGCGCGATTTGCTGGCCGATCATCTGAGGGATGTCCTGCAGGCGGAACAGCAACCCTCAATACGGGAACGAACCGCAATGATCCTCAAACCCGTGGCAACACATCCCCGCAAACTGGCTGCCGCACTGGCGGCCTCGCTCGGCCTCGGCGTCCTGGTCCTGCCCACGGCTGTCGCTGAGCCTGTAAAGGTCGAACTTCAGGGCGATTTCCAGCGCACGACCGCGGAGGCCCGTGAGCAGCACAAGTTCAACTCCGTGATGGCCATCGAACCGGGCACGCCAGGCACCTTCTTGACGGCGACGCCGGAATCCGATGTGCCGGGCTACCGGATCGAGCTGACCGTCTCGCCTGAAGAGGCCGGCCGGATTCAGATCGACGTGTCTATCTATCGTGGCCTTGAGGGGGATGACCTCATCGCGCATCCGGTCCTGACGGCCGAGGCTGGAAAAGAAGCCCGGATCCATGTCGGCGACGATGCGGAATCCTATGAGATCGCGCTAAAAATCGGGGAGAGCTGAGGCGGCCCTCAGGCCGTCAGCACGCGCGGCAGCTTGAAGGTAACTGTCTCGCGCGCGGTTTCGATGTTCTGGACGGTCACGTCGAACCGGGACCGGCAGGCGGCGATGACGCCTTGTACCAGGTCTTCCGGTGCGCTGGCCCCGGCTGTCAGGCCCAGAATGGTGACGCCGTCGAACCAGTCCCAGTCGATGTCTTCGGCGCTGGCGACGAGTTCGGCGCGTGCGGCCCCGGCGCGCAGGGCCACTTCAACGAGGCGTTTCGAGTTGGAGCTGGTCTCCGCCCCGATCACGAGGACGAGGCCGGTGCCCTGGCCGATCACTTTCACGGCTTCCTGCCGGTTTGTGGTGGCGTAGCAGATGTCTTCCTTGTGGGGCGTCGAGATGCCGGGGAAACGCTTCTGCAGCGTCGCCACGATGTCGGCGGTGTCGTCCACACTGAGCGTTGTCTGGGTGACAAAGGCGAGGTTGGCCGGGTCTTTCGGCTGGAAGGTTTCGGCATCCTCCACCGTCTCGATCAGATGGATGCGGCCTGGCGGTAGCTGGCCCATCGTGCCGATGACTTCCGGATGCCCGGCATGGCCGATCAGAACGATTTCGCGGCCTTCGCGGTCATGCCGCTCGGCTTCGACATGAACTTTGGAGACAAGCGGGCAGGTCGCATCGACATAGATCATCTTGCGCGACTCCGCCTCCGCCGGCACCGATTTCGGTACGCCATGGGCGGAGAAGACGACCGGACGGTCCTTCGGGCACTCGTCCAGTTCTTCCACGAATACCGCGCCCATCTCCTCCAGACGGGAGACGACATGCGCATTGTGGACGATCTCGTGGCGCACATAGACCGGCGCGCCCCATTTTTTCAGCGCTTCCTCGACGATCTGGATCGCCCGGTCGACGCCGGCACAGAAGCCGCGGGGGGCTGCGAGGCGAATGGTGAGGGGGCGCCTTTCCGTCATTTCATCTCGTCTCCGGTTGTCATGGCGGCCTGTCTGCCTTAGCGGCGTTGCACGGGCGCGCGTAGCCCTTTAACACAGGCCGGGCAAGTTCAGATGGGCCCGCCGGGCCGCCCAGCCAAGAGATACGCCAACAGATTCTGGCCAAGAAGGACAGCGAAACGCATGCGCATTATCCTACCGATCCTCGCCCTGGCACTGGTGGCCGGATGCTCCAGCACCAAGGATTTGGCCGAGTCGCTCAACACCCGCCAGAACGCCGGTGCCTGCCCGCCGGTCGGATCGGTCTATGATGCGGCCCGTATCGTCGAGTTCCGCGACGGGTCGGACGAGCTTTACAGCGACATCCGCTACACCGGCGAGATCACCGACGTGCGCAGCTTCTGCCGCTATACCGGTGACAATCCGCTGAGCGCCGAGCTGGAGATCGATTTTGCCTTCGGCAAGGGCCCGCTGGCGGACGCGAACACGCATGATTTCGGCTACTGGGTTGCCGTCACGCGCCGCAATGGCAAGGTGCTGGCCAAGGAATACTACACCGTCACCGCAAAGTTTGACGGCAATTCCCCGCTGGACGGCACGATGCAGACGATTGACCGCATCACCATCCCGCGCGCCGATGAAACCATCGCCGGCACCAATTTCGAGATCCTCGTCGGGTTTGACCTCAGCGAGCAGGAACTCGAGTTCAACCGTGCCGGCAAGCGCTTCCGCATGGACGCCGGGTCCTAAATCATGGCCAGCCTGACGAAAGACCTGTCGGCGGCCGCCAGCGCCGCCTTTGAAGCCATGGGGCTTGAAGCGCGGTGGGGCGATGTGCGCCGCTCCGACAAGCCGGAACTGGCAGACTTCCAGTGCAATGGCGCGATGGGCGCGGCCAAGAAGGCCGGCAAGATCCCGCGCGACGTGGCCGCCGAGGTCGCCGCCGCGCTCAAGGAACACGAGATGGTCCTGTCGGCGGAAGTCGCCGGGCCGGGCTTCATCAATATCCGCGTCTCCGATGCCGCGCTCGCCGCGCGGGCTGAGGCTGTGCGCGATGAAAGGATGGCCGGGGCCGAAGGCGCGAGCGATCCGCAGGTCACCGTCATCGACTTTGGCGGTCCGAACGTCGCCAAGCCGATGCATGTCGGCCATCTCCGCTCCGCCGTGATCGGCGACACGCTGCGCCGCCTGCTGACTTTCCTCGGCGACGATGTGACGGGCGACGTCCATCTCGGCGACTGGGGCCTGCAGATGGGCCACCTCGTCACCGAACTTCAGGACGAGCAGCCGGGCCTCATCTATTTCGACGCAGACTTTACCGGTCCGTATCCGGAAGAACCGCCGGTCACGATCGACGATCTGGCCCGCATGTATCCGGCCGCCAGCGCCAAGGCGAAGGAAGACCCGGCCCGGCTGGAGCGCAGCCAGAAGGCTGTTGCCGAGCTGCAGGCCGGCCGCCCCGGCTACCGCGCGCTACTGAAGCATTTCATCGATGTCTCGGTCGCCGCACTGAAGGTAGACTATGAATTCCTGAACGTCCATTTCGACCTGTGGAAGGGCGAAAGCGATGTAGACGATCTGATCCCGGAACTGGTCGAGCAGTTCAAGGCCGCCGGCCTGGCCCGCGAGGATGATGGCGCGTGGATCGTCGACATTGCCCGCGAGGGCGAGAATGTGCCTGTCGAGAAAGACGGCAAGACCACGCTGAAAAACCCGATGCCGCCGATCATGCTGATAAACAGCCGCGGCGGCACCGGCTATCACACGACCGACCTGGCAACCATCCTTGACCGGATGGAAAACCTGAAGCCCGCGCCCCAGCGCATGCTCTACGTGGTGGACCAGCGTCAGGCGCTGCACTTCCAGCAGGTGTTCCGCGCCGCTGAAATGGTCGGCCTGATTGACGAAGGCCGCCTCGAACATATCGGCTTCGGCACGGTCAACGGCCCGGACGGCAAACCCTTCAAGACCCGCGAAGGCGGCGTCCTGCGCCTCGCGGATCTGAACGCCATGGCGTTCGAGGAAGCGCAGAAGAAAATCACCGAGGCTGGCAAGCTGCCGGAAGACATGGGGCCGGAAGAGCGCCATGAGGTGGCCGCGAATGTCGCGCTCGCCGCTTTGCGTTTCTCGGACCTGATGAATACGC
Source organism: Hyphomonas sp. (assembly GCA_002700305.1). GTDB lineage: Bacteria > Pseudomonadota > Alphaproteobacteria > Caulobacterales > Hyphomonadaceae > Hyphomonas. The sequence continues at coordinate 156,853 of PACZ01000003.1, read as the reverse complement.
GGACCACGAACTATGTCTTCGATCTCGACAAGTTCACCAGCTTCGAAGGCAAGACCGGGCCGTATCTTCTGTATGCCGCCGTGCGCGTGAAATCGCTGCTGCGCCGCGCCACAGAAGAGGGCAACAAGCCGGGTGACATCGTGATCGGCCATGACGCCGAACGGGCGCTGGTCCTGCAGCTCGACAATTTCGCCTTTGCCTGCCTGCAGGCGCGCGAGAAGCGGATGCCGCACGTCCTGTGCGAGCATCTCTACAATCTCGCGCAGGCTTTCAGCAGCTTCTATGCGGCCCTGCCGATTGCGGCGGAGGGCGACGAAGCCACCCGCGCGAGCCGCCTTGGTCTTGCCTCGGCCGTGCTGAAACAGCTGGAGACGGGGCTGGACCTGCTGGGCATCCGCGTGCCGGAACGGATGTAGCGGCGGGCAAACGCTCCAGACAGCAGACCTGAATGAACGCCACGGCCTGCAGCGCTGCCAGCAGGAGCGCGGGCAGGAACACGGTGTCGCCCGGCATCATGCGGCGGAAATTGCGCGGGTCCGGATCGCCGCAGATCCAGTAGAGCGCTGCCACCGCCGGGATCAGCACAATGATGGCCGTATCGAACGCCCTGTGCCGGTCGTGCCGGTGGCCTGCCGCATGCCGGGGCAGCAGCAGCGTGCCGAAGGACCAGGCCGCATACCAGATCACACCGCCCGCCAGCAGCCAGAGATTGGCGTGCAGCCTGGCGCGTTCCAGAACAAACGCAAAGCTCTGGTGCGGCTGGCGCTCCATGAGGAAACTGCCCAGCCACAGCCATGGGCCGCCGGCAAGGAACGCGGCGGTCCAGCAGGCATGACGGGCAGGGGTGCGCAGGCGGGTCATGGGGGCTCCGGAAACCGGCTCCCCATCTGGCATGTCCCGGCCATCCGGAAAAATCACATGGGCTCACACTTGCGTGGGCAGCGGGTGATCCGGGCAGGTCCGGTATAGTCATCTTTAGTCCGGTATGGTCATGCCTCGTCATGTGAAGTCATGACGTAGCCGGATTTTGTCCCCCGCCAGTCATCCCGACACGTGGCGGGGACTTATCCACCACAAGACCCACCCCATCCTGCTGCAACCGCTACCCCAGAAACAAACTTATCCGACACCTCCGTAGCCTGACGTATAGTGCACGCCATGTCACTCTTTCACCCTCCCGTCTGGTTCCCGCCGCAGCTCGCCTTTCTCTGGCCCCTGATCTGGGTCCAGGTGCTGGTGCTGCGCGCGCAGATCCGCGCCGCCTATGGGCGCGGTGTCGTGTATCGCTGGAGCCTGACGCCGAACTTGCGTGTCTATCTGGTCCGCATCGACTGGATGCCGGGGCAGAAGACAGAGCGGGCGATCCTGCAGACCGCCGTGCATGCTTCCGACCGTCTTGCCGCCGCGTGCGACGGGCGGGCAGCCGTACCTGTTTACATCACCCATCTTTCGATCTCCGCTCAGCCGGGCGAGAATCGGTATGCGGGCGCCGTACGCGCTGTGCTCGCCGCTCTGGCTCCCGGCCTCCGCCGCGATGCGCGGCAATTCGGGACTCTCCCCCTGCCGGAAACCTGACGCGGCCTGACACCTCCGAAAATCCAACCCCACACCAAGCGCCTTAACGGGCGTCGCACGTGCTTGTCCGGACGCAGGGTGTTGCCTCGGCGCCGCCTCTATCCCACCTATGGAGTGAGTTCAGCTCAATAACAGGGAGGATACGCGACATGGCCAGAAAGAAGGCCAAGGCGATACCGGGCCCGGACCAGCCCGCCAAAGACGGCACGGAATGGGAACTCGCCTCCCAATGGGCGAAGGGCTGGAAATTCCTCAAATGGTCGGCGACCGCCTTTCTGGTGATCGCCTTCATGGTCGTGATCGGGCAGGGCTTCCTGTTTTACCGCCTGTTCGACGATGTCCATCCGGTGCTGGGCTATGGCTATATCGTGGTTCTGACGCTGTTGCTGGTGGTTCTGGTGGGGCGGCCCATCATGGGCTTCCTGGCCATGCCGGTGGCGGCGAAACCACCCTCCATCCCGATCGATCCGGACGCGCCGGCCCCGAAAGCCCTCGCCGCCCGCCTGCGCTATGACCTGAAATACCTGCTGATGCTGGCCGACAATCCGGAAGTACAGGAGGAGCGCGGCGCGATCGAGGAAAGCATCCTGCGCGGACAGGCCCTGCTGGACCGCGCCCGCCGGGCCGGGCCGGAAGAGGCGCTGATGATCTCCGCCGATCTGGAACATTTCGAGCGCGACCATATCGAGGCCCTCCTCAAGCCGCTCGACAAGAAGGTGGAGAAGCTGATCCATGCCGAGGCTGTCGGCGTGGGCATCGCGACCGCCGTCTCCATGAACGGCACGGTGGATGCCTTCATCGTGCTGTGGCGCAACGCGAATCTCGTGGCCAAGGTCGCCCGGGTCTATTTCGGCCGCCCGCACTTGTGGGGCAGTTTGCGCATCCTGCGCGATGTCGCCGCCATTGTCGTGGTTGCCCGCGCGCTGGAGGATGTGACCGACCTGACCGGCGACGTGATCGGCAGCCTGCTCGGCCGGATGGGCGGCCTGGTTGCCGGGCCGGTGATGGATGGCGGGGTGAACGCGATGATGACGCTGAAGCTCGGCTATCTCGCCAAGCGCCGCTGCCGCAGCTTCAAAGGCTGGTCGGCCGGGCAGGCGAAGGCGATCTCCGCCGAAGCGCTGAAGGATGTGAAAGAGGAATCGGGCTCGGTGATCGGCGACCTGCTGAAAGGCGTCGGCGGGCTCACCTCCACGGCAAGCCGGGCAACCGAGAAGGCGCTGGCTGGCTCGCGCAGCGCCTGGGGGCTGGTGCAGAGCTGGTTTGGCGGAAACAAGCCCGCCCCCGACGGCTGACCGGAACACCGAAGGGCCAATCCGGCGATTGCCATCCGGCGCGGCCTTGTGCGATCACTACAGGAGAGGTGAGGTGACTCAGCGGGGAGTTCCGGTTTGATCCTTCTTATTACCTGGCTGGTGGCGATCGCGACGGTCGTGCTGGCCTATGTCATCGCCGGTCCGATCTGGGTGAAGCGGCATTCGCTGCGCTTCCGGGTCGGCAAGACGGTCCGCCGCACCAGCGGGGCCTATGGTGAGATCGCCATTGTCAGCTTCGCGGCGGCGATGGTCTGGCTGATCGACAGCGCCGGGAAAGATGTCAGCCTTGGCGGGCTGATTGCGGACCATCCGGTGCCTGTGGTGTCGGCGGCGATTTTCGTCGGCCTCGTTGTCTACATCCACGGCATCCGAACGGCGTTCGCCGCAGAGCCGGACGAGCGCTGGCGCCTGTTCTTCACTTACCTTGTCTATGGCATCTACAGCCTGATCGTCTTTGCGGTCGGCGCTGTGGTTGTGGCGCTCCTGGTGATGCAGGCCATTTCCGATACGCAGAACCTGTCATCGCTGGCAGATGCGGCGATTATCGGCCTGCCCACCGGACCCGACGTGAGCCAGGGCCAGCTCATCCGCAGCATCGAGTTTTCCTATCTCGACATGCAGTCTCTGCTGACGGTGGCGGAAGAGAGCATGACGCCGGTTTTCATGTTCATGGCCGGGATCTTTGCCATCAATCTCGCGATCCGGCTGACGCCGCTGCGCAGCCTGTTCATCAACAATGCTGTCCTGCTGACCATGATCTCCACCCTGATCGGTCTTACGGCCGTGCTGGCGGTGGGGATCTGGACCTATGTCGGCAATTATTCCGCGGTGATTACGCAATATGTCGATGCCATGGCGGCGCTGCGCCCACAGGCGGCGAAGATGCATCCGGACTATGTGATCCGGTACTCGGAAATCATGGTGGAGATGATGGACCAGAAATCGCTGCTCAGCTTTGTCACCCGCATCTCCAGCGAATGGGGCGGCGTGGCGGCCGCGCTGGGTCTTGCACAATGGGTTGCACAGCAATTCAACCGTCCCGAGGCGGATGAAAGCCCCGGTGAAGTAACGACGGCGGCAGGGCATTGATGCGGCGCTTCTATATACCCCTCGTCCTGTTTGGGTTAGCGCTGGTTTATCTCTTGCTAGCGGGGTGCGTGACCTTGTCCGACAAAACCATTCCGACAAAGGTCGCCACACCGGCCGACCAGTCGCCGCCGGCGAACGAGCCGCTTTATGTCATGGTCTGGAACATCGGCTATGCGGGCCTCGGCGAGGAATCCGACTTCAAGGCCGATGGCGGCGAGATGCTGCGCCCGCCCGGCAAGGATGTGGTGAAGAAGAATCTTGCCGGCATTCAGGGCGTGCTCAAACAGGCCGAGCCGGATGTCGTGCTGATGCAGGAACTGGCCGGGCCGGGCTTCCTGACCATGGGCGTGGATGTGCTGGGCGGCGTAAAGGACACGCTGGCCGATTATTCGATGTTCTTCTCCTCCGACATCCGGACGCGCTTCTTTCCGGGGCCGATGTCGCTGAAGCATGGCCTCGGCACTTTCATGCGGGTGGCGCATGAGCCAACGGAGATTGTCCGGATCGCCGAAGAGCCCGGCACGATCATGGGCTTCATCAAACGGCGCTATCATGTGCAGGTGACCGAGCTGGATGTTTCGGGCCAGCCCTGGGTGCTGATCAATGTCCACCTCTCGGCCTTCGACGAGGGCGCGAACACGCGGATGACGCAGGTCCGCGAAGTGCTGGACCTGGCCGATAGCTACTACCAGCAGGGCAAGGCCGTCGCGGTGGGCGGCGACTGGAACATGCGCCTCGCACCGACCGATTTCGACTATACGGCCGACGATTCCGCCCAGTTCTGGATCCATGACTTCCCGCGGGAAGAGCTGAAAGAGGGCTGGCAGCTGGCCATCGACCCGGCCGTACCGAGCGTCCGCACGAATGAGCAGCCATATCAGGCCGGCCGGAACTACACGACCAATATCGACGGCCTGCTGTTGTCGCCGAATGTGGTGGTCGAATCGGCGAAGGGCTTCGATCTCGGCTTCCAATATACCGATCACCAGCCCGTCCTGTTCACGCTGCGCCGGATGGAATAGGCGGCGGCAGGTGCCTCAAACCGCGGCAGGCCTGTGGATTGCGCATCTTGGGCACCTCTGCGCGCTTGCTGGCCTCATGATTCCACGCTAGCAGGAGGACAGTTCAGTTCCTCCCGGGAGAGAGCGGGTATCAAACCCCGCCGCCGAAGGCGCAACCGCCCCGGAAACGCTCAGGCAAAAGGGCCGGGAGAGAACCAACACGCTGGAAAGAGGCGGGCCGTCTGGCGCCACCTCGCCGAAGGAGCAAGCCCGGAGTTCACGGGCGGAATCTCTCAGGCGCCGAGACAGCGGGGGCGACGGAAATGCGGCCATGGCCGCTGACGTCTCCTGTGATGAGGGCGCCCATGGGTGAGACAACCACCGAGACACTGAAGCGGACCCCGCTTTATGACCTGCACGAAGACTGCGGGGCGAAGCTTGTGCCGTTCGCCGGCTATGAAATGCCGGTCCAGTTCCCGGACGGCGTGATGGAAGAACACAACTGGACACGGACGCACGCCGGCCTGTTCGATGTCTCTCATATGGGCCCGTGCTTCCTGACGCTGGAAGACGGAATCGGCGGCGGCGATGAAGCCCATGCGAAGATCGCCGCAATGGTCGAGGAACTTGTGCCGAGCGACATTACCAGCCTGAAGCCCGGCCAGGCCCGGCTCACTGTTTTGCTGAACGAAGACGGCGGCATTCTGGACGACCTGATCATCACCCGCCCGATCGGCGATGAGGCACAAGGCAGCCTCTATATCGTCGTCAATGGCGCGATGAAGGAACAGGACTGGGGCATCTTCGAGAAGAAGCTCGCCGGCCGCGCCGTGTTGACCCGCGCCGACGACCGCATCCTGTTCGCCCTTCAGGGCCCGGAAGCGGCTGACGTGATGAAGGATTTCTTCCCCGGCTGCGAAGACCTGAAATTCATGCACCACATGCCGTTCGAACTGAACGGCACGCGCTGCATCGTCTCACGCTGCGGTTATACCGGCGAAGACGGGTTTGAAGTTCTGGTGAAACCGGAAGCCGGCATTCCGCTGGTCAAGGAAATGCTGACGGATGAGCGGGTAAAGCCCATCGGCCTCGGCGCGCGGGACTCGCTGCGCCTCGAAGCGGGGCTCTGCCTGTACGGACATGATCTCGATCCGGCGACATCACCCATCGAAGCTGACCTCGGCTGGGTCATCCAGAAGCGCCGCCGCGAGGCGGGTGACTTCCCCGGCGCCGAACGCATTCTCCGGGAGCGGAGCGAAGGCCCGGCCCGCAAGCGCGTCGGCATCAAACCGCTGGAGCGCGCCCCGGCCCGCGAAGGCACGGAAATCTTCATCGGTGACGAGAAAGTCGGCGTGGTCACGTCGGGCGGTTTCGGTCCCACGGTCGGCCACCCGGTCGCCATGGGATATATCGCCAGCGCCCACACCGAACCCGGCACCGAAGTCCAGCTGATGGTGCGCGGCAAGGCGCGCCCGGCCGTCGTCGCCGATCTTCCCTTTGTTCCGCATAATTATAAGCGATAGGAGCCAGACCCCATGACCCGCTACACACAGCCGACGACCTTCTACACCAAGGACCATGAATGGGTGACGGTTCATAACGACCTCGCCACCGTGGGCATCACGCACTATGCCGAAAACGCGCTCGGCGACATCGTTTTCGTTGAGCTGCCGGATGTCGGTGCCGAGTTCGCACCGGGTGACGACATGGCTGTCGTTGAGTCCGTAAAGGCCGCCTCCGACGTCTACGCGCCGATCCACGGCAAAGTGGTCGAGGTCAACCCGGCGCTCGGCGACAAGCCGGAGACGGTGAACGAATCCCCGACCGAAAAAGGCTGGTTCTGCGTCCTCGAAATCAAGGACGGCGCCGAGATCGCCGGCCTGATGGATGAGGCTGCCTACAAGGCCTATTGCGAAACCCTCTGAGGCCAGCGCCTCACAGACGGAGTACCGGAATGCGATACCTCCCCCTGACAGCGGACGACCGCGCAGACATGCTGAAAACGATCGGCGCGAAGTCGGTCGATGATTTTTATGCGGATGTTCCCGAGAGTGCCCGCCTGCACGGCACGGTGGACGGCCTGCCGAACCATCAGGGGGAACTCGCCGTCGAGCGGCACATGTCGAAGCTTGCCGCGAAGAACCGGGCGGCTTCGTCCGGCCCGTTCTTTGTCGGCGCCGGGGCGTACAAACACCATGTGCCCGCCAGTGTGGACATGATCATCCAGCGTTCCGAATTCCTGACGACCTACACGCCTTACCAGCCGGAAATCGCGCAGGGCACGTTGCAGACCCTGTTCGAATTCCAGACCCAGGTCGCGGCTCTCACCGCAATGGATGTCGCCAACGCCTCCATGTATGACGGCTCGACCGCCTGTGCTGAAGCCGCTGTCATGGCGACGCGGGCGACACGCCGGAAGAAGGTGATCCTCTCCGGCGGCCTGCACCCCCACTATGCCGCGGCCACGAAAATGCTGTGCGAGGCGCAGGGCATCGAGGTCGTACAGCTGGAGCATGCCATCGACGGCGAACTGGCGCTGGCCGATGCCGTGGACGATCAGACGGCCTGCGTGATCGGCCAGTCTCCAAACACGTTCGGCACCGTGACGGATCTCTCGCCGGTGGCCGAAGCGGCACATGGCAAGGGCGCGCTGCTCGTGTCGGTGTTCACCGAAGCGGTCGCGCTCGGTCTTGTGACGCCGCCCGGTGAAATGGGCGCGGACATCGCCGTTGGCGAGGGCCAGTCCATCGGCAACGGCCTGAACTTCGGCGGGCCTTATGTTGGCCTCTTCGCCTGTACCCAGAAGCTGGTGCGCCAGATGCCGGGACGGCTTTGTGGGGAGACGACCGACGCCGATGGCAAGCGCGGCTTCGTTCTGACGCTCTCAACGCGCGAGCAGCACATCCGCCGCGACAAGGCGACGTCGAACATCTGCACCAATTCCGGGCTCTGCACGCTGGCCTTTACTGCACACATGACGCTGCTTGGCGGCAAGGGGCTGGAAGAGCTGGCCGTGCTGAACCATGAGGCCGCCTGCGATCTGGCAGACACCCTGGCCGACGTGCCGGGCGTCGAAATCCTCACGCCGCGCTTCTTCAACGAATTCGCGTTCCGCACGCCAGTGAATGCCGAAGCAGTCCTCGCCATGCTGGACGAAGCCGGCATTGTCGGCGGCGTCCGCGCCAGCCGCCTGTTCCCGGGCGACCATCTGGGCGACGTCATCCTCTGCGCCGCCACCGAGTGCACCACGCCGGAAGACATTGCCGCATATGCCGCCGCCCTGAAGGAGATCATCTGATGACCATGAACACACAGGGCCGCCCCACCACTCCGGAGTCTGTCTCCATGTCTTCCATTGAAACCGTTTCCGGGTCGCGTGGTCTTCTGCAAGCGGAAGGTCTGATCTTCGAGATCGGGACGCCGGAGACGACCGGCGTCGACCTGCCGACGCCGAAAGGCACGAAGAACCGTCTCGGCGGCGTGGCGCGCAAGCAGCCGACCGGCCTGCCGGGCCTGTCCGAGCCGCAAGCCGTGCGCCACTACATGCGCCTCAGCCAGAAGAACTATGCCATCGACCTTGGCCTGTTCCCGCTGGGCAGCTGCACGATGAAGCACAATCCGCGCCTCAATGAGAAGATCGCGCGCTTGCCGGGCTTTGGCGACATCCACCCGCTGCAGCCGCAGGCGACGGTGCAGGGCGCGCTGGAGCTGATCGACGAACTGGCGACCTGGCTGAAGACACTGACCAACATGCCCGCCGTGGCGATGAGCCCGAAGGCCGGCGCGCATGGTGAGTTCTGCGGCATGATGACGATCCGCCAGGCGCTGATCGCGCGCGGCGAAGTGGAAACGCGCAAGCGGGTCCTCGTGCCGGAGTCCGCTCACGGAACAAACCCGGCAACCGCTGTCCAGTGTGGCTTCGTCGTAGATGAGATCAAGGCCAACAAACGCGGCCGGGTCGATATGGATGACTTGAAAGCAAAGCTGGAAAAGCCGGATGACATTGCCGGCATCATGCTGACCAATCCGAATACGTGCGGCCTGTTTGAAACCGATATCAAGGAAATCGCCGACCTGATCCATGAGGCGGGCGGGTATTTTTATTGCGACGGGGCGAACTTCAACGCCATCGTCGGCCGGGTGCGCCCGGGCGATCTCGGCATCGATGCGATGCATATCAATTTGCACAAGACCTTCTCCACCCCGCATGGCGGCGGTGGTCCGGGCTCTGGCCCGACGGTCCTGTCCGAGGCCCTTGCGCCTTATGCGCCGGTGCCGTTCGTGGTGAAGGATGCCGACGGCATGTTCCGCCTTGTCGAGGACATTGAGGGCGATGCGTCGGAAAGCTTTGGCCGCATGGCAGCCTTCCATGGCCAGATGGGCATGTTCGTACGGGCGCTGACCTATATTCTCAGCCACGGCGCCGATGGCCTGAAGCAGGCTTCGGAAGATGCCGTGCTGAACGCCAACTATGTCCAGGCGCGCCTCAAGAGTGTGATGACCGCGCCGTTTGAGGGCTATTGTATGCACGAGGCGCTGTTCTCGGATGCGTTCACGGCCGAAGGCATCGAAACGATCGACATCGCCAAGGCGCTGATCGACGAGGGATACCATCCAATGACGATGTATTTCCCGCTGGTCGTGCATGGCGCCATGCTGATCGAACCGACGGAGTCAGAATCTAAAGCGGAGCTGGACCGTTTCTGTGATTCACTGGAATCTGTCGCCCGCCGGGCTGCTCAGGGTGACGAAGCGCTGAAAGGCGCACCTTATCTCGCGCCGATGCGCCGTCTCGACGAGACGAAAGCGGCGCGCAAGCCGGTGCTCAAATGGGAAGAGCCGGTGGTCGCGCCTCCGGTTGCGGCCGAATAGGCATTGTTCAGGCCGGGGCCGGCTTTTGCGGGTCCCGGCGGAACAAGGCTTTCCGAAGACGCCCGAACATGACGTTGAGCGGAGATTCATACATCCGGTAGCTCAGCCAGGACGCCGTGATTGTGAGCACGATCCCGCTGGCGGCGTAGGCAAAATTGTCCAGCACGCCGGGGTGTCCCAGGCGGAAGATGGGCGCCAGGCTGTCTGACTGTCCCAGCATCGCGAAGATCCGGCGCAGGGCGCTCAGCACAATCAGGTGAGACAGGTACAAGGCGAACGACCAGTCGCCGAGCTTGACGGCTGCATTCAGGAGCGGGCGCAGGAATGCGCGGGCTCGCAGCAGGAGGTCTGGCGCCCCCTGACCCAGCAGCCAGCCAAACCAGATCACGGCCAGCATGCCGATCCCGCCAACGGTCACGGTCAGGAGCGTTGCATCGCGGCGTGCGCTTGCAGGGCTGTCGCCGTCGATGCCGGTCAGCTGGAATAGCGTCAGGGTCACAAGCCAGCCAATGAGGGCAGGGAAAAGCCAGGTATGCCGTTCATGCATGTCCAGTCCTGCGACGGCATAAATCAGAAGCGCGGCGGGCAGTCCGTACCAGAGGACGCGGCCCCATTCGAGCTGAAAGGCGGTTTCCTGTCCCTGATAACAAAGCGCGCCCAGGAGCCACAAAGTGGCCAAAAGGGTCAGCGTGCCGCTGCGCCAGATCAGGCCCTTCGTGATGGCGAGCCCCGCAACAGCGCCGAGGATGAATTCCAGCGTCATCGGATGGACGGCAAGGGTAAGCCAGTTCATGGCAAGAGGAGCCGACAAACCCATCAGCGCTCCGGCGGTCACCAACGCAGCCCAGCCGCCGATCAGGAGCGGCAGCCATTTTTTGGGAAGCAACAGGAATAGCGTGAAGACCGCATAGAAATAGACCTCATGAACAAGCGTCCAGCCGACATTGAGGATCGGAAATGCTGGCTGCGGGACCAGCAGGAAGGACTTTACCAGGAAAGGTAGCGCAGGTTGGCCGTATGACATCTTATGCCAGCCAGCGCTCTGGCCGTTCATGCCATAGGCGGCCACCATGTAGATGGTCATACATCCGGCGAACGCCCACCAGACCGGGTAGATGCGGGTGACCCGGGCAAACAGAAACTCTGCGGCCTGCTTTGGGCCAGGCAGGGTGTTGCGCGTGACGAACACCATGATGAAGCCCGAGATCACGAAGAACAGGTCGACGCCGGCATAGCCATTGGTGAAGAGGCCACCGACCCAGGCCCGCTCTGTCAGGCTGTTGTCAGCAATGGCCAGCACTTCAAGTTCATGGATATGAAAGATCAGGACCAGCAGCGCCGCGAGGCCCCGAAGCGCCTGGATGGACTGCAATTTCATTCTGGCCTCGCTGTCCGGCGCCCTCCCGGCGGTCCACTTCTGGGCAGATGTGTAGCAACCACGCAACGCGGTTGCCAGACTTTGGACACATCCCGGTGATTTTACTTGGCAATGAATTTGCTCTGAACCCATATCCTCTGCATGTCCTCAACCGAGCCCCCAATGACTGACACCTCTGACAGTCTCCTTCGAAAACCGATCGCTATGGCCCGCCGCCATGTCGGGGGGCTTTTGCGTCAGATGCTGGCAGTGCTGGGGTTGATGCATATTGTGGTGGCAATCCCGATCGGCATCGCTACGCCATTCCTGCCCATTGGCCTGCCTCTGGCGATTATCGGGGTGATCCTGCTCGGGCGGAACTCGGTCTGGGGACGGCGCTGGATGGAAGGTATCCTCACGCGGCATCCGCGGGTTGAGCGTTTTGCGCCGAACTGGCTGATGCGTCTGGTCTTCGGCCGCGACAAGCGGGACCACCTGCAGCCCGAGGTGGACTGAATCCGGCCTCGCGCCTTGCGGCGCTGCCTGATCCGCGCTCTATGGGACAGGTACGAAACGGGAAAAACCGGGGCGAGGAATCATGATCAGACGCAACTGGGCTGCGCTTGCTGCTGCAGCCATATTTCTTGCCGCATGCGGTGGCAGTGGTGACAACGGCGAACCGTCGATCAAGCCGTTTACGCCGAATGAACCGTTCAATCCCGATCCTTATCCCTCGACTTATGAGGCGTTTCCCAATGCGCCGGTGCTGATCACCAACGCCACCATTCTGGACGGGGAAGGCGCAAAGATCGAAGACGGTAGCCTGCTGTTTCAGGACGGAAAGATTTCTGCCATCGGCGCAGACCTGGAAGCACCGGAAGGCGCGACGGTCATCGACGCATCCGGCCGCTGGGTCACTCCGGGGATCATCGACAATCACAGCCATCTCGGCGCCTATCCGTCTCCCTCGGTTTCGGCTCATCAGGATGGCAACGAGATTTCCGGTCCGGTGACGGCCGAAGTCTGGGTTGAGCATGGCATCTGGCCGCAGGACCCGGGGTTTGACCGCGCGCTGGCAGGTGGCGTGACCTCGCTGCAGGTCCTGCCGGGCAGTGCCAACCTGTTTGGAGGCCGCGGCATCACGCTGAAGAATGTTCCGGCGCGTACCGTGCAGGGCATGAAATTCCCAGCAGCGCCTTACACGCTAAAAATGGCCTGCGGAGAAAACCCGAAACGGGTCTATGGCTACGGCAATGGCAGCATTCCGGGTGGGGCGCCGTTTTCCCGCATGGGCAATATGGCCGGGTACCGGACGGCCTGGATCAAGGCCGCCGAGTACAAGCGCAAATGGGACAAGTACTCTGCCGAAGGCGGAGAGATGCCGGCCCGGGACCTCGAACTGGATACGCTGGCCGGTGTTCTGGCAGGTGAAATCCTGGTCCACATGCATTGCTACCGCGCCGACGAGATGGCGCAGATCATGGATCTGTCGAAGGAGTTTGGCTACAAGGTCACCGCCTTCCACCATGCTGTCGAGAGCTACAAGATCGCCGACAAGCTGGCGGACTATGGGGCCTGTTCCTCCATGTGGGCAGACTGGTGGGGCTTCAAGATGGAAGCCTATGACGGCATCCCGGAAAACATTCCGATGGTTCATAATGCCGGGGCCTGCGCGATCGTTCATTCCGACAGCGACATCGGCATTCAGCGCCTGAACCAGGAAGCCGCCAAAGCATGGGCAGACGGCAAGAAGGTGGGCATAGACATACCCATTGAAGAGGCTTGGGAGTGGCTGTCACTGAACCCGGCCAAATCGCTCGGTATCGATGCGCGCACTGGTTCGCTGAAGCCGGGAAAAATGGCCGATGTGGTCATCTGGTCCGGCAATCCGTTCAGCGTCTACACCAAGGCCGATCAGGTCTATATCGATGGCGCGTTGATGTATGACCGCGACGACGATACCGCGCGTCCCGTGCGGGATTTTGAACTCGGCCAGCCTGGCGAAGGAGACATGAAATGATCCGCAAGCTGATGGCAGGTGCGGCAATCGCCGCTGTGGCAGCGTTTGGCGCTTTGGCAGATACTTATGTGATCGAAGGCAAGAAGGTCTGGACCGGCACCGATGCCGGTACAATCGAGAACGGGATCGTTGTCATTCGCAATGGCACGATCATGGCGGTTGGCCCGTCGACGATGGCCAAGCCTGAAGGCGCTGAGGTGATCAGCGCGGAATGGGTAACGCCCGGACTGATCTCGGCCTTTTCAAGAACTGGTATTATCGAAGTGGACGCCGAGGATTCGACCAATGACGCCGTGGCGGCCATGTCCGGTTTCTCTGCGTCACTGAATGCCGCGGATGGCTTCAATCCGGATGACACGGCAGTGGATGTCAGCCGCATCGGCGGGGGGACGCGCGTCGCGGTTGCGCCGCAGCCATCGACAAACCTGTTTGCGGGTCAGGGTTTCATTGCGGACACCAGCGGTGCTCAGGACACAGACCTGGAAGAAAAAGCTTTCACCTTCATCACGCTCGGTGAAGGCGGGGCAGGGCTTGCCGGTGGATCGCGCCCGGCGGCCTGGGCGCAATTGCGGGCTGCCTTCGATGATGCCCGCGCCTATCCGGCGCGCTATCTTGCGGGCGGGGAAGGCGATGTCCTCTCACGCCGCGATGCCGAGGCGCTTGCTCCGGCAGCCCGCGGGCGACAGCTGATTCTGATCGATGCACGAAGCGCCACGGACCTGAACGCCGTGATGGACCTTGCAGAGTCGAACAGGAATCTGAAGTTCGCGATCCTGGGAGCGGACGAAGGCTGGCGCGTCGCAGACCGGCTTGCCGAGCTCAAGATTCCCGTCATTGTCGACGGCTTTGCCAACCTTCCTGCCAGCTTCTCGCAGCTTGCCGCCACGCAGGAGAATGCAGCCCGTCTCGACGCAGCCGGCGTTCCGGTGGCGATCGTCAATCTTGATGACTCCACACATCTGGCCCGTCTCATGACCCAGATTGCCGGCAATGCCGTTGCGAATGGCATGGACTGGGACGATGCCATGAAGGCGCTTACCGTAACCCCGGCAGAGATCTACGATCTGTCCGGCTACGGCATTCTTGCGCCGGGCGCACATGCCGATGTCGTGGCGTGGGATGGCGACCCTCTGGAAGTCACCACCAATGCCGATGCGGTGTTCATCGATGGTGAGCCGCAGGAAATGCGTTCACGGCAGACAGAACTGCGTGACCGGTATCTGTCGCTCGACAAGGAAGACCGCCCCTACGCCTATGTGAAGCCATAAGGGCGGGCAGGATCAGCCGGCCGTTGCGCCAGCGTTCAACGTATCGATCAGATCTTCGGTGACCGTGCCGGTAACGGGCAGGTTGTTGGAGATCTGATATTCACGGATCGCGGTCGCCGTTCCATTCCCCATGATGCCGTCCGGTGTGCCGGCAGCGTAGCCCAGGGCATTCAGCGCCTTCTGGATGGCCTGGATCTGGAGCGGATTACCCAAATTCCATGGCTGGGCACCGAAGCGGCCATTGGCAATCGCGTTTGCCGTGGCGGGTTGCCAGCTCGCCGCCCGGCTGCGAGCCTGTGCAGCAGCTTCCGGTGAGACGCGTTCCATGAGTTGCGCAATCTTGGCCGGTGCGCCGCCATCTCCATTGCGGTTGGCGACGTCGAACCAGAACAGGGATTCGGTCAGGTTCGGGCTGATGCCGAGACCTTGCTCATAAAGGACGCCGAGATTGTACTGGCTGTCGACCACGCCATATTCGGCGCCTTTGCGGAACCACTCCACAGCACCGGCATAGGTCTGTTCACCGCCTTCGCCCTCGGCCATGAAGACGGCAAGATCGTGCATGGCTTTGACGTTCCCGCCCATGGCGGCCTTTTCCGTCCATTCCCGCGCGAGCGAGAGATCCTTCGGAACGCCGGTTCCGCGCTCATGCAGCTTGGCGAGCGCGTATTGGGCAATCGGCAGGCCTTTTTGGGCGGCTTTGCGCATGAGGGCGGCGCCATCGGCATAGTCACCGGCTGTCAGCTTTTCCTGCGCCAGCTGGTACTGGGCGATATAGTTTCCGGCGGCGGCCGAGGCCTGCACGGTCACAACCGGCGGTACCGGTGCGTACTGGGCCGGACCGGCCGGTGTTTCCGGTTCGCCGAACAGGTCTTCTTCCATGTCCGCGACGGATGCCTCATCCACAGGTGCCGCGGGCGCTGTCATGTCGGGGGTAGGTTCGGCCATCTCGGTCGCGCCCGGATCGACATAAGTGCTAGCCGGTGCGGCCTGCACCGGCGCGTCCTGTTTGCCCCGGATGTAGAGATAGCCGCCAGCTGCGACACCGGCGACGGCGACGGCAGATGCGGCAGCAATCAGCGGCATGCGGCTGACCCCGCCACCGGATGTCATCCGGACCACCGGACGTCCTGAAGCGCTGACGGTCTGCGTGTTGCTCTTGCCGAAGCTGGCCGCCATGGCAGCTTTACGCGCGCGGGTCAGATAGTCCGCGGTGTCAGCGTCGAGTTCCTTGTCGTCTTCAACCTTGGTTTCTGCGTCCGCAGCAGCTTCAGGTTCCAGCTCAGGCGCGTCGGCAGACGGCAGGTCCAGCGCCTCGAATTCCTCATCGTCGAAGATGTCGGATTCGCGCGCTTCGGTGTGTGCCTCGTCGAGATCTTCCAGTCCGGCCAGAGCCTCCAGCGGGTCGATGAAATCATCGTCTTCTTCCGCAAGCAGGTCGAGATCGTCCTCAAAGCCGGCCTCGTCTGTGCCTTCTTCATCGGCCGCCGCAGTCGTCTCCTCGGTGAGGGTTTCGGCTTCGGCTTCCTGTGTCGCGAAGCTCAGCCCTTCGACGGCCGCGCGGATGGCATCAAAATCGTCGTCAAAAGAGTCAGCTGTTTCGTGCGGTGCGTCCTGTTCCGGTTCGGCATTCCAGGACTCGATGCCCGCCTCGAAGGTTTCGGTGTCGTCTTCCGCTTCGGTCGGAAGCGAGTACTCAGCGTCATCTTCGAACGCAACGCCCATGGCGTCTTCAGCCGTTTCCGATGAAGGTTCTGCAGCAGGCTGAACGTCAGGAGCTGCTTCTGCCGCCTCTGGCAGCGTGACCACTGGGACAACATCGGCGTCTGGTTCGTCTGCTGCCTCCAGGTCTGCAAACGCATTGAATGTGTCGAAGTCCTCGAAGGTGTCGAGATCTTCGGCATCTTCAAAGGCCTCGAACTGGCTGTCCGATAACGGATCATCATCGACGTTTGCCAGGCTTGCCGGAACGGCATCCAGGTCGACAGGGCCGCCGGTCGACTGAGTGTCATCCTCCAGGCTGTCCAGCCGGGAGGCCAGCATCGCAATGGCTTTCTGAACCGGGGAGAGCGACTCATTCGCCTGCGACTGCATCTGTTCCAGGCGTTCGGTCACACCTGCCAGGGCATCGGACAGGCGCTCGTCTGCTTTGCGGCGGTTCTCGTCAACCTGCTCTGCAAGCGTTTTGATTGCTTCGCTCTGACGGGTCTGCAGGCGGTTGGTGGCAGCGGCAACCTGGTCGCCGATCTGTTCGATCGCCTCGGCGCTGCGCGACTCGCTGTCGTTGACGCGTTGGGTCAGATCCTCGGCCAGCTCATCGATTCTGTCGCTGACAGTTTTGCCCAGGCGTTCGATTTCCTCACGAACCGCTTCACCGGCAGCGGCGTCGCTGCGTTCTTCGACTTCACGCAGACGGGTATCGAAAGTGTCGTTGAGGGCGCCGACCTGTTCCGACACTTTCTCGATTGCGCCTGCCTGGCGTTCCTCGCTGGCTTCCAGCCGCTCCTGCATGCCGCCGAGCGTGTCCTTCATTTCAGCGATCGCCTCTTCACCGGCGTTCGTTGCCGTGCGCGCGATCTCTTCTGCCAGTTCCTGGCGGACCGAATCCACCGTCTCGCGGACGGAGGACATCATGTCTTCCAGGCGGGACTCAAACTCGCTGCGCAGGCGGTCGGCAAGATCAGGATCCATCTTGCTGGCCACGTCACCGATCCGTTCGTCGAGGCCGGACACGGTTGATTCCAGATTCTTGAGTGCAGAATCGGTCGTGGTTTCCGCGCGCGTCAGCCTGTTCTGGATCTGGTCGAAGCGCATATCGAGCGAGTCGAGCGCGCTCGATACGTCTGTTTCGATCGCTTCCACGCGCGTTTCGGTCGCTTCGAGGCGCTCTTCGCGGTCGCTCAGCGCAGCGAGGCGCTCATGCACCTCGGTTTCGAGCCCATCCACACGCTCAGAAACCTGGCGCGCGACCCCTGCGGCGCGGAGGGCAGCTTGCTCCACGCCCTGTTTTATCTGTTCGGCGGTTTCCGACCGGCTGCTCTCGACGCGCGTCTCCATGGACTCGACACGTTCGATGATGTCCATGAAGCCGGATTCGACACGGCCTTTGATGGCCTGCGTTTCCTGCTCTGCCAGCTCGTTTTCTTCGTACACATGGCTGGCGAGTTTGCCGAGCGCACTTTCCAGCGCCTTGAGCGCTTCCAGATTTTCCTGCTGGGAGTCGTCCTCTTCCAGCCGGCGCACCTTTTGTTTCAGGGCGTCATGAGTTTCCCGCAGCTGGTCGATCACACCTTCGACATGCCCCGCAATGGCCGCGGTGGTTTGCTGGGTGTCTTCCAACCGGCCGACCAGATCGTGGATCGTGTGATCCATGCTGGTAATGGCCATGGCCGAACGGGCTTCGGTGGCTTCGATCCGGCGGGTCAGCCGCTCCAGCAATTCATCTTTGGAATCCGGACGAGGGCGGTGTGCGTCCGACGGAGCTGGCACTTCATTCGGTTGAGGGCCGCCGGCAGGGGCCTTCATCAGCCGATCGAGGTACTCGCCCAGCGTCAGGCCTTCCGAACGGGCGGCCTCTCTGGCGGCTTCGCGGGCGCGCTGGTCGATCCCCTTCGCGGCTCCTGTGCCTGACTGACTCATCCCCATACTCCTGACAGCCAACCTGCCCGTTCCGGTTAATGAAACGGGCAGTTTTGTTCATTTTCCCAGTGTTTGATGGCAGGTGCCGTCTTAAGGGGAGGTTAAAGGTAAAGATTTCCGATTAATCTGATAACTGTGGGGTAATTTCCGATTAATCGGCTTTGAGCCCCGGTGTGGCGCAAAATTTATTCGCGGCTTACGTTGACGTTCGCGTAAGCTTTGATCTAAGTTGACCTTATGTCACACAAGCATCCCTCGATTTCCGCTGCAGATTCCCGCACCTACACGATCTCTGAACTCGCCCGGGAGTTCGGGGTGACACCGCGAGCTCTGCGTTTCTATGAAGACAAAGACATGCTGCACCCGGCGCGTGACGGCATGATGCGGGTCTATTCGAACCGTGACCGTGCCCGGCTGACGATCATTGTCCGCCTGAAGCGTCTTGGTTTGCCGTTGGCTGACATTCGCGAGATCCTCGATCTCTACGCGCTGAATGACGGCAAGCGGGCGCAGACGCGCATGATGCTGGAGAAGTTCCGCAAGCAGGTGAAGGAACTGGAGATCCAGCGCGAAGACATCGACACCGCGCTCGGCGAACTCCGCAAAGGCATCGTCTGGCTGGAAGGCCTGGTCGATCAGGTTGGTCCGACCGAAGAAGGCAAGCGACAGGCCGCTGCTTATGAGGCCGTGGCACGACGCCAGCTTGACGAAGTCTGATCTGTAAGGCGGGTTTCCGCTATATTAGAAAGACCTTTCCAGAAGGGCGCGCTACGAAAGTGGTAGTCGCCCTTCACGCATTAAAGGACATGCACGATGCCTCGTTATGACGCCCCGATCCGCGATATGCGCTTCATTCTTCAGGAAGTGCTTCAGATCCAGAATTATTCGAACCTGCCCGGTTTCGAGGAAGTGACACCCGATCTGGTCAGCGCGATTCTTGAGGAGGGCGGCAAGTTCGCCAAGGAGGTGCTTCACCCGCTGAACGCGGTCGGCGACCGTCAGGGGTGTGTGCGTAGCGATGATGCAAGTGTGAAAACGCCGGATGGTTTCCCGGATGCCTACAAGCAGCTGGTTGAAGGTGGATGGCCGCTTCTTTCCGTGGACCCGGAAATGGGCGGGCAGGGCCTGCCGCATGTGGTGAACATCGCGTGGACCGAAATGGTCTCTTCTTCGAACATGGCGTTCGGCATGTACCCGGGGCTCACGCATGGCGCTTTCCAGGCGCTGATGGCCGGCGGCTCCGACGAACTGAAGGCCAAGTACGGTCCGAAAATGGCATCGGCTGAATGGGCCGGCACGATGAACCTGACCGAGCCGCAGTGCGGCACCGATCTCGGTCTGATCAAGACCAAGGCCGTGCCCCAGCCGGACGGCACTTATAAGATTACCGGTCAGAAGATCTGGATTTCAGGTGGGGAGCAGGACCTTACCGACAACATCATTCACCTCGTCCTGGCGCGCATCGAAGGCGGCCCGGAAGGGATCAAAGGCATCTCTCTGTTCCTGGTGCCGAAGTACATGGTTGGCGAGGATGGCTCCATCGGTGAGCGCAATGCCTGTTCCTGCGGTGGCCTCGAAGAGAAGATGGGCATCCATGGCAACGCGACCTGCGTCATGAACTATGACGGCGCGACCGGGTTCCTCGTCGGTGAGGAGCATAAAGGTATGCGCACCATGTTCGTGATGATGAACGAGGCGCGTCTGGGCGTCGGTCTGCAGGGCCTGTCGCAGGCCGAACTGGCCTATCAGAACGCAGCAGACTTTGCGCGCGATCGTTTGCAGGGTCGTTCCCTGACGGGTGCCAAGTCTCCAGACCAGGCCGCTGACCCGATCATCGTGCACCCGGATGTGCGCCGCATGCTAATGGATCAGAAAGCCTTCATCGAGGGCGCGCGCTGTTTCACCTACTGGACGGCCTTCCAGGCAGATCTCCAGCACAAGGCGCAGGATGAGGGCGTGCGCGAGAAGTCTTCGGACTATATGGCGCTGCTGACTCCGGTTGTGAAAGCCTACCTCACGCACAAGGGCTATGAGTGCGCCAACTGGGCGCTGCAGCTGCATGGCGGCTCTGGCTTCACCCGGGAGTGGGGCATGGAGCAGATCGTGCGCGACTGCCGGATCACCACGATCTATGAAGGCACGAACGGCGTTCAGGCGCTGGACCTTGTTGGCCGCAAGCTCGCCGCCAATGGCGGGCGTGCCGTGTTCTCCTTCTTCTCTGACATTGATGAGTTCGTCGCGGCGAACGAAGACAATGAAGATCTGGCGCTGTTCATCGAAGGTCTGCAGTCCATCAAGGGCGAGCTGCAGGAAGGCACGATGTGGCTGATGCAGAATGGTATGTCGGATTTCAACAATGCCGGCGCATCCAGCCATGACTATCTGCACCTGTTTGGCCTGACCGCCCTGGCTTACATGTGGGCGCAGATGGCCAAGGTGTCTCTGGAGCATAAAGGCAAAGAGCCGTTCTACGAGCAAAAACTGGCAACGGGCCGCTACTTCGTTGAGCGTCTTCTGCCGGATGGTGCTGCGCATCTCGCGAAAGTGAAGACGGGTGCGGCGCCTCTGATGGATCTGGAAGCCGACGCCTTCTGAGGTGAATCTTTCCTTTTTTGGAATGTCTCAGGGCAGTCACGGGGGTGTGCTACACTGCCGATGGCGCCCTGCGGCAAAATTTTCCCTGAATGTCCGCATCTCTGACGCTGGGGAAGGTCTGGGAAAAATCTGACCGGACCGCTACAAGTTTACGTGAACGTAAGCGGCAATTGACCGATTGCGTCCTATATCCAGAGGAAAGCCGGAGACCGACAATGCAACAGACCCCGCTCAATGTACCCAAGTCCGCGTGGCGTCAGGACGATGAGCTTGAAATTTTCTCCGATGCGGTTGGCCAGTTCTTTGAAAAGGAATGTGCCCCGCACGTGCCGGAGTGGCGCAAGGCAGGGGTCGTTCCGAAAGAGGTCTGGAAGAAGGCGGGCGAGATGGGCCTGCTGGGCGCTTCGGTTCCCGAGGAATATGGCGGGGCAGGCGGCGACTTCCGGCACGAGGCCATCATCATTGAACAGCAGCAGTGGAAGGGAATCGACGGCTTCGGCATCACGCTGCACAATGCGATCATTGCGCCTTACATCACGGCCTATGGCACTGAGGAGCAGAAGCGCCGCTGGCTGCCGGGCATCTGCACGGGTGACATCGTTACTGCCATCGCCATGACCGAACCGGGCGCCGGGTCGGATCTTCAGGGTATGAAGACGACAGCGAAGCGTGACGGTGATGATTACATCATCAACGGTTCGAAGACCTTCATTTCAAATGGCCAGACCGCCAATCTGATCCTGCTCTGCGTCAAGACAGATCCGAGCCTGGGCGCAAAGGGGATCTCCATCATCGGCGTCGAGACCGACAAGGTGGAAGGCTTCCGCCGCGGCCGGAACCTGGAAAAAGTCGGCCAGCATGCGGCGGATACGTCGGAACTCTTCTTCGACGATGTGCGCGTGCCGGCTTCCAACCTTCTCGGCGAAGTAGAGGGCAAGGGCTTCATCCAGCTGATGCAGAAATTGCCGCAGGAGCGTCACATCATCGGTCTGCAAGGCATTGGCATGATCGAACGCGCCATCCACGAGACGGTGGAATATGTGAAAAACCGCAAAGCGTTCGGGGGCACGATTTTCGACTTCCAGAACACCCAGTTCAAGCTTGCCGAGTGCAAGACCGAAGCGACTGTTGCCAAAGTGTTTGGTGATCACTGTACGGAACTCCTCCTGAAGGAAGAGCTGGATGCCGCGACGGCCTCCATGTCCAAGTACTGGATCAGCGACCTTCAGTGCAAGATCATCGACGAGTGCCTGCAGTTGCACGGTGGGTTCGGCTATATGGACGAATATCCAATCGCCCAGATGTATGCGGACGCCCGCGTCCAGCGCATTTATGGCGGCGCGAATGAAGTCATGAAAATGCTGATCGCGAGGACCCTCTAGCCTGACATGCCCGACAGCGACCTCATTCGTGATGTGTTCCCGACGCCAAGCCCGAGCTCAACCTCGCTTGGCTTCGAGCTGCTTGCGCTCGACATGAAGGAATTGACGACGCGAGTGCGTTTCGAGGGGCGGCCGGAATTCTGCAATCCGGCCGGGGTCATCCAGGGCGGCTATCTTGTCGCCATGATGGATGATACGATTGGCATGCTGGCGGGCATGAAAGCTGGCAAGACGAAACTGCCTTCGACGGTGGACCTGCATACGCATTTCCTGCGCCCCGTCCGCAAGGGGACTATCGAAGTAGCCGCCCGCCTGCGCAATGTCGGCCGGGCGATGGTGTTCGCCGAAGCTGAGCTTTACGATTCCCGCGGCAAGGAAGCTGCCCGCTCCACCGCGAGTCTCACCCTGAACCCGGTCCTGAAGCCGGCCAAGGAGGGATAAAGTGACTGTGATGCAGAACTATGCCGAACTCCTGTTTACCGATGCGGTAAAGGCCTACCAGGAACAGGTGGGCATGCGTGAGACATACGAACGTATCTACACCAATCGCCATAGAGGCCCTTTGGACGACGATACGATTGCGTTCCTGTCAGGTTCGACCAGCTTCTACATCGCCACCACAGGCAGCAACGGGTGGCCCTATATCCAGCATCGCGGCGGCCCTGCCGGCTTTGTGAAAATCCTCGGTCCGGACATGATCGGTTTTGCGGATTATCTCGGTAATCGGCAGTTCATCACCCGCGGTAATCTCGATGGGTCAGACCGGGTGTCTCTTTTTTTCATGGACTATCCTCGCCGCGCCCGGCTGAAAATGCTCGGAGAAGCCCGGATGGTCGATGCCGCTTCAGATCCGGAACTTCAGAATGCGCTGGCTCAGGATGGGCAGGGGCCGGTTGAACGGCTGATGACGATCAAGATCGTCGCCCGAGACTGGAACTGCCCGAAATATATCCTGCCACGGTATACAGAAGAACAAGTCGCTCAGTTGATCGCCCCACGGCTCAACGAGTTGGTGGAAGAGAACCAACAGCTCAAGGCCCGGGTCGCTCAATTGGAAAGCGGGCAATCGCCTGCAACAAAGTCAGAATAACATCCCCTCCATCGAAAGGAGTCACTTCAAATGACTGAAGCCTATATCTACGACGCGGTCCGTACGCCGCGCGGCAAAGGCAAGAAAAGTGGTTCGTTGCACGAAATCACGTCGCTTAGCCTTGCTACGCAAGTGTTGCAGGCCATCCGTGAACGCAATGAACTCGACACGTCCAAGGTGGACGATGTCGTTCTTGGCTGTGTTTCGCCGGTTGGCGAGCAGGGAGCGGATATCGCCCGCGTGGCGGTGCTGAACGCAGACTATGCCGAAACGACCGCCGGTGTTCAGGTTGACCGCTTCTGCGCGTCCGGCCTGGAAGCCTGCAACATGGCGGCCTCCAAAGTCATGACCGGTGAGGCCGACATGGCGATTGGCGGCGGTGTAGAATCCATGAGCCGCGTACCGATGGGCGCGTCCGGCGGTGCCTGGTCAACCGACCCGCAGGTTGCCCTGAAAACCTATTTCACGCCCCAGGGCATCGGTGCCGATACAATCGCCACGAAGTATGGCTTCTCGCGCGACGATGTCGACGCTTTCGCCGTCGAGAGCCAGCGCCGCGCCGCGCAGGCCTGGAAGGAAGGCCGCTTTGCGAAATCCATCGTTCCGGTGAAGGACCAGATGGGCGGTATCCGCCTGGATCACGACGAGCACATGCGTCCGGATGCGGACATGCAGTCGCTCGCCGGACTGAATCCCTCCTTTGCTGGCATGGGTGCGATGGGCTTCGACGAAGTCATCAAGCAGCGCTATCCAGAGCTGGAAAACATCAACCACGTTCACCACGCCGGCAACTCTTCCGGCATTGTGGATGGCGCCTCGGCTGTCCTGTTCGGCTCCAAGGAAATGGGTGAAGCCCTGGGTCTCAAACCGCGTGCCCGCGTCAAAGCCATGGCATCCATCGGGTCCGAGCCGGGCATCATGCTGACTGGCCCGACCTATGTGTCGCAAAAGGTCCTGAAGAAAGCCGGTATGAACCCGGAAGACATTGACCTTTATGAGCTGAACGAAGCTTTTGCCTCGGTTGTGCTACTGATGATGCAGAACCTGAACATCCCGCACGACAAGATGAATGTGAACGGCGGCGCAATCGCCATGGGCCACCCGCTTGGGGCAACCGGCGGCATGATCCTCGGCACGATGGTCGACGAACTTGAGCGGGCCGACAAGGAAACAGCCCTGATCACGCTCTGCGTCGGTGCCGGCATGGGCACGGCAACGATCATCGAACGCGTCTAATCCTTACACAGAATAATCGGAACATAGTATCATGAAACTCGAGACATTTGGTTGGGACATCGATGCAGACGGCATTGCGCACGCCGTTTTCGACGTGCCAGGCCGCAGCATGAACACGCTGACCGGTAAGGCCGTTGCGGACATTATCGCGATTGCCAACGAAGTTGCGTCCAACGACGACATCAAGGGCCTGGTTATCTCATCCGGCAAGCCGAGCGGTTTTTGCGCCGGAGCTGACCTTGGTGAAATGGGGCAGCGCGCTGGCGGTGGAGAGAAAAAGGAACTGTCTGAAGCTGAGTTGAAGAAGCAGCAGTTCGACCAGGGCTTTGCTCTGAACGGTACGCTGCGCAAGCTGGAAACCTGCGGCAAGCCGGTGGCTGTGGCGCTGAACGGCCTCGCGCTTGGTGGTGGCCTCGAAGTGGCGCTTGCCTGTCACTACCGCGTTGCGGCCAATGACAATCCAAAGCTTCAGTTCGGTCTGCCGGAAGCCAAGATCGGCCTGCTGCCGGGTGCCGGTGGCACGCAGCGTCTGCCGCGTCTGGTTGGTGTTCAGGCGGCTCTGCCACTGATCCTCCAAGGCGAAAGCTTCAATGCCGAGAAGGCTCTCGCCATGGGTGTGGTTCAGGAACTGGCTGCATCCTCCGACACCGTCGGAAAAGCCAAGGCCTGGGTGAAAGCCAATCCGACAGCGAAAGCGCCGTGGGATGAAAAAGGCTACAAGGTGCCTGGCGGCGTACCGCACAAATCCCCTGGTGCCGGCCAGGTGGCAACGATGGCGAACATGATGCTGTCGTCGAAAACCTACGGCAACTATCCGGCCCAGAAGAATATCCTGTCCTGCATCTATGAAGGCATTCAGGTGCCGATTGATGCAGGCCTCCGCATTGAAACGCGTTACTTCATCAATACGCAGCAGCGCCCGGAAGCCAAAGCCATGATCCGTTCGCTGTTCCTGTCGATGCAGGAACTGTCGAAAGGGGCAAACCGCCCGGCAGGTCATCCGAAGACGGAGTTCAAGAAGATCGCGGTCATCGGCGCTGGTCTGATGGGCGCAGGCATTGCCTACGTCCAGGCCAAGGCTGGCATCCCGACCGTTCTGGTCGATGTCTCGAAAGAGAATGCCGAGAAGGGCAAGGATTATTCCCGCCGTCTCGTCGACAAGGACGTCTCGCGCGGCAAGTCGACCAAAGAAAAGGGCGATGCCCTGCTCGACCTGATCACCACGACGGACTCCTATGACGATGTCAAAGGCGCCGATCTCGTGATTGAAGCCGTGTTCGAGAATGAAGAGCTGAAAGCCAAGATCACCGGGATGGCCGAAGCCGTTCTGGACGAGGATGCCGTCTTCGGTTCCAACACGTCGACCCTGCCGATCACCGGCCTCGCCAAGGCGTCGAAGCGTCCGGAAAACTTCATCGGCATTCACTTCTTCTCGCCGGTGGAGCGCATGGGCCTTGTGGAAATCATCTCCGGCAAGGAAACCAGCGAAGCAACGCTCGCCAAGGCGATCGATTATGTGCTCGCCATCCGCAAGACGCCGATTGCTGTGAACGACAGCCGCGGCTTCTACACCTCGCGCTGCTTCGGCACCTACACGCGCGAAGGCATGGAAATGCTGGCGGAAGGCATCAAGCCAGCGATCATCGAGAATGTCGGGCGTCAGTGCGGCATGCCGATGGGCGCGCTGGAAGTCTCCGACTCGGTCGGCCTCGACACCGCCCTGAAAGTGACCCGCGCAACGGCCGAAGCCGCAGGCGTGGATCTGCAAAGCGATGACCGGACCCAGTTCCTCGCCTGGTTGGTGGAAGACCAGGGCCGCGTTGGCCGCAAGGCCGGCAAGGGCTTCTACGACTATAATGAGAAGGGCAAGCCGGAACGCCTGTGGCCGGACATCAACAAGATGATCGAGGTGAAGGTGGAAGAGTGCCCGCCGGAACTGAAGAAAGAGCTGACCAGCCGCTTCCTCGTCCGCCAGGCCATCGAAGTGGCGCGCTGCTTCGATGAAGGCGTGATCACCGATGCCCGCGATGCGGACATCGGTTCGATCCTGGCCTGGGGCTTTGCGCCGTTCACGGGCGGTTGCTGCTCCTATGTCGACCTGTTCTGGGGCATCAAGGAGTTCGTCGCCGAGGCAGACCGCCTCGCCGCGAAATATGGCGAACGCTTCGAACCGCCGGCTGTCCTGCGCGACATGGCCGCTAAAGGCGAAGGCTTCTACGACCGTTTCCCGCCTGCCGGGACGAAGGCGAAAGCTGCTGCCTAGGCGAGAAAATCACCTCATGTGAGAATCTTTCTCCTGCAGTAACTAATACAGGAAAAGCGGCCGCAACTATTACGGCTGCTTTTCTTTTTTTGATTGACGGAGCTCTCTGCGCACTGGAATGAAAGGCTGTCCACTATTTGATAGCGGACAGTGATTTAAACGCTGGGGAATAATCTCATGATCCGAATTGTGTGCGCAGCTGCTGCTGTGCTGACTTTGTGCGCCTGTGAAACGACATCGAGCCGCCCGTATACACCATCAACATCTAACATTATGGCGTTCCAGAGCGCCCTGAAGGAAGATGGAGTGCAAGTGCAGTTGTCATCCTTCACTGCTGGCCCTGAAGTTAACGAAGCGATGACCTGCCGAGCTCTTGGAGCTCTGGAAGTTGCGCCGGGCAAAACGCCTATTGAGTTTGTGGAAGGCGCGATGCGTGATGAGCTATTTGCCGCTGGTGTTTATGACCAGACCGACGGCAACGTCATTCGCGGTGAGGTGACGGAGCTGAATTTCAACTCATTCGGCACGGGCTCATGGAAGATTGGTCTGAAGCTTTCTTCGGATACCCTTCCAGAAGGCTATTCTGTGAACACTCAGTACAAATTCAAGACCAGCTATAGTGCACTCAAGGCGTGTCAGAATGTGATTGATGCGTTCACGCCTGCCGTGCAGGAGCTCATTGGATCTGCCGTAGCGGACCCGAAATTCAAAGAGCTCGCAGGATCTGGCGATGAGGCAACATCCTAAGCTGACAAGAATAAATAAGAAAAGGCCGGAGCATTACTCCGGCCTTATTCATTATTAATTCATTGTTTTTATTGAATAAAGTGTTTTGAATTCTCGAAATTACCATCCATTAAACCACCCATGCGCTCCGGTCTTACCCAATTTCGGGCGGTCAGCTACGGACAAATCCGGCCCAGCAAGTCGGGGTCCAGTCGAGCAAGGATCGCGCGCTCCGCTGTACTGAGGTCTTCCGCCATCCCTTCCGGCCATGGCTCGAAAGCGACTTTCAGGCTTGCCGCTACCACGCCATCAAAATGGGCATGCACGTCGGCCCGAATCGCGGGCGCGCTCCGTTCAAGACGGACCAAGCGTGGCTTCAGGTTCACTGGGGCTCCCCAAGGTCAAATCCACCTTCCTTAAGCTTGCGATATAGCGCGTCCTCCTCCGGCGTTTGGATTGCTTCCCGGTAGGCACGGCACACCATCGCTTCCAGCACAGGCGTCGGGATGTCCTCTGTGCAGTGGTAGACGGGCGAGTTCTCTTTCTCCAGTCGAGTTAAGCGATGCTTGAGAGTCATGCGACCTTCGCCTCATCGACACGCCGTTCAAAGGTCGCCCATGTTTCTCCTTCATGTGGATGCAGCGTCATGCCTGCGTTCTGGCCAGAACGGATAAGTGCCCAACCAGCAGCGGGGGTATTCGGATCAGGACCAGACAAGTCAGGGAACGGGGAGACAAAACGAACGATGATAACCTCGTCCAAATCGCGATCCTGCCCAGCCTTCTTCTCAAGAGCCTTCAGGCGACGGTCCATTCCGTTCATGGCCGCTCCTCCAACGCCCTGATGCGCGCTTCCAGTTCGGTCAGTTCCAGCGTCTTGCGGTAGCCCTCGACAATTTTAGCTAATGCTCCGGCTTCGGAGGGTGTGAGGTCGCCTTTCGATACACTGGCCAGGATTGCCACCATTGCAGATGCAGCGCTCTCGGCACCTTCCATCGCAGGCAGGTCAAACCGCACGGGCGCATCCTTCCGCGGCGGCGCAAGGCGTTCAAGGCAAAGGCGGAGTGCAACGCTGTCGCCTGCCAGTGCCATTTCGATGGCCTTGCGGGTCAGGGCCTCACCTTCGCCGTCGATCAGCGCAAGCGCCGCCTGGGTCGCCTTGTGACGCGCACCGCGTGGCTTTCCTGGATTGCCCTTGCCGAAGGTGCCATCCGAATTACGGCCGCTTTTACGGTTGTCAGCGTCAGCCATTGCCCGCCCTATAAGTATCATATTGATACAATTATTCGGCGGGGTGGGCAATGTCCGCTACGAGCCCTGATCGCGGTCGCTCACGAGAGCTGAGGCAGGAGTCCGGAACTCGCCGATAGCAGACATTTGGGTCAGCGCTCTAAACCTAAATGGTCACTGCGAGCTGGGTGATTTCAGGTGACTTTTTGAATTAGTGGATAGGTGATTTCGTCATTTTCCAAGGCTAAATGCCTGTGGTCTGCCAAAGTCTGATTGGGCAAGCCAGATCAGTTTCTGAGATAAAAAAGCGCAATTCAATATTGCGCTTATGAAGTGATATTTAGCACCTTTTGACAACTTCGATGAAGTCGGCAATAGCGATTTCTAGGTGGCTCAGATTGTTGCGAAACATGTCAGCTTGTCTAACAAGTAATTCAGTCTTAGGGCGGCGCCCTGCGAAATATCTTGCCTACATTATTCATTTTCAGACTTCAGGAACAAATGTCACCAAAAAAAAGTTTTCGCGAAGACATCGAAGGTATGCGCGCGCTTGCGGTCATCAGCGTTGTTTTGTTCCATATAGAAAAGACACTGCTCCCGGGCGGATTTTTAGGCGTTGATATTTTCTTTGTAATATCCGGATTTCTCATCACAGGAATTCTTACCAAAAGCGTAAAAAACGGAACCTTCAAACTCTCGGATTTCTACCGACGCCGGATTCTAAGGATCATTCCGGTGATGTTGCTGGTTGTTGCCGCAACAATGGCTGTAGCTGCTTTGATAATGACACCGGCCGACTTGCAAGATGTCGCTCGATCTGGTGTTTCATCCATTTTTTTCTCGGCAAACATCTATTTCACTTATTTTCTGGATCAGTCGTATTTTGCAAATGACGTCGCGACGGTTCCGTTGCTTCATCTTTGGTCATTGGGTGTAGAAGAACAATTTTATTTTTTCTGGCCCATCATAGTTTTTCTTGCTGTCCAGAAGCTAAGCATCAAGATGCTACTCGGTATATGTACTATTATTACCGTTATCAGCTTTGCATATGGGCAAGTAATACTCCTGGAACGCCCTCAGTTTGCATATTATATGCTTCCCAGCCGGGCGGGCGAGTTACTTACAGGCGCTGCAACCAGTATCTTGCTCGCTGGTCGCCTTGGGAACTTTCTAAGCTCACGGAGCATTCTGAATAACGGCATTTGGCTTGTTGGCTTGGGGCTCGTAGCACTATCCATCACCCAGCTAAGTGAAGCTGATCCATTTCCCGGAATAAATGCCATTCCCGTGACTTTGGGAACAGCGCTTATGCTTGCCACCGGACATCATTCCAAGACCTTGGTTCGTCCTTTGGTCTGGGCGCCCGTCCGCTATATCGGAAGAATCTCCTATTCCCTTTATCTTTGGCATTGGCCGGTGCTGGCGTTTCTCAGGTATGCTGAACCGGCCCCGAGCCCCCTTTCGCTGGGGCTCGCCTTTTCTGTGATGCTTCTGCTCTCGGTTTTATCTTTTCACTTTGTCGAACAACCATTCCGAAAGTCCTCGAAAGGCTTTGGCCAAGTTGTCAGCACACGTTTTTTAATCCCAGGTGGGATGATTAGCGCCTGCGCATCCATAGTGTTATCAACAAATGGATTATGGCCCATAGGCGGGAAATCCTACGAACAGGCTCTTGCCTCCTTGGCCAACCCACAACCCGCATACACCGAGACCTTTGTATGCCAGCGCTATGAGATCAGCGATGCACTACTATCAAGTTCCTCCTGTGTGCTTGGAGCATCCTCTGAACCGCATGTAATTCTGTGGGGCGATTCCAATGCCGCACACTGGGTGGGAACTCTCGGTGAGATAGCCGCATTCAAAGGATTCGGCTTCAGGAACGTCGCCCACGCGTCATGCCCTCCCATCCTGGAGAACCCCGGACGTTTCGCTGACGAAGACCACAGACCAGAGTGCACGAGATCAGTTGATCGCGTTGTTCAGAAATTGGATAAATACGACACAATCATTCTAGCCGCGTCCTGGGACTCCTATTTAGCAATGGATGGCTTTGAAGCTGCCTTTGTGGACACGCTGAAAACACTAGCCGACGAAGGGAAAGACGTTTTTGTCATAGGAATAGTTCCCAGGCTAAAGAGTTTTGATCGCAACTGTATCGCCAAAAAGCTGAAACTGCCCTTTCTGGACTGCTCCCGCGGTACAGCTGTCAAAATGGATGAGTTCGATGCGACCAATTCCTGGCTAAAGAATATCACAGGTTCGATAGCAAACGTGTCATTTGTCGATCTGACAAACAAGATGTGCACGGATGGAAAGTGTCATCCGGATTTGGATGGTGTCTGGCTGTATTTCGATAATAGTCACCTATCCGTAACAGGATCTGTAAAACTGGGTAAACAGTTCGTGACAGCCGAAGATATTGGTGCTCTTGATCGGATCGCGCCATCTCCTGCGAACCAGAGGCTACCCATGCCATGGAGGTTCGGGACAGCTCCGTGGATTGTATCAGCATCACCTGCCAATAATAGCGACAAACTGACAGTGACGCTTGAAATTGGAAAGAAGCAGCCAGCATTTGCAGACGGGGCCAACTATCTACTTCGCGACGATTCGCTGCAAAATTATGGTGACATTGCGAGAGGCAACTTTTCTCTCCCTCAGGATCATAATACGTCAGAGCCCCCCGTCAGCTTCATTATTCTTGACACGAATTTGACCCAGTCTAGCGCGGTTAAGTCCAATGGATCTTTCTCAATCGTCCGGGTTCAGAACCGTAAAGACCCGGAAATATCGTACGACATTCTCGTCGATTTCAGTGCCAAAAAAGTAAGGACTGCCCAATTGGCCAATCCCCAATTCGTATATTCGGAATTTCGAAAAGAAACACTTTCTTTGCGCCTCGCTGTCCCAACGCGGCCAAATGAAGCAAAAGACTGGAGGGTTGTCATATTTCCTGCGGGAACCAGTGGCCCGTCTCCGAATTATGGCAAATCAGGCACCAATGCCATTCTGGTCAGCCCTCCCCAACTCTTCTTAGTGAGAGGAAAACAGGGCTAAGAGCTTCAGTTTTGGGCACCCGAAACATGCTGATGGCCTGCCTATATCACTCATTCCCCTGCTAATTCATGTGATCCGACTTTTCGAGGCAGCGTACTGGAACCATTCGTGAAAGGATGATGTTTGACCGCATCCGCTCTTCTCGACTGGACAGCATCATACGAGCGCTCCGCAGCGTTCCAGCGCGTGCTGTTTTTGAGAAGTTGAAGGGCGGTGAAATGGCTCATGGAGATTAGGTCGCGCAGTGCCGCTCGCTAGCAGAAATCATCAATGCTGAACTGGATGAATTGGAAGGAACCCGGCCAAGCATCGACGAACCGAACCGCTGATGGGAGTTGGAATAGTTTCCAGATCACGAAAGGGCGAACGGGACAACTGGGGCGAACACTCGGCCCGATCTCCAGCGTTTACTGCAGATTCTAAGCTTTCGCGCGGGGGCGAACGTGGGGCGAACAGGGGCGAACATCACTTCCGTTCGCCCGCCGTTCACTCGGATAGGGCGAATAGTAGCGTATTGATATCTTTCCAATTTCTTCATTGTTCGCCTTGTTCGCCCCGTTCGCCCGCTACAGGCGACTGAATCATACCCAGCGCCGCGCATTTTGGGTTCAACTCCAACATACCATTGGCTTCACGTATCCAGTTTGCATCCTTCAGCAAGCTGAATGCTTCTTGTCGATTTATGACCTTCCTCAGATGCTTTGGGCCGCACCGTGAAAAGGTCTTGCAGGGTACCACGCCCTTACGTTCATGTAGCCATACTGCGACGGTAAGTGCGTCCTTTGCCGCTGCATTCTGGGGACCGATCCTCGCCAGCCGGACCGTCTCGGAAAGGAAATAGCGGGCCACGCGAATAGCACCTTCCATTGTGGGGCCCGATACTTCCGTCTGGTCCGTAAAGGCTGCAAACGTCCCTGCAATGCGGGCGGCTTGTTCCTGCACCTTGTTCACAAGATCGCTCATGCCTTCCAGATCCCCTGCAGGGGCAAGGGACCGCTCAACCTCGTTCGCATAGTCTACCAGTGCCCTCATGGCTTCCGTAGTGAGGGGCAGCAGCTCTCGCTGGACAGCTCCGTCATCACGGTTCACAGGCCGCCCAAGGAGAGCCTTAACGAGCATCGCAAAGGACTGGACTTCGATGGTCATACCGTCAGCCTGCCACTCTTCCAGTGTCATGATCCGTGTCCCGATCGTGGAAGCCGGTTGGTGAATGAGACAGCGTGCCAGCAGGCCTTGCCCCTTTGCTATCGGGTCCGCAAGGAACGGCTGCAATGCGACCGGCTGGGCCTGCAAGTGGACCGCCAGTCGGCAATCATTGGCTGTCAGTGTCTCGGACTTATCCTTGGTACCCCTCAGCTTGTAAGCCTGCAGCCCGCCATCCCAGAACTTTGAAAGCTCCGCCAGGGAACCAAGACGGTTTTCTGCTTTCATCGAATGCCCGCCAAGGAACTCGCCGCCCTCATCGGAAAAGAGTGCAAGGCTTGTTTGCCCCTCTGCAAACGCCCGGAAGATGCCCTGCAAGGTCATGTTGCCGATTACGATATTGGGGTCTGGCAACGGGTCAGGGATGTAATCCGACTTTGCCTTTTTTGCCTCGGCAATGTCCTTCTCCCGGGCTGCGTGTTCGAGTGCTAACTGGGTTCTGTATTCGTGGACACCTCTCGCGGCATACCGATCCACCGTGGACTTTCGCTCGCCTGATGCGGCAACCGTCAAGATACATAGGGACAAAGGGCGTCTCTGACGCTGGGCAAACTCGACATCGAAATGGTTCTGTATCGAGAAGGAAGCAACAGCCAGAACTGACGCGGCAGCCAGCGCCGGTGGGCATTTCGTGCCGTTGGCTATGTCTCGCGCCGCCCGCTCCATCATCGCAGGGAGCGCATCCAACGGAAACGCGGCAGGAGTCCCTTCATCGGCGTCGATTGGCTCTGGATCCGGCCATTGGTGCTTACTGCCAGCATCCGATCCATTGCGGATTTGCGTGCCGCCAAAATTGCGTTCAAGGTTAGCTGCAGCAGATAGCCTGTAAGCATCAATCATCTTTGCGCTCCCTCCATTGTTGGGCAGAGCGCATGCGTTCCTCTGGTGACGTATCGATAAGCCCAAGCTCATCGTCATCAACAAGTCCGACCAACTGCAGGCTGACGGCTTTCAGGGAAGCCCGTAGCCGGTTCGGAAAAGCCGGATCCTGGCGAAGTTCAAACATAAGGCCAATAGGAGGCCCAAGCCATTCGCGGAGCCCGAAATATCCAGGAGGGTATTTGCTCATGACGCGCCTCCCACACTAGCCCGCAAAGGAATGCCCGCCGCATCAAGGAAGCGCTCCACGGCGTCGAGAGAGCGGCAGACGGCGTATGTCCCGCCTGCGGTCGTGAATTGATCCGCCCACGCCTTCTGGGCCGGTGACTGGCTTCTGCCTTTCGCCTTCAGTTCAATGGCGATACAGCGCCCCCCCAGACGATAACGATGTCCGCCACGCCGGGCATGACGCCTTCGGTCTTCAGGCGGCCAGCGGTGGCACGGGAACGCCAGCCGCCGTTCGGGGTATGCCAGAACAAGGCTTCGTAGCGGGGCAGAGCAAGGGAGAGGTATTCTATGACTGCGCTGCAATGTGGCTTCGGTTTGTTTGGTCATGTATTTTGTCCTCCCGCCTTGACGCAATCAGCTCCGCATAGAGCCGCGCCGTGGAAGGCTTTGCGCCAGTCGGCTGCGCGACATGCCGTGCAAAAGGCGATAGGGAGCGGATGGCGTTCCATTCAGCCCAAATGAACAACTCTAGGCTTTGCTTTTGTGGAGAGTTTTCATACATTGATTGTGTCATTTTAGTTGTCCGAAACTGGAGTGACGCGCCTGTAAGACGCAATTCGAGCCCGCTCCGCGCCACACGGGGCGAGCTTTTCGTTTCAGGCTTTCGTGTAGGTGATGCGCGCATCCGGCTGCGCCGCGAGATATTCCCGGATCGACTCATCCAGAGCAACCGTCCTGGTACCGATTTTCTTGGCGCGAATGCGTCCTTCGGCAATTTCGGTGTAGAGTTTGCTCGATTTGATCCCCAGCAGGTCGCAGGCATCAGGTACCGGGTGCGCGTAAGGAGTCTTGTTCATTTTCCACCTCTGTAGCTAGCGCGCCGCAAGGGATTTCGCGGGCGTCTGCGGCAAACAATGGAAAATAAATGGATGTTGGTGGTGGGGTTTATCGTGGCAGTTTCAGTGGCGCTAACGCCCCACTAGGCATCAGGAATAATTCCTTCAGGGAACGTTACGGGATCGACCCTATGTTTGGCGCGCGCCTTTCGCAGAACTTCGGGAAGGTTGGGTGTGCAGTGCTCATCAAACGCGAGGGAGACCATATGCTGGTAGAAAGCGCCGAATGATGTCGGTTCGCGGTGCCTTGCATCGTTTGGATAGTTATTGACCGTCACTTTTGTACCGAACGCCCCCTCGAAAACAGGTGCCAAAAACCTTGCACGCTCAACTCTCGCGACTTTCTGTTCAGTCTCTTTCCATCGGTGCCCCTGTTCTTCTACTGAATTGGCGGCATCACGCAGGAACCGTCCGAGCCAGTCGAGTTCCTGAATAGCTGCTTTGTATCGCGCATAGATTGGAAGCTCGCCAATTAGTTGGACGTTTTCATTTTCGTCCAGAACTTCTCCATCCATTTCGCCTTCCCAGTGTTGCCAGACAAAGTCCCATAGGA
Organism: Hyphomonas sp.; assembly: GCA_002700305.1. Classification (GTDB taxonomy): domain Bacteria; phylum Pseudomonadota; class Alphaproteobacteria; order Caulobacterales; family Hyphomonadaceae; genus Hyphomonas. Next base: position 121,439 of record PACZ01000003.1, on the reverse strand, counting down.
AGCGGTCCAGAGCGACATCGTGCGCGAATAGCTCCATCCAAGCTTTTTCAACGATTTTACGGCGGCGCTGTAGCGCTTTCCGAATATCCTTGTTCGGTACTCTGTCGGCTCCCTCGCCATATTCCGGCAGAGTAATCGCCAGAACTCGCCGGACCGTTTTAGCAAGCCAGTCTGCATTTTTGTTTAGATTGAGCGGAAGGTTAAATCCCTTGAGCCATGTCCGAACTGCCTCGCTTGTAACATTCGGAAAAAGGGCCTCACCGGCGATCCACGCGTCCAGCTCGTGCTCGTCATCAAAGCTCATTTCTGTTCATTTCCGTCCACGCAGCCACACCACCTATGCCGATGCCTTGCCGGTACAGAAGTCGTCCCATGCCTGCATCAGCGAACGGCGTTTTTCCAGTGCATCGCCACGCCGGTAGGCACGCTCGACCGCATTGCCAACGAGATGCGCCAGAGCCATGTCCGCAATATCCCTTGGGAAGACTGTTTCTTCACCGGCCCAGTCACGAAACGAGGACCGGAATCCGTGGATTGTGAAACCGTCCCCGCCTGCAAGGGAGAATGCCTTGCGCACGGGTGTCTCGGACAGGTGGCCCCTACCGCCTTGGCCGGGAAAAACATAGTCGCCAGTCTTTGATGCATGCAGCGGTTCAAGGAGGGCCATAGCCGCGTCGCTGAGCGGCACGCGGTGCTCCTGTTTTGTCTTACCCATCCGCTCAGCTGGAACCGTCCACAGCTGGGCTTCCATGTCGATCTCGCCCCATGTCGCCAGCCTGCCTTCCGAAAGGCGTACACCAGTCAACACAAGGAACGCCATTAAATGCGAGGCCGTATTGCCCTGTTCGCTAAGGCGCGCCATGAAGGCGGGCACCTCGTCATAAGGCATGGCAGGGTGATGCTTCTTTGGCTTCCTTTGACTACCCAGCAGGGTCTTCAGGTGCCCCCGCCACCGGGCGGGGTTCTCACCATCCCGGAAGCCCTTCGCCTTTGCAGCGTCCAGCAGCCTCTCGATCCTGCCCAACACCCGCTGAGCCGTTACGCGCTTTTTATCCCAGACGGGGGTCATGCAGCTCAGCACGTCCTCAGTGCGAATAGCGTCTATGCGCTTCTCATGCAGGGGGCGGGCATATGCCTCGATCGTGCTTCGCCATTGCCTACGATGCTCTGCATTCGAAAATTCCTTGAGGTTTGCCGCCATCCATTCCTCGGCAAACTCAAGAAAGGTAGGAACCGGCCTGCCATCATCGCCCTTCAACGCCTCGCGCGGATCCATCGGAGGCATTGAAGCGAGAGCTGCTCGTGCAAGTTCAGCCCGTTCCCTTGCCTGCGCGAGCGATACCGCTGGATAAGGACCCAGCCCCATGTCCGGCCGCTTACCCTGCCAGCGGAACCGGAACATCCAGGACTTTGCGCCCTCGCTTGATACTCTGAGATAAAGCCCGCCCCCATCGGGCAGCATCTGCTTGCCCTTTGCCGCCTTAACCTCATTCGCCGTCAGGCGGTTCGTTGTCCTGCCCATGCAGTATTACCATCCACTTCACCATCCGTTATGGGTGGCTTTAGGTGGTTTGTCACGGACGCCCACGGAATAAACTGCCCATGAAGGCCCTTATTTAAAGGGGCAATTTGGTGGCGCGCGGTCGGTCACGGAGGTAGGCGGAAAAGCAAAGGCCGGAGCATTACTCCGGCCTTTTTATTTTGTTCCTGAGCGAGGCGCCGGATTATTTCCGCGCGCGCGACCACCAGCCTGTGCGGCGGGGGGCGGCAGGCTTCTCGGCCTCGGCTGGTTCGGGGGCAGCAGGTTCCGGAGCTGGTTCAGGCTCGGCTTCCGCTGCCGCGGCGCTTTCATCCATGTGCGCAACAACCGCTTCTGCTTCGACTTCCGCTTCCACAGTGTCGACCGCTTCAGCCGCCACGTCCGCCGGCATCACTTCCGGATCGGGCAGGTCTGCTGTTTCAGCCTTCGGTTCCTCAGCTGGCTTCTTATTGGCCGATTCCGAAGCTGTGTCCTCAGCGGCGGTGTCCTCTGCATCGCTCTTGCGGGCGCGGGACCGGCGGGTGCGTTTCGGTTTTGGCGTCTCTTCAGCCTCGGCCTCTTGGTTCGCCTTCACCTCAGCGACAGCTTCCTCAGCGACCGATTCCGGCATGATTTCCGGTTCAGAGCTTTCCAGCGTGGCCGGCGGTTCAGCGTCCAGCATGTCTGGCGCACTGGCGGCCAGGCCATCCAGATAAGCACCGCCGTCAGAGGGGACGTTTTCGTCCTGCCCTTCAGCGCCTTCCGTGCGGTCGGAATTGTTCCGGCGGCGGCGGCGTCCGCCCCGGCGTCCGCGGCGGCGGCGCTTGCGGGGCGTTTCGGAGTCGTCTTCGGAAGAGGCTTCGTTGCCGTCGCCGTCCTCATCGTCGGAGTCATCATCGTCTTGGGTGTCGTCATCCAGCGCGACGATGGGATTGTCGCCATCGACCACTTCCATACCGGTTTCGCGGTCGCCCTTGTTGCGGCGGCGGCCACCTCTGCGACGGCGTTTGCGGCGGGACTTTTTCTCGTCTTCGTCGTCGCCATCGGATTCCGTTTCAGAATCGGACGTCTCGTCATCCTCGATGGTTTCATCATCCTCGTCTTCCGACGGGGCCGGCTTGGACGGCTTCTGGAGCGAGCGAGGCTGTTTGCGCTTCTTCGGCTTCGCGTTCTGGTCACGCTCTGCATCGATCGTGAAATCGCCCGGCAGCATCTCTTCGGAAGAGTGGATCGACACGGCAAAGCCGGCGATCCGCTCGATTTCGATCAGGGCTTCGCGCTTGTTGTTGAGAATGTAGAGGGCCACATCCGTCGGGGCTTTCACCGAGATGGACTTGAGGCCGCCGGTCGCTGCACGTGCCTCGATCGCCCGGATCAGTTGCAGGGCAGCTGACGGGATTGAGCGGCGCCGGCCGGTGCCGTTGCAGGACGGGCAGGGGTCGGATGTTGCTTGCAGCACGCCCTGACGGCGCCGCTGGCGGGAGATTTCCATCAGGCCGAATTGCGAGATCCGTCCATGCTGGACCCGCGCGCGGTCGACCTTCAGGCATTCCTTCAGCTTCTTCTCGACGGCGCGATTGTTCTTGTTCTCATCCATGTCGATGAAATCGATCACGATGAGGCCGGCGAGATCGCGCAGGCGCATCTGGCGGCAGGCTTCTTCGGCGGCTTCCAGATTGGTCCGCGTTGCCGTCTGCTCGATATTCCGCTCGCGCGTCGCCTTGCCGGAGTTCACGTCGATGGCAACCAGCGCTTCGGTCTGGTTGATGACGAGATAGCCGCCGGATTTCAGTTGCACGACCGGGGAATAGATCGAATCGAGCTGTTCCTCGACGGCTTCAGAGACGAACAGCGGCTCTTCGTCCTTCCATTGCTGAACCTTCTTGGCCTGGCTCGGCATGATCAGCTTGGCGAGATCCTTCGCCTCGCGATAGGCATCTTCGCCCTGGACGAGGACTTCCTCGATCTCCTTGTCGAACATGTCCCGCATCGCGCGATGGACCAGGCCGCCTTCGGCATTGATCAGCATCGGCGCCTCGGAGGAGAGCGTCTTTTCGACAATCGTTTCCCAGAGCTTGGACAGATATTCGTAGTCGCGCTTGATCTCGGCCTTGGTGCGCTTGGCGCCGGCCGTCCGCACGATCAGGCCCATGCCGTCCGGCACTTCCAGTTCGGAAACGATGGATTTCAGGCGCTTGCGGTCAGAGCTGTTGACGATCTTGCGGGAAATGCCGCCGCCACGAGGCGTGTTCGGCATCAGCACGGAATAGCGTCCGGCGAGCGAGAGGTAGGTCGTCAGGGCGGCGCCTTTGGAGCCGCGCTCTTCCTTCACCACCTGAACCAGCATCACCTGACGGCGGCGGATGACTTCCTGGATCTTGTAGCGCTTGGAGATCGATGTCCGGCTGGACTTGCGGGCCGGGCGGCGGCCGGAAGCTTTGGCAGACTTCTTCTTCTTTTCGCCGGTCTCGTCGTCTTCGCCATCGGCAGAGGCTTCGTCGTCCTCTTCTTCGGAGTCCGAATCGTCTTCGGCGCTGGCTTCGTCTTCGTCGCCATCGTCAGAATCGTCGCCATTCTCGGCGTCCGCTGAGGCGTCATCGTCCTCATCGTCCTCATCGTCGTCTTCAATAGCGGCTGCGGCTTCTTCCGCTGCTTCGCGCAACAGCGCTTCGCGGTCTTCAGCAGGAAGCTGGTAATAGTCGGGGTGGATCTCGCTGAAGGCGAGGAAGCCATGGCGGTTGCCGCCATATTCCACGAAGGCCGCCTGCAGCGACGGCTCAACCCGCGTTACCTTTGCGAGGTAAATGTTGCCGCGGAGTTGTTCGTTACCAGTTGTTTCGAAGTCGAAGTCGTCGACCTGCCCGTTGTTGACGATCGCCACACGGGTCTCTTCCGGGTGGGCGGCGTCGATCAGCATGAGTTTGCTCATGTAGAGGAACCTTTTGATCCGGCGCTGCTGTAACGGGCGGTTTACGCCTCAGGCAGTCTAGCTGGCCGGTCTGAATATTGAGGGAATGGGTGCAGGCACGTCCGCCGTGATGCCGTCTTGGCGGCATTGATAAAGCGTCATTTAGGGCGGCACCCTGGTACATTTGCTCTGCTTTCCGGAGCGCGGCGCCCGCTGACCTGTGTTGGGTGAGCCGGGATCGCTGGCGCGTCATAAGGAAACTTGCGTTGTAGCGCGGCAATCCGGCTACGGCCCGGATAGTGCCCAATTTTCCCGCCCAAGAAAAGAGTCAAATCGTGAATTGGCTGCTGTTCCTGATTAGCTCTGGTCAATCGTGGGTTAATGTTCGGTTTGCTATGGAAGCTGTTCGATGAGCGTTTTTGTTGTCCAGTGGTGGTAAGCAAATCAACCATATGTTGATTTTTCGTGTAATTTTCCTGGCAATCGCCGTCTGCCTAGGGGCCACACAGGCCCTCGCGGACGTGCGCAATGTGCGCGTGGTGGGGAATGGGGCACCGACCCGAATCACGATCTGGACCGACACGGCGCAGGATCCGCGCGCCTATATGGTGGAGGGGGCCGCTGGCCGCTCCGTTGTCCTGCCGCTGCGCGGACCGGCGAGCGAGCGCTCCGGAACCGGCATGGGCGGTGTACCGGAATGGATGGTGACGGGCTCAGAACTGCGATTCAGTCTGGACCGGCCCCTGATGGTGACGCGGGTCCTGACCCTGCCGCCCACGGGGACGGCGACAGAGCACCGGGTAATTATTGACCTCGATACGGTTTCAGACGCGCGTTTTGCCAGCGTTGCCCGCCGTGACATGCGCCAGCTGGCCCGGGCCCTGACAGCTCGCAACGAAGCCGGCCAACGCCGTGAAGTTGCGGCTCTGAAGCCTGGCGTCGGCCAGAAAAAGTACGTGATCGTTGTTGATGCCGGACATGGCGGGAAAGATCCGGGGGCGCTTGCCGTAACGGGCAAGAAGGAAAAGGATATTACGCTTGCCGCCGCCCTGCAGCTGAAGGAATTGCTGGAGGCAGACCCGCGCTATGAAGTTCGCCTGACACGCGAAACCGATACATTCATTGAACTGGAGGACCGCGTCACGCTCGCCCGGAACTGGGGGGCAAACCTGTTCATTTCGCTTCACGCCGATGCGGCGGGCAGGGACAGCGTATCCGGCGCGTCGGTCTATACGATTTCGGCCCGGGGCGAATCCCGGATCGACAAGGAAGCCAGCAAAAATGACTGGGAAATCCCGCTTGAGGACGGCACTGCCCAGTCCATCACCGGGATACTGAAAGACCTGGTGAAGCGTGAGACCAAGACGCATTCGGCTGAGTTCGCCGAACTCCTCCTGCCGGAACTGCAACAGGCAGGGCCTGTGCTGCGTGACACCCACAAGAATGCGGGTTTCTACGTGCTGCTGGCACCGGACGTGCCGGCGGTCCTGCTTGAACTGGGCTTCCTGACCAATCGGGACGATGCCAAGCGGCTGCAGTCCCGGTCTGGCCGGCAAAAATCAATGGCTGCGGTGAAGCGCGGTATCGATCGCTTCTTCATCCAGCAGGAAAAGCTGCTGGCAGACCGATCCGGCTGATGTTTCGGGGAAATTCGCTTGCCGGGCCGGGAATGAACTGAGACACTTTCATGATGAGACGAACCGGGGCCGTTTCCGCATTCCTGCTGTCGCTGAGCTGCGCGGCTTGCGCGTCCTATCCGGGCTTCGGATCTCACGGGTTTTCCATCGATTCCGCTTATGCACCGCCCAAAGATGCCGAGGCGCTCGGGGACTATCTGGTCGCGCGCTATGCCGCGATGACAAATGATCCGCGGGAGGCTGCCAGCCGGTATGCCGCCTCGATCGACACCGCGCCGGAATCGACAGGCATCGCAGAGCGGGCTGTCTTCTCTGCGCTCGTGTCAGGGAACTACGAGCAGGCCGTTAAACTGGCCGGGAAGGCCCACGGCGCCGGCAATTTCGGTACGCTGGTTCGCCTGACCCTGGGCATCGAGGCGATGACCGAAGGCAAGGATTCCGTCTCCGCCGCCTACCTTACGGAAGATGGCTTCGGCCCTTTCAATCGCACCGTCGCCCGCGGCATCTCGGCCTGGCGGATGCTGGAGCATGACGGGCCTGAGGCGGCTGAAGCTTATCTGCAGCAAACGCTGACCGGTGACCCGCGCCTCGATAGTGCAACCCTCTACATGATGGGCCTGATCCAGCTGGCGGCGCAGAGCGATGCCGAAGCGCTGGAGACATTCGAGACGCTATGGAATTCCGGCGCGCGTCTGGCCATCGGCCTTGATGCGCATGCGCGGTTGCTGGCCGCGAACGGTGACAGGGCGCGTGCGCTGCAATTGTTGAAAACATTCCAGGATGAGGTGGGCGAGAACGCGCCGCTCGAGACCCTGCGCCGCGAGATCCAGGCGGGCAGGGACATTGATGTACCTCGCCTCAGCCCCCGGCAGGGCGCGGCGTTGGCCGTTTACATCCCGGCGGCGGCCCTCATCACCCGGACGGATGATGATGTGGCGTCGGTCTATTTTGTTCTCGCGCTGGCCCTCGATCCGGACCTGCACGAGGCCCGGACCCTGTGGGCGCAGTCTCTGGAGAAAGCCGGCCGGGAGGTCGAGGCCATCTCTGTTCTGTCCCGTATCCCTGACACATCGCCCTATTACGCCCCGGCGCGGGGGCAGATTGCCTGGGCCCTGCTGCGTCTTGGCCGGGAACAGGAGGCGCTTCAGGTGGCCCGCCAAGCGCTGGACCAGACGCATGACCGGGGGCTCCAGATACAGCTGGCCGAAATCCACCGGGCGATGGCGGAGCATGAGGACGCTGACCGGCTGCTGTCCGAGATCATCCGGGTCGATGCCCTCAAGGGCCGGACCGACTGGCGCCTGATGTTCTCGCGCGGCGCGACCCGCGAGGCGCTGGACGACTGGGAAGGCGCGGAAGCGGATCTGAAGCTGGCGCTACAGCTTCAGCCCAATAGCCCGCTGGTGATGAACTATCTTGGCTATGCCTATGTCGACCGGGGGATCCATCTGGAGGAGGGGCTGGATCTGATCCGGACGGCGCTGACCTATGACCCCGATTCCGGCTTTATCACCGATAGTCTCGGCTGGGCCTATTACCGGCTCGGCCGCTATGAGCTGGCGATATACTTCCTTGAAAAGGCAGTGGAATTAGAGCCCGGCGACCCTACGCTGAACGATCATCTGGGCGACGCCTACTGGCGCAGCGGGCGGAAGCTGGAGGCGAAATACCAGTGGGAGCGTTCGTTGAAGCTGGAACCGGCCGAGCAGCAGCGGGCGCAGATCGAAGTGAAGCTGCTGAAGGGGCCGGATGAGCCAGCCGTCGTGCAGGCGGAATCCGACCAGCCCCTGCCACACCGGCCTTAAACCCAATGAATACAGACAATTACAGCGCGCTGGCCCCGGCCAAGGTGAACCTGTTCCTGCATGTCGGGCCGGTGCAAGCGAACGGCCGCCACCCGCTCGACTCGCTCGTCATGTTCGCTGGAGAGGAGGCCGCAGACCGCCTCGAAATCATGATCAGCGACGACTTGTCCATGACCATAACCGGACCAGGCATGACCAATCCGGACTATATCGGACCAGTGCATGACAATCTCGTACTTCGCGCGGCGAGGGCGCTGCAGGCCGAGACGGGCACCACGAAGGGCGCCGCCTTCACCCTGGGCAAACACCTGCCCATCGCCGCCGGCATCGGAGGGGGCTCCGCCGACGCGGCCGCCGCGCTGCGCCTGCTGACTGATCTCTGGGGCACAGAACCGGCCGCCGCCCGCAAGGTCGCGCCGGACCTCGGCGGCGATGTGCCGGTCGCGCTGCAGGGCCATGCCGCCCTGATGCAGGGCGAGGGCGAACGCGTCCGCCGCGCGCCGGGCCTGCCGCGTGTGCCGGCCCTGCTGGTCAATCCGAACTTTGCCTGCCCGACCGGGCCCATCTTTCGTGCTTATGACGAAGCAGGCGGCGGAGCGGGCTTCCGCGAGTTCGGCGCCGTGCCGCCCTTCGAGCGCGTCTGGGACCTCGTCCACTGGCTGCGCGAACAGCGCAACGACCTTCAGGCCCCGGCCATCGCCGCCGTGCCGGAGATTGCCGGCGTGCTGGACACACTTCAGGCATTGCCAGATGCGCAGCTCACCCGCATGAGCGGGTCGGGGGCGACCTGTTTCGCCCTGTTCGAAACCGAAGCCGCCGCCCGGCGCGCCGAAACGCAGCTCAACGCCGCGCGGCCGGACTGGTGGATACGGGCAACCTCGCTGGGAGACGCCGTTTGAGTTGGGAAGCGATGACCTTCATCCGCTTTATGGGGCCGGTCCTGTTGTCGGCGGCCCTCTGCGGCATGATGTTCCTGATACGGATTGATGACGCGCCCGATGGCGGGCGCAAGACCCAGGCCGCGCCGGTGCCGAGTTCCGGCGGCGTGGCGATCCTCATCACGCTGGGCCTCTCTGCCTGGCTGGCCGGGGAGGCGGGGCTGATCTCCCAATACTGGATACGTAATGGCACGCAGACCGTTCTGGCGCTGGCCCTTGCGGCGGGTGCCATCGGCTTTGTCGACGACAAATGGGGCATGAATGCCTGGCTGAAACTCGTCCTCACCGGCACGCTGGCAATCACCTTTGCCGTGCTCGACCCCGGCTTGCGCCTTGCCAGCCTGCCACTGCCGCTGGTCATGGCGGGCGTCGCCTTCTGGCTGATGGTCACCATGAATGGCGTGAACTTCATGGACGGGTCCAACGGCCTCGCCATGGGCTCGTCCGCCATCATGCTGCTCGGCGCGGCGGGCATATTGGGGCAGGTGCAGCCGTCAGACGACTGGGTGGGCCCCGCGCCAGACCTTGCCTTCCTCTGCATCACCGGCGCGCTCGCCATTCTGGGCTTCCTCGCCTGGAACCTGCCGGGCAAGCTTTATGCGGGCGACTCCGGCGCCTTTGGCATCGGCGCTTTCTTCGGCGGGGCAGGCATTATCGTCGGCGTCGTCTCGACCATCTGGACCGCCGCGATCCTGTTCCTGCCTTTCCTGGTAGATGTGGTGCTGACCGTCCTGTGGCGCGCGAAGAACGGCCAGTCGGTCATGACGGCCCACCGCGACCATGCCTATCAGCTGTTCCTGCGCAGCGGCTGGAAACATATTCCCGTTGCCGTGCTCTGGTGGGTCTTCAGCTGGGCCTGCGCCCTCGTGGCGATGAACGTGCCGGATGGGCTCGCCGTGTTTGCGTTCTTTGGGCTGACGATTGTCGGCAGCGCCCTCTGGTTCCTCCAGCGCCTCACGCTGGGCCGGAGGCTCTCGGCGGAGGGGCTTTAGGGCGGAAAAAACTCTGCGTCAGGAATTTACGGATATTCAGAATATGGTGCGGTTGATTGGCAGTTCGGGGCTCATGGTTCTGGTTCTGATTGCGTGTGCATCCTCTCACATCGCTGGACCTGCAGCGATCGCGCAAGAAATAAGACTGGAAGAGGCAGACCTGATATTGCCTGTGCGAATTATGCACAATTCTGAGCAGATCTGGGACGGCGACAGGCTCGTTCAGGACTACAATTATCTAGTCTATGAATTCGAGACCGAAGCTTACCTCTACCGGGCGCGCGCCTATCTTGATAACATTCAGGCCGTTTCGATCCTTGGCATTTTCGATAAGTATTCCAAAGAACCCTTACGCCCGACGGACTTGGAAATAGACCCACGTGTTCTGGCATACTTACGGCGGAGATACGTTGAAATAGATATGCTGGGACCAACCGGTTATGTGCCGATTGAAGAATAGCAAGTATGGTGGGTTGAGCGGAGCGATACCCACCGGACTCCTTTCATGGGAATTGATCAGGCCGGTTGGTTGAGCAATTGCTCGAAACGGACAAGTCGAAATTAAGACTTGGTCTACTCCGAAACCTGTAAGCTATGAAAAGGGCGGAATGGCTACGGGTGAAACAATGGATCTCGAAAGAGTTATCAGCCAGATTCTCAAGATCGATCGACAGATCGACCGGATCATCGAAATTGCATTCATCTCGGTCGCCGCAGTGTTCGGTGCGTGGCTCGCCTGGAAAGTGCTGGGCGTTGCGGATGCCAGCCTTTTGATAAAGGTTGTTGGGGCGTTCGTCGGCGCCGTAATAAGCGCTGTGGTCATGTGGCTGTTCTGGCTGGTGGCGAGGTTTCTTGCCTGATCGGGCGAAGCTTGCGGACGATATCTCACAAGCTTCGAATCCGGATGGTGGGTATCGGCGGTGCCTCAACCCACCCTACGGAGGCGGGCCGCACACCTCTGCTCCTGTAAGCCGACCACCTGCCGCGAGGTGAGACTTCACGCTCCGTTGCCTGCTGACCGGAAGCCGCGCAGAGTGGGGTCAGAAACCAGAGGCAACAGAGGAAGCGCACAATGGACGACCTGAATACCGAGCTTTTCGACCTGACCATGTCGGAGAAGGCGAAGCCGCTTTTCGAGCGGGTGAAGAAGCACCTCGAAGAGAATGTCGCGCCCTGGCAGGAGGAGTTCGCGGCGCTGAACAAGGAAAAGGAAGACCGCTGGACCTGGCATCCGCGCCAGCTGGAGCTGCTGGAGGCGGCCAAGGCCAAGGCACGCGAGGCAGGGCTGTGGAACTTCTTCCTGCCGGATGCCGAGACGGGCGAGGGCCTCAGCAATCTCGACTATGCCTATATCGCGGCAGAGCTCGGCAAGTATCCGCAGGGCTCGGAAACGCTGAACTGTTCGGCGCCGGACACGGGCAATATGGAAGTGCTGGAACGGGTGGGCACGCCCGCGCAGAAGGAGAAATGGCTGGAGCCGCTGCTGAGGGGTGAGATCCGCTCCGCCTATGCGATGACCGAGCCGAATGTCGCTTCATCGGACGCGAAGAACATCTCCACCACCGCCGTGCTGGACGGCGATGAATGGGTCATCAATGGCGAGAAATTCTACATTTCCGGCGCCGGTGACCCGCGATGCAAGATCATGATCGTCATGGTCAAGACAGACCCCGATGCCGCGCCGTCGAAACAGCAATCCCAGATCCTCGTGCCGATGGACACGCCCGGCGTTGAAATCCTGGGCGGTATGGAAGTGATGGGCGAAGATCATGCGCCGCGCGGCCATATGCATTTGCGGTTCGACAATGTCCGTGTGCCGAAGGACAATGTGCTTCTGGGTGTCGGGCGCGGCTTTGAGATTTCGCAGGTGCGTCTTGGGCCGGGCCGGATCCACCACTGCATGCGCTCCATCGGCAAGGCCGAGATCGCGCTGGAGCTGATGATCAAGCGCGCCGGCACCCGCGAAGCCTTCGGCAAGCCGATCGCCAAGCTCGGCAAGAACCTCGAAGTGATCTCCCGCGCGCGGATCGAGATCAATGCCATGCGGCTCGCTGTGTTGCAGGCGGCCAAGGCCATGGACGTGCTCGGCAACAAGGAAGCGCGGGTCTATGTCAGCGCGGTGAAGGCGATGGTGCCGGAGAAAGTCTGCCTGATCATCGACCAGGCGATGCAGATGCACGGCGCGGCGGGCATGTCGCAATGGTTCCCGCTCGCCGGCATGTATGCCGATATGCGCCACCTGCGCTATGCCGACGGGCCGGACGAGGTGCACCACATGGTGGTCGGCCGCGCCGAAGTGCAGAAGCACGGCCTCTGGTAAGGGCTGAAATTTCCGGCATTGGAGACGGGCGGGGCCTTAGTGGAACCGCTCGTCCTTCGATGCCGGAGCCGTTTCGACGCGGGTGGCTTCGCCGTCCGGGCCGATGATCCAGCCGGGGTAGACTTCGGCAAAGGTCCGAAACATGTCCGACATCGGAAGATCGAGGTAGCTGCCGCGCTCGCGGACATATTCCATATGCCGCCGGCCGGACTGGTCGAAGGGGTGCATCAGCGCGCCCTCGACGGGGTCGAACTCCAGCGCCTTCACGCCGAACCGGTCGCACAGTTCCTTGTTGAAGGCAGTCGACAGCTTCACCCAGCGGCCGTTCAGCCACAGCTCGCTATAGCCGTGCCAGGCGAAGAGGTCGGTGCCCATCGTCTCGGTCAGCTTCTCGCTGGTCAGGTGATTGCGCACATCGGCAAAGCCGAGGCGCGCCGGAATGCCGGAGGCGCGGGCGAGCGCCGTCAGCACGATGGATTTCGGCACACACCAGGTGGCGGTTTCGCCCAGAATGTTGCTCGCCTTGAACGCCTCGCGCTCCGTGGCGAGATTGTAAGGGTCATAGCGGAAACCGTCCCGTACGGCGTAGAACAGGTGCTCGGCAATCTGCACATCATCCGTCGCACCATCGGCGAGCGCGCGGGCTTTCGCGATGATGGCCGCGTCATCGCTATCGACAAAATAGGTCGCCTGAAGGGCGTCTTCCTGTTCCGACATTGGGCTCGCTCCGGTCCGCCATGGCTGGTTTCCAAGCAGATGGTACCGAAGCAGGGGCCTGCGTAAATTATGCCGTCGCGTCACCTGCGCCGACCTGACCCGGCTTATTCGCCGCCTTGCCCGCCACCTCTGTGCCGCCGTATAGGGTTTTGCAGTGTTTGCGCCGCACTCTATCAATTGGTGCGTTCTACTTTAAGGTTGGGCCGGTCCGATCGGGTGTGACCATCCCGTTCGGCTCACAACAGGGACTCCCGCTCATGAAATTGCTTCGTTCATCCCCCGCTCTGCTGATGGCTGCCGGTCTGCTCCTTGGTGGCTTGACGGCGTCTGCGCAGGACGCGGCGCCGGTCACACCGATGACGCCCGACGTAATCGAAAGCTACGACCCGGTTCTGCCGTCCGCAGACTTCATCCGCCGGGAAGTGATGGTGCCGATGCGCGACGGAACGAAGCTCTACACGGTGATCGTGATGAAGAAGGGCACGAAGAACGGCCCGATTCTCCTGTCCCGCACGCCCTATGATGCCTATGGCGACGTCCACCGCATTCCCAGCCAGCGGATCGTCGACATCCTGCCGGCGATGGACATTGAGTTTGCCGAAGATGGCTATATCCGCGTCTATCAGGATATCCGGGGCCTTCACCGTTCCGAGGGTGAGTTCGTCCTGAACCGGCCGCTGTCCGGCCCGCTGAACGATACAGGGATCGACGAAGCGACGGATGCCTATGACACGATCGACTGGCTGTCGAAGAACATACCGGAGTCAAACGGCAAGGTCGGTATCATTGGCTCGTCCTACCTCGGGTTCACGGCGCTTATGGCGACGATCGATCCCCATCCGGCGCTGAAAGCGGCCGTCGCGGAGAGCCCCATGGTGGATGGCTGGATCGGCGACGACTGGTTCCATAATGGCGCTTTCCGGGTGAGTTCGCTGGAATTCGCCCTCTGGATGGCCGTCAACAAGGGCGCAGGCGGGGGCGGCCTCGCCCTTGGGGCAGGCGACCAGTATACGCGCTATCTTGAGGCTGGCTCCGTTGCAGACTTTGCGAAATCGGTCGGCATCACGCACGTGCCGGGCGTCCGTAAGTTCCTCGAAAATCCTGCCTATACCGAATTCTGGTCCTTGCAGGCGGTCGACAAATGGCTTGCTGCCCGGCCGCTGAAAGTGCCGACAATGATCGAACTGGGCCAGTGGGACCAGGAAGACAGCTATGGCGGCCCTGCGGTCTACCGGGCGCTGGAGCCGAAGGATAAGAACAACGACATGGTCTCGCTGGTGATCGGCCCATGGCGTCACTCAGGTGCCAACCACTACGGCTATGAGCTGGGCGATCTGACTTTCACGGGAGATACGGCCAGAGAGTGGCGTGTGAAGTATGTGAAGCCCTATTTCGATCACTGGCTGAAGGGCGCCCCGAAACCGAACACGCCGCCGGTGCTGACCTATGCGACCGGTATCAATGAATGGCAGGAATCCCCGCGCTGGCCGATGGGCTCGTCGAAACCGCTGTACCTTGCAGCCGATGGCGCCGCCAGCTTCGACAAACCGGCCGAGACCGGGCATGACGACTATGTCAGCGACCCGGCGCATCCGGTGCCTTTCATTCCGCGCCCGATCGACATGAGCGACGCTGACCAGTGGAAGCCGTGGCTGGTGCATGACCAGCGCTTCGTGTCAGACCGTCCGGACGTCGCCGTCTGGGAGACGGAACCGCTCGAGGAGGCCGTCCACATCATGGGCGCGCCGGAAGTGGAGCTGTTCGCCTCGACAACCGGCACGGACAGCGACTGGGTGGTGAAACTGATCGATGTCTATCCGAACGACGTGCCTGAGCCGGCAATCCAGGGCAGCAAGCCGCCCATGCCTGGCTTCGAACTGCCGATTGGCATTGAGATTTTCCGCGGACGATATGTCGACAGCCTGGCAGAGCCCGTTGCGCTGAAGCCGGGTGAAGTCGAGCATTACAAATGGTCGCTTCCGAATGTCGATCACGTCTTCCTGCCGGGCCACAAGATCATGGTGCAGGTACAGTCGAGCCTGTTCCCGCTCTATGACCGCAATCCGCAGACCTTCGTCGACAACATCATGTACGCGAAGCCGGAAGACTATCAGAAGGCCACGCAATCAATCTGGCATGGCGGCCAATCCGCCAGTGCCGTGGTGTTGCCGGTCGTCGAGTAATCGCGAAGTCAGGGACAGGGGGCGGTCTGTCCGCTGCGCAGAGACACAGGGAAAAGAATATGCTGACGAGAATAATGATCACCTTCATCTGCATATTGATGAGTGTTTCTGGCGCGAATGCGCAAAGCAGCGATCAGTGGGAGCAACAAGGCGGTTGGAACGTCCGCCACAGTGATACGCCTGAGTACTGGTGGCTCTATCATTCCAGCGACGACAGCCTGAAAAAGACAATCGTCCTGGTTCGGGCGGACAGACGTGGCGATGTCTCGATGGCGCAAGCCTTTGAAGAGGCAAAAGCCAAGCGCGGGGAAGTTAACAATTGCCCGGCACTGATCACGGCAAAGACCGAGCCTGAATATGATCCATATGAGCGTGCAATGCTTGCCCTGACCAAAATCAAGGACCCTGAAGCCTATGCCGGAATGAGCAAGGATTTGCCTATCATCGGTTATGAGGCGGTGGACGATGTAGGGAGCCCGCAATGTGCCCTGATCGCGCGTGAATTTGTTGGCGGTGCGATGCTGTATGCGTTTGTACAGGACACAACTGGCGCACTCGTTACTGAGCTTCCCACCGTGCGAGGGGCTGCGCTCAGGCTGATGGATGATATCAATGAAGCGGAGGCGCCTGCTGCCGTTGCGCCGCCAGCGGTTCAGCCGTCTTCCCGGGAGGGCGTAACCAAGGAATGTGAAGGCAAGCGAAAAGACGGCGATTGGGGGCTAGCCTGGTCCCCGAAATCCGCCAGCGTCTACGTGCTGAGGTCGCAGTTTCTGGATACCAGCAAGATGCAAGGGAAAAGCGTGCAGCTGAGCGTGAGGCTCGGCGGTGAGGTCGATGCGTTGAAGGGCCGGCAAGATCCGTATCTGAGCATCACGGTTGCCGCCGAGGAGAACGGACAGGCGTTTGTTCCTCAGAAAATCTCGCTGAGTGTTGATGACCAAACGGTACAGGAGTGGGGCGAGGGTGCCGGCCAGTGGGCGGTCTTGTCGAATGGCGCCATAGAATCCTTGCTTTCCGGGACCGTTGCCGAGCTAAGCACGGTGGAACTGGGGCGGATCCGTTTTCAGCTTGAAGGATTGGAAAGGCTCCTGAGACTCGCGGATATTGCCCAGCACAAAGCAGTCATCAAAACCCGGCTTGGAGAATGCAATCCGTGATCAGGAGGGCATTGACTCCGGTGCCTAGTAGGCGCGGCTGACGCAGAAATCGGCGAGGTCGATCAGGGCGTCGCGATAGGGGGAGTCCGGCAGCTGGCGCAGGGCGCCCTTAGCCATGCCGGCATAGGCTTCGGCTTCCTGGACGGTGGCCTCGGCGGCGCCGGTGGCGCGGATCAGGTGCACGGCATGGGCGAGGTCCGCGTCTTCCTGCGTGTCCGGGTCCATGGCCCGGTCCCAGAAAGCGCGGTCTTCGTCAGAGCCGCGGCGTTTGGCGATGATCACGGGCAGGGTGATCTTGCACTCACGGAAATCGTCGCCGACCGATTTGCCGATGACAGACGTCGTGCCGCCATAGTCCAGGACATCATCGATGATCTGGAAGGCGAGGCCGAGATTCTTGCCATAGGTCGCAAAAGCGTTGGCGAACTTGTCGCCGCCGGCAGACATTGCGCCGGATTCGGCTGCCGCTTCGAACAGGGCGCCGGTCTTGGCCTCGACAATGGCGAGGTATTCCTCGGTCGGCAGGTCGCGGGCATTCATGGCGGCCAGCTGGCGCACTTCGCCTTCGGCAATCGTGGTGGAGGCCGTCGCCAGCTTGTCCAGAATGTCCAGGCTGCGGGTTTCGACCAGCAGGTTGAAGGCGCGGGCGAACAGGAAGTCGCCCACCAGGATGGAGGCGCTGTTGCCCCAGATTGCCTTGGCGGCGGGCTTGCCGCGGCGCAGGTCGCTTTCGTCCACAACATCGTCATGCAGCAGGGTGGCGGTGTGGATGAACTCCACAGCGGCTGCGAGGACGTGCGTGGCGTTGTTCGGCTTGCCCACGGCATGGGCGGCCATCAGGGTCAGCATCGGGCGCAGGCGCTTGCCACCGGCCGAGACGATGTAACCCGAGAGATCCGGAATAACGGCAACGGGACTGGCCGCGCGGTCGATGAGGATTTTCTCGACTTCAGCGAGATCATCGGCCACCAGCGCCTGCATACGGTCCACCACCGAGCCGGAGGCAGACTTGCCTTTCGGTTTGGGGGACAGGGTCAAACGGAGCACTCCGGAATTGTCTCAGACAGGTGCAATTAGGCTTAAGCGAGCGGAGAGGCAAGAACGACGTGGCACCGGGCCGCAGCAGCACCTGCACAATTTGGCGTGATCATGGAAGGACTGGCGGACCAGAGGGCTTACAGGTTAGATTGCCCGCATGAAGCGTCTCCTGATGTGTTCCGCGATCGTGTTGGTGGCAGCCTGCGCCAGCACGCCCGCCTACGGCCCCGCCGCGAAGTCCGGCGCCATGGGCTATGAATCCCTGCAGATCGAGAACAACCGGTTCCGCGTGTCCTATACCGATACCGATGCCGCCAAGGCCCGGGACAGGGCCCTCCTGCGCGCAGCGGAAGTGACGCTGGAGCAGGGCGCGGAGTGGTTCGAGGTGACCAGCTCTTACTCGTCCGACGAATCGGTGGGCGACCGGGCGCCGCGATCCTCCGTCACGATTGGCGGGTCGAGCGGCTCCTATGGCCGCTCCAGCGTCGGTGTGGGCGTCGGAATCGGGTTCCCGATTGGCGGCAGCAGCAGCGGCAAGGTCACCGAAGTGCTGGAGATCCTCGTCGGATCCGGCGAAAAGCCTGACCGCCCGAACGTCTATGATGCCCGGTCTGTGGACATCAACCTCCGGGGCGCGGCCACCTCCTGATGGAAGAAGTCTTCCGTACCAACGACCTGATAAAGCTGAGCTATGTGGAGCATTTGCTGCAGGAAGCGGGCATCGACTATTTCGTGGCCGACCAGCATATCTCCGCGGTTGAGGGCAATATCGGGGCCTTCCCGCGCCGCGTGATGGTGCAGGACGCGGTGAAAGAGCACGCGCTGGCGGCGCTGGCCGGGGTCGAGAAGGGATGACGACCGAAGACACGGTCTATCAGGGCCGGGTGCATCTGGTTCAGCCGGAACAGGGCTTCCGGGCGGGCACGGATTCGCTGTTGCTGGCAGCGGCGGTGGCATGCCGGCCGGGCGGGGAGGCGCTGGAAATCGGCTGCGGCTGCGGCGGCGCACTGCTGCCTGCCGCGTATCGTATGGATGACGTCCGCCTGACCGGGCTGGACCTCGACATGACTATGGCGGACCTGGCCCGCACGGGCGCTGACCGTAACGGATTTGCCAACCGGGTGACCGTGGAGACCGGCGAAGCTTCCGGCTGGGTCCGCGCCCATGAGAACCGGTTCGACCTCGTCTTCGCCAATCCGCCTTATTTCGAGCCCGGCCGCATCTCGGCGCCCGGCGAGGGCAAGACGGACGCCTATATCGAGACGCTGGACCTGGCCGGCTGGATCAAGGCAATGGCCTTCGCTGCGAAACCCCGCGCGCCGCTGGTCATGATCCATCGCGCCGCCGAACTTGCCCGGATCCTCGCCACATTCGACCGGCAGACGGGGGAAATCACCGTGCTGCCGATCGCATCGAAACCAGGCGAGGAGGCCCGCCGGGTGCTGGTGCGGGGCCGCAAGGGGCTGAAACGCGGGCCGGTGCGCCTGCTCGCACCGCTGGTGACCCACCAGCCGGACGGGTCGCCCAGTCCGGCCCTGGAAGCCGTCCGCCGGGGCGACCCCATCGCCTGGTAGGGCCTCGTTCCGACTTGTGCTATCCTCTTCCGACCCCATCTCAGACTGGAGGGGGCAGGAAGGAGTCCTGAAGTGTTCGGCGTCTTGTTCTGGATTTTCCTGATTGTCGGCCTCATCGTTGCGGCGCTGGGCTTTACCAGCGTGTACCGGCGGCGGGATGACCGCGACGGGCGCTACTGAGGAGACAGGCCCTTGTTTGCTGTCCTGTTCTGGCTGTTTCTCTTGTCCGGCATTTTCGTTGCCATGATGGGCCATTCCGGCTTCTACCATTTCGTCACCGGCCGCGACGGCGGCAACATGGATGCCCCCGACTCGCGCGGATGCTTCTGAGCACACGGTCGCGCTTGCGCCCCGGCGCCGGCGAGGCTAGTCCGGCAGGGAAATTTTCCACCGGAAGAGTGACATGTCCGCACCCAAGGCCGAAGCGAAACCGAAATCCTTCCAGGACCTGATCCTGACGCTCCAGAATTACTGGGCGGAGCAGGGCTGTGCCGTCCTGCAGCCTTACGACATGGAAGTCGGCGCAGGCACGCTGCACCCGGCCACCGTGCTGCGGGCGCTGGGGCCAAAGAACTGGCGGGCCGCTTACGTCCAGCCGTCGCGCCGTCCGAAGGATGCCCGCTATGGCGAGAACCCGAACCGCCTCGGCCACTACTACCAGTTTCAGGTGATCCTGAAGCCGAACCCGGACAACCTGCAGGATCTTTACCTGACCAGCCTCTACAAGATCGGCATCGATCCGACGGTGCACGATATTCGCTTCGTGGAAGACGACTGGGAGAACCCGACCGTCGGCGCCTGGGGCCTCGGCTGGGAAGTCTGGTGCGACGGGATGGAAGTCAGCCAGTACACCTATTTCCAGCAGGTCGGTGGGCTTGATGTGCGGCCTGTTTCCGGCGAGCTGACCTATGGTCTCGAACGCCTCGCCATGTATGTCTTCGGCGTCGATAATGTTTACGACCTGCCCTACAATGATCCGGACTCTGAGGTTCCGCTCAGCTATGGCGATGTGTTCCTCGAAAACGAGAAACAGCAATCGGCTTTCAACTTCGAATTCTCCGATGTCGAAATGTTGAAGCGCTGGTTTGCCGATTGTGAGAACCAGTCGAACGCCTTGCGCGCGGCAGGCAAGCCGCTGCCCGCCTATGACTATGCGCTGAAAGCCTCGCACACGTTCAACCTGATCGACGCCCGCGGCGCGATCAGCCCGACCGAGCGGCAGGCCTATATTGGCCGCGTCCGCGACCTCGCGCGCGGCGCCGCCGAACAATGGGCGGAGCAGGAAGACGCTCGGGCCGGGGGATGAAGGCGGCCGGTCTCTTCCTGGCACTGGCCCTGATTGCCGCTTGCGGCGGCGAACGTGTTGCCGAGGAAGGCCCGCCACCGCTCTACAAATACAATGCCATGAAAGAGGCCGTCGCAGAGGCGCGGGAGACGCTGCCAGTTTTCTGGGACGCACTTCAGTCCGGCAATCCGGCCTATTCGGATTTTGCACTCAACGTGACGACGACTTCTGACCGGTACACGGAAGAACATGTCTGGCTGGTCGATATCCGTCAGGCCGATGACGCGCACTATGCCGGGGTCGTTCCCGAAGACCATGAGATCCGCGACGGGCTGGAAACCGGCGACATGATTGCCTTCCGGCCGGAGCAAATCGCCGACTGGCGCTTCCGGGACGATGGAAAATTCCGCGGGGCCTACACGACGCGGGCCATGATGAATTTGGCGCCCGATGCCAAAATCGATAACATCCGGGCCATGTTCCACGACTCGCCGGTGCCGTGAGCTGGCCTGCCGGGTCGAAATGGCGGAGGTGAACATGTCCGGAGAAGCTGAAATCGGCGGGCGCGAGCCCCTCGCGGTCGAGGTCGAAGAAGGCAAGATCTACTGGTGGTGCGCCTGCGGGCGGTCGAAGACCCAGCCCTTCTGCGATGGCAGCCATAAGGGCACGGAATTCGTCCCGCAGGGCTGGGAAGCGCAGAAAAGCGGCAAGGTTTTCTTCTGCGCCTGCAAACGCACCGGCAAGAGCCCCCTGTGCGACGGCAGCCATAGCAAGCTTTGACTTGGTCCCCCGGTGGCATCGGGGTAACCTTCCCAAGTGGGAGGAATTCAGATGTTCCGGACGGTTTGCCTGCTGTTGATTTCGGCCTGCCTCGCACTGACGGCGGCCGCGCAAACCAATCGTGCCCTGATCGTCGGGGTGGGTGAGTATTCCGAACTGACGGATCTCCAGAAAACGGTGGGCGATGCGAACGGCTATTCCGGCGTGTTTGCCGATGATCTGGGCTTCGAGGTCACGCCGCTGATCAACCCGGATACGGATACATTCCTGGAACAGTTCGATGCCTTCCTGCAGACAATCCAGCCGGGCGACCGGGTGGCGTTCGTCTTCTCGGGCCATGGCTGGTCGGATGGCGGGCAGAACTATCTCGCTTTGTCGGATGCGCCGTATCACAGCTCCCTGCTGGGCCTGCGCAAGCGGACGATCTCGCTGAGCGAGGAAGTGCTCGACGAAATCCGCGCCCGGCAGCCGGAAATGGTGTTTGCGGTCATCGATGCCTGCCGGGACAATCCGTTCGACACTGGCACGCGAAGCATGACCAAGGGCATGGCGCGCATAGGTATCACCAGCGATACGCTCGTCGTCTATGCCGCCGGGGCCAACCAGATGGCGCTCGACCGGCTCGGCCCGGAAGATGATGCGCCGTATTCGGTCTTTACGCGCAGCCTGTTGCCGAAACTGAAGGATCCGAACTTTCCTCTTTCATTTGCTGTGGGGGAAGCCAGCGAGGAAGTGGCCGAACTCGCTGCCAGTGTGGAGCATGCGCAGAAACCGGCGGTGTATTCCGATGTGGACCCGCGTTTCTGCTTTTCCGGAGATTGCCAGTTCGGTGAACTGGATCAGGAAGAGAAGGACTGGATCTACATTTCCAGCGCTGGCTACGTTCAGATGGACGTCTGCGCGAAATACAGCGAGCATCTTGAGAAATATCCGGACGGCAAGTTTGCCGCCGTTGCCGAGCGTTACCTCTCCAATCCGCCCTGCGCGATGGAGCGCCTGAAGCTCAAATCCGCCTCCTGGTATGACGACCTTCAGGGCCACACCGACGAGATCTACGGCCTCGACTACAGCCCGAGCGGCCGGTTCCTGGCCAGCGCGTCAGCTGACAAGACAGCACGGATCTGGGTGGTGGGCAGGTCCCCTTCCGAGTTCGGCGAGCTGACCGTGCTGGAGGGCCACACCGAACCCGTCCTGTCCGTGCAGTTCAGCCCGGACGAGGAATATGTCGTGACGGCCTCTCAGGATGATACGGCCCGGATCTGGCGCTCGGTCGGCGGCCCGCCGGTTCGGGTGCTGACCGGGCATACGGACGACGTCTCGTTCGCCGATTTCAGCCCGGATGGCGAACGCGTGGTGACCGCGTCCTATGATGACACCGTACGGGTGTGGGAGGTGGCGACTGGTGAAGAGGCCTTCCGGATCGATACGCATTCCTCGGCGGTACGGTCCGTTCATTACAGCCCGTTGGGCAACCGGCTGTTGACCGCGTCGAATGATGGCACGGTGCGGCTGTTCAATTCGAGCAATGGCGAACTGGTCCGCACGATCGAGTCCGGTCCGGTTCCGGCGACCTATGCGGAGTCCGATGCCACGGCTGACCGGGTTCTGGTCGCCTCTGCCGACGGGACGGCCCGCATCTGGAGCGATACCGGCGACCCGATTGAACTCGAAGGCCATGACGGGCCCTTGTGGAATGCCGCGTTCAGTCCTGATGGCGAAATGGTGGTCACCAGCGCGGATGACCTGTCCGCCCGGCTATGGGACGCGCGGAACGGCGCGATGCTGGCGAAAATCCAGGACCTTGGCGCCTTCGGGGCGAACTGGGCCGTGTTCTCGCCGGATGGGCAAATGGTCGCCGCCGCCATGAAAGGCGCGCACCTCCAATTGTGGAAACTGACCTTCGAGACGGAGTTTGCGCGCGAGGAAAGCGCTGACCCGTCCCCCTGAAACCGGGCCGAACTACAGACCTGCCGCTTGACCCATGTGCGGGCGCCTGTAAGCCGTGGCGGTCTTTATCTTTCCTGACCAATGCAGGGCATTATGGCTGAGCTGCTTCTAGAACTCTTTTCCGAGGAAATTCCTGCGCGCATGCAGGCAAAGGCCGAGGCTGACCTCCGCGATGCCATGGAGAAGGCCCTGAAAGAGGCCGGTCTCAAATGGAAGCTGCTGGCCGCCTGTTCCGGCCCGCGCCGCCTGACCGTCTCGGTCACCGGCCTCAGCGAGCGTTCGGCCGATGTGAAGGAAGAACGCAAGGGCCCGAAGGTCGGCGCGCCGGACAAGGCCGTCGAAGGGTTCCTGCGCGGCGCCGGCCTCAGCGACATCAGCCAGGCTGAAGTGCGCTCCGATCCGAAGAAGGGCGATTTCTATGTCGCCGTGATCGAGACGCCGGGACGGGACGCGACGGACATCATCGCCGAGGCGGTGCCGGCCATCATCCGTGGCTTCCACTGGCCGAAATCCATGCGCTGGGGCACCGGGGATCTGCGCTGGGTGCGCCCGCTGCAGCGGATTACCTGCGTGCTGGATGGCGCGGTCGTGCCGTTCGACGTGGACGGCATCGCCAGCGGCAATCAGGTGGAAGGCCACCGCGTGCATGGCCGCGGGCCGTACACGGTGACCGGCTGGGAAGATTATTCCAAACAGCTGGAAGGTGCCGGCCATGTGAAGCTCACGCGGGCTGACCGCCGGGAAGTTATCCGCAAGGGCATTCAGGACGTCTGCGCCAAGGCCGGGCTCGAATGGATCGAGGATCTGGGGCTTCTGGAAGAAGTCACAGGCCTCGCCGAATGGCCGGTCGTGGTGCTGGGCGACATGGACCCGGACTTCCTGACCCTGCCGCCGGAAGTGATCCAGCTGTCGATGCGGACGCACCAGAAATACTTCGCCGTGAACGACAAGAAGACCGGCAAGCTCGCGCCGCATTTCATAGTGGTGGCGAACATCGACGCGGCCGATGGCGGCAAGAAGCTCGCCGAGGGCAATTCCCGCGTCCTCTCCGCCCGTCTCGACGATGCCCGCTTCTTCTGGGATCTCGACAAGGCGAAGCCGCTGGAAGAGATGGCCGAAAAGCTGTCGACGATTGCCTTCAAGGCAGAGCTTGGCTCGCTGGGCGACAAGGTGGAGCGCGTGGCCGCGCTGGCGCGTGAACTCGCCCTGAAAGTGGGCGCCGATCCGGCCCTGGCCGAACGTGCCGCGCGCCTTGCCAAGGCTGACCTCGTGTCGGAAATGGTCGGCGAATTCCCGGAACTGCAGGGTGTGATGGGCCGCTATTACGCGCTGGAAGCGGGCGAACCCGCTGCCGTCGCCGACGCCATCCGCGATCACTACAAGCCGCAGGGCCCGAGCGACAATGTGCCGACCGATCCGGTGGGTATCGCCGTCGCGCTCGCTGACAAGCTCGACACACTGGTCGGCTTCTGGGCCATCGACGAGAAGCCGACCGGCTCGAAAGACCCGTTCGCGCTCCGCCGCGCAGCGCTGGGCGTGGTGCGAATTGTGTTGGAGAATGGGCTGCGATTGAAGCTTCGCGGAAATTTTGGCGACGCTGAATTTCAATTGGCGCAACTAGAATCGAACCAGCAAATCGGTGAAAATGTCGTCGGAACCAAGTTCAGTTTGGGCGTGGCCGAGGATCTCCTCTCTTTTTTCGCCGACCGCCTGAAACAGTACCTGCGCGATCAGGGCCAGCGGCATGACCTGATCGATGCCGTTTTCGCGCTCGGTGAAGACGATCTCGTGCTCATCACCAAACGTGTCGAAGCGCTCGGCGCCTTCCTCGGCACGGAAGACGGGGCGAACCTGCTGGCGGGCTACAAGCGTGCGGCGAACATCCTCAAGGCCGAGGAGAAGAAAGGCGCGCTGCCTGACCATCTCATCGTCGATGGCGCGCTGATCGATGCCGGGGCGGATCAGGAGATCGCGCTCCACCAGACGCTCGGCCAGGTGCGCCACGATATCGAAGAGCCTCTCAAGAACGAGGATTTCGGGGCCGTGATGACCGAACTCGCCAGGCTGCGCGGGCCGGTCGATGCCTTCTTCGAACATGTCATGGTGAACGTCGAGGATGAAGCGGTCCGGGCGAATCGCCTCGCCTTGCTGGCCGGTATCCGCGACACGCTGCACCGCGTGGCCGATTTCTCTCAGATCGAAGGCTGATCCCGGGGGCACGGCGTGCCGCTTCGGAACAGATTTTCCCCGGGTGACGCGGGGCAGTGCCATTTGATACAGCTATGTGACGCAAAACAACGTTGTCAGGGCATAAGCGACCTTTCAGCCGCTGGCCATCGGCGTTGCGATGCAGCATAGGACTTGCAATCCCCTCGCGCGCGAGCGGGCATGCAGAGACGCGCGCAGATAACTGAAGAGGACACCATGGGTGAAGCAGCACTGAAGCACGCGGAAGAAACCTGGGTTTACGCATTCGGCGGGGGCACCGCCGATGGCGACGCTTCCATGAAGAATTTGCTGGGCGGCAAGGGCGCAAACCTCGCCGAAATGGCCAAGCTGGGCCTGCCAGTGCCGCCGGGCTTTACGATCTCCACCGCTGTCTGCACCGCCTATTACGAGCTGGAACGGGAATATCCCTCCACACTCGCGCCTCAGGTGGACCAGGCGCTGGCCGATCTCGAGAAGAAGTCCGGCAAGGGCTTCGGCGATCCGGAAAACCCGCTGCTGGTCTCCGTGCGCTCGGGCGCCCGCGCTTCGATGCCGGGCATGATGGACACGGTGCTGAACCTCGGCCTCAACGAAGCCTCGGCCGCCGGCCTCGCCAAGAAGGCCGGTGAGCGCTTCGCCTATGACAGCTATCGCCGCTTCATTCAGATGTATTCCAACGTCGTGCTGGGCATCAGCCATGATGAGTTCGAGCACCTGCTCGACGAGTACAAGGACCGCCAGGGCATCGACCTGGACACCGACATGAGCGCCGATGACTGGAAGAAGATCATCGTGCTCTACAAGGAAGCCGTCGAGAAAGAGCTGGGCAAGCCGTTCCCGGAAGACCCGAAAGAACAACTCTGGGGCGCCATCTCGGCCGTGTTCGGCTCCTGGATGAACGACCGCGCGATCACCTATCGCAAGCTGAACGACATCCCGGCCGAGTGGGGCACGGCGGTGAACGTGCAGGCCATGGTGTTCGGCAATCTTGGCGAAACCTCCGCCACGGGCGTTGCCTTCACGCGCGACCCGTCGAATGGCGATCCGATCTTCTATGGCGAATACCTGATCAATGCGCAGGGCGAGGACGTGGTGGCAGGCATCCGCACCCCGGCCCCGATCTCGCGCGAGCGGGCCGACACGCTGGGCTCTGAAGATGCCCCGCTGGAAGAGGCCATGCCGGAAGTCTACGCCCAGCTGCGCGATGTCGCGAACACGCTGGAGCGTCACTACAAGGACATGCAGGACCTCGAATTCACCGTCGAGGACGGCAATCTCTACATGCTGCAGACGCGGAGCGGAAAACGTACCGCTTCTGCCGCGCTCAAGATCGCCGTGGACATGGCCCGCGAAGGCCTGATCACCGAGAATGAGGCCGTGCTGCGCCTGATGCCGGCACAGCTGGACCAGCTGCTGCACCCGACCATCTCCGAAGATGCAGCGCGCGACGTGCTGGTCGTTGGCCTGCCGGCCAGCCCCGGCGCAGCGGTCGGCAAGGTCGTGTTCGATTCTGACGAAGCCTTCCAGTGGGCGGAGAAAGGCGAGGACGTCATTCTCGTCCGTGTCGAGACGAGCCCGGAAGACATCAAGGGCATGCACGCAGCCCGCGGGATCGTGACCGCCCGCGGCGGCATGACCAGCCACGCCGCCGTTGTGGCCCGCGGCATGGGGCGGCCTTGCGTCTGCGGTGCGGGCGGCCTGCAGGTCGATGGCAAGGCGGGCGTGTTCCGTGTCATGGGCCGTGAAGTCAAGAAAGGCGAAGTGATCACTGTGGACGGCGCGACCGGCCAGGTGATGCTGGGCGCTGTGGACATGGTCCAGCCGGACCTGTCGGGTGACTTCGGTACACTGATGGCCTGGGCCGATGCGGCCCGCCGCCTGAAAGTGCGCGCCAATGCGGAAACGCCGCTCGACACGCAGACGGCTGTCGAGTTCGGCGCAGAAGGCATCGGCCTCTGCCGTACCGAGCATATGTTCTTCGATGAAGCGCGCATTCCGGAAGTCCGGGCGATGATCCTGTCGAACGATGTAGCAGGCCGCCGCGCCTCGCTCGACAAGCTGCTGCCGATGCAGCGGGGCGATTTCGAGGAGATCTTCCGTATCCTGGAAGACCGCCCGGCGACGATCCGATTGCTCGACCCGCCGCTGCACGAATTCCTTCCGCACACCGATGAGGACATGGAAGACGTTGCCAAGGCGTCGGGTGTCAGCGTCGCTGAACTGAAGCGCCGCGCAGATGATCTGCATGAGAGCAACCCGATGCTGGGCCACCGCGGTTGCCGTCTGGGGATTACGTACCCGGAAATCTACGAAATGCAGGCCCGGGCCATCTTCGAGGCCGCTGTGAACATCGCGAATGAAACGGGCCGCAAGCCCGTTCCGGAAGTGATGATCCCGCTGGTCGCGACGCATCGCGAGCTGCAGATCCTGAAAGACGTCGTCGATGCGCAGGCCAAGGCCGTGTTCGAAGAAACCGGCGTCACGCTGGATTATCTTGTGGGCACGATGATCGAACTGCCGCGCGCGGCCCTGCGCGCCGGGGATATTGCCCAGTCGGCCGCGTTCTTCTCGTTCGGCACGAACGCCCTGACGCAGACCACGCTAGGCATCTCGCGCGACGATGCCGGCCGCTTCCTGAAAGTCTATGAGGACAAGGGAATCTACGAAAAAGACCCCTTCGTGACCCTGGACCAGGAAGGTGTCGGTGAACTGGTCAAAACAGCCGCAGAACGGGGCCGCAATACCCGCCCGGGCATCAAGCTGGGCATCTGCGGTGAGCATGGCGGAGACCCCGCTTCCGTGGCCTTCTGCCACCGGACCGGCCTCGATTACGTGTCCTGTTCGCCCTACCGGGTGCCGATCGCGCGTCTCGCCGCGGCACACGCTGCCCTCTCAGAATCGGACAGCTGACAGTTTCGATCCCGAATCGATTGCGAGCGGCTGTGGTAATCCTGCCACAGCCGCTTTTTTGCACCGCAACATGCTTCTTGTCATAAACGTGGAAATTTTACGAAAAATCAACAAGTTGACTGTCTGGCGGAAATTACATCGAATTAATTCGCGTCTGAGGCGAATTTCACCTGACGGAATTGTCACTCCAAACTCTGGCGAGCTTCTTGCTAGGTAGCTGTTCGGCAGCATATTCCGCCTGTGAAAGGGCGGTAATAGCCGTCGGAAACAGTCAAACCAAGCAGTCCCGGAACTGCACAACAGGGCGGAATCATATCGCCCACCGGGACCTGGGGAGAGCGGTGATGTTAAGGAATCTTCAACCACGTCAGGCGACCCTGTCGTCAATGCGTGGGCTCCAAGGGAAGCTCAAGCGTTGGTGGATGGCTATGACGAATGAGGAACAGCGCGATATTGTCATTCGCGGCGCGACCGTAGCGGTCTGCGCTGTGGCGGCGACTGTGACCCTGCCGGTGATCGGCTCGGTTCAGGCCGACATTCGTGCTCAAGCAGATTTCAGCGAACAGGCTGAGCGGTTCGCTCAGATCGAAGACGGGGGCGCGAGCGTCCGTCTGGCCGACCATGCGCCGTCCCTGCTGGACACGCCGTGGATCCGCACGGTCGAGTACACGCTGGAGCGCGATACGGCCTCCTCGATGAGCCGTTATGCCAAGCGCGACCGGGACGGTGCGGCGATTGCCTCGCTGGTCTCGTTCAAGCCGGAGCACCTGAAGCGCGCTGAAGCGCTCGACTCTGAAGCGCACTGCCTCGCACAGGCAATTTACTACGAATCGCGGAACGAGCCGCTGGCTGGCCAGCTGGCCGTGGCGGAAGTGATTTCCAACCGTGTTCGCGACCATCGCTATCCGGACTCCGTCTGCGGCGTTGTCTTCCAGGGTGCAACGCGCACCACTGGCTGCCAGTTCACTTTTACCTGTGACGGCGCCCTTGGCCGGAAGCCGAAAGGCACCGCCTGGGAGCAGGCCCAGGAGATTGCAGCGCACGTCCTGATGAACCTCGCCGAGGATCGTACAGGCGGGGCGACCCACTATCACGCGACCTATGTCGACCCTGTGTGGAGCGCCGGCCTGATCAAGACCGACAAGATCGGCCTGCACGTGTTCTACCGGTTCCCGCGCGGCTCTGAATGGGCGCAGGTGCGCCGCGCCAGCGCGTCCCGTTCTGCCAAGGCCCCTGTGGTGCAGGCAGCGGCCGACACGCAGGATCTGAATGCTGAGACCCTGACTGTCCTGCGCGAAGCGACGGCGGGCGAGATGAAGGTGGCAGGCAAAGTCGAAGTGTCTGCGGCGCCGGCCACGGTCACCACCTCAACCCGGACGGTCACCAATGGCGCCCCGCGCATGACCACTGCCAGTGACGGATCGTTCGATGTTGCGTCGAAGAGCGCTTCTGTTGATCCCTACGCTGCTGCACAGGCCGCCAAGGCCGTGTCCGCTGCAGGCGGCATGCGCTGATCTGAACATTTGAAATTAGAAAAAGCCGCCAGCGTGTCGCTGGCGGCTTTTTTTATATCCGGCGGCAAGTCTGCTCAGTCGCGTGGCGGTACGGACTTCTTCACCTGATTGCGGATCAGGCCGGGAGCCCAGCGGCTGATGAATTTCGCCCGCTGCGCAGCCTTGCCTGCCATATAGTGGATGTCGTCACCATGCGCCGCGTCCCAGGCGCGTTCAGCGGCCAGGGACACGGGATAAACTTCCTGTCCGGCATCGCGGATCTCGTCGGCCATTTTGACATTGGCGCCTTCGGTGGCGCCCATATCCAGGATCGGTGTGTCGATGAACCAGGGCATCAGGCTGGTGACGCGGATGTCCAGGTCGCGGAATTCAGCATCAAGCGCTTCCGTCAGTCCACGGACGGCGAACTTCGTGGCGGAATAGACGGCCAGCCGGGGTGAGCCGACCATGCCGGCCGTAGAGGCCGTGTTCACGATGCGGGCACCCGCCGTATCCTTTAGCAGCGGCAGGCAGGCTTGCACGCCATTGATGACGCCTTTGACATTCACATCCACGACCAGATCATTGTCTTCGCCGGAAATGTCCTCAAACCAGCCATGGCGTCCGATGCCGGCATTGTTGAACAGGACGTGCATGTTTCCGTCGGTCGCTTCGGAGAAGCTCTTGACCGCGAGCGCCCAGTCATTGCGATCGCGCACATCCAGTTTCGCATAGACCGAATTGCCGGCGCCCAGCTCACCCGCCACATCTGCGAGGCCGGCGGTGTTGATGTCATAGAGACCGCAGAACCAGCCCTCTTTGGAAAACAGGCGGGCTGTCTCTGCGCCAATGCCGGATGCGGCGCCCGTAATGAAAATACTTTTGCGGCCGTTTGCGCTGGCCATGTCTGTAATCCTCCTGCGCGGGCATTTGCCCTTTTGCGCAGTGTCAGACCACATCCATTCCGAGGTCAAGGTTTGGGGCCGAATGCGTGAGGGCACCGACCGAGATGAAGTCCACGCCCGTCTCGGCAATTGCCGCAACGGTATCCAGATTCACCCCGCCGGACGCTTCCAGCACGGTCTTGCCGCCGGCAATCGCGACAGCTTCGCGCAGCGTGTCGGGGGTCATGTTGTCCAGCAGCACCGCGTGCGGCCCATGCGGCAGCGCTTCTTTCAGCTGGTCGAGCGAGTCGACCTCTACCTCGATCATGCGGAGGTGCCCGGCATAGGCCTTGGCCCGTTCGAGCGCGGTGGAGACGGACCCGCAGGCCGCGATGTGATTGTCCTTGATCAGGACTGCATCGTCGAGGCCGTAACGGTGAGCCGTTCCGCCGCCGCAGCGGACAGCACGTTTTTCTAGGGCTCGGTGCCCCGGCGTTGTCTTGCGGGTGCAGACAATCGTTGCGTCCGTATGCGCGATCTTGTCGGCAAAGGTGCGGGTCATGGTTGCCACGGCGGAGAGCCGGCCCAGGAAATTCAGCATCGTCCGTTCGGCGATCAGGATGGACCGGGCTGAGCCGTCCAGCCGAGCGACCACATCGCCCTTTTCCAGCACGGAACCATCCGGTTTTTCGATGGTCAGCTTCACGTCCGGATCGATCAGCTTGAGGGCGTAGGCCGCTGCATCCAGTCCGGCAATCACGCCTTTCTGGCGGGCGGCGATGACAACTTTGAGCTGGGTGTCCGGTGCAATCGTGGCGTCGGTCGTCAGGTCGCCTGCACGGCCGAGGTCTTCCGCAAGCGCGAGGCGGACGATGGGATCAAGAATGATGTCGGGAAGCGGCGGCGGTGTGGGCGTCATGACGAAACGGTCTCTTCAAACGGGCGCTGGAGGAATTGGCGGCGAGGCTCGCCGGCGTCTGGGAAATCGGAACGATAGTGACCGCCGCGGCTTTCGTGCCGGGCTTGCGCACTCTTCACGATCAGGCCGGCAGAGGTGACGGCGCGGGCCGGGCCGTGCTGCTCGCGCAGCTGCTCGATGAGCGCCGCAACTTCGGACAGGCCTTTGGCATCGCGCACCACGCCGCACTTGTCTGACATGGCGGTCCTCAAGCTCTGCAGCGCTTCATGCGGCAGGGCATCCGGCACATGGCCCCGGCTGGCGCGAATGTCCGGCAGGTCAGCTTCGCGCAGGCGTTCAGCGATCCGATGCGCGAAAACAACTGCCTCAAGCAGTGAGTTGGACGCAAGCCTGTTCGCACCATGCACGCCGGTTGACGTGCATTCTCCGCAGACGGACAGACCATCGAGAGAGGACTTGCCCCAGAAGTCCGGGACAATGCCGCCCATGTGATAATGAGCGGCCGGCGCGATGGGGATCATATCCGTGCGGGGGTCAATGCCTGCGGACTTGCAGGCGGCAAAGACTGTCGGGAAGTGTTCGGGGAAATGCTCCCCAACGGCTTCGCGGCAGTCGAGGAAGGCGCCGCGGCCGGAGGCGCGTTCGGTATGAACCGCGCGGGCCACCTCGTCGCGCGGAGCGAGTTCGGCAAGCGCGTGATAGGCTTTCATGAAACGGGTGCCGTCGCGATTGCGCAGGGTCGCGCCTTCCCCCCGAAGGGCTTCCGTCGCCAGCGGCGCCGGATCGCGGCCGATATCGATGGCGGTCGGGTGGAACTGGACGAACTCCAGATCGGCGACTAACGCGCCGGCCTCCCAGGCCATGGCGATCGCGTCGCCCCGGGCCGCGGGCGGGTTGGTGGTGACCTGGAACAGGCCGCCGGACCCGCCCGTGCATAGTACGGTCTCGCGGGCCATCTGGGTCGAAAGGCGCCCCGCGGAGTCGCGCAGGATGACGCCGGCCACGTTGAGCTGGTCGTCCTGCATCAGGCCGACGGCGCGAACGCCTTCGATGATCCGGATATGCGATGCGGCGTTCACGGCAGCGACGAGCGCATCCATGATCGCCTTGCCGGCCAGGTCTCCGGCCACGCGGGCGACGCGCGGGTGCGAGTGGGCCGCCTCCAGCGACAGGGCGAGCGCGCCATCCGGCGTCCGGTCGAACGGGACGCCAAGGGCGATCAGGTCGCGCACGCGCGCGGGACCTTCTTCTGCGATCAGGCGGGCGATGATGGGATCCACCAGACCTGCGCCGGCCGCGATCGTATCGGCGGCATGCTGCTCCGGGCTGTCGTTCGGGTGAAGCGCGGCGGCGAGGCCGCCTTGCGCCCAGGCGGAAGACGCAGCCTGACCGAGCGGTGCCGGTGAGATCACGATACAGGGGCGTGGCGCCAGCTTCAGAGCCAGGAAAAGACCGGCCAGGCCGGCTCCGACGATCAGGACATCACTGCCGGCATGAGCATCTGCCGTCAGGGTCTGGACATGCGCCCCATCTGCCAAGTCAGGAAATACCGTTTGTTGCTCGCCGGAATTCCGCCGGTGCGGTCACCGCAGAGACAAGCGCGCCGAACATGCGGTCTGCCGACTCAATGGTGAGGGTGAAATTGTCAGGCACGTAAATCAGCCCCTCGACCTTGGCTTCCAGCATTTCCTCGATCTCGGACCGGATGGAAAGCTGGTCGCCGAAGCGGCGCGCCTTGCAGGACTGGCGCACCACGGAGCGGCCCCAGACGGTGCACACTTCCACGGCGGTCAGTTCACACGTGTACTGGCCCTCTTCAGGATGCGGGGTGAGATTCATCGTGCCGGTCATCAGGCATTCGCCGCCGCGATAGGGCTTGGTGCGGAAACTCCACGTGCCGAGCACATCGGACGGGTCGTCCCCT
This sequence comes from Hyphomonas sp., assembly GCA_002700305.1. Classification (GTDB taxonomy): domain Bacteria; phylum Pseudomonadota; class Alphaproteobacteria; order Caulobacterales; family Hyphomonadaceae; genus Hyphomonas. The sequence continues at coordinate 88,301 of PACZ01000003.1, read as the reverse complement.
GTGCCGGCATGAACCGGCCCGGTCGCCAGCAGGGTTCCCGCCAGCGCGATCGCGGCCATGCGTGCCAGGCGGAAGGTCATGCTGCCACTCCTGTTCGTCCTCACACGCTTAACCTAGACCCGGTGGCGGGCTTCGCCAACGCCCCAGCCGCTTATACCACCATCTCGATTTCGAGGGGCTCAAGGCCCGTGACGAAGTCGAGCGGCTTTTCCATGCGCGGCAGGGCCATCATGGCGTCGAGCGCTTCCTTGGCACGCACGCGCACGTCTTCCGGAATTGTCACTTCATGTTCGCCCGTCACCAGGCAATCATAGATGTTCTCCAGCGTGATGCGCTTCATGTGCGGGCACAGATTACACGGGCGGATGAAGTTCGTGCCGGGGTTCTCGGCGGCGACATTGTCGCTCATCGAGCACTCGGTCAGCAGGACGACTTTCGGCGGGTGCTTCTCGGCCACGTAATTGGCGAGGGCTGCCGTGGAGCCGGCATAGTCAGCCGCTTCCAGAACGTCCGGCGGGCATTCCGGGTGAGCCAGGATCACGACGCCCGGGTGGGCATCGCGCAGCTGGTGGACGTCCTCTGCGCTGAACATCTCGTGCACCTCACAGGCGCCCGGCCAGGTCATGATGCGTATGTCTGTCTGCGCGGCGACGTTCTTCGCAAGGTACTGATCCGGCACCAGGATGACAGTGTCGGTGTTCCATTCCTTTGCAACGGCCTCGACGACCTGCGCCGCGTTGGAGCTGGTGCAGGTGATGTGGCACTCGGCCTTCACCTCAGCAGTCGTGTTCACATAGGTGACGACCGGATAATTCGGATACTTTTCCTTGATCAGGCGCACGTCCGCCCCCGTGATCGAAGCAGCAAGCGAACAGCCTGCGCGCGTGTCCGGGATCAGGACCGTCTTCTCAGGCGCGAGAATTTTCGAAGTCTCAGCCATGAAGTGCACGCCGGCCTGGACGATGATGTCGGCATCGACCTTGGACGCTTCGCGGGCCAGCTGGAGGCTGTCGCCCCGGAAATCGCCAACCAGGCGGAAAATGTCCGGCGTCATATAGTTATGCGCCAGGATGACGGCGTTCTTCTGGACTTTCAGGCGGTTGATCGCAGCGACGAGCGGGGCAATGGCCGGCCACTCCATCGGCGTCACGAAATCTTTGACCAGAGGATAGAGGTGGTCTGTCTCTGCGCGCACGGCGTCATCATAGCTGAGGCCACGCGCTTCAGCCGCATTCGGGCCGCGCAGCGGCGTGGGGGTAGGGCAGCCAGGACCAGAATCGATCAGACGAGCCATGTCACGTCCTCCTTTGACCAATCGAGCGCTTTTGCTCGATTTGAGTATAATATGGCCCTGAAAGCGTGCGTTTCAAGGGGAAGACCTTCAAACGTCCGGGATCAGGGCGCTCGTGCGACAGGCAATTGAAGCTTTTGCGCACTATGAGCAAAAGGGGGTTTAGCGCAGCCCCGGCCAAAACGCAATCGCAGAAAGGTCAGGGTGGCGCGGCGTCAGTCCTTGAAAAGTTCCAGCGCGGCAGCGGTCATGGCGTCCGATCCGGTCTGGATCGTTCGGGCATAGTCCGGGGCGAACAGCGAGGAGTGCAGGGAAGGCAGCGGCATGCCATCGGCTTTGGCCTTGGCATATTTCGACGGCTCCACCGCGCCGACCCAGAACAGCACGCTCGGGATCTTCTCGTCGGTACGGCCATACTGGGAGAAATCCTCCCCGCCCATGACCGGTTTTACCTGGGTCACATATTCCGCGCCCAGCTTCTTGCGGACCGCTTTCATGGCCCGGCCGGTTGTGTCCGGATCATTGTAGGTGGAGGGCGTGTAGTCGGACTCGATGGTGATTTCCGGCTCCGGTGCATCGAAGGCAGCGGCCTGCGCCTTGGCGATCCGCTGGATGCCGTCGAGCAGCATCTGACGGGTGTCGTCATCATAGGAGCGGACGGTCAGGAGCAGCGTGGCTTCATCCGGAATGATGTTGTGCTTCGCGCCCGCCTTGAACGAGCCGACGGTGACGACGGCGCTGTCGAGCGGATCGACATTGCGGGCGACGAGGCTCTGCAGGGCCGTCACGATGTGGGAGCCAATCAGGATCGGATCGCGCGTCGCCTGCGGATAGGCGCCGTGTCCGCCGACACCTTTGACGTGGATGTCCACGCTGTCGACGTTCGCCATCGCATAGCCTGAAGAGTAGACCACGCTGCCGGACGGCGCATCCGCGGAGACGTGCAGGGCAAGGTTATAGTCAGGTGTGGGAAAGCGTTCGAACAGGCCATCGGCCAGCATGGCTTCGGCGCCAAGGCCAATCTCTTCAGCAGGCTGGGCGATCATGACCAGCGTGCCTTTCCATTTGGACTTCTGGGCAACCAGCGCACGGGCCGTGGCGAGCCAGGCAGTCATGTGCACATCATGGCCGCAGGCGTGCATCACCTTGTTTTCCACGCCGGTCCAGGTCTGCGCCTCCACCGTGGAGGCATAGGGCAAGCCGGTCTGTTCCGGCACTGGCAGGGCATCCATGTCGGTCCGGATCAGCACTGTCGGGCCGTTGCCATTTCTCAGGACGCCGACGACGCCGTATCCGCCCACGCCGGGTTTCACCTCGCCGATGTCGCGCGTTGCCTTGTCGACCACCCAGTCCTGTCCGACGCCGGTCGTGACTTCAAAACCAAGGGATTCCAGTTCGCTCGCCAGAATGGAGGAGGTCTTGGCTTCCTTGAACGACAGCTCCGGCGCCTGGTGAAGCTGAAGGTAGAGATCGAGGATCGACTGTTCTGGTGTGGCAACCTCGCGGACTGACATGGTCGCCGGCTGGATTGTCGCGGTGTCTGGCGTGGTGGACTCTGTCGTGGTGCTGGCAGCAGCGGCCTTTGCGGGCGTATCCGCTGCGGGCGCTTCGCCCTTGGTGCACCCGGCGATGGCGAGCCCTAGGACGAGCGTGGAAACGAGAGCAGGGCGCAGCATGGCAGATCTCCGAAAAGTGATCGGCTGACCCTAGCAAGGTTTCCCGGAGTGCCAAGTGTGGCCGCTGAGCGCGGAGGCGGATGGCTTAGTCTTCGTCATCGAGAGATGGGGCGTCCGGCTGGTCACGGCGCGGCCGGGCAATCAACTCGGCGATGTCTTCCAGTTCGATGAAGGCGTCCGCCTCCCGGCGCAAATCGTCGGCGACCATCGGCGGGCTTGAGGTATTGGTGGAGACGACGGAAACCCGCACGCCTTTGGCTTTCACGGCCTCGACCAGCCGCCGGAAATCGCCATTCCCGCTGAACAACACGATATGGTCTGCATGCGTGGTGGCTTCGAGCATATCGACCGTCAGTTCGACATCCATATTGCCCCGGTGGCGCTTGCGGCCTTCGCGGTCGGTATATTCGCGGGCGGCCTTTTTCACGACCGTAAAGCCATTGTAGGCCAGCCAGTCGACCAGTGGACGGATCGGGCTGTATTCGTCGCTTTCGACCAGGGCAGTGTAGTAGCTAGCCCGTATCAGGCGGCCACGACCCTGAAATTCCTTGAGTAATTTTCGGAAATCGATTTCCAGTCCAAGAGCCCGGGCCGAGGAGTACAGGTTTGCTCCGTCGATGAAGAGCGCCAGGCGCTCGTCCTTGTAAAACGCCATGAGAAGCCTCGAAATGTCCGCCGGAGCGGGAGTGGCAATAAATTATACAAAGTACAATTATTTAGCTTAGTTTCCGCTGCAATCAGGCGCAAGTGACGGGTTGCGTGCCCTTGTTGCGCTGCATATAAGGAGCGGTTCAAAGGAGACTCTGAATCCATGGCCCGAGTGACCGTCGAAGACTGCATCGAGCAGGTGCCGAACCGTTTTGACCTTGTGCTGCTTGCCGCGCACCGTTCCCGCATGATCCGCGAAGGCTCGCCGATCACCGTGGACCGCGACAATGACAAGGATCCGGTCGTCTCCCTGCGCGAAATCGCCGATCAGTCGGTTGACCTGAAAGTGGTGAAAGAAGCCCTGATCTCCGGCCTGCAGGACATCCGTCCGGGCGAGGAGAACGAGCGCGAAGCAGACCGTATGGCCCTCGAAGCTGCCCCGGCAGCGACGGAAGAAGATGTCATGCGCGCCTACCAAGCCGAACTCGAATCCGGACGCGACGACCGGCTGTAGGAGGATCGATGGACGGCAGCACCCTTTCCGCCAAGGACAAAGGGGCTGGCGAAGCGTCACCGGCCGCTGAGGCTGTGGGCGAACACCATGTCCTCACCCGCGAAGAACTGATTGCCAAGGTCCGCGCCTACCATCCGCGCGTGAAGTCCGAACTGCTGGGCGCTGCCTACGATTTCGCCAAGACACATCATGGCGAGCAGAAGCGCGATTCGGGCGACGCCTATTATTCCCACCCCGTGGAAGTCGCGAGCCTGCTGGCTGATGTGCATCTCGACGAGATCACGATCGTGGCGGGCCTGCTGCATGACGTTGTCGAAGATGTCGAAGAGATCGACATTGGCGAGATCGAAGTCCGCTTCGGTGCAGATGTCGCCGAACTCGTCGACGGTGTCACCAAACTCGACAAGATCGAATTCTCTTCCAAGGAAGCGGCGCAGGCCGAGAACTTCCAGAAGTTCATCCTGGCGACGACCAGCGACATCCGCGTCCTTCTGGTGAAGCTGGCCGACCGGCTGCACAACATGCGGACGCTGCATTTCCGCAAGAAGCCGGAAAGCCGTTATCGTACCGCGCGTGAGACCATGGACATCTACGCGCCGCTGGCCCGCCGGGTGGGCCTCTACCAGCTGGCGGCTGAGATGGAAGATCTGGCCTTCCAGGAACTGAACGCCGAAGCGCGCCGGGCCATTCTCTATCGCCAGGAAGAACTGGCGCTGGAAAATGCCGATGACCTGGAGCGTATCCGGGCCGACCTCACCCAGCTGATGGAAATGGCCGGCATCAAATGCCGCATCAAAGGCCGGAAGAAGGCGCCATATTCGCTGTGGCGGAAGCTGGAACGCAAATCCATTTCCTTCCGTGACGTTGCAGACCTGTTCGCGTTCCGCATCATCGTTCAGTCAACGGAGGAATGTTACCACGTCCTGGGTGAGGTCCACACGCTGTGGGCCTGTATTCCGGACCGGTTCCGCGATTTCATTTCCGTGCCGAAGCCAAATGGCTATCAAAGCCTGCACACCACAGTGCGGGCTTCCGGCAATCGCCGTGTCGAGCTTCAGATCCGGACCGAAGCCATGGACCAGACGGCCGAGTTCGGCGTGGCTGCCCACTGGGGCTACAAGAACAAGCAATACGGCTTCGATGCGGAATCGGCCAAGGCGGCAGGCCTCGACCCGGCCGCCAGCCTCGAAACCATTTCGAGTCTCCTGCAGGACGGCGCCGACGCCAAGGAATTCCTCGAGCACGCCAAGCTTGAAATGTACCGCGAGCACGTCTTCACCTTCACGCCCAAGGGTAAGCTGATCATCCTGCCGGCCGGGGCGATGCCGCTTGACTTCGCCTATGCCGTTCACTCGGTTGTGGGAGACACGTGTGTCGGCGTGAAAATCAATGGTGAGGTGAAAGCGCTGCGACGTCCACTGAAGAATGGCGACGTGGTTGAGATCATTCGCGGCAAGCAGCCATCGGCCGTTCACGGCTGGGAAGGGCTGGCGATCACTGGGCGCGCGCGCTCGGCGCTGCGCCGGCTGGTGCGTGAGCGCGACACGGCAGACTTCCGCCGTCTCGGTGAGGGCCTGATCAATCAGGCGCTGCGCCGCGCCGGGATCGACCCGGTCGATGTGAAGATGACCCACACGGCGCGGCTCGCCGGGTTTGAAACCCGCGAAGAAATGGCCGAAGCCGTCGGGCGCGGCCGGATCAGCTCTGCCGATGTGATCCAGGCGGCATTCCCCGGCTACAAGGCCGAGCCGATGGGCGATCCGTCCAAGACCAAGGTCGATTCCCAGCACGCGCCGCTTCTGGTGTCGGGACATGACCTGACCCCAGGCGTGACGCTGCACCTCGGCAAATGCTGTTGCCCGCTGCCGGGGGACCGCATCATGGGGGTGCAGGTGCCCGACGAGGGCATCGTCGTCCATGTCGCCAGCTGTCCGAAGCTCGCCGAATATGACGACAAGCCCGAATTGTGGGTCGATCTCAGATGGACCGAACTCGCCCGGACCGATGCGATGGCCGTCGGCCGGATTCGCATCAATGCTGCGAACACACGCGGCGTGCTGGCCAAGCTCTGTGCAGCCGTGGCGCAGTCGAACGGGAACATCGTGAATATCGCCACCGTGGAACGCCAGAAGGACTTCACTGAGCTGGTCATGGAAATTGAGGTTGAAGACCTCAAACGCCTGACGCAGATACTGGCCGCGCTCCGGTCGCTCGCAGTGGTCGACCGGGCAGTGCGTGACCAGGAGGGTGAAGATGACCAATGAAGAAGTGCTCGCGGTGTTCCGCGAAGCAGGCGCGTTGCTGGAGGGGCATTTCATCCTCTCGTCCGGACGCCGCAGTCCGGTATTCCTGCAGAAGGCGCTCGTCTTCTCCCAGCCTGACAAGTCTGAAAAGCTCTGCGCGGCCCTCGCGAAGAAGCTGACCGAGAAATTCGGCAAGATCGACGTCGTCGCCGGCCCGGCCGTGGGCGGCATCATTCCCGGCTATGAGCTGGCCCGCCAGCTTGGCTGCCGGTCAGTCTTCGCTGAGCGTGTGGATGGCCAGCTCCAGTTCCGCCGCGGTTTCTCGATTTCCGAAGGCGAGCGGGTTCTGATCGCTGAAGACATCGTGACGACTGGCCTGTCCTTCCGTGAAACTGTCGAAGCCCTTGAGGCGCTGCCGGGTGAAGTCGTCGGCGGGGCGTGTATCATTGACCGGTCTGGCGGACGCGCCGATGTCGGCTGCGAGCTGGTTTCGCTCGCCTCTGTGAATTTTCCCGACTATGACGCGGACGATCTGCCGCCGGAACTGGCCCTGATGTCGGCCGTGAAGCCGGGTTCGCGGGGGCTCGCCTGATGAGCGGGCGGCTGCGCCTTGGGGTGAACATCGACCATGTGGCAACCATCCGGAACGCTCGTGGTGGAGCGCATCCCGATCCGGCGCGGGCCGCCGAGATTGCCGCAGCCGCAGGGGCAGACGGCATCACGATCCACTTGCGCGAAGACCGCCGTCACATTCGCGACGGGGATCTTGAAGCCATCCGCACCGCCTCCAGTCTTCCGATCAATCTGGAGATGGCGGCCACAGATGAAATGACCGCGATCGCGTGCGGTTTCCGTCCGCATGCGGCCTGCATCGTGCCGGAAAAGCGCGAGGAGCGCACAACCGAAGGCGGGCTGGACGTCGCCGGACTGCACAACCAGATTTCTCCCATCGTACGCCAGCTGCGCGACGCCGGGGCGCGGGTTTCGCTGTTTATCGAGCCGGACCCGGTTCAGATCGCTGTGGCCGAAGTGCTGGGCGCACCCGTCGTGGAGCTCCACACAGGTCGCTATGCGGAGCTTTGGAATGAAGGCGGCGCGGAAGCGGCTGCTGTCGAACTGGGGCGTTTGCAGGCAGCTGCGGAAGAAGCGCGCAAGCGCGGGATCGAGCCGCATGCGGGGCATGGTCTGACGTTCGAGAATGTCGGCCCGGTCGCCGCCATCCCGGAAATTGCCGAACTGAACATCGGCCATTTCCTGATTGGCGAAGCGATCTTCATCGGTCTTGAAGCGGCTATCCGCGAGATGCGCCGCCTGATGGATGAGGCCAGAAGCGGGATGGGCGCATGATCATCGGCATCGGCAATGACCTCTGCAATATCGAGCGTATTGAGAAGACTCTCGAAAAGTTCGGTGAGCGGTTCGAGAACCGCGTATTCACCGAGACGGAAATCGCACTTGCGCGCCGACGCCGCCGCACGGCCGAGACCTATGCCAAGCGCTTCGCCGCCAAGGAGGCCTGCGCCAAGGCGCTGGGCACCGGCGTGCCCCGCCGCGGTGTGCACTGGAAACACCTTGGCGTCGTGAACCTGCCCACCGGTAAACCGACCCTGGCGCTGACTGGCGGCGCTGCGAAGCGCCTGGAGGCCATGATGCCCGAGGGCCATGAGGCCGTCATTCATCTGACGATTACGGACGATCATCCCTGGGCCGAGGCGCAGGTGATTATTGAAGCCATCCCGGTGAGTGGCCAATGAAGCCGGCCCGTCCGAAACGTACCCGCCTGCGCGGCAAGGGGAAGGCCGCTGCGCCTGTCCTGTCTGATGACCGCCTGAAGGCGGCGCAGGAGACGATTGGCTACAAATTCAAGGACGCCGCGCTGCTGGTCCGCGCGCTTACCCATCCGAGTGCCGTCGGCGGAGGCGATGCCGTGCGCGACTCCAACCAGCGCCTGGAATTTCTGGGCGACCGCGTGCTGAATCTTGTCATTGCCGAGCGCCTGATGGAACGCCGCAAGATGGAGAGCGAGGGCGAACTTGCCCCGCGCCTGAACCGGCTGGTGAAGAAGGGCGCGTGTGCGGATGCGGTGCGCCATCTGGAGCTGCAGGAGTTCATCCTCTTGTCCGATGGGGAAGAGGCTGCTGGCGGGCGCAAACGGGAATCCACGCTGGGCGATGCCTGCGAGGCGGTCATCGGCGCGATCTTCAAGGATGGTGGCCTGTCGCCTGCGCGCAAATTCATAGAAAAGGCCTGGGCGCCGCAATTTGCGTCCACGCCATCAGAGACCAAGGACCCGAAAACCCTGCTGCAGGAATGGGCGCAGGGGCAGGGTCTTCCGTTGCCGGATTATGACGTACTGAGCCGGTCCGGCCCGGATCACGAACCCATTTACGAAATCGAAGCGAAGGTCGAAGGACGCGGCAGCGCCGTGGCGACCGGGCCTTCCAAACGCGAAGCCGAGCGCAGCGCTGCTGCCCTGCTGCTCCAATCGCTGGCAGGATAAATATGAGCGAAACAGACATCACCCATGCCGGGTTTTGCGCCATCATCGGCGCGCCGAATGCCGGCAAATCCACACTGACAAATCTTCTGGTCGGCGCGAAAGTCGCCATCGTCACACACAAGGTGCAGACGACGCGCTTTCCCGTGCGCGGTGTGGCGCAAACGGATCACACGCAAATCGTGCTGGTCGACACACCCGGTATCTTCGCCGCCAAGCGCCGGCTGGACCGGGCCATGGTCAAGGCCGCCTGGAGCGGCGCCGACGATGCCGATGCGATCGTGCACCTTGTCGATGCGGCGTCCTGGGTGGCGGATAGGGAAGGCAAGGAAACCGCGGCGCAGAAGCACTCGATTGAAGATGACCGCCGGGTTGTCGAACAGCTGAAAGCCAGCGGCCGGAAGGCCATTCTCGCGCTCAACAAGATTGACCTTTTCCCGCATGATCAGGTTCTTCCCATTATCGCTGAGCTCAACGAAACCGGCGCCTATGAAGAGGTCCACATGATCTCTGCCGAGAATGGCGACGGGGTCGAAAAGCTGGAAGAAGCGATTGCTGCCCGCATGCCGGAGGGGCCTGCGCTCTATCCGCCGGACCAGGTGGCCGACCTGCCGATGCGCCTCCTCGCAGCGGAAGTGACACGCGAAAAGCTGATGCTGCGCCTGCACCAGGAACTGCCTTACCAGTTGATGGTGGAGACCGAGAGCTGGGAAGAGCGCAAGGATGGTTCCGTCCGCGTGCAGCAGGTGATCGTCGTCGGCCGCGAGAACCATAAGTCCATGGTGCTGGGCAAAGGCGGCAAGACGATCAAGGACATTGGCCGCATGGCGCGTGAAGAATTGTCCGAGATGCTGGGCCGCAAAGTGCACCTCTTCCTGTTCGTGAAGGTGGACGAGCGCTGGCAGGAGCGCCGCGAGAGCTATCAGGGCCTCGGCCTGGAGTTTGATGTCTGAGGCGAAATGAACTGGTCCGATGACGGAATTATCCTGGGGGGGCGCCGCTTCGGTGAAGGCGGCCTCATTCTGGATGTTCTGACGCGGAACCGGGGACGCCGGTCAGGCCTCGTCTATGGCGGCAATTCCCGCCGTCGCCGGGCGCAGTACGAAGCCGGCAATTCCGTTTCCCTCTCCTGGACTGGCCGGCTGGAAGACCAGCTCGGCAGGTTCGATGTCGCGGAAGCGAGCAAGGAACGCGTCTCTCACGTTCTCGACGATGCCAAGGCGCTCGCCGCCGTGTCCGCCATTACGGCCATTCTGCGCATGTCGCTGGATGAGGGCGATGTCGCAGGCTCAGCCATGTTTGAGGCGACGGAAGTGCTGCTGGACCAGATTGAGGCCCGCGAAATCTGGCCGGCGCTTTATGTGCGCTGGGAACTCGGCCTGCTGTCGGCGCTCGGCTTCGGACTGGATCTGGACGAATGTGCCATCAGCGGTGCCAATGACGGCCTGACCCACGTCTCACCCCGCACTGGACGGGCCGTGCGTGGCTCTGAGGCAGAGGATTATGTCGCGCGCCTGTTCAGGCTTCCGTCCTTCCTCGTCATGTCTTCAGCGCCCGTCGGCGACGAGGATGTCGCAGACGGGCTGAAGCTGACGGGTTATTTTCTTGAGGCGCGGGTATTCCACGCCATGAACCGGGCCATGCCGCCGGAGCGTGACAGACTGGTCAAACGGCTGGTCGGCTGAGGGTCAGGCGGCGGCGCTCGGGCGCTCACCGATTTTCGCGAACCAGGCTGCGTAGTTCTTGAAGTCCGGATTGACCGGCTGGCCGACGGCATTGCCGAATGCCTGGAAGCAGAACAGCAGGATGTCCGCGAGGCTGAAGTCTTCGCCGGCCACATAAGGCTGGTCGGCGAGGCGCGCGTCGAGGAATTTGATCTTGTCCTGCGCGCAGGCCTTCAGGCCGTCGGCGGCTTCAGGAATGCAGCGCATCCGGTCCTTGAACATGGGCAGGCCTTCGGACGAGCGGAAGCCATTGCCCATCGGTTCAACGATGTTGAGATCGACCCAGCGGGTCCAGCGGCGGTTCTGCGCGCGGGCTTCCGGCGTATCGCCCATCAGCCGGTCGCCCGGGAACTTCTCATCGAGATATTCGCAGATCGCAGTGATCTCGGTCACGACAGATCCATCGTCCAGCACGAGGCAGGGCGTCTGGCCGGCCGGATTGGTTTTCAGATAGGGCTCCTGACGGTTCAGTCCCTTCTGGATATCGAGTTCCTCCATCGGGATGTCGATGCCGCGTTCGGCCATGAACATACGGACCACGTGCGGATTCGGGCCCACAGAGTTGATGAGTTTCATTTGCTTCCTCCCAGAAATTTGCACTCGTCATCCGCGAGCCTGATCCATTCATAGTCGGTTCAGGCGACGCCGTCATATGTGACGTCGGGGTAGATGGGCGTTTGCTTCCTGGAGGCTGATGCCAATGAAAAATTCGATGATCCTCGCTGCCGTGCTTCTGGCGGCGAGCCTGTCCGGCTGTATCGCGGTCAGCGGGGTGCATGACGAAGATGCTGTGCGGGCGAACACCGAGCTTGCGGTCCGCGTCTGCGGCGGTGAGTCAAACATTCAAGAGGTGACTGAAGACGGTTACGTCTGCCGGACCAACCCGTAACCTTCACTTACAGGCGCTGCCGGGACCCATATCCATGTGGAAATGGTCCCGGTGCGCCGCATTGTATTCCGGCCCCAGCGTGACGGAGAACAGATCGCAGGCGCCGGAATGCACTTTCTTCAGGAACTTCGCTTCCTTGCCGCCTTTTCCCCAATGCGTTTTCACGTCGATCAGGCGGCCGTCTTCCAGCCGGAACCCCGAAATATCGACCGCATTGCCATGCGCATGTTCCGACAGGCGGCCGGATCCGGCGATGTTCCGGCAGGAATAGCTGCCATAGGTCTCGATTCTCGCGAGGGGCGAGCCGAGGATTTCCACAGCTGCCGGCCGCGCGACATGGCGCTCCCACACATAGAGCGCCGCCGCCTCGCCGCAGGTCATGCGCAGCGTGGCCGAATAGGGCGTCAGCGTCCGGTCCAGGGTCAGGGCGTTGTAAAGGCCGCACTTTTCTCCCTTTGGTGCATCATCGAGGCGCGTATAGAGCACGCCCGCCTTGTCCAGCGCCGGGAAACATACTTGCGGATGCCTGGCCGCCCGGGCCAGCTGGTGGCCCGTGCCGAGGCCAATTCTGTCGCTCAAGTCCACCGGCGCGAAGGGATTATGCCGGGGCGGCGCCGACATCAGGAACAGGGCGACACACAGGGCAGGCACTGTGATCAGGAGAAGCCAGGCGCGTAGGTGGGGCATCTGCAGTCAGTACCTATAGGGTTCCTTAACCAAAGGGCTATTTCTGTTAACTTACGAGCGTTCGCGACTCGCAGGCGATTCTGCCCGCGGACCTGCACCAGAATGTGGCACGAACCGAGAAGGGGCCAGAATGTCCGACCTCAAGGATGGCGAGCCGGAGAACCGGATCATCAATGAACCCATGAGCGAGGCGCTCTCGAAGCGCTATCTCGCTTATGCGCTCTCGACCATCACGGCGCGGGCCCTGCCGGATGTGCGCGACGGGCTGAAGCCTGTGCAGCGCCGCATCCTGTATGGCATGCGCGTCCTCCGGCTGGACCCGGAAGGCGGCTATCGCAAGTGCGCCAAGATCGTCGGCGATGTGATGGGTAACTTCCACCCGCACGGCGACAGCTCGATCTATGACACGCTGGTGCGCCTGGCGCAGGACTTCACGGTTCGCTACCCGCTGGTCGATGGCCAGGGGAACTTCGGCAACATCGATGGCGACAGTGCGGCTGCCTATCGTTACACCGAAGCCCGGATGACCGTGGCGGCAGAGCTGCTGCTGGACGGTCTCAATGAAGACGCCGTCGATTTCCGCGCGAACTATGCCGAGAATGACGAAGAGCCGGTGGTGCTTCCCGCTGGCTTCCCGAACCTGCTGGCCAATGGCGCAAGCGGCATTGCCGTCGGCATGGCGACCTCGATCCCGCCGCACAATGCCGCCGAAGTGATCGACGCTGCGCGCCTGCTGATCGAGAAGCCGAAAGCGACGACGGCAGAATTGATGGACTTCGTGAAGGGGCCCGACTTCCCGACCGGCGGCATCATTGTTGAGCCCTATGAGTCGATGCTGGATGCCTACGAAACCGGCCGAGGCAGTTTCCGCATGCGTGCGCGCTGGGAAACCGAAGACACCGGCCGGGGCACTTACCAGATCGTCGTCACCGAAATTCCCTATCAGGTGCAGAAGTCGCGTTTGCTGGAGAAGCTGGGCGAGCTGATCGAAGCCAAGAAAGTTCCGCTGCTGGACGATGTGCGCGACGAGTCCGCTGAGGATGTCCGCCTGGTCCTGGTGCCGCGGTCCAAGACGATCGAGCCCGACGTGCTGATGGAAAGCCTGTTCAAGGTCTGCGATCTCGAAACGCGCTTCAGCCTGAACATGAACGTGCTCCACAAGGGCGCGCCGCAGGTCATGGGCCTGAAGGACGTGCTGCAGGCCTATCTGGACCACCGCCGTGAAGTCGTGGTGCGCCGGGCCGAGCACCGTCTGGACAAGATCGAGAAGCGCCTGCATCTGCTTGATGGCTACCTCAAGGCCTTTCTCAATATCGACGAGGTCATTCGCATCATCCGGACTGAGGATGAGCCGAAACCTGTCCTGATGGAGGCGTTCAGTCTCACGGATGTGCAGGCCGAAGCGATCCTCAATCTCCGCCTGCGCGCCCTGCGCAAGCTGGAAGAGATGGAAATCCGCGGCGAGCACAAGAAGCTGACCGAGGAACGCGAACAGCTGGTTCTGCTGCTGGGGTCGACACGCCGTCAGTGGACGAAAGTGTCGAAAGAGCTGAAAGCGGCGCGTGATGCCTTTGATCCGGACTCGGAACTGGGCCGCCGCCGCGCTACCTTCTCCGACGTCAAGGAAGTCGACCTCGCCGCCGCCCTCGAAGCCTCCAAGCCGAAAGAGCCGATCACGGTTGTCCTGTCGCAACAGGGCTGGATCCGCGGCATGAAGGGCCACGGCCTCGACACCAGTTCCGTGAAGTTCAAGGACGGGGATGATCTTTACCTCGTCGAGGAAGTGATGAGCACGGACAAGCTCATCCTGATGTCCTCAGACGGGCGGGCCTTTACTATGGCGGCCGACAAGCTGCCCGGCGGGCGCGGCCATGGGGAACCGATCCGTCTGACGATCGATCTGGAAGACAGTGTCGACATCATCGCCATGTTCCGGTTCGAGCCGGAGCGGAAACGCGTGATGGCGTCCTCCACCGGCTATGGCTTTGTGGTCGACGAGAAAGAGCTGGAGTCCAACCGCAAGGCCGGCAAGTCCGCCGTCAACACGGGCAAGGGACACCTCGTCTGTTGCCCGGTGGTCGAGGGCGACATGATCGCGGTCGTCGGCACCAACAAGAAGATGCTGATCTTCCCGCTGTCCGACTTGCCGGAAATGGCGCGCGGCAAGGGCAACAAGGTGCAGGCCTATAGCGGCAAGGCCGAGCTGAAAGACCTGATCACTTTCGACAAGCGCGATGGCCTGATCGTCATGACGGGAGATCGCCACCGCGCCTTCCCGGAATGGAAAGACTGGAAAGGCCAGCGCGCCCAGGCTGGCAAGGTTGTGCCAAAAGGCTTCCCGAGAAGCGGGACGTTTACAGGCTGATCAAGAGCGCCCGGCCTGCCAGCCGGGCGTTTTTGATTCCGCTTAATAAACCCGCGCGACGGTCTGCTTCATCAGCGGGCCGATCTCCGTGTGCAGAACAAGGTCGGCGTAGGAGTCGTGGTCGGTCTCTTCGCGGTTGACGATCACCACGGTTGCGCCGGTCCGCTTGGCGATCACCGGCAGTTCGGCGGCCGGGTAGACGACCAGCGATGAGCCCAGAACGATGAACAGGTCGCTGAGCGCCGCCTCTTCCATGGCGCGGTTCATTTCGTCTTCCGGCATGGCCTGGCCAAAGGAGATGACGGCCGTCTTGATCAGGCCGGTGCAGAAGACGCAGGTGATGTCTTCGCCCGCTTCCCAGCGCGGTTTCAGGTCTTCCAGTTCGTAGCGCTTGCCGCACTGCAGGCAGCGGGCATAGCTGGCATTGCCATGCACCTCGATCACCCGGTTGTCTGCAACGCCGGAGGCCTGGTGGAGATTGTCGACATTCTGGGTGATGACGCTGGAAACCTTGCCCATCTTCACAAGGTCCGCCACGGCGTGGTGGCCATCATTTGGTTGCGCGCCTGTCCAGCCGGCGGGATTGTTGAACACCCGGTTCCAGGCCTCCGTGCGTTGCTCGCGCGAGCTGACAAAGTCCTGGAAATAGATCGGCTTCATCTTGCTCCACACGCCGCCGGGGCTGCGGAAATCCGGAATGCCGCTTTCGGTGGAGATGCCCGCGCCGGTGAAAACCACGGCGCGGCGGCATTGCGAGATCAGGCTGGCGAGAGCTTCAGGTGCGTCAGTCATGTTCCTAATGCTACACAATTTATCCGGCGGCGCTACTGGCTGTGCCTTCAACCGGCTGACCGAAGAACAGTACGGCAACCGCCAGGATACCGAACAGCGCAAAAGCCGTCCCGCGGACCGGCGCTTTCGCTTCCCGGAACGCGCCGACCGAGGCGATCCCGCATTGCAGCGCGTAGTAATAGGCGAAGGCCTTCGAGGCGAAGCTGATGATCTGGAAGACATTCGAAAACCAGGTCAGGCCAAGGCCGATCAGGACCAGCATCAGATAGGCCATGCGTGGGGAAACCCGGCCGCCGGACAATTCCTCCACCAGGCCTCCGGCACCGCTGGTGTCGGCGATCGCTGCGCTGAATTGCGCCGACAGGGCCGCCACGATCAGCAGGGCGGGCAGGAGGATGGACACGATCTTCATCATGTCGACAATCGCCGTCTCGGTCAGCGGGACGGTTTTGGCGTCGAAGGCGTAGGTCAGCAGGATGACATAGGCCATGTAGATGGCCGTCGCCAGCCATTGGGCATAGCGCATGGAACGGATCCGCATCTCCGGCTTGTACTCGTCGCCGAGATAGCGGGAGGTCTCGAAGCCCTGCACGGTGATGATCAGGCCGAAGGCGAGGGCCATGCCGGTCCAGCCGGTTTGCGACGGCGCCGAGAAGGTGAGCTGGCCCTGGTCAGCCTGATGAAAGAAGTAGACGCTGAGACCGGCCAGAAGTCCGCCGATAATGGCGAGCTTCAGGCTGACGGCGGCCTGCTCCATCTTCTCCATCGCCGAGAAGCCGCGCAGCCAGCCAACCGAGAGGATCAGCAACAGCACCGCGCTGGTCACGGCCTTGGCCATGGCCGGGGAGTTGAGCGGCGTCATCTTCACGGCGAAAGCGCCGAACAGGTTCAGGTAGTAGGCAACCGAGATACAGTAGGCCAGCGAGAGCGCCCAGGAGGCAAAATACTCGGTCCGCCGTTCCGGTGCGCTCCGGTTCGGCCGGACGGCAATATTGGCGATGTTGAACCGGATCGCCGCGCCGAATGCGTAGGCCGCAAGGCACAGGAACAGCATCATCATCGGCGCGTACTGGCCGTAGGAATGGGACAGGATCGGCCCCAGCACGAGGAAGCCGCTGCCGATGATGGAGGCGAGCGGCGTTACCGTGGCACGCCAGGCGCGGGCGTCTCTCACGCGCGGCAGCATCAGCACACCCAGCAGGGCGAGCGTCGTCAGGCTGATGAAGATGTCCTGCAGCAAACCGGCGAGGTTCCTTCCAACTCCGGAACAGAATGGATCAGACTGCGCCGGGTTCCGTTTACGCGTGGTTTCCGGCTGCGGTCTAGACCACGGTGCCGAAGAGGTGGCCGATCACCCCGGTTACCAGCATCGCTGCAACGCCCCAGAAAACGACGCGGGAGGCGGCTTTCAGCTTGCTGGCCCCGCCGGCCCTTGCGGAGAGGGCGCCGAGGATTGCGAGGCTGATCAGTGAGACCACCGCCACGACGGGCGTAATCAGTCCAGCCGGCGCGAACAGGGCGGCGAGGATCGGCAGGATGGCGCCGATGGTGAAGCTGGCGGCGGAGCTGAAGGCCGCCTGCACCGGCCGGGCGGCGACCGCATCGCTCATGCCGAGCTCGTCGCGGGCATGGGCTTCGAGGGCATCATGCTCGGTCAGCTGCCGGGCCACTTCGCGGGCGGTCTCCGGCGTCAGGCCGCGATTTATGTAGATGCCGGTCAGCTCTTCCAGCTCGGCGTCCGGGTGGCTCTTCAGAGCCGCCCGCTCGATTTCGAGGTCTGCCTTCTCCAGGTCCGCCTGTGAGGAGACGGAGACATATTCGCCGGCCGCCATCGACATCGCGCCTGCCACAAGGCCGGCGAGGCCCGCTGTCAGGATGGCGCCTGTCGAGGCTTCCGCCGAGGCGACCCCGATCACGAGACCCGCAGTCGACAGGATGCCGTCATTGGCGCCCAGACCCGCCGCCCGCAGCCAGCCGATCCGCTGGAAATAGTGGTGTTCCACGTGAATGTAGGACTCGTCGGAATGCGGTGGGGATTCTGCCATGGGCCTGTCCTCTGCAATAATTTATCCGTGACCAAGCCGGGCCCGGTGGTCAAGCGCGCAAATCGCGCAGGTTGCGGCAAGACCGGCCCGCTTTCTCTTGCACGATCCGGCGGCGGCGTTTAGGCGTTGATGAACAAGGCTTTCCGGAGGGACACCCATGCTTATTGGTCTCGGTATTATCGTTGCCGTTCTTGGCTTTATCATCCTTATCTATAACGGGCTGGTGATGAAGCGGCAGCGGGTCAATCAGGCCTTTGCCGATGTCGATGTGCAGCTGAAGCAGCGCCAGAATCTGATCCCGAACCTGGTCGAGACGGTGAAGGGCTATGCCAAGCACGAGCAGGAAACCTTCCAGCAGGTGATCGCCGCCCGCAACGCCGCGCAGAGCGCTTCGACACCGGGAGAAATGAGCCAGGCGGAAGGCATGCTGACCGCATCGCTCGGCAAGCTGTTCGCCCTCGCCGAGGCCTATCCGGACCTGAAAGCCAACCAGAACTTCATCCAGCTGCAGAACGAGCTTTCCGCCATTGAAGACAAGCTGGCCGCGGCGCGCCGCTTCTACAACTCGGCCGTTCAGGACTACAACACGTCCCGCGAACAGTTCCCGGGCTCCATCATTGCCGGCATGTTCAATTTCGAAGGCCGCGACTTCTTCGATGTCGGCGTCGAAGGCCGCGAGGCCCTCAGCACACCGCCGGAAGTCAAGTTCTAGGCAAGGCCGGGATGTGCTAGCCTCCTGCTGAACACGGGAGGTGACCATGAAAAGATCTATCGGCGCGGCGGCAATCCTGATTGCCGCCGCCTTTGTATCCGGCTGTGCATCCGGCGGCGGTGGCAGCGGCAGCTGGAGCGCATCGAGCTGGAATGGCCTCGCGCCGCAGAATGTCTATGGCGGCAATTACCAGTTCTTCGCCGCGCCCGCCGAAGGCCAGGGCTTCAAGCTGAAATTCACGGTGAAGACCGATGGCAATTTCAATATCGCCAGCGCCGGCCCGCCTGCCGAGGCAGACCTTGAAGCCGCCGCCGAAGCCGCTGCGCCGGAAGGCTGCACGCTCGTCTCTGTCGAACGCACGCCGGATGGCGGTGCGGTGGCGGATTATGATTGTGGGGAAGGCGGCGAATGATCCGGAAAGTCTCGACCTATCTGATGTTTACGGGGCAGGCCGCCGAGGCGCTCGCGCTCTATACGAATGTTTTTCCCGAGAGTGAGGCAAGCGTGCGGGACGGGCCGGTCTACATGGCTGACTGGCGGTTGGCCGGGCACGATGTGATGCTGGTGGACAGCCCGCCGGTACACGATTTCACCTTCACGCCGTCGACCTCCCTGTTCGTGGATTTCGAGGATGCGGCGGCGCTGGATGCGGCCTTTGCCAAACTCTCAGAGGGCGGACAGGTGATGATGCCAGTCGACAATTACGGCTTCAGCCAGCGTTTCGGATGGGTGGCGGACAAGTTCGGCGTCAGCTGGCAGCTGAACCTGCCCTGAGCCGTGCGCCCGCGACGCCCGTGAAGGCGCTTGGTGTGTGGGGTGAGTTTTCGGGGTGTGAGGCCGCGTCAGGTTTCCGGCAAAGGCAGGTGTAAGCCCTTCTCCTTTGAGCTTGTGAGGGCAAGCGAACGCCCTGCGTTCGCCGCAGCAAGGGGTGGGTTGAGCGGCAGCGTGCGGAGATGTTCGGGCGTGGCCGCACGCCCGTCGCATGCGGCGGCGAGACGGTCTGAGGCATGGGCGGCAGGTTTGAGAATCGCCCGCGCTTTCTTCTGCCCCGGCATCCATTCGATCCGGACCAGATAGACACGCAAATTCGGCGTCACGCTCCAGCGATATATCACACCCCGGCCATAGGCGGCCCGGATCTGCGCGCGCAGCATCAGCACCTGGACCCAGATCAGAGGCCAGAGGAAGGCGAGCTGCGGCGGGAACCAGGCGGGAGGGTGAAAGAGTGACATGGCGTGCAATATACGTCAGGCCACGGAGGTGTCGGATAAGTTTCTTTTTGGGGCAATGGTTGCTGCAGGTTCACTGCTGCCAGTTGGTGGATAAGCCCCCTCAACGTGTCATCCCGGATAAGCGCTGCGCAAACTCCAGGATGACACGGCCATGTGCTTAGGTGACTGGCGGCGGATTACATCCGTCTACGCCATGACTTATCCTGACTAACCATGACCAATCATGACTATACCGGACTATAGGTGACGGTTCAGCTATTGCGCCGCGGGAAATGCGCCGTACCATCTGGCGAACACGGAGGGACGACCAATGAATTCAGCATCATTTCGCACATGGCATGGACTGTCCGCGGCGCTGACCTCACTGGGCATGATGTCATTTACCGCCTGTGCCAGCCTGCAACCAGCCCCGGCCCCGCAGCAATCGGAGCAGGAAGCCCGCGGTGAAGTCGACACGACGCGGGCGCGTTTCATGGCGGCGATGGCGGCATCGGATTTTGCGGCGCTGGCGGAGATTGTGGACCCGGATGCGGTGATGATCGGCGCAGGCAGTGCCGGGCATCTCAAAATGTACGCGGCGGCGGGCGAAGGTCTTGCGCCGGAATACCGGATCGAGATTTCGCCGCAGGAGTTCGTGATGATGGATCAGGAGTGGGCGTTCGAACGCGGCACATCTGTCCAGTCCTGGCAGCCCGAGGGCGAGGCGAAGCGGGAAGAAGTCAGGAACTCCTATCTTCTGATCCTTCGAAATGTCGATGGCCAGTGGAAACCCTACCGCGAAGTGGCGAGCGCCTTGCCGCCACCGGGCGGCTGGCCGGAAGACGGCGAATAGCCTGTCATGACAGCGCCATGGTAACGCCGGACTATAGCGCGCCGAACCACGGCACCAGACGCGCGATGGCTTCCTCGATCTGCGGCGTGGAAAGCGCGAAGGAGAAGCGCATGTGGTGCTTGCCGTCCACGGGGTCGAAATCGACGCCGGGGGCGGTGGCGACGCCTGTCTCTTCCAGCAGCTTCAGGCAGAAGGCGAGGCTGTCATCGGTGAAGCGGGAAACGTCCGCATAGATATAGAAAGCCCCATCCGGCGGGGCGATCTTTTCGAGGCCGAGCTTTGGCAGCGCTTCCAGCATCAGTTCGCGGTTGCGGCGGTAGACCTCGACATGGCCGTCCAGCTCCTCGCGCGCATCCATGGCGGCAAGGCCGGCATGTTGGGAGAGGGATGGGGCGGTGAGGAACAGGTTGCCGATATAGGCCCCGGTGCGGCGGGCCATGTCCGGCGGGGAGCCCAGCCAGCCGAGCCGCCAGGGCGCCATGGAGAAGTATTTCGAGAAAGAGTTCACGATGAAGGCGTCCGGCGCATATTCCAGCATGGAGTGGATCTCCGGGCCGAAGCTCAGCCCGTGATAGATCTCGTCTGAAATGATGCGGATGCTTTTTGCCTTGGCCACGTCAGCGATGGCGGCAAGTTCCGAGGCAGGGATGATCGTGCCGGTCGGGTTCGCCGGGCTGGCGATGATGACGCCCTGCGGCGCCGGGTCCAGCGCGTCGAGCGCGGCAGCGGAGAGCTGGTAGCGCGTGTCTTCGCCGCAAGGAATTTCCACGCCTTCAAAGTTCAGGGCACGGACCGTGTTGCGGTAAGCGACATAGCCCGGCCGGGCAAAGGCGATGCGGTCGCCCGGCGAGAAGGCCGTGGCCAGCGCCAGAACGAGGGCAGGCGAGGCGCCGTTCGTGATGGCCAGCCGCCCGGGCGTCAGGTCTACGCCGTACATGTCCTTGTAGTGCTGGCAGATGCGCGCCTTCAGGGGCTGGCTTTCCCAATAGCCCATCGGGTCTGTGTCCAGCACTTCATGGCTGCGGGCGATGGCGGCTTTCGGGGCCGGTGTGGACGGCTGGCCGAACTCCATATGCAGGATGCTGCGGCCTTCTTCCTTCAGTTCATGCGCGCGTTTGGAAATCGTGATCGCGCGGAACGGATCGATGTCTTGTCCCATGGCAGAAATACTTCTTGGTGGATTACTTGGCGACGAGGGAGGGGAGCCAGGTGGCAAGGCCCGGCAGGGTGGCGACCAGCGCGATCATGATCAGCTGCAGCGCAATGAACGGGATGGCTCCGCGCCAGATCTGCATTGTACTGACTTCCGGCGGGGCGGCGCCGCGCAGGTAGAACAGGGCAAAGCCGAAGGGCGGTGTCAGGAAGCTGGTCTGCAGGTTCAGCGCCATCAGGATGGCCAGCCAGACCGGGTCGAAGCCAAGCAGGATCAGCGGCGGGGCGACCAGCGGCACGACCACGAACACGATCTCGATAAAGTCGAGGAAGAAGCCCAGCACGAACATGACGATCATGGTCATCAGCAGCGCGCCCCAGCGCCCGCCCGGCATGGCGTGCAGCACGTCCTTCACGATGTCGTCGCCGCCGAAGCCGCGGAAGACAAGGCTGAACAGCGAGGCGCCGATCAGGATGAGGAAGACCATGCTCGTGATGTGCGTCGCCGATTTCAGCGCAGGCATCAGCTGGCGCATGCGGCGCAGGACGAGCAGGCCAGCCCCGATGGCTGCGAAGAAGATCAGCGTGGCAAGCAGGGTGAGAGTTACACCGGCCATGTTGGCGGCGCTCATCTGTTCCACACCGAGGCGCAGGTCCATCGTGTTGCGCACGATGAGGACGAGGATGAGGCTGGCGAGGCCCGCCAGGATGACCGGGGCGAGGCGGCTGCCGGCTTCGCGGGCGAGGCGCAGACCGGCCAGCAGGATGGCGCCCGAGGCCCCGATGGCTGCGGCCTCTGTCGGCGGAGCCACCCCGCCGAGAATGGCACCCAGCACGGCGAAGATCAGCGCCAGTGGCGCGCCGAAACCGAAGGCGACTTCCTTGAAACTGAGCGGGGCGGTGTCGTCATCCACGGTCACGGCCGGGCAGCGCTTCGGCTGGGTCACGGCGTTGAATGCGATCCAGGCGAGGTAAAGCCCGACCAGCAGGATGCCGGGGATCAGCGCGCCCGCGAACAGGTCGCCCACGGAGACGACGAGCGATTTGCCGCCACCCGACAGGCTGGCCTGGCTGGCCGCGTTGGAGACCGCATCGGCCAGCAGGATGAGGACAATCGAGGGCGGAATGATCTGGCCGAGCGTGCCGGAGGCGGCGATGGTGCCGCTGGCAAGGCGGGGGTCGTAACCCTGCTTCAGCATGGTGGGCAGGGCGATCAGCGTCATGGTGATGACGGTCGCGCCGACAATCCCGGTAGAAGCGGCGAGCAGGGCACCGACGAGGACCACGGCATAGCCGAGGCCGCCATTCAGCTTGCCGAGGAGGCGGCTGGCGATATGCAGCAGGTCTTCGGCCACGCGCGAGCGTTCGAGGACCACGCCCATCAGCACGAACAGGGGCACGGCGATCAGCGTCGTGTTCTGCATGATCGAGCCGCCCTGGATGCGGCTGGGCAGAGAGCGCAGCAGCGGTTCCGGGAAAACGCCGAGGCCGATGCCGATCAGGGCATAGATCAGTGCGACACCGCCCAGCGTCAGTGCCACGGGATAGCCCATCAGCAGCGCCCCGATGGCGCTGGCGAACATGAGCAAAGCGAGGATGATCTCAAGCTCCATGGGCGCTCTCCGTCGTGGAGGTGGCCGGGGCTTCGTTCTCCAGCTTGCCAGTCAGGCGCAGCGCCGCCTTCAGCGCTTCCGACAGGCCCTGCGCCAGCATCAGCACGGCAAAGGCCGGGACCAGCGTCTTGAACAGGTACAGGAAAGGCAGGCCGTCGGACTCGCTGGAGCCCTCGAACAGCGACCAGGCGCGGGCAAGGCCCTGCTCGCCGGTTGTCAGGAGGCGGATACAGATCGGGAAGAGGAAGAAATAGATGCCCGCCAGCTCGATCCAGTTGCGGCCATCGGCGCCGAAGCGCGGGCGCAGGATGTCGACCCGGACGTGTCCGTCATCGCGCAGCGTCGCCGCCGAGCCGAGCATGAACATCGCCGCGAAGGCATAGATCACCAGCTCATTCAGCCATGTGAAGCTGATGCCATAGGTGTATCTCAGCACGACCACGGAGAGCTGGAACAGGACCAGCAGAAGCGCGCTGGCGATGGCCCCGCCGAGGGCGATGCCGCTGATGGAATCGATGATGGCGCTGACGCGTTTCGACAGGCCCTCGACCAGGCCCGGCACGACCAGCGTGATCAGCGGCAGAAGGAAGACGGGCAACAGCGCGATGCCAATCCATTTCAGGATGGCGCCGAGGTGAAGGAAGAAGGCCGGATCCATGACGGGCTGCCCGGCTATTTGTTTGCGTCGCGGGCGGCGTAATAGGCGCCGTCCGAAATCGTCGACCAGCCGCGCATCAGCTTCAGCGATTTCTCGAAGCTCTCATAGATACGCTTCTCGATCCCGTCCTTGCCGGAGGCGGCGCGCACGTCCCAGGCCGCTTCGGCCATGGCGGTGACGACTTCTGGCGGGAAGCTGCGCAGCTGCACATTGTGCTCATTGACCAGAAGGTCGAGATGGACCGAGTTCTGATAGGTGAACTCCCCCAGCGAGGTGTGGTTCACGCTTTCGCAGGCGGCCTTGATGACGGCCTGTTCGCCCGGCGAGAAATTGTCCCAGACGCGCCGGTTGATGCCGCAGGCGAGGCTGGAGCCGGGCTCATGGAAGCCGGGGCCGTAATAATAGGGCGCCTCCCGGTAGAAGCCGAGATAATAGTCGTTCCACGGGCCGACCCATTCGGTCGCGTCGATGGCGCCGGTCTGCAGCGACTGGTAGATCTCCCCGCCCGGAATGGCGATGGACGAGCCGCCGAGCGCGCGCAGCACATCGCCGCCCTGTCCCGGAATGCGCATCTTGAGGCCGACCAGATCGTCGAGGCTGTTGATCTCCTTGCGGAACCAGCCGCCCATCTGGTGACCGGAATTGGCCGCCTGGAACGCCTTTACGCCGAACTGGCCGGAAAGCTCGTCCCAGAGTTCCTGTCCGCCGCCGAAATCGATCCAGCCCATGATCTCCTGCGCCGTCATGCCGAAGGGCACAGCGGTGAAGAAGGGATAGGCGGGGGATTTGGCCGTCCAGTAATATTCGGCGCCGTGATACATGTCGGCCGAGCCGTTCGCGACCGCGTCGAAACATTCGAAGGCCGGGACCAGTTCGCCCGCAGCGAAGACCTTCACCTCGATCACGCCATCGGTCTCGGCCATGATGCGGCGGGCAACGCGCTCGGCCGCTTCGCCGAGACCGGGCAGGCCCTTCGGCCAGGTGGTGACCATGTTCAGCCGGCGGCGGTTGCGGGTGATCGCCGGGGTGCCGGCCAGCGGGGTGGTGCTGGGATTGGCAAAGGCGGCTGCCGCGCCGCCAAGGCCAAGCACACCCGCGCCAACGAGGTTACGTCTGTTGATCATGCGTTTCCTTCCCCCATTACCCGTCTGGGCGCCCCGGACCCGGTCTCTTTGCGGACCTATTCGTCGTCGCGGAGCAGCCTCCAGCGGTCTCCGTCGAGTACTTCGAGCGGTTTGTAACGGCGTTTGTAATCCATTTTCGGGCTGCCCTTGACCCAATAGCCCAGATAGACGTGCGGCAGGCCAAGGTCCTGCGCATGCCGGATATGATCCAGGATCATGAAATGGCCGAGCCCGCGGCTCTCCAGTTCCGGGTCGAAGAATGTGTAGACCATCGAGAAGCCGTCATGCAGCACATCGGTGATCGAGCAGGCGACCAGCGGCGCGTCGTCTTCCGGGCCGTCGCGGTATTCGAAGATCAGGCTTTTGACCGGACTTTCGCCGACCATGGCCGCATAGTCGCGATAGGACATGTCCGACATGCCGCCGCCATCGTGGCGGGTTTTCAGATAGGCCTTCAGCAGGGCGTATTGCTCCCGCGTCGGTTCGGCCTCGACCTGATGGCGCACGAGGCTGCCATTGCGCTGCATGGCCCGCCGGTCATTGCGCGACGGGATGAAGTCCCGCGTCGGCACGCGCACACTGCGGCAGGCATTACAGCGCGGGCAGGCCGGCCGGTAGGCGATGGTCTGGCTGCGCCGGAACCCCGACTGGCTGAGCAGATTGTGGACGAGATCCGATTCGGTGATCGAGAGATTCGTGAACGCCTTGCGCTCGCGCCGGCCCGGCAGATACGGACAAGGGCTCGGATTCGTTACGTAAAAACGCAACGAACGCTCCAGACCGGGGGGCAGGATCTTCGAGTCCGTAAATTTCATGTGTCTGACACTACACTTACAGATCAAACCGCCAAGGGGCGAAGAGCGTAAACACGCACCAAAGCACGAAAACAAGCGGTCCGCCGAAGCGGACAAAGTCGCTGAACCGGTAATGGCCGGGGCCCATGACCAGCATGTTCGTCTGATAGGCGATCGGTGTCGCGAAACTGCAATTGGCGCCGTAGATCACCGCCAGCAGGAATGGCAGCGGGTCTGCCGCGTTCAGCTCGTGCGCCGCCGAGAGCGCAATCGGCGAGAACAGGATGGCCGTGGCGGCGTTCGAAAGCAGGTTCGTCAGGATGGCCACCGCCAGGAAAAGCGCCGACAGGACGGCCAGCGTGCCATAGGGTGAGGCGACATTGACCACCATGTGCGCGATGGCGGAGGCCGCGCCGGTCTTCTCCAGCGCCATGCCCATGGCGAGCGCGGCCCCGATGACGAGGAAGATGCGCAGGTCCAGCGAGCGGCTGGCTTGACGGTAGTTGAGGCAGCCGGTGATCAGCATGGCCACGGCGCCGAGCACCGAAGCATGCAGGATCGACAGCAGGCCGGACGCGGCGGAAATGACCAGGCCAAGGGCGATGGCCCGTGCGGCCAGCGTCTTCGTGGTCAGCGGGATTTCGGTTTGCGACCATTCCAGCAGGATCAGGTCGCGGCTCTGGCGCATCTCCAGGAACGCATCGGGCGGGCCGCAGAGCAGCAGCGTGTCGCCGGATTCGAGCCGGATCTCGCCCAGTTTTGTGCGGATCATGCGGCTGCGGCGCTGGATGCCGAGCGTGACCGCGCGGGTCAGGCGCCGGAAGCCCAGCATCTCCACCGTACGGCCGACCATGCGGGAGCCGGGCGCGATGACGGCCTCTGTCAGGGACAGGCGGCGCGGCTTGCCGCTGTCGTCCAGGTCTCCGCCGGCAGATTGCCAGACCTGCTGGAGGAAGTCCGGCTGCCGGGAGAGGACGTTCTGCAGGGCGGCGCGTGTGGCGGCGACGATGACCAGGTCGCCGGGGCGCAGCGTGATGTCCTCATAGGGCGGCAGGAAAGCGCGCTCGCCGCGCTGGATCATGCGCACGGTCATGTCCGGCAGGTCTGTGAACATGCCGGCGACGGGCTTCTTGCCCTCCAGGAAGTGGCCCTGCGTGACTTCGATCTGGGTCAGGAACTGCTTCGACGAGGTCGGCGCGATGTCTTCGGTCAGGCCCTCGCGGACCGGCAGCAGGAAGCGCGAGAAGATCAAGAGATAGACCATGCCGGCGGCGGCCAGGACGAGGCCCATCGGCGACTGTTCGAAGAAACCGAGCTGGCGTCCTTCCAGCCGGTCGAAGGCTTCGGCGGCCAGCAGGTTGGTCGATGTCCCGATCAGCGTGGTCATCCCGGCGAAGATGGAAATGAAGCTGAGCGGCATCATCAGCTTGGAGGCCGAGGACTTCATCCGGTGGGCGATGGCGCTCATCACCGGCAGGAACATGATAACGATCGGCGTATTGTTGACGAAAGCGCTGATCACGAAGACGGCCAGGAAAGCCAGCAGTAGCGTCACCCTGGGGCGGCGGTCATAGCCGGACAGGAGGGCCTTGGTCGGGCCTTCGAGGGCGCCGGTCTGGAACAGGCCCTGGCCGACGACCAGCAGCGCCATGATGGTGATCAGGGCCGGATTGCCGAAGCCCGAGAGCAGGTCCTGCGCGCTGATCGGGGTGCCATCCTCGCCATGTGCGCCGGGCAGGGTGAACAGCACCAGCAGTCCCGCGATCACGCAGACGGAGACCAGCTCCATCGACCAGCGGTCCAGCATGTAGAAACAAATGGCGGCAATGACGACGCCGAGGCTCGCCCACATAGGCCAATTGGACAGGAATTCTGCGAGCATCAGGGCTCCGGGACTTTCTGGTATGGCCCCCGGAAACCGGAAGGGCATTAACCCTCTACTTGTACCAGTATGCTGACCCGCCGGTTAACGGGCAAGTGGGGTTGACCGGAGGCAATCGGCCGCGTGTCGGCAAGACCGGCCACGCCGCGGATGCGGTCCGGGGCGATCCCGGCGCTTTCGAAGACGCGGCGCGCCTCGTTTGCGCGGTCCGAGGACAGCTCCCAGTTGGAATAGCCGGGCGTCAGGCTCGGGAAGGCATCGGTGTGCCCTTCAAGGGTCAGCGTGCCGTCGGTGCCGAGCAGGGCGGTGGCGGTGTCGCGGGCAAGCGCAAGGCCGGTTTCGGTGAAATGGCCATCGGCGCGGTCGAACAGCGGGCGTTCGGCCGTGTCGACAAGGTCGATCCGGATGCCGTCCGCCTGCTTCGCCAGCATGACACTGGACCCTGCAGCCATCAGGGCGGGATTTTCGCTGAGCGCGCTGAACACGCGGTCGGCCACCGACGGGCCGGACTGGACAGCCACGGCCGTGGCAGCGTCCGGTGTGCGATTATGGAAATAGTCGGCAATCTCTGCCCGGTCGTCGGCGGAGACACCGCTGACCAGCCACATGAGCAGGAAAAACGCCATGAGGGCGGTCAGGAAGTCGGCATAAGCCATCTTCCAGGTGCCTGCCTTGCGGGCGGGCGCAACGGGCATTCTGCCCGCGCTTCGTGAAGAGTAAGTGGCATAAGCCATCTGCTCGCTCGGACCCTCTCCTTCTGAGTGGTGTGCCTGTATTAGCAGGCCTTGGTGAAGGTCAGGTCACGCGAGACGGTGGGATTTCGATGAAATTCGATCTATCTGGAACAGGTACAATTGGAGAATCGATATGGCACGCACGGCATTTCTGGGCCTCGGAGTGATGGGATTTCACATGGCGGGCCATCTGGCCGCGAAAGGCCATGAGGTCGTGGTGTGGAACCGGACCCATTCGAAAGCCGAGAACTGGGCCACCCAGCACAAGGGCGAAGTGGCGAAAGACCCGGCCTCTGCCGCCTTCGGCGCGGAATATGTCTTTCTCTGCCTCGGCGACGATCCGGACGTGGCCGAAGTGTTCGCCGCCATGGAGCCGAGCGTCGCGGCCGGCATGGTCGTGGTGGACCATACGACGGCCTCGGCGGACCTCGCCCGCGATCTCTATGCCCGCTGCAAGGCGAAGGGCGCGCATTTCCTCGACGCGCCGATCTCCGGCGGGGAAGCTGGCGCCCGCAATGGCGCCCTCACCATCATGTGCGGCGGTGACGACCCGACCTTCGAACAGGCCCAGCCGGTGATGGCGGCCTATGGCAAGCGGATGACCCATATCGGCTGTGCCGGGTCCGGACAGCTCGCCAAGTCCGTCAATCAGATCTGTATCGCCGGCATTGTGCAGGGCCTCGCCGAAGGCCTGCACTTTGCCGAGAAGGCCGGGCTCGATACCGCTGCCGTGATCGAGGCGATCAGCGGCGGCGCGGCCCAGAGCTGGCAGATGGAGAACCGCTGGAAGACAATGGTCGACGATCATTACACGCACGGCTTTGCCGTCGACTGGATGCGCAAGGATCTGCGTATCACCCTGGAAGCCGCACGCGACAATGGCGCCACGCTGCCGGTGACCGCGCTGGTCGACCAGTATTACGCCGATGTTCAGGCCATGGGCGGCAATCGCTGGGATACGTCCAGCCTGCTGGCGCGGCTGAAGCGATGAGACGGCTCGACATTCACCTCAAGGCGGGCGACCGCTTTGACAATGTGCTGAGCGCCGTGAAGGCGTCTGAGCCGGTGGACTATTACATCCTCGATACCGAGCAGAAGGACCGCAGGCTGATCTCTGTGTTCATCCGCGAAGGGGTGGAACAGGTTCTGATGGATAATGTCCAATCGGCGCTGGAAGGCAGCAATGGCTGGCGTATCAGCATCCTGCCGATCGAAGCGACCGCGCCAAAGCTGGAAGAAGCGACGGAAGGCAAACAGGTAAAATCGCAACAGGCGACGCGGGAGGAAATCTATTCCGACGTCGCAACGGGCGCACGGCTGGATCGCAACTTCATCGTGATGGTGATCCTGTCGACCATCGTGGCAACGATCGGCCTGAATTCGGATGGTGTCGCGGCGGTGATCGGCGCAATGGTGATTGCACCATTGCTCGGACCTGTTCTTGGCTTTTCGATGGGGGCCGCGCTGGGAGACGACAATTTGTTGAAAAAGTCGACATTGACGCTGGCCGCTGGCATCGGCGTCGCCCTCGCACTTTCGCTGGCCTTGTCTTTCGTCCTGCCGATCAATCTGGAGAGCCGTGAGTTGATGACACGGGCCGAGGTGCGGCTGGATGGGCTTGCCCTCGCCATGGCGGCGGGCGGCGCGGCGGCGCTGTCTCTCACCAGCAGTCAGGCATCGGCTCTTGTCGGCGTGATGGTCGCGGCGGCGCTGCTGCCGCCCGGCGCAGCGGTCGGACTGTTTGCAGGTGCGGGCGAATGGCCCCTGGCGCTGCGGGCCTGCCTGCTGCTGGCGCTGAACGTGGCGGCGCTGATCTTGTCGGCGCTGATCGTTTTCCGGCTGCGCCGTATCCGGCCGCGTTCGTGGATCGAGCAGAAGAATGCCAACCGGGCCGTCCTGCTGAATGCCCTATTATCAGGCTTTGTGCTGGTCGCTTCGGTGGCGCTGATACTTTATCTTGATCTCGGGAACAAAGTGTCGATCGGATAAGACGAGACAGACATTTCCAGAGTTCCTGATGACCGACCCAACCCGATTCCGCTCACGGATTGCGACGGAAGACGATATTCCTGCGATCATCGACCTGATGCGCGCCTCCATCGCCGAGAACATGAAGGCCTTCCTGTCGGATGCTGAAATCGAGGCGGCGCAGGAAACGATGGGCGTCGACCGCAGCCTGATCGCCGACCGCACCTATTTCGTGATCGAGACGGAAAAGGATGGTGAGACGGTCATGGTGGCCTGCGGCGGCTGGGGCAAACGGCGCACGTTATATGGCGGCGATCATACGGTCGGGCGCGATGACAGCCTGTCGGACCCGGCGACCGAGGCGGCCCGCATCCGCGCGATGTACACGCATCCTGACTGGACGCGCCGCGGGATCGGCTCGATGCTGCTGGACCTTGGCGAGCAGGCAGCGCGTGAGGCCGGCTTCCAAACGATCGAGCTTGGTTCCACCGTGCCAGGACTGCCGCTCTACGAAGCGCGCGGCTATGTGGCGTTCCACACTGTGCACCAGATCGGCGCGAATGGAGAGAAGAGCACGATCATTCACATGCGCAAGCCGCTGTAAGCAAGCCGGGCGGCGGGTTTACATCCCGGCGGGAACTCCTAGGTTGTGGGGTGAGACCCCCAAAGCACCCGCGAGAGCGACGCGGCCTTTGATGACCCACACCCCCGAAAAGATTGGAATTATCATGACGCAGGTCAAAAACGGTGACACCGTCAGCATTCACTATACCGGGACGCTGAACGACGGCACGACCTTCGACAGCTCCGAAGGCCGTGACCCGCTGGCCTTCCAGGTCGGTTCCGGACAAATCATCCCGGGCCTCGATTCGGCCATGCCGGGCATGGCTGTCGGCGACAAGAAAACCGTCAATGTCCCGTGCGACCAGGCTTATGGCCCGGTCAATCCGGACATGCGCCAGCAAGTGCAGCGCACCGAAATCCCGGCCGAGATCCCGACCGAAGTCGGCACGCGCCTCCAGATGCAGGCCCAGAACGGCCAGGTCATTCCGGTTGTCGTGGTCGATGCGAACGAAACCACGGTGACGCTGGACGCCAATCACCCGCTGGCGGGTCAGGACCTGACCTTCGCCATCGAGCTGGTCGAGATCAAACCGGCCGCCTGAGGCAGCTGACAAATATCTTCCGGCGCCGTCTCACATCCTGCGGGGTGCGGATGCGCTGAAGGCAAAGAGTATGGCCCGCGCGCAGGAATGCCGCGGGCCATGGCTTTTTGAGCGGCGGGTAAGCGGCACCGTGCCTGCTGGCTGGGTATTAGCCATCAGCTATCTTGTCAGTAAGCGGAATATTTTTTCGGACGCGCGACTATTCGCCGAAATCACCAAGGAAGGAGAGCGCGCGCTCCATGATCACCGTTCCGAGGTGTTCGCCATAGATCTGCATGGCGTCTTCAAACAGCGGTGAATCGAGGTCCGACAGGCTCATGCCGCAATCACTGGTGGCGATGCTGGTGGCGCTGAAGGCGATTTTGAGCAGGGAAGACGTCGCTTCCTCTTCCTGATCCTGCAGGGCGTACAGCATCAATTCCTTCATGGTCGCGACATCCGTTTCGGTCGAATGCTCGATCATGCAGGCAGCCAGTGTCTGAGAGTCGGTCTCGGCCTGCGCCGGGATGGCTGTGAAGACAATCGCGAGGCTGGCAGCGGCGAGGGAACGGATCATGCGGGGCTCCTGAAAGTGTTCACCCATCGGTAGCATGTCCTGCCCGCCCGGCAAGAGCCTATGAACGCCGTTCAGTCCCGCTGTTTATTCCGCCGGGACCTGGGCCGGGGTGAATTCGTCTTTCCAGGCCGCCATCTCTTCGCGATTGTCATGATCCCATGGGTGGAAGCCCGGCTTGAACCAGGACAGCCAGGTTTTCCAGCCGATGCCGAACAGGGAAGGCTTCTTCCAGAGGAAGGCCTTCACGGCGCGATCTGCCTCTTTCTGCGTGTAGCCATCGGCTTTCAGCAGCTCTGCGGCATAACCGGCGATATTCCCGGTGAAATTGCTGGTGATGATCAGCATGGACATGCAGCGGCGGTAATAGCGCTTCAGCGGCGACCAGTCTTTCGTCGCTTCGAGGAAGACGTCATAGGCAACCGCCTTGTGCTCGGTCTCTTCCATGGCGTGCCAGCGCCACAGGCGTTCCAGTGCCGGATCGGTCTTGCTGAACAGCGGGCCGTAGTCGGTGTTCAGATCCATCATCAGGTCTGCCATCATGGCGGTGAAGTGTTCCAGGCAGATCGTCGCCATCAGCATACGGAACCGGCCGCCTTCATAGGCGAATTTCACTTTCTCGCGGATCTGTCCCTCGATCGCGTCGACCGGGTATTTCGTCCGGTCGATCTTGTTGTTCAGCAGGTGGTGCTCACGCGAGTGAATGGCTTCCTGGCGGATGAAGTCCTTCACATCCTGTTCCAGCTTGCCGGAGACCTCATTCTTGTAGGCCTTCACGGCATCGATGAACATGCGCTCGCCATCCGGGAAGGTCAGCGACATGGCGTTGAACACGGCAGTGGCCACGGGATCGCCGTCCAGCCAAGGGCCATTGTCGGCGGCGGCCATGTCGAAATGCAGGTCGCGGGGCAGAATCGTTACATCTTCAGGCGTGCGCTTGGTCGTCATGGTGCTAGGAACCTTGAGGAAATATCTGGACAACAGGCTTATGCTGACAAATAACACTACTGACAAAAATGTCAATAAAGAATAAAGATACCCCGCGAGTCCGGCGCAGTCCGGAAGAATCCCGCGCCAACATCCTGGCGGCGGCCGAGCAGCTATTGGTGGAACAGGGCCCACAATCGCTGCGGCTGGCGGATGTGGCGAAGGCCGCAGGCGTCGCCAATGCGACCGTGCTGCACCACTTCGGCTCCATCAGCGCCGTTCACACCGCCCTGATGGAGCGGATGATCGCGGATCTGGTCGACAGCATCATGGCCATCGAAATCCCGGCCGATGCACCGGTCGAGGCCCGCGCCGTCGGCCTGAAAACGCTGTTCGATGCGCTGGAGACACCGGGTGCCGCGCGCCTCGCGGCCTGGCTGGAACTCACCGACGAAACCAGCCGCCTGACCGTCGTGCGCGAGGCGGTGCAGGAGGTTGCCCAGAAAAAGATCTCCAGCGCCGGCGTGCCGGAAGACCTCGCCGAAGACATGATCCTGCTCAGCGTCACCCTCGCCGTCGGCGTCGGCCTGTTCGGACCGTCACTCGGCAAACTGATCGGCAAGCCAGAGGGCCGGGCAAGGGAACTGACGCTTCAGATGCTGCTCGCGAATTTTGAGCGGCTGGCGGGGTGAAGAGGGGCTAAAAAGGTCAGGGTTGGGCCGGGTCGCTGCCTGATATTGCTGGTTCGTCCAGCAGGTCATCGATGAAGACGGAGACCAGCATCGCCTGGCTGTTCACGCCGGCTTTGGCGTAAATCTGGCTGAGCTGCGACCGGATCGTTCCGGCCGCCGCGCCGCGCAGCCGGGCAATCTCGGCCACGTCGCAGCCCTTGAGGGCGAAGAGCGCGACCTCGCCTTCGCCTTTGGTGAGGCCCCATTCCCTGAAGCGCAGATCAATGTGCTCCGCGAACGCCCCCCGCGCCCGCGACAGCGCCTGTTCCTTGCGGCGCAGATCCCGGGTGAGGCGAACGATATTTCGGGAACTGAGAATGACCCCCGTCAGCAAAGCGACGGCGATCACGCATTCCATCGCCAGTTCGAGCCTTGGTCCGTTCGTGCTGGCCACGAGCCAGTCTTCGAATCCGTCGGCGACAAAGAAGGCCGCCGCGACGACCTGAAGCGTCATCAGCCCCACCGGAAGCAGCAGTGACCATTCCGGAAGCCGCGCCACTCGGCGGGCGCTGGCCTGGGGGGATTCTTTCATAGGACATCCGCTTAGTTTGAGCGCTTTAAGCGCCCGCTTATGGGCTTTCCCACGCGCCGGGTTTAGCAGCCACACCGGATTCCGATCAACCAAGGAGCTGAGGCGTGACCCAAACCGAAAAAGCCGTACTGACCAAGGTGCCCGCCATCACCTTCGGGTTCTGGATCATCAAGATCCTGGCGACCACGTTCGGCGAGACAGCCGGCGACAGCGTCTCGATGTCGTGGCTGGGGGAGACGACCGCCAACGCGTCCACATCCTTCTGGCAAAGCGGCTATCTGATCGGCACGGGCCTGTTCGGCCTCATTCTGGCGGTGCTGGTGTATGCGCAAATTCGCGCCAGCCGGTTCAATGCATGGCTCTATTGGGCGACCATCATCGCCTCGACCACGGCCGGCACGACCATGGCCGACTTTGCCACGCGGTCGATGGGCATCGGTTATCCGGGCGGCGCGCTGGTCTTGCTGGCGGCCGTGCTGGCGTCGTTGTTTGTCTGGCGTCAGGTGCTGGGCACCGTTTCTGTCAGTTCGGTGCACGCGCCACGGGCGGAGGTCTTCTACTGGCTGACGATCACGTTTTCCCAGACGCTCGGCACGGCACTGGGCGACTGGATCGCGGATGGACCGCTCGGCTATCTGGGCTCAGCGGTCATTTTCGGCTCGCTGCTGGCGCTAATCGCTCTGGCCTGGTTCCGCACATCGATTGACCGGGTGGCGCTGTTCTGGGCGGCCTTCATCCTGACGCGGCCGCTCGGCGCGGTCGTGGGGGATTTCCTGGACAAGCCCTACGCGCAAGGCGGGCTTGAGCTCAGCCGCGTCTGGGCGACGCTGGTGCTGGGAAGTGCCATCGCGGTGCTGATCCTGCTGGTCCGCCAGAAGGCGGCGCCTGCGGAAGTGCAGGAGGCGTGAAGGCTGAGGGTTCGGCCTGTGCCAGTCATCCTTCGGCTTCACTAAGGATGAGTTTGGCACGGGCGGGAGGGGTGGAGCACAATGTCCAGATACGGAGGACCTGACTCTATTCCAACTCTGCCGGTTTGATCCATTTGTAGAGGAAGGCCGGGGGCGGTTCGAGGGATTCGTGGCCGGGGGCGCGGACCTTGCCGCTGGCCTGGGCTTCGGCGGCCTTGTAGAGCATGAGGCGGGCCGGGGCCGGATCGTCCAGAGATCCGGTCAGGTCGTAGGCGGTCTTGAGCGCCGCGCGATAGGCCCTGTAGGCGCTGGCAAGACCCGATTGTGCATCTTCCGCCAACGCCTCATCGAGCATCAGCGCGAGCGCGTGCTGGGTGGCAGGGTCTTCAAGCCGGGGCGACATGAACACCGCCTCTGACAGCTCAAGCGGCTGATTGGCACGGACAATTGCGGTGGCCTGTTCCAGGGCCTGAGCATCGCTTTGCGACCAGCCCGCATAGTCGTAGTCGCCGAACAATTCGATGAACCGTTCAGAGTCCGCCTTGGCTTGGGCGGCTTTCTCAAGTGCACCCTCCTGCCGCGGATCGCGTTGAATGGACGCCAAAAAGGCCCGCGCGCGAGCGCCCAGCATCCTTGTGTAGCGCCTGTCAGCGAGGTCCGCTTCGCATCTGGCGATCCTGTCATCCATCAGGCTGTAAGCGCCCGGATGATCCCCCCGCGACCGGACCCATTTGGAGGCGATCGAGGCGGCAGTACTGTACATGCCCCGGCAGCCCGTTCCCGGGTCGCTGCCGGCCGGGGGGTGCGTGTAGGACGACTGGACGCCCGACATCAGCTCGGCTTGCAACAAGCCGCCCAGTATCTGTTCCTCGATTGCATAGAGGTTCAGGAAGTTGACGGTCTGTTTCTGTCCGTTCTGGTCGGTGACGGATTTTGCCGACGGACCGTCATCGACATGTTCCCACATACGCGAGATCAGGTTGAGCGACGTCGTGAAACGGTCAACCGAAACCGCGGTGTCTGGCGACGGAGCGTTCGCGTAGGTCATCGCGGCGAGCTTCAGCACAAAGGGGTCGGTCGGACAGGCCTCGACCAGACCATCAACAGTCTTGAGGATTTCGGGGACATTGGCGCCGGGCTGGCTGACCGCAATGAAATTGTCGGCGGTCGATTGCAGCGCGGTATCGGGGCAGTCAGCGAAGGCCGGCGCCTGCGAGAGAGCGATGGCTGCGAGGCACAGGCTGGCTGCGCGGAGTCGAATTCCATCCATTGGCTGTCTCCATTTTTAGCTGAGTTTCTCGGCCGCCTTCTCCGCAAAATAGGTGATGATCCCGCTGGCGCCCGCCCGTTTGAAACACATCAGGCTTTCCATGATCACGCGGTCGCCGTCGATCCAGCCGTTCTGGGCGGCGGCCATGATCTGGGCGTATTCGCCGGAGACCTGGTAGGCGAGCGTCGGCACGCCGAAGGTCGAGGAGACGCGCTGCACAATGTCCAGATACGGAAGACCGGGTTTCACCATCACCATGTCCGCGCCCTCGGCGAGGTCGAGGGCAACTTCGCGCAGGGCCTCGTCTGAATTCGCCGGATCCTGCTGGTAGGTCTTCTTGTCGCCCGAGAGGGCCTGGGCCGAGCCGATAGCGTCGCGATAGGGCCCGTAGAAGCCGGAGGCATATTTCGCGGCATAGGCGAGGATCATCACATTGGTGAAGCCTTCCTCGTCGAAG
The DNA here is from genome assembly GCA_002700305.1 of Hyphomonas sp. Classification (GTDB taxonomy): domain Bacteria; phylum Pseudomonadota; class Alphaproteobacteria; order Caulobacterales; family Hyphomonadaceae; genus Hyphomonas. Next base: position 51,685 of record PACZ01000003.1, on the reverse strand, counting down.
GCCTCCCGGATGGCGCCAATGCGGCCGTCCATCATGTCGGAGGGGGCAATGACATCCGCGCCCGCGGCGGCATGGGCGAGGGCCTGTTTCACCAGCCGCTCCACCGTGGCATCGTTCGGGATCGTGCCGTCGGGGTCGAGCAGGCCGTCATGGCCGTGGCTGGTATAGGCATCCAGAGCGACATCGGTGATCAGGCCGACGCCGGGGGCGGCATCCTTCATGGCGCGGAGGGCGCGGGGGATGAGGCCGTCCGGGTCCAGCGCGCCGGTGCCTTCCTCGTCTTTGCCTTCCGGGCCGATATAGGGAAACAGCGCGATGGCCGGAATGCCAAGGCTTTCGGCGCGCTTCGCCGTTTTCGCGGCCTCTTCGATGCTGAGACGGTCAATGCCCGGCAGGCTGCCGACCGGCACGCGGCCTTCGCCATCATGGATGAAGACGGCCCAGACAAGATCTGCAGGCGTCAGCGTGTTTTCAGCGACAAGGCCGCGGACCCATGGGGCCTGGCGCAGGCGGCGCATACGGGTGTTCGGAAAGGATTGGGGAAACTGTGTCATGACACTTCACCTGCGCCCAAAAACGGGCGCTTACAACCAGCCAATTTTACGCACCATGAAACAGCGCTGTGAGACATCGAGGCTTTCGGCCTGGATGCGTTCCAGGTCCAGCATCCATGCCGCCAAGTCTTTCCGTGGAATCTCCCGGAATCCGAGCTTGCGGTAGAACGGCCCATTCCATGGCACGTCCCGGAAAGTGGAAAGGGTCACCTGCTTCAGGCGGCGCTGCTTGGCCAATTGGAGCACATGCCGCATCATGTCGGTTCCGAGGCCTTTGCCGCCACAATCGGGGTGCATGCTGATCTGGTCGAGATACAGCGTACCGCCCCTCGGCGAGACGAGGGCGAAGCCGACGGGTGTGCCGTCCGGCGCGCTGGTTTTCAGAAGGTCGCCAGCCTCAATCGCCTGCAGCATCACGGCTTCCGGCACATGATCGTCCAGCGCATCGTCGGACAAAAGCCCGGTTGGCGCGAACAGCTGGCCAGCTGCCAGATCGACTTCGATCAGACGCTCGATGTCTCCCGGCGATGCCGGGGCGATGACATATTCTGATCGGATCTGTTGCATTGACATTACCGGTGACACGGGGAATTCCCGAACCCATACTTGAGATAGTCCAAAGGTGGAACCCATGAGCACGTTGTTTTCCGACGAACAATTGATGATTCGCGATATGGCGCGGAAGTTCGCGGAAGAGGAATTGCTGCCCCACTCCGAGGAATGGGACCAGACCAGCCACTTTCCGGTGGACGTCATCCGCAAGGCAGCAGAGCTCGGCTTCGCCAGCATATACGTGAAGGAAGATGTCGGCGGCGCGGGCCTGACGCGCACCGACGCAGCGCTGATCTTTGAGCAGCTGGCCTATGGCGATGTGTCCACGGCGGCCTTCATCTCCATCCACAATATGGCGAGCTGGATGATCGACACATTCGGCAGTGACGAGCAGCGCCAGGCATGGCTGCCGCGCTTGACCAGCATGGAGCTGATCGCCTCCTACTGCCTGACCGAGCCGGGCGCCGGATCTGACGCCGCAAGCCTCAAGACCCGGGCCGTCCGCGAGGGCGACGACTACGTCATTACCGGCACGAAGCAATTCATCTCTGGCGCGGGAACGTCTGATGTCTACGTCCTGATGGCACGCACCTCAGATGATGGCGCGAAGGGCGTGTCGACCTTCATCATCCCGAAGGATGCGCCGGGGCTCAGCTTCGGCGCGAATGAGCGCAAGATGGGCTGGAAGAGCCAGCCGACCCGGCAGGTTATGCTCGACGGTGTACGCGTCCCGGCAGCGAACCGCGTGGGCGAGGAGGGCCACGGCTTCAAATTCGCCATGGCGGGCCTCGATGGCGGGCGTTTGAACATCGCAGCCTCCGCGCTGGGCGGGGCGCAGCTCGCGCTCGACAAGGCGCTCGCCTATGCAAAGGAACGGTCCCAGTTCGGCAAGGCAATTGCGGACTTCCAGGCCACCCAGTTCAAGCTGGCCGACATGGAGACCGAACTGCAGGCCGCGCGCGTGATGCTGTACGAAGCCGCAGGCCGGCTCGACCGCAAGGACCCGTCCGCCACCCGCTGGTGCGCCATGGCGAAGCGCTTCGTGACCGATACGGCGTTCAAGGTCGCGAACGAAGCGCTGCAGATCCATGGCGGCTATGGCTATCTCGCCGATTACGGCGTGGAGCGCATCGTCCGTGACCTGAGAGTGCACCAGATCCTCGAAGGCACGAACGAGATCATGCGCGTGATCATCAGCCGGGACATGCTGAAGGATTAAGGTGGCCGGATAAGGCCAGCTGAACATTACAAAAAATTGTGGCCTGCCTGAGTGGCGCTGGCCACGATTTATGCCGTAGTTTCCTCAAGGTGGCTGGGGATGTGCTGATCTGACCGTCAGTGCAGTGTCCACACAAGCCATGAGGGATCCGTCATGACGGTTGTCCGCGCAACTCTCGCAACCCTGTCCATCCTCGCGTTCGGCGCGTGCGCCACTGCGCCGCCCAATCTCAACGATGACATGATCATTCCCGGTGAACGGGTCGGCAATGTCGAGCTTGGCATGTCGCTGGCGGAACTCTTCGCCGTGAAAGGAACGCCGCGCAAAACGATCCCCATCGCGGGGACGGAGGCGACCAGCTACAATTATGACGGCCTGACCGTCGGGGCTGACGACAAGGTCTACTGGATCATCGCGCGCGATGAACGTTTCCGTACACCGGCAGGCGTCGCGAAAGGCAGTGAACAGATTTTCGCGCGCGGCGTTTACGGCACGCCGAGATGCGTCGTCACGCGCGGTGACATCACCGTCTACGATTACAATGACGTCTATTTCGAAGTCGACAATGACACTGGCAAGGTCAGTCAGATCGGCATCCAGAAAAACACGCAGACCTGTAACGGCTGAGCGCGTCAGCCCGGCTTGTGTCCAAGGCGCTTGTAAAGGAATTCACCCAGGAAACAGGCTGCGATGATTCCGCAGGCGATCAGCAGGTTCAGCAGATTGGTCTGGGCCGTATGGACCAGCAGGGCCGCAAGCGCAGCAAGGCACAGTGCTGCGCCGAGGCCTGCGATCCATCTCGATCCCTTCACCTCCGATGCCTTGCGGACGGCAACCATGTTGACCACGGCAAAGATCAACAGGAAGCCGATACTGCCTGTCGTCGAGATGCTTTCCAGTTCCAGCGTATTGACTAGGACGAGCGTGGCGACGGCTGTGAACATCAGGCCGATCGGCTGGTTCCAGAACTGGTGCGTGAACTCGCTGGAGAGTTCATCGTCTTCGGCAATCTCATAGCTGACCCGGCTGCCGCCATAGAGGGAGGCATTTATGGCCGAGAAGGTGGAGATCAGCGCGGCCACTGTGATGATGGTGAAGCCGATCTGGCCCAGCATGGGCTTTGCTGCTTCCGCCAGCACATAATCTTGCGCATCCTTGATCTGGCCGAAGGGCAGGGAGCCGACGGTGATCACCGCGATGGCGAGATAGAGCACGATCACGAAGCCGACCGAGATATAATAGGCGCGCGGAATGTTCTTCTCGGGTGACTTGATGTCCGGCGCCGCATTAGCGATCAGCTCGAACCCCTCATAAGCCACGAAGATGATCATGCCGGCGGTGACCAGCGTCAGCGGAGACTCCCAGTGCGCCACATTGAGCTGGCCCAGATTTTCGTTCCCGATCAGGCCGAACGCGCCGATTCCGACAAAGCCGAGCAGGATCAGCAGCTTGATGATGACGGCATAGGACTCAATCGCGCCGACGACCTTGATGCTGTAATAATTGATCGCCGTGGCGATCAGGATGATGGCGCTGGCATAGATGTGCGGGTCGAGCGCCTTGTCGCCGGTGATCGGCATCAGGTTTGGCGCATATGATCCGAACGCGGAGGCATAGAGTGCCAGCATGATGATATAGCTGACCCAGAGCAGGTTGTTCACGCCGCCGCTGAACACGCCGCGCCCGAAGCCTTCATTGATGAAGCGCACCGTGCCGCCCCGGTCCGGATAGGTGCGCGACAGGTGGACGTAGGAATAGGAGGTAACGAGCGCGATCAGCCCGGCAAACAGGAAGGCGACCGGCGTACCACCCTGGGCGAGATCCGCCGCAAGGCCAAGCACCGCAAAGATGCCCCCGCCCACCATGCCGCCAATGCCGATAGAGACGGCCTCACGCAGGCCGATTTTATCTTTGTCTGCCATAAGCCGTTCATTCCGCTGGAAAAACCGACTCGTAGTGATAGGCCCGATTGCTTCTCGCCGCCAGTTGGGGCGGCTGTTCGGGCTGTCACCGGCTAGCGGAAAAATGCGGGCAAGACGTGAATGACGACATCTACTGAGAAGTGGCCGACCATGGCAGCCAGCAGCCCATACCGCCAATACAGCCAGCCATAGAGACTGCCGACCGCGCAGTTTCCAAGGATCGTTCCCCAGATCGAAAACGGCGTCGCGGCATCAAAGGAAGCGAGCTGGGGCAGGTGGGCCATGCCGAAGGCTACTGCTGTCAGGAGGATGATGCCCCAGATGAGCAAAGGATTGGGACGGTCCTGGCGACGCAGGCTGGAGGCAGCCCAGACAAGAAGCGTCATCAGCCCCAGCCTGAACCAGACTTCTTCGCCGACCGCCGCCGCGATCGAAACCAGCAGGCCGCCGACCGGACCACGAAAACCCAGCCCCGGCATTTCCGGTGGAGAATAGGGCAGCAACGCAAGCTTCAGGCCCACCATGGCAGCGCCGAGCAGCAGGCCGAGAAGACACGCCAGCAACGCGCGTCTAAGCAAGCGCGACCCTGCACCAGGTACATTGTCCAACAGGTCTGTCAGCAAGGGCGCCCCGAGGCCGGTCCGCTGTCCGAGGACGAGGCCCAGCCATGCGAGCGGAAGCGTCACGAGCGACAGGACCACCGCGCTCGGCAGGATCACCGGCGCCACGCTGTGGCCTGCCTGCGCAACCCCATGGGCCAGCCCTGCCAGTTGTGCCGCCAGCGTGAGCGCCCACAGGATGATCAGGGGCTTGAGGATGGGGCGGGAGGGAGGCGAATCTTGTTGCATCATGTATCCGGATTGGGTTGCCCGGGGGGAACGGGCGGGATCGGCGTAATATCGAATATCAATAAAAAGTCCAACGCTTTTCTGCGCAGCTGATCGTCCGGAGGCCGGAAACCGGTGCAAGTCCGGTTTTCTTTGCGGCATCGATGAAACCCTTGCCCCCAGGCATTGAACCCATTTGCCTTATGCGGCACCGTGCGGCCAGTTTCCGGCAAATGGAGTTTCGGTATGCGCGGGTTGGCGGCTTTCCTGTTTTCGGTTCTGGCACTGGTCTGGGCGGGGGCGGCTGCGGCGGACGATCCGAAGACGTGGGGCGAGGCGACCAGCGGGCTGACGCGCGCTGATGGCTTCCTGCCTTATTATGCTGATGCGAAGGGCGGACGTATCCTGGCGGCCTTCCCGAAGCCGGATGAGGACGGCATCTCGCTGCGTGCCATCCAGGCGACCGGGCTGACCGCCGGGCTCGGCTCCAATCCCATCGGGCTGGACCGGGGCCTGTTCGATGGCGGCTCGCTGATCGCGTTCCGCCGCGTTGGCAGGAAGCTGATCGCCGAGCAGGAAAACTGGAGCTATGTCGCCAGCGCCGACAATCCGCTTGAGAAGAAGGCCGTGCGCCAGTCTTTCGCCAGTTCCTTCCTCTGGTCTGGAGACGTCATTGCAGAAAGCCCGCGCGGAGAGCTTCTGGTCGATATTTCCGGCTATCTCACGCGTGATGCGCTAGATGTGAAAGCCGCGCTCAAGAACAATCCGAAGGGCGGCAGCTTCTCTCTCGCGGAAGACCGGTCCATGCCAGACGCCTCCGCCGCACTCGCCTTTCCCGACAATGTCGAGTTCGATGCCTTTCTCACGCTGACCAGTGAGGAGCCGAAAGCCGAAGTTCTGGCGACCGCCGCCGATGGCCGCGCGATCACGCTGGTCCAGCATGTGTCGCTGGTGCGCCTGCCGGACGATGGCTACACCCCGCGTGCCTTCGATATACGCAGTGGCACGATTGATGTGCCTTATTATGACTTCTCCGCACCGCTTGAAGGCCAGGTGCGCAAGTCCTACGCCCGCCGGTTCCGGCTGGAAAAGCAGGACCCCACCGCCGCCTCCAGCCCGGCGAAGGAGCCGCTTGTCTTCTACGTCGACTCCGGCGCGCCGCCCGAGATCCGCGACGCGCTCATCGAAGGTGCATCCTGGTGGGCCGATGCGTTTGCAGCAGCAGGCTTCCCGGATTCCTATCGCGTGGAAGTCCTGCCCGAAGGCGCCCATCCGCTGGATATCCGCTACAATGTGATCCAGTGGGTGCACCGCCAGACGCGCGGCTGGTCCTATGGCGGCGGCGTTTACGATCCGCGCACGGGTGAGATGCTGAAAGCCAACGTTATCCTCGGCAGCCAGCGAGTGCGGCAGGACCGGATGATTTTCGAAGGCCTTGCCGGCGCATCGAAGACGGGCACGGGCGACGCAGACGATCCGGTACAGGTGGCGCTGTCCCGTATCCGCCAGCTCGCCGCGCATGAAGTCGGCCACACGCTGGGCTTTGCGCACAATTTCGCCGCCTCCACCAATGACCGCGCCTCGGTGATGGATTATCCCGCGCCTTGGGTGAAGGTCAGCGAGAACGGACAGCTCGATTTTTCCGAGGCCTACGACGTCGGTATCGGTGAGTGGGACAAGGTCGCCGCAACCTGGCTCTACGCCCAATATCCGGAAGGCGCCGATGAAGATGCGGAAGGCGACAAGCTGCTGCGCGCCGCCTATGGCAGCGGGCTGCGCTTCGTGGATGATCCCGAAGCGCGCGGCACAGGCACGGCCCATCCCTATGGCAGCGTCTGGGACAATGGCGAGGATGCGATCGCCGAACTCTACAACACATTGCGTGTACGGAAGATTGCGCTCGACCGTTTCGGTCTCGACGTGATCGAGCCGGGCGCGGACACGTCGCGTCTGCGCCAGACACTGGTGCCGGTCTATCTCTATCACCGCTATCAGGTGGCCGCGGCGGCAAAGTCTGTCGGCGGGTATGAGTTCTATTATTCCCGCCGGGGCGATGGCGGCGGCATGGCGCATGTCGTTGCGCCGCAGCGCCAGCGGGCGGCTCTTGCGGCGCTGCTCGTCACGCTGGAGCCGACGTCTCTGGACCTGCCGGATGGCGTGCTCAACCAGCTGACCCCGCCGCTCGCGGCCTTCTCCTACAATACGGGCGGGGCGGAATATTTCCCCGGTGACACCGGCCCGATGTTCGATCTGCTCACCGCCGCTGATACGGCCTCGCAGACAACCATTGATGCGCTGCTGCACCCGGCCCGCGCCGCACGGCTTGTGGAAACCAGCCGGCGTGACCCGGGCGCGCTGTCATTCGAGGAAATGCTCGCCGGTCTGGAGCGGGAAGTCTTTACGCCCGCGCCGACGCCGCGCCAGGCCGAGATCCGCCGCCGCCAGCAGGCGCGCTTTGTCTCCTCGTTGATCACGCTCGCGAGTGACCCGGCTGCGTCGCCGGGCGTCACGATGCGGGCCGATGCCTTCCTGAAAGGAATGACCCAGCGCCTGAAGCCGACCCGGCGGACAGATCCGGTCGATGCCGCCGCCCGCGAAGACCTGCAGCGCAAGATCGCGGCGCATCTGGACCGTCCGGCCCCCGCCGCCACGCCCGGCGTGACCGAGGTCGACGTACCCCCCGGCAGCCCCATCGGCGCCGGGGCGGGCGAGGAAGGCTGGTTCGACGATCTCGCGTTCGCACAATAGGAATGTGACGCCCCGCCCCCTTCCGGGGGTGCGGGCGGCGACCTATGGTAGGGGCCACACCACAGGCGGAGGGCCTCGCCATGCCACATTACGCACCCCAGTCAGAACTTGAGACGCACACCGTCTCCAACCAGCCGAAAGTTTTCGGCGATGTGGATCTGTTTGCCTCCGACAAGGCGCTGAAAGGTGCGGTGGAGAAGGCGGGCGGCGGCGTCCACGCGGCGAAGCTGTCGGAATTCGGCAAGCGCTGCGGCGCGTTCGAGACGCAGGACTGGTCGCGGCAGGCGCAGGAGAATTTGCCGAAACTGAAAAGCTTCGACCGGTTCGGGCACCGGCTGGACGAGGTGGATTTCCACCCGGCCTATCACAACCTCATGTCGCTGGGGCTGGATAGCGGGCTGTCTGCTTCGGCCTGGAATGCGGGTGAGGCGGGCCATGTGCTGCATGGCGCGATGATGATCCTGATGAACCAGGCGGATGCGGGTGTGACCTGCCCGATGTCGATGACCTATGCCTGCGTCCCCGCACTGCAGGCCGATCCGGAGATTGCCGCCAAATGGGTGCCGCGCGTGCAGGCCGCGTCCTATGACCCGCGTTTCATTCCAGCAGACCAGAAGACCGGCGTCACCATCGGCATGGCGATGACGGAGAAACAGGGTGGCAGCGATGTGCGCGCCAACACGACCCGCGCTGTGCCGGATGGGCAGGGCGCGTATATTCTCACCGGGCACAAATGGTTCTGTTCCGCCCCGATGTCTGACGCTTTCCTTACCCTTGCGTATACGGAGGAAGGGCTCACCTGTTTCCTCGTGCCGCGCTGGAAGCCGGACGGTACGCGCAACGGCATCCACGTCATGCGCCTGAAGGACAAGATGGGCGACAAGTCCAATGCCTCATCAGAGATTGAGTATCATGGCGCCTGGGCAGAGCGGCTGGGCGAGGCGGGACGGGGCGTGCGGACCATTATCGATATGGTCCAGCACACCCGATATGACTGCATCCTCGGTTCGACCGGCGGCATCCGCGCCGCACTGGTGCAGGCGTTGTGGCATACGTCCCAGCGCCGGGCCTTCCAGAAGGCCCTGATCGACCAGCCCGCTATGCGCGTAGTGCTGGCAGACCTTGTGATCGAAAGCGAAGCCGCCACGGCCATCGCCCTGCGCGTCGGCGCCAGCCTCGACCGGGCAGCGACGGACGAACAGGAGGCGGCCTTCATGCGCCTCGCCACGCCGCTCGCGAAATATTGGGTGTGCAAGCGCCAGCCGGGCTTTGTCTATGAGGCACTCGAATGCCATGGCGGGGCGGGCTATGTGGAAGAAGGCCCGATGCCGCGCCTTTACCGCCAGTCTCCGCTGAACGCGATCTGGGAAGGTTCCGGCAATGTCATCGCGCTGGACGTTCTGCGCGCCCTCTCACGGGAGCCGGACAGTCTGGAAGCCGTGCAGGCAGAGCTGAAAAAGCCGCTCGGCCGACATCATGCCTATGATGCGCATGTTGGCCGCCTTGCGGAATACCTGACGCCGGGCAATCTGCATGAAGGCACCGCCCGCGGCTTTGCCCGGGATGCGGCCCTGGCGCTGCAGGGCGCCGCGCTTCACGAAATGGCACCGGACTTTGTGTTCGAGGCCTTCTGCGCCCAGCGCCTCAGCAGCGACCGCAATGGCCTCCTCTATGGCGATATCTCGCCGGATGTCGACCAGACCCGCCTAATCGAACGGGCCATACCGGCGGTATGATTCCGTTCCGCCAAGGAATCCGTTTTCCATACCGTTCGCTGGCGGTATAGTGGCACCAAAGATGCCGGAAGACGGCACATTGGGAGGAAGCCATGCAGATCGAAGCCTTGCCCGGCGTGGGTGCGGAAATCACGGGAATTGACCTGAAGAATTTGTCGGAGGCCGAGTTCGACGCGATCCGGCAGGCCTATGCCGAGCATGGCGTCATCTTCTTCCGTGATCAGGAGTTGACCGAAGACGACCATATCGCCTTCGCCGAACGCTGGGCGCCGATCAATGTGAACCGCTTCTTCGCTGCCCATCCGGACTATCCTCAGATCGCCATGGTCGCGAAGGAAAAGGACCAGAAGGACAATATCGGCGGCGGTTGGCACACGGACCATTCCTATGACGAGGAACCGGCCATGGGCTCGATCCTCGTTGCGCGGGAGCTACCGGAAAGCGGCGGCGATACGATGTTTGCCTCGATGTACCGCGCCTATGAAACGCTGGACGATGCCACGAAGAAAGAGATCGAAGGCCTGCGCGCCGTTCACTCCGCCAAGCATATCTTCGGCTCCGGCGGCGCGACGTACTACAACACGACCGATGCCGGCGGGAACCGGATCGGCAATGCGGCGGCCGCCGATGTGCTGGCCGATGTGACGCATCCCGTGGTCATCACCCATCCGCTCAGCGGCAAGAAGGCGCTTTATGTGAACCCGGCCTTTACGGTGAAGATCGCCGGCAAGAGTGATGAGGCCTCAAAAGAGCTGCTCTCGCGTCTCTACGCCCACGCCATGAAGCAGGAGAATGCCTATCGCTTCCAGTGGCAGCCGGGCTCGGTCGCCTTCTGGGACAATCGCTCTACCTGGCATTGGGCGTTCAACGATTATCACGGGCAACGGCGCATCATGCACCGGATCACGCTGGAAGGCTGTGCGCTGAATTGATGGCAAATGGCGAGGCCGGTCAGAGAAACTCGACGCCGGTCTCGCTGCCAAACTCCCAGCGGCGCAGGCAGATGCGTTCGCCCTCGAACAGGCAGCTGGTCAGCACGAACTGTTCCGGAAGGTCCACACCTTCGGCCACAGCGATGCGCGCACCGCCGCACGAGATATCGCGGATCTCGCAAGTCACCCATTTACGCCACCCGATGCGGAGACGCCCGACTGCCTCTACCTGGCAACGGACCTCCCTGCGATCGAGGGCTTCCACCTCAAACGCATACATTCGCCAGACTCCCCCTCTGAGCGAAACCCCGCCTAGATGCCAGAATCGGGTTAACAGCCCGCGTGATTTATTTGTAAAATTTCAGGGTTGAGTGAGGGCATTTGATGACTGAAGACGTTTCCATCCGCATCGAGGGCGGCGTTGGCCATATCACGCTGACCCGGCCATCTGCGCTCCACGCGCTGAACACGCCCATGTGCGCCGCCATCCTGGGCGCGCTGCAGGACTGGGCCGGCGACGAGGCGGTGAACCTTGTGGTGATCGACCACCAGGAAGGCACGCGCGGTTTCTGCGCCGGCGGCGACATTCGCATGCTGGCCGAGAGCGGGGCAGGCGATGCCAGCGAAGCCCGGGCCTTCTTCGCCACCGAATACCGGATGAACGTCGCGCTGGACGAGTTTCCCAAGCCCGTCCTCGCGGTCATGGACGGCGTGACCATGGGCGGCGGCGTCGGCCTGTCGGTGCACGGATCCTACCGGATTGCCACGGAGCGGACGCTGTTTGCCATGCCGGAGACCGGCATCGGCCTGTTTCCGGATGTCGGCGGGGGCTGGTTCCTGCCGCGCCTCGCCGGGGAACTCGGCACCTGGCTGGCGCTCACCGGCGACCGGCTGAAAGGCGTGGACGTGGCGGCCGCCCGCGTGGCGACGCATTTCCTGCCGTCGGAACTCGTGCCGAACCTGATGAAGCAGATCGCTGCAGCGGATTTCTCCGTCGGCGCAGCGGAGATGCTGAACGAGATCCTGCGTTCCCTGACACATTCCATTCCCGCCGGCAGCTTCGAGACCCACCGGGCGGTGATCGATAAATGCTTCGCCTTCGATACGGCCGAAGAGATTGTCGCTGCCCTGGAAGCCGACGGCAGCGAGTGGGCGCTGGCCCAGGTGAAGACGCTACGCGCCAAATCGCCGGAGACGATCAAGGTGGCCTTGCGCCAGCTACGCGAAGGCGGACGCCTGACCAGCTTCCGCGAGAACATGAAGATGGAATACCGTATCGGCTGGCGGAAGGTGCAGAGCCACGACTTCCAGGAAGGCGTGCGGGCCGTCATCATCGACAAGGACAATGCGCCGTCATGGTCCCCGGCAACAATCGAAGATGTGCCGGCGGAGATGGTCGACAAGTATTTTGAGCCTCTGGGCGAAGACGAACTGACTTTCTGAGGCGGGCTCAAAAGACTGGACAAGCCCGCCAAGTATTCCCGATAGTCTTCGCGAAACTGTATTTGAAGGTGAGCAGATGCGCGGGCAGGTCCTGAAACCGGATGGCACAGACGGGCCGGGGCTGATCCTCGGCGACGACGGTGTTCGCTATAACTACACGCAAGGCCAGGTTCGCGGCGACAGTGCACTCGCGCGCGGCCAGAAGGTGGACTTTATCGGCCTTGGCGATGAGGCGCGCGACATCTATGCGCTGGGGCCTGCACCACAGGCTGAAGCGCCCCCGCCTGAGCCTCGGCCTGAGCCTCCTCCCGTAACGGCGGTACCTCCTGCACCCAGCCAGCCGCCATATCCCCAGGCACAGCCCCGGACCGCGCCGCCAGCTTATGGCAGCAAGCCGCCGGCTGTGCCGGGCGATGGCGTGTGGACCTATTTCATCCGCAGTATCACGAAGAACTATTTCCGCTTTACCGGGCGGGCCCGGCGGCAGGAGTACTGGGGTTACACGCTTTTCAACGTGCTGGCCTATGTCGTGGCCTTCTTCCTGGACATTGTCCTGAGTGTCATTCTCTATGGCGGCGATGACTTCGTGCCGCTGTTTCTGGCCCTCTGGTTCCTCTACCAGATCGTCCCGTCGATTGCGGTGACGGTGCGGCGGCTGCACGACCAGGACTTGTCCGGCTGGCTCTATCTGATCACCTGGGTGCCCTACATCGGATGGCTGGTGATCTTCGTCTTTATGCTGATCGACTCCCGGCCTGAGCCCAATGTGCACGGCCCCAGCCCGAAATACGATCCGTCCGCCGACGCCTTTGTCTGACGGTTACCGGGAAACAACGGACGGTGCCTGCGCATAGCCTGCGCGGGCAGAATTCGTGAATCAGAAGTAAAATTGTTTCGTAAAAGTAACGGTTAATAAAAGTGCGCGAATATTAATCAACGACTTGCCCAACACCAACATGCTTATCAGTTTATTAGGATAGCTCGTGTAGTTCTGTTCAAACTACAACAAAAGTTGAGTGGTGGTTGAAATGATGATTGCTGAATTGCAGGAAACTGCAGAACTGAGCCTGGGCGAGTCTTTCCTGAAGTCTCTCTCTCTTCTTGAACAAGCGCACCGTCGTCTTCACGATGTTGTCAAAGACGATCTGGAACGTGGCGGCGAACGCTCGCTGACGGGTGTGCAGGCGCTGCTGCTTTACGAAATTGGCGAAGGCGAAGCTCCGGCTTCCGTTCTGCGTGCCCGTGGCGCTTTTGCCGGCACCAGCCTGTCCTACAACGTCAAGAAGCTGCAGGAAGGCGGTTATCTGATCCAGACCCGTTCCGAAGATGACAAGCGCACCGTGACGCTGCGCCTGACCGAGCGAGGCCTGAAAGTCCGCGCCCGTGTCGCGAAACTCTTCGAGAAGCAGGCCAACGCCCTTGAGCCGACGGCCAGCGTGCGTCCGGACGACCTGTCGCAACTGAACAAGACCATTACGCGCCTTGAGCGCTTCTGGTCTGACCAGATCCGTTTCCGCCTCTAAGAAGCGGTTCGGTAAATACCCTGGGAGAAAGCCCCCGCCTTGTGCGGGGGTTTTTGTTTGCGCGTTTTGCACATTCCCGCTTGACCTGAACCTTGGTTGAGGTCCGACAAGGCTGCCCTGGTGCAAACAGGGAGATGCTCTCATGACGCTCGAACAGGCGACAATCCGGATTGCGCGGCCCACGGACAATCTGGCTGCCCTCCTGCCATTCTACCGCGATGGCCTGGGGTTTAGCGTACTTTATGAATTCAAGGGGCATGACAGTTTCGACGGTGTCATGCTGGGCCACCCCGGGGCGCCGTACCATCTGGAGTTCACCGTCGCGCATGGGCATGTCGCGGGCCGGGCCCCGACTGAAGACAATCTGCTCGTCTTTTACCTGCCGGAACGGAACCGTTTCGAAGCGGCCTACCGCCGCCTGAGGGCGGCCGGGTTCCATCCCGTGCCTGCCTTCAATGCCTATTGGGACGACAAGGGCGTGACCTTTGAAGACCCCGATGGTTACCGCATCGTCCTGCAGAACGCCTCCTGGGATCTCTAGCGCGTCAACCCTCAGGAGAGTCTGCTGGGCACTCCCCTCAATCCCCGCTAGTCATGGCTTATGCGGGGATTGAGGGGAATATGTCTTGGCGCGCTCGCCATGGCCGGTTCGGCGGAAGCCGGGCCGTGGGCGCAGTTGCAGGGCGACATCTATGCGCGCGCCAACGTCTCCGCCGAACGGCTGGACGGCGAAGATGGCTGGCGCGGGGATATCTACGGCGAATATGGACTCGGCGGCGGCTGGATGGTCACCGGCAAGGCGGAAAGCGTGCGCTATGACGGTGGCACCCAGGACAGCGATGCTTACCGTCTTTCTGCGCGGCGCCAGCTCTGGTCGAACGACAAGGGCTGGGCCATCGGCGCAGAAGGCGCTGTTCTGCATGGCACGACGCTGGCAGGCGTGTTCGGGTGTGAAGGGCTGGGCGGCGAAGCGCGCATCTCGGCCGGGCGCAGCGGTGTCTACAAGGATCGCAACTATTATTTCTTCGCCGATGCCGCCTGGATCCATCAGGAAGGCGGATGCGATCGCCAGCGGTTCGAGTTCGGCTACGGCACAGACCTTGGCGGAAACTTCTTCACGACGGAGCAGGTCTGGCTGGAGTATGGCAGCCGGTCAGCGGACTCGATCAAGACCGAGACGCAACTCGGCTACCATTTCCCTCTCGCGGATGTGTCGATGGGGTACCGGGAAGAGTTCGGCGGCGAGTTCGACGAGCAGGCCATCCTGCTCGCCGTGACTGTGCGCCGCTGAACGTCAGAGGGCTTATTCGCCGGTGTAGCCGGTTTCGGTCATCAGATAGGCGATGACGGCGGTCCGGTCGTCAGGACGGCGGACGCCGGCAAAGGTCATCCGGTTGCCTTTCAGGAAGGTCTGCGGATTTTCCAGCCAGTGGTCGACCTTGTCAGGTGTCCAGATGAAGTCGGCTTCCTGAAGGGCCGGAGAATACGCGAACCCTTCGGACGTGCCGGCCTCGCGGCCGAAGATGCCGTAAAGGTTCGGGCCGACGAGGGCGCCAGCGCCTTCAGCGGTCGTATGGCAGGATTGGCAGAGTTTGAACGTGCGGCGGCCGCGCGCATAGTCTGCCGTGTTGTAAGGCGCCGGAAGGCTTGCGAACTCCGGCGAGCCTTCGCTGGCGGACGCTTCGTCAGCCGGGGCGGAGGTGGGCTCAGCCGTTGCTTCAGGGGCCGGGGTTTCGGCTTCGGGAGCGGCCTCAGGGGCGGCTTCGGGAGCGGCCGCAGGGGCAGCTTCCGGTGCCGGCGTCGCGGCCGGTGTTTCGGCAGCGGGCGCTGCAGGTGCAGAACTGTCGCCGGAGCCGCCGCAGGCTGCGGTCATGCCGGCAAGAACGATAAGAGAAGCGGAAACGAGAGAAAGTCGCATAGAATCAAGGCCCCGGACTGTGAATTCAGATGCATACTGGTCTTTCCTGCACAACAATGCAAACGCCTTTGCTGCGGCGCGAGAACACAAGAAAAAGTCTTTTAAAACAATGGTTAGCGAGGTGGAAAGGGCGTGAATTAGGTAGGGTTCCGGAGTTGGTGAAAAGTATCAACTATTTGTTTTTAAAGAGATTTTGGCTAATTGCCGCAGGGGTGGGCAGGGCGCGGGCCTGCCGCGTGCCGGGGGACAAAACACCGCTGGCGCGTTAAGTTTGGCGCATGGCTGATTCCGTGCGTCCCCGTCCCCAGATCCGCAAACTGCCGCCCGATGTCGTCAACCGGATCGCGGCCGGCGAGGTCGTCGAACGCCCGGCTGCAGCGGTGAAGGAACTGGCCGAGAATGCGCTGGATGCCGGCGCCACCCGGATCGCCATCGCCATCGAGGCGGGCGGCCTGAAGCGGATCACGATCGAGGATGATGGCTGCGGCATGAGCGCGGACGATCTGCTGCTTGCGCTCGACCGGCACGCCACTTCGAAGCTGACGCCCGGCAATGATGGCCGGGTGGACCTGCTCAACATCCACACGATGGGCTTTCGCGGTGAGGCCTTGCCCTCCATCGCTTCGGTCAGCCGCATGACGATCACTTCGCGCGCGGCAGGCGAAGAGGCTGCTGAAGTCTTCATCGAAGCCGGCCACATCGAAGGCCCCCGGCCCGCGGCCTTCACCGGGCGCGGCGAAACCGGCACGCGGATCGAAGTGCGCGACCTTTTTCACGCGACGCCTGCGCGCCTGAAATTCATGAAGGGCGAGCGGTCTGAAAGCATGGCCGTGACCGACGTGGTCAAGCGTCTTGCCATGGCCAATCCGCATGTGTCCTTCAGCCTGGAGAACAATGGCCGCAACGTGTTGCGCTATGCGGCGGAGGCCGAGGGCGAAGCCGGGCGCCTGGCACGTCTTGGCGCGATCATGGGGCGGGATTTCCGTGACAATGCCGTGCCGATCGAGGCGGAACGCGAAGGCGTGACGCTGACAGGGTTCGCCGGTCTGCCGACGCTGAACCGCGGCAATGCGCAGATGCAGTTCCTGTTCGTCAACGGGCGCCCTGTCAAAGACCGGATGTTGAACGGCGTGATCCGCGCGGCCTATCAGGATTTCCTGGCGCGCGACCGCCATCCGCTGGCAGCGCTGTTTGTGGAACTGGACCCGGAATATGTCGATGTGAACGTGCATCCGGCGAAGACGGAAGTCCGCTTCCGGGATGCCGGGAATGTGCGTGGCCTGATGATCGGGGCATTGCGGCATTCTCTGGCCGATGCCGGGCACCGGGCGTCTACGACGGTGGCAGGCTATGCGCTGGGCAAGGCGCGCCCGGAAGGTGCGCCGACCGGGGCGCTGTTCGCCTCCCGGCCCGCCTACAATCCCGCCAGCATCTCGCCCGTGCGGGCGCCTTCCAGCTTTGAGCCAGCCCCGCCGCCTGGCGGTTGGGCCGAGTCCGCCGCGCCTTATGCGCCGGAGACCCATGAGCGCGATGTGGCACCAAGTGCCCGCGTGGAACCGGAAGCACCGGTCACGGAAGACTTCCCGCTCGGCGTCGCCCGCGCCCAGTTGCATGAGACCTATGTGATCGCCCAGACGCGCGACGGGATTGTCATCGTTGATCAGCACGCTGCACATGAGCGCCTCGTCTATGAAGACATGAAGCGCCAGATGGCGGCGGGCGGCGTGAAGCGCCAGGCGCTGCTGATCCCGGATGTCGTGGAACTCACCGAGGACGAGGCCGCTCGCGTTGTGGAGCGCGCCGATGAACTGGCCGAGCTGGGGCTGGAGATCGAGGCCTTCGGTGCGGGCGCTGTCTGCGTGCGCGCCACCCCCGCCCTCTTCGGGGAGATGGATGCCGCGGGCCTCATCCGCGACCTTGCGGACGATTTCGCCGAATATGATGCGGGCCTCGTCCTGAAGGAACGGTTCGAGGAAGTCATGGGCAACATGGCCTGCCGCGGCTCTGTCCGTTCCGGCCGGCGCCTGAATGGCGAGGAGATGAACGCGCTGCTGCGCCAGATGGAGGCGACGCCCCATTCCGGCCAGTGCAATCACGGCCGCCCGACCTATGTCGAGCTGAAGCTTGCCGACATCGAAAAACTGTTCGGGCGCCGCTGACCCATGGCAAAATTCGATGCCCTGATCTTCGACTGTGACGGCGTGCTCGTCGACTCCGAAGTCATCGCCATCCAGTGCGAGCGGGAAATTCTGGCAAACTGGGGGCTGGATTATGCGTTCGAGACCTTCGTCCAGCGCTTTGTCGGCTTGCATAACCGGGACTTCCACAATGCCATCGCAGCCGATGCGCAGACGGCTGGACTGGTGCTGCCGGATGATTTCCGCACAGCGCTGCACGCCAATCACTGGAAACGGTTCGAAGCAGAGCTGAAGGCGATTGATGGCGTGCTGGAAGTCGCGGCTGCCTTCACCGGCTTGCAGGCTGTGGCCTCATCGTCTGAGGCGGACAAGCTGGTCCGCAAGCTGGAACTGGCCGGCCTGCACGAAACCTTCGCGCCGCACGTCTATTCGTCAGACCTCGTTGCAAATGGCAAACCCGCGCCAGACCTTTTCCTGCTGGCGGCAGACCGGATCGGCGCGCGCCCGGACACCTGCCTCGTCATCGAGGACAGCGTGAACGGCGTAAAGGCGGCGCTGGCCGCCGGCATGACGGCCTGGGGCTTCACCGGCGGCGGCCACGCCGATGCCGGGTTGGCCGAGCGGCTCACCGAAGCCGGGGCGCACGGCGTGTTCGCCTCGCACCGGGATGTGGCAGCTGCGCTCAGTCGCCTTTGATCGTCTCAATCGGCGAGTAGATTTCCGGCGTGCAGGTGCCTTCGGTGATGCGTTCGCGCTGGAACCGGATCGTGTCGCCGACAGCGGGGAGTTTGCCGAGATATTCGTCCGAGACCCAGAACTCCCCCTCTTCCCCCATGAACAGGGCGCCGTCTTCGTCCACCTCCGTGACGGTGCCTTCGATGACGGACGTCTCATAGCTGCATGGCCCTCCGGCAATCGGGCCGGGGCCAACCGGGTTGCAGGCGGCAAGGCCGACGAGGAGCCCGCCAACGAGAATGAGGCTGGTCAGCGTACGTGGCTTCATTCGGTTTCTCCTTCGTCCACGGACTCGATGAAGTCGATCATGCCCGAGAAATAGCATTCCGGATTGTCATACTGGGTGAGGTGGCCTGCATCCGGACAGATGTTCAGCTCCGCATTCGGAATTTCGTCGGCCATCTTCGCCATGAAGGCGGGGTCCATCGTGTCTTCCTGTCCGCCGGTGATGAGTGTCGGCACTGTGATCTTGTGCAGGTCTGCCAGCCTGTCCCAATCGACGAGCGAGCCACCGGCGCCCATTTCGCTGGGCCCCTGCATAGCCAGATACTTTTCGCTATTCATGTGTTCGAACGAGCCGAGCACTTCGGCGGGCCACGCCTCGACCGGGCGCCTCAGGATATGCTCTGTGTAATAGTGGTTCATCAGCAATTCCATGTAGCGCGGGTTGTGGAAGTCTCCGGCGGCCTCAAAGCTCAGGATCTCCTTCAGGACGTCCGGGTCCATCTGTGGCTGCAGCACATGCTTCGAATATTCATTATAGGCCGGAATGCTGGCCATCATGTTCGATATGATCAGGCCCTTGAGGTGGTCCTGATGAGCGAGCGCGTATTCCATGCCGAGTATGCCGCCCCATGACTGGCCGTAGAGATAGAAATTGTCTGCGTCGAGGCCGAGGGCTTCGCGGACCTGGTCGACCTCGCTGACGGCGGCTTCGATGGTCCACAGGTCCGGGTCGTTTGGCTGATCAGACAGCCACGAGTCGAGCTGGTCATAATAGAAGAATTCGATCCCGGCCGGTGTGAAATAGTCCTCGAAAGGCTTGAAGAGCTCATATGTGGCGCCGGGGCCGCCATGCAGCAGCAGTACCTTGATGCGTGGATTGTCGCCGACCTGTCTGGTCCAGACCTTGAAGTCGCCTTTCGGCGTGGAGATCGGGATCATCCGGACGCCCGCTTCGTCGGGGGCTGCGGCCTGGACATCGCCAACGGGGGCGGCGGCAGTTTCTTCCGGAGCACCAGCCGGCTCTTCGGATGGCGTACACGCGGTGAGACCGAGAACAATTGCGGATATTGCGACTGGCAGAAGCTTGCGCATTACGCCCCCCTTAGCTTACCTGTTACCGGCAAGCCTATCCCTGATCCGGCGGGCCGTAAAACGAAAACAAAGCATGAGGTAAAGGGGAGCCCGCCGTGGCCAGCGTTAAAACCGCAATCAATATCGACGATCTGCGCACGCTGGCGAAAGCCAGGCTGCCGCGGATGGTCTTCGATTACATCGACGGCGGCGCGGAAGACGAGATCACCCTGCGGCGGCAGGTGGATCGGTATACGGATTACGAACTGCAGTGGAATTCTCTGGTCGATATTTCAAAGATCGACACCACGACGACCGTGTTCGGCCAGCCATCGCCCTTGCCGTTCTTTATTGCGCCGACGGAGGCCTCGCGGCTGTTCCATCCGAAGGAAGGTGAACTGGCCGTGGCCCGCGCAGCCCAGAAGGCGGGCATTGCCTACTCCGCGTCGACGTTGGCCAGCCAGAAGCTGGCCGACATATCAGCCGCCGCGCCCGATGTGCCCAAGATCATCCAGATCTATGTCTGGAAAGACCGGGGCGTTGTGAAGGAGCTGCTGGACCGTGCGAAAGAGGCCGGCTTCACCGGCTGCGTGCTGACGGTCGATACGATTGTTGCGGGGGCACGGGAACGTGACCCGCGCAACCGCTTCACCGTGCCGCCGCGCCTTAACCGCAAGACGGTGTCGCAGGTGCTGGCCCGGCCGGGCTACCTGATGGACATGTTCACCTCGCCAAAGATCGGCCCGGTCAATTTCGAAGGGCTCGATACCGGCGGGCGCGGCGTGATGAATGTCATCAACGAGCTGTTCGACCGCACCATGACCTGGAAAGACGCCGAATGGATGGCCAATGAATGGGGCGGCCCGTTCGCGATCAAGGGCGTGGCGACGGCGGAGGATGCCGTGCGCGCGGTGGACCATGGCGCGAGCGCCGTCTGGGTCTCGAACCATGGCGGGCGCCAGATCGACACGTCCGTGCCGGTGATCGACCTGTTGCCGGAAATGCGCGCGGCCGTGAGCCCGAAGATCGAGATCATTGCCGATGGCGGTGTGCGCCGGGGCAGCCATGTGCTGAAGCTGATCGCGCGCGGTGCGACCAGCGTGGCCATCGGCCGGGCCTATCTCTACGGGCTGGCCGCAGGCGGCGAAGCAGGCGTCGACCGGGCGATCCGTATCCTGAAGGATGATGTCGAGCGCGGCCTCGGCCTGCTGGGCGTGCCGCGTCTGGCGGATCTCGACGATACACTCATGAGGTTGCGTACATGATGGACCGCCGGAGTTTTGTTGCTCTGGGGCTCTCAGTTCTGGGCGCATGTGGCCGCGCGGCCGGGGCCGAAGGTGAAGATGGCCCGTCTCCGGAAGGGGCCATCGACAATATCGTCGCGAACGGGATTGCGCCGGCGGCGGGTCTCGTCGTGCGCAAGGGCGGCAAGACTGTTTTCGCCCATGGAGCGGGCATCGCGAACGGGGGCCACCCCTTCCGGACGGATACGAAAATGCGGGTTGCTTCGGTCTCGAAGCTGGCCGTCGCACTGACGGCGCACCGGCTCGCCGAGCGGGGCGAGATTGATCTGGATACGCCGCTGTCCTTCTGGTTTGGCGACGCCCTGCGTCATCCGGATTTCCCGGATGTGGACATCCCCGTGCGCCACCTGATGAGCCACACGTCCGGCCTGCAGGATCCCGAAGTTTATTGGTATACGGAGACGGGGCGGATCGAGGATCTGTTCACGCCGGATATGTGGCTGCCCGGCCCGCCCGGCGGTTATTTCACTTATTGCAATTTCGGCTGGGGCATTCTGGCGACCGTGCTGGAACGGCAGGTCGGCGAGCGGTTCGACCTGCTGGCAGACCGCATCACGCTTGGTCCGCTGGGCGTCACAGCAGGATTCAACTGGTCCGGCGTTCCGAAGGAAGAACGCCGTGCCGGGGCCACGCTGATGCGGAAGATCGACGGAGAATGGACTGTCCAGGTGGATGGGCCGGACATGCTGGAAGGCTCCGGTCCGGCCATCATGATGCCGCCGGGAAAGTCCCTCGAAGACTATGAAGTGGGCACGAACGGGACGCTGTTCAGCCCGCAGGGCGGCCTTCGCGCCAGCCTTGAAGAGCTTTGCCCGCTGGTGCGGACCATCGCCGTAAACGAGACTGCCGCGCGGCCCGCCTGGGTGTTCAATCCGGCGGCGCAGAACGGGGACACCGACAATGGCTATTTCAGCGTCTATGGCGAAGGCCCGCAGATTCATCCGCCTTCGGACTCTCCTGTACCTGGCGTAAAGCTGATCGGCCATCATGGCGAGGCTTATGGCCTCTATTCAGGCGCGTGGCATGCGCCGGATCTGGATGCCGAAATCGCCTATGCCATCACGGGCATGCCTGCGCCGGAAGACGCAGAGGTGCCGCCGTCATCCATTCACCGCACGGTCAATGCCTGGGATGCGCCGGCCGTGCGGGCGGCGGCCGACCTGCTCAGACGCTGACGACCCGGTTCGGGTTCATGATGTTCTGCGGGTCGAGCGCCCTCTTGATGGCGCGCATTGTGTCCGTTGCGGCCTGCGGGCGCAGGTTGGCCAGCTCGTCCCGCTTCAGGCGGCCAACACCATGCTCGGCAGAGATCGAGCCGTCGAACTCCATCACCGTGTCATAGATAATCCGCGTCAGCGCATCGAAATTCTCGCGCAGGCCGGTCTTCTCCGGCGGTTCGATCACGGAGTAATGCAGGTTCCCGTCGCCGACATGGCCGAAGATCACGAAGTTTGCCGTCGGCAGCTTGTCCACGATGCGGGCATTGCAGGTTTCCATGAAGGCCGGGATCTTGCTGACCGGCACGGAAATGTCCTGGTTCAGTGAGTTGCCATAGGCGCGTTTGGATAGCGGGATCGTCTCGCGCACCATCCACATGGCTTTCGCCTGGGCGAGGCTCTCGGCGATGGCCGCGTCCTGGATCAGGCCTTTCTCGAAGGCGCTTTCGAGCGCCGTCTCCAGCGTCTTGCGGGCCATGGCTTCGTCCGAGAAGGACACTTCCATCAGCACGCGCCAGCCAAGGTTCGACGGCAGCGGGTCGCGCGTGCCTTCGATGTCGGCAATCACCATCTCGACTGCATTGGCCGGGATCATCTCGAAACTCGTGACCGTGTCGCCCGCCATTTCACGCACATGGGCCAGCAGCGCGATCACGTCCTGCGTGGTCTCCACCGTCACCCAGGCCGTGGCGCGTTGCACTTTCGGGAACAGTTTCAGCGTCGCGGCGGTGACAAGGCCCAGCGTGCCTTCGGCGCCTGCGAACAGGTGCTTCAGGTCATAGCCCGTATTGTTCTTGCGCAGGCCCGACAGGCCTTCCCAGACTTCGCCGGACGGCAGCACGACTTCCATGCCCAGCAGCAGGTCACGCATCATGCCATAGCGCAGCACATTGACGCCGCCTGCATTGGTGGAGATCAGGCCGCCAACCGTGGCTGTGCCTTCAGAGCCGAGCGACAGCGGGAACAGGCGGTTCACGTCTTCCGCCGCCTGTTGCGCCGTCACCAGCGGCGCGCCGGCCTCCACCACCATGGAATTGTTGAACACGTCCACGCTGCGCACCTTGTTCATGCGGCGCATGGAGACGCAGATCTCGCCATGGGGCACGCCCGCATCGACGAGGCCCGTATTGCCGCCCTGCGGACAGATCGCGACACCATGCTCTGCGCACAGCTTGACCAGCGCGGCGGCCTCTTCCGTGCTGGCGGGCTTTGCCACGATGGGCGTGTCACCCTTGATGAATCCGCGCCAGGCCTGCGCATGTTCAGACAGGACATCCGGGTCCTGCGTCCAGCCCTGTGGGCCGAGAGTGTCCTTGAGGGCGGCGAGGAAGTCGGAGGGCAATGTCTGGGTCATGGCAGCAGTTTACGCATTTCTGCGGCCAGCGCGAAGCCGCTTTCCGTCGCATCCAGCGCATCGGCCACGCGGGCCATGGCGTCGTGCGGTTTGTTCTGGCTGAGCTTGGTGGTGCCTTCGAAGCGTGTGGGTACCAGTTCGAACGCCACGATGCCGCGCAGCAGGGCCTCCAGCCGGGCGGGCGTCATCTTGGCGGATGTCCATACTGGCTTCGGCGCCAGCTTTGCCTCGAAGACCGCGGAGAGGTCGTCCACCATCTGCCGGGTCGCCGCCGCATCCAGCCGCGTGACCGGCCCGGCGGCCTCGACCGAGAGATAGTTCCAGGTCGGCACCTGATCGTCGATGCCGTACCAGTCGGGCGAGACATAGCCGTCGATGCCGGTGAACACGACCAGCGCCTCGCTGCCGTCCAACAGGGCCTTCGTCACCGGATTGCCGGCGGAAAGATGAAAGCGCAGGGCCGGAGGGCCCCATCCCTCGGGGGAGAGGCCCTCTTCATGCGGAAGAACCGGGGCATGCGCAGCAATCGGCCGGCCATCGCTGATTGCGGTGACCAGGGCCAGCGGATTGTCGATCATCCGCTGGCGCAGGATGGCCGGGTCGGTTTCGTGGAAAAGCCGGGCAGGGTGCATGGCTTGCTCCTAGTCCCGGTGCGCTGCGCGGGCGAGGCGGTCATTGATGGCTTCGCCGAGGCCTTCGTCCGGGATGCGGGCAACGGCAATCCGGTCGAACTGCGTATCGAGCGTGCGCAGGGCGGCGAAGAGGTTCTTTGCGGCTTCGCGCAGGTCTCCGGCTTCGGAAAGGTTCAGGCCGGAATAGGGCGTGTCACCAAAGGCGAGCCACCCCTCGCCCGGCTCCGGCGCGTCGGCATTCAGGCGGACGCGGGCATTCGGGGCATAGTGGCTTTTGAGTTGTCCGGGAGCGGAGATTCCGTCGGCTTCCTCACGGGCGATGAGTGGCGCGCCGAGGGCGGCTTCCAGCGCGGAGGTCTCCAGCGCGCCGGCGCGGAGCAGGACAGGGTGCTCGCCCACAAAGCTGACAATGGTCGACTCGATGCCGCGCTCGCACGGGCCGCCATCGAGGATCAGGTCGACCTTCCCGTCCAGATCCTCTTTGACGTGCTGCGCGGTTGTCGGGCTGACATGGCCGGACCGGTTGGCAGACGGCGCGACTAGCGGCTTGCCGAAGGTCTCGATGAGCGCCCGGGCGCCCGGATGGGCCGGCATGCGCAGGGCAATCGTATCGAGGCCTGCACGGGCAATGTCGCTGACGGTGCCGGTCTTTGCGACAGGCAGCACCATGGTCAGCGGTCCCGGCCAGAACTTCGCGGCAATCTCGCGGGCAGAATCCGGGAAGACAGCCTCCTGCTCCGCCATCTCCATATTCGCGACATGCGCGATCAGCGGGTTGAAGCGCGGGCGGCCCTTGGCCTCGTAAAGGCGCACCACGGCATCCGGATTGGCGGCGTTGCAAGCGAGGCCGTAGACGGTCTCGGTCGGCATGGCGACAAGCCCGCCGCCGCGAAGGTGCATGGCGGCGAGGCTGAGCGTTCCCGGCTGGATGGGCACGATGGCGGTCATGACGGGCGCCTTACCACCCGTCCCGCCCGGCCGGAAGCCGCAGGCGCATTATTCCTTGCGGGTGGCGGTGCCTTTGACGGTGACCGTGACCTCATCGGCGACCCAGTCCGCGCCGGGGTCCGATTGCTGTCCGAGGTTCAGCGCCTTGCGGGAAAGCGTGGCCGTGCCTTCGAACGTGGCCGTGTCGCCATCGATGATGAGGCTGAAATCGAAGGGCACATTCACGGCCGTGTCCTTGATCAGCAGCGAGGCTTCCGCGGTGTAGCCGCCGTCCGGCGAGGCCGCGAAATTGAGCAGGCTGACCTTTGCCGCCGGGAAGGTGTTCGTATCGAACCATTCGCCGCCCTGCAGCGTGTCGTCATAGAGTTTGGTGCCTGTGCTGGCCGTCGCGGGATAGACTTTTACCTCGACAGCCGAGCCTTCCAGGTCTTCCGGATCGAACAGGACATTTGCATCCCAACGCGCGAACGTGCCGGAGAAGGGCTTGTTCTGATAGGTGCCGGAGAAGGCGATTTCGGACGTTGCCGGATCGATCTCCCAATTGCTTGTCTCTTCCGGAACAGCGCCGGTCACGCCGGGACCAGCCGGTGCAGGCGGGACAGACTTCATCAGCGGCGCGGCGGCGATAATCGCGAAAAGGAGCAGCGCGGCGCCGAATGCGGTGACATAGCCCCGCGCCGGGCCGGGCGCATGGGCTCTGCCGAACAGGCCGGGGATCATCCGCTTGAACACGCCTTGCTCGGCGGCGACTTCATGCTTGATGGCGCCCGCCACATGCAGGCCCAGAAGAACGATCAGCACCCAGGCGCCCTTGGAGTGTAGGAATTCCGCGATTTCGTGCAGGGTCCCGCCCCTCAGCCCTTCTGTAAACGGAAGGTGGGGCCAGCTGACTGTGCCGAAAAGGACGGTCGAAACCTGGAATTTGGATGTGGAGACCAGGAACCAGCCCAGCAATGGCAGGCCGATCATCAGGGCGTAGAAGCCGATATGGACCCCATGGGAGAGGCGTTTCTCCCACGGGGCCATATCGTCTGGCAGTGGCGGCGGCGGGGTCAGCCACCGCCACATCACCCGCGCCACACTCAGGAACAGGATCGCGATCCCGATCGATTTGTGCAGCTGGAAGCGGGCTTCATTGTCATCCATGTTCCATCCCAGCCAGATCATGAACAGGATCAGGGCCGCGATCGCCCAGTGCAGGAGAATCGCGACGGCTGTGTACCGGTTGGAGGATGGTGCATGCATGAGTGTGGCCTTATTCGGATTCGCTGGCGTCCGCAGGCTTCGCGAATTCTGCCTCAATCAGCAAGTCCACTTCGTCGCCGAGGCTCGGCACCATGAAGTCCAGGCCGAAATCGGAGCGCTTCAGCGAACCGGTCGCCGAGAAGCCAAGGCGCGGCGAATCCGGTGCCCACGGGAAGCTGGCGGTGCCGTTATAGGTAACGTCCAGCGTCACCGGCTTGGTGACACCGCGGAAGGTCAGGTCGCCGGTGACAGTGCCGGTATTGGGGCCGGTCGCGGTGACGTCGGTGGATTTGAACGTGATTTCCGGAAAGGCGGAGGAATTGAAGTAGGTCTCGCTCTCGGAGATTTCCTGGTCGAACGAGTCGAACGGGCTGTCCGGATGGCCGGCCTTGAAATCAAACGGGTAATCGGTCTCGACAGACGTCGGGTCGACCGTGATGTCCAGCTGGCTTGCCGACAGGTCTTCCGGATCGAAGTCCAGCGTGCCGGAGATGCCGGTGAAGCGGGCGGTGTAGTTGGACAGGCCGAAATGGCTGATCTTCCAGGTCAGCGAGGCATGGCTGAGATCGAGATCATAGAGGCCGGCCGGGCCGAGTTCCGGCGCAGGCGCTTCAGCCGGACCTGCTGTGGTTTCAGCGACGGCCGTTTCCGGGGCGGCCGGCGTGGCTTCGCTGGTTGCCGGGGCGCCACAGGCGGCGAGGGCAATTGCAGAAACGGAAAGGAGGAATGTGCGCATGGGTGTTAGTGCCTTTTGTTGCTCAGGTTGCCCCACAGTATAGTGCGCCGCTGGACAGTCGCCACAGGTGCGCTAAAGCCTGCGCCCAATATCACTTATGCACTATCGGAGACAAATTGATGGCCTATGACGCCCCGATCCACGACATGGCTTTCACGCTGCAGGCTGTTGCCGGCCTGCCGAAGCTGGAAGGCCTGCCGGGTTTCGAGGCTTATGATGCCGATCTGATCGCACCGATTCTGGAAGAAGCCGGGAAGCTGGCGCGCGATGTGCTGGCGCCGCTCAACCAGCCGGGCGATGCGGCCGGGGCCCAGCTCACCGAGGACGGCGTCAAGGCCGCGCCGGGCTTTGCCGAGGCCTATGCCCAGTTCCGTGAAGGCGGCTGGATGGGCCTTGCTGCGCCGGAGGAATGGGGCGGCCAGGGCCTGCCAAAGGCGCTCGCACTGGCTGTCATGGAGATGATCCACGCCGCGAACATGTCGTTCGGCCTCTGCCCGCTGCTGAGCTTCGGCGCCATCGAGGCGCTGCTGCACCATGGCACGGACACGCTGAAGCAGACCTATCTGCCAAACCTTGTTGCCGGGAATTGGACCGGCACGATGAATCTGACCGAGCCTCAGGCCGGCTCCGACGTCGGCGCGCTGAAGACGAAGGCGGTGCCGAACGAAGACGGCTCCTATGCGATCTCCGGCCAGAAGATCTTCATCACCTGGGGCGACCATGACATTGCCGAGAACATCATCCACCTGGTCCTCGCCCGCCTGCCGGATGCCCCGGCCGGGTCGCGCGGCGTGTCGCTGTTCCTGGTGCCGAAATTTCTCGTCAATGAGGATGGCAGCCTCGGCGAACGCAACAGCCTGAAATGTATCGGCCTTGAGAAGAAGATCGGCATCCACGCCTCCCCTACCTGCGTGATGGAATATGACGGCGCGACCGGCTGGCTGATCGGCGAAGCCAACAAGGGCCTTGCCTGCATGTTCACGATGATGAACTCGGCACGCCTGAATGTCGGCCTTGAAGGCGTCGCCGTGGGCGAGGCGGCCTATCAGACCGCGTTCGAATACGCGCAGGAGCGCAAGCAGGGCAAAGTGCAGGGCGTCGATGGGCCCGCCCCGATCCTGCACCATGCCGATGTACGCCGTACCCTGACGACCATGCGCGCCCGCGTCGCCGCGGCCCGCGCCATTTGCTATGCCTGCGGTGTGGCGGCAGACCTTGCCGACGCGGCAACGGACGAGCAGGCGCGCCATGCTGCCAAGCTGCGCGAAGACCTGCTGACGCCCATCGCCAAGGCCTGGTCCACCGACATGGGCGTCGACGTTGCCAGCCTCGGCCTGCAGATCCATGGCGGCATGGGCTTCATGAACGAGACGCTCGCGGCGCAGCTTTACCGCGACGCCCGCATCGCTCCGATCTATGAGGGCACGAACGGCATTCAGGCCATCGATCTTGTCGGCCGCAAACTCTCCGGCACGAATGGCGAATCCATGCGGCTGATCCTGGGCGACATCGACGCGACCATCCGCGAAGCCCGCGCCACGAACGAGCCGCAACTCGTCCAGATCGCAGACCGCCTGCGCGCCGGGGCCGATGCCCTGCGCGAAGCGACCGACTGGATGCTGACGGCCATGAAAGACCGCGATCAGGACAAGGCACTGGCCGGGGCGACGGCTTATCTTGCGCTGGCAGGCGACGTGATCGGCGGCCACTTCCTGACGCGCGCTGCAACGGCTGCCCGCTCCAGCGATACGGCCACCCGCGCCCGCAACCTCGCCCTTGCCGGCTTCTTCGCAGAAACCGCACTCGCCGAAGCGCCGGGCCGCGTCCCCGGTATCACCGAAGGCGGCCAGACCTTCCTGCAAGGCAGCGAAGCCCTGTTCGGGATCTAAGCGGACAGTACACTCCTGGCCTCACTCGCCGTCGAGTGCGGCCAGGAAATCCGCGGCTGTCTCCAGATATTCGGCCCGCCGGTCATCCTTCATCCGGTCCCAGGTGGAGTAGACGCGGGCCATGCGGGGATTGCTGCGGAGCTTGTCTGCGTTGCGGCTGACGAAATCCCAGTAGAGCGAATTGAACGGACAGGCGCCGGATCCGGTTTTCTGCTTCACATCAAACCGGCAGCCATCGCAATAGTCTGACATCTTGCTGATATAGTTGCCGCCGGAGGCATAGGGTTTCGTGCCCAGCAGGCCGCCATCGGCATACTGACTCATGCCCAGCGTGTTCGGCAGCTCCACCCATTCATAGGCGTCGACATAAACGGCGAGATACCATTCATGCACGGCCTTCGGGTCGATGCCGGCCAGCAGGGCAAAATTGCCGGTCAGCATCAGGCGCTGAATGTGATGGGCGTAAGCGTCTTCCTTCGTCTGCGTGATCGCCGCGCGGAGGCAGGCCATGTCCGTTTCGCCGGTCCAGTAGAAGTCCGGCAGGGGCCGGTCGGAACCGAAGAAATTGAGGCCTGCATAGTCCGGCATTTTCAGCCAGTAGATGCCGCGCACATATTCGCGCCAGCCGATGATCTGCCGGATGAACCCCTCGACCGCATTCAGCGGCGCATCACCCGCTTTCCATGCCTCTTCCGCCATGCGGCAGGTCTCCAGCGGATCCAGCAGGCCGGCATTGATGTAGAGGGACAGGAGCGAATGGTAGAGGAACTTCTCCCCGGCCAGCATCGCATCCTGATAATCCCCGAAATCCGGCAGCGCCTCGGCGACAAAGTGGGCCCGCGCAGCTTCGGCCTCTTCGCGGGTGACAGCAAACCAGAAGGGTTCCAGGTCTCCGAAATTGTCTGCGAAACGGTCCGCCACCAGCGCGAGGACCTCCTCCGTAATCGGATCAGTCTCTGTGCGGTGCAGTTTCGGCATGAACAGGCTCGCCTCGGCGGGCTTGCGGTTTTCGGCGTCATAGTTCCACTTGCCGCCCGCCGGTTCCCCGTCTTCCATGAGGAGGCCGGTCTTGCGGCGCATCTCGCGATAGAAATACTCCATCCGCAATGCCTTGCGGCCCTCGGCCCAGCCGCGGAAGTCTTCGTGCGAACAGAGGAAGCGGTCGTCTTCCAGGATGTCGACGGGCAGGCCGGTCTCCTCCGCCCATGCTTCCATGTCCTGCCGCACGCGCCATTCGCCGGGCTCGGTGACGAGGATGCGGTCTGCGCCGTAGCGGCCGATGGCGCGCTTCAGCTCGCCGGTGAAACTGCCGGAATTGCCGTCATCGTCCAGCTGCACATAGTCGACCGTCCAGCCATCTTCCCGAAGGCTTTCGGCAAAGTGGCGCATGGCGGAAAACAGGAAGGCGATCTTCTTCTTGTGGTGCGGCACATAGGATGCCTCTTCCATCACTTCCGCCATCAGGATGCGCGCCGTGTCCCGGCTTGCGGCCTTCAGCGAAGAGATGGACGGCGAGAGCTGGTCGCCCAGAACGAAAACAAGGTCGGTGATTGGCTTAGGCTTTCCCTGAGCTGCGTTGTGGGTCTGCTCTGTCTACGAAACAGGGCGGGGTTCGGTTTTCTCAGGTCCGGTCATCCGATCACCGGCAAGCGCCGTAACAGGGGCATGAAAAAGCAATTTCCCGCCTTCGCCGCCCTCGCCCTCATCACTGCCTGCGCCACCCGGCCGCCCGTGCCGGACGATGCCGCAGGCGACGCCTTTGTCATCGAACGCGACCTTGCCGGAGCCCATGTGGCGCGCGGAGAGTTCAAGTCGATCACCGGCGTGCACCGAACCTTCACCGCCCAGCTGACCGGCACCTGGGACGGCCAGACGTTCACCCTGGTCGAGGACTTCGTCTATGACGATGGCGAAAAGGACAAGAAAACCTGGAAGCTCCAACGCGTCGCGCCGGGCGAATACACCGGCACCCGCGAAGACGTCGTCGGCACCGCCCGCGGCTATCAGGACGGGCGCGCCTTCCGCCTGGAATATGACGTCGTCCTGCCGTCGGAAAATGGCAAGGGCCGCAAGGTCCGCTTCCGCGATGTGCTGGCCAATGACGGCAGCGGTAACGTCCTGAACACGGCGACCGTCGGCTGGTTCGGCTTCCGCGTCGGATCTGTCTCGCTGGTCATGGAACCGGCTGAGCAAGATGCGGAATAGGCCCACTGGCCGGACCCAGTAACGACGCCATAAAAAAGACCGCCTCCTGAGGGAGGCGGCGCTTTCTTGTACGGCAAGTGTCTTCTACTTGCACTTCAGGTCAGACGAGTACTGACCGCTTGGTGTCACGACTTCCGTGCCGGTGCAGGCAAGTCCCGAGACAGACATGCCCTCAATGGCAATCTTTACGGCCGCGTCAGGAGCTGTCTGGCCGTCCTGCAATGTTCCCTTGTCCTGATAGGTGAAGGATTTCGGATTGCCGTCCTTGTCGAGTTTGGTGACCGTATGCCAGCTGCATTCGGCATCGACCACATAGGGCGCGCCATCGGCCTCATGCACGATACAAAGCGTTCCGCTGTCTGTGGTGGCAGCGTTCATGGGCTTTTCCGGCGCGGCTGTTGCCGTCGACGGAAGCATCATTGCTGCAGTTGCCAGAATGGAAATCCCGGCAGCTAGATTCAACGTCTTCATGTTGTTTCCTCCTTGATCGGAGAAGGAAGGCGCCAGGCGGAATGCCATGGCGTCTCCGATGGCAGAAAGCTGCGTCTCCGACCGGTCATCACGCAATCACAGTTCTGATCCGGAAACAATGAACCGGGAGATGAAGGTGTGGGCAGCTACAGGTAGCCAGCTACTGTCTCTGCTGTAGAGGTGAAAGGGGCTGCGAGCCCATCTTGCTGTCGCAAAAAAAGGCCGCCTCCCGGGGGAAGCGGCCTTTCTTTACCTGATAGTCCGGAAGGACTATTCGGCTTCGATCGTGTCGACGGCAGTTTTGCCGTTACGCTTGTCGACGGCCGTGGTGTAGGAAACCTTCTGGCCTTCGTTCAGCATGCGCATTCCGGCGCGCTCAAGCGCGGTTGCGTGGACGAACACATCGGTGCCGCCATCGTCCGGAGCGATAAAGCCGAAGCCTTTTTGGTCGTTGTAGAATTTTACGGTGCCACTGGTCATGGGACACTCCTGTATATAGTGTGGGCCTGCAACATGCGGGCTCGCGGAAGTTCGAGTTTTGTTTGGGAGGTCTCTGATAAAGTGGCAGGGCAAGCCCTGACATTCGATGCCTGATTGTCCGGCGAAAAGTCGAAACACTCATCTAAGGGGTTTCTGGTACTTTACAAGGGAAAGCCTGCTTTTATCCGAAAAGAATTATTCAGATCGCTGAAAATCTCCCGGGTTTACCCGGCCTTCAATGGCCGCAGGGACGCAAGCAATATCACCGAAACGCAGGAGAATGATGCGGCAACCCCGGCTAGCGGGTCGAGGCCGTCGGTCACCAGAGGGGCCGCAATGGCCGTGCCGGTCGCCGTCATTGACAGGATGAACAGGATCACCAGCGCGGCGCCCCGGGCGTCATCCCCGTCTGAGGCAAGGATGGCGCGGTAGAAGCCCGGTGGGCCGCGCAGGCCGAGGCCGAGGTTTACCGGCACGAACAGGGCGGTGATCACCAGCGGGTCGGTTCCACCTGCGTTGCCGTAGGTGGACAGTCCCATCAGGCCGAGCGCCGAGACGGCCGACCCGACGAAGATTATCCGCTCGGCGCCGAACATGTCTGCCAGGCGCCCGGCGAGGTTCGAGGCCAGGATGAAGAAGGCGATGCCGGTCACCTGCATGAGAATGAAGGCGTTGAGGCTGAGTCCCAGTGCCTTGGTCATCATGGCCGGGGCGCCGAACACGAAGATCAGCAGCCCGCCCAGCGTGCAGGCCTGGCTGAGGGCATACCGCATATAGACCGGGTTCTTCAGTAGGCGGATATAGCTGCCCTGGCTGCGCGTCGGCGGCGGCACCGGCAGGCTCCTGCCGAGCGCGCGGACGAGCACGGCCACGATCAGGCTGAGCACGGCGATGACATAGAATGAACTGGTCCAGCCGAACCCCGCCAGCAGCCAGACGCCTGCCACCGGGGCCAGCGCTGGCACCAGCGACTCGACGCTGCCCATCAGGCCGAGGGCGCGCACAGCGCCCGCCTCGCTGAACATGGCGCGGATCATGCCCGGCGCGAACACGGCGGCGGCCGCGCCGCTCAGCCCGTGCAGGAAGCGCAGGCCGACAAGCGCGGGCAGGGACGGCGCCAGCGCGCAGGCCAGCGAGACAAGGGCGTAGGCGATCAGGCTGCCGACCAGAAGGCGGCGCTGGTCAATCCGCGCGCCAAGTTCTCCGAACAGGATGAGGCCGATACAGCCGCCTGCCACAAAGGCGGCCAGCACCAGCTGGGCCATGGCCGCGCTGCCGCCCAACTCATCCGGCAGGCCGGGCACGGCAGGCAACACAAGGTCTGTCCCGGCAAGGCCGAGGGTCGTGCCGAGCAGCAGGAGCGCAAAAGCGAGCGAGGGGGCGGAGGCGGTTTTCATGGAGGCGGGCTTATCGGAGAAACCTGCCTGTCTGTCGATGGGGGTAATGTGACAGCGGGTCTGTCCGGGCCGGGCTGACCGTATAGATGGTCTATATACGGTGTATATAGGGTGTTCGTGATTGCCTGAAGCGGGGCTTATCCAACAGTGAGCGCCTCGGTTGCGGGGCGGTTGGTGGGCCGATAAGAGGGGCACAGGAAGCGGCAGGAAACCGACACATCATGGCCTGGACCAAGACATATGAAGGCGCCGAACCGCTGCGCATCAACAAATGGCTGGCCGAGGAAGGCGTCTGCTCGCGCCGCGAGGCGGATGCGCTGATCCTGAAGGGCCTGGTCAAGGTCGATGGCGAAGCGGCGGTGGCCGGCCAGAAGATCGAAGCCGGACAGACGCTGACCCTGCTGCAGAAGGCGACGCGCCAGCTGGACAACAGGCTGTCGCTCATTTTCCACAAGCCGGAAGGCATTGTCTCGGGCACGCCGGAACCGGGCGAGATCCCCGCGGTGCGCCTGATTACGGAGAAGACGCTGTCCGGAAAAGCGCACGCGATTCCCGGCCGTTACAACAAGCTCGCGCCGCTCGGCCGCCTCGACAAGGACAGCCGCGGCCTGCTGGTTCTGTCGGAAGACGGCGTGCTGGCAAAGGCGCTGATCGGGCCGGAAAGCACGGTCGACAAGGAATATGTGGTCAAGGTGAAGGGCGATGTGACGCCTGAAAAGCTGGCCCTGCTGCGCCATGGCCTGGAGTTGGACGGGCGCAAGCTGAAACCGGCGGAAGTCGAGCAGGTGAAGGCGCATGAGCTGCGCTTCGTGCTGCATGAGGGCCGCAACCGCCAGATCCGCCGCATGTGCCAGCTGGTCGAGCTGCGCGTGGTGGACCTGATGCGCGTGCGGATCGGCTCGCTGGAACTGGCGGGCCTGCCGGAAGGCAAGTGGCGTCCGATCAGTGCCCGCGAGCGCGAAGCGCTGCTGAGCGGCGCTGCGCCCCGGCCCCGCAAGCCGCGGGAAGACCGGGAACGTCCGCCGCGCGACGCGCAGGACAGGCCCCCGCGCGGCGAGCGTCCGCCCCGGGGTGAGCGGCCGGATCGTCCACCGCGTTCAGGCAAGCCAGCTGGCAAGTTCTCCGGCAAACCGGGCGGAAAAGGCGGCCCGCCGCGTGGTGACCGCAAGCCGGACAGCCGGGAGGAAAAGCCCGTCAATCCGATGCGCGGCGCGAAGTTCAAACGGACCAAGCTCGGCCCCCGCAAGCGCACGCCGATCAAATAGCTGCCCCTGCGTGACGGCTTGGCGGCCTGCTCGCCCGGCCTATTCTGACGGCATGGACGGTTTCACGACAAAGACACCCAAACGCCCCGGGCTGGACTATCTGCACGGCGAGGCGGCACCCGGTCATGGGGAGATGATGGAGATCACGCCGCGCATCCAGTGGATCCGAATGGCGCTGCCTTTCTCCCTGAAATTCATCAATGTCTGGCTGATCGAAGATGATGATGGCTGGACGATCGTCGACACAGGGATGCCGCTGAAGGAAACGCGGGATGCCTGGCAAGCGATTCTCGACACGCGTGTCACAGCCGACAAGCCGCTGAAGCGCGTGATCGTCACGCATATGCATCCCGATCATGTCGGTTGTGCAGGCTGGCTCTGCTACAAATACGGCGCAGAGCTCTGGATGAGCCGGCTGGAATACACGACCTGCCGCATGCTTATTTCTGACACGGGCCGCGAGGCACCGGAGGCGGGGATCAGCTTCTATCGCAAGGCCGGCTGGGACAAGGCGGCGCTGGATCATTACCGCTCCCGCTTCGGCGGGTTCGGCCGCGGCGTCTCGAAAATGCCGGACAGTTTCTTCCGGCTCAGCGATGGCGACACGTTCGAAATGGGCGGCGAAACCTGGGAAGTGATCACCGGCAATGGCCATTCGCCGGAACATGTCTGCCTGTTCTGCCCGGCTCAGAACATTGTCATCTCGGGCGACCAGCTACTGCCGCGCATCTCGTCCAATGTGTCCGTTCATCCGACCGAACCGGCGGCCAATCCGCTGCTGGACTGGATGTCGAGTTGCGAGAAGCTGCTGGCGCACCTGCCGGCAGACGTGCTGGTCCTGCCGGCCCACAACGAGCCGTTCCGGGGCGCCCACAAACGCCTGCGTCACCTGTTCGACGGGCATGAGGTGGCCTTGGCGCGCCTGAAACAGCGGCTGGCGGAAAAGCCTCGCAAGGTGATGGACACGTTTGTCGCCATATTCGGCCGCAAGATCGCGCTGGACGAGCAGGGCATGGCAACCGGTGAAGCGCTGGCGCACCTCAACTGCCTGATCTATCGCGGTGAGGTGAAGTCGGCTGCGGGGCCGGATGGCGTGACGCTCTACAGTCTGGCCACCTGACCTGATTTGCAGCCTATTGGCAGTTTTACGCTTCGCAATCAGCCGGGGTTTCGTCTAAGAAAGGCCCCTGTTGAAAGACAAGAGCGAGGCCTCGATGGCACGAGATGGCGAAAAGGCCGCGCAGGGCACCGAAGAGGCGCCCGAAACACTTGCCGACAAGGTCAAGCAGGAACTGAAGGAATGGGGCGCGACGCTCGCCGTGTTCGTTCCGCTGTTCATGCTCTTCTCCGGCCTCGTTTACGAGCAGCGGGTGATTCCCTCCGAAAGCATGGTGCCGACGTTGCAGGTGTCCGACCGGGTGGCTGTCGCCAAGTTCGCCTATGGTTATGACCGCTACTCGCTGCCCTTCAGCCTGGGGCGCTACCTGCCGCTGCCGAAGGGGCGTATTTTTGCGCGTGACCCGAATCGCGGCGACGTGGTCGTGTTCGAGCATCCGCATGCCGGCAAGGTGATGATCAAGCGCGTGATCGGCCTGCCGGGCGATCAGATCCAGATGATCAATGAGCAGGTCTATATCAATGGCGAACCGCTCCCGAGTGAATATGTCCGGACCGTCCGCTATGTGCCCCACGGCACCAATTGGGTGACGACGGCACATGAGTGGCGCGAGACGGCGGAAGACGGCAAGAGCTGGATGACGGATCGTCAGGAAGCCGGTGACCGGGGTGACAACACCGTCCTGTTCATCGTGCCCAAGGGCTATCTTTTCATGATGGGCGACAACCGCGACAACTCGCTGGATAGCCGGTTCCTTTCCGGTCACTGCCCGCCGGTCGGCAATGTCGTGGATCGCGCAGGGTGTGAACTGGCCGTCGACCCGAAGGAGGCTTCGGTCGGCTTCGTGCCCATGGATCACCTGATGGGGCGGGCAGATACGGTGCTTATGAGCTTCTATCGCTGCAAGCTCATGGACGGCGAGAAATGCCCGAAACGTGTGTGGAAGGGCCTCTAGGGGTCCAAAAGCCGGGATTCCTGCCTTGTCGCTTACGGCCAACCTCGCTAGTGGCTGGAAGTTCGCGGGGCATCTGACCCTATCGGACTAGAACGAACGGACCGGATGGCGATGCCAGAAACGACATCGACAGCAAACCGGCGCGGCCCCATCGTGGTCTCGCGTCATGGCAAGCCTGCGCTGGACCGCACGGCCGGGCCGCGGCTTGACTGGCGCCAGTACAAGGACTGGTGGGCCCGGTATGAGGAAAGCCCGCTCGCCGAAGGCCAGGTCGCGCCTCCCGCCCTGATGGAAGCCGTGAAGGATGCAGACCTCGTCTTCGCCTCCGGACGGATCCGTGCGCAGGAGACGGCTGCCCGCGCGGCCCCGCACATGCAGGCGGAATATGATCCGGTCTTCAATGAAGCGCCCCTGCCGCCGCCGATGCTGCCCAAGGTGCGCTATCTGCCGAAGACATGGAACATCCTCGCTCGCGCTGCCTGGCTGAATGGCCACGCGCTGGACGGGGAAAGCGTCGTGCAGGCCCGCCTGCGGGCAATGGACGCCGCGCAGAAGCTGCACGAAGCCTCCGTGGATACGAAGGTCTACCTGGCGGCGCATGGATGGTTCAATCGCATGCTCAGGCCGGAGCTGAAAAAGCTCGGCTGGAAATGCGTGCGCGATGGCGGCGATTCCTATTGGAGTTTCCGCGTCTACGAATACCGGTAATTCCGGGTTCGAATTCGAATTGGAAAAGGTTGTGATGGGCCCGGCACCGCTCTAGTGTCCGGTCGATCCGAAACGTGAGGCGACATGGCAGACCCGAAGGAAAAACCCGTCGACAAGATGAGCTTCGAAGAAGCGCTTGCCGAACTGGAAGGCATCGTGCGCCAGCTTGAGGCCGGCGAGGTCGAGCTGGAAAAATCGATTGCCATCTATGAGCGCGGCGCGGCCCTCAAGGCCCATTGCGAAGCGCGGCTGAAATCGGCGGAACTGAAGGTAGAGCAGATTGTGCAGGGGGCAGGTGGCACGACCACGGAACCCGCCAGTTTCGACTAGGCCCTGATGGCGGACGTGATCGACTTCGACCTTCGCCTGAAGGAAGTTGCCGACAAGGTGACCGTGGCGCTGGACCATCTGATCCCGCCTGCCTCGGGACCGGAGGCGGACCTGATGCGCGCGATGCGCCATGCCGCCCTCGCCAATGGAAAACGCATGCGCCCGTTCTTCCTGCTGGAAGCCGGCGCCATGTTCGATGCCCCGGAAAAGTCGCTCCTGCGCGCGGCGGCGGCGCTGGAATGCGTGCACTGCTACTCTCTGGTGCATGACGATTTGCCCTGCATGGACGATGACGATTTCCGCCGCGGCCAGCCGACGGTGCACAAGGCGTTCGATGAGGCCACCGCGGTTCTGGCGGGCGACGCGCTGCTGACGCTGGCCTTCAAGATTCTCGCTTCCCGGGAGACGCATGACGATGCCGAAGTGCGCGCCCTGCTGATCGAGCGGCTGGCGGATGCGTCCGGCGCGCGGGGCATGGTGGGGGGCCAGATGATCGACATGCTGGAAAGCGACAGTCCGCGCGACCTGAACACGATTACCCGCATGCAGCGCCTGAAAACCGGCGCGCTGATCTCCTATGCCACCGAGGCGGCGGGAATCATCGGACATGCCCGCGAGCACGAGCGCAGCGCACTTGCAGGCTTTTCCAATGACCTCGGTCTGGCCTACCAGATCGCGGACGACCTGCTCGACGCGACCGGCGATGAGGGGGCTGTCGGCAAGGCGCTGGCCAAGGACGAAGAGGCCGGAAAGGCTAATTTCGTTACGATTCTGGGCATTGATGGCGCCCGCCAGAGGGTGCGGCTATTGGCCGAACAGGCGAAGGAACACCTCGCAATTTTCCGCGAAAAGGCCAATATACTGCTGCAATCAGTCGATTTTGTTCTTGATAGAACACACTAGACAGACAGAAAGCCGTCACCCAAAAGGTCCGACAGAACGATGACCGACATCCGACCCAACCGCCTGCTCGACGCGATCGACTCCCCCGACGACCTGAAAGGGCGTTCCCGGGCGGAGCTGAAACAGATCGCGAATGAAGTGCGCGAAGAGGTGATCGACGTGGTTTCGGTCACCGGCGGACACCTCGGCTCCGGGCTCGGCGTGGTCGAGCTGACCGTGGCGATCCATTCGGTGTTCAACACACCGAAGGACAAGCTGATCTGGGATGTCGGCCACCAGTGCTATCCCCACAAGATCCTGACCGGTCGGCGCGACCAGATGCGCACCCTGCGCCAGGGCGGCGGCCTTTCCGGTTTCACCAAACGCTCCGAGAGCGAGTACGATCCGTTCGGTGCGGCCCATGCGGCGACGTCGATCTCGGCCGGGCTCGGCTTTGCCAAGGCGCGGGACATTCAGGACGAGGATTCCAGCGTCATCGCCGTGATCGGTGACGGCTCCATGTCTGCCGGCATGGCCTATGAGGCGATGAACAATGCGGGCGCCGACAAGTCGCGCCTGATCGTCATCCTGAATGACAATGACATGTCCATCGCCCCGCCGGTTGGCGCGATGAGCAACCACCTCTCACAGCTCGTTTCCTCGCGGCCCTATCGGGGCCTGCGCCGGATTGCGAAGAAATTCGTTGCGCCGATGGGCCTCGAAAGCCCGGCCCGCCGCGCCGAGGAATTCCTGCGCGGCTTCGCCATGGGCGGCACGCTGTTCGAGGAACTCGGCTTCTATTATGTCGGCCCGGTCGACGGGCATGACCTCGACGTGCTGATCCCGATCCTTGAAAATGTGCAGGCGATGCGGGACGGGCCCATCCTGATCCACGTCGTCACGCAAAAGGGCAAAGGCTACGCTCCGGCGGAGAACTCTGCCGACAAGTATCACGGTGTCTCGAAATTCTCGGTCGTCACCGGTGAACAGTCCAAGCCGAAACCGAAGGCCCCGGCCTACCAGAAGGTCTTCGGCCAGACGCTGACACAGCTGGCGGAGACCGACGACAAGATCTGCGCGATCACGGCGGCCATGCCGTCGGGCACGTCCACAGACATCTTCGCTGCGAAATACCCTGACCGGCATTTCGATGTCGGCATCGCCGAACAGCACGCCGTCACCTTCGCGGCAGGCCTCGCGGCAGACGGGCTGAAGCCGTTCTGCGCGATCTATTCGACCTTCCTTCAGCGCGGCTACGATCAGGTCGTGCATGATGTGGCGATCCAGAAACTGCCGGTGCGCTTCGCGATTGACCGGGCAGGCCTGGTTGGCGCCGACGGGGCAACTCATGCCGGCAGTTTCGACATTGGCTATCTCGGCGCGCTGCCGGGCCTGATCTGCATGGCGGCCGGCGATGAGGCGGAACTGGCCCGCATGGTGCTGACCTCGCTGGAAATCGACGACCGGCCGAGTTCCTTCCGCTATCCGCGCGGGGAAGGCGCCGGCGTTGATATGCCGGAGGTCCTGACGCCGCTGGAAATCGGCAAGGGCCGGGTGATCCGTGAAGGTACGGCCATTGCGATCCTGTCCTATGGCGCGCGCCTCGGTGAAGCGATGAAGGCGGCGGACATGCTGGCGGCACAAGGCCTGTCGGCAACGGTGGCTGATGCCCGCTTTGCCAAGCCGCTGGACACCGAACTGGTCGACCGCCTCGCGAAAGAGCACGAAGTGCTGATCACGATCGAGGAAGGCGCCACCGGCGGCTTCGGCAGCTTTGTGCTGGAATACCTTGCCCGCAGCGGCGGACTCGACAGTGGTCTGAGGATCCGGCCGATGACCCTGCCGGATGTGTTCCAGGATCAGGATACGCCCTACAACATGTATGAGGCCGCCGGCCTCAACGCCCGGCACATCGCCGCCCGCGCCATAGAGGCGCTGGGACGAGGTGATATTGCCGAGATCGAGCGCCTCGCCAGAGCCTGATCCGGGCCTTATCCCGGCCTGATTTCTGCGCCTAACTGAAATGCAATTTGCGGGTCCGGGCGAAGCCCGGTTAGGTGCCTCCATGCGTTCATACCGTTCCTTTCTGGCGACACTGATGCTTGTCGCCGCTGCCGCTTGTGCCTCAGCGCCAGAGCCGGCCATTCCTTTTGCTGACCGGCTTGCTGCGGCGAAGGCAGCGGGCAACCCCTATCAGGAGGATGCTGCCCTGACGCAGCTGCTGGGCGATCCGCAGCTGAAGCCCGAGCAGCGTGCCGAGGCACTGTACCAGCGCGCCAGCCTGCGCCGCCTGGCCGGGGATAACCGGCGCGGCGCTGTGGCTGATTTTGAAGCCATGCTGGCACTGGCCCCGGATCATCCGCGGGCCGGGCAGGCCAGGATCGAGCTGGACCTTGCCCGCTCCGACCTCGAAGCGCTGGAGCCGCGCCTCAACTACATGCTGACCCTGCCGCAATGGTTCGATGTCTCCTGGACACTGGGCGAGCGGGATGTGCCGGCCCGCCGCTATCACAGTGCCGGCCTCAGCCCGAATGAAGAGCAGACGCAGAAACTGAAGGATGCCGGCTTTATCTGCGGCGCCGACGGGGAAGGCGGGCCGGTGCAGGGCGCCGGGGATCCGCGCGCCTGGCTTGAAGGCCTCACATGGTGCAGCCCGCTGCCGCAACCGGTCGAAACCGGGGTAGAGGAAGCGGACGCCGGGTCGTAAAGACCACACAAAATTCACAATCCGGCCCTGCCGCCGTACGTGTTGCACGTCTAACAACAGGGTCATGGCCTCAACCTGCCTGCCCAAATCTGCCTATACGGAGCTACCGATCATGATTCGCCTTAGCCTCTCCGCCGCCGCATCTGCGCTCGTCCTTGCGGCCTGCAGTTCCACGCCCGCCCCGGCTGCCGAGACTGCCGTCGCGGTTTCGACCACAACTGTCGTCTCGCCCTACGAACTGGCGATGCAGACCGTCGAGGAACTGGTCACGGGCGGTAACACCCAGGCGGCCATCGACCGGCTGACACAGCTGACCGGCGACCCGTCGCTCAGCCGCGAGCAGATGGCGGAAGTTCTCTACCGCCGCGGTGAGCTGCGCCTTGGCGAGAACGGCTATGACACGATGGGCGCCATCGAGGACTTCGAAGAGATCCTGGTGGACTATAGCGATACGGAGTGGAGCACGGCGGCTGCCTCCATGCTGGACAGCGCCCGCGGCAAGGCGACGTCGCTGAACGCGCTGCTTGCCCAGCCGGAAACGACCCGGACCCAAAAGTTCAACATCCTCATGGAACTTGGCCGTCACGACGATGCCATCGACCTGATGATCGCCAACGACCTGACGCCGGACAATCAGGCCCTGCTGGCCATGTACCAGATCGGCTATCTGTGTGAGGGCGATGCCCTGACCGGACGCGCCTATGACGTCACCGAGCCCGACGGAACCTATCACGAGCTCCGCTTCTGCGATTTCGGCAAGTAAATCCTCTGAGGCTGTAGAATTTATTGCAGCCCGCACGCCCGGTTCAGGGATATTTCCGCAGTTCTTGCCGCAAGGTAAGGGCGCAGAATCCCTGATCCGCGGCTTTGCGGCCTCTTCAAACCTGGCCCTCGGCGTGGTTGTGTGGCGCGAACCACAAAAAACCTGCCCGAGGAAACCCATGTCATCTGAGCTGCTTCCCCCCAATTGGCCCGCCATGTCCATCGCCGAGGCCAACGCCGCCTTGGCAGCGCCCGGTTCTCCGGTTCAGGTAGAAGACACCGTGATCGATGGTGTCCCGTCGAAGGGCTACACGAACGCTCCGCCGAATATCCATTCGATCCTGTTCCTCGCCGCGATGACGCATCCGGACCGGGACTATATCGTCTACAAGGATGAGCGGGTGACCTATAAGGCGATGCTGCGCGCTGTGGAGCATTTCGCCGCCACGCTGCGCGACAAGTACGGCATCACCAAGGGGGACCGCGTGGCCGTGGTCATGCGGAACTATCCGCAATGGCCGGTGGCTTTCTATGCCGCGCTGAGCCTCGGGGCGATTGCCACACCCATGAATTCCTGGTGGACCGGCGAAGAGCTGGAATACGGCCTGTCCTTCGCGGGCGTGAAGGCGGCGGTCGTCGACCCGCAGATCTTCGAGCGCATCCATGAACATCTGAACGGCCTGCCGGACCTGAAGCACGTCATCATCGCGC
Source organism: Hyphomonas sp. (assembly GCA_002700305.1). GTDB lineage: Bacteria > Pseudomonadota > Alphaproteobacteria > Caulobacterales > Hyphomonadaceae > Hyphomonas. The sequence goes on along the minus strand of PACZ01000003.1, from coordinate 8,827 downwards.
GTGAGCCGGGCGACGAGCACAACCACCCCTGTGTCAGTTCGATGGAAGATTCGATCGGTCCGGCAAATTCCTGGGCGGACCTGGCAGACATCGGCATGCCGGATGTCGAGATCGGCCCGGACGACGATGCCACGATCATGTACACGTCGGGCACGACGGGTAAGCCGAAGGGCGCGCTTGCGACCCACCGCGCCGTGATCGCCAACATGTTCAACTCGCTGACCTGCACGGCGCGGATGTACCTGCGCAAAGGCGAAGCCGTGCCGGAACCCGATCCGAACGTGACGCGGGCAACGCTGATGTCGATCCCGTTCTTCCACGCCACCGGTTCCTTCGCGATCCTGATCCCGACCGCTCTGCGCGGCGACAAGATCGTGACCATGTACAAATGGGACGCATCCGAAGCCCTGCCGATCATCGAGCATGAGAAGATCACGTCCATCGGCGGTGTGCCGGCGATCGCCTGGCAGGTGCTGGAACATCCGGACCGCGAGAAATATGACCTGTCCTCGATTGAGGTCGTCTCCTATGGCGGCGCGCCGTCTGCGCCGGAACTCGTCTCCACGATCAAGCGCCGCCTGCCGAACGCGGCGCCCGGCAATGGCTGGGGCATGACGGAAACCTGCGCAACCGTGACGCTGAATATCGGCGAAGACTATGTGAACCGCCCGACAAGCGCGGGCGCGCCGCCCTCCGCCGTGGAGCTGAAGATCTGCGATCCGGACGGCAAGGAAATGCCCGCCGGTGAAGTCGGCGAGCTGTGGTGCAAGAGCCCGTCGAACTGCAAGCTCTACTGGAACCGTCCGGATGCGACGGCAGAGACGTTCCGCAATGGCTGGGTCGTGACCGGCGACCTTGCGCGCCTCGACGAAGAGGGCTTCCTCTATCTGGTCGACCGCGCCAAGGACATGCTGATCCGCGGCGGTGAGAATATCTACAGCATCGAAGTGGAAAGCGCGCTTTACGACCATCCGGCCGTGATGGACGCGGCCGTTGTCGGTATACCGCACAAGGTGCTGGGCGAAGAGGTTGGCGCGGTCGTCCAGCTGAAGCCGGGCATGAGCGTGACCGAGGACGAACTGCGCGCCCACGTCGCCAATCAGCTGGCAGCGTTCAAGGTGCCGGTCGAGATCCATTTCATGGATGAGCCGCTGCCGCGCAACGCAAACGGCAAGATCCTGAAGAAGGAATTGCGGGAGCAATTCACACCACGGGGATGATTGAATGAGCGTACAACGTCGCAAGATCGGAGACCGGGAGGTCTACCCGATCGGTCTTGGCTGCATGAATATCTGTCATGCCTACGGGCCGCCGCTTCCGGAGGAGGAGGCAAAAGCGCTCCTCACCCGGTCGCTCGATCTTGGATACGATTTTCTCGACACAGCGACGATCTATGGCGTCGGCCGAAGTGAGGCGCTGATCGGCGAGGCGCTTGGCCACCGGCGCCAGGAATATTTCCTGGCCAGCAAGTGTGTGCTGGACGTCCGCGATGGCGAGCGCGTCCTGGATGGCCGGCCGGAGGCGATCAAGGCCGCGTGCGAAGCGAGCCTGAAGCGCCTGAAGACCGATGTGATCGATCTCTATTACCTGCACCGGCCGGATCCGAACGTGCCCATAGAAGACTCCGTCGGCGCGCTGGCGGATCTTGTGGCCGAGGGAAAGATCCGGTTCGCGGGCCTGTCGGAAATGGGGGCAGAGGACCTGCGCCGCGCGGCGGCTGTGCATCCCATCGCCGCGATGCAGTCCGAATACTCGCTCTGGGTTCGCAATCCGGAGATTGCGGTCATGCAGGCCTGTGAGGAACTGGGCACAGCGCTTGTGGCCTTCTCGCCAGTGGGCCGCGGCTTCCTTGCCGATCCGCCTGCGGACCCGGCAAACTTCCACGAAACGGACATGCGCGTCCGCGCATTCCCGCGCTTCAGGCCGGAGTATTATTCGGGCAACCTGCCGCTGCTGGCTGAGGCCAGAACCATGGCAGCTGAGGCCGGTTGTTCCGTCGCCCAACTCGCCCTCGCCTGGACCCTGGCAAAGGGGCCGAACGTGCTGCCCATTCCCGGCACGACGAACCTGAAGCATCTTGAGGAAAACTTCCTCGCAGCGGAGGTAACTCTGACGCCGGAGCAGGTGGCACGTCTTGATGTGCACTTCGCGCCGGAGCGGGCGGTCGGCCCGCGCTACAACAGGGTGGGGCAGGCAACCGTGACGACCGAGATGTATGATTTCGAGAAGGCGGATGGCTGACAAACGGCCGGTCGCGATGGAGCAACGCGAAGACGGCGGCGATGGCCGGCGCTACGCGCCATCGACCGCGCGCAATCGCGAGCCGATCCGGGATGTCTTTGCGGCGGAGGGCCTGACCGCCGGTGATGTGCTGGAGATCGCCTCCGGCACGGGCGAGCATGGAGCGTTCCTGACGGACGCCTTTCCTAGCCTGAACTGGACCTATTCAGACATCGATCCTGCCGGCCGCGCCAGCCAGCAGGCCTGGCGCGATGCGGCGGCGCATGATCGCCTCTCCGGGCCGCTCATCATCGATGCCTCGGCAGACAATTGGGGCGAGGTGGAAGGCAAGGTCTGGGACCTGATTGTGTCGGTGAACATGATCCACATCTCGCCTTTTGAGGCGGCGGAAGGCCTGCTGCGCGGTGCCGGCCGCCTGCTGAATCCGGGTGGGCACCTGTTCCTCTACGGCCCCTATGCCCGTCATGGCGAAATCGCCCCGTCGAACGCCGCGTTCAGCGAAAACCTGAAATCGCGCGACCCGGCCTGGGGCGTGCGGGACCTCGACACGCAGATCATGCCTTTGGCCGAAGCGGCAGGGCTCAGCCTGAAGTCGGTGATCGACATGCCGGCGAATAACCTGTCAGTCATATTCAGACGATCGTGACCGGACGGTCCCGATCCTAACCCCTGTCAACTGGGAGCATCGGGCGAGCATGTCAGACCACACAGACCGGATCCTTGGCCGGATCCATGAGCTTGAACTGGAGCTCGAGGCCGAGTTCGCGAAAAAGCGGGCGGGATTCCGATTTGGTATGGAGCGCGGCCGGGTCCTGTTCGATCAGGAAGTGATCCGCCGGCACATCGAGTTGCGGAAGGCTCTGATCCCCTACCTGTTGAGTGCGCGTTTCTGGGTCGTGGTGACGGCGCCGGTCATCTACTCCCTGATCGTGGCCTTTGTCGTGCTGGATCTCTGGGTGTCTTTGTATCAGGCGATCTGTTTCCGGGTTTATGGCATCCCGCAGGTCAGGCGACGGGACTATCTGGTGTTCGACCGCAAAAGCCTCGCTTATCTGAATGCGATGGAGAAGCTGAACTGCGCCTACTGCTCCTACGCGAACGGCGTCATCGCCTATGTCCGGGAAGTGGCCGCGCGCACCGAACAATACTGGTGCCCGATCAAGCAGGCACGCCGCGTGATCGGTACGCATGCGCGCTATGCCGGGTTCTCGGAATATGGCGATGCCGAACACTACCGGGAACGGCTGCGCGCCCTCAGGAAAGACCTGAAAGGAGAGACCGCATCGGAAGACGCGTCCGGTGACCAGACCGGCAATGCCTCTTCCGAGTAGTCCTAGCTTTCGTTTCCGCCGCCGAAGCGTTCGGTCCACTCGGCGACCTGCGCGTCCTCGATCTTTTGGAACAGGACGTCGGGCGGCGAGATGGCCATGCCATGGGGCAGGGCATCCAGCAGGCCGGCAAAGTCTGCATCAGCAGCCGGGAAGTTCCGGTTCCCTTCCGGAATGTTCAGCGCATCGAGGATCTTCTTCGCCGCAGTCGGAATGATCGGCTGGGCGATGATGCCGAACAGGGCGGCGAGATTCAGGCCCGCGCGTACGCCGACAGCGGCGGCGTCCACATCGGTCTTGTACTTCACCCAGGGCTCAGCCTTGGTGAGATACTCGTTGCCGGCGGCCCAGATGGCGCGTGTCTCGGCTGCGGCCTTGCGGAATTCCATCGCCTCATAATGCTCGATCAGGCGGGGCAGGCGCTCTTTCAGCTCGGCTACCATCCACGCCTCGGCCTCGCCCGGCGTGCCGGCATCCGGCACCTGTCCGTCGAACTTGGACGCGGTGTATTTGGTAATCCGGTTCACGAAATTGCCGAGCACATTGGCCAGGTCGGAGTTCACCGCCGCCTGGAAACCTTCCCAGGTGAACGCAGCGTCGGAGCCTTCCGGCGCGTTGGAGATCAGGTACCAGCGCCAGTAATCTGCCGGCAGCAGGTCCAGCGCCTGGTCCATGAACACGCCGCGCTTGTTGGACGTGGAGAACTTGCCGCCATACCAGGTCACCCAGTTGAACGCCTTCAGCTTGTCGACAGTCTTCCATGGCTCGCCGCAGCCGAGCAGCGTGACCGGGAATGACACGGTGTGGAAGGCGACATTGTCCTTGCCCATGAACTGGACATACTCGACCTCGTCGGCGCCCTTGTCGGTTTTCCAGAGACTTTCCCAGTCATTGCCCGTGGCTTCAGCCCATTCCTGTGTTGCGGAGATGTAGCCGATCGGCGCATCGAACCAGACATAGAAGACCTTGTCCTCATATCCAGGACGCGGGTTGCCGTCTGCATCCGTCACTTTCACGCCCCAGCTAAGGTCGCGGGTGATGGCGCGCGCGATCAGGCCCTCATCCAGCCATTTGTTCGCAATGGAGACAGCAAGGCTTGGCCACTGGGCCCCTTTGCGCTTCACCCATTCGCGAATGCGGTTCTGCATCTGGCCCTGGAGCAGGTAGAGATGGTTCGTGTCGCGGATCTCGATGTTCCGGCTGCCGGAAACCGACGAGTACGGATTGATCAGGTCGACCGGGTCCAGCAGGCGCCCGCAATTGTCGCACTGGTCGCCGCGGGCTTTTTCAAACCCGCAGTTCGGGCAGGTGCCCTCGACATAGCGGTCCGGCAGGAAGCGGCCGTCATCGACGGAGTAGACCTGTTTGGACGTGCGCTCCTCGATCAGGCCCTGCTTTTCCAGAGCCTGGGCGAGGTGCTGGGTCACCGCGTGGTTTGCCGGACGTGAGGTGCGGCCGAACCAGTCGAAGGACAGGCTGAAGCCTTCGCCCGCCGCGCGCTGGATCTCGTATTGCTCGTCGCAATAGTCCTGCACGCTGACGCCAGCGGCCTGTGCGGCGAGTTCCGCCGGCGTGCCGTGCTCGTCGGTGGCGCAGATATACGTCACGTCGTGGCCCAGGAGGCGCATCACACGCGAATACACGTCAGCCGGGAGCATCGAACCGGCCAGATTGCCGAGATGCTTGACGCCGTTGATGTACGGCAGGGCAGAGGTGACGAGGATGCGCCGGGTTTGCGTCATTGGGTGTCAGTCTTTTCCGTTTTGTGCCTTCAGGACCGCGATTTCCGGCCTTCCAGCCGCGCGGAGCCTGTCTTTTAACGCGGCGCGGCGGAAATGAAAGAATTCCAACAGACAAAAACCTGCATTGCATCAGTGCCTTCTCTGGCCCCTCAGCAAAGAAAGGCCCCGGAACGGCAGGGCCGGTCCGGGGCAGTCAGCGGTGCAGGTGCGGTGATCTGACCTGCACCGGTCTTAAGAGGAAACGGAATCAGAGGCCGTAGAGCGGCTTTACATCGAGATTGATATCGACGCGGCGGGCCATCGGCTCGGCCGGAACTTCAGCGGAAGCCGCATTGGCGTTCACCTGGCTGAAACTTGTTTCGATGCGCGGGGCGTAAATGCCCCGGTCGGACAGCGCCTGCAGCACGGCAGCGGCGCGGGCTTCCGACAATTGCGCCATTTCGGAATCGGTGTGGGCCTCTTCAGACACCACGGCAACATCGATGTCGGTCACAGCGCAGCCGTCGAGGCTGTCGGTGGCAGCATTCAGTGCCCGGACTGAATATGAAGACAGCATGGTTTCGTAGGCCGGGAAGTAGATGGACAGTTTCATGTCCTCACACACGGGCTTGCGGGCGATATAGACCGGCTCGGCCGGCGGCGGCTTGGGCGCATCGGAAACGGCCGGCAGCGCAACGAGGGCGCCAACAAGGCCCAGCCCGGCGGCAGCGAACAACGTGCGTTTCATGATTGTCTCCTTCGTGCTCATATCTTGCTCCATCAATCCCTGGGAACTCTTCCGGTTCCTGTGCCTCTTCATGAAGAATGGGATAGGCGCGGTTTGAGGCCGAATTGTGCAGCCACCGGGGCGAATGAGGCGGTGCCAAGGAAATTGGGTGAATTCTGATTGGCGGAGGGAAAGCCTATACATAACAGTGTTTTGGCTATGTGGGAGCGAGGCGTGGCTCGCGCAACAGGCGAAATTTCCGCTCAAATGTGGCGCCGCCGGGGCAGCCGGTGGCCTGTCACCGGGCCGGAAACGCGCATCCCGTGCATCCGGAGTGGGCGACCTGCTTGCATCCGGGCGGACTTCCCATTAGTGACGGGTTTCCTCATGGGCCGGCTTAGCTCAGCTGGTAGAGCATCTGATTTGTAATCAGAGGGTCGCGGGTTCGAGTCCTGCAGCCGGCACCATAGGAAACAAGGACTTAGGCCCGATCCTTTTCCACATATTGTCCCAAAATCTGCTCTGGGGTTCCATTTGGGGTTCCACTTTAGAAAGTTGTGAATTTCTGTTCGATCAGGAAGTCTCAGCGACTCATCCAAACAATTTGGTGTTCCTGGCGGGACAGCCCCATTCAGGACCTGGTGAAACACGGGCGCCAAGCGGCGGTCCGGTGAAATCGCATTTACGATATTCCATGATGAGCATGAGAGGTTCCGGTCTCACATCGAGATAGCGAAATGGCACTCCCTCATACCTCTGGCTGAACTATCTGAGGTGGGACATGCGAAAGCGACTTTGGAAAATTGATTCCGTGTTCGTCGATCTGGAAGATCGGGATGCGGCCGTATCGCTCATTCACGAGAAATCCTTGATCGAAGTGGTGGTGAAGTTCCGCTTGTCACCGCACCAGCTCGACGACAACGCCATGCCGCTCCGAAAGCGCATAGAGATATTGGCAGCAAACCTGATAGTGGACCTCGGATCATTTCTCGACACGGTACCGGATTAGCTGGCACCGAAGATCTCCTGCGCACGGCCTCGCGCGCTCAATCGGGGCGCACTTGAGGACGAAACCTTAGGCTTTGCGCGGAGGGGAAGCGCAGAATGATTGGATCGTTTCCTGACCCAGAGAGTAAGATTGTCTTGTTTATGATTCTGCATAGCAAGATCAGATCTCGCGCGCCAAGTTGCACTTATAAAGCCGCATTGAGCTCCTTTTTGTATATAAATATATAGACGATTAACTCGTTGTGGTCTATATATAAGTAGACAATTATTATTGAGTGTCGATAAGGATGTGAACGCAATGAGCGTTAAAGACATAGCCCGAAGACAGATGCAGAGCAGAATAAACAAGTCCGCGATGGCATCTGCACTTCATCTACAGGTCCCGAAAGAGGGGTGGATTGCGCTTGTCCGCAATGCCCTGGGCATGTCAGGTGCGCAGCTCGGCAAGCGTTTGTCGCTTTCGCGCGGCCGGATATCACAGGTGGAAAAGTCAGAAGTCGATGGCCGTGTGACGCTTCGATCGATGCAAGAGTTGGCCGAAGGCCTGGGCTGCCGGTTTGTTTATGCGATCATACCGGAAAGCGGTGATCTGGGAGATGTTGTGGAAGCTCAGGCGCGCAAGAAAGCCACCGCGCTCGTCAAGCGCGCGGCAACGCATATGGCCCTGGAAAAGCAATCTCTTCGGGATGAACAGAACAAAGCCGAGATTGAACGACTGACCAGAGAGTTGATCCAGAATCCGCCCTCTGACTTCTGGGAGGCGTGATGCCCGGAATCATTGGTGAACCCGATGGCGCAACGCCGCTCGATCCCGATGAGCTGGAGGGATTGAGGTTCGACCACATCACAACGCGCGGCGAACTGGATGAACTTGAGCAGGCGAATATCCAGACCGGTTTGCTGTGGCTTGGACGCCGCCGCAGGTCGGATATTCTCACAGATGATTTCCTGCGCGAGCTGCATAGGCGGCTGTTTGGCGACGTGTGGTCGTGGGCGGGAACATACCGTCTGCGCGAGAAGAATATCGGCATAGACCCAAGGATGATTGGCGTCAGTATTCGTCATCTTCTGGGCGATGCTGCGTACTGGGTTGAGCATGCCACCTACCAGCCATTGGAAGCGGCGGCGCGGTTTCATCATCGTCTTGTACAAATTCATCCGTTTGCAAATGGAAACGGACGCCATGCGCGGATCTCCGCGGACACCTATCTTGCCGAGTGCTTTGGCCATGATCCGATCGACTGGGAGAACGGCGCTGACCTGGCCAACAACAATGAAAGACGTGACGCCTATATCGCAGCGCTCCGTGCAGCGGACGGGCATGACTATGATCTGCTCCTGGCATTCGTTGGCCACTCGAATGATGATGACAACAACAACGATGACGGCGGATAAACTATGTCGATAGCGACAGATCGATCCACATTGGCGCGCCTACAAAAAGATATTGCTGATCTTCGGAAGAAAGACGCGGCAGAAGCCAAGAACGAAGTTGATGCCAATGCAAAAGCAAACCGCGCTGTGCAGGCAGCAGCAAAAGCCAGTTCTGCCTCCACAGTGCAGACGAAGCTGCGTGAGGCCGAACGCTACCAGACCCAGGCGGCCAGCGCTGCAACAAAGCGGGCTGATTATGCTGGGCAAATGGCTCGCAAGATGCAGGAGCTAAGCCGCGTAGAAGACCGCTTGTCCAAGGCTGAAGCTGCTGGTCTGCTCCCTGAAAAGTGGTCCATTATTTGAGTTAGTTCCGGCTTCAGATATGGAGCTGAGACATGGGCAAGAGATCTACGCCTGAAGAGATTATT
>PACZ01000002.1 GCA_002700305.1 Hyphomonas sp. | reverse complement strand
TGGGATCCTGGGATGGCACTCTCCTTCACGGAAAAGAAACGTATCCGCAAATCCTTCGGGCGCATTCCCGAAGCCATCGAAATGCCAAACCTGATCGAGGTTCAGCGCGAATCTTACGAGCACTTCCTTCAGATGCACACGCCGTCGCAAGAGCGTACGGATGATGGCCTGGGCGGTGTTTTTAAGTCCGTTTTCCCGATCACTGACTTCTCCGAGCGGGCGACGCTCGAATATGTATCCTACGAGTTCGAACAGCCGAAGTTCGACGTTGAAGAGTGCATGCAGCGCGACCTGACCTTCCAGGCTCCCCTGAAGGTCCGTCTGCAGCTCGTGGTCTTCGATGTCGATGAAGATACCGGCGCGCGCTCGGTCAAGGACGTCAAAGAGCAGGAATGCTATCTCGGCGACATCCCGCTGATGACCGAGAAGGGCACCTTTGTCGTTAACGGCACCGAGCGTGTGATCGTCTCCCAGATGCACCGCTCACCGGGCGTGTTCTTCGATCACGACAAGGGCAAGACCCATGCGTCCGGCAAGCTGCTGTTCGCGGCCCGCATCATTCCTTACCGTGGCTCGTGGCTCGACTTCGAGTTCGATGCCAAGGACATCCTGAACATCCGGATCGACCGCAAGCGCAAGCTGCCGGCGACGACGATCCTCTACGCGCTCGGCTACGACACCGAGTCGATCCTCGACCTGTTCTACACCCACTCCATCTACCGGATGGACAAGAAGGGCTGGATCACCGGCTTCCGCGCCGACGCCTGGAAAGGCGTGAAGCCGGAATTCGACCTGGTCGACGCAAAGTCCAAGAAAGTGATCGCCGAAGCCGGCAAGAAGATCACCGCGCTGAAAGCCCGCCGTATTGCTGAAGGCGGTACGGATGAGATCCTCGTGCCGTCCGAAGCCCTCGTCGGCAAATTCCTGGCGCGCGACGTCGTCAATCTGGAAACCGGTGAGATCTTCGGTGAAGCCGGCGACGTGCTGGAAGACGAGATCATCGCGGAAATGCGCGAATATGGTCTCAAGACCATCGAAGTGCTCGACATCGACAGCTCCGGCCGCGGCCCGTGGCTGCGCAACACGCTGAAGGCCGACAAGAACGAAACCCGTTTCGAAGCCCTGTCCGACATCTACCGCGTGATGCGCCCGGGCGAGCCGCCGACCCAGGAGGCCGCTGAGGCCCTGTTCGGTCAGCTCTTCTTCGATCCGGAACGTTACGATCTCTCGGCTGTTGGCCGGGTGAAAATGAACATGCGCCTCGGCGTCGGCGTGGAAGGCTATGAATCCGCCCCCGACGACATGCGCGTGCTTCGCAACGACGACATCATCGGCGTCATGAAGGTCATCCTCGACCTGAAAGACGGCAAGGGCGAAGTCGACGACATCGACAACCTCGGCAACCGCCGCGTCCGTTCGGTCGGCGAGCTGATGGAAAACAACTACCGCATCGGTCTCGTGCGCATGGAGCGTGCGATCAAGGAGCGTATGGGGTCGGTCGACATCGACACGGTCATGCCGCACGACCTGATCAACGCGAAACCGGTTGTGGCGGCTGTGCGTGAATTCTTCGGCTCCTCGCAGCTGTCGCAGTTCATGGACCAGACCAACCCGCTGTCCGAGATCACCCACAAGCGCCGTCTTTCGGCACTTGGCCCGGGCGGTCTGACCCGCGAACGGGCTGGCTTCGAGGTGCGCGACGTGCACCCGACCCACTATGGCCGTATCTGCCCGATTGAGACGCCGGAAGGCCCGAACATCGGTCTGATCAACTCGTTGGCCACCCACGCCCGCGTGAACAAGTACGGCTTCATCGAAAGCCCGTACCGTAAAGTGGTCAATGGCAAGCAGACCGACGAAGTCGTATACCTGTCGGCCATGGAAGAAAGCATCTACTCGATCGCCCAGGCCAACGCCGAAGTGAATGAGAATGGTGAGCTGGCCAATGAATTCGTCAACGCCCGTGTGGCCGGCGAAGCGACCATGGTGCCGAAGGATGACATCCAGTACATGGACGTCTCGCCGAAGCAGGTTGTTTCGGTTGCTGCGGCGCTGATCCCGTACCTCGAAAACGACGACGCAAACCGCGCTCTCATGGGCTCGAACATGCAACGTCAGGCCGTTCCGCTCGTGAAGTCGGAAGCGCCGTTCGTCGGAACCGGGATGGAAGCTGTTGTGGCCCGCGATTCCCGCGCTGCCATCGTTGCCCGCCGGGCAGGGGTGGTCGAGCAGGTCGACGCGCTGCGCATCGTGGTCCGCGCGACAGACGAGATCGACCAGGGCAAATCCGGTGTCGACATCTACCGTCTCGCCAAGTTCCGCCGTTCGAACCAGAACTCGTGCATCAACCAGCGCCCGATCGTCAAAGTGGGCGACGTGGTCGAGAAGAACGACATTATCGCTGACGGTCCGTCTACGGATCTTGGTGAGCTGGCGCTCGGCCGCAACGTGCTCGTCGCGTTCATGCCGTGGAACGGCTACAACTTCGAAGACTCCATCCTGATCTCCGAGCGCATCGTGCGTGACGACGTCTTCACCTCGATCCACATCGAGGAATTCGAAGTCGCCGCCCGCGACACGAAGCTGGGCCCGGAAGAGATCACCCGTGACATCCCGAACGTCGGTGAGGAAGCGCTGCGCAACCTCGACGAAGCCGGCATCGTGGCCGTGGGTGCCGAAGTGAAGGCTGGCGATATCCTCGTCGGTAAGGTCACGCCGAAGGGCGAGAGCCCGATGACGCCGGAAGAGAAACTCCTTCGCGCCATCTTCGGTGAAAAAGCTTCCGACGTCCGCGACACCTCCCTGCGTGTGCCTCCGGGCGATGCCGGTACGGTCGTCGATGTCCGCATCTTCAACCGCCATGGTATCGACAAGGACCAGCGTGCCCTTCAGATCGAGCGTGAGCAGATCGAGAAGCTGCAAGAGGACAAGGAAGACGAGCAGGCCATCCTGGAGCGGAACATCTATACCCGCCTCGAAGATTTCCTGGTCGGCAAGGAAGCCGCTGCGGGACCGAAAGGCTTCAAGCCGGGCCGTGTCACCGCAGAAGCGCTTGGCGAACTGACCCACAAGCAGTGGTGGGATGTCGCCCTGAAGTCCGAGAAGGCGCAATCCGAACTCGACGCGATGCAGGAGCAGTTCGATTCATCGATGCGTGAGCTCGATGCCCGCTTCAATGACAAGGTCGAGAAGGTCCAGCGCGGCGACGATCTGCCTCCGGGCGTGATGAAAGTCGTCAAGGTCTTCCTGGCCGTGAAGCGCAAGCTGCAGCCGGGCGACAAGATGGCCGGCCGTCACGGGAACAAGGGGGTTATCTCCAAGATCAACCCGCTCGAAGACATGCCGTTCCTCGAAGATGGTACGCCGGTCGACATCGTGCTGAACCCGCTGGGCGTTCCGTCGCGTATGAACGTCGGTCAGATCCTCGAGACCCACACAGGCTGGGCCTGCCGCGGTCTTGGCCGGATCATCGACAATGCGGTCGACGAGTTCCACCAGAAGAACGACGTGAAGGCGCTGAAGGCGGCGCTGGAAACGGCTTATGGCAAAGGCCAGGAGCTGCCGGAAACCGATGGCGAGATCATCGAGCTGGCATCCAACCTGCGCAATGGTGTGCCGATCGCAACGCCGGTGTTCGATGGTGCCCGCGAAGGCGACATCAACGAGTTGCTGGAGCGTGCCGGTCTGGACTCCTCCGGTCAGGTCCGTCTGTTCGACGGCCGTACCGGCGAGGCGTTCACCCGCCCGGTCACCGTGGGCTACAAGTATCTCCTCAAGCTCCACCACCTGGTGGATGAGAAGATCCACGCCCGTTCGACCGGTCCGTACTCGCTCGTTACGCAGCAGCCGCTGGGCGGTAAGGCCCAGTTCGGCGGCCAGCGCTTCGGTGAGATGGAGGTCTGGGCTCTGGAAGCTTACGGCGCCGCATACACGCTGCAGGAAATGCTGACGGTGAAGTCCGACGACACCGCCGGCCGTGCGAAGGTCTACGAGGCCATCGTCCGCGGCGACGACACGTTCGAGGCCGGTATCCCGGAATCGTTCAACGTGCTCGTCAAAGAGATGCGTTCGCTGGGCCTCAACGTCGAGCTGATCGAGGAAGACGGCAGCAATGGCGAGGACGAACCCGCCACCGACAGCGAGTCGGTGCCCGCCGAGTAGTGTGAAGACCTGACTGGAAAACCCCGCCGGGCTGCCGGCCTGGCGGGATCTTCCAAGCCGAACGAGATTTTACCCAGGGCAGGGGCCCTTCAGCCTCCGGAAAAAAGCCCACCCAAGGAGCAGACCTAAATGCGCCAGGACGTCGCCAGCATCTTCAACCCCAACACCCCGGCCCCGACTTTTGAGGCCATCCGCATCTCGATTGCGAGCCCGGAAAAAATCCGGTCGTGGTCCTCGGGCGAGATCAAGAAGCCTGAAACCATCAACTACCGTACGTTCAAGCCGGAACGCGACGGCCTGTTCTGCTCGCGGATCTTCGGCCCGCAGAAGGACTACGAATGTCTTTGCGGCAAGTACAAGCGCATCAAGTATCGCGGTATCACCTGCGAGAAGTGCGGTGTGGAAGTCACGCTGGCGCGTGTGCGCCGTGAGCGTATGGGCCACATCGACCTGGCTGCGCCGGTCGCACACATCTGGTTCCTCAAATCGCTCCCGTCCCGGATTGCCGCTCTGCTCGACATGGCGCTGAAGGATGTCGAGCGCGTGCTCTACTTCGAGAGCTATATCGTCATCGAGCCGGGCCTCACCGAACTGGAGCCGAAGCAGCTTCTGACGGAAGAGGAGTACATGGACGCTCAGGACAATCTGGGCGAAGACGCTTTCACCGCCATGATCGGCGCCGAAGCGATCCGTGAGATTCTCATGTCGCTCGACCTGCCGACACTGGCAGAGACGCTGCGCGAGGACCTCAAGGAGTCGACCTCCGAGCTCAAAACCAAGAAGGTCTCCAAGCGCCTCAAAGTGGTTGAGTCCTTCCTCCAGTCCCGCGCCAAGCCGGAATGGATGATCCTGAGCGTGATCCCGGTCATTCCGCCGGACCTGCGCCCGCTGGTTCCGCTGGACGGCGGCCGCTTCGCCACGTCCGACCTGAACGACCTCTATCGCCGCGTGATCAACCGGAACAACCGTCTGAAGCGCCTGATGGAACTTCGCGCGCCGGACATCATCATCCGTAACGAGAAGCGGATGCTGCAGGAATCGGTCGATGCCCTGTTCGACAACGGCCGCCGCGGCCGCACGATCACGGGCACCAACAAGCGTCCGCTGAAGTCGATCTCCGACATGCTGAAAGGCAAGCAGGGCCGCTTCCGCCAGAACCTCCTCGGCAAGCGCGTCGACTATTCCGGCCGTTCGGTCATCGTGGTCGGCCCGAGCCTCAAGCTGCACGAGTGCGGCCTGCCGAAGAAGATGGCGCTCGAATTGTTCAAGCCGTTCATCTATGCCCGCCTCGATGCCAAAGGCCTCGCCGGTACGGTAAAGGCGGCCAAGAAGCTGGTCGAAAAGGAAAAGCCGGAAGTCTGGGATATCCTGGACGAGGTGATCCGCGAGCACCCGGTTCTGCTGAACCGCGCGCCGACGCTGCACCGTCTCGGTATCCAGGCGTTCGAGCCCAAGCTGATCGAAGGCAAGGCCATCCAGCTGCACCCGCTGGTCTGCGCCGCGTTCAACGCTGACTTCGACGGCGACCAGATGGCTGTGCACGTTCCGCTGAGCCTTGAGGCCCAGCTGGAAGCCCGCGTGCTGATGATGTCGACGAACAACATCCTCTCGCCGGCCAACGGTAAGCCAATCATCGTTCCGTCTCAGGACATCGTTCTCGGCCTCTACTATCTGTCGCTGGACCGTGACGAGCAGGCAGGCGAGGGCATGGTGTTCTCCGAACTCGCCGAGATCGAGCAGGCGCTCGATTATGGCTTCATCACCCTGCACTCCAAGATCAAGGCGATGTATGAAGGCGTCGACGAGGAAGGTAATCCGCGTCGCTGGATCATCGATACGACCCCGGGTCGCTACATGATCGCCAACATCCTGCCGCGCATGAAAGGCATCCAGCCGGATCTCGTGAACACGACGATGACCAAGAAGATGATCGGCAAGATCATCGACGAGGTCTATCGCCTGTGTGGTCAGAAGGCGACGGTCATCTTCTGTGACAAGATGATGGAACTCGGCTTCAAGGAAGCCTGTAAGGCCGGTATCTCCTTCGGCAAGGATGACATGGTCATCCCGGAAGCGAAGCAGAAGCTGGTCGCCGCGACGAAGGAGCAGGTCTCCGAATACGAGCGTCAGTATGCAGATGGTCTCATCACCCGCGGTGAGAAGTACAACAAGGTCGTCGACGCCTGGTCCAGCTGTACGGACAAGGTTGCTGACGCCATGATGGAATCTGCCTCGAAGAATCAGGCTGCCAAAGGTGTCCGCAAGGCCCAGGTCAACTCGATCTTCATGATGGCCGACTCCGGTGCACGTGGTTCGAAGAACCAGATGAAGCAGCTCGCCGGTATGCGCGGCCTGATGGCCAAGCCGTCGGGTGAGATCATCGAGACGCCGATCATCTCGAACTTCAAGGAAGGCCTGACCGTTCTTGAATACTTCAACTCGACCCACGGTGCCCGTAAGGGTCTGGCCGATACGGCTCTGAAAACCGCGAACTCGGGTTACCTGACCCGCCGTCTCGTCGACGTGGCGCAGGACTGCATCATCAACGAAGATGATTGCGGCACTGAGAAGGGGATCGAGATCTCCGCCGTCATGGAAGGCGCCGATGTCGTCGTGTCGATCAGCGAGCGTATCCTTGGCCGTGTGACGGGTGAGGATGTGAAAGGCGTCGATGGTAACCTGGTTGCCGTGGCGAACACCTATATCGATGAAGAGCTGGCCGACGCGATCGAAAAGGCCGGTGTCGATGTCATCAAGGTCCGTTCGCCGCTGACCTGCGAAACCAAGAACGGCATCTGTGCCCAGTGCTACGGCCGTGACCTGGCCCGCGGTACGCCGGTCAACCGCGGCGAAGCGGTCGGTGTTATCGCTGCCCAGTCCATCGGCGAGCCGGGGACCCAGCTCACCATGCGGACGTTCCACATCGGTGGTGCTGCCCAGGTGGCCGACCAGTCGTCCGTCGAAGCCAGCTTCGAAGGCACGGTCCGGTTCAAGGATGCCGAATTCGTCACCCGCAAGGACAAGACGATCGTTGTCGTTGGCCGCCGCATGCAGGTGGAAATCGTCGACGGCGAAGGCCGCACCCGCCAGTCCTTCCGTCCGGCCTATGGTACGCGCCTGATGATCAAGGATGGCGAGAAGGTCACGCCGGGCACGCTGCTGGCAGACTGGGATCCGTTTGCCCAGCCGATCGTGTCGGAAGTCAAAGGCGAAGTGAAACTTGTCGATGTGATCGACGGCGTTTCGGTTCGCGAAGAGACCGACGAAGCGACGGGTATCTCCTCGCGTGTCATCATCGACTGGCGCTCTGCAACCAAGTCGGCGGACATCAAGCCGTCGGTCCAGATCGTCGGCAAGGATGGCAACCCGGTCAAACTGCCGAACGGTTCCGATGCCGTGTACCTGCTGTCCGTGGGCGCAATCCTGTCGGTTGTCGATGGCGACACGATCGAAGCCGGCGACACGCTGGCACGTGTCACGACCGGTGGTGCGAAGACGAAAGACATCACCGGTGGTCTGCCGCGTGTTGCTGAACTCTTCGAAGCCCGCCGTCCGAAGGATCACGCGATCATCGCTGAAGTGGATGGTAAGGTCCTCTATGGCCGCGACTACAAGAACAAGCGTCGCGTCTCGATCGTTCCGATGGAGGAAGGCCGCGAGCAGATCGACTACCTGGTGCCGAAAGGCAAGCACCTGGCCGTTCAGGATGGCGACTTCATCAAGCGTGGTGAATACCTGATGGACGGTAACCCGGCGCCGCAGGACATCCTGTCGACCCTGGGCGTCGAGGCGCTGGCCAACTACCTCATCGACGAAGTGCAGAAGGTCTACCGGCTGCAGGGCGTTCCGATCAACGACAAGCACATCGAGGTGATCGTTCGCCAGATGCTGCAGAAGATCGAAGTGACCGATCCGGGCGATACCGGCCTGATCACAGGCGAGCATGTTGACCTCATCGAGTTCGAAGAGGCCAACGAAGTTGTCCGTAAGTCCCGCAAGAAGGACCAGCAGGAAGCCAAGGGCATGCCGCTTCTCCTTGGTATCACCAAGGCCTCGCTGCAGACCCGGTCCTTCATCTCGGCGGCCTCCTTCCAGGAGACGACCCGCGTCCTCACCGAAGCCGCAATCCAGGGCAAGGTGGATACGCTGGAAGGCCTCAAGGAGAACGTCATTGTGGGCCGCCTGATCCCGGCGGGTACCGGTTCGGGCATCCGCTCGTACCGCCGCGTGGCCGCCGACCGCGACCAGAAGCTGAAGGCGAAACGCGCCGCAGCTGTCCAGAAGGCAGCGGAAGAAGCCGCAACGCTCACCAGCCTGCCGGCTCCGGACAAGGCCCCGGTCGAAGAATAGGCTCGAAGAGCCGGGCGCAAGCCCTTGAACCAATTGGAAAAGCCTGTCAGCAATGGCAGGCTTTTCTGCTTCTGAAGGAGGCTTTCGCCCAATGCAGCTTGAGCGCTCTGACCTGATTGGCAGCGCCTGCGCGGTGCTCGCGCTCGGCCTGATTGCCTGGCTTTCGCTGGACAGCTGGGCCATCACGCGGTGCGAGGAAATCCTCAGCGCGGGGCCGGCAGGGGAGGCGGGGCAGGTCTCCGCGGAACAGGCCGAGTGCCTGAAGCGGCAGAACCAGCGTCCCGCTACGGAAAACTAGCTGTTCCGCGACAGCTTCCGACCCTTGACGCAGGCGCCTGCTGGGCTTACACGCCACGCATCGTCAGAGAGGCCCCGGGATGAGAGTCCCTTCGCCGCACCGGATTTGACTTGATCCGGCCAATCTGACCCCCAAGTTTTCGCCCCGTCCCGGAAGCCCTTTGGGGGCATTCGGGGCATGATCACGTTAGCGGCCCATCGGGCCAGAGTTAAAAGAGACAGAAGGCCCGAATGCCCACGATCCAGCAGCTCATTCGTTCGCCGCGTTCGCCTAAGCGCTCGCGGACCAAAACCCCGGCCCTCAAGGCCTGCCCGCAGCGCCGCGGCGTCTGCACCCGTGTTTACACCACCACGCCGAAGAAGCCGAACTCGGCGCTTCGGAAAGTGGCCAAGGTGCGCCTCACTTCGGGGTTTGAATCGCTCTGCTATATCCCGGGTGAAGTCCACAACCTGCAGGAACACTCCGTGGTCCTGATCCGCGGTGGTCGTGTGAAAGACCTTCCGGGTGTGCGTTACCACATCGTCCGCGGCGCGCTCGACACCCAGCCCGTCAAAAACCGTAAGCAACGCCGCTCGCATTACGGCGCCAAGAAGCCGAAGTAAGAGGTCAGCTCATGTCCCGTCGTCACCGCGCCGAGAAACGCGAAGTCCTTCCGGATCCGAAATTCAAGGACATCGTCGTCACCAAGTTCATGAACCAGATCATGCGCGACGGCAAAAAGTCCGTCGCCGAGCGCATCGTCTATGGTGCTTTCGACCTCGTCGAAGCCCGCGCCAAGAAAGATCCGGTCGAAGTGTTCCACAACGCCCTGGAATCGGTTGCTCCGGCAGTTGAAGTCCGGTCGCGCCGCGTGGGTGGTGCCACCTACCAGGTTCCGGTTGAAGTCCGTACCGAGCGCCGTCAGGCCCTGGCGATCCGCTGGCTCGCTGCTGCCGCTGCCGGCCGCAACGAGAACACCATGCGTGAGCGCCTTGCCGGCGAGCTGATGGATGCAAGCCAGGGACGTGGCAACGCCGTGAAGAAGCGGGAAGACACGCACCGCATGGCTGACGCCAACAAGGCGTTCTCGCACTATCGCTGGTAATCACTACTGGCATTCCGGGGCGATAACGGGTAACGCGCCCGCAAATCGCCCCTTTTCCTACCCGGAAAGCAAACACGAAGGTTGACCAAAATGGCCCGCGAATATCCGCTGGATCGCTATCGTAACTTCGGCATCATGGCTCACATCGATGCCGGCAAGACCACGACCACAGAGCGTATCCTTTTCTATACCGGTAAGTCGCACAAGATCGGCGAAGTCCATGACGGCGCCGCGACGATGGACTGGATGGAGCAGGAGCAGGAGCGGGGCATCACGATCACCTCGGCTGCGACCACGACTTTCTGGGAACGCACTGAGGACGGCTCGACGGCTCAGTCGCCGAAGTTCCGCTTCAACATCATCGACACCCCCGGACACGTCGACTTCACCATCGAAGTTGAGCGTTCGCTCGCCGTGCTCGACGGTGCTGTCTGTGTTCTCGACGCCAATGCCGGTGTCGAGCCGCAAACCGAAACCGTGTGGCGTCAGGCTGACCGCTACAAGGTTCCGCGGATCGTGTTCGTGAACAAGATGGACAAGATCGGCGCTGACTTCTTCAACTGCGTCGAGATGATCAAGGACCGTACCGGTGCAACGCCGGCTCCGATCCAGCTGCCGATCGGTGCAGAGAACGAACTCGAAGGTCATGTCGACCTGATCACCATGAAAGAATGGGTCTGGGCCGGTGAAGACCTCGGCGCCAGCTGGGAAGTCCGTGAGATCCGCGACAGCCTGAAAGACCAGGCCGAAGAGTGGCGTGGCAAGCTCATCGAAACCGCCGTCGAAATGGACGACGATGCGATGGAAGCCTACCTCGAAGGCAACGAGCCGGACATCGAAACGCTGCGCAAGCTGATCCGTAAGGGTACGCTGTCGCTGTCCTTCGTGCCGGTCCTCTGTGGTTCGGCATTCAAGAACAAAGGCGTGCAGCCCATGCTGAACGCTGTGATCGACTTCCTTCCGGGTCCGCTGGATGTGCCGCCATACATGGGCTTCCTGCCGGGCGATGAGGAAGAAACCCGGAATATCGAGCGTAAAGCTGACGATGCACAGCCGTTCTCCGGCCTCGCATTCAAGATCATGAACGACCCGTACATGGGCACGCTCACCTTCACGCGTATCTATTCCGGTACGCTGTCGAAGGGTGATTCCTTCATGAACTCGACCAAGGGCAAGCGCGAGCGCGTTGGCCGGATGGTGATGATGCACTCCAACAAGCAGGACGAGATCACGGAAGCCTATGCGGGCGACATCGTGGCGCTCGCCGGCCTGAAGGAAACGACCACGGGTGACACGGTGTGTGATCCGAACAAGCCGGTCGTGCTTGAAACCATGACCTTCCCGGACCCGGTGATCGAGATCGCCGTCGAGCCGAAGTCGAAGGCTGACCAGGAGAAGATGTCGGTTGGTCTGCAGCGTCTTGCTGCCGAGGACCCGTCCTTCCGTGTCGAGACCGATCACGAGTCCGGTCAGACGATCATGAAAGGCATGGGCGAGCTTCACCTCGACATCCTGATCGACCGCCTGAAGCGCGAATTCAAAGTCGAAGCGAACATCGGTCAGCCGCAGGTGGCTTACCGTGAGAAACTCGGCCGCGCGGCTGAGATCGACTTCACGCACAAGAAGCAGTCCGGCGGTACGGGCCAGTTCGCCCGCGTCAAGCTGCAGTTCGAGCCGCTGGAAGCCGGTTCCGGCTTTGTGTTCGAAAGCACGATCGTTGGTGGTTCCGTTCCGAAGGAATACATTCCGGGCGTCGAGAAGGGCCTCGAAATGGCCAAGGAAAACGGCCTTCTGGCCGGTTATCCGGTCACCGACTTCAAGGCCACGCTGGTCGATGGTGCCTTCCACGATGTCGACTCGTCCGTGCTGGCGTTCGAAATCGCATCCCGTGGTGCTTTCCGCGAACTGAAAGGCCAGGGCGATCCGCGCCTGATGGAGCCGATCATGAATGTGGAAGTTGTCACCCCGGAAGACTATATGGGCGACGTCATCGGCGACCTGAACTCTCGCCGTGGCCAGATCCAGGGTTCCGAGCCGCGTGGTAATGCTGTGGCGATCAAGGCCTTCGTGCCGCTGGTGAACATGTTCGGTTACGTGTCCGACCTGCGCGGCATGTCTCAGGGCCGTGCCCAGTTCACGATGATCTTCGCCCACTATGACGAGGTTCCGCGTGCGGAAGCTCAGAAGATCATCTCGGAAGTTTCTGGTTCTTAAGGAAATCCGGCCGGAGTTCCGGCCAACAGTTTGAATGAAGGAGAGGCCCGATGGGCAAGGCAAAGTTTGAGCGTAACAAGCCGCACGTGAACATCGGCACGATTGGCCACGTTGACCACGGCAAGACGACGCTGAC
>PACZ01000001.1 GCA_002700305.1 Hyphomonas sp. | reverse complement strand
TTTCGGAATAAATTCCGGCTGTTTGAACAGGTCCGCATTCACGCCCGCTTCCGCCACGGCGCGGGCAATCGTCTTAAAAGCGTGCGTGATGAAATCGGTGAGGTCTGTCATGGCGGAGAGACTGCCATGGGCGCGTATCAGACGGATTAGACCACACCGGACTCAACAAAAGGCGTTCAATTTCATAGCGGATCAAACCATGCGGACATGGAACAGGGCCCACCTTATCCCACACTTCCACAATTATGTATTCCACCTCAGATAATGCTCAGATCCGGGCATAGGTGCACGAAATCCCAGATTTTCCCGCTGAATTCTCGCGTACTGGTTGAGCGAACTGTCCTCAAAGGGGGAGCTTCGTGTAGGCGTGGCCGGAACAGGTCTGAGGAAGACCGCAGCGACGAGGCTGTCATGGCGCATCTCAGACAACTTATGCTCGCCGTTTCGGCGATTGCGTTGCTTGCCGGATGTTCCGGAGGTGGCGGCGGTGGAACGTCCAGTCAGAACCCGCAACCCGTTTCGCCCCCACCTCCGCCTCCACCGCCGCCGCCGTCACCTCCTCCTCCACCTCCGCCGCCGGCGGTTCCTGCGGATCAGACCAATGTCGTCTACGGAAGCGGCCTGCTGGAGACCGGGACAAAACCCCTGACGCTGGATGTGTACCAATCCGGCGAGCCGTGTACGCAGCCACGCCCGTTCGTGATGCTGGTACATGGCGGCGAATTTGACTCCGGCGAAAAATCCGATGCGCCCTGGCCGGACATTGCGCAGAGCCTGACGGATCAGGACTATACGGTGATCTCGATTGACTACCGCCTGTCTTCCGATGCGCCTGTGCCGTCTGCCGAGTTTCATCCGCTGCGGGATGCCATCCTGGCCTCAGGCGAGACCGGGATCACGGGGACGGATACTGACGCCCAGGCCGATATTCTGGCCAGCGCCATTGAAGACGGGACATCCGCCCTGCGCTGGGTCGAAGATCATCAGGATGAGCTGTGTGTGGATGCATCGCAATTTGCGATCTGGGGAGAGTCTTCTGGTGCCATCATTGCCCTGCACCTGGCATATGGTCTCGATGAGTACGCAATTTATTCTCCGCAGCCGGACGTGCTGGTCGATTACTGGGGCCGGTTCATCTATGGCGGGCTGATCTCCGGGAGTGATGCGCCCCTGCTGATCCTGCATGGCGATCAGGACCCTGTCATCGATTACGGATATGCGCTGGATATTCAGGCTGAGGCAGAGGCGGCATCGGTTCCGTATGCCTTCTATACGGTCACGGATGGCGGGCATGGCTTCGCCGGAATTGAAGAGAACGCACTGACAGCCGACGGTGTGACGCTTCGCCAGCACGCCTTCGACTTCATTACGAGCCATTTGCGGGACGGGCCCTCCGTATACGAGACGCGGAAAATCAGCGCGTCATCGCCCCCTCCGCCTGCGCCGCCCCCTCCTGCACCACCGCCACCGGCGCCTCCTCCGCCTGCGCCGCCTCCTCCCGCACCGCCGCCACCGGCGCCTCCTCCACCTGCGCCGCCTCCTCCTGCACCACCGCCGCCGGCGCCTCCTCCGCCTGCGCCGCCACCTCCCGCACCACCGCCACCGGCGCCTCCTCCGCCTGCGCCGCCTTCTCCTGCACCACCGCCACCGGCGCCTCCTCCCCCTGCGCCGCCACCTCCTGCACCACCGCCACCGGCGCCTCCTCCACCCGCGCCGCCTCCTCCTGCACCACCGCCGCCGGCCCCACCCGTTCCGGCGAGCGCAAGCGATGTCATTTACGGAACGGGGCTGACCGCCGCCGGGACAAAAGACCTGAAGCTGGATGTCTACCAGACCGGTGAGGCGTGTACGGATTTGCGGCCGTTCGTAATGCTTATCCATGGCGGCGGTTTTGAAGAGGGCTCCAAGAGCATGTCGCCCTGGCGGAGCCTTGCCGGTGACATCACGGATCTCGGTTATACGGCCATTTCCATCGACTACCGGATGATCGGGGACAGACCACGCCCCTCAGCGGAGTTCGAACCTGTCCGGAACGATATTCTCGCTTCGGGGCTGGGCCCGCTGATCACATATGACCTTCACCAACAGGCCGACGTCATCGCAAGCGCCATTGAGGACTCCGTCACCGCCCTGCGCTGGGTGGAGGCCAACCAGGAAGACCTTTGCGTCGACATGTCCAGATTTGCTGTGTGGGGGGACTCGGCGGGCGCCGTCATGGGCCTCCACGCGGCCTATGGCATGGACGAATATGACATCCCCGTTCCTGAACCGGATGTCGTGATCGACTATTGGGGCCGCTTCATCTATGGCAGCAATCTGATGGCCGCCGGAGACCCGCCGCCCTTCATTCTTCATGGCACGCAGGATGAAGTCGTCAATTATTCCTTCGCGCTCGACATCCGGAACCAGGCGAACGCGGCCAGGATTCCGTATGCGTTCTATACCGTCACCGGCGCGAAACATGGCTTCGAGGGAATTCCCATCGACACGCTCACGGTAAATGGCCGCACGCTCCGCCAGCTCACGATCGACTATATCGCCGATCATCTGGAAGACGACGGATCGCCGGGATATGAGACGCACTCTATCCCGCGCTGACGGGCAGGATCAGAGGCGGCCCTGGACCCATTCGCGGGTGAGGAAACCGTCGATCAGGTCACAGACGAGACCGAGTTCCGACAGGGCCGTTGAGAAACGGCGCGGGTCGACCAAAGGCTGGAAGACCGAACCGGCCTCGAACTGATTGTCCGCTTCGAGCGCCAGCGTCATGTGGCCCTGATCGAACAGGCCGCGCAGCTTTCCGCCGGAGAAATGCCGCTCCAGCGCGATGAGGCGCTCCATCCGGTCGGGCGACAGGAGAGCGCGGGCTTCGACCTGGTCGCTGGAATAGACGGTAAAGGCTTCATCCAGTTCCCGGGAAATCAGATCGACCTTCTTCAGGTCTCCCGCGCCCTTGCCGCGCTTCCACCAGCCTGACCGGGCCATGAGTGTGCGGCCGGAAAAGCGCTGGGGATATTCGATATGGATGAGGATGCCCTGGAAAACGGTCTGGCTGTTCTTGCCGCCGGTATCGAGCTTCGCCTCGACGAGGGCGAATTTCGTACCGGCCCGTTCGCCTTCGATCAGGTCCTCGAATTTGCGCTGGCTGTGGCCGGGCAAGAGGGCGGCGTCCTTCAGAAGCTGGTAGGCCGGGGTCGGCGGCGGCTGGCCTGCGCCGTCATGGCTCGTGACCTGAATGTCGCCGAACAGGGTGGAGATGGTCTTCGCCTCCCCCTTCTGCGGCCCGGCAATGGCTTCCATCAACTCCTTGCCGCGGGTTCTCAGGGACTGGAAGTCCTCAATGCCGGAAAGGTCCGGGTGAAGGGTTTCGTAGTTGAAGCCAAACGGTTTGCACGCCGCCTTGAGGATCAGGTCCTTGGTCGCCGACTTCAGGGAATAGACTTTCAGCCAGTCGAAGCCGGATATGAACGCGACAATGATCGCCCCAAGGAAGAGGGACAGCGGAAAGAAAAAGCCCGCTCCGCCCGACAGCACCATAATGAAGAGCGCGCCTGGCACGGCCACGAGCAACCCGAGAAAGGTGCGGGACTTTGCCCGGGAAATGGTTTGCTTTCGAATTGCCTCGCGGACGCCGAGCTCCGGCGCGAGTTCGTTTTCCCAGATGCGTTCAACATCAGCAAATTCGGGCCGCTCGCTTGCCAGCAGGCTCAGCGGCTGGGCCATGCGGATCGCATTGTCGATGTTGCTGCTGTTACCGATGGCCATGCTGAGTCCCCCTGCGACCTGTCATGCCGCGCAGATGCGCAGGAATCCAGTCTCCACAGGACAGCCGGGCGCGATCAGGCCGTCGCTGCGAGGCGCGGACCGGCATAGGTGACGCGGTTCCGGCCAGTCGACTTGGACACGTAAAGGGCCTTGTCGGCAGATTCGACAACGCGGTCGAAAGAGGCATCCGGGGTCAGCATTTCATAGCCAAAGCTGGCGGTGACCGAGATCTTCTCGCCATTAAATTCGATCTCTGTATTCTCCAGACGCTCGCGCAGGCGGTCACAGACCAGCCACGCCTGGTCGCGGTTGACGCTGGACAGGAGAACGACAAACTCCTCCCCGCCCCAGCGGCCGAGCTTGTCGAACGGCCCGCGCAGTTCCGAATAGGCAATTTCGGCAATCCGCTTCAGCAGCGCATCGCCAGCCTGGTGGCCATAGCGGTCGTTGACGCGCTTGAACTGGTCGAGATCGAACAGGACAAGCGCGGCCATGCCCCCCATGCGGCGCTGGCGCTTCATCTCGTCTTCGGCAGAAATGCGGAAGAAGCGGCGGTTCTGCAGGCCGGTCAGCGGGTCGGTCGAGGCGAGCGATTCCAGCTGGCGCTGATACCGCTTCAGCTGGAACTCATGCTGGGACGCGATCGTTGCCGTCGGGATCGCCACACAGGCAGCGACGATGAGGTTCGCGACGAGAAAGCGCTGAGGATCTTCCAGCACACCAAGACGGTAGACGAAAACCGAGAAGGTGAACGACAGACAGAGCGCCGTCGTTGCCACGAAGACGAAGAACGTCAGAGAATCCTTTATATCCCGTGCGTAGGCGCTCATGAGGTCCCGTCTCCTGGTTATTTTACCCGTCTCCTGCCGGGATGTGGCGTATTTATTACATGAAATGGCTACGATGACGCCAAACGGGGCCAGCAAATTTGGCGCCCCGGCTTCAGACTTTTGAAACGCCTTGGAGCGGCGCCATGAGGCTCCGGCGCCCCCGGCCCGGCGGCGTTCCGGCGCAAAAAATTTTTGCAACTGTCCAGTTGACGCTATCCGGTCCCGGCCCTACTTCCGGTGCACCGCTAGCAGTCGGCAAGGGTGAGTGCTAATTCGCTGCTGCAGGCTGCTGGCTCCCGTGAGATCTATTCAAACTCGCAATCAAGATTAGAGGGCAAACAGCCATGAAACTTCGTCCCCTGCACGATCGCGTCGTCGTACGTCGCGTCAAGGAAGAGGAAAAGACCAAGGGCGGCATCATCATTCCCGACACGGCAAAAGAAAAGCCGCAGGAAGGTGAAGTGGTCGCTGTCGGCAAAGGCGCAACCGGTGAAGATGGCAAGACCATCGCTCTGGACGTCAAAAAGGGCGACCGCGTCCTGTTCGGCAAATGGTCCGGCACGGAAGTCTCCGTCGACGGCGAAGACCTGCTCATCATGAAAGAAAGCGACATCATGGGTGTGCTGGAGAAATAATCTCCGCCCCTGAAGGCTTTCAAGAAATACAGCAAATTCAAAGAGGTAACTCGAAATGGCTGCAAAACACGTAGTTTTTGGCGCTGACGCCCGCGAAAAGATGCTCAAGGGCGTCGACACGCTGGCCAACGCCGTAAAAGTGACGCTCGGCCCGAAAGGCCGTAACGTCGTCATCGAAAAATCCTTCGGCGCTCCGCGCACCACGAAGGACGGTGTCACCGTCGCAAAAGAGATCGAGCTGGAAGACAAGCTCGAGAACATGGGCGCACAGATGCTGCGCGAAGTCGCCTCCAAGGCCAACGATGTGGCCGGTGACGGCACCACGACCGCCACGGTGCTCGCCCAGGCCATCGTCCGCGAAGGCATGAAGCGCGTTGCCGCTGGCATGAACCCGATGGACCTGAAGCGCGGTATCGACAAGGCTGCTGCCGAAGTCGTCAAAGACCTCGCTCACCACTCCAAGAAGGTGAAGACGAACGAAGAGATCGCCCAGGTCGGCACCATCTCTGCCAATGGTGAAACCGAAGTCGGCGCGATGATCGCTGAAGCCATGGCGAAAGTCGGCAACGAAGGCGTCATCACGGTTGAAGAAGCCAAGTCGCTCGAAACCGAACTCGACGTCGTCGAAGGCATGCAGTTCGATCGCGGCTACCTGTCGCCGTACTTCATCACCAACCCGGACAAGATGATTGCCGAGCTGGAAGACTGCTACATCCTGCTTCACGAGTCGAAGCTGTCCAGCCTGCAGCCGATGCTGCCGATCCTGGAGCAGGTCGTTCAGTCGCAGAAGCCGCTGCTGATCATCGCTGAAGACGTTGACGGCGAAGCCCTGGCCACCCTCGTGGTCAACAAGCTGCGCGGCGGCCTCAAAATCGCTGCTGTCAAAGCCCCGGGCTTCGGCGACCGCCGCAAGGCCATGCTGCAGGACATCGCTGTCCTCACCGGCGGCCAGGTCATCTCCGAAGACCTCGGCATCAAGCTGGAAAACGTCGGCATGGAAATGCTCGGCACCGCCAAGCGCATCACCATCGACAAGGACAATACGACCATCGTCGACGGCGCCGGCAAGAAGAAAGACATCGAAGCTCGCGTATCCCAGATCCGCAAGCAGATCGACGACACCTCTTCCGACTATGACCGCGAGAAACTGCAGGAACGTCTGGCCAAGCTGGCCGGCGGTGTTGCCGTGATCAAGGTCGGTGGCGCAACTGAAGTCGAAGTGAAAGAGCGTAAGGACCGCGTCGACGACGCCCTGAACGCAACCCGCGCCGCTGTCGAAGAAGGCATCGTCCCGGGTGGTGGTACGGCCCTGCTCCGCGCCTCCAAGAACATCGACGTGGTTGGCGAAAACGACGACGAGAAAGCCGGCATCGACATCGTCCGCAAGGCGCTCGAAGCTCCGGTTCGTCAGATCGCCGAAAACGCTGGCGTGGAAGGCTCTGTGGTCGTGAACACGATCCTGCAGACCAAGTCGCGCTCGCACGGCTTCAACGCCCAGACCGAAGAATATGGCGACCTGGTTGCCATGGGTGTCATCGACCCGGTCAAAGTTGTCCGTTCGGCCCTGCAGAACGCCTCCTCCGTGGCTGGCCTGCTGATCACGACGGAAGCTGCGATCGCCGAAGCGCCTAAGAAGGATGCTCCGGCCGGCGGCATGCCGGACATGGGCGGCATGGGTGGCATGGGCGGCATGGGCTTCTAAGCCCCGCCCGGACACTTATCCGGAAAACAAGGCGGCCTCCCGGAAACGGGGGGCCGCTTTTCTTTTCAGGACTGGTGCCGGTCGCATGAATTGGTCGATCCTGACCTCTTACCCGAGGGAACGATTGCGGGCGGCCCTTCCACTCCGTAGCATTGGCGCAGAGCTGGCGAAGACCGGCAGGAGGAGGAAATGATGAGCTCGCAGGATTTCTGGAATCTCGGTGATTTGCTGGACGCGGTCGGCGCGGCACTTGGCCCGGACGATATT
The DNA here is from genome assembly GCA_002700305.1 of Hyphomonas sp. Classification (GTDB taxonomy): domain Bacteria; phylum Pseudomonadota; class Alphaproteobacteria; order Caulobacterales; family Hyphomonadaceae; genus Hyphomonas. Next base: position 54,379 of record PACZ01000001.1, on the reverse strand, counting down.
GCCCTGGTCCATGGCGACCGGCGCATCACCTGGCCGGACATGACGGCCCGCTCCAACCGGATGGCGCGCAACCTGCTGGCACGGGGCGCGAAGACAGGCGACAAGGTCGGCTTCTACCTGCGCAACCAGCCGGAATACATGGAAGGGCTCGCTGCCTGCTTCAAAGGCCGCCTGACGCATGTGAACGTCAACTACCGCTACCTTGAAGACGAGCTGTTCTACATCTTCGACAATTCAGACGCGACGGTCGTGTTCTTCGATGTCGAGTTCATGGACCAGGTGAAAAAGGTCCAGCCGCGCCTGCCCGGCGTGACCAGCTGGGTCCAGATCGGCGGCGGCGAGACGGCGGACTTCGCCGTGGCCTATGAAGACCTGGCCACACAGGGCGACCCGTCCCCGCTCGGTTTCCCGAGGTCCGGCGATGACCTGCTCTTCCTCTATACCGGCGGCACGACCGGCATGCCGAAAGGCGTGATGTGGTCCCACAAGATCTGGCGCCAGGCCGGCATGGAAGGCGCCGAGGCCCAGGGCCTGCCGGTGCCGAAGAACATCGAGGAACATGTCATGGCGGCGCAGGCGCTTGGCCGGCATGTCCGCAACATTCCCGCCTGCCCGCTGATGCATGGCACCGGCCTGTTCACCGCCATGGGCTCACTGGTCGGCGGCGGCACCATCGTGACCCTCACGGAAAACAAGCATTTCGACCCGCAGAACCTGTTTGAGACCATCGAGCGTGAGGGCGTCACAAATATGGCCATCGTGGGCGATGCGTTCGGCAAGCCGATGCTGGCCTATCTCGACGCCAATCCCGGCAAGCACAAGCTGGACACGGTGGTAGGCATAATCTCGTCCGGCGTCATGTGGAGCACCGAGGTCAAGCGCGGCCTCCTGCGCCACATGCCGAACGCCGCCATGACCGACAGTTTCGGCGCCTCCGAAGCGGTCGGCTTCGGCACATCCATCATGACTGCAGACGGCGAGGTGAAGACGTCCAAGTTCACCATCGGCTCGAAGTGCAAAGTGTTCACCGAGGACGGCCGCGAAGTCGTGCCGGGCAGCGGCGAGGCCGGCTTTATCGCCCGCGGCGGCGCGGTGCCGCTCGGCTATTACAAGGATCCGGAAAAAACCGAAAAGACGTTCAAGACGATCAACGGCGTCCGGTACTCCGTGCCCGGAGACTGGTGCACGGTAGAACCCGACGGCACGATCACCCTGCTCGGCCGCGGCTCCAACTGCATCAACACAGCCGGAGAGAAAGTCTATCCGGAAGAGGTCGAGGAAGCCCTGAAGGCGCATGACGCCGTAAAGGACGCCCTTGTGGTCGGCGTGCCGGACGACAAATGGGGCCAGGCCATCACGGCCGTGGTGTCACTCGACGGACAGGCCGACGAGGCATCCCTGCGGGAATTCGTGAAAACCAAGCTCGCCCACTACAAGGCGCCCAAACGGGTCCTTTTCAAGGACGATCTCGGCCGCGCGGTGAATGGCAAGGCGGACTACAAGTCCATCAAGGCGTTTGCGCTTGCAGAACTCGGCATCGAGGCCTGATCGCTGACGGTCAGGCCTTGCGGCGCCGCAGGGACCGGAAGACCGCATCGGCCCGTGCCACCAGCGCGCCGTCTTCGGTCAGCATGTCCGTCATGACGTGAACGAGGTCCCCGTCCACGCCTTTGACCTGCGGGTGTGCTTCCAGCCAGCTGCCTTCCGGCACGATGCCCATGAATTCCATGGTGAGCTTGATCGTGACAGACATCCGCTCGGTCGCCGACCAGACGGCCCAGGCGAGCGCGCTGTCGGCAAAGGCACAGATCATGCCGCCATGCATGAAGCCCATGCCGTTGCAGTGACGGTCCAGCACCCAGATGCCGCAGCGGAGGTCGCCCTCGCCCGTCGCCAGATAGGATGGGCCATTATGGATAGAGAATTTGCCTCGCGTGGGGCGCGGGGCAAATCCGGGGGGCGGCGGTTTCAGCGCGCCGTCTTCGCTCATTCGTCGGCGTTGCCGAAAATGGGATGGATCACTTCATCGCCGGGTTCGATGCCCAGCTCTTCGGCGCGGCCGCCATTCAGCTCAAGAACCGATTTTACCGGCACGCCCGGTGTGATGGTCCGCAGGGAGCCGGGTACGGTCTCACGCGCGATGGCGATGACTTTGCCTTGCGGGTCCATGAACAGCATGTCCAGCGGGATCAGCGTATTCTTCATCCACATCGCCGCTTCGCGCGGCTGGCCGAAATCGAACAGCATGCCCGCATCCGGGTCCATGCTCTCACGGTTCATGAGGCCAGTGGTGATTTCTTCCGGCTCGTCGGCGATCTCAACCGTGAAGGCGTGTGCGCCATTCGCGGATTCGATGGTCAGCGGGCTGGTTTCCAGCTCGGCCAGTGCAGCCGGCGCGGAAAGAACGAGGGCGAACGCGGCCATGCCGCTGACAAGAAAGCGTTTCATGCGCTATGGTTTAGCCGCCGCTCAGACCAGCGGCAAGCATTCGTGGCGGTTGGAGTGCGGCTTCAGCCCGGCTTGAGGCTGGTAACGTGCTCGCCCTTGGCGCCATCCTCGATGATGGCTTGCAGTCCGGTGCCCGGCTCAATCTCTTCAAAGCCCGCTTTGCGCAACACGACGGCGTGGACGAAGATGTCCTGATCCTTGCCTTCCCGCTGTACAAAACCGTAGCCACGCGCCCGGTTGAACCATTTCAGCGTGACAGGCTCATAATCCGGCTCAACGCCCAGTTCCCGGGCCACGACCGCCTTCGGGCGCTCCATCTCGATGATGCTGGCGGTCTGCCAGCCACGCTCGGTCTGCATGGCGTTGCAGACGATGCGGGCGCCCTCATCGGCATAGGTTTCGCCATAGGAGCGCAGGCAGGTGATGTGGATCATGACATCGCCGGTCAGCCCCGGATCCGAGGTCGATTCCGCCACGATGAAACCGTAGCCCTTGGTGCTGTCGAACCATTTGACGCGACCAATCACACGCACCGTTTCGGGCGTGGGATCCGAATCTGATTCTGATCTTGCAGCTATTCCCGTCATCAACCCTAATTCCCCTACGACGCAACGTAAGAAATGTTAACGCGCTTGTCACGCGATCTTCACACGATATTTCGCCTCGCAGCCAAATGAGCGTCTAATGGTCAAATGTGGAGAAAATTGGTGTCTGCCGCGCGGAATGTCCGCGACCCGGCCAGGGCGCTCGGGCCACGGTCAATGCAGCCCCGTCCTGCCGGCCAGCGACTGGAGCAACTGTTACACATCACGAGGCAGGCACGCTCATTGGGGCGGCGTGACGACTGTGCCGGGAGGCACATCCACACCCGGTAGATCAGGAGCCGGCGTGTCTGGCGGCGTTGGCGCGGCGCCGGCAAGAAAGTCGCTGCCCGCCGATTGCGCTGCCTGTGACAGGGTCTTCCCGCGCCCAATCTCGTTAACAGCCCGAGCCGCATCGAATGTACCGCGCCGGCCGGTTTCCGGGGAAACAATGGTCAGAGTCATGCCGCTGTCCGAGGATGAACCGGCAGAGCCGGATGCCGGTGCCAGCGTCATCTGGCACTGTTCCGTATCCTGCAGTTCCCCCAGGCAGGGATCGTCTGTATCGATTTCCATGTGAAGGGTTGCGCCGGCGTCCGGCGCGTTGGTGATCTGGCTGACACGGGAGCCGCGCTCGTTCCGGCTGGGCTCTCCGCTGACAGGGACCACCTGTTCGGCCTGAATCCTGGTGCTGTTCTTTTCAGTGTCCTGCCGTACTGTTTCCGGCACCGGCGGAGGCGGCTGCGCTTCCTGCCTATTCAGCGGCACCATATTGAGCAGTTCCTGCGGATTGATCTGTGTACTGCAACCAGAAAGACCAGACACAAACAGGATCGCAGCCGCCCCGAAGGCCAGCCGGATACCGATCGCGTTTGCCGTTGCAGGCCTCATTCGCATTTCCCAGTTCCCACCGCGAGAGAAAGAGAGCCCCGGACCGGCAACCGGTCCGGGGCCATGAGGATTATTGCGAGACGTTGGCGAAGTTGCCCGTGCCGATCTGCGTGATCGTCGCTGTCGCGTTGGACGCAACCGCTTGGGTGACGTTCGCATCGTTCAGCTCACCGGTCTGCATGATGCTCGCCCAGCCACCATCCGTGGACTGGGTGACCGAAGCGTCATTACCCGTGCTGAGCGACGTACCGCCCTCCTGGCTGATCTCGGCGAAATTGCCGGCACCGGCCGTCTGGCTGATGCTTGCTTCGCTGTTCCAGTCAGCCTGCGTGATCTTCGCAAAACCGCCTGTCCCGCCCTGCGAGATGTCCGCATCGCCGCGACGGCTGGCGTCCTGGTCAACCATACCGAAATTGCCGGTGCCGCTCTGCTCGATATAGCCGTCATTGCCCAGCGCAAAGGATGATCCATCCTGCGAGATCACTGCCGCGTTGAACTGGCCGGTCTGCATGACGGTGCCTGTATTTCCAGACGCGCCCTGTGTCACCGCCGCCAAGTTGTAATTGTTCAACTGGTCGATATCCGCAGTGTTACCGATCCCGCCCTGCGTGGCGAGCGCAACGTTGCCGTCACCGATCTGGTCCACATAGGCCGAATGTTGACGGTTGGACTGTGTGACGCCGGCAATATTGCCTTCGCCAGTCTGAGTGACATCCGCATAGATGCCGCTGTCACCGCCATTGGCCGCTCCGGCATCCGATTGTGCCACACCGGCCAGGTTGCCGTCGCCGGTCTGGGTCACTGCCGCCTCGAACGAATTTGACAGGTCCAGATTGTAGGTCTGGGTCACGACCGCACCGCTGGCTCCGTCCTGGGTGACGGTGGCCAACAGGTCCGCGTCACCGTCGCCATTCATGGTCTGGGTGACATCGGCAATCGCGCCATTGTCCTGGGTGATATTTGCATCAATCCCAGTCGACCCATTGCCATAGACAGCCTGGGTGACATTCGCCGTCGAGCCGCCATTCTGATTGATCACGGTCGAGACATCGCCTGACTCGACCGCACCGCTGAAGGATGTGGACGGGTTGGCCACGGTCTGCTGCACAGTCGCAGCGGATCCGCCATCCTGCGTGACTTTCGCAGACAGGCCGGACGCACGATAGCCGCTGGCGTCTTGCGAAATATCGGAACTGGACGCGCCAGCCTGATTGACCGTGGCAAACAGGTTCTTCGCATGTCCGTCGGTTGCCGACTGGGTCACGGCAGAAGTCGAGCCGTCCGACTGCGTCACGACCGCGCGCAGCGTGCCCGTGAAGTTCGGACCGGTTCCCGTCTGCGCCACGTCAGAGATGTTGGCATTGCCGTTCTGCGTGACATTGGCGACCTGGTTGAACCCGCCCCCGAGATTGGACTGCGCTACCGAGGACGTGTTGTCGTCACCGAACTGCTGGACGGTGGCTTCAGGGTCGGCATTATAGGCGTTGTCGATGCCAATGCTCCCGTTCGGAGAGTCGTCCTCCTGGGTGATAAGAGAGCTGTTACCATTGCCGACCTGAAGGTTGTCGGCATAGGCGCCGATGCCGCTCTGCTCGACCATCGAGCTGTTGTCGTTGCCGGTCTGGTCGACCATGGCGAAGCCACCTTCGCCTTGCTGTTCGACAGACGCATCGTTCGACGCGCCAGTCTGGGTGACCGATGCGATGTCGGCCACGCCACCCTGGGTCACCATCGCCGAGTTGTCGGACCCGCCCTGGGTCACTTCGGCCAGCTCGCCGCCTTCATCAGCATCCAGATCCTGACCCTGCTGAACGGTGGCAGAGTTACCCGAGCCGCCAACCTGGGTCACACTCGCCGTCTGAGCGACGACCCCTGCGGTGTACTGATCGATATCGACCGAGTTCGGCGCCGATCCGACATTGGTGTCCGAGTACTGGATCACGTCGGCGTCATTGCCCACCGCCGATCCTGCTTCACTGACCTGGTCGATATCCGCTTCATTGGTGGCGATCTGGTAATTGTCGATCCCCGGAGGGGCATGCCCCTGACGGACGGTGGCGTCATTCTTGCCCCCAGTCTGATCCACCGTCACGAAGTTCTCATTGCTCTCCTGACCGGTTGTGACCAGGTCAGCAGCCAGGGTCTGGTCGACGTCCGCCGTGTTGTCGGCGCCGCTCTGGTTTACGATCGCTTCTTCAGCGAATGCGGGACCTCCGAAACACACCGCCGCTATGGCGACAGTTGCGAGTAATTTCTTGCGCATGAGGTATCTCCTTGTCATTGCACAATCTGCCTGCCTGCTCGTTCTCGAACCGGCTTTCATACTGGCCAATCTGGAAGCATCCTGTCCCCCACATGGCTTCTGCCACGCCTCGCCGTCACCCAGCCAAAGGCATGTCCCCTCCCAGACGCTGAGCCGGTCACGGCCCGGTCTGCGTCACGCTGACTGCTCCGCAGCCAGACGAAACGACGCATCCTGTCTGGTTAATCGTGTATTCCAGCGCCTGCCCCGTCTGGACGAGGATGGCGGAGAGGCCCTCCCCGTCCTGGAGAATGGCGCCCCTGTTTCCGTCTCCGTCCTGTTCGATCGAGGCGCTGTTGTCCGCGCCGGTCTGTTCGATCAGGGCGTCATTGTCATTTCCGGTTTGCGTGATGGTTGCCATGTTCGCGCCGACAGCCAGCGTGCCCGGCGATACGGTTTGCGTGATGGTACCGGAATTGCCGTTCCCGGCCTGGATCAGGCTGGCTGTGTTCGAGAAAGTGGGGCCGAAATCATTGGTCTGGCGCACGTCCGCCGCATTGAAGTCGCCATCGATGGAGACGCTGGCTGAATTCTGGCCCGGACCGTTCGCCGCATTCTGTGCAATGGCGAACGTATTCCCATCGCCGACCACGCGGAGTTCCGCCGTCGCGCCATCGCCAGATTGGGCAATCATGTTCTCTTTCGCCGAGGCCCGGTTCATCTGCCCCTGGACATAGGCGTCGATCTTCAGGTCCTGTCCGTCCTGGACGAGCTTGACTTGATTGTCCGTACCGGCCTGAGCAAGGCGGGCCCGTGCGAGCACGTCAGAGATCTGCTCGATATTGGCGAACGACCGTTTCACGCCGTCGTCAGCGGCCGCGTGCAGGGCGATGCCGCCCGCAAGGGCAAGCCCTGTCAGCACAGCGCCGCGCTGAAGCCCGCTGGTGATTCCACTACAGACAGGGCCAATCCCTGACGTGAACCGTCTCTTACGTGGTAACATCCACGCACCTCCCGAGTTGCCTGCCATAGCGACTGGCAGTATTCATCGGGGGATCAGCCCATATGGGCTGGTCCCCGGGGAGAGACCGGTCCGAGCGCCAACTTGAAGCTGGCCTCTCCCCACCCTGGCGCTTTCGCGCCTCCTAAATCTTCGCGCCCCGGCCGGCCTTCCCGATCAGGAAGCCCGCCAGACCGTTCGTCACTTGTCCCCCCAAGCGGGTTTGTCTTCCAGAAGCTCCTTCGGAACACCTTTCAGCGCTGCCTTCGGGAATTCCGTCCGGTAGTTGGTGTCATAGAATTCGAGCGCTGCCTGTCCGAGTTCCGGATCTTCGAAGGACCAGAGACCGGACTTCACGCCCTCGATGATCAGGCCGTAAACAGCCTTCTCAAGCGCCTGGCGTACAGCAAGGTGCCGGGGCTGGTTCAGGGTGATACCCGCTTCCGCCTCCAGCAGTTCCCTGTAAGCAACATATTTGAATGCATTGGCCTGCCAGGCGACAGACGCCACCCGCTGCTCGGTCGAAACAGAGATCAGCACCTCTCCGGTCTTCACGCTGACCGCGCGGAGATAGACCGAAACGGCGTCCTCCCGGTATTGCGTGTCGGCGCCGATCCCGAGATAGCGCGCGCCAGCCCCGCCGGTTTGCGTGTTTGTGTCGTAGCCCGTAATGGCGCCCTCGATCAGGATACCGGCAAACAGGAGTGCCGGCAGCGCCAGCGAGTCCCGCGCGGACTCGCCCAGATAGCGTTGGCGCATCTCAAGGATGATCTGGCGTTCCTTCAGCAGGTTATCGAGCTTTTCACGCTCGATGACCTTGAACCAGCTCTGGTCGCCCGCATCCTGCAGCGCCTTGATCAGGATCGGCGTTGCCCCCTGGGTCACGGCGCGCGACAGCGTCTGCACCGTGTCGCTCGGTTTGAACGCTCCGGTCTCGTCGCTCACGCCGTAGACCGCCACCGGAATCTGTTCCGATGGTTTCGGCAGCCAGAGCAATGCATACTCCGTCTGCGTGCGTGGATTGACGACCGGTTCGGCCATTTTCGTTGTCACCTTCGGTGGTGTGGCGCAGGACACGAGCACCACGGCCATGGCCGAAACAAGCAATCGTCCTGCAAACCGCATTTTGTTACGCATCAACACTCTACTCCCCGCCCCAAAAGATCAGCCGCCTGTCGTGAAGACCGGAACGACAATCTCCGTCGTGGTGCCGGTCGTGGCATCAAAGATGGTCAACGTGATCGAATCCAGACCCCGCTGGAACTCCACTATCTGGTCTCCGAAAACGACCCGTCCGTAATCCTGCGGATTGTCCCCGAAGATCGCATTCGACACTTCCGAAGCCAGGCCGGACAGGAGCCGGCTCTGCAGCTGACGGATGAACAGGTCCGCCTGCGGATCGCCGGTTGAGCCGCTGGACGGCGCCTCGGTATCGTCCTGTGCATTCGCCACACCCAGCAGGTGCGCCGAATTGAAGGGATTGCCCCCAAAGGACGGATTGACCGGTGTGTAGACCAGCTCCTGCGCCGCCGCAGGCGGTGTGGCCATCAGCCCAGGAACAAGCAGCAAAACCGCCGGGAGGAACAAGCGGAAGCCGCCAGGGCTAATGGCCGTTTCAGGTGTCTTGGAATTCGTCATTTCATGGTCCTTTCCAACGTTTGCCATCGACGACGAGCCGCCCTGCGCGGGTCAGGCTGACATCGCCGAGTTTCACACCGCCCGTGACATGGGCCCGGGCGGCAGCACCGACGGCAATCCGGGACGTCGAGGCCGTGCCGGTCACATCCAGCGAGGAGGTGCCGTCAAGCTCCGCGGTGAGTTCATTCAGGTCGACCTGGGAGAGCGTCGCACGGCTCGTGCCCGACATGTACATCCGGGCATCGCCGGTCACCTTGTCCGAGTTCAGTTTCGAGGCGTGGCCGAGACAGGCGCTCAGCAGGCGGTCGACATTCGAAATCCGGATTTGCCCGCCATTACTGGCGTCGATGTCGGCCCGCCGGGCTTGGTCGACACTGAACCGGGCGGCGCCGGTCGTTGTCAGGCGCAGCGTGTTCGTGACGCGCTCGGCGACGATATTGGCGCAACCGCCAGCCAGTATTTCGAGGTTTTCGGTTTCAGAAACTTCGGCATCGCCTGCCCGCAGCATCAGTTTCACGTCGGCTGACGGCGGCACCGAGATGACGATGGTCGGAAAGTCGGTGATCGGTTGGGCTGGGCCATCGTCGAACGAGATCGACAGAGCCCCGTTGAGCCGCACGCAATTCATTGCAAGCGGCGCCGGCATTCCGCGTACGCGCAGGACTGACGAGCCTGTCTCTTCCACCACGACCGGCCCAATGCCGGAGGCCCCTTCATTGACCGTCACCACATTGATCGAATTCACATCGCTACGCACGATACGGACAGTGCCAATGAAGTCGTCAATTTGCAGGCCCACCTTATCCCCCGTCCCTTTCGGCGGCTCGCTGGCGTGAGCTGCCATGGAAAGAGAGGCCATTGCGCCGAGCAAAATCGCCGAAATCCGTCCCCTTGATTTCCCGGCTGCCTTTTCCACCCCGACACTCCCTTTCCATGACATTCCCCACCCAGCCCAACTCGCGCATCCCCAGCGTGAGTGCAGGCATCTCTGGTCCCGTCTGCGTGGCAACTTCTCGCCAACTCACGACCTTACCAAAGCGTTAACGCCATCAGAGTGTCATCCCTCATATGGGGGATGCGTACGCAGACAGGCGAGTATTTCTTGCGGAGGCTGAAATGTGTGACCCGGGGGTCACGTTTAGTCGGCTGCTTCGAACGCGAAACGTGACAGTTTGATGATGACTTCGGCCTGGCGCCGGGCCCCTGTCTTCATGAGGATGGACTTCATGAGCGACTTGATCGTACTGAGAGCAACCTCACGGCCGTCCGCGATTTCGGCCAGCGTGTCCCCGGCATAGAGCCGTTCGCAGACATCGCATTCCGCTTCAGTCAAAATGAAAGCCTGCCGCAGCAGATGCCGGTCCAGACGGCGCGGCGCCAGCAGCGGATCCAGGAAAAGGATCGCATGCCCCGACCGGCCGCCAAAATTCTTCATGGGCGGCACGGGTGTCACCGAGCAGATGAAGGTCCGCTCCGGGCGGAGGCGGGTAAACGAGAAACGCCCTCCGGCCGTTCCGTTTACACCTTTCAGGGCGCCCGAAAGGCTCGCGTTCAGGTCATCCGACAGCATGTCGAGCCGGCCGAAACGATCCCGCCTGACAAGTCCCGTGGACAGAAGCTTTTCAAACGGTTCGGAATAGCGCAGCAGCACGCCTTCCTTGTCGAGGATGGCAACATGCGCTTGCCGCCCGAACAGTTCCAGCAAAGACGAAGCGCGTGTGTCGACCACCTGTTCGGCCAGTTGCACAACCGGGAGAGCGCCCCGAACGATCTGGGAAAATTTCCGGATGACAGCCTCTTCGAACGGCCCGTCTTCATAGGGGCGCGCAATGGCAAGACCGACGATATGCCCTTCACCCCGCGAAAGGATGGCGCCCGTGAACTGACCGATCTGCGCCGGGATGAGAAACTCCTGATATACAGGATGTGTCCTGACCATCTCATCATCCACAATGTCGGAGTCGTGGAAGATGTGCCCGGTGGGCATATTGTCGAAAACCTTCGTCCTCGGATTCAGGGGAAGGAATTCAGCCTCCCGTTCGAACACTTCAAGGTTGACCGTCCCGGCGATGGAGGAATCGAGGATCAGATTGGAGTCGTTGACTGCAATCAGCTGCGCCGAACCTGACCCACAATACTGGTTCAGCCACTCCAGCGCCTCGGGGAGACACTGGCTGTCGCACATGCCTTCAAGCAGGAGTTCCTGAAAATGCCCCGGTGATCCGGGGTAGGATTGCGCCACCCGATACTTCCTCCACGGGTAGAAATATAGATTAAGTGTCTGGTTTCGCAACCTTTATTCCCGAACGCTCTAACTGGAGGCACAGCACCCTCCCGCCCCGGAGCACCGCGCCGGAGGTATGCCGCAGACCGCTGGGCAGTGCTTTCATATACAGGGGCTCAGGCGGCGGGCCGACCGTGCACGCTTTGAGCAATCATTCCGTGTCGGAATTTTCCGCCTCGAATGCCTTCATCGCCCGCAATTCATCTCGCAGGCCCAGATAGAGACTGAAACAGCACGCGAGCAGGATGAAGGTGAATGGCAAGGCCGCAGTAATCGTGCCCGCCTGCAGCGATTGCAGGACATCTGTTCCGCCGCCATAGAGCAGCGCCGACGCCGTCAGCCCCAGCATGCAGGCCCAGAACACACGCTGCAGGACCGGCGCATCTGTTTTTCCGCCACTGGTGATCGTGTCGACGACCAGTGCGCCTGAGTCGGCTGACGTGACGATGAAGACGATCAGAAGGAAAATCGCGATGATGGATGTGATCAGCGGGAACGGAAGGTCTGCCAGCATCTCGAACAGGACGAGTGATGCGCTGGTCATCCCGTCGGCCAGCTCCCCGGTGCCCGACTGATTGAGCGTCAGAGCCGTTTCCCCGAACGCGGTGAACCAGATGACGCAGATCGTGAACGGCGCCAGCAGAACAACGCCGAAATATTCCCGGACGGTACGCCCTTTCGAGATACGGGCGATGAACATGCCGACGAAGGGCGACCAGGAAATCCACCAGGCCCAGTAGAAGATGGTCCAGTCGTGGAACCACATGATGTCGGGACGATCCACCCAGTTGGTCAGGGCGGGCATGTCGGTGAGATAGGCGAGGAAGTTCTGGCCCAGACCGGTAAAGATCAGAACCGTCGGACCGGCGATGACGACGAAGATCAGGAGGCCAAAGGCGATGCTCATATTGATATTGCTGAGGAGCTTCACCCCGCCGTCCATGCCGCGCAGGACGGACAGGACCGCAAGGCCTGTCATGAAAACGATCAGGGCGATCTGGAGGTAGCGGTTAGGTTCGAACCCGAAAAGATAGGCGATCCCGCTCGACGCCTGGGTGGCGCCGATCCCGATGGTCGTGGCCAGGCCGAAAACGGTCGAGACCACCGCGAACATGTCAATGATGTGCCCCGGCCAGCCCCAGACACGTTCACCGAACACATGGTAACAGGCAGACCGGATGCTCAGCGGAAGCCCCTTGTTGTGGGCAAAGAAGCCGAGCGCCAGCCCGACAATCGCATAGATCGCCCAGGGGGCCAGACCCCAATGGAAAATGGTGGCGCTGAAAGCAAGCCGCTCTGCCGCAGGCGTTTCAGGGACAGCGTTCAGCGGGGTGCCATACCAGTCGGTGTAGTAGGCAAGCGGTTCGGCCGCCCCATAAAACATGAAGCCCACGCCCACACCGGCCGCGAATAGCATGGCGACCCAGGAATGGGTCTTGAATTCAGGTTCGGCAGACGCGCCGCCCAGACGGATTTTTCCGAGGGGGCTGAAGGTCAGGTAAAGCGCAAAGGCGAAGACGATCAACGGGGTCACCGCGAACAGCCAGTCTGCCCGCTGCAGCGTCCATGTCTTGGCGGCTGTAAGGTATTGCGTCGCCGCTTCCGGGAACAGCAGGCTCATCGCCGAAAACAGCACGATCAGGCCTGCACTCAGGAAGAAAACCGGGTTGTGGACGTCCAGTCCCGCAATTTCGACATTGTCCTGACCGACTTCATAATCGGTCTCATATACAAACAGAGTTTCCTCTTCGGACATCTCTGCTTCGGCAGCATGAACATCCGGGGCGTTCGTTTCGAAATCTTGAGCCATAAGCGGCTATTGCCGTAATTACGACGATAGTCAAATTATCGAACTTCAGAGAACCGTCTGCTAAGCCATGAAATGTGGACTTTGTGTAACAGATTGCACCTAATCCCGAGCTATATTCAGCTCCAGCCCTTTAGATTATCGAAATAACCCGTTACTTCGGGCCCTATCGAGCAGCCATGATTCGAATGCTGCGCGCCTGTTGTTGTGCGCGCTACGGCTGGAGCTGACCCAAGGGGAAGATAATGAAGAAGTTTAAGTACGGCGCTTCGCTTATCGCGATCGCCGGCATTGCCGCATCACATGCACAAGCTCAGGAAACCGCACCGGCTCAGCCGGCTGCAAAGGTTAAGCGCCTTCAGGCTGTCACCGTGACAGCCACCAAACGCGCTGAAAGCGCCCAGAGCATTCCTGTTGCCGTCACAGCGCTCGGCGAGCAGGAACTGAAAGCGCTCGGCGTGAAAAGCTTCAATGACTATCTGATCCAGCTGCCGGGTGTGACCGCCGGCGGTGCAGGCCCTGGCCAGAACACGATCTATATCCGTGGCCTCGCTTCGACGACGCCAAACCTGACAGTTGCCGGCGTTGCAGGCCTTGCCCCAAACGTCAGCTTCTATCTCGATGAGCAGCCGCTGGCCCAGCCGGGCCGTAACCTCGACGTCTACGCTGCCGATATCGAGCGCGTGGAAGTCCTCTCCGGCCCGCAGGGCACGCTCTTCGGGGCCAGCTCGCAGGCCGGTACGGTCCGCATGATCACCAACAAGCCGTCGCTGAACGGCTTTGATGCAGGCTTCAGCGCGTCCACCTCGTTCACCGATGGCGGTGAGATGAGCAACAGTGTCGAAGCGATGGTCAATCTGCCGGTCAGCGACAAGTTCGCTGTCCGCGGCGTGGTCTACACCGATACACAGGGCGGCTATATCGACAATGTCGGCGGCGTTCTGACCGCTGAAGAATCCGGACGCTTCCGTACGGCAGGCACCGTTCGCGCCAATGGCGTTCCGGTCAGCACGCAGCGCGAGGGCTTCCAGGCCGGCGCTGACCTTTCCAACGTCAACTTCATCGCTGCCAACAACGGCACCATTGCCGAAAACGACATCAATGACGTGACGTATCAGGGCTTCCGACTGAGCGGTCTGTATGAAATCAACGAGGACTGGGACATCCTGCTCCAGCACTCGCAACAGCAGATCGATGCCGAAGGCGTCTTCTCCGCTGATCCGGAACTGGACGATTACGACATCGTCCGCTTCACGCCGGAAAGCACCGAGGACAAGTTCAGCAACACCGCCTGGACGGTGAACGGCCGCCTCGGCGCCCTCGAAGCCATCTACACCGGTGCGTATACTGAGCGGACAACGGAACAGGTGGTCGACTATTCCGACTATCTCTTCGTCGGCCAGTACCTGCCCTACTATATCTGCGACTATTCGGTGACCTATCCGGCTGCCGGCGTTGCCCCGACAGGCACATGCTATGCGCCGAACCTCTATGTGACATCGGACAGCGAAACCAAGGTCCAGACGCACGAGCTCCGCTTCAATACGCCGGAACAGTATCGCTGGCGCGCGACATTCGGCGGCTTCTTCAGCGACCTGGAACTCGCAGAACGCAACGACTTCGTCTATCCGGGCTCGACTCAGGTTGCGTACACGGACGGTACGATCGGCTTTGCCCCGAACTATCCGCTGACCAATACCGACGTCACCGGAGAGATCGGCAGCGCCTATCCGGGTTATTACAGCGAAGCGGGGCCGTTTCCGGCAGGCGTTATCTTCCGCAACGATGTGAAACGGACGGACAAGCAGTTCGGCATCTTTGGCGAAGCGTCCTTCGACATCACCGACCAGTTCTCGCTGACCCTCGGCGCACGTTACTATGATGTCGAGGTGGATCTCGAAGGCAGCGCCAACTCGTCCTTCTACAACCTCTTCACCGAAAGCGACCAACAGGTCTTCGGTACCAACATCTCCTATATCTACGGCCCGGACAGGCCGGCGGGTAACCCGGACAAGGCCGCCACGGACGGCATGATCTACAAGGTCACCGGCGAGTGGACGCCGACAGCCGACCTGTTGTTCTATGCGACCTATTCGGAAGGCTTCCGGGCCGGCCTGCTGAACCGCCCGGGCGGCACGCAGGGACCCGGCGGCTACGTCGTACCGTATGCTGTGGATACGGACGAAGTGAAGAACTATGAACTCGGCTGGAAAACCGAGCTCTTCGACAATTCACTCCGCTTCAACGGCTCGGCCTTCTTCGTCAAAGTCGACGGCCTGCAGACCACGATCTTCGATCCGTCGATCGTGAACCTGTTCTTCTCGGACAACGCAGCCAACGCGGAAATCAAGGGCGTCGAGGGTGACTTCACCTGGGCCCCGGCCTCCATTGACGGTCTCACCGTCGCGGGCGCCTTCTCCTTCCTGGATACGGAGATCACGGAAGTCCTGGTGCCGACCAATGATGTTGTCAAAGGATCGGACCTCGCCTTCGCACCATCCTATCAGGGGAACCTGCGCTTCCGCTATGAGTGGGATCTTGAACAGCAGATTGCCGGCCAGTCGCTCCGTGCCCATGTGATGCCACAGGTCGTCATCTCCGATGACTCGTTCACCGATGTGATCGAGATCAACAAGATGAAGCTCGACGGCTATACGACGCTTGGCGCTTCCGCTGGCGTGACGGGCGACAACTGGACGGCTGAACTCTTCGCCACCAACCTGACGAATGAGTATGCAGCCCTCAGCGGCAGCTTTGTCTATGACCGCGAACGCATCACGCCGATGCGGCCACGGACAATTGGCTTCCGCTTCTCCTACGACTACTAGGACAGCCCAAGACTTGATCCTGAAGCAGCGCCCTGACACTTTCAGGGCGCTGTTTTCTTATTGAAGGAATACCCGACGCAATGACCGACCTGGCCGCCCCGGAAAACGCGCTGCAGCAGGCGCAGAAAGCCATTCAGGCTGGCGATTTCCAGGCCGCGTCGAAAATCACCGATGATATACTGGCAACGCAGCCGCAGAACCGCGACGCGCTCTACATGGCGGCTGTCTGCGCCCGGTATCAGAACCGGCATGACGACGCCTTCGCGCGCCTTGCGGAACTGAAAGCGGCCTCGCCGGATTATGGCAGGGCCTGGCAGGAAGAAGGCCACCTGCGCCGGAAACTGGGAGACAATGCCGGGGCCCTGACAGCATTCGAACGCGCAACCCGGTACAACCCGTCCCTCATCGCCAGCTGGAACGCGCAGGCAGACCTGCATACGGCTGCCGGGAACCCCGTCGCCGCGAGCAATGCGCAGGCCCAGGCCCAGCGCCTGCAAGCCCTGCCCCGCGAACTACTGGCGGTGACCAATCATATCCATGAAGGCCGCATCTTCCGGGCGGAGGAAATCGCGCGCGCCTTCCTCCAGCGCAATCCGACGCATGTGGAAGGCATGCGCCTGCTCGCCGATATCGGCTCCCGGCTGGGCGTTCAGGAAGATGCCGACTTCCTGCTGGAAAGTGCCGTGGAGCTGGCGCCGGACAATATCCAGCTGCGGCTCGACTATATTCAGGTCCTTCGCAAGCGACAGAAATTCGCCGCAGCACTGGAACAGGCGCAGATCCTGATGGACCGCGATCCGGACAATCCGGTCTTCCAGTCCCACTATGCGATTGAGAGCATGCAGGCCGGGGACTATGAGACAGCGCTCGATTACTTCGAACGTGTCCTGAGTGTGCTTCCAGATGATCCTGCCACACTCGTGTCTCGCGGCCACGCCCTGAAGACCTATGGCCGGACAGACGACGCCATCGCCTCCTATCGCCGTGCGGCCGGAGTCGCTCCGGGGCATGGCGATGCCTGGTACGGCCTGGCCAATCTAAAGACCTATCGTTTCAGCGATGCCGAATTGACCGCCATGGAAGCGGCTGCGGCCTCTCCTGACCTGGATCATGCGTCCCGTATTCATATCGCCTTCGCCCTCGGCAAGGCCCGCGAAGACCGCAAGGATTACGACAAGGCATTTGAGGCCTACGCCAGCGGCAATGCCCTGAAACACCAGACCGTACGATATACGACCGAACAGATGCAGGCGGAACTGTCAGCGCAGACGACGCATTGCACGCAGGACCTGTTTGAAAAACAGTCTGGCAAAGGCTGTCCGGCCCCGGATCCGATCTTTATTGTGGGCCTGCCGCGCGCCGGGTCCACGCTGATCGAACAGATCCTCGCCTCACACCCGCAAGTCGACGGCACGCTGGAACTTCCCAACATTCTCTCGCTGGCCCACCGGCTGCGCGGCCGGAGCCAGATCACGGACCGTGACCGCTATCCGCGCATCCTGCATGACATGAGCAAGGAAGACCTCGGCGCACTCGGCGAAGACTACATAGAGAATACCCGCATCCACCGGCAGGGCGCCCCCTTCTTCACGGACAAGATGCCGAACAATTTCCGGCATATCGGCCTGATCCATCTCATCCTGCCGAATGCGAAAATCATCGACGCGCGCCGCAACCCGATGGATTGCTGCTGGTCGGGCTTCAAACAACTCTTCGCCGAGGGCCAGGAATTCACCTACAGCCTGGAAGACATCGGCCATTACTACCGCGCCTATGTCGACCTGATGGAACACTGGGACACTGTCCTGCCGCCGGGGCGCATATTGCGGGTCCAGCATGAAGACGTTCTGGATGACCTTGAAGGCCAGGTGCGCAGGTTGCTCGATTATTGCGGCCTGCCCTTTGATGAGCGGTGTGTGAACTTCCACCAGACGGAACGCGCCGTCAGGACAGCCAGCTCCGAACAGGTCCGACGCCCGATCAACAAGGCAGGACTTGAACAATGGCGCCCATATGAGGCACATCTTGGCCCTCTGAAAACTGCGCTGGGCCCGGGTCTTGCGCCCCTTTAGGTTCAAGACCATTGAACACACGATCTGAAGACGCACTTATCGCTCTGCGCAGGATCCAGCGGATGACTGAGCTGGCATCCAAGCGCCTCGCCCGGACCGCGGGATTGACCCCGTCGCAGCTGAGCGTGCTGCGCATCCTAACGGAATTTCCCGAAGTGTCGGCGGGCTATCTCGCCCAGGCCACGCAATTGAAACACGCCACCATCACAAGCCTGATCGACAAGCTCGAAGCGCGCGGCCTCATCTCGCGCCGCAAGTGCGATGAAGACAAACGCCGCGTCTGGTTGCGTCTCCTGCCGGCAGGCAAGGCAGCCCTGGCGGATGCGCCAGACCCGTTGCACCAGATATTCTCTGAGCGCTTCAATACCCTGCCGGACTGGCAACAAGCCATGCTGATTGCCTCGCTGGAACAGGTGACCAATTTGCTGGATGCAGAAAATCTTGAAGCTGCGCCTGTTCTCCAGATGGGAGAGCTCGACAAGGAACCCCTATAGCTTCGGCAGATAAACCAGGTCGGCCGCGCCTCCCCGTCGAAGCCTTCCGCCTCATCAGTTTCCCGTTTCCCATGACGCTGGTTACTTTGCGAACGTGAACGCCGCTACACCCGACTATTCGAGGTGTCGGACTTGACGTGCCCGCCGGTATGCCAAGTCTGCAGATTGAGCCGTCCGGGAGACACTGGCGTTAAGATGCTGAACAAGCTTTTCGATCTCGATGCCCGTGGGACGACCGCCCGAACGGAAATCATAGCCGGCATCACGACCTTTCTGGCGATGTCCTACATCATCTTCGTAAATCCTGACATTCTGGCAAATGCCGGCATGGACAAGGGTGCCGTATTCGTCGCGACCTGCCTGTCTGCTGCAATCGGCTCCGCCATCATGGGGCTTTACGCAAACTACCCGATCGCAATTGCGCCGGGCATGGGGCTGAACGCCTATTTCACCTATGGCGTGGTGATCGGCATGAGCCTGACCTGGCAAGTCGCGCTCGCTGCTGTGTTCATGTCAGGCATCATCTTTGTCGCACTGAGTTTACTGCCGATCCGCGAATGGATCATCAACGCCATTCCGATGGAACTGAAAATGGCCATCTCCGCCGGGATCGGGTTGTTCCTGATCATCATCGGGCTGAGCGGTGTTGGCATAATCGTGTCCCACCCGGCGACAATCGTCAGCCTCGGCGATCTGGGTCAGACACCCGCCCTTCTGGCGATCATGTGCTTCTTCCTGATCGGGATATTGGAGGCACGGAAGGTGCCCGGAGGCATTCTGATCAGCATTCTGGTGACGACAATTGCAGGCGTTCTGATCGGCGCTGCACCTCCGCCGGGCCTGGTCTCTTTGCCCCCCTCCATCGAGCCAACATTGTTCGCACTCGACTGGTCGCAGGCGCTGGAAGTGGGTATCGCGGTGGTCGTGATCTCCTTTCTGTTTGTGGACATGTTCGACACGGCAGGCACGCTTGTCTCTGTCGCGCACAGGGCGGGCCTGCTGGACGAGAAAGGGCACGTCATCAACCTTCGCAAAGCCCTGATTGCGGACAGTACGGCGACGGTGGCCGGCGCAGCGCTTGGGACCTCCTCTGCGACCAGCTACATTGAGAGCATTGCAGGCGTGAAAGCGGGAGGCCGCACGGGGCTGACGGCCGTAACAGTCGCAGGTCTGTTTTGCCTTGCCCTGTTTTTCGCGCCGCTGGCCAGCGCAGTGCAGCCCTACGCCACCATGCCAGCGCTTGTTTATGTCGGATGCCTCATGACCGGTGGCCTGACGCATGTGAACTGGTCAGAGCCGACATCGTTCATGCCCGCTGTCATCACAGCCGTCGCCATGCCGCTGACCTATTCCATCGCAAACGGCATCGGTCTCGGCATCATTGTCTATGTCGTTCTGAAAGCAGGTGCAGGCCGGTGGAAAGACATCGGTCCCGGCGCGCTTGTCCTTGCTGCCGCCTTCCTGGCCAAGTTCATCTTTCTCGACTCCGTCTGATCAGAAAGGCGGCCCCCATGATGCACTCTCTTTTCGGCAAGCTCGTTTCATTTCTGATGCTTGTGTCAGTCAGTCTCGCGGCTGCCTGCGCGACGCCACCATCCGAGGCGACCCCCGAACCGGCGGCAAGCGCCGTCCGGATTTTTGTAGATACACGTGCTCGGATCGCTATCGCCACGGCGTATGGTCCGGAATTCCGGGTGCTCCTGCCCTCACTTGAACACGCCGAGGAACACAAGGTCCAGGGCGTCTCCTATTGGACCGGGGAGTTGGCGGGTCAGCCGGTTGTCCTGTTCAAAACCGGGGTGAGCATCGTCAACGCCACCATGAACACCCAGCGGCTGGTGGACGAATTCAATATCACGCATATCGTGGTCAGCGGCGTTGCCGGCAGTCTCGATCCAGACCTCTCCATTGGCGACGTCATCGTGCCGGAGCGCTGGGCTAAATATGATGAAGCGACATATCTGAGGGAAATTGAACCGGGCATCTACAAAGCGCCATTCCCCAGTGTCGCGCCGATGGCACTCCCGTTTGGCTTTATGGGGACTCGCGGCGTGCGCATTGCCACCCCCGATGACCCGGAACCGGAACCGCGTCTGTGGTTCAGCGCAGACCCCGGCCTTTTGAAGATCGCCGCCGCGGCCTCTTCGGCAGCAGAGCTCACGCGCTGTGACGAGCAAATCCAGTGCCTTCCGTCCGAGCCAGTCATCCGGATAGGCGGCGCAGGCCTTTCAGGTTCCGTCTTCATGGACAACAGAAACTACCGGGACTATCTGCACGAGACGTTTGACGCACAGGTCGTCGAAATGGAAACCGCTGCCATTGCGATGGTCGCCTATGCCAACGGCATTCCCTTCATCGCCTTCCGCAGCGTTTCAGACCTCGCCGGTGGCGGAGCGGCCAGCCAGAATGAAATACGCGCTTTCGAACACCTCGCCGCGCAAAACTCCGCTGCGCTGGTGTCCGCGTTCCTGCGCCAGCTTTCCAGCAAGGCCAGTTCCGGAAACGATTAGGACTTGCACTATCCGCACGCCGGAATGGCCGCCCCGCAAAGGCAGAGAAGCGAATTTACCTCACAGGCCTCAGGAATAGTGGGGCTTCCGCTTTTCGAAAAAGGCCGCAACCCCCTCGGCGAAATTCGGATCGTTCGCCGTGAGCATCTGGTTGCGGTCCTCAATTGCCATCGCGGCTTCCAGGCCGGACACATCGACCGCGATATTCAGCCCGTCTTTTGTCAGGCGCAGGCCGAGCGGGGTCGCATGCAGCATGTCCTCGGCAAAGGCCTCCGCCTCCGTGCGCATTTCATTGCCGGGTACGACCCGGTTCGCCAGACCAATCTCCATGGCGCGCTGCGCGGAGATAAATCGCCCGGTCAGCATGTATTCGCTCGCAAGAGACATCCCGACCATGCGAGGCAGGAAGTAGGAAACACCCATGTCACAGGACGAAAGCCCGATCCGGATGAAGGCGGCATTCATCCGCGCATCTTCAGCCAGAATGCGAATGTCGGACGCCAGCGCAAGCGCAAAGCCACCCCCGCTGGCCGCGCCCTGGACAAGGCTGATGATCGGCTGCGGGCACCGCCGCATCGCAACATAGATCTCGGCTATCGACCGCTGGCCATCCAACCCCTGCTCGATGCTTCGCTTATCATGATTTCCAGAGGACTCTTTAAGGTCCAGCCCCGCACAGAATGCCCGCCCGGCACCCTCCAGAATGACAACACGAACGGACCTGTCGAAATACAACGACTGGAACACTTCCCTGAGTTCTGAAACCAGCTGAGGATTCAACGCGTTGAGCCGGTCCGGACGGTTCATCCTGATTGTCAGGACCTCATCAGCCTGCTCAAGAACCAGAGCTTGATAGTCAGATTTCATGGTCTTTCACTTTCGTATTTCCTTCCGGCGATTGTGAAATGACCCGCCCGGTCCAAGCAAGACCTGCCCTAGCGGAATGACCCTCCGTAGGCCTACTATTTCAATGAAAAATTGCCCCGGAAGCATTCCCCGACGGCAGGGGGCACCAGTCATTTCCGATCCCGAAAAAGCACTCTAAATTGCTTGTGATTTGGGACAGATACCTCGTAACTTCGCGTCTGCCCCGACCTGTCGAAAGACAGGGCCCACTGCACGAACAAGAGACGATGAGCCTCATGACCAGCACGACGACCAAATACCCAAACCTTTTTTCCCCGCTCCAAATCGGCTCCGTGACGGTCAAGAACCGGGCGATCATGGGATCGATGCATACCGGGCTGGAAGAACAGGAAGACGGGCATATCCGCATGGCGGAATTCTTCGCCGAACGCGCCCGCGGCGGCGTGGGCCTAATCATAACCGGAGGCATCTCGCCGAATGAAGAAGGCGGGCTGGGGGCCAAGCTCTCCAACGCCGAAGAAGTCGCCCGGCACAGGGTCATCACTGATGCGGTTCATGCGGCCGACCCGGACGTACGTATCTGCATGCAGATCCTGCATGCCGGACCGATCGCGCCGCATGACAAATGTGTCGCCCCCTCTCCCGTCAGGTCGCGTATCTCGCGGTTTGTTCCCAACGAACTGGACGAAGCAGGGATCGAGAAACAGATCGCCGACTTCGCCAATTGTACAAAGTGCGCCCAGGAGGCCGGCTATGACGGGGTCGAGATTATCGGCTCTGCCGGATACCTGCTCTCGACCTTCCTGGTCGAGAAGACCAATCTCCGCACAGACCGTTGGGGCGGCTCGTTTGAAAATCGCATGCGGTTCCCGCTGGAGATTGTCCGCCGTTGCCGGGCAGCGGTTGGCGATGACTTCATCATCATCTTCCGCATCGCCGCCATGGACATGCTTCAGGGCGGCATGTCGTGGGAGGAAGTCGTGCAACTCGCCCACGAACTGGAGAAGGCCGGGGTTTCGGTCATCTCGACCCACTTCACCTGGCACGAATCCGCCGTGCCTACGATTGCCACCATGGTCCCCCGCGCGGCCTTCACCAGCGTGACCGGGCGCCTGAAAAAGCACGTTTCCGTTCCGGTCATCACAAGCAATCGGATCAATATGCCGGATGTCGCAGAAGCTGTGCTGGAGCGCGGGGACGCGGACCTCGTATCCATGGCCCGCCCGATGCTCGCCGACTCCCAGTTCATGAACAAGGCAGCTGAAGGCCGCGAAGATGAAATCAATACCTGCATCGCCTGTAACCAGGCCTGTCTGGATCATACTTTCGGCGGCAATCAGGAAGTGAGCTGTCTGGTAAACCCGCGTGCGTGCCATGAGACACAGCTTGCCTACAAACCCACGAATGCCCCGAAACGCATCGCGGTAGTTGGCGCCGGCCCGGCCGGACTGGCCTATTCCACAATCGCCGCCGAACGCGGACACAAGGTGGACCTGTTCGATCAGTCCCCTGAGATCGGTGGCCAGTTCAATCTGGCAAAGAGAATTCCGGGCAAGGAAGAGTTTCATGAAACGCTTCGCTACTTCAAGCGCCAGATCGAGGTCACCGGCGTAAACGCCAAACTCGGAAAACGGGTAGATGCGGACTTTCTCAAGTCCGGCGCATATGATGAAATTGTTCTGGCAACCGGCATTGCCCCACGAACCCCGGGGATCAAAGGCATCGATCATCCAAGCGTTGTCGGTTACATCGACGCCATTCTGGGCAACAAGCCGATCGGCAAGCGCGTCGCCATCATCGGCGCCGGTGGAATTGGGTTCGATGTGGCAGAACTGATTACCCATGTGGGCAAGTCGTCTGCGCTCGACATCGACAAGTTTGCCAAGGAGTGGGGCATCGATTTCGAGAACCATCCCCGCGGCGGTGTCACCGGCGTTGAACCGGTTATCGAAGAATCTCCCCGGGAAGTCTGGCTCCTGCAGCGCAAGAACACTGCGGTCGGCAAAGGACTGGGAAAGACAACAGGATGGACCCACCGCCTGACGCTGAACCGGAAAGGCGTGAAAATGATTCCCGGCGTTACTTATGAGAGCATTGATGACGCCGGACTGCATTGTCTGGTCGATGGCGCCCCGATGACCCTGGAGGTGGACACGATCATCCTTTGCGCCGGTCAGGAACCTCTACGAGACGTGTACGACGCTTTTGAAGAATCCGCAGAAAATGTGTCTCTCGTCGGCGGTGCTTACGAGGCCGCAGAGCTGGATGCCAAGCGCGCCATCAATCAGGCGGCGAGACTGGCTGCACAGGTCTGACGGGCCTGACTGCCCGGCATCAAAGGGCATGCTCTCTGTACGGCTTTCCCGGACGCGATCGTTTCGTGGCTGGACAACTGGCAGGCAAGGTCACCATTTGGGTGAAACCGATCGCGCCAGTTTGTGGCCCGCCTGGCCAATTCACGTCATGAAGGGTTGAGCACGGCGAAAAACGCCCTAAGGGAGTAGCAGGTGACCAGCCGGGGTGAGTTGGCCAGCACGTGCGGAATCGGGGAACATGACATACGTCCTTGCGATGTTTGTGAAGAAAATGATCGATCAGGCGCCCGCGTCACTTGATCGATCAGCCCTGTTTGCAAGTACGGGCATCACGGAGGCCGAAGCCGCAAACCCGACCACGATGGTGCGTGACACCACATATTACTCCCTGCTTGAAACCATTGCAGCGGCAGAAGCCCCCGACATAGGCTTCCACCTGCGAACCTCCGCCGCCATGAGTTGCGCGGACTTTGGCGCAGTCGGACTTGCCTGGAAGTCTGCGCCGACCCTGCGCCGGTCTTTCCGGCGCATGGACCGCTATGTGCGCGCCTTCAATACGACCGCCACTTTCCGGCTCGTCGAGCAAGACGGGATCTGCATGTGGACCCACCAGCGTACGGAACCCGAACGGCTGGGCATGTATCTTTCCACCGAGGGAACGCTGGGAACCTATGTCGCGATGTGCCGCGAAACGACCTTTCCGGAAAACAAGCCACAAGCCGTCCAGTTTCGCCACGCCGAACCTGCCGGGTCCCGGGCCGCCCTGGAAGCCTATTTCCGGTGCCCCGTCTCCTTTGGTGCAGACATTGACGCAATCATCCTGCCCGAAGAGCGGCTGGACCGTCCGAATGCTATCGGAGATGAAAGCATCTGGCGGTTCCTGACATCCCATATCGAAGAAACGCTTGTCGATGAACCGTCCGAAGACGCGCTCGACCGCCGGGTTATCCTCCAGATCGCGAACATGCTGAGCGAAGGTATCCCCACCCTCGCCGACATCGCTTCATCCCTTGGAATGAGCGCGCGAACCCTGCAGCGCCGCCTGTCCGAACAGGGATATACATTTCAGGCGCTCGTAGACGAGGCCCGCCGGCAAATGGCGGAAAAATTCCTGTCCGATACGCGCTACTCCATCGCCGAAGTGGCGTTCCTGACCGGCTTTTCAGAGCAAAGCGCTTTTACACGCGCTTTCAAACGCTGGGCCGGTCAGACTCCCGGCTCTTTTCGTGACGGGACGCAGGAACGCAGGATCTGAGCCCGGCTCAGAGGACATAGTGATCGCCTGACGCCCTTACCGTAATGTCGCCGATGGACACGCCTTTGGGCTGATTGATCGCATAGATGATCTGATCGGCGATGAATTCAGGGTCCAGCACAACATAATCCATCTGCTCGGGATCAATGTTGGATGCGTCCACGGCTCCTTCCTGGTACTGTCCGATAAGCTCCACAAATTCCCCGGCATTCTGGCCAACGATACCTATAACGGCCGCAGGGTTGACGACACCGGCGCCGAGCCCTGTCCCGGGCACGCCGGTTGGCTTCACGATCGTCACCTTGATTTTTCCCCGCGCCTCGACCCTCAGCGATTCCGACAGGAAGTTCACAGCGGATTTTGTCGCGCCATAGACTGCCGCGCCATAAGTTGGAAAATTGCCATAGATCGACGAGACGTTGATGACGTGCCCCTCCCCCTGCGCCATCATCTGATCGAAAACACAGACAATGCCATTGAGCACGCCCTTGAAATTGATGTCGATACAGCGATTCCACTTTTCAAGCGCCGCCTGATGGTCAGCATAGAGAGCGAGCGGCATGATACCGGCATTGTTCAGCATGACATCGACCCGCCCGTAGGCGCTTGTTGCGGCGCGTGCCAATGCGTTCATCTGATCGATGCTGGTGACGTCTGCCGGAACTGCCTGCGCGGTCCCACCTGCATCGCAAATTTCCGCAACGCTTTTCTGAAGCGCTTCTTCGTCAATATCGGCACAGGTGACCTTTGCGCCGAGCGCGGCGGCCTTGGCGCTGACGAGTTTTCCGAAACCGCCAGCCGCGCCTGTGACGATAATCGATTTGCCTTCGACGTAGTTTTTCTTGTCCATGTGTCCCTCCTGCTGAGCCAGCGCCGATTTGCTGTGTTCAGGAGGTCATATCAATTCACCATTCCAGACCGTAGACCAAGAGGTGCCCTCGCGGCACAAACCGCGTAACTTCCGTTCAGGAACGGAGACCTGAGCGCCCGCGATCCCCAATATTAAAAATTTTGGGCCGCCGGGGAGTGCAATACCGAAGCGATTGGCATAGTCTTCTCCCAAGGGAATAACGTCAGAAAGTCGGAGCAGGAAATGGCTACTCTCAAGATCAACGGACAAGTGATGACGGTTGACGTTGACGAGTCGACCCCTCTGCTTTGGGTCCTGCGGGAACAACTAGGCCTGACCGGAACCAAATATGGCTGCGGAATCGCCGAATGTGGCGCATGTACGATCCATATTGACGGTCAATCCGTCCGGTCCTGCGTCTATCCCGTGGGCGCGCTGGCCGGCGATGAGGAAATCACAACGATCGAGGGGCTTTCCGAAGACGGAAGCCACCCGGTCCAGCAAGCCTGGGTCGAACTCGATGTGCCGCAATGCGGCTACTGTCAGCCCGGCATGATCATGGCAGCCGCAGGCCTCCTGAATGAAAACCCAGACGCAACCGACGAAGACATCGACGCCGCCATCACCAATATCTGCCGGTGCGGGACCTTCACACGCGTCCGCAAGGGCATTCATCTGGCCAAAACCAAGAAAGCCTGAGGAGGGAACGATCCATGACGTCTATAGCAGGCATCTCCCGCCGCGGATTTATCGTCGGCACCGGCGCCACCGGCCTGACAATCGGTATCCTCTCAGCTTGCGCACCGGGCGATAAGGACGCACCGGCAGACGCTGGCCCGCCACCACCGGAAGTGAACGCATGGGTCCATATCGGCACCGACGATGTGGTCACGATCCGTATCGCCCGCTCGGAAATGGGTCAGGGCACTCTGACTGGCCTGGCGCAGCTGGTCGCCGAGGAGCTGGAATGCAATTGGGACTATGTGAAGACCGAATATCCGACGCCGGGCGAGAACCTCGCGCGTGACCGGGTGTGGGGCGACTTCCTGACGGGCGGCAGCCGGGGGATCCGCACCAGTCAGGACTATGTGCGCGAAGGCGGTGCGGCCGCCCGCATGATGCTGGTTCAGGCGGCCGCCAACCGCTGGGGCGTGCCTGTCGAAGAATGTTCCGCCGCCAAGAGCATCATCACACACGACCCGACCGGCAAGACCTTGCGATTCGGCGAAGTCGTAACAGACGCAGCAGAGCTGCCCGCACCGGAAACTGTCCCACTGAAGGATCCTTCCGAATGGGAGCTGATCGGCAAGCCGGTGAAGCGGCTGGACACGGTCGACAAAGTCACCGGGAAACAACTCTACACCACTGACATGAAGATGGACGGCATGCTCAATGCTGCCGTCAAGGCGGCGCCGAAACGCGGCGGAACGCTGAAATCGTTCGATGCAGAGGCTGTCAGCTCGATGCCCGGCGTGAAAGCGGTGGTGAAGGTCGATGACACCGCCGTCGCCGTGGTGGCCGATTATTGGTGGCAGGCAAAGACGGCGCTCGACGCGCTGCCCATCGAATGGGAAGCCGGCGAAGGCTCCGACTTTTCGAGTTCCGCCTTCGAGGCGGACCTGATTGAGGGGCTGACGGCCAGCGAAGCCTTTGTGGGCAACAAGGTGGGCGATGTCGATGCGGCCTTTGACGGGGCTGCTCAGGTCATCGAAGCCCGCTACAACGCTCCCCACCAGAACCATGCCTGTATGGAACCCATGAACGCCATCGCGCTCTGGACCGAAGATAAGTGCGAGGTCTGGTGTCCGACGCAGAATGGCGAAGCCGCACTGGCCGCCGCTTCGGAAGCGGCAGACCTGCCGATCCAGCAGTGTGAAGTCTACAAACAGCTTCTGGGCGGTGGTTTTGGGCGCAAAGGCGCCACGGATTACATCTCGCAAACCGTCAAAATCGCAAAGCAGATGCCGGGGACTCCGGTCAAATTGCTCTGGTCCCGTGAAGAAGACATGGAGCAAGGCTTCTACCATCCGACCACCAAGGCTCGTTGCCAGGGCGCACTGGATGCGGACGGCAATCTCCTTGGCCTGAAGATCCGGATCTCCGGCCAGTCCATCCTGGCGGGCATCATGCCTCAGGCCCTCGTGGACGGCATGGACATTGTCGTGTTCCAGGGGCTGCTGCCTTCCGGCATCGACCCCCGCGTCGAAGACCAGACAATGAAGTACACCTTCCCGTCGCTGCTGGTGGATCATGCAATGCGCAACCCGCCTGTCCGGCCGGGTTTCTGGCGCGGCGTGAACGCCAACCAGAATGCCATCTATCTGGAATGCTTCATGGACGAGCTTGCCCACGCAGCAGGCCGCGATCCGTTGGAGTTCCGGCTGGCGCACCTCAAGGACAGTCCGAAAATGGCAGCTGTCCTGCAGGCAGTGGCTGACAAGTCCGGATGGGGCGCCGATGACGGATTGTCCCGCGGGCTCTGCGGCTTCTACTCCTTCGGCAGCTATACTGCGGCCTGTGCGGAAGTGACTGTCGACGATGACGGCGTCCTGAAGATGCACCGCATCGTCGCGGCGACCGACCCCGGCTATGCCGTGAACCCACAGCAGATCGAAGCACAGGTCTTCGGCTCGTTCGTCTACGGTCTTTCAGCGATGCTGCATGAGGAAATCACCTTCGAAGACGGCGAGACGCAGCAGAAGAATTTCAACACCTACAATTCGATGCGGATCGCCGAAATGCCGGACGTTGAAACCCTTGTCATGCCATCGGGCGGATTCTGGGGCGGTGTGGGTGAACCCACAATCGCCGCCGCACCGCCAGCCGTGCTGAACGCAATCTTCGCTGCGACCGGAAAGCGGATCCGGCAATTGCCCATCAAGGACCAGGCGCTGAGATAGAAATGGTCAAGCCGTCAGGAAAGCTGACCGCCTTCGCTTTGCTCTCGCTTCTTGTCTGCGCCTGTGAGTCGGCGCCGGCCAGGATGCAAACAGAAGATGCCCTCGGCGAGGCTGCCGATCTTGGCGCACCTGCCATCCTCGCGCTCTCCTGCTCCGGTTGTCACGGGCCGGACGGCGGCGCGATTGCCAGCCTTGATGGACGCGCGCCAGAAGAAATCCGTCTGCCCCTGCTTCGGTACAAGAACGATGATGATGGCGGCAGCGTCATGCACCGCATGATGCGCGGATACAGCGAAGCAGATATCGACGCCATCAGCATCTATCTTGCGGAAACGGTTGCGGAATGACGGACGCTTTTCTCAACAGACGCGATCTCCTGCTGTCGCTCTCCGGAGTAACCGCCCTTGCCGCTCTGCCTTTTCCGGCCGCAGCACAAGTCCGCGCCCGCCTAGTGGTTGTGGGAGGCGGCTTTGGCGGCGCAACGGCAGCCCGCTTCCTGAAACGCACCATGCCGGCCGCATCGGTGACACTTATAGAACCGAACGCGGAATACTATGCCTGCCCCTTCAGTAATCTGGTGATTACCGGCCTGCGTGACCTATCAGAGCAACGCTTCGGCTACGATACGCTGAAAGCCGAGGGCATAGACATCGTTCCGGACCTGGCCGTCGATGTTGACCCCGTCGCCCGGACAGTCTCCGTGAAATCCGGTGGCACCTTTGCCTACGATAAACTCATCCTGTCGCCGGGAATCGATTTCCGCTGGGGCGCGATTGAAGGCTATGACCAGGCCGCTGCCGAACTGATGCCGCACGCCTGGAAGGCCGGTCCTCAGACCGTGTTGCTTCGCAAGCAGCTTGAAGCCATGGAAGATGGGGGCCTTGTCGCCATTTCCGTCCCGCCTGCCCCTTTCCGCTGCCCGCCGGGCCCTTATGAGCGCGCCAGCCTGATCGCTTACTATCTGAAGGTCCACAAGCCGAACTCCAGGCTTCTCATTCTGGACGCACAGGACAAGTTTTCGAAACAACCCTTGTTCGAACAGGCCTGGGCTGATCTGTACCCGGATATCATTGAGCGATACGGCGCCGATGAATTCGGCCGCGTCGTTTCGGTCGCGCCCGCATCCGGCATTCTGTCGACAGAATTCGAAGATGTTCGTGCCGATGTCGCCAATGTCATTCCGCCCCAGCAAGCTGGTGCGATCGCGCACAAGGCCGGCGTCGCTGACGGAACGGGCTGGTGCCCGATCGACCCACTGGCTTTCAGCTCGACGCTACAGCCCGACATTCACGTCATCGGCGATGCGACGATTGCCTCGCCCATGCCGAAGTCCGCCTTCTCGGCCAATCTGCAGGCCAAGCTGTGCGCCTTGCAGATTGCGGCAATCCTCTCAGGCCAGACACCTGAACCGACGACCCTGACCAATACCTGCTATTCCTACCTTTCCGGCGACACCGCCGTTTCCATCACCGGTGTCTACACAAATGCGGATGGTACGCTGCAATCGGTTGCCGGATCCGGCGGCCTCAGCCCGTTGATGGCTGACGACATTGTCCGGCGGAATGAAGCGCTGCAGGCCAGAACCTGGTTCCACACGATTACCGGGCAGACCTTTGGATGAGACCAGCCGCTGCAGCCGCCTTGCTGTGCCTCCTTGTCCCGTGTGCCTGCAGCCAGGCATCGAATGACCGGCTGGCCAGTCCGGTAACAATTGTCGGGGATGCCGTTCCAGCCCCGCTTGAGGGCCTGCAAGGTGACACGCAGCGCGGGCAGCAGGTTTTCACATCGCGGGACAGCGGGCATTGCCTGCTCTGCCACCAGTTGGCGAGCCTCGACGCTGAGTTTCAGGGCAATGTCGGGCCGCCCCTGACCGGTATCGGCGCCCGGCTGGATGCAGGCCAGATCCGGTACCGCATCATTGACGCCCAAACCATTTGGCCGGACACTGTCATGCCAGCCTACTACCGGACAGACGGGCTTCGTCAGGTCGGCGAGGCCTATAGGGGCGCCCCGGCGCTCAGCGCCCAGGAGATCGAAGACCTGGTCGCCTTTTTGGAAACGCAGACAGACTGATGCAGACAGGCCGTGAGAAACAGACAAGGCAGCTCCTGACGCGCCGCGCCATTCTGGCGTCGACAGCCGCCGTGGCTGTGGGCTCTTTTCTTGCCCCGGCCGCCTTCGCGACCCCGGAAGATGCGGATCAGGCCATCCGCGACCTGTTCGGAGACCGCCCCATTAATGAAGGCCGGGTGCAGGTCACCCTTCCGCCGATCGCAGAGAACGGCAATTCGGTGCCAGTGGGGGTGACCGTGACCAGCCCCATGAGCGAAGACGATTATGTGAAGCAGATCGTCATCCTGTCCCCTCGAAATCCCATCGCGACCATCGCCCGGTTCCAGTTGGGGCCGCAGGCCGGCCGCGCCGACATCTCTACCCGCGTGCGAATGGCAGGCACCCAGACCCTGCGGGTCGTTGCAGAGATGAGCGATGGCACGCTGTGGTCCGGAACCGGCAGCACCTATGTCACGCTCGCAGCGTGCATCATCGGTTGAGGGAGGCAACGCAGACATGATCCGCATATCCGCACCCGAAACAGCCACCGCCGGTGAGATCATCGAATTGAAAGCGATGATCCAGCACCCGATGGAAACGGGCTATCGCCGCGACTCCAAGGGCGAAACCATCCCACGGAACATTATCAAGCAGTTCCGCTGCACCTATGACGGCAACATCATCTTTGAAGGCGAGTTCTTTCCCGGCATCGCAGCCAACCCTTTCCTCACCTTCCACGCCCGCGCGACCCGCACGGCCACAATCGAGTTCAGCTGGACTGACCAGCATGGCGAGCGCTGGAGCGAAGAACGGCTGTTGACGGTGTCATGAGGCGGCTTTGGCTTCTCGCGCTTCTCCTTGCGGCCTGTAGCGGACAGAAGGCGGAATACGCTCCCCAGAGCCAGCTCGCCCCGGAGACCATCCAATCCGGCTACACCTTCCTCCAGCCGGAAACGCAGGCCTTGCAGGATGATGATTTTGCCAATCCGGGCTTCCTGTGGGTGGATAAGGGAGGTGCCTTGTTCCACGAAACTCCGGATACGGGCGCGCCTGCCTGTGCCTCCTGCCACACTCCGGACAATCGTCCGCTGACCGGCGTTGCGGCGCACTATCCGGCGGTGGATGAGGAAACAGGGAAACTGATGAACATCGAAGCACGCATCAATGCCTGCCGCACGCGCCATCAGGACCTTGCCCCACTGGACTATGAAAGCGACGCGCTTCTGGGGTTGACGGCTTATGTCGCGAGTCTCGCGCGGGGCGTGCCCGTATCCGTGAATATCGATGGTCCGGCCAGGGACTATTACAAGGCTGGAGAAAACTACTTCTTCCTTCGCAAAGGGCAGTTCAACCTCGCCTGCAGCCAATGCCACAATGACAATTGGGGAAAGAAGCTACGGGGAGACACAATCAGCCAGGGGCACGGCAACGCCTTTCCGGCCTATCGCATGGAATGGCAGACCTTCGGCTCGCTTCACCGCCGCTTGCGCGATTGCGATTCCGGCATCCGTGCTGAGCCACTGGACTATGGATCCGAGACCTATACGGCTGTGGAACTCTACCTCGCAAAACGGGCGGAGGGGCTAGCCATGGAATCCCCGGGAGTCAGACGGTGACAGCGAAGAACAAACCCGGCCTCAGCATCCGGATCGACCTGCCTGGCGGCGGGCGCTTCGGACCGGGCAAGGCGGCCCTGCTCGACGCGATTGCGGAGCTCGGCTCTCTCAACAAGGCCGCCCATGAACTGGGCATGTCCTATCCGAGGGCCCGCAAACTGGTCGAGGAAATGAACCGGGACTTCCAAACACCTCTCGTGCTTTCCAGTCAGGGCGGCGCGGATGGCGGCGGCTCCCGGCTATCCGATGCAGGCCAGGAATTGCGGGACCTGTACCACCAGCTGTGCAAACGGTCGCTCGCGCACAATGAAGCGCTTCTCGCGCGGATCGGCCAGGTAACAAATCAGGCACCAGTGCCGAAATAGGGCTGTCGCATTATAAACGACCATTTATAATGCCTGATATGGCCGGACCCGCTCCCCTATATGCCGAACATCCGCAGGATGTGCTGGGCCAGTGGCTCGCCTGGCGCCAGGCAGGGCCTGTTGCGCTTGTCGTGGTCGCCGCGACAGAGGGCGGCAGCGTCCGGTCGCCGGGCGCATTGATGGCTGTATCGGCATCAGGCCTTAAGTGTGGCTATATTTCCGGCGGGTGTGTGGATGCCGATGTCGTCCTGCAAGCCCGGCAAGCCATTGAAGAGGGAAAGCCCCGGCCGCTCCGCTATGGCACCGGGTCGCCATTTATCGACATGCCCCTGCCCTGCGGCGGCGCGATTGACATCATGATCCTGCCGGATGCGGATGCCACAGAGATTCAACGCTGCTACGACGCCTTGTCTGCACGCCAGCGGGCTTATCTCTCCCTGCCTGGTCTGGACGCGCCGTTCAGTTTTACACCAAAGCTCAGCATCCGGATTGCCGGGCGCGGTGCCGATGCCCTTGCCCTGGCACGACTCGTCCGGGCCAGCGGCTATGGTCTTTCGCTTCAATTGCGCGATGGGGAAGACGTCGACGAGGCCAAGCGGGACGGGTTCATGGATGTCGTTGCCTTGCAATCGCCAGACAGCCTTCCGGACCTCTCAGATGATCCCTGGACGGCCTTCATCCTGATGTTCCACGATCCGGATTGGGAAGCAGCCCTGCTGATACAGGCGCTGTCCGGGACGGCATTCTATGTCGGCGCGGTCGGCAGCCGAAGGACCCAGGAACGCCGGCGGGCACGCCTCGCTGAGGACGGTCTCCCCACCACCAGCATAGACCGTGTTCGAGGCCCCATCGGGCTGATCCCCTCCATGCGGGACGCGTCCATGCTCGCCGTCTCCGCACTCTCCGAAATCATTGCGGCCTACAAGGAGACACAGCTCAGTCCATTCGCGAAAACCGCAATTCTCCTCCTCGCCGCTGGACAATCTGCGCGCTTCTCCAGCGGAGACAAACTTCAGGCTGACCTGGGCGGGCGGCCCATTCTTGGCCATGCTGCAAGCCTGCTTCAGAACACGCCGGCCGCAGCGCGGATTGCGGTCATCGGACCCGGTCAGGAAGGCCGCGGGCGCCTGCTGAAGACCAAAGACTGGCAGATC
Organism: Hyphomonas sp.; assembly: GCA_002700305.1. Lineage (GTDB taxonomy): Bacteria > Pseudomonadota > Alphaproteobacteria > Caulobacterales > Hyphomonadaceae > Hyphomonas. Next base: position 20,210 of record PACZ01000001.1, on the reverse strand, counting down.
GTGGAGAACCCGGACAGCGCAGCCGGGCAATCGACCAGCCTGAAAGCCGGTATCGCCGCCATACGCGAAATGCCGGGAATCGAGCGCGTCCTCATCCTTCTGGCAGACATGCCATTTGTCTCCGAGTCGCATCTCCTTGCATTGAGCAGCGCCATGGCGCCTGAAACAGACGCCGTCATGTCCAGCATGGGAGACATCCTGTGCCCGCCGGCAATGTTTTCGGCCCGCACATTTGATCAGTTATCGAACGTCAGCGGCGACGCAGGCGCAAAAAAGGTTTTCAACGCGCTGGACAGTACGGAAAGGGTATCCATTCCCGACAGCGAAGCCATCGATATCGACACGATTGAAGACCTGGCCCGCGCCGCCAGCACTCAGCCCGCATAGGAAGGTATATTTTGGTCTACCTTCTTCCCCTCATCTTCTTCGTGACAGCGGCCCTCTACGCAAGCGTCGGGTTCGGCGGCGGCTCAACCTATAATGCCGTCCTGATCCTTTCCGGTGCGGACTTCCGGATCGTTCCGTTGATCGCATTGGCCTGCAACATCCTTGTCGTCTCCGGCAACACGATCCGGTACGCGATGACAGGCAATCTCGACTGGCGGGCCCTTCTGCCTGCGCTCGCCTTGTCCGTCCCACTTGCCTGGCTTGGCGGACGTGTGCCTGTCAGCGAGTTTGTATTTTCCGCCCTGCTTGGAGTCACACTCCTTCTGACGGGTCTGTCCATGCTGTTCCAGCGCCGCTGGAAACGCCCGGCGGATGCGCCTGCCGCTTCGCGTGCGCTCGTCCTGATGCCGGTGGGCGCCGCGACAGGGTTCCTGGCCGGTCTTGTCGGGATCGGCGGCGGCATCTTTCTCGCGCCGGTTCTCTACTGGATCCGGTGGAGCCATGAGAAAGCCATCGCAGCGGCGTGCAGCCTGTTTATCCTGCTGAATTCCATGTCCGGCCTCGCCGGGCAGGCGGCAAAACTCAGCAGTGTCGGAACGCTGCAGCTGGCCAAGCCTTACCTGCCGCTTCTTCCCGCGGTCCTGATCGGGGGCTGGCTCGGCAACCGTTTCGGCGTTCTGAAGATGCAGCCGGATCACCTTCGTCAGGGAACGGCCATTCTTATTCTGATCGTGGCAGTCCGGCTGCTTTACAAAGTGTGGAGGACGACCTAGCCCAATGACATTGACCTCCCCGCCCCCATTGCTCGACAAGTTTGGCCGTCAGGTCACCTATCTCCGGCTATCTGTCACGGACCGGTGCGACCTGCGCTGCAAATACTGCATGGCCGAGGCCATGACCTTCCTTCCGAAGAAAGAGCTTCTGACGCTTGAAGAACTGGAATTCGTGACACAGGCATTCATCCGCCGCGGAGTCCGCAAAGTCCGGATCACAGGCGGAGAACCGCTTGTCCGAAAAGGTATCATGACCCTTTTCAGCCAACTCGGCGAACAGCTCGGACAAGGTCTCAAAGAGCTGACCCTGACGACCAACGCGACCCACCTCTCGCAATATGCAGGCGATCTCGCCAACGCTGGCGTGCGTAAGGTGAATGTCTCCCTCGATACGCTGGATCCGGCGCGCTTTGTCGACATCACCCGCCGTGACCAACTGGCTCAGGTTCTGGATGGCATCGCTGCGGCCAAAGCGGCCGGCCTGAAAGTGAAGATCAATACGGTCGCGCTCAAGCACCAGAACATGGATGAAATCCCGGACATCATCGCCTGGGCCCATGGCGAAGGACACGATATCTCTCTGATCGAAGTCATGCCGCTTGGCGACACCGGAGAAGACCGGTTCGACCAGTATGTTCCTCTAGACATGATCCAGCAGCAGCTTGAGCAGCGCTGGACCCTGACACAGGAAACGGAGCGGGATCCGCTGGCGGGCCCGTCGCGCTATTTTCGTATCAGGGAAACCGACGGCCGGGTTGGATTTATCACGCCACTGACAAACAATTTTTGCGCCGGATGCAACCGGGTCCGCGTCACCTGCACCGGGCGGATCTATATGTGCCTCGGTCAGAATGATCATATCGACCTGCGCACGCCGCTCCGGGAATCTGACGATCCCGAACAGGCTTTGGACGAAGCGCTGGACGCCGCATTATTTGCCAAACCGGAAAAGCATGACTTCTCAATCCGATCCCCCGGCGAGGCGCCGACCCTGCCGCGGCACATGTCTGTGACAGGAGGTTAGCGATGGCGCGCATCCTCTACTTCGGAAAACTGTCCAGCATTTACGGCGAACTGTCGGAGACAGCAGAGCTTCCCGCTTCCGTCGCCGACACCGCGGCGCTCCGTTCCTGGATCGACCAGACCCGGGGCTTTGACGGCGCACTTTTGCACCCGAGCGTCCGGGTCGCGGTAAATAATGAAATTGTCGACGATCCCTCGCCAGTTTCCGATGCGGACGAAATCGCCTTCATGCCCCCGGTCGGAGGCGGCTGAACATGATTCGGGTGACAGACCAGCCCTTCCGGATTTCCGACGCCGTCGCCGACTTTGAAGCGCAAGCGGCCGGTGCCGGCGCCATTGTTACCTTCTCCGGCCTGGTCCGTCCGCAGGCGGAGGGCGAAGACGTGACCACCCTCTACCTTCAGGCCTATTCGCCCATGACGGAGAACGGCATCCGCAATGCCGTCAGTCAGGCACAGGACAAGTGGCCGCTGACGGCCGTTCAAGTGATACACCGGATCGGCGACATGTCTCCCGGTGACGCAATTGTCTTTGTGGCCACCGCCTCCGCTCATCGCCGCGCGGCGTTCGAGGCGGCCGATTTCCTGATGGACTATCTGAAGACCGACGCGGTCTTCTGGAAGAAAGAAGTCACGCCCTCGGGCACGCACTGGATTGAACCGCGCGCTGAAGACTACCGCGACCGGGAAAGATGGACTGAAGAAAAAGGAAGCTGACCCCCATGCATGGCATCAATGAAAGCCTCGAATTCAAGCCGGTGCGGATTGCTGTCCTCGTCGTCAGCGACACCCGCACGCTCGACACCGATACATCGGGCGCCACCCTGGTGCAGCGGCTTGAAACGGCTGGCCACGTTCTGGCAGACCGGAAAATCCTGCCGGACGACAAAGCCGCGATCCGGGCACAGGTCTCTGCCTGGATCGCCGATCCGGACGTCGACGTCGTGATCTCCAGCGGCGGCACCGGGCTGACCGGGCGGGATGTGACACCGGAAGCCATCACACCGCTGTTCGACAAGACGATCGAAGGGTTCTCCGTGATCTTCCATCAGGTCAGTTTCCAAAGCGTCGGCCTGTCGACGCTCCAGTCCCGCGCCGTTGCGGGGCTCGCTTCCGGTACATTCATCTTCTGCCTGCCCGGCTCCACCGGCGCCGTGAAGGATGGCTGGGACAAGGTCATCTCATTCCAGCTCGACAGCCGCCACAAGCCCTGCAATCTGGTGGAGCTGATGCCGCGCCTCATGGAGCATGAAGCATGAGCGAGCTCACCCATATCGGCCCGGACGGACATGCCCGGATGGTCGACATCGGCACCAAACAGGTCACCGAGCGGGTGGCCGTTGCCCGTGGGCGGATCACCATGTCTTCCAGCACAAGATCCCTCGCCCTGAACCGCGAGACAAAGAAAGGCGATCCGATCGCCATCGCGGAGCTCGCCGGCATCATGGCCGCCAAGAAGACGGCAGACCTGATCCCGCTTTGCCATCCCTTGCCGCTGACCAATGTCGAAGTCAGGATCGCCGCCGCAGAGCCGGACGCACTGGAAGCCACGGCGACCGTCCGCACCACAGGCAAGACCGGCGTGGAGATGGAAGCCCTCACGGCGGTCTCGGCGGCCTGTCTCACGCTCTACGACATGCTGAAGGCCGTGGACAAAGCCATGGTCATTTCCGGCATCGAACTCCTCTCAAAGACCGGCGGCAAGTCCGGCGATTATCACAAGGCCAGCGAATGAGCGGCCTCATCCGAGTTGACGATGCCCTCCGGGCGCTTGCCCCGCATGCCCTGGATGCGGGCGAAGAGACCATCGGCACAGGCGAAGCGCTGGGCCGCATCCTGTCCCGCGATGTGCTCGCCGGCACCACAGCTCCGCCAGCGGATGTTTCGGCCATGGACGGCTATGCCGTCCGCCTGGCCGACACGGCAGACGCCGGCAGCGAGCTGCGCGTGACCGGCGAGATACCGGCAGGCACATTGCCCGCCCATGCAATCGGCCCCGGCGAGGCGATGCGTATTTTCACCGGCGCGCCCTTGCCCGGAGGCGCAGATCATATCCTCATCCAGGAAGAGGCAGACCGCTCGGGCGACGGGATCCGGGTGACGGTCCCGCAAACGGCGCACCAGCATATCCGCAAGGCCGGACGGGACTTTTCGGCTGGCGACAGTCTCGTTTCTGCCGGCACCTGTCTCACCCCGGCTGACCTTGGTCTGGCCGCTGCGGGCAACAATGCCACCGTTACCGTGCGCCGCCGGCCGGTCGTCGCCATCCTTCCCGGCGGGGATGAATTGCTGCCGCCCGGCAGTACGCTGTCGCCGGGCAAGATTATCGACTCCAATTCCACGGCACTTGCCGCGCTGGTGCGCAGCTGGGGCGGGGAGGCGCTCACGCCCGGCATTGCCGGAGATTCCGTGGCCGCCATCCGGGCGATGATCGATGCCGTAAAAGACGCAGACCTGATCCTGCCGGTGGGCGGCGCCTCTGTCGGCGACTATGACTATATGAAAGCCGCCTTTGCCGAGGCCGGGGCGGAGATCCTCTTTGCCGGCATTGCCGTGCGCCCCGGAAAGCCAACCTGGTTTGCCCGGCTGGGCCAGCAGCGCGTTCTGGGCCTTCCCGGCAATCCGGCGTCTGCCTTCGTTTGTGCGCAGCTGTTCCTCCGGACTCTGATGGTGAAAACGGCCGGCCCGGCAAACGTCTTCGAGGCGGAACTCGAAACCGGCATGCCGAAAGCGGGGTTCCGGGAGACCTATCTGCGTGCCGTATCCCGGCCGCAGGATGGCCGGACGATGGTCGCGCCGCTTGCAGATCAGGACAGCTCGCTTTTGCGCCCCTTGCAAACCGCCAATTGCCTGATCCGGCGACTGGCCAACGCCCCGGCCTGTGAGGCGGGTGAACCGGTGGAATGCGTGAAACTGGATTGAGCCAGCACCTTTGCCCGGACACGCGTCTCGCGCTCCGGCAAAAATCCTGATTGTGCGGTAAGCTCAGCTCGTGTCGGCGGGTGGCCAGTCGCGCAGGGCTTCGGTCAGCTGTACGGTGAGCGCGCCCGAGACGAGGCCGAGGGGCGCCGGCATGGCGTGGGTTCTTGGGACGGGCGCAATGTACGGCCGGGCCTCACCGTCTGCTTTCCAGCGCTGGATCGTGCGGGCGAGACACTTCGCGCGGCGTTTGCAGAATTTCAGCGTGTCCAGCATGGCTTCCCAGCGGGCGATGAGCGGCGCGGCGGGCACGGGGCCACGCGTCGGCACGGTGATCGGCCCATGCAGGAAGTCTGGCGCCTCACGCGCAGGCACCGGCAGGACGGAAAAGAACGCCTTGCGCTCTTCCGGTTCACCCTCACTCTTCTCGAAATAGTTGCTGCCCAGACGAGGCTTCACCGGCGCCAGCTCCACTTGCAGGGCCATGAGAAAGATCAGACGGCGGAGCAGCACGGCAAGGCGCTTCAGCTCCGCTGAGACGCGGTGTTTCAGTGTTTTCGGGATCAGCTCCGGATGCTTGAACAGATCTGCATTCACGCCGGTCTCTGCCACGGCGCGGGCAATCGTCTTAAAAGCGTGCGTGATGAAATCGGTGAGGTCTGTCATGGCGGAAAGACTGCCATGGGCGCGTATCAGACGGATAGAAAGCGCCCTCACCTCCCATACCCTCGCGGGCGCGGGCATGGGAGGTGAGGGATTGGCGCGAACCTATCCGCGAAGCCTCCAGCCATGACGAGGGGCGGACCAGAGCTGACCTCGTCATGACCATGCATGACCTGTCATGATTATAACGGACTATAGCGGACTATAGCGGATCAATCGCCCTCTTCGTTGCGGCGGGCGGCTTCGCGGAGGCGGGCGAAAAGGAGCGCGGGGTCTTCTTCGGAAACCTCTGCCTCATCAGGCGAGACATATTGCTCGTCATCCTCGTCCTCTTCCGCAAGAACGGGTTCGAACGGGTCTTCCTCGGCCACACCGGCCGCGGCTTCACGCTGGACTTCGAAGGCTTCCTCGATGTCGTCATCTTCCGCGTCATGCGCATCGGAGCGCAGGCGGCCGATGACGGTTTCGCCGCCGACCAGCGACTGGCCGGGCCAGATCAGCTTGCCCGAGCTGACCGGGATATAAAGATCGCACCAACCGCCCAGACGGCGCGTGCCGCACGGCTTGCCGAGACGGGCGATGTCGCCGGCATTCATGTCGATCTCGATGCGCGGGCCGAAGCCGCCGGACGCGAGGCGGATGCCGACCTGCTGGCCATGGCTTTCAAAACACATCCAGGCCCGGGAGAGGCCTTCATCATCTGCGCGCATGGCGATGGGAATGGAGGAATCGCCTTCTTCCAGCGTGACATGTTCCAGGCTGCCGGAAATCGGCGTGTAGACCTTGTTGGTGGAGACCGGCGCGGAGGAAATCCTCACGCGGGTCACCACCGGCGTGTGGAAGCGCAGTTCCGGCGGCGCCTCGACCTGTTTGATCGACACGACAATGCCGTCACACGGCGCGACAATACCGCTGGCGAGCTCCGGCGGGGTCCGCTGTGACCAGCGGGTGGCCAGCAGCGTCGCGATGAAGGCGAGAAAACCAAGCCAGAACAGCGGCGCCCAGAGCCAGCCCAGCAGCAAGGCGCCGAGGAACACGGCAAATGCCACGACGATGCCTTCGATGTCGAAGCCACCATTCAGCCAGGGCGTGGACTTGTGGTCCAGGTCATCCATGATTGCGCACGCTTTCCTATTCCGAGCTCTTATTCCGCCACGAGTTCGAGATTCGCACTCCGGGCCTGTCTTTCCCACATATCAGCATATTTCCCGTGCTTTGACAGCAGGGTGGCGTGATCTCCGCGTTCGATCACCTGCCCGGCTTCCAGAACGAGGATTTCGTCTGCCGATTTCACCGTGGAAAGCCGGTGGGCGACCATCAGCGTGGTACGGCCCTGCGAGGCCTCGTCGAGCGCTTCCTGAACGGCATGTTCGGTGGCGCTGTCGAGCGCGGACGTCGCCTCGTCCAGCACGAGGATGGCCGGGTCTGCGAGAATGACGCGGGCGATGCCGACGCGCTGTTTCTCGCCGCCGGAGAGCTTCAGGCCGCGTTCGCCGACGCGGGTGTCCCAGCCTTCCGGCAGGCTTTCGATGAATTCGAGCAGCTGGGCCCGGCGCGCGGCGTCGCGAACCTCCTCATCGGTCGCTTCGGGCCGCGCATAGGCGATGTTGCGGCGGATCGTGTCGTTGAAGAGGACCACATCCTGCGGCACAAGGCCGAGCGCACGGCGCAGGGATTCCTGCGTCAGGTCGCGCACATCATGGCCATCGACCAGCACGCGGCCGGATTTGACGTCATAGAATCGGAACAGCAGCTTCAGCAGGGTCGATTTGCCGGCGCCGGAGGTGCCGACGAAGGCAATCTTCTTGCCAGGGTCGAGGGTGAAGCTGACATCCTGCACACCGACGGCGCGGCCTTCATGGCTGAAGGAGACATGCTCGAAGGCGACACTGCCGACGGGATGGGCGAGTTCGATGGCATCCGGCGCGTCGGTGATCTCGGCCTTCATGTCGAGCAGGCCGTAGAGCTTTTCGAGGTCCACCGCGCCCTGCTTGATCTCCCGCCAGGCCCAGCCGAGGATGTTCAGCGGGGCATAGAGCGACAGCATCATCAGCATGACCGCTGTCAGGTCGCCAATCTCCATCTTGCCGTGGATGACATTCCAGGCCGACAGGACCAGCACGGCGGCGAGGCCGGCATTCATCACGAAAGCCTGCGTGGCGTTCAGGATGTACATCGACCGCACGGTCTCGACATAATGGTGATTGTAATTGGCCATCGCCTTGCCGAAGCGGTCGGTTTCCCGGCGCTCTGCAGCGAAGGATTTCACCGTCTCAAAATTGGTGAGGATGTCGACCGATGTGGCGCGGAAATGCGTGTCCGCCTCATTCATCTTGCGGCGCTGGCGCACGCGCCATTCGGTGATGATGACCGTGGCGATGACATAGATGGCGATGGTGGCGACCGCGATCAGCGACAGCTTGTAGTCATAGGCGACGCCGAGCGCGACCGAGGCGAGGATCAGCCGTACGAAGGTCGGCCCGATATTGAAGGCGAGGAAGCGGATCAGATAGTCGATGGCGCTGGCACCGCGCTCGATCACGCGGTTGAGGGCGCCGGTGCGCCGGGTCTGGTGGAAGTTCAGCGACAAGAGCTGCGCATGGCCGAAGGCGTCGACGCTGGCCACACGCTGGGCGTCCTGGCTGACCGGCGAGAACAGCCAGTCGCGCATCTGGGGCATGGCGCCGGCCAGAAAGCGCACGCCGATCCCGAAGGCGAGCCAGATGGCCGCCGTGCCGAAGGCCGCAGGCGCGCCGCCGGACGGGGCAACCTGGTTTATCGCATGGCCAACGACCAGCGGCGAGACGACTTCCAGAACGGACGCGCTCAGCGTCAGCAGGATGGCAATCGCGATCACCGGGCGCCATTTCGCCAGTTCCGGCCGCCATAGCAGCTTCAGAATGCGCACAATCGACTGGCCGAGACCGCCATCGGCGCTGTCGATCTTGTCGTGGTTCTGGCTGGCATGTGGAGGACTCATTCCCCGGGATATGGGGCCGTTTGGGGCCGCAGGGAACCCGAAAGCACCGCTTTGGGCCTGAAATGGCCTGATTTTCGCGCTGGCGCGGGCATAAGGCGCCCCATATGAGGGATAGAAAGAGAAAAGAAAACGAGGTTCAGGGAATGTCGAATTTGCGGTCGGTCTGTGTGTATTGCGGCGCATCGAATGACGTGCGGCCGGACTATATCGCGCTGGCAGAACGGCTGGGGCGGGAGCTGGCCAAACGCGACATCCGCCTCGTCTATGGCGGCGGCGGCGTCGGCCTGATGGGCGCCTGCGCCCGGGCCGCGCATGAGTCGGCGGGCGACGTGCTGGGCATCATGCCCCGCTTCCTGCTGACCAAGGAAATGATCTACGAGGATGTCGAGCACCGCATCGTCGAGGATATGCACACCCGCAAGCAGATGATGTTCGAGGAATCCGACGCCTTCATCGTGCTGCCGGGCGGCATTGGCACGCTGGAGGAAGCGGTGGAGATCCTGTCCTGGGCCCGCCTTGGCCTGCACGCCAAGCCGATGGCGTTCCTGGACGAGGACGGCTTCTGGTCGCCCTTTTTCGATCTGATGGGCCACATCATCGATGGCAAGTTCACGCCGGAAAGCTTCCGCGCGGCGCTGGTGCACAGCGACACGCCGGAAAAGGCGATCGATGCCCTGTGTGAGCGGATCGTGATGCTGGGCCAGTAAGGCTTCAGCCGGCGCCTAGACGCCGGTGAAGCCCTCGACTTCCTCAGCCGTCTTCTTCGTGAAGTCCATGCCCAGCGACAGGACCAGCGCCGAGGCGATGAAGATCGACGAATAGGTACCGATAAAGATACCGAAAATCAGCGCGAAGCTCATACCCTGCAGCACCGGGCCGCCGAGGAAATAGATCGCGAACAGCGAGATCAGCGTCGTGCCGGAGGTCAGCAAGGTCCGAGACAGGGTCACGTTCAGCGACATGTCGATGACTTCGCGGTCCGGCATCTTCTTGTACTTGCGGCGGTCTTCCCGGATTCGGTCGAACACGACGACCGTGTCGTTCATGGAGTAACCGATGATCGTCAGCAGGGCCGCGATGGAGGTCAGGTTGAACTCGATCCGCAGCAGCGCGAACATGCCGAGCGTGATGATCACGTCGTGCGCCAGCGCCGCAATGGCGCCGACCGAGAACTGCCACTGGAAGCGGAACCAGATATAGACGAGCATCATGGCCAGCGCGACGACGAGCGCGGTGATCCCGTCCGTAAACAGTTCCTGCGAGACTTTCGGACCGACCGAGTCGTTACGCAGGAAATCACCATTCTCCACACTGAGGCCGAACTTTTCGGACAATGTCTCGACGATCAGTTCGTTCGTGGCGCCAGAGGCGCGTTCGGCCTTCTGTTCTTCCGAAAGCGACTTGAAATCTTCGCCCAGCAGCTCCGGCGGCGCTTCCCCGAACTTTACCACGACGATCTCGCGGCCATCGGTGCCGCGGGCACTGTTGACCTCGGCATTGATCGGCATGGCTTCGCGCACGGCCGGTACGGTGACGGTGTCCGTCTTGGCCAGTTCCATCACGGTGCCGCCGGCAAAGTCGACGCCGAAATTCAGGCCGCGCGTTCCCAGCAGGAAAGCCGAGCCCGCAATCAGGATCATCGAAAACAGGGCCCCGGCAATCCGGAAGCTCATGAAGGGGATTTTGGTCCGGTCGGGCCAGTATTTGATCAGCATCGCGTCTCTCCTGCCCCTAAATTCCGAACCGCTTGGGTTTCATCAGTTTCATGTATCCGACCGTGATCATCCGGGTCACGACATAGGCCGTGAACACGGAGGTCACGATGCCGATGGACAGGGTCACGGCGAAGCCTTTCACCGGGCCTGAGCCCAGCAGGTAAAGGATTGTCGCCGCGATCAGCGTGGTGATGTTGGCGTCCATGATGGTCGAGAGGGCACGCTCGTAACCGGCCTGCGTCGCCGTCCATGGCGAGCGGCCTTCGCCCTGCTCTTCGCGAATCCTTTCGAAGACCAGCACGTTGGCGTCCACCGCCATACCGATGGTCAGGATGATACCGGCGATCCCCGGCAGGGTCAGCGTGGCGCCGACGCCGGAGAGGCCGGCAAAGATCAGGATGATGTTGCAGGCCAGCGAAAGCACGGCGAAGAAGCCGAGCGTGCCGTAGATCAGCACCATGAAGACAGCGACTGCGGCGAGGCCGATCAGGGCAGCGGTGTAACCGGCATTGATCGAGTCCTGCCCAAGGGTCGGGCTGACCGTCCGCTGGTCGAGGAATTGCAGTTTGGCCGGCATTTCACCCGCTTCGATGATGGCTGCCAGGTCGATGGCTTCCTGCTGCGAGAACGTCCCGGTGATGCGGACGTTTCCGCCCGGGATCGGCTCGTCGATGCGCGGCGCCGACATGACCTTGTCGTCCAGCACGATCGCGAATTGCTTGCCGGTGTTCTTGGCGGTTGTCTCGTAGAACTTCCGCGCGCCATTGCCGTTCAGGCGGAACGTGATCTGCGGGCGGTTCTGCTCGTCGAAGCTCTGCGCGGCATTTGCCACGTCAGACCCGACGATTTCGGGGATATTGTTGATCAGGTACGGAATGTCCTGATCGTCATACAGAAGACGGTAGCCCGGCTTAACGGCGCCTGCCTGGGCGGCCTGGATCGCGGCGGCGCTGGAGTCGACGATGTTGAAAGTCATCCGGCCGTCGCGGTTCAGCAGGTCTTTCAGGCGCTGCGGATCCGGTTCGCCCGGCGCTTCCAGGATGATACGGCTGTTGCCCTGCGGCGTGATCGAGATTTCCGACACGCCTTCCGGGTCGACCCGGCGGCGGACGATGGTCATCGTCTTGCCGAGGGCCTCTTTCAGCAGCGATTCCTCTGCCGCCTGCGGCACGGTGATCGTGATCGTGTCCTTGCCGGTGATGCGCATCTCGTACATCTGCGCGCCGCCGATGACACCGCCGACCGGGCCGTTCAGCTTCTGCAGGCGCTTCAGTGCGTCCTCGGTGCGGAAATTGCCGTCAGCATCCGGGCGGGTCAGGCGAACGACCAGTTCCCGGCCTTTGACTTCCGGCAGATTGAAGATCCGGTCGGAGGCCGGCGTCGTCAGCGCGGAGGAGACATCGCGCGACAGCACGTCCAGCCGGTTGGCCACGACTTCGTCCGCCTGGATTTCCATCATCAGGTAGACGCCGCCCTGAAGGTCCAGCCCCAGATTCACACCCTTCTTCGGCATCCAGCCCGGCGCGCCGGACATGTTCACCACATTCGGAAGCGCCAGGATGACGCCCCACACAAGAACCAGGAAAATCAGGCCTAACTTCCAGGGTGGAAACTGAAGCATTTGGGAATCCTTGAATGGCCGCGCCGAAGGGCGCCGGGCTCAGTCGATGGGCCTAGTCGTTTGCAGCGACCGGTTCGGCCTTGCCGCGCACCTCGATCACCATGGTCTTGATCACGCGAACCTTCACGTTTTCACCGATGTCGAGGGAAATCTCGTCGTCGAACACCTTGTTCACCTTGCCGACGAGACCGCCGGAGGTAACCACCGTGTCGCCGCGCTTCAGGGCCGTCAGCATGGAAGAATGCTTCTTGGCGCGCTGTTGCTGCGGACGGATCAGCAGGAAGTAGAAGATGGCAACCAGACCGATCGGCATGATCAGCAGCTCGAACAGGCCTCCACCCGGACGGGCACCTGCTTCCTGAGCGGCCGCTGGAAGCGCCGACAGGGCAGCCGCGATGAACAGCGCTACGTGCTTGTTCGCCATGATTTTCCTCTCTTAAGGGGCCAAAAAAGATACGCCCCTATAGCTGTGGCCGCGGGGATTGGCAAACAAGGGCTGCAGGCGCGAATTCGCAGTCAGAGCGCCTGTGCGGGGCCCTCGCGCAACAGGGGCAACGCGTGCCGGAAGCCGAGGCGTTCGCGCTCGCCATTCTCATGCAGGCGCATCAGGACCTGCCCGTCCGGCGTCACCACAGGGGCCACCAGCAGGCCGCCTTTTGCCAGCTGGGAGCGCAGCGCTTCCGGAATCTCCTCCACTGCGCCGGCCAGGAGGATGCGGTCATACGGCCCCCGCTCCGGCCAGCCGAGCAGGCCATCGCCGCAGCGCACCGCCAGGTTGGACAGTTCCAGATCGAGGATCCGGCGCCGGATTTCCCCGGTTAGCGCGTTGAACCGCTCCACCGCGAACACATCCGACGCGATCTGCGCCAGCAGCGCGGAGGTGTAGCCGGAGCCTGCGCCAACCAGCAGGACACGGGATTTGTTGCCTTTTTCGAGCTGAAGCGCCTGGATCAGCTGGCCCGTGGTAACCGGCCGCGGGATGATCTGCCCGCACGGGATGGGCACGAGCGCATTCTCGAAGGCGAGGTCTGTCAGCGCCGGGTCATCGATGAAGGCGGCGCGGTCGATGGTTTCCATGGCCCGCAGCACGCCGTCATCGGTCACGCCCTCCTGCCGCAGGTGGAGGACGAGCCGGGCTGCACGAAAGGGATCGGCGATCAGGCCTGCCATGATCCTTTGAGCTTTTGGAGGAACGCCTCGTGCGTCAAGTCCACATGTAGCGGAGACACCGAAACATAGCCCTCATAGATCGCTCTTAAGTCAGTTCCCTCGTCCGGCTTGGACAATTTGCCCTTGTAGCCGATCCAGTAATAATCGTTCCCGCGCAGGTCTTCCCGCCGGTCGGTATGGATGATCGACTCATCGCGGAAACCCTGCCGGGTGATCTGGACGCCGCGCACGTCTTCCGGTTCGACGTCCGGGAAGTTCACGTTCATCACGACATCGTCCGGCCAGCCAATGTCCAGCAGCGGGCGCAGCGTCTTCGCGCCCCAGGTCCGCGCCGTGTCCCATGGCAACGAGCCGCGCTCGCGGAAGTTCTGGGACTGGCTGAGCGCGATGGATGGAATGCCCAGCTGCATGCCGAACATCGCCGCCGCGATTGTGCCGGAAAAGCTCGTATCCTCGGCGATGTTCTGGCCGCGATTGACGCCGGAGAGCACCAGGTCCGGCTTCTCTGGCATCAGCTCATGCGTCGCCAGCAGCACGCAGTCGGACGGCGTGCCGGTGATCGCGAAGGCCCGGGCCCCTACCTTGCGGGTGCGCACGGGATGGGTCAGCGAGATCGCACGGCCCTTGCCGGACTGTTCTTCTTCCGGCGCGGCGATCCAGATGTCGTCAGACAGCTCCTTCGCAATCTCCTCCAGCACGGAGAGGCCGGGGGCATTGATGCCATCATCGTTTGTGAGGAGGATTCTCACGAAATCACCTCAAGGCCGCCCATGTAGCTGCGCAGGGCTTCCGGCACCGTGATGGAGCCGTCTTCGTTCTGATAGTTCTCGATCACGGCGACCAGGGTGCGGCCGACGGCGAGGCCGGAGCCGTTCAGCGTGTGCACGAATTCCGGCTTGGCGCCGGCTTCCGGGCGGTAGCGCGCGTCCATGCGGCGGGCCTGGAAGTCTCCGCAATAGGAGCACGAGCTGATCTCGCGATAGGTGTTCTGCGAGGGCAGCCAGACTTCGAGGTCATAGGTCTTGCGCGCCCCTGCGCCCATGTCGCCGGTGCAGAGCAGCATGCGGCGGAACGGCAGGTCGAGGCGCTTCAGCACGGCCTCGGCGCATTCCGTCATACGCTCCAGTTCCTTCAGCCCCTCTTCCTCGTTCGCGACGACCGAGACGAGTTCCACCTTGTTGAACTGGTGCAGGCGGATCATGCCCTTCGTGTCGCGCCCTGCACTGCCCGCTTCCGACCGGAAGCACGGCGTGTGCGCGGTGAAGCGGCGCGGCAGGTAGCCCGGTTCGATGATTGTCTCACGGACGATATTCGTGAGCGGGACTTCTGCGGTTGGGATGAGATACCTTGTGAACGGCATATCGACATTAGCAATTTCGTTAGCCGCTTGTACGATCTCTTCCGGCTCCATTTCAGTTACCGGTTTAACCATCTTCATGGGATTTTGTATCCGAAATAGGTCTTCCTTGAACTTTGGAAGCTGTCCTGTGCCAATGAGCGCGTTCGGATTGACTAGGACCGGCGGCGAGCACTCCGTGTACCCATGCTCTTCGGTCTGGATGTCCAGCATGAAGGCAGCGAGCGCCCGCTCCATACGGGCGAGCTTGCCCGAGAGCAGCACGAAGCGCGCGCCGCTCATCTTGGCGGCGGTCTCGAAATCCATCATGCCGAGGGCTTCGCCGAGGTCGGCATGGTCTTTCGGGTCGTTGATATGCTTCGGTTCGCCCCAGCGATGCTGTTCGACGTTTGCGTCTTCGTCCTGGCCTTCCGGCACATCGTCCAGCGGCAGGTTCGGCAGGCCGTAGAGCAGCTCGTTCAGCTCTGCCCGGGCCGCCTCTTCCTGCTCGGCGCAGGCTTCGATGGTTTCCTTGGCATCGGCCACCACTTTGCGCAGACGCTCGAACTCCGCCTCGTCGCCGGACGCTTTCGCCTTGCCGATCAGCTTGGACGTTTCATTGCGCAGCTTTTCGGCTTCCTGCTTGTCGGTCAGGGCCGTACGCAGGGCCGCATCGTGGCGGTGAATATCGTCCACCGCATCGCCGAGGCCCGGCTTGCGCCGGTTCCAGGCCTTGCGGAAGGCTTCGGGGTTTTCGCGGATCGCGCGGAGGTCAAACATCGGGTCGGGCCTTTGATGACTTTAGGGGTCTTCTACAGCCCCTGCGTCTAATCCGCTGCGGCCGATGCGTCCACTCGCGTTTCAGCCGCAGCCGGCTTTTCGCCCGATTTCTCTTCCGGCGCCGCATCAGCGGCCTTCGCCTCTTCCTCGAGCTCCGGTTCCGGCGGCTTCGGGGCCGGTCTCTCAGGCCGCTTCGGCGGCGGCCCGAGCGGGGACGGCACACCAACCATCCGCCCGCGGCGGCCACGCGGACCGCGGGCCCGGCAGACAATCCGCACGGTCTTGTCAGCCAGTTCGGTCACCTGGATGTCCGGATTTTCCTCCGACAGCTTGCGCATCAGGGATTTGAAATTCTTCTGGCCGAGCCACGGCTTCACCCGGTTGCCGTATTTGGTCTGAAAGCCTTCCACGCCTTCCAGCGCGCGGATCACCTTGTTGCGCGGCAGCGGCTGGTCCGGCGTGCGGGCGCCGAGCTGCATGACAATATCCGCCGCAAGCTTCAGCTGCTGCACCGCGCCAGGCGTGCCGTTCGCCTTCTCCGTGCGCACAGCCTGACGTACCTTCTTCAGCAGGGGCGACAGGCGCTCGGCCTGCTGGCGCAGCGGCGCGATCTCCGGCGGATCGGAGCGCAGCTTGTACCATTTGCGGGGCGCCCGCTCGTAATCGAACGCCGCTTTCAGCGCGCCGATATGGATCACGTCGTCGGCATGTTCGGAATAGAGCTGGTAGGTCGGGTCCGTTTCCTTGCCGGCCGTCACGACGCGGATGCCAGCCAGCTGCAGGCGGTTCACCACCGGCACGAAGTCCGAATCGGTGGTCAGCACGATGAACTCGTCGACGGCATTCAGCTGATGGCGCAGCTCGATCGCATCCATGGTCATGACGATGTCGGCGGAGGACTTGCCCGACGCGATCTTCGTCTTGGCATGGGCGCGGCAATCGAAGGCCTCGAACCCGGCCGCCTGGAAGGCGTCCCGGTGCACATCGTACTGGCTGTTCCAGTAAACCCGCTTGGCGACAAACTTGCGGCGGCGGCCCTTTTCCGACAGCGCACCGTCGGACAGCCACAGCAACCATTGCGGCAACGTGTCGACCATGGCCGGGCCCGTGGCAGCAAAGATATTGTCAAAATCCACGAGCAGTACGCTCTTCAGGCGCGCCACAGACTACTCCTTGCTTCTCAAGGCCAGGCTCGGATCCAAAATTCTACATCCGGGGTCTTAATTCAACAGCGCCAGACAGCGCGGCACTCATTCCGCTGTGGAGGCCGCTTCGCGCTCGGCCTCTTTCTTCTCGATCATTTTCACGCTGAGGATGCCGATCTCGTAGAGCAGCAGGACCGGCGCCGCCAGCAGGACCTGCGAAATTGCATCCGGAGGTGTAAACACCGCGGAGAACCCGAGAATGCCGACGATGGCGAACTTGCGGCCTTTCGACAGGCCTTCGGAACTGACCACGCCAATCTTGCCCAGCAGGGTGAGGATCAACGGCAGCTGGAAGGAGATGCCGAAGGCCAGCATCAGCGCCATCACCAGCGACAGGTAATCGGCCACCTTGGGCAGCATGGTGATATTGGCGACTTCACTGTCGGTCAGCTCCATGCCGACGGTGAACCGGGCCAGCATCGGCAGCATCACATAATAGACGAACGCTGCCCCGGTGGAGAACAGGATCGGCGCCAGGACAAGGTAAGGCCAGAAGGCGCCGCGCTCATTCTTGTAGAGGCCGGGCGCCACGAAGGCGTAGACCTGCCAGGCCACGAACGGGAACGCCACGAAGATGCCGGCGAACAGCGCCAGCTTCAGCTTCGCGAAGAAGAACTCCATCGGCGCGGTGTAGATGAAGTCGAGCTTCGTGCCGCGGATCTCCTGCGCCATCCGGGCG
The DNA here is from genome assembly GCA_002700305.1 of Hyphomonas sp. Taxonomy (GTDB): domain Bacteria; phylum Pseudomonadota; class Alphaproteobacteria; order Caulobacterales; family Hyphomonadaceae; genus Hyphomonas. Next base: position 2,960 of record PACZ01000001.1, on the reverse strand, counting down.
AAGGGACTCAGCAGGAATTCGTAGATGTCCTGCGCGAAGAAGAAGCAGCCGACCGTTGCCACGGACAGCGCCAGCAGGCTCCAGATCAGCCGAGAGCGCAGCTCGGTCAGATGCTCCAGCAGCGGCGCGCGGGAGGATTCAACCTCATCGTCCAGGATTTCGGGCTGTTCGTCCTTGGGGGGCGTGTGGGTCATGCCGGGTCCCCCTTGGGGTCAGGGTCGGTCCCGGTTTGCGGCTTTGCCTGCGGTTCAGGTTTCGCCTCTGGTTTCGTTTCTTCTTTTATTTCCGGCGTTTCCGGCGAGGTCTGCTCCGCCAGCTTCGTCGCGGCCTCGGACCGTGACTGCGCCATCACGGCAGAGTTCACGTCCTTCTCATAGTCGGACAGGTCGCTTGTTGCCTGCTTCAGCGAATTGGAAATCTTCAATTCTTCGATTTCCTTGCGCAGGTCCTCGAGTTCACTCTGCCGGGCGATGTCGTCAAAAGCGGCCTGGAACTCGCGCGCCATGGCGCGGCCCTTGCCCACAAACTGGCCAAGGCGGCGCATCATCATCGGCAGGTCCTTGGGCCCGACAATAATCAGGGCCGCAACGGCCAGCACCATAAGTTCGGTAAAACCGATTCCGGGCAGCATGGGGTGCGCCCTCCGTCAGGGTTCAGGACGAAGCCTTGGTTTCGTCCTTCTGAGGCGTGACGTCGACCATTTCTTCCTTGTCGACCGCCTTGGGTTCCTCTTCATCCTTGAGGCCCTTGCGGAATGCGCCAATGCCTTTGGCCATATCCGTCATGATTCCAGAGATCCGGCCCCGGCCGCCAAACAGCAGCAGCGCGACGATCACAACGATCAGCAATTGTATCCAGCTGGGGGCCATGCCGGGTGTCTCCTTGAAGTTTCTGCAAGTATAGGCGCCGTGACTGTCTGGAACAATGGGGCGAAGCTGCTTAAAGGTCAGCGCATGCGTATTGCCACATGGAACGTCAATTCGATCAAAGCCCGCTTCCCGACTGTGCAGGAAGTGTTACAGAACATCGATTGCGATGTCGTCTGCCTTCAGGAACTGAAGTGCGAGACGGATGCCTTTCCCTACATGGAACTGGAGGAAGCCGGCTGGAACTGCGCCGTGCTGGGCCAGAAAAGCTATAATGGCGTGGCCCTTCTGTCGAAATATCCGCTCGAGGATGTGACGAAAGGCCTCCCCACCATGGAGGACGATCAGGACCGTTTCATCGAGGCGCTGGTCATGGCCGACCGGCCGGTTCGCGTCGGCGGGCTCTATCTGCCCAACGGCAACCCGGCGCCAGGCCCGAAATTCGACTACAAGCTCGAATGGATGGCCTGCCTGCTGGATCATGCCCGCGAGCGGCTGAAGGCCGAGGAGCCTTACGTGCTGTGCGGCGACTACAACACGATCCCCACGGCCGTGGACTGCTGGGACGAGACCAAATGGGCCGATGACGCCCTCGCCCTGCCCGAAACCCGCGAAGCCTTCCGCCGGATCAAGAACCTCGGCATGGCCGATGCCTTCGAGATCACCGACGGCCGCGCCCACCAGTATACCTTCTGGGACTATCAGGGCGGCGCGTTCCAGAAGGATCACGGCATCCGGATCGACCATTTGCTGGTCTCCCCGCAAGCCGCCGACCGGCTCCAGTCCGTCGAAATCTACCGCAAGGCCCGCAGCCTGGAGAAACCGTCAGACCATGTGCCGGTGATTGGCGTTTTCGAGGACTGAGGCCTGCCCACGATGTGACGTGTCATCCCGGAATTTGCGCAGCAAATATCCGGGACCCGGTTCGTGGTGGCAGGCTCCGCTCACCCCACCCTATCTTGCTTTCTGACACCTGAATTGGGGGAACAAACTCACGAAGCGGCCTCTTTGAGCCCTGTCTCAATTGCCATAATAATCTTTTCGGCTTTAAGAGTAGAGAAACTGATCCCCTTCAGCCCAAAAAAATCCGCTGCCAAGCGAACTGCATGTCGAAGTGATTGAACAATATAGTCATCTATGACTCCACCATCAGCCACTGATTGAGGAACCACAATTTGTACCACAAGGCCTTTTTCCTTCTTGGAAAAATGGCCCAACTTGAAGCCCTCGAAATCCGGCTTCGAGACTGATCCTGGAATGAGGAAGATCGGATTGATCCACGCTTCCGATCCATCATTATAATCGTAGTCCCGCTCATTCGCGGCAATTTTCATCGCCATGTTGAGGGCTATATGGATCGGAGTCCCTTTTTGTTCAGGTCCGCCGAAATGGTTACCAATCGCGATCATTGCCCTTTTCCCGCTGCCCTGGCTGATTGAGCCCAAGGTTCAAGATTTAATGGTCCCGGATTCTGGCTGACCATCTGACGCTCCAAAGTGATCATTTCTCTTCGTGCCCCTGAAGCTATCGGGAAGATGTCTTTATCAGCAAGCAAGCGTAGGGTGGATTGAGGCGAAGCCGATACCCACCAGACGGTGTTGCAACCTGAGATATTTTCGCGGCTCCGGCAAGCGCTCGCAATTGGCATGATCGGCGTGTTCGAGGACGAGTTCACAGAACCGGAAGTCGCGCCAACGCCCCATGGTGGGTATCGCTCCGCTCAACCCACCCTACCTTGCTGAGCCCTGCGTTCCCTCCGCAGTCATCCTTCGACTTCGCTCAGGATGAGTCCGCACTTTGTGAGCGCTCTTGGCTCGAGCGAAGTCGAAGCACGCGCGCGGCTTGCTTCCTTAACTAGTTCACAGAGCCATACGTCGCGCCGGCGTCCTGGAAGTAGGCGCGCCAGAAGCCTTTGACGTCTGCGACCGGCAGATCATAGATCTGGCGCGGCACGACGCGGGCGACGACGTCGACGCCTTCCAGCTTGGGCGTCGTCTTGGCCAGCTCCGATTCCAGATAGGCGTCATAGTCGGCGCCCATCTTGTAGAAGGAGAAGCCGCCGGAATGCTGCATCAGGTCTGACACCAGCACGAC
>PACZ01000056.1 GCA_002700305.1 Hyphomonas sp. | reverse complement strand
GTGAACACCGGCTTTGGAAAACTTGCCAGCATCAAGATTGCACCGGCCGACACGGCCAGGCTGCAGCGCAACCTTGTCCTGTCCCATTGCTGTGGTGTTGGTGACCCGCTGGAGCCTGCCACCGTGAGGCTCATGATGGTGCTGAAACTCCTGTCGATCGGCCGCGGTGCGTCTGGTGTATCCTGGCAGGTCGCGGTGCTGATCGAGAGAATGGTCAGCGAAGGCGTCCTGCCCATCATCCCCGAGCAGGGCTCTGTCGGGGCATCTGGTGATCTGGCGCCGCTGGCGCATATGGCGGCGGCGATGATGGGAGAGGGGGAAGTCTTCTTTCAGGGGCGCCGGATGCCGGCCAGGGTGGGCCTGGAGGCAGCGGGCCTGTCGCCCGTGGAATTCGGTGCCAAGGAAGGCCTGGGCCTGATCAATGGAACGCAGTTTTCAACGGCCTGCGCGCTTGCGGGATTGTTCGATGCCAAACGGAACCTGCTGCAATCCCTTGTTTCCTCCGCGCTCTCGACAGATGCGGTCATGGGGTCGACAGCGCCATTCCTTGCGGAAATACACGAGTTGCGGGGCCATCCCGGACAAAAGCGCGTTGCGCGGGCGATCCGTGACATCATTGAGGGGTCGGAAATCCGGGACAGCCATCGCGAAGGGGATGGACGGGTCCAGGATCCCTATTGCATCCGATGCCAGCCGCAGGTGACTGGCGCCGCGCTGGACCTTCTCGATATGGCGGGACGGACGCTGGAGATCGAAGCCAACGCCGTATCCGACAATCCGCTTGTCCTGGTCGAGCGGAACGAAATCGTTTCGGGCGGAAACTTCCATGCCGAACCGGTCGCGTTCGCGGCGGACATGATCGCATTGGCGATCGCCGAAATCGGCGCCATCGCGCAGCGGCGGATCGCAGTCATGGTCGACCCGGCCCTGTCCTTCCACTTGCCGCCATTCCTGACCCGGGCTCCCGGGCTGAATTCCGGCATGATGATCGCCGAGGTCACGTCAGCAGCTCTCATGAGCGAAAACAAGCACATCGCAAATCCGTGTTCGACCGATTCCACGCCCACTTCCGCAAACCAGGAGGACCACGTGTCCATGGCGGCCCATGGCGCGCGCCGGCTTGGCAGGATGAACCGGAATCTCAGCATGATCCTGTCGGTGGAATTTCTTTGCGCGGCGCAAAGCGTGGAGTTTCGCGAACCGCTGAGGACCAGCCCCGCATTGAGGGATGTTCTCGCTGCAATCCGGGCGAGGGTTCCGAGACTGGACGAAGACCGGTTTCTGGCGCCGGATCTTGCAGAAATGAATACCCTTGTGCGGGACGCAGCCCTGTCGCGGGCAGCAGGACTGCCCGAAAGTGTCGACGGGGTTGCTGCATGAGACCCGTCGATATCAAGTCCGGAGAGGGCGCGATCGTCCTTGGCGTTCCGCACAGCGGGACATACCTGCCGCCCGATATTTACGCAAACCTGCGGCCGCCGGCCCGTTCCCTTGCCGATACCGATTGGCATGCGGACAGGCTGTATGCTGATTTATTGCCGGATGCGACCGTCGTCAGGGCAAACTTTCACAGATACCTGATCGACGCGAACAGGGATCCGGACGGAAGCCCGCTCTATGACGGCGCGAACACGACCGACCTTGTTCCGATGACGGATTTTGACGGGAACGCAATCTGGGCGGAGGCGCCCGGGCGCACAGATATCGAAGCCCGTCTTGCAGCCTGGCACCATCCCTATCATGCCGCGCTGGCCGGGGAACTGGAGCGGGTGCGTCGGAAGCATGGTCTCGCCGTCCTGGTGGACTGTCACTCGATCCGATCCCGGATCCCTTTCCTGTTCGATGGGGTGCTCCCGGACATCAATCTTGGAACCAATCTCGGAACTTCGTGCGACGAGCGCATTGCGGAAGCCGCCGTGAACGCGTGCCGGAACGGGGGGGATTACACATTTGTTCGCGACGGGCGGTTCCGAGGGGGGTGGACAACCCGCCATTATGGCCGCCCCGGCAATGGGGTCCATGCGATCCAGATCGAACTGGCCCAGGCAAACTATCTCGCAAGCGAGTGTGTGCCATTTGAATATGACTCTGCCAGGGCGGAACGCCTGCGCAGTCATCTGAGAGGGATACTCAGAGCCATTGAAGATGCAACGACCGAAATGGGACAAAGCCATGAATAATAACCGGCACAATCAACGCGATGTATTTCCACCCACAGGAAAGGAAATCACCGCAAAAAGCTGGCAGACCGAAGCGCCTATGCGCATGCTGATGAACAATCTTCATCCCGACGTGGCAGAAAACCCGCACGAACTTGTCGTCTATGGCGGGATCGGGCGGGCTGCCCGGACATGGAAGGATTTTGACCGCATTGTCGAGACGCTCCAGCGTCTTGAAGACAATGAAACGCTCCTTGTTCAGTCCGGCAAGCCTGTCGGCGTTTTTCGGACGCATGAGGACGCACCGCGCGTCTTGATCGCGAATTCGAACCTGGTGCCCCACTGGGCCAATTGGGATCATTTCAATGAACTGGACCGGAAGGGGCTGGCCATGTACGGCCAGATGACGGCTGGTTCGTGGATCTATATCGGGTCCCAGGGGATCGTGCAGGGCACGTACGAACCCTTCATGGAGGCCGGCCGCCAGCATTATGGCGGCGAGCTGTCGGGGCGCTGGATCCTGACGGGCGGTCTTGGCGGCATGGGGGGCGCCCAACCCCTGGCTGCGGTCATGGCGGGCGCCTGTTGCCTGGCTGTGGAATGCGACGAGACCCGTGTCGATTTTCGCCTGAGGACGGGGTACCTGGATCACAAGACCCATTCTCTCGATGAGGCGCTCGACCTGATTGCGCAATGGACAGCGGCCGGTGAAGCGAAGTCCGTCGGACTCATCGGCAATGCCGCCGACATATTCCCGGAAATATTCGACCGCGGTGTGCGGCCAGACATGGTGACCGATCAGACGAGCGCGCATGATCCGGTTCATGGCTATCTGCCGCAGGGATGGAGTGTTGCCGAGTGGCGTGAACGTCAGGAAAGCGACCCGAAGGCCGTCGAACTTGCCGCACGTGCGAGTATGAAGGCACATGTGGAGGCGATGGTGAATTTCTGGGATGCCGGTGTCCCGACGTTCGACTATGGCAACAATATCCGGCAGGTCGCAAAGGAAGAGGGGCTTTCCACTGCATTCGACTTCCCCGGATTTGTACCTGCCTATATCCGGCCTCTCTTCTGCCGTGGCATCGGGCCCTTCCGCTGGTGCGCCCTGTCGGGGGATCCGGAAGATATCTACAAGACCGACGCGAAAGTTCGGGAACTTGTCAATGATCCGCACCTGCACAACTGGCTCGACATGGCGCGAAGCCGCATTTCGTTCCAGGGGCTGCCAGCGCGGATCTGCTGGGTCGGGCTTGGGGTCAGGCACAGACTAGGTCTTGCCTTCAACGAGATGGTGCGAAAGGGAGAATTGTCCGCCCCCATCGTTATCGGCCGCGACCATCTGGATTCCGGCTCTGTCGCGTCACCGAACCGGGAAACGGAAGGCATGCGGGATGGATCGGATGCTGTATCCGACTGGCCGCTTCTGAATGCGCTCCTCAATACCGCATCCGGGGCGACCTGGGTCTCGCTGCATCATGGCGGCGGTGTGGGCATGGGCTTTTCGCAACATGCGGGCATGGTGGTCTGTTGCGACGGCACGGAAAGCGCCGACCGGCGGATTGCCCGCGTCCTGTGGAACGACCCGGCGACCGGCGTGATGCGTCATGCCGATGCCGGTTACCAGTCCGCCCTCGACTGCGCGCGCGAGTATGAGCTGGACCTTCCTGGCATCCTGTAGGCAATCACTCTTGGCGGCCAGGTCGGGAAGCGGCATGCAAGGAGGGGCTGAACGGGCCCGGCAGGCCTGCCCGGTTCGGTCCCTCAACGACGGCGATGGATCGCCTTCAGCCCTTTCAGGCGGAGGCGACACGATCGAGAAATTCGTAGCGCGAACCTGGATACGTCATGCGGGCAAAGGAGACGACTCGCCGACGGCTCCATGTACGGCGCAACAGGACTAGGCAGGGTTCATCCTTGTTGATCCTCAGAAGTTTGCGCACGTCCGGTTCGGCTAGTACGGATTTGACCCTGTGCTCGAATTTCTGGAGCGGGGCATGTTTCATCAGATATTCGTTTGGCGTTGTTCGGCTGAAATCCACATCGCCATATCCTGGCAACAGGCATTGCGGCACGAAACGCTCTTCCAGCTGAAGGGGAGTCCCGTTCTCCATGTGGACAACGATCGAGTGGAATACCGGTGAGCCCGGGTCGATCTCCAGTTGTTGCGCAACGGCTCTAGAGGCCCGCTCTCTTGCATTCTGAACCATCACGGCTGAGTAGGCGCTGTTCCGTGAGCGGATCTCATCGGCAATGTTGTTGACCGCAATCAATTGCCCGCTCGACTGGGTTTCAGCGACAAATGTGCCCACACCTGCGATTCGGGTCACGACCCCTGAATCCTTGAGTTCCTTGATGGCGCGGTGAACGGTCATCCGGGCGACCTGAAATTCCGCTGCCAGATCCGTCTCGGACGGCAGGCGGTCATTCGGGCCCAGTTCACCGGTTTCGATCAGATCAGTGATATGCTGCTTGATCTGTTCATAGAGTGGGGCAGGTGACATCTGTATTATCCAGGTTCTTCAAAAGGGCCGGCTGATCGACGTCGGCGTGCGGGTGACAGGGAACACTTCGGGTGGCAGGCAGGAGCAAAGAATGTGACAAGTACAGCCTCCGCGGTGTCCAGTGCAGGTGTCCTTTCCATCCAAGAGCGTCAGGATTCAAGTGCTTTCAGGCACAAGGCGCCATGATCGCACGCGCGGAAGAGGCCAGGGCTATCTGTCATGTGTTGTCGGGCCGGGCTAATCCGGCGCTGCGGGCTGCGGGAGCTGCAGGGCCGAAATATTGCCGCCCCGGGCTGGAGAGTGAGCCGGATCAGATGCCAAAATCATCAAATGCAATCTTTTCTTCCCTGATTCCCGCTCCTCGCAGCAGGTTGAGAACGGCCTCCAGCATAGGCGGCGGTCCGCATACGTAGAAGCTGCAGCGCCCGGGGTCCGGGTGTGTGGCGAGAAAATTGTCCCGGAAGATCTCGTGGATCCACCCCTTGTGCCCTTCCCATTCCTGGTGAGGCTCCAGATGCGAGAGTGCGGCTTGCCATGAAAAATTGTCGAAGTCCGTGGCCAATTGCTCGAATTCCTCCCGGTATGCCAGCGCCTCCGGGGTTCTTGCGCCGTACCAGAGCCACATCCGGGACGTCGAACCCTTGTTGAGCAACTGGTCCCGGATCATCGAGCGCAGGGGGGCAATGCCGGCACCGCCGCCGATAAAAACACGCTCTTCCTCGTGCTCGCCCACATGGAAATCCCCGAGCGGGCCCCTCAGGGAAAGGGTATCGCCCGGTCGGCGCGAGGTCATATAGGCCGATCCGAGACCAACGGGCGCTCCGGCATGTTCGGGACCTGCCAGAACGAGGCGGACATTCAGCGTCACTTCGCTGCCGGTCTCGCCTGGCGCATTGGCAAGGGAATAGGTGCGAACGAGCGGACGAGCGGACTGGATGCGCTCGTCCGTTCCGGATGTCCGCCACAGCGATTTGACCGGATCCGGAAGGTTGATCTGGTCCAGGTCCGTACTGTAGGGCGGAATTTCCACTTCGATATAGCTGCCAGAGCGAAATTCCAGGGGCGCCGGAAGGGCGATGCGAATTTCAAACATGTCCGGCGTGAGACGTCTGGAAGAGACGACTTCGCCGTCAAGGCGTCTCGCGTCAAGCAGGCCGTCGGGAAGCGTGACGGACACGTCAGATGACAGACGATGCTGGCAGGCCAGCCGGACACCCCGGTCAAGATCCGCTTCCGGTATCTGCCTGCGATCGGCGGCTGTTGCCGGCGAATCAGGACTCGTCTTGATCTTGCAGAGCCCGCAGGACCCGCCCCCTCCACACGAAGAGGGAAGTGCATAGCCTTCAGCCTCCAGTGCGGCGTAAAGGGTCTGGTGTCCCGGGGTTCGGACAGTCTTCAGCAGGTCCCCGCTCGGGCTTGCCACGGACAGGAGGACCGGTTTCTTGCCGGTCAAGCGGGAGACGATGGCGCGGAAATCCTCCCGGTGGAAGCTGTCCCACCAGAGCACAAGGCCGCTCAGGCCGAGCCAGAAAAGGATAAGGGCCGACAGGATGACGAGTGGATTGTTGAAGTTCGACCTATTGGAATAGTCCATGATGTGGAGCATCCAGAGCGTATCGAATGTTCGCCAGTAATTGTTCCGCCTTTCAAGTATGTCGCCCGTTTCGGCAGACACATAGAGGCTTGTACGTTCCGGATCACTGAAGTTGACCTGCCAGGCGGGGCCGGCATGGTCCCTGATCTCCAGCGTCGGATGTTCGAGATGTCTGACGGTCGAAATTCCTGCATCGCCGGAATAATCGCGCGCCGCAATTTGCCGGGCACCGCTTTCATCGATCGCAATCGGGGATCCACTTGCTGCGTCCAAAAGGTATGCCCCCCCTCCGGTATCGACCTGGAAGACGGCTCGATCTGAGAGGAGGCGCAATTCGACCCGGCGGACATCCGAAGCACTCCCGGATAGTGGCGGAGCGATCTGCTCAGTAACCTCCGCCAGAAGCAGTCCTGGTTCTGAATCCACCCTGTGATGGTCGCCGGCGACCTTCGCGTGCGGCAGAATGGCCATGCCCAGACCACTGAACATCCACAGCAGCAACTGCAGTCCGAGCAGAAGGCCAATCCATTTATGAACTTCCCGAATGATTGTCATGGGTCAACGGACTCCGCGGCGGTGTTTGAAGCTGAACCAGAGCAACCAGATACCTGCAATCGAGAGGATGAGTCCAAGACCGGCAAATGCGCGCAGGAGTGTGTTGTTCACATCGGCCCTGTCCTTGTAGTCCATGATGTGCAGCATCCATACGAAATCGAAAATCCGCCAATAATCGTGCCGCCGGGTAACAAGCGCCCCATCGTCCGGTGAGACGTAGAAGGACGTCCTGCCCGGGTCCTCGAAATCGATTCTCCACAGAGGCAGCTTTCGGCCCTGTATTTCGCTTGGCGCATTGGCCTGATCCACGAGCAACTGCGCGGATTTTGCCTCGCCCGGGCGGGCATAGTGGTATTGGGCAACGGCGATCGCGTCGGTCCGGTCGAGAGGAGACCGCTGGATTCCGGTCTGCGCATCAACAAGGACCCGGCCATCAATCGTCTGGACACGGTAATACGGCTTGCCGAGCCATGTTTCGAGGGAAATCAGTTCAGCTTGCGGATAGCTTGACATGACCTCTTCGAATCCGAAGCCCGGCGTGTAGCCCGGCGGTAGCGTATCGGACATGTTGCGGACGAGATGATCACCATGAATGAAGTTCAGGTTGATGATCACCATGTAGAGGCCGGATGCCAGCCAGAGCATGGCCTGTATTCCGACAAACAGCGAAACCCACTTGTGCCACTGGCGTACATTGAAGGCGATTGCTCTGGCCATGGCCGGCACCTCACATTGATCCGGTATGGGAAGGGGAAAACCGGACCCCCATCGGTAGGCAGCCTGCCGATGGGGGTCCTGAAAGCCTGCGCTATCGTCTGTAGGTCACACGCAGATAACCGCGCCGACCGAGCAGGTCATAGGTCATCGTATCGGTATTGCCGTCCGTCCAGCTGGCCACGAAGGGCGGGTCATTCTGGAAGATATTGTCAATCCCGACACTCAGGCGAAGCGCGTCGCTGAGATCATATGACAGCTGTGCATTGTGGTAGAACTGGGCGGAAATACTGGAGCCCGGACCGGAGGTGGCATAGAAATCATCGCCTTCGCCGATCATCTGAACGGAATAGGTTCCGCTCCATTTCCGGGCCGTGGTCGTCCACGATCCGACAGCGCGCCAGTTCGGATAGCCGCCATTCCCGCCGCCGATATGGCCGTCGATGACCGTCGGTGTGTCGCCATCAAACGCGACCGTCTCATATTCGGAGAGATAGGTCGCTTTCAGATCAAGCGCGTGGTCGAGGCCAAACTTCTCGAAAGAGTAGACGACGCCAATGTCCAGGCCCTTCATCGTCTCGCTACCGGTATTGGCGTTCTGCGTGGAGAGATAATTGACGTCACCATTGAGCGGGTTGCGGGTGTGATGCTGCGGGCCACAGAACTCGTGCGACAGGTTGACGGATTCGTAGCACAACAGGAGCTTGGTGGAACCTGGCGTGGTCCGGATCGCATTGTCGATCTGGATGTCAAAATAGTCGAGTGTCAGAGACAGACCTTCGATTGGCTGGAAGACCGTCCCCAGGGTGAAGGATTCTGCCGACTCCGGCTGGAGATCCGGGTTGCCGCCGGCATCTGTCAGGACCGTATTGCCGAGCTGGACATAATTGGTCGGTACCCCGGCAGCCTGGCAGTTCTGGTAAATGTTGCTTGACGGAGACAGGGATGACCAGTTCGAGCACGGATCGACCGTCGTCAGGTTGCCTTCGGAAACCCCGCCAAAGAGTTCCGGTATGTTGGGGATACGGAAGGCAGTTGTATAGGTGCCGCGGAACTTGAGCGCGGGATTGATCCGCCAGTTCAATCCGGCCTTGTAATTGGTGTCGCTTCCGAACAGGTCATAGTCGGAGTAGCGGATCGCACCGTCAAAATCGAGCGCCTCGATGAAGGGTTTGTCCTTCAACAGGGGCACGTCGATTTCGGCGAAGACCTCGGTTGCCTTGGTGGATCCGGAGATGGGGTCCTCCTGATTTCCGAGCGCCAGGCCGGCAACCGCGAGAGAGTCGGGATTGCGCCAACCCTTGTCTTCCCGCCAGTCAGCACCGAACGCGACGCCGACAGGTCCGGCCGGAAGCTGGAAGGCCTCGCCGCTCATGCTCGCGCTGATTGCCTTTTGCTCATTTCCGCCAAGACCAGTTTGGGTGAACACGATATAGTCCAGCACGTCCTGGGTGACGTCTCCGTATCCGAACAGGTCAGCACACGGAATACCCCCGGTTCCGCAGGTTGCGGGATCGAGTGTCTGGGCGAGTCTGCCGGTATTGATATTGTTGAGAATGGAGTCCGAACCGGTATTGCGGCCCCAGTTCAGNGCGGCCTCATAGCTCCAGGAGCCACCGAGCGAGCCCCTGACACCTGTAACGATACGGAACGTATCGGTTTCCTGCTCGAACGTCCGCGCGCCATTTTCGAGCAGACGGCGGCGTTCGAGAACAAAATCGATCCCGGTTGGATTGGTCGGGTGAGAGGCATCGAATGCAACATTCACCAGCGTCGCCGGAGAGGCCGGCTGGCTTGACCAGCGCTTCGTATAGAGCAGTTCGGCAAACAGGTCGGCATGCTCGGTCAGGTGATAGGTGCCAAAGGTCGCAAAGCTCAGGCGTTCCAGCGGATTGGACGCATTGAAGTAGCGGTTGTAGTTGAACCCGTCCAGCGCACCGTCATAGATATGGAAAGAGTCGCCATCTCCATTCGGGTCCTGGTTGAAATTGATCCGTGTCGGTCCGGTCAGGACCGTGCCATCCGGCATGACATATCCGGCCGGAACTGTACCGCGGCCGCCGATCGTCGACGAGCTNAGCCCGTCGCATACAAAGCCGTTTGGCGTCGGCGTACCGGGGCAAGGCGCGCGGCTCTTGTCCCANAGAGGGGCGGCTCCATTGTCCTGATAGCTGACATTGAACATGATGTCGCCGGCGGGCGTTGAGTTGCCCCAGCTCATTTCCAGGAGGGTTTCCTCGCCGTCCCCTTCATCGGTCATGCCATACTTGGCCGATGCTTCGAACCCGTCATACCCTTCCTTGGTGATCAAGTTGATCACNCCGGCAACGGCGTCTGCGCCATAGGTTGCCGACGCGCCGTCCTTCAGCACTTCGACGCGGGATACGAGCGACATGGGTATCATGGAGAGATCCACCGCGCTGTTCGCCCCGGTTCCGCCATAGACAAGCCTGCGGCCATTCAGAAGGACCAGGGTCCTGTTGACGCCAAGGCCGCGCAGGTTGATCTGGGGCGTGCCCCAGCCATTGGAGACCCAATAGGCGCTGTTGGAGTTACCTCCAAATCCGGCAGAGGACGGAAGACGCTGAAGCAGCGTTTCGAGGTTCGAAATGCCGGTCTGTTCGATCTGGACGCTGTCGAGGACCGTGACAGGGCCGACGCTGGTCAGGTCTTTTCGTTTGATGCGGCTGCCGGTGACTGTGACTGTTTCTTCGACTTTCGCGCCGTCCTCGCCGGAGGACTCCTGTGCAGCGGCAGGCTGGGCATAGAGCCACAAAACGATCGGNGCGATGGCGGCACCCATCAGAATGCGATTTTTTGCTGGAGACATTGATTATTCCCTTTCCCCGNTTCTTGGACCTTGTTCGAAAACTATAGACCTGTCTATACAGCTTGCAAGTCCGGGATTTGGATTTTTTTGTCTCGAAATTGTCCCTGCCAAAAACTGGTGCGCTGCGCCGTGCGAATTGCCCAAGAATTCAGCGCAGAAGGGCGTTCAGGGCCGGATGGCTCAAGGTCNAAACGACCACGAACGGCCAGGTATCGGGCTGACCATACATCTGGGCACGGACAAACCCGGAACGCTGCTTGTCATGGCAATATATTGCGCATGAGGGCGCAGTAGCGGCGAGAATGCGCGGCGAGGCNGGAGGGGCGAGAAGATTATGTCTGCTGGCGCCTCCCTCGCAGGTGCAGGGCGATATGACCGACGGCGAGGGCCGGGAGCTCAAGGTGGCCGCCCAGAACCTCTTCCAGGCCTTTGACCGGCCAATGTGGCAGATGGCCCAGGTTCATTCTGTCCCCAATGTCTCTTTCGGGAGTTTAAGGGCAAGTGTCTGCCAGATCAGGAATGCGGCGGGGATGACGAGCAATGTCAGTACGGTTGCGCTGGTCATTCCGCCGACCATCGGGGCGGCAATGCGGCGCATGACTTCAGAGCCGGTTCCGGAACCCAGCATGATCGGGAGGAGGCCGGCAATCACGACCGCGACCGTCATCATGATGGGGCGGACGCGAAGCAATGCTCCCTCAATGACCGCCGCGCGAAGGTCAGACCTGGTCAGATCGCGCTTTTCGGCCCGCGCCTGCTCGATTCTGGCCTCCAGAGCATGCTCCAGATACACCATCATCAGAACGCCGATCTCGACGGATACCCCGGCGAGCGCAATGAATCCGACACCGACTGCAACCGACATGTTGTAACCCAGCATGTCCAGGAACCAGAGCCCGCCGACGAGCGCCAGGGGCAGGGTCCCCATGATGATGAGGACNGGNACAAGCCGCCTGAAATTNAGGAANAGNAGCAGAAGGATNATGACCAGGGTCAGNGGAACGACNAGGCTGAGGCGCTGNTTGGNGCGNTGCATGTATTCATANTGGCCNGACCAGGACANNGANTAACCNGCNGGCAGGTCNATTTGNTCGACCGCCTTCTTNGCATNNNTGACATAGGTTCCGATGTCGACATCGGATATGTCCACATAGATCCATCCGTTCAGGCGGGCATTCTCGCTCCTGATGACGCCCGGCCCGCCGGAAATGGAAATGTCGACAAGGCGCGAGAGGGGGATCTGTGCTCCGGTCTTCGTCACGACNGGGAGGTTTTCCAGCCGTTCCAGAGAGTCACGATATTCCCGGGGATAGCGCACATTCACAGGATAGCGCTCCAGTNCCTCGACGGACTGGGTGACGGTCATGCCGCCGATGGCGGTCTTCACCAGGTCCTGCACATCTGCCACATTCAGCCCGAACCGGGCCGCTTCCTCACGCTCGATATCAACATCCACGAAGCGTCCGCCGGTCACCCGTTCGGCATAAACCGAAGATGTTCCGGGNANGTCCTTGATCACCGTTTCAATCTGCTGGGCGACATCGCCGATGACCTGGAGATCAGGACCGGCAACCTTGATCCCGATCGGGGTCTTNATGCCGGTGGCAAGCATGTCGATCCGGTTCTTGATCGGCATGATCCAGACATTGGTGAGACTGGGAACCTGGACGATCGAATCCAGCTCCTTTTTCAGCTTGGCGGTTGTCATGCCGGGACGCCAGTCTTCCTTTGGCTTCAGGCGGATCGTGGTCTCGACCATGGTGAGCGGTGCAGGGTCGGTCGCCGTCTCTGCCCGTCCCGCCTTGGCGTAGACTGTCTCGACTTCCGGAACAGTCATGATCAGCTTGTCGGTTTGCTGTAATATCTGGGACATTTTCCCGGCCGAGACCGCCGGGAATGCGCTCGGCATATAGAGCAGATCGCCTTCGTCGAGATCCGGCATGAACTCCGACCCCATCCGGCTGAGGGGGATGATCGCGCTGGCCATGACCGCGAATGCGATCACGATCATCAGAACCGGCGCTCTGAGAACCATGTTGATGAAGGGCTGGTAGATCCCCATCAACAGACGGTTCACCGGGTTCTTGTGTTCGGGCAGAACCCGGCCCCGGATGAAGTAACCCATGAGTACCGGCACAAGCGTAACGGACAGGATCGCCGCGCCGGCCATCGCATAGGTCTTTGTGAAAGCCAGTGGATGGAAGAGCCGTCCTTCCTGAGCCTCCAGTGCAAAGATCGGGAGAAAGCTGAATGTAATGATCAGCAGGGAGAAGAAAAGCGCAGGGCCGACCTCGATTGCCGCCTGGGTCACGACCGCCCAGCGGTTTTCATTCGTCAGAGGCGTTCGCTCGATGTGCTTGTGCATGTTCTCGATCATGACGATCGCGGCATCGACCATAGCACCGATGGCGATGGCGATCCCTCCGAGCGACATGATGTTGGCATTAATGCCCTGAGCGTCCATCACGATGAACGCCGCCAGTATTCCGAGCGGCAGGCTGAGCAGGATGACAACCGCGCTGCGAACGTGGAACAGGAACAGGGCGCAGACCAGGAGCACGACGATAAATTCCTCGACGAGCTTCTCCTTCAACGTATCGACCGCCCGCTCGATCAGGGAAGACCGGTCATAGGTCGTCACGATCTCGACACCTTCAGGCAGGCTCTCCTTCAGGGTTTCCAGTTTCTCTTTCACGAGGTCGATCGTGCGCATGGCGTTTTCGCCGTAGCGCATGATTATCACGCCGCCGACCGCTTCGCCCTCACCATTGAGTTCGCCGATTCCGCGCCTGAGTTCCGGGCCGAGGCGGATCTGGGCAACATCCCGCAGAAGGATCGGCGTGCCCTTGTCAGTCACCGACAGGGGAATGGATTCGAGGTCCTTGATGCCCTTGATGTAGCCGGACGCGCGAACCATGTACTCGGCTTCGGCCATTTCGATGACGCGGCCACCTGTTTCCTGGTTGCCGCGTACGATCTCGGAACGGACCTTGTCCAGCGGAATGCCGTACGTGCGGAGTTTTTCCGGGTCAACGACGACTTGGTATTGTTTGACCATGCCCCCGATCGTTGCGACTTCGGATACCCCGTCGATCGTCTGCAATTCGTATTTCAGGAACCAGTCCTGTATGGAGCGGAGCTGGGAGAGGTCGTGCCGGCCGGTCCGGTCGACCAGCGCATACTGATAGACCCAGCCGACCCCGGTTGCGTCCGGACCCAGCGCGGAGCGGGAGGCCGCTGGCAATGTCGGTGCGACCTGGGAGAGGTATTCAAGAACCCGCGAGCGGGCCCAGTAGAGATCGGATCCGTCCTCGAAGATGACATAGACGAAACTGTCATTGAAGAACGAGTACCCGCGGACCGTGACCGCGCCGGGCACGGCCAGCATGGCCGTCGTCAGCGGATAGGTCACCTGGTCTTCCACGACCTGGGGCGCCTGGCCCGGATAGGTGGTCTTGATAATGACCTGAACATCGGAGAGGTCCGGAATGGCATCCAGGGGCGTCTTTTTAAGGGTGTACCCGCCCCAGACGGCCAGGAGTGCGGCGAGCAGGAGGATCAGGACCCGGTTCCCGATGGACCAGCGGACAAGACTTGCAATCATTGTGCGTCCACCCGGGCCGGCGAGATCTTGCGGATGTCCGAGAGGACGTAATTTCCATTGTCGTCCGGCGCGGCCCTGACTGTAATGTCGACATTGTCTCCCTTGCCGATGTCTTTCAGCAGAGCCGGATCCGTCACAAACGCCATGGTCATGGATGGCCAGCCGAGGGCTTCGACCGGGGCGTGCTCGATGGTCACCATGCCATGCGCCTGCATGACAGATACGACCATGCCGCGAGTCTGCGCCGTATCGGCGGGCTGTGTTTCTGGCGCGCCTTCCTGCCGCATTTCGGATGACGAACCCATATTCATGGGCGCATCTTCGTCCTGGCCGGCCGTCAGCCTCAGCATGGTTCCGCGCAGGCTCGCTTCGGAGTCGAGCAGGAATTGCGATGAGACGACAATTCTTTCCCCGGCGGCCAGACCGGACAAGATTTCGATATCGTCCCCGATTTCACGGCCGGACACCACCTGGGCCGGTTGGTACCTGCCATCTCCCAGCGCCAGGATGACGCGTTCGGTGCGTCCGGTCCGGATGAGCGCTTCGCGCGGAATGACGACCTTGTCCGATGCGTCTGCGGACGGAACGTCGGAGCTGGTTTCGATCCTGAGACGCACAAACATGTCCGGTCTCAGCAGCCCGTCCTTGTTGTCAAAGCTGATCCGGACCTGAACGGTCCGCGCCTGGGCGTTGACGGTCGGGTAAATATATTCAACGAGGCCTTTCCAGTCGCGGCCGGGCATCCCACTCATCCGCATGGTGACTTCCTGACCGGGACGGACCTGGTGGACCTGGTCTTCATAGACATCGGCAATTGCCCAGACCGTTCTGAGGTCGGCGATCTTGAGCACGTTCATGCCGGGTTTGACGAACCCACCTTCGCCAGCGCCCATCTGCGTGACGATGCCGCTTCTCGGAGAATAGACATTCAGCAGGCGCTCGGACTGGCCGCTCTCCTTCAGGCTCTCGATGGCGCGGTTACTCATGCCGAGGGAAACCAGCCGTGATTTTGTGGCCGTGATCAGGTTCTGGTTGCCCATGCGCGTCGCCTGCAGATACTCGTCCTGCGCACTGACGAGGGGGCGCGAATAGATCTGGAACAGCAATTGTCCCTTTCTCACCTCGTCGCCGATCGCCTTGACGGGCATGTTTTCGATCCAGCCTTCGGTCCGAACGTCCACAACCGAGGTATTGTCGTCGTCGATCTGGACCGTGCCGACGGTTTCGACGGCGGGAAGCGCTTCGCTGGTGGCGACAATCGCTGTCCTGACCCCGATATTGTTCTCGACTGCCGGATTGATCCTGACGAGGTTGCGATCGTCGCCCTCACTCTCGTCATCGGCATAAACCGGAATAAGCTCCATCCCCATGGGCGACAGGCCGGGAGAGTCGCTGCGGTAACTCTTGTCCATTGGCGCGGCCCAGTAGAGGGGCTTCCTTTCTGCTGAAGGCTGCTTCCCGGATGCCTGATCGGCGCTACCGCTGACCAGGCTCATGACCACGGCCCCGGCGCCAAGCCCGAGACCGAATGCGGCCGCGAGCAGGATAAGCTTTGTGTTACGCATGCTAGTCTCCACTCAGGAACAGAAGGTTTGCCTGCGCCTGCAGCCGGTCGACTCTCAGCCGGCTGAGAGTCAGTTCCGTATCCAGAACGGCGAGTTCTGCGCGGACGAGTTCGGCAAAATCGGCAAGATTGTTGCCGTAGGCGGCCATGGCTGCTTCGCGGGTGTCCCGGGCACGATCGAGGACATCGGTTTCATAGACCTCTATCTGTTCGCCCAGGCGCGTATATTGCGCCCAGTCCCGGCGCAGCGCACGTTCGAGTTCCAGGGCCTGTGTGTCCCGCGCCAGTCTCTCCGCTTCGCGCAGCCGCTTTGTCGCGCGCAGGGCATAATCCTTGTTCTTTTTCGAAAAGAGGGGGAGCGAGACGGCGACCCCGACGGATCCGAAGTCCGACCGCGAGTCCCGGATGCCGTATTGGGCATCGAAACTGATACCCGGCTTGTATTGTTCCGCAGCAATGTCGACGTCCCGGCTCTTCGATGTGACGCTGGCATCAAGAGCCCGGAGCGAGGGATGGCTGGCAAGGCGTTCCCGAATGAGATCTTCACCGGTGACCGGGGGGAGAATGGGGGCGCCTGATGCAAGCGGCCTCGCCCCTTCCAGGGGGCCGATCAGCCGGATCAGGTCTGCCCTGGCCCGGTCCTCATTGCGCTGGATGTCGACAAGCCGCGCGTCCAGCGAAGAGGTTTCCAGATCAATGCGCAGGACATTCTGCAGGGAAGACCGGCCGCTGGCATAGTCGGCCTGGGCGACGCCGCCAAGTTCACTGACCTTGCGCTGACTTTCAAGCGTGAGCCTTCGCGCATCGCGCCAATAGGAGAGCTCAAGCCAGGTCTGGCGCGCTTCAAGAGCAATTTGCTGTTCCTGCAGGGATTTGTGAAACCGTGCGCTTTGTGCCTGAGCCGTCTGTTTTTCACGCGCCAGGGCAAGCGTCTCACCTTTTGGAAGCGCCTGGCGCACGCCGAATTTCAGCTGCGTCATCGGTTCCCGGTCATAGTCGAGGCTGGGAAACGGGACATTGGCGATCTGGGCGCTGACAACCGGATCGGGCAACTGGCTCTCGGCGACCGCCTTGTCGTCAAAGGCAAGCGCTTCCTGTTCCAGCCTTGCGACGCTCGGATCATCGGCACCGAGCGCGATGTCGACAGCTTCCGGCAGGGTCAGGGGCGCTTGCGCAAGTGCAAGGCCGCCCGATGGAAAGGCTATCGCACTGCCCAGAAGGAGCGCTGCAAGCAGGTGTCTATATTTCACGGGGCCTTTTCTCCGGTTTTCGGGTTTCTGTACGGACGATCTCGAGCGTCAGAGGCAGAGGATGGGTCCGGTCGGCGACAGGACCCGGAGATCCGGGGCCGCGGATGCGATCGGATTGCCGCTGGAAAGGCCGCGCCGGCGCATATCAATTCTCCTCGCCGAACTCCTCGTGCAGGTAAGCCAGGACATTCTGGATATCCTGATCGGTCAGTTTCGGATTTCCGCCCTTTGCCGGCATGGGCATGGTCGACCCCTTGCTCCGGAATCCGTTCCGGATGTGATCGGTCAGAACACTGTCATCCTGTGACAGGACGCCATTGCCCTTCGTGAAGTCGGGGGTTCCCGGGATGCCGCCCTTGCCCGTCGGGCCGTGGCAGGCAATACATGTCCCGCGATAGACCCTCTTGCCACGCGCGGGATCGGGGCCTTCCTGCGCGCTTGCTTGCGCCGCAAGGACCATGACAGCCATCAGGGCGGACAGGCCGAAACGGGCGGTCTTTTTGGGGAAAGGCATGAGACGCATCCTTTAAGAGAAGGGATTATTGATTGTTGCTGGCTTGCAGAAAGGCCAGGATGTCCCGCACGTCGGAGGCGGGAAGGTTGCCGCGCACCCGCATATGCGTGACCGAAACGTCCCATTCCTCGTCCGTCAGCTCACTGGGTGAGCGGAGATTGTGGCAACGCGAACAGGTTTCGTTCCAGGCTTTCGCTCCGCGTACGATCTGCATCGGATCGGTCTCGGCCGCACTCTCAGTTGCGGGCGTTTCTTCAGGCGCTGACTGGCTCACTGATTGGGCAATGGCCGCTGACCCGCCTGTCAGGAGGATGGCTGCCAGGGTAAATGCCGGTATTATGCAGGACTTCATCATGTCCTCCTTTCTTCGGGATCAGAACCCGTAACCAAGCTGAAACTGGATGAGCGTTTCGTCCGGGACGCCGGGCACCGTGTAATCCCGCCACTCCAGGCCCGCTTTGGCGACAATGGTCGGTGCCAGCCAGTAGTTTAGTCCGGCGTTCAGGCGGTTCTGGGCGTTTTCTTCTTCAAGTTCGGGGTGCCCGCTGATGCTGAATTCCCCGTACCGGACGACAGGTTCCAGCCTGTGGATGATTTCGGAGTCACTGACGCCGGACAGTCGGTATGACACTTGCCCATACCAGGCCTCCATTTCCAGATCCGGCAACAGGACACCGTCAGGCTCTTCATCTGTTGCCGTGAAGAGTTTGCCGCGTTCGGATTTCAGGTATTCGAAACGGGCTGCAAGCGGTCCCTTCGTATAGGCCGCGTCAACGCCCCACAATTGAAAGCGGGCATCGAGCGGAAGTCCGGAGCCGGAAGGAACAGGCATGTCGGGGTTCATGATGCCATCGACGCGTGCGGTCAGGTAGGAGCCGCCGACCTCCAGGGCCGGCATCGGGAAAAATCCTACCCGTCCTCCGACAGACTTATTTGAATTGTCGTCGCTCCCCATCCCCATGAGTTCGACACCGCCCTCAGACGTTGTGCGGGGGCCGTTGCCGACAGCCAGAGCGTAGGTCAGGCGGGTGGAGCCGGCCGGGATCGAGCCCCGCAGCTGGACACCGGTGTCGCTCGTCGGCTGAACGCCATCATGACCGAACCCGGCGGGTGCGCCTTGTACCTTGTTGATCCAGCTTGGATGAAGCCGTTCCTGAAACTGGCCGATCGGGCTTAAGTACTTACCAACTACCAGGACGGCATGGTCATTCAATACAAGATCGATCTGAGAGTACTCGAGTTCCGATTCCGTTTTGCCATCACCAGTCGTCGCGTATTCGAATTCTCCTTCAAAGAGGAGGAAATCCTTGTACTGGAAATGTAGGGCGGGATTGAACTTGCCGCTGACGAAGCTATCCGGTCCGGGCGTGTCACCGCCGACGAACCCGACATCGGCATAACCGGCAAGGTGCCACTTCGTGTCGGGCATGCCGGGCGAGACGGCATAGGACGGAGCGGGAGATGTCTGATCCTGTACCTCAGCAATCCGGTCGACTGCGTCCTGGGCCGCGGCTTCCGCCTTGCTGGCCGTTTCGGTTGATTGCAGGACCACACCGCGAAGATCCGCCAGTTCGGCCTCCAGCTGTTCGATCCGTTCCAGAAGCGCGGCTGTCTGCGGATCGGGAGGGGATTGTTCCTGTGTCTCCTGGGCAAGTGCCGGCAGTCCGATCAGGGCCACTGTCGCAAGGGCCACAGATCGATATTTGGCGCAGGTCATGGTTCGCCCCCTCGATTCAGGTATTTATCATCTGCCTCCACTACGCACTTGGTAGCATGACCCCTCAAAAAAAGTGCCGAGAGCCTTCCACCGGAAGAGCCCGGCCCGCGGAGGCCGAACGGCCGGGATGGCGGGTAGGGTCCGCCTTGCCGTTCAGGCGGACCGTCTCGCCCTCTCTGGAGCTTCCACATATGCGAGGCTTCGTTCCCTTGGGGGACACCGCCAGCAATTCCTGCCGGTCTTCAGTGCGACCCGAAGGCGCCTGTGTTTGCCTTGCCAGTCTCAACCAGGAGGGGCGCGATGGATATTTCAGCAGACGGATGACGGACGCTGTTGGTGGAGACGATCCGGGAGGCGACGGTTTGAAGGCTCGCATAGGATTGATCGGCGAAGATTGCATGTACCACGACGCAGACGGGCTTCGGGAAGCCAGCTGACTGGAAATGCCGAGCAGCCTCGATCATCGTCCGTCCGGAAGAGACGATGTCATCGATCAGGACTGGTTGCCGTCCGGCCCAATCAGCGAGGCCAGGCGCCGCGATTTCGACATCACGGTCGCCGTGGCGTGTCTTGGAAAGGACCAGGTAAGGCGCGCCCGCCCGGGAGGCCACATCGGATACCCATTGCTCGCTTTCGGAATCGGGTCCGATCACGAGGGGGTTTTCAACATTCTGCCAGATCCAGTCGGCAAGGGCAGGTGCTGCATGGACAACCCGTGTGGCGATCGGGAAGATTTCTCCCAGATCATGTATCCGGTGCAAATGCGGATCCACGGTGACCAGCCGGTCGAAAACGCTCGACAGCATCCGGGCAAAATGCCGTGCTGACACGGACTCTCCTTCGGAAAATCGCCGGTCCTGGCGCATGTAAGCGAGATAGGGGGCAATCAGTCCGACGGATTCTGCGCCGAGCTCGCGGGCCGTCGCGGCGGCAAAGAGGAGCCCGGTCAACTGAGGGTCGGGGCGCGCAAGCGTGCAGACCAGATCGACATGCTTTCCTCTGACATCGGTTTCAATGCGGACATAGGTTTCTTCATCGGGAAACCGGCGGACCGCAAGAGTGCCCAGTTCACCGCCCGTCAGCCGGGCGAGCTCGCTGGCCATGGCGGTGTTGCCTGGAAGGGGAATATAGAGCGTCATTCTGGAGAGCTTTCAATGGTGAACATGTCGGTGTGGCTGCGGGCATAATCCCTGGCATAGGCAAGTTCGCCCGGCGCCTCGGCATGGATGGTGGCAATGGGTTCGTCCCGGTTCAGCCAGTCTCCAAGGCGCTTGTGAAGGGTAACGCCGGCGGCAGGACGTTCCGGCGCGCCGGCAAGTTTTGCGAGTCTTGCAAGCTTGCGGTTGTCGATGCGCGTCAGCCTGCCAGCAAGGCGGGGGAGGAGAGGGGCTGAGTGGTCCGCGACAGGGGGGACCCGAAGCCCGCCCTGCGCTTCGCATATGGCCTGGAATTTCGACCAGGCCGATCCGTCATCAAGCGCCTCGCGGGCTACGTCTCCGCCCTGGCCTTCCGCCACGCGGCCTGCAAGTTCAAGCGCTGCCCCGGCAAGGGTAATCGCGCGCGCCCGCAGGTCGAGAGGCGCGGCCGGTTGCCGCTGGAGGACGTGCAGGACATCCCATGCTTCCAAGGCCGGACCGATCCCGCGGCCGACGGGCTGGTTGCCGTCGCTCAATACAAACCGGGTCTGCAGGCCGAACCCCCCGGCGACCGCCGTCATGTGTTCGATCAATGCTTCAGCATCCGGCCGGCTTCTCAATTTGGCGGTCGGCCCAACCGGCAGGTCGAGTACGACATGGGTTGCGCCCGCAGCGATCTTCTTCGACAGGACGGACGCGATCAGCTGGCCTTCGGCATCGATATCGAGAGCTCTCTCGATCCGGATAAGCACGTCGTCGGCGGGGCTCAGCTGGACGGCGCCGCCCCAGGCAAGGCATCCACCCTCTGCTTCGACAACCCGGCGGATCTCGGACATCGACAGATCGACGCGAGTGAGAGTTTCCATTGTGTCGGCGGTTCCGGCTGGAGACGTGATGGCTCTCGACGAGGTCTTCGGTATTGTCAGGCCCTGACTGGCAAGGATCGCCACAACGATCGGCGTTGTCCGATTGCCGGGCAGGCCTCCGATGCAATGCTTGTCGATTACCAGGTCCGCATCCCAGCTCAGCCGTTCGCCCGCCCCGACCATGGCATGTGTCAGGGCTTTCATTTCCCCGAGATCGAGCTTCAGGGTGGAGCAGGCGGATATGAAAGCGGCTAGGTGCACATCGGAATATTTCCCCGATGCGATATCCGAGATGATCCTGTCGAAAGCGTCCGCGCCAAGCCGTCTTCCGGTCATCCGCTGGCGGACATCGGACAGGGATGGGAGCGTCGGTGCGTGGGCAATGCCGAGGTCTGCACCCGGGACAGCGCCAAGCCGCTTCCAGGCGGCTTCCGAAAGTCCCGCCTCAGAAAGGGGCAGCCAGTCGTCCTCGATCTGGTGCAGCGTGGCGATCACCGATCTTGTGCCACAGGTGACAAGAATCCTGGAGCGCGATGTCAGGCCCTCGGCGCGGCAGACCGGACAGTCGGTGCGCATGAGGATGATGGCATCGTCCTGGGTGTGCCATTTCAGGCGCCGGGCTTTCAGGGGCTGACCGCCGGGAACATGATCGCCGGGCACGCTCAAGCGCCTCCCGCGAGATCGTAGGTCTGATCGATGCGGACAACATCGCTGGGCCAGCACAGGTCCTCCTGTATCCTGTCATGGAAATGGCTGGAGGCTTCCGGTTCCCCGTGAACGATAAATGTCCTGGCTGGCGGGGCCGCAAAGCCATCCAGCCATTTCATCAGTTCATCGGCATCGGCATGGGCTGACAAGGCGGGGAGGCTGGCGATTTCCG
>PACZ01000055.1 GCA_002700305.1 Hyphomonas sp. | reverse complement strand
GAGACCCGGCACCACCGGTCCGCGGCCATCTTATTGGCCGGAGCGGGGGCAGTCTCGGGGGAGACACGGGGCGCGCAGAAATGTGCGCCCCGGTCCTTTCTCAGGGCTCTGTTTTCAGATGAAAATCAAGGCTCTGCACTCGCCCCTTCAACAAGGTAATGGACCTTGCCGAGCGGCCAGGCATTCGGTGCATCCGTGTCGCAGCCCAGCGCAAAGGCCTCCTGTTCATTGAACTTCACCGCGAGGGTCATGCCGCATGGCTGCAGCACCGCGCGCTGGCCGCCATAGTCCACCCAATATCCGGCCCGGCCATCCGCCGACTCGATCTTGGTGACGACCAGGTCGCCGGTATTGAAGACTTCCGTCTTCGCGTCGCCTTCCCCCGGCAGGACGCCCAGCAGCGCCGCGCCAAACCCGCCTTCCGGCGAGTCCTGAACGAAGATTTCCGCATCGGAGAGTTCGAATGCCTTGTTGAGCGCCGCGACTACGTCGCGCGTTCCGGACGGGCCGCCGACCGCCAGTGGCGTTTCGCGCCCGGCCGACCAGCCCGCATTGCGCACCTCGTCCAGCCCTTCGAGATTCGCTCCCTGCAGGGAGAACAGGAGAACGGCATCCAGACTGGCCAGCACGTGTCCGTCCATCGCTGCGCGCAGCCCCGGCGGCGTGCCGAACAGCACCCGCTTGCCGCCGGCGACAACCAGCAGGCACGGTGCAGGCTCGCTCGAAGCGGCACAGGGCAGCAGGGCGAAGTCGGCGCTCCGGATGTCACCCGGACCGATGGCAGGCGCAGCGCCCTGCCCGCTTCCACACGCAGACAGGATGACAGAAAAAAGGAGGGCGAAAACGCCGGATCGGGGCACAGGACTACCTCGCGGTTCAGCCGATCACCGTACGTCCCGGCTCTGTCACGATTTGCTGTTCCATGTAACCCAGCGCGTCGATCTCGACCCGGACACGGTCCCCGGCCTTCAGCCATTTCGGCGGATCGAAGCCTGCGCCGACGCCTGCTGGTGTGCCGGTAAAGATCAGATCGCCCGGCTCCAGCGTGAAGGCCGCCGTCAGGTGCGCAATCTGTGCGGGAATGTCGTGAACCATGTCCCGCACATGGCCGGACTGGCGCTGTTCGCCATTCACGAAGGTGCGCACTTCCAGTGCGGAGAGGTCGTCGATCTCGTCCAGCGTCACGATGGCCGGGCCGACCGGCGCATGCGTGTCGAACCCCTTGCCCATGATCATGGTCTGGCTGGCGCGCTGCCAGTCGCGCACCGAATAGTCGCAGCCAATCGTAACGCCCGCAACGATTTCAAACGCGCGCTCGCGCGGCACATGCCGCCCGCGCTTGCCGATCACGACGACCAATTCCCCTTCATAATCAAGCTGATGCGACACCTTCGGAAGCTCTACATCCGCATACGGATCGTTGATCGCGGTGGCCTGCTTGTTGAACCATTTCTGGATCTCCGGCTTCTTCGTATCGACGAAGCTGACACTCTCTGCTGCATGCGCCGCATAGTTCACGCCAATGCCGAGGATTTTCCCCGGCCGGGCAACGGGCGACAGGATGTCGATTTCGGACAGCGGCACAGGCGCGCCATCCGGCTCACCTTTCATGGCCTCTTCCAGGTTTGTCCCCCGAATGGGGGTTACAGATTGCGCAGACAGTATTCCATAACGGATAGAATTTCCCTGTTGGTACCTGATCACATGCATATCGTTACCCTCTCGTCACACTTCAGCCAGAAACACACGTCACGCGGTTCATCTCGCGTTGTGGCGTGGGTTGGCAAGAGCTAGTCAGAAGACAGTTACGGGGGCGCCAGAATGGACACTGCCATGGACCAGAATATCGACCTTGGAGTCCGGGCACAGGAAAGCTCCGTGCGGGCGATTTTTGCGCCGGGCGAACGGCTGCAGATGCCCCCCTACCAGCGCAGCTATTCCTGGGAGACACGGGAAGCCAACGAGCTGCTGGGGGATCTCATCGATTCCGTCAAAACGGGGACGCCGCACTTTGTCGGCGCCATCGTCCTGATCCATGGCGCGGAAAATGGCGTGCTTGAGATTGTCGACGGCCAGCAGCGGCTTACCACGCTGACCATCCTGCTCGCCGTGCTGCGCGACCTCGAACCGGACAAGGCCCGCGCCGCCATGCTGCATGCGCTGATCGCAGACGAGGCCCGGCCGATGCTGGGCGAAGGCGCGAACTGGCGGCTGACGCTGAACCATATGGACGGGCCGTTCTTCCGCGAATCCATCCAGACGCCGGGCGCGACGCGGAACCTGGACAAGGAACCGGGCGAAAGCGAAAGCCAGGCCCGCATGGTGCGCAACGCCGCCGCCTTTGCCAAACGTATCGAAAGCATGAGCGACGACACACGGCGCGCGCTCGCCGACGTCGTGATGAACCGGTGCGCGCTGGTCAGGGTCGTCGTGGGTGAAAAGGATCAGGGCTTCAAAGTGTTCCGCGTGCTCAACACGCGCGGCAAGGAACCGGACGCCCACGACATCATCAAGACCGAACTGTTCCAGCGGGCCAAATTCACCGATGAGGAAGCCAGCGCCTATGCCGAACGCTGGTCGGAGCATGAGGCGGCGCTGGGTGGATCCGCCTTTGACGACCTGCTGCGCCAGATCCGGTCCATCTACGACAAGTCCGGCCGGGGCGAACTGGTCTCGGCCTTCCCGAAAGCGGTGCTGTCCAAGGTCGATCCGCGGACCTTCCTGGACGAAGTGCTGCCGCGCTATGTCAACGCCTATCAGCTGATCACGACGGGCGAGGTGCAGGACGGGCCGAATGCAACGATCGTCAGCGACAAGCTGAACCAGATGCGCGCGCTGGATCAGAGCAGCTGGCGCGCACCGGCCCTCAAATTCCTGGTCGAACGCGGCGTGTCAGATCCGAAAGCGCCGGAATTCTTCACCCGCCTCGAACGCCAAGCCTTCATCATCATGCTCGTGGTCACCGACCGCGACCAGCGGAACCGGCGCTTCAACAAGGTGATGGACGCGATCACCAATGACCGCACCCTTTTCGCTAAAAGCGGCCCGCTGTCGGTCGACCGCTCGGACGCGCGCAAGGCCCGCGAACGGATGCTCGGCCGGTTCGCCACCTTCGCCCAAAGGCGGGCGATGGCCCTCCGGCTGAATGCCGCCCTCGAAGACGGCCTGACCATCCCACCGGAATCCGACGCGACGGTGGAGCATGTCCTGCCGCGCAATATTCATGAGGACAGCCACTGGCTGACCGTCTGGCCGGACCCGGCGAAACGCCGCGAACAGTGCGACACGCTCGGCAATTTCGTGCTGCTGACCCACAAGGTGAACCAGAAAGCCGACCGGCAGGACTATCGCGCCAAGAAGGATGTCTACTTCAATGGCGGCGGCGGGATGGACTTCGCCCTGACCCGCGACCTGCAGGACCAGCATGCCTGGACGGCGGACGTGGTGCGCAAGCGGACTGAGATGCTGGTCAACATCCTCTGCGAAGCCTGGGGCATTTGACGGCGCCAGGGCGGTCGCTTTCCTTGGGGAACCCCTAGCGGCAACACGCCGGAGGGCCTAGCCTGCACGCGATAACAAAGCATGCAGGGAGCCCCGCCATGAGCCTGTTCGACCTTTCCGGCAAAGTTGCCGTCATCACCGGATCTTCCCGCGGCATCGGCAAGGCCATCGCCGAAGCCATGGCAGATGCCGGCGCCAAAGTGACCATCTCGTCCCGCAAGCCCGGCCCGTGCCAGGAAGTGGCCGATGCAATCAACGCCAAGCATGGCGAGGGCACGGCCATCGCCGTCCCGGCCAACATCTCTTCCAAGGAAGACCTGCAGGCCATGGTGGACGCCACCAACGAGGCGTTCGGCAAGATCGACATCTGCGTCTGCAACGCCGCTTCAAACCCGTATTACGGCCCGATGAGCGGCATCGAAGACGACGCCTTCGCCAAGATCCTGCAGAACAACATCATCTCCAACAACTGGCTGATCCAGATGTGCGTGCCGCAGATGCGCGAGCGCAAGGACGGCGCCGTGATCATCGTTTCGTCGATTGGCGGCCTGCGCGGCTCTCCGGTGATCGGGGCCTACAACATCTCCAAGGCGGCAGACTTCCAGCTCGCCCGCAACCTCGCCACCGAACTGGGCGTCGACAATATCCGCGTGAACTGTATCGCGCCGGGCCTGATCAAGACCGACTTTGCCAAGGCGCTGTGGGACAATCCCGACACGCTGAAGCGCAGCCTGTCCGGCACACCGCTGAAGCGGATCGGGGAACCGGAAGAGATTGCCGGCGCCGCCGTCTATCTCGCTTCGAAAGCCGGGGCCTATATGACCGGCCAGATGATGGTGGTCGATGGCGGGGCCACGTCTACCTGATGCATCTGATCGACACACCGGAAAACACCCCGGCAGACGAAATCACCTTTGACGACTTCCGCAAGGTCGATATCCGCATCGGCACCGTGCTGGAGGCTGCGCCACTGGAAGGTGCGCGCAAGCCTGCCATTCGTATGCAGATCGATTTCGGCCCGGGTGTCGGTGTGAAGAAAAGCTCCGCCCAGGTGACAGTGCATTATTCGCCGGACGAACTGGTCGGCAAACAGGTCGCCGCGGTCGTGAATTTTCCGCCGCGCCAGATCGGCAAGTTCATGTCCGAAGTGCTGACGCTCGGTTTTGCCGACACTGAAGGCGCCATCATCATGTTTTCCCCGGACAAACCTGTCCCCAATGGAGCACGCCTCGCATGAGCCGGACAGAGCTTTCGAAGCAGCAGCAAGCCTTTTTCGACCGGCTGAAGAGCGGCGAATGGGAACTGCCGCCGGGCATCCGCAATCTCGGCATCCGCCCGGACCTGTGGCTGAAAGAGGTCAGCTATGGCCGCACGCTGTATGAGTGGCCAAACGAGGGCGACCGGGACATCAATGATGGCCGCGTCTTCGGCGGCTGGGTCGCGGGCCTATCCGATCACATCGTCTCCATGACCATGGCCAGTGCGCTGGAAGACGGCGAATGGTTCACCACGATGGAACTGCAGACGCGCATCCTGCGCCCGGTACCGCATGGCATCATCACGATCGAAGGCCGCCTCGTCAGCCGAGGCCGGACAACGGGTCTCGTCGAAGCCGACTGGCGTGACGAAAAAGGCCGCCACCTTGCCCGCATCACGGCTGCAAAGGCCATCCGTGAAATGACGGAACTCCGCCCGGATGTGGCGTCTCAATTAGGGAAGTAGCAGGCAGGCGTCGCCGTAGGAATAGAAGCGGTATTCGTTCGCGATGGCGTGATCGTAGGCCGCGCGCATCACGTCCGTTCCCATCAGGGCCGAGACGAGCATGAACAGGCTGGAGCCCGGCAGGTGGAAGTTCGTCACCAGCGCATCCGTGCCCCGCACGGCATCGCCCGGCTTCAGGAAGATGTCGGTTGGGCCGGTGGCCGGATGCAGCACACCCTCCGTATCCACACAGCTTTCCAGCGTGCGCATGGCTGTGGTACCCACCGGCACGACACGGCGGCCTGAGGTCCGCGCCGCGTTCAGACGCTCTGCCGTTTCCGGTGTGAGGCGGCGCCACTCCTGGTGCAGCCGGTTCTCTTCCAGCTGTTTCTCTTCCAGCGGCTTGAACGTTCCGAGGCCGACATGCAGGCGCACCGTCTCGCGCACGAGGCCCGCTGCATCGCACTCTGACAGGAGGCGCGGCGTGAAGTGCAAACCAGCTGTCGGCGCCGCGACCGAGGCCGCATCTTCGCCTGCAAATTCAGTCTGGTAGGTCTCGCGGTCTTTCGCATCGGCCGGGCGGCGGCGGGCGATATAGGGCGGCAACGGCATGGCGCCGTGCCGGTCGAGTGCGCCCGTCAATTCCTCGCCCGAAAGGGAGAAGCGGAGCCCGATCTCGCCGCCCTCATGATGGCCGGTGATGTCCGCCGTGAAGCCTTCCGCAAAGACGATCGTATCACCATCCTTCAACCGCCTGCCCGGCCGGGCCAGCGCGCGCCAGTTGGCGGCGTCGATCCGCTCGGTGAGGTTCACATCGCAGGCAACATCCTGCCCGATCTCATCCCGCGCCGGGCGCACGCCCTTCAGGGCGGCGGGCAATACCCGCGTATCGTTGAAGACCAGAACATCGCCTGCATTCAGATAGCGCGGCAAATCCCGCACGCCGGCATCTTCCAGCCGCCCGTCCCCGTGCACGACCAGCAGGCGCGCGGAATCCTGCGGCTCTGCCGGTCGCAGCGCGATCAGGCTTTCGGGCAGGTCAAACTGAAATTGGCTTAGATCCATGGGGCGCCCGTCTCGCAGAAAGCCGCGCGCCGCGCAACAAGACCTGTGCAGGCCTTACTCGCCAACAACCGCAGGCACGGACGGCAGAGAGCAGACGTCAATGTCATCCTTGTCTGCCACGCTGGCCAGGAAAAGCGGTCCGTCGGTCCGCTCGACCCAGACTTCGGGACGCTCCCCTTCCGGCAGGTCGGCTGCGACCTTCGCCGATTTCAGGATATCCGGATTATCGACATGGCCATCCCGGGCGTCAGGGCCATGCTTGATGGCCATGACCACATCCTCGCCCGACACAACGCGGCCCCAGGCCGTGTATTTGCGGTCAAGGTGTTCTGCCTGGCCGCGCATCAGGAAGAATTGCGAATTGGCCGAATTCGGATCATCGGTCCGGGCGGTGGAGACCATGCCCTTGCAGTGCGGGATATAGCTTTCGACCATGCCGTCGACCGACATTTCCGCAAAGAAGCTCGCCTGGGTCCCGATCGGGAAGCCCTTGATATAGCCGAACTTCGCCGTGTCTTCCGGACCAATCGTGGCCTCCAGCGGCATCGTTGCCGGGTCGCGCCGGAACGTGAATTCACCTTCAATATCCGGCAGACCGGAGTCGCGGCCCTTGAGCGCAAAAATATCACCGCCCTGCGCCATGAAATCGTCGATCACGCGGTGAAATCCGGTGCCGTCATAGTCGCCGGACCGGATGATCGTCGAAAACTGCTTGTAGTGTTTCGGCGCGACCTCCGGGAACGCTTCGATCAGGACGCGGCCTTTGGTCGTGTCGAAGATGAAGAGGTTCTCCGGATCGACCGGGCGCCAATTGTCCGGATCCGCCTTGGCCTGTGCCAGCGTCATTTCAGCCAGAGGCGCCGCTTCCGCAGTGTCTTCAGCGGTTGCTGCAAAGGACAGGGCCAGCGCGGAGGCCGCAAGGGCCAGGGACGCAAATTTCAGGGGGGCCAGGGTCATGGTACGCAACGTCTCCATCCGGGCGCACGAACAGCGCCATGTGTTGCCCGTAATGTCAGGCATCACCTGTCAGGTTTCAACGGTTTGAGACAGTTTATCCGTCGCGCAGGGATTACTTCCCGTACTTTTCCATCAGGGCGCGCTTCACGTCCGGGGTCAGGAAGGGCGTGATGTCGCCGCCGAGGCTGGCAATTTCCTTCACGAGACGCGATGCCACAGCCTGATGGCGCACATCGGCCATAAGGAAAACCGTCTCGATGTCCGGATTGAGCTGCTCGTTCATCGCGGTCATCTGGAATTCGTATTCGAAATCCTGAACCGCCCGCAGGCCGCGCACAATGATCTGCGCGCCGCAGGCTTCGGCAAATTTCATGAGCAGGCCGTGCATCGGCATGACCTTGATGTCCGCCAGGCCCGGCCCGTTCAGTTTCTCACATTCAGAGCGCACCATTTCGACGCGTTCTTCCAGCGAAAACAAGGGCTTCTTGGCTTCGTTTATCGCCACGCCAATGATGAGCGTGTCGACCAGTTTGCGTGCCCGGCCAATGATGTCGATATGGCCAATGGTCGGGGGGTCGAATGTTCCCGGATACAATCCTACACGGTGCATGGCGGCCCTCCCCGGCCCTGTTACTCGTACAACAGCGGCGCCTACTCAGCGCCGCCGCCCTCCTCAATAACGTTTTCAGCGTCTTCCACAAGGCGAGCGACCGAAACAACCCGCTCACCTTCCGCCGTACGGAGCACCCAGACACCGCCCGTAGACCGGCCGGCAATGCGGATCTGATCCACCGGTGTGCGGATCAGCTGGCCACCATCGGTGACAAGCATGACCTGGTCACCATCATCGACCGGGAAGGACTGGGCCACTTTCTTGACCGGGCCCTTCTTCTTGTCGCGGCCCCAGATGTTCTGCGCGACAAGGCCTTTGCCGCCCCGGCCGGTGACGCGGTAGTCGTAAGCCGAGGAGCGCTTGCCCATGCCGTCATCGGCAATGGTCAGGACGAACTCCTCTGCCGCGCCGAGTTCGGCGAGGCGGTCGGTGGAGAGGGAGGCCTCTTCGGTGGTCTCGTCGTCATCGTCGGACACCTCTTCTTCCTCACCCGTTGCCGCACGGCGCATCGCCGCTGCGTGCTTGAGATAGGCGCGCGCCTCTTCCGAGGTGACGTCCACATGGCGCAGGATGCCCATGGAGATGACTTCATCGCCATCTGCCAGGCGGATGCCGCGGACACCGGTGGAGTTGCGGCCCGCAAAGACCCGCACGTCCGTAACCTGGAAACGGATACACTGGCCGAGCGCCGTGGTCAGCAGGATGTCATCCTTCTCGGAACAGATCTTGACGCTGACAATGCCGTCATCGGCATCTTCTTCCAGCTTCATCGCGATCTTGCCGTTGCGGTTGACGCGGATGAACTCCGACAGCTTGTTCCGGCGGACATTGCCCGTCTTGGTGGCAAACATGACGTCTAGCTCATTGCGGGACTCTTCATCGTCCGGCAGCGGCATGACGCTCTCGATCCGCTCGTCGGCAGCCAGCGGGAAGATGTTGACCAGCGCCTTGCCCCGCGAAGTCGGTCCGCCCACCGGCAGACGCCACACCTTCTCCTTGTAGACCATACCGGCCGAGGAGAAGAACAGCATCTCAGTATGCGTCGTGGCCGAGAAGAGCTGGACGACGAAATCGTCTTCCTTCATCGACACGCCGGAACGGCCTTTGCCGCCGCGATGCTGGGTCCGGTAGGTCGAGAGCGGCGTCCGCTTGACGTAGCCGCCATGCGTGACCGTGACGACCATGTCTTCGACCTCGATGAGGTCCTCGTCTTCCATGTCGATACCGCCGGCGGTGAATTCCGAACGGCGCGGTACGGCGAACTTCTCTTTCACTTCCGCCAGCTCCGCCTTGATGATGTCGCGAATGCGCGGACGGGAGCGGAGAATGTCGAGATAGTCGGCGATCTTTTCCGACAGGCCCTTGGCTTCATTGCCGATCTCATCCCGGCCAAGACCGGTGAGGCGCGACAGTTGCAGCGCGAGAATGGCGCGGGCCTGCTCGTCCGACAGATAGATCGTATCGCCTTCGCCCTTGCGTGTGCGGCGGTCTGCGATCAGGTCCAGCAGCGGCCCCATATCCATGACCGGCCAGGCCTTTGCGAGCAGCTGTTCGCGGGCCGTGTTCGGGTCAGGCGAGTGGCGGATGATGCGGATGACTTCGTCGATATTGGCGACGGCCATGGCAAGGCCGACAAGGACGTGGGAGCGGTCGCGCGCCTTGTTCAGGTCATGCTTGGTGCGGCGGACAACAACTTCCTGACGGAAGGCAACGAAGCAATCGAGCACCTTGCGCAGATTCATCAGCTCCGGCCGGCCGCCATTCAGCGCCAGCATGTTCACCGGGAACGAGTTCTGCATCTGGCTGAAGCGGTAAAGCTGGTTCAGCACGACGTCGGCGCTGGCGTCCTTCTTCACCTCGATCACGACGCGGATACCGTGCCGGTCGGATTCGTCACGCAGGTCGGCAATCCCCTCGATCCGCTTCTCGCGCACGAGTTCGGCAATCTTGGTGATCATCGCGGCCTTGTTCACCTGATAGGGAATTTCGGTGACGATGATGGCCTGGCGTCCATTACGGGCTTCTTCGATATCGGTCTTGGCCCGGACGATCACGCTGCCGCGCCCCGTCAGCAGGGCCTTGCGAGACCCGGACATGCCCATGATGAGGCCGCCGGTCGGGAAATCCGGACCGGGGACGATTTCACACAGCGCATCGTCATCGATATCGGGGTCGTCGATCACAGCAATCGTCGCATCGACCACTTCACCCAGATTGTGCGGCGGGATGTTCGTCGCCATGCCGACCGCGATGCCACCGCCGCCATTGACCAGAAGGTTCGGGAACTGGGCCGGGAGGACAATGGGCTCCTGCTGGGACCCGTCATAGGTGTCCTGGAAGTCGACCGTATCCTTCTCGATGTCGGCCAGCAGGTGCGTCGCCGCCTTCATCATCCGGGATTCTGTGTAACGCATGGCGGCCGGCGGATCGTTGTCGATCGAGCCGAAATTGCCCTGGCCGTCGACCAGCGGCAGGCCCATCGAGAAGGGCTGCGCCATCCGCACGAGCGCGTCATAGATCGCGCTGTCGCCATGGGGGTGGTAGTTACCCATCACGGCGCCGACGATGTTGGCGGATTTCTTGTAGGCCTTGTCCGGCGTGTTCCCGTTCACCTGCATCGCATACAGGATGCGCCGGTGGACCGGCTTCAGCCCGTCGCGCACGTCCGGCAGCGCCCGGCTGACGATGACGCTCATCGCATAGTCGAGATAGGAGCTTCTCAGCTCCGATTCGATGGAAATGGGCTCAATCCCGTCCGGCAGGCCGGCACTGCCCCCACCGCCATTTTCGGGGGTTTCCGGATCTTCCGGATCTTCCGGAGGGGTTGTCTCGTCACTCATGAGAAACTCTTGTCAGCTGCAGAGGGCGCGCGGGAATCGCGCTTCAAAATCTTACCGTTTTGTCTAGCATTTCGGGGCGCCAAAACAAACCTGAAAGCCCCGAAAATTGCAGTGATTCCGGGGTAAAAAAACGGTTTTACAACAAGGCTCAGGGCGCGGGCAGCGCCCCGATATCCACAAGCGCCTGCCGCACAGCCGCCGGACGCTTCGGAATGTCCGTTTCCGGGGTCTCGATATCCATGTCGAAGGCGAACACATAGGTGCCCGGCGCGGCCCCGCTGCCCTGCTCCAGCCAGCCGACATACCAGCCGATATCCTGCGCTTCATCGCTGCTGTACCAGCCGGTTTTGGCGTAAAGACGCCAATCCTCGCCCTCGTCCGCCAGCATGACCGGCAGGGCAAGGCGGTAGGTGCGCGCCGACAGCGGCAGCTTCCGCTGCACCAACCGCATCAGGAAGCCCACCTGCTCGCGCGCAGAGATGCGGAGCGGGCCTCTCAGCCAATAGGTCGTCAAGTCCTCCGGCGCGCCTGTGTCGGCGTTTCCGTAGCCGAATGCTTCCAGCCAGCCATGCAGGGCCTCGCTGCCGATGCGCGGCGTGATCGTCTGGTAGATCCAGACGGTCGAATGGCGGAAAGCATCGGCCAGCGTCTGGCTCTCATTCCAGGCCGGCACGAACCGCGTCTGCCCGTCCCACTCGAACCATTCGTCGGGGCCGGACACCGCGCCGGCCTCGATGGCGATCAGCGTGTGCGGGATCTTGGAGGTGGAGGCGGCGACAAAGCGCTGGTCCACCCGGTCGGCGCCGCTGGACCAGGTCGCGCCATCTTCCAGCCGCACGATGAGCATCGCGGACCGCGACGGGTCCACACCTGCTTTTTCGACAGAGGTTTCAAGGCTGTGCGGCGCAGCGCCGGACACCGGCATTGCGCACGCTGCAAGCAGAACGGCCGATACCGCCAGAAGTGGCCGGAGCAATGCCCTGACCATGCCGGGTCGCCCTAGAACGGGATCTCGTCGTCGAGATCGTGACTGGCAAAGCTTTCCTGCGGACCGCTCATCTGGCGGGCACCGCCGCCACCTTGCGAGTAACCGCCGAAATCCCCGCCGGCAGACCGGCCGCCGCCTTCACCGCGGCTGTCGAGCATGGTCAGCGTGGAATTGAAGCCGCGCAGCACAACTTCGGTCGTGTAGCGGTCCTGGCCATCCTTGTCCTGCCATTTGCGGGTTTCGAGCTGGCCTTCAATGTAGAGTTTCGAGCCCTTCTTCACGTAGTTCTGAACCACGCGAACAAGGCCTTCGCTGAACACGGCGATCCGGTGCCACTCGGTTTTTTCGCGGCGTTCGCCCGTGTTCTTGTCTTTCCAGGTTTCAGACGTCGCGAGCGAGAAGCTGGCCACCTGTCCGCCGTTCTGGAACTGGCGCACCTCAGGGTCCTGCCCGACATTTCCTACGAGGATGACCTTGTTTACCGATCCCGCCATGGTTCCAACTCCGCTCCGATCTGATCCGTTTCGTCTTCGATTCGACCCTTGTACCCCGACAGGGCTTCCTTGTCGCCTGCCAGGCAGCGCCCGAAGGCGCGCTGTCCACAAGAGATCGCTGCTGACACATTTTTGCAGCAGCCTGCCAGTGTTCACATTTTGTTCTTGTCGTCAAGCTGGACTCAAGACACACATAAGGCCTAGCACACATCCGTTTCCCGTTTTGCAGACGTAACGAGCAAAAAGCCCGAAAGTCCCCATCATGGCTGAGTCCCCCTTCATCCGCGTTCGCGGCGCAAAGGAACACAATCTCAAAAACGTCGACGTGGACATTCCGCGCGGCGAACTGGTTGTGATGACCGGCCTGTCCGGCTCGGGCAAATCCTCGCTGGCATTCGACACGATCTATGCCGAGGGGCAGCGCCGTTATGTCGAAAGCCTGTCGGCCTATGCACGCCAGTTTCTGGAGCTGATGCAGAAGCCGGACGTGGAGAGCATCGAAGGCCTCTCCCCCGCCATTTCGATCGAGCAGAAGACGACCAGCCGGAACCCGCGCTCCACCGTCGGCACAGTCACAGAGATCTATGACTATATGCGTCTCCTCTGGGCGCGGGTTGGCGTGCCCTACTCGCCCGCGACCGGCCTGCCGATCGAAAGCCAGACCATCAGCCAGATGGTGGACCGTACGCTGGACCTGCCCGAAGGCTCGCGGCTTTATCTGCTGGCACCGATCGTCCGTGGCCGGAAGGGGGAATACCGCAAGGAATTCGCCGAACTCCTCAAGAATGGCTACCAGCGCGTGAAGGTGGATGGGGAGTTCTACGAACTCGAAAGCCCGCCCAAGCTGGACAAGAAATACAAGCACGACATCGACGTCGTGGTGGACCGGATCGTTGTTCGCGAGGGCATGGAACAGCGCCTTGCCGAAAGCTTCGAGACCGCGCTCAGCCTCGCCGACGGCATTGCCATCGCTGAATTCGCCGACAAGGCGGATGACGAAACCGAGCCGCGCCGCGTGACCTTCAGTGCGAATTTCGCCTGCCCGGTTTCAGGTTTCACCATTCCGGAAATCGAGCCGCGCCTCTTCTCGTTCAACAATCCCTTCGGCGCCTGCCCGACCTGTGACGGCCTTGGCGAGCAGCTGAAGATCGATGAAGGCCTGGTCGTTCCGGACAAGGACCTTGACCTGATGAATGGCGCCATCGCGCCCTGGGCCAAGTCGACTTCGCCCTATCAGACGCAGACCCTACAGGCGCTGGCCGACCATTATGGCTTTGACCTGAAGAGCCCGTGGAACAAACTGTCGAAGAAAGTGCAGGACGTGATCCTGTTCGGCACGGGCGAGGAAGAAATCGACTTTGTCTATGATGACGGCATGCGCCGCTATGAAGTGACGAAGACGTTTGAAGGCGTGATCCCGAACCTTGAGCGCCGTTATCGCGAGACAGATAGCCAGTGGGTGCGTGAGGAAATCGGCAAATTCCAGGCCGCCGCGCCCTGCCCGGCCTGTGGCGGCAAGCGCCTGAAGCCCGAAGCGCTGGCGGTAAAGATTGCCGGCCTCGACATTTCGGATGCCGGCCAGTTCTCTATCCGCGAAGCGGGCGAATGGTTCTCCGTCGCGCACAAGACACTGACCAAGCAGCAGAACCAGATTGCCTCGCGCATCCTGAAGGAGATCAATGATCGCCTGGTCTTCCTGAACGATGTCGGCCTCGACTATCTCAGCCTGTCGCGCGCCTCCGGCACGCTGTCGGGCGGGGAAAGCCAGCGTATCCGCCTTGCCAGCCAGATCGGCTCCGGCCTGACCGGCGTGCTCTACGTGCTGGACGAGCCGAGCATCGGCCTGCACCAGCGGGACAATGAGCGCCTGCTGGAAACGCTGAAACGCCTGCGCGACCTCGGCAATTCCGTCATCGTGGTGGAACATGACGAAGACGCGATCCTGACAGCAGACCATGTCATCGACATGGGCCCGCGCGCCGGCGTGCATGGCGGCGAGATCATTGCAGAAGGCACGCCTGCCGACATCCTGAAATGCAAGGAAAGTCTGACAGCAGACTATCTGAACGGTACGCGCGAGATCGTCATTCCGAAGCGCCGGCCCGTCGAAAAGGTGAAACGCAAGATCACGCTGAAGGGCGCGACCGGCAACAATCTGAAAAGCGTCGATGCAACCATCCCGCTCGGCAGTTTCACCTGCGTGACAGGCGTGTCAGGCGGTGGCAAGTCCACCCTCATCATCGAGACGCTTTACAAGGCGCTGGCGCGCAAGCTGAACGGGGCTTCCAGCCCACCGCTGCCTTATGAAAGCATTCAAGGCCTCGAACATCTCGACAAAGTCATCGACATCGACCAGAGCCCGATCGGCCGCACGCCGCGGTCAAACCCGGCGACCTATACTGGCGCCTTCGGACCGATCCGCGACTGGTATGCTGGCCTGCCTGAAGCCAAGGCGCGCGGCTATGCCCCGGGGCGGTTCAGCTTCAACGTCAAAGGCGGGCGCTGTGAGGCCTGTGAAGGCGACGGCGTCATCAAGATCGAGATGCACTTCCTGCCGGACGTCTACGTCACCTGCGAAACCTGCAAAGGCCAGCGCTACAATCGCGAGACGCTGGAGGTGAAGTTCAAGGGCAAATCCATCGCCGACGTGCTGGACATGACGGTGGAAGACGGCGCGAAATTCTTCTCGGCTGTTCCCGCGATTGCCAACAAGCTGGAAACGCTGAACCGGGTGGGCCTCGGCTATATCAAGGTCGGCCAGCAGGCCACGACCCTCTCCGGCGGTGAGGCGCAACGCGTAAAACTCGCCAAGGAACTCTCGAAACGCGCAACCGGACGTACACTGTACATTCTGGACGAGCCGACCACAGGCCTTCACTTCGAGGATGTGCGAAAGCTGCTGGAAGTGCTGCACGAGCTGGTCGACGGCGGCAACACGGTTCTGGTCATCGAGCACAATCTGGACGTCGTGAAGACAGCCGACTGGGTGCTGGACATCGGTCCGGAAGGTGGAGACGGCGGCGGCCAGCTGATCGCAGCCGGGACGCCGGAAGACATTGCCGCCTGCAAGGAAAGCTGGACGGGCCGCTTCCTCGTCGAGACCTTCCGCCGACAGGATGAGCGCCGGGCCGCCCGCAACAAGCGCGCCAAGGCGCCCGCAGCAGCGGCGAAGCAGAATGGCACCAAGACGGCCGCCAAGAAGCCAGCCGCAAAGAAGGCACCTGCGAAAAAGCCCGCGACGAAGAAACCTGCCGCGAAAAAGGCCCCTGAAAAGTCACGCGCCAAGAAAACGGCCAGCCCCGCCAAATAGCGGCTGGCTGCGCCCTATTCGAATTCGCCGAGCGTGCCTTCGCTGATCCATTCCGGATCTGTTCGCGCCGCCAGTGCGGCCGGGCCACTGAAAATGTGCATCAGCATGGACTGCGCGACCGCAAATCCCAGTACCAGGACCAGCATCGGCCCCCAGAAGACCGGGGACATCACCGCCGCCATGATCTCATCGTCAGGCGTGCGGCCGTCCATGAGGTCCGGCACCTGCGCCGACAAGATGCCAGCGCCGAGGGCGAAAAGAAGCAGGTAGAAGGCGATCATTACCAGCATCGCGATCAGGCCCAGAACAATCCACGCGCCGAGAATCGTCCAGCCTTTTCCGCGGGTGACCCGCCAGGATTCGAAAAAGCGGATCTGTTTGTCCCGCACCGTCAGCGCGGCCGCTGCGGAGAGACGTGCCGAGAACCACAGGGCCAGTAACATGTATCCCAGCACCAGGACGATACCGAGCAGGACCGCCAGCAACGCCGCGTCCGGGCCCATGGCAAGCCCGACACCAACCGGGATCGCGATCATGATGGCAAAGCCGATATACATGCCAATGAACAGCGCGATCCAGATCAGTCCGACCAGCAGCAAACGGCCTTCATCAGCCCCGACACGCACACCAAAGCCGGCCCCGCGCATGTAGCGGCGCTGGTTTGCCCCTTCGAACATTACCCAGAGCAGGATGCCCAATGGCATGGTCAGCAGGCCGGCAAACGTGGTCGCCATGGACATGTTTTCCATGTCCTCGGCATATTGGTCGAAGTCTCCGCCACTCGTGAATAACTGGATATAGCCTTCATAGATCGGCCACTGCAGGAAGACCGAAAAGACCTGCATCAGGCAAGCGAGCGCCGCATAGGCCAAGGCGAACTTCCAGAGAAAGCCGCGCGGCCCGTCTGTCTTGGTGAAGTGGCCGACGGCGTTGCCGAAATTGAACTCGATCGGGGTCATGAGCATTTGCCTTAATTGAACTCCTCGACACTCAGAGCATCATCGACGCTGCCGCGCGGATCGTGCCGCGCCGCGAAGGCGGCAGGCCCCTGTACGAAGTGCATCAGCAAGCCGGACAGGAAGTAGCGGATGAAGGCATAGAGCAGCAGCGCAATCGTCAGGGTCGGGGTGAACAGGCTGCGCAGCTCCGATGAATCTTCCACCCTGGTGACGGAGTCCATGAAAGCGGGCGTCACCACCATCTGGGCAATGGATGAGGCAAAGCTGACCGCCATGCCACCGACGATGGCGACGATCAGAAAGGCCCCGAGGATCGGCCAGAAACGGCCGCGTGACACGATCCAGGCATCACCGAACGCGATCCGGCCTTCCTTCACGGTCATGGCAAAGACCGGCGAGAACCGTGTCGCGAAAAAGACGTAGACCGGGAACAGCACCAGGAAAATCAGCGCCACGATGCTCATACGCCCCAGCATGAAGGCCACCATTTCGTTTTCCGAGACGTCGCCATTCGCGAAATCGGTGATCATGCCGAACATCGGCAGCATGATCAGACCCGGCAACAGGTACATGAGCGACACGCCAACGTACCAGATGACGCCGACAATCATCATCCGCAATTCATCGGGCCCGAACCGGATGGAAAACGCCTCATCCCGGATGTAACGCCGCTGCGTAGCAGCCATGAACATCGCCCACACGACCAGACTGGCAAGCGACCCCAGCACGATCCATGGCAATAGTCCGCCAAACAGGTCGAAAAACACGCTGAAGACCTGTGCCGGGTCGTCGGCGCCCACACTGTCGAGCTGCTCAACCGTGTCGATAAAGCCGAAGATCGCGTCTTTGGTCAGCCAGGCGAACAGCGCGGTCAGCGCCGTGCTGACAACCGCAAATGCCAGCGCAAACTTCCAGGGAAACGACTTTGCATGCGCGGCCCGGAAGCCGAACATCAAAGCGCCATCGAACGTGAACCGGCTGGCCATGTTGCGTCCCTCCGCCTTGCCCCGCAGGCGGGAAGCTAAGCCGGTTTCGACGGCTTAGGCAATGTCGGACGCCGGGTGCACGGCCTTGAGCCCGGCCACGGCCAGGCCATGGCCTGCGAGAATAAATGGTGCCTGCAGCACCAGTCCCGTTACCCCTGTTGCGAACAAGGCGATGTCGCCCTGCCCGGCCACGCTATTGATCGCGAGGTTGGCGACATAACCGGCCAGAAACGGCAGGACATGAGTGGCCAGCGAGGCTGACCCGAAGCGCACGACATCCCCCTTCGTCCAGCGCCAGGTGCGGAACACCATGACACGCCCGGTCTGCACTGTGGCTGCGCCTGTCAGCAGCAGCCGGAGGGCGAGAAAAGCGATCCCGCTGAGCCCGGTGGCGTACACAATGGAAAGCGCCCAGCCATAGGGCGTCGACATCATGCCTGCCAGCGCGGCGGGAATCTGCTGGTCTGCGCCTTCCGCGGCCAGATCCACCAGGCCTGACAGCTGCAGCATCACCACGCCGAAGATGCCGACAAAGAAAAAGATGAAGAAGCTGACGAAGAAGAAAGCGAGATAAATCGCGAGATTCATGTGCATCAGGGCCATGAAGGCCCCTTTCGCATCGGGAATCATCGCCCGGTAAATCATCAGGGAGGCCTGCACACCCGCCAGGAACAGCACGACCAGCGCCGCGAGGGTCAGCATTGTCCCGCCCGTGCCGGTGTTCAGCGCCCATTTGTAGAAACCGCCCATCAGCGACAACAGCGCCAGCCAGGGCAGCGCAGGCAGAGCCGCCTTGGCCGCCAGGCGCCAGGCCTCAACAATCAGGTCCGCAATAGAAGGCGTCGGGGCCGGGGATGAGGTATTTGAATCCATGCAGAATGCCTTAGCGCCCCCGGCCGCAGCCGCAAACCCCGTCTTGACGGAACCGGCCGGCCTGCGCATGTCCCGCGCATGAGCATCAAACCCATTCATATCGTCGGCGGCGGCATGGCCGGATCGGAAGCAACCTGGCAGGCGGCAAACGCCGGTGTGCCGGTGATCCTGCACGAAATGCGCGGCGTGAAGGGCACCGACGCCCACCAGACCGACAAGCTGGCGGAGCTGGTCTGCTCCAACTCGTTCCGCTCCGACGATCACACGTCAAACGCCGTCGGCGTGCTGCATGAGGAAATGCGCCGCGCCAACGGGCTGATCATTTCCACAGCAGCAGAACACCAGGTGCCGGCGGGCAGCGCCCTCGCTGTTGACCGGGAAGGCTTCGCCGAAGCGGTCACCGCCAAGCTGGAAGCGCATCCGAACGTCACAATCGTGCGCGAGGAGATCGCAGGGATTCCGCCGGAAGACTGGGACAGCGTCATCATCGCCACCGGCCCGCTGACCTCCATCCCCCTCGCCGAAGCGATCCATGCACATACGGGCGAAGACGATCTCGCCTTCTTCGATGCCATTGCGCCGATCGTCTATTTCGACAGCATCGACATGTCGAAGGCCTGGCGCCAGAGCCGCTATGACAAGCCGGGCCCCGGCGGCGACACGGCCGCCTATATCAACTGTCCGCTGTCGGAAGAGCAGTACAATGCCTTCATCGATGCGCTGATCGCGGGCGAAAAAACAGAGTTCCGCGACTGGGAAAAGGACACGCCTTATTTCGAAGGCTGCCTGCCCATCGAAGTCATGGCGGAACGCGGCCGCGAGACGCTGCGCTTCGGCCCGATGAAGCCTGTCGGCCTGACGAATCCGCACCAGCCGGACGTGAAGGCCCACGCCATCGTCCAGCTGCGCCAGGACAATGCCCTCGGCACGCTGTGGAACATGGTCGGCTTCCAGACCAAGCTGAAGTACGGCGCGCAGACCGACATATTCCGCATGATCCCCGGCCTGGAGAAAGCAGAGTTCGCGCGCCTCGGCGGCATCCATCGCAACACGTTCCTGAACTCACCGAAACTTCTGGACGCCCAGCTGCGCATGAAATCCATGCCGCGCCTGCGCTTTGCCGGACAGGTCACCGGCGTGGAAGGCTATGTCGAGAGTGCAGCCATGGGCCTGCTCGCCGGACGCTTTGCCGCCGCCGAACGCCTCGGCCAGACACTGAATGCCCCGCCGCCGACAACGGCGCTCGGCGCGCTCGTCACGCACATCACGGGCGGCCAC
This sequence comes from Hyphomonas sp., assembly GCA_002700305.1. Lineage (GTDB taxonomy): Bacteria > Pseudomonadota > Alphaproteobacteria > Caulobacterales > Hyphomonadaceae > Hyphomonas. Next base: position 40,879 of record PACZ01000055.1, on the reverse strand, counting down.
CTCGAAGGCAAACAGACTTTCCAGCCGATGAACGTCAATTTCGGCCTCTTCCCGGACATCACCGATTTCCCGAAGACCGACGAGAATGGCAAACGCCTGCGCGGCAAGGCGAAAGGCCGCGCCAAGAAAGGCGCCCAGGCCGCCCGCGCGCTGCAGGACATCGATGCCTGGCTGGCAGCGCAGGCAGCAGAAACGGTTTAATTGTCAAAAGCGCATTCGCCAGCGTCCAGCATACGAATTACCGATGAGCGGTTCAGATTTTCCGCAAGCTCATTTCGACTATCGTCCTCGAAGCGATCATCAACGGGCAATCCGCGCACCATTTTATAGAATGGTACAACTCCGCTCGTCTGAACATTGATGTACTCATTTGTCAGATTGGCGTCCAAAAGTGTCTTGACTGAAAGTGCCCGAGCTTCGGCGAGTTTCGCGTTTCGTACGTCACTACTGGATGGATACTCCGCCGAACTCGAATGTCCTGAAACGAGCAAACGCACAGGTGCCCGCTCCGAAGCACACGCTGAAAGTGCCTGCGCCAGCATCCGCAATTCTTCTCTAGCAGACTCCGCAACATCGGTACTTTCGTTTCCAAAGTAGAGCCTAGTTATGACAGGCGCTTTATCGCCCTCAGCAAGGTAGTCGCCGTTTACAAAATACTCCACCGCATCAAATGACTGCCCGGTCTGCGGATACTGACAATATACGCACGGGCCTTCCTTCGGGTCATTGGAAGGTTTCAGTGTGTCATAGATAGAAATGATACACCCGATTGCACCAATAGTCAGGCTTCCGATAACGGATATCCATTCCAATTTGGATGGCCGCAAAAATAAGTACAAAGCCGCCAACGCAAACATCAGGACCGCGATGACAAGCGACAACGGCATGCGAACAGGACCATCCGCCCCCGGCTGTGGTGGCAGATTTATTGTTATTGGATGGGATGTCACCTCCTGCCCACCTTCCCCGATTGTCAAAGCGGAGATCGCTCCATCCAGCGCACGGATATTATCTGAAATCTGATCCATCCTCGTCCAGGATGGAATCAATGCCGCCAGTATTAAAAGCCCGACGACAAAGACCGCCGCAAGGCACACCTCACCGAATAAACTGCGCTGCTGTTGCTGGATTCGTATTAGATCTTCCTGCAGTGTTTCAACCTGATCCGAACGCGGCGGCTGGAACCGCCTTGCATCGTCCCGGACATCTTTATCGGCCATGACTTTGGTCAAGGCATGTCTGATCCAATCTACGTCTTCAGCACCTTTCAGGAACCGGTACGTCCGCTCAGCAAAGAGCACTGCGGCCAACACCAACGCAATGAATACAATAACGAACAGCCAATACATGCATCTACGCCTCCCACATCATGACTGTTCAGAAGCCGAAAAGATTTCAACGAATTTCAATCATTGGGAGAATTTTCACCAGCCTAGATCAGAGGGCAGCCAGGATCTCCCCCGGAACTTTCGCCAAGTATCGCTACTTCGCCAAAATCCAGACCGCCATCGCCACCATCTTCTTTTTCTGCGGCAGCGGGCCGAAGTCGAGCGGCACATCGCTGTCACCGCCGAAGCAGGCACATCTCAATTTCCGCTTCTCGATATTGATAGCTCGATAGACCGAGACGGTTCCGATCGTACCGATAAGCATGACAACCAGCACTGCCGGGCAAACCATCGCCCCAGCTATCATCAGCCCGGCCCACGCGAGGAGCATCCCCTGAGACCTTAACACCATTCAGCGAGGAAGCGGTCCATCTACTTGTTGACGGTCTTGCTACATACGCCAAGGATTCGCGCGGCGGCACGGCCGCTTGTAAAAGACCACGCTTAGACCTGCCCGGTTCGGATAGCTTTCAGGATGCTGAGGCGTTTGGTGACGGCGTCCGGTTCACCCTTTTCGCTATAGTGCTTGCGCAGGCGGTAATGGGCGACGGCCGGGCGGATGGATTTCGGGACGGGCTTCACGTGCGGGCCGAAGGCTTTCGTTTCTGACCGGCGCAGCGCGGCATAGGCGGGCGCGACGTCGCGGATTTCCTCGGCCCAGTCATGATGGCTGGCCAGGAGGCTCGCCGCGATCAGGGCGAGCCAGGCTTCCGGTTCCTGACTGCGATCCTGCGCAACGAAGGCAGCCTCATAACCGTCGACCAGCCGCTGCATCGCGCCGGGCTTCAGCCGGCCAGCGGCGACCTCTTCTGCCAGGGCCAGGCAGACATCGTGTTCGCGGGCCGGCTTGCCCTCTTCCAGTTCGGTCAGCGCCTCACGCCACCACTGGAAGCGGATCAGACCCAGCGTCTCTTCGGAGACAGCCAGCCGGACCCGGGCCAGTTCGTAAGCGAGCGCATAGAGGGCTGTCAGGGCCCGGCGCTGGGCCGATGGCGCGTAGCGGCTGGAGATCCAGCGGTCCTCATCGACCTTGCGCACCCGCTTGTCGATTGCGGCCCACTGTGTTTTGGAAAGGGGGTTGGTTGTATTCGGCATGGAACCCATATGTCGGATGACGCGCTTATCTACCAGATACATACCTGCAAGAAAGGAATTCCAGATGGCATTCACACTTCCCGATCTTCCCTATGGGCGCGATGCTTTGGCGCCGCACATTTCCGAACAGACCCTGAATTTCCACCATGGCAAACACCATCAGGCCTATGTGACGAACCTGAACGGCCTGATCGAAGGCACCGACCTCGAAGGCAAGTCGCTCGAAGACATCATCAAAATCGCCGCAGCGGACGCGTCGAAGGCCGGCCTGTTCAACAACGCAGCCCAGGTGTGGAACCACACCTTCTACTGGCACTCGATGAAGCCCGGCGGCGGCGGCAAGCCGCATGGCAAGGCTGCAGAGCTGATCGATCGTGACCTCGGCGGCTATGACGAGTTCGTCAAAGCGTTCAAGGCGGCTGGCGGTGGCCAGTTCGGCTCCGGCTGGGCATGGCTTGTTCTGAAGGATGGCAAGCTGGCCATCACCAAGACCCCGAACGCCGAAACCCCGCTGACCGAGGACGGCACGACCCCGGTTCTCACCATGGATGTGTGGGAACACGCCTACTATCTCGACTACCAGAACTCCCGTCCGAACTATATGGACACGTTCCTGAACAGCCTGGTGAACTGGGACTTTGTGAACCAGAACCTCGCTGACGCGGGCGCATAATTGAGGTAGGGTCCCTGCGAAATATGTCGTGGGGACCCGACCATGTTCTGTACGCAGTGCGGCCGAAAGTTCGGCGAGACTGACAGATTCTGCGCCCAGTGCGGCGCACCGAAAGCCGGCGCTGACGCCGTTTCGCCCCAACCTCCCCCTGTACCGGAAACCGATCCGTCCCTCGACTGGCGCGCCTCCATGGTGCCGCGCGAGATCATGGGGCATCCCGAGGTCCGCGCCCGGATCGAGGCGGTTACCGGCGCAAACCCAAGAGGCATGTCGGCCGAGCAATTCTATGAATTTGCGCGGCCCGTCATGGCGATCGCGGGCGCCGGCCCCGTCCCGCCGCTGAAGCTGATAAAGGATATCTCCCTGCCGATCTCTGCCAAGCTGGGCATGAAAACCAGCCGGGACACATCGCAGGGCTTCCGCAACACGTTCGGGGAGACGCTGGCCGCCGTGCTCTGCTCCCTCGCCAGCCGCAGCCAGCCGCTTGAAGACATCAATGAAGCCACGAACGGGTGCATCATCCGGTCGAAGATGCTGTCCTCGGTCTGGTCCTGGGAAGGTGACCTCATCATAACGCTGGAAGCGAAAGACGAAGGCACGCTGATGAGCGCCGCCATTACCGTTCCCGGGCAGCTTTCCGACATGGGCCAGTCCAAGCGCGTCCTGAAGGCGCTGGTGGAAGATGTCATGAAGTATCGTGACACGCCGGCCGGGGGCTGACTCCCGGTCCTGAACGCAGGCTCTTCACCTCAGCCCCGAAATACACTATGTGCAGCGCACAAGACGCTCCGGGCATGGAAAGCGCCCGGTCCGTGGAACGCACATGGGTGCGGAAAGCGGAATGTTGGCGGCCATTCGGGCTGCACCGGGTAACAACTTCCATCCTAGGAACGACAGACATTGACTGAAAAAACATTCGCCGACCTCGGGCTCGGCCCGAACATTCTCAAAGCCCTGGACGAGTCGGGCTACACGCATCCGACCCCGATCCAGGCTGAAGCCATCCCGCATGTCCTGAATGGCGGCGACGTCACCGGCATCGCCCAGACCGGTACCGGCAAAACGGCCGCCTTCGTGCTGCCGATGATCCACCGCCTGGCCCGTGGCCGCGCCCGGGCCCGCATGCCGCGCTGCCTGATCCTCTGCCCGACGCGCGAACTCGCTGCGCAGGTTGCCGAGAGTTTCGAAAAATACGGCAAGTATCTGAAGCTCACCATGGCGCTGCTGATCGGCGGGGTCAGCTTCAAGGAGCAGGAAGGCCTGCTGCAACGCGGCGTCGACGTGCTGATCGCGACGCCTGGCCGCCTGCTCGACCAGTTCGACCGCGGCAAGCTGCTGCTGATGGGCGTGGAATACTTCATCATCGACGAAGCCGACCGCATGCTCGACATGGGCTTCATTCCCGACATCGAGAAGATCTGCGCCAAGCTGCCGCCGCGCCGCCAGACGCTGCTCTTCTCCGCGACCTTCCCGACCGATATTCAACGCCTTGCGAAAACTTTCCAGCGCGATCCGGTCAAGATCGAAGTCGCCCGTCCGACCGATGCCGCGACCACGATCACCCAGCATGTCGTCCACCTGCCGAACGACAGCGCCAAGGCCAAGCGGACCGCCCTGCGCCGCGTGATCGAGTCGCGCGACGTGAAAAACGGCATCGTCTTCTGTAACCGCAAGGTCGAAGTCGACATTGTTGCAGCCTCGCTGACCAAGCACGGCCATGACGCCGCGCCGATCCATGGCGACCTGCCGCAATCCATCCGGACTGAAACGCTTCAGAAATTCCGCGATGGCGACCTGAAACTTCTGGTCGCCTCCGACGTCGCCGCCCGCGGGCTGGACATTCCGGATGTGGGTCATGTGTTCAACTACGCCCCGCCGCCGAAGGACGAAGACTACATCCACCGGATCGGCCGCACGGGCCGCGCCGGGCGCACCGGCGAGAGCTTCACGCTGGTCTCCCCGGATGATGAGAAGTCCTGGGGCTTTGTCCTCAAGATGATCAACAAGGATGTCGACGAGTACATGCCGGAAGGCCTGCTCGAAGAGATCGAAAACCTGCCGCCGGAAGAAAAGTCCGGGCGCGGGCGCCGTGGCAGCAGCCGCGATAGCGGACGCAGCCGGAGCGGACGCGGTGAGCGGACACGCGGCGGGAGCCGCAGCCGTAGCCGCCGTGAGGAAACGGAGCAGGATGACGCGGAAACCGCGACGGCCTCCAAACCGGCAGACACGCCTGTGAAAGAAGATGCACCGGCCAAACCGGAAACAACGGCAAAATCCGACAAGCCGGAAAAGGCCGCAAAGACTGAGAAGGCCGACAAGCCGGAGAAGTCGGAGAAATCTGAAAAGCCGGAAAAGTCTGAAAAACCGAAGCGCGAACGTGCCGAGCGCAAGGAAAAGCCGAAACGCGACCGCAAACGCAAGGATGACGATCTCATCCTGGATCCGGCCCCGGAAAACGTCAAAGGCTTCGGCAATGACATTCCGGCCTTCCTGAAGCGCTAAGCCAGCGCTCACCGAACAGAAAAAAAGCCCCTCATCCTTGCGGACGAGGGGCCTTTTCTTTGCCTGTTGCAAGAGGCTAGCGCTTCAGCCTGCCCTGGATCTGCTTGCGGAACTTCTCGCCATAAGGCGGGCGGATCATCGAGATCATTTCGCTACCCGTCTGTGCAAAGACAGATTTCTTGTGGCTGAATTCCATGAAGCCTTCGCGGCCATGGTAAGATCCCATACCCGACGGGCCGACGCCGCCGAAGGGCAGGTCTTCCTGGCCGACATGCATGATCACGTCATTCACGGTCACACCGCCGGACGTGGTGTTGTTCAGCACCATATCCTTCTCCGCTGCATCCTCACCGAAATAGTAGAGGCCCAGCGGACGGTCATGGGCGTTGATATAGGCGATCGTGTCCTTGGTATCGGCGTAGGACTTGATCGGCAGGATCGGGCCGAAGATCTCGTCCTGCATCACTTTCAGGTCATCCGACGGGTCGACGATGATGTGCGGCGGAATCTTGTGGTGCGGCTGCTGGGAGAAATTCTCCCCGGTCGGGTTGATCTCGATGACTTCGGCGCCCTTCGACTTCGCTTCGTCGATATAGCCCATCAGGCGGTCATAGTGGCGCTGGTTCACGATGGACGTGTAGTCCTCATTGTCCTTCAGGCCGCTCGGATACATCGTCTCGATGGCCTTGGTTGCCGCCGCCACAAAGTCGGACGTCTTTTCCTTCGGCACAAAGGCATAGTCCGGCGCGAGGCAGATCTGCCCGGCATTCAGCGCCTTGCCCGCCATGATCCGGGTCGCCGCCTTCTGCAGGTCGGCTGACCGGCCGAGCACGACCGGGCTCTTGCCGCCGAGTTCCAGTGTCAGCGGAACGAGATTGTCCGCTGCGGCCCGCATGACATGATGCGCGATGGAGGTCGCGCCGGTGAACAGGATGTGGTCGAACGCAAGCTTCGTGAACTCGGCGCCGATCTCCGGCCCGCCGGTGATCACGGCCACTTCTTCCTCATCATAGTACTGGGCGATGGCCTTCTTCATCACCTCGGATGTAACTTCGGTGAATTCGGACGGCTTGATCATGCAGCGGTTGCCCGCCGCGAACACGCCGGCCAGCGGCGTGAAGGTCAGGTTCACCGGGAAGTTCCACGGGCTGATGACGCCAATCACGCCTTTCGGCTGATACTGGATCTCCGCTCTCGCGCCCAGCAGGCCGAGCGGGAATTCCGGCTTACGCTTGTCCGGACGCATCCATTTGGCGAGATGTTTCTTCGCATGCTTCAGCGCGCCGATGGAGCCGGCAATGTCGGTGAAGCCGGACTGGTCCTTCGAGCGGTGCCCGAAGTCCTGGCACATGGCGTCAACCAGTTCGTCATTGTAGGTGATCAGCAGGTCGATGGCCTTGTCCAGCCACTCTGTCCGCTTGGCTGCGGACGGAATTCCGTCGCGGATGTGCGCGGCTTTCTGCTTTGCGAGAATGCCGGCCATGCCGGTGGTGGGGGCGCTGTCGAGGGCCATGGATCCGATCTCCCTGCTTATCGGTTGCTGTGAACAGTGTAGCGCACGTTCAGGGCTTAACAATGGAAGATTGGCCTTGCCGCCGGGTGAGGCGTTCACAAGCGGTCCGGGGCGGCTAGATTGGCGCCAGATCAAGAGACACCGCCAAAGGGAGGGCGAGCATGAGCTACGAGCTGATTTCCTACGAACTGAAGGGCAATATCGCCGTCATCGCCTTCAACGACCCGAAGACAATGAATGCCTGCGGCGTCGACACCGCGCAGGAAATGCTGCACGCCCTTGAGAAAGCGGCAGACGAGGCACGCTGCACCGTAATCACGGGCAATGGCCGCGGTTTCTGCTCCGGCGCCAATCTCGGCAAGGTCTCGGGCCCGTCGCTCAGCCATCCGGGCTCCAAGCCGGATGCCGGCCGCCCGCTGGACACCCATTACAACCCGATGATCGTCGCCATCCGCGAACACCCTCATCCGGTCATTACCGCCATCAACGGCGCGGCGGCGGGCGTGGGCTGTTCTATCGGCCTGATGGGCGACCTGATCGTCGCTGGCAAAAGCGCCTACTTCCTGCAGGCGTTCCGACGCATCGGCCTCGTGCCGGATGGCGGCTCCACCTGGCTGCTGGCCCGCAATATCGGCCGGGTCCGCGCGATGGAGATGGCTCTGTTCGGCGAAAAGCTCCCTGCAGACAAGGCTCTGGAGTGGGGGATGATCAACAAGGTCGTCGAGGACGACCAGCTCATGGCGACCGCAATGGAATGGGCCGAGACCCTTTCGACCGGCCCCACCGTGGCGCTCGCCGGCATGCGCAAACTGATCTGGGATGCCACCGAGGGCGACCTTGGCGAAGCGCTGCATGAAGAGCGACTGGCACAGCGCACGGCGGGGCGGACGGCGGATTTTGCGGAGGGGGTCAAAGCCTTCCTCGAGAAGCGTCCGGCGAACTTTCAGGGAAAGTAACCTAAGATTTATGACGGTTACCCACTCGCCTTTAAGAATGGGGTAATTCCTTACCGTTAAATCCTCCGCATTCAGGAGGCTGGGGATGGGTTATCGCCTTATTCATTTCAACTGTGCGCGCCCACTTGGGGCGTTCAGTCTTGAAAATGAGTTCATTCGTGTTTTCGTAAGCATCATGCCGCGTGTTTTTGCGGATGCTGCCGCGTTTGAAGGCCTGCACTTTCACCGTCATGGCGTGCGCCGCCCGGACGGGGTGTGGATGCCTTTGGACGGTATCTTCCCTTATCCGGAAGGCATGGGCGCGCCAGACGTGTCGACCATGGGCGGCTGGGAATCCTTTGAAAAATTGCGGGAATTTTCCTATTCCGGCCGCACTCATCCGCCGAGCATGCGACGTCTGGCAGCGGAGATCGACCGTTCCAATGGCGCCAGCTTTGTGATGTGGTGGTCTCCGAGAGGCGAAAAAGTCTCGATGGAGGACGGATGGCAGAAACTGCAGCATCTGAGGCAACACGGCTCGACACCGGAAGCCTTCTCGCTGGACGATCCGATGGATCGCCCCGTCGCCGCATGAGCCTGACGCGCCGCGGCACCCTCGCGTCCCTGTCCTTCCTGGCCCTGGGCGCCTGCGCCAGCGCACCCACCCCGCCAGACACAACGATTTATCTCGTCCGCCACGCCGAAAAACAGGCCGGAGACAATCCGGACCTGACTGTCGTGGGCCGTGCCCGCGCCGATATCCTGTCGCGGGAACTGCAGGATGCAGGGCTGACGGAAGTCTGGTCCACTGACACGATCCGCACGATCGAAACCGCCAAGCCGACCGCGACCCGCGCCGGCCTGCCCGTCCAGATCTATGACGCCAGCCGCCAGGCCGCCTTCGCCAACCGGCTGAAAGCGACCCCCGGCGCCATTCTGGTCGTCGGCCATTCCAATACGATTCCGGACCTTGTGAAGCTGCTGGGCGGCAAGCCTGGCGCCCCGATCAACGAGGCCACGGAGTATGACCGGCTCTATGTCGTGACAGTTACCAAAGGCCGAGCGAAGAGCGAGCTGCGCCGGTACGGGGAATAGGCGACATCCAACCGGAAAGAGAATCTGGTGTTGGATAAACCGCCCCTCAGACCCTCACAAATCCAATCTACAGACCCTCTATACACCCTATAAAGCGGCGCCTGACCGGCTCTATTTGCGCTTTTTCGCCTTCGCGGCCAGCGCCACGGCGAATGCCTTGCGGCCCCATTCGCTGGCAAGGTCTGCCTCATCCATCGCATCCGGCGGCAGGCTGAGATAGCCCATGTCCGTCTGTTTGCCGTCGCTCGGCCGGGTCCAGATGAAGGGCTCGCAGCCTTCGGCTTCGAGTTCTGCGCGCAAGTCCGCGTCGGTTTTCAGGTAGATCACATCATCTGACAGCAGGGCGAACATCAGCCCGTCCCTGAAAACACCCGCGCCGCCGAACATGCGCCGGACGCTGACCGGCCCCATCGGCGCGAACAGCTCCATGACGAATTCATGGAACGGATCCGGCGGCTTCGCCATCAGGACACTGCGGGACGGCCGAGCCGGTAGACGCCCTTGAAGGCGTCGGGATCTTCCACCGGTTTGCCTTTGCGGTAGATCAGCACCGTGCCTTCCTTGTGCAGGCGGACCGCCTCGGCCCGCACATCCTTCAGGACGCGCTGGAACTGCTTGTCACTGACGGCCCGGGCCGCCTGTTCCGCACTGATCGACTTTCCCGGCCCTGCCGCCTCGGTCAGCTCCAGGATCGCCTCGCGGACGGGATTTGTGGATGGCTCGCTCATGCGCGGGGCGCCTCTTTCAGATAATCGACAAGATCGGCGAAGTTCTCCGGAAATACCGGGTCCGGCAAGGCACGGATGTCAGCGGGCGAAAGCCAGGCGACCTGCTGGATCATTTCCTGCTCGACCGGTTCCCAGCCGGAGCGGTCCACATCGCCCGCCTCGACACGCAGGCAGAAATAGCGCTCGTCCGCTTCCACGCGGTTTCCGGACGGGCCCGTGAAGACGGTGTAGCGCCGGTGCACTTCACCAGAAAGGTCCCCGGTGAAACCGGTCTCTTCGGCCAGTTCGCGGCGGGCAGCCTCCTCGAAGGTCTCGCCTGCATCCACTGCCCCGCCGGGCGTTGCCCAGAACGTCCGGTCAGGAAAGCGGAAACGGAAAAGGAGCGCCCGGCCCGCCGCGTCAAGAATGACAAGGCGGGCACTGGGCCTTTGCTGCGGCGGAGGTGCGCCGTCGCCCATGGGTCACCAGTCGATGGCCGCGTAGGCGAGTTGCTGGAACTGGGGCCGCATCGGATAGCTGGAGGACGGCATCAGCTGGGTCATCTGGATACCGATGATCTCTTCTTCCGGATCGATCCAGAAGAAGGTGGAGGCGAGGCCGCCCCAGCTGAAGGTGCCTTCGCTGCCCGGCTGCTGTGTGTCCACAACATCTGTGACGACCGAGCCGCCAAGGCCGAAGCCCGTGCCGCCGGTGATCACTTCGCTGAACAGGGAACGGCCCATGTCGCGGATCGTCTGCCCGCCGGGCAGATGGTTCTGGCGCATGAACTCCCAGGTCTTGGGGCTGATGATGCGGGCATCGTCCAGCGTGCCGCCGCGCAGCAGCATGAGACAGAAGCGGTGATAGTCGCGCACTGTGGAGACGAGGCCGCCGCCGCCATTCAACAGTTTCGGACGTTTCGAATAGAGCTTCGACGAGGCGCCTGCGCCATCGGACTGCGTCACTTCGCCGGTGATCGGGTGGCGCTCATAGCAGGCCATGAGGCGGTCGATCTTGTCTTCCGGCACCCAGAAATCCGTGTCGACCATGCCGAGCGGACCGGTGATCCGCTCCCGGAAGAACTGGTCAAGTTCCATGCCGGAGACGATCTCGACGATCGCGCCCAGAACATCGGTGGAATGGCTGTACCACCATTCATCGCCCGGCGAGCATTCAAGCGGCAGCTTGGCGAGACGTTTCGCCATTTCCTGCAGCGTCTCATCCGGACGGCCGATCTTTTCCTTCCGGTAAAGCGCGTCGACTTCCGACTGCATCATGAAGCCATAGGTGAGGCCGGACGTGTGGGTGAACAGGTCCAGCACCTTCATCGGCCGGTCGGGCTTGCGCGTCTTGTAGTCTTCACGGCTGCCGCTGTCGAAGACTTCCACATCAGCAAATTCCGGAATGTAGCGGGAGACTTCATGCTCCAGGCGCAGCTTGCCTTCCTCGAACAGCATCATCGCAGCCAGAGACGTGATCGGCTTGGTCATCGAATAGATGCGGAAGATCGTGTCCGGCCCGATCGGCGTGTTGCCGTCGAACTCGGTCGTGCCGCGATAGTCTTCCAGCGCGATCTCGCCATTGCGGGAGATCAGCGTCGCCATGCAGGGCAGCTTGCCGGTGTCGAGATAATTCTTCTCGAAGAAGGCCGGAACCGCCGCGAGGCGATCCGCATTGAGGCCGACTTCATGCGGGTCGGTTGGGTCGTGTTCGAACATCTGAGTGCGTTTCCTGTTATCCCGGTATTCCTGATATGGCCTCAGCGGGCGGACGGGCTCTGCCCGGCCTGCCCGCTTCGGCAAATGTGCGCCCTTACAGGGTGCCTTTCTTCGCGGCCCGCGCCAGTTCGCGGGCGATGATGATCTGCTGGATCTGGCTGGTGCCTTCATAGAGGCGGAAGATGCGGACATCGCGGTAGAAGCGCTCGATGCCATAGTCGGAGACATAGCCTGCGCCGCCGAACACCTGCACCGCGCGATCGGCCACGCGGCCGCACGCCTCAGTGGCGAACAGTTTCGTGGAGGAGGCGAGCAGGGTGACATCCTCACCCGCATCGCGGCGGCGGGCGGCGTCCATGATCATGCACTCGGCCGCATAGGTCTCGGCCTGGCTGTCGGCGATCATCGCCTGGATCATCTGGTGTTCCATGATCGGCTTGCCGAACTGTTTGCGCTCCAGCGCATAGTTCACCATTTCGCGGATCAGGCGTTTGGAGACGCCGGTCGCCACGGCGGAGATGTGCAGGCGGCCCTTGTCCAGCACGCTCATCGCCACCTTGAAGCCCTCGCCTTCCTTGCCGATCATGTTGCTGGCCGGGACGCGGGCATTGTCAAAGATGACGTCGCAGATATGGGCGCCCTGCTGGCCCATCTTCTTCTCCGGCACGCCGACGGAGACGCCGGGTGTGTCCCGCTCGACCACGAAGGCCGAGACACCTTTGGCGCCGGGCGTGTCAGGGTCGGTGCGGGCCATCACGGTGAAAATGTCGGCCTTGTTGGCATTGGTAATGTAGCGTTTGGTGCCGTTGAAGACGTAATGGTCACCGTCACGGATGGCCTTGGTCGTCAGGCTGCCGGCATCGGAGCCGGCTTCCGGCTCGGTCAGGGCGAAGCTGGCGATCAGGTCGCCGGAGGCCACGCCGGGCAACCATTTCGACTTCTGCTCCTCGGTGCCGAACAGGACAAGCGCCTGCGAGCCGATGCCGATATTCGTGCCCGCAACGGAGCGGAAGGCCGGAGAGGTCTGGCCGAGCTCGAACGCGACGAGGCATTCGGTCTCCATGTCCAGCTGCAGGCCGCCATATTCCTCCGGCACGGCAATGCCGAAGAGACCGAGATTCTTCATCTCGTCGACGATGCTTTGCGGCACCTCGTCATTCTCTGAGACTTCGGCCTCTGCCGGCACGCATTTCTCGGTCACAAAGCGGCGCACCTGTTCAATCAGCGCGTCCCGGATCTCGGCGTCGAAGGCCATGGTCTGCTTCCTTATCCCATTATTCTGTCGGTTTGCCGGGGTAATCTATTCCCCAACGGCACGCTTGTCGAAGGGTAACCGTGCGGTATCGTGCCGCCCGAAATACAGGGAGCGCGTATGACCAAAACCATCATGACATCCGGAGAGTTTGAAGGCTGGACCACATGGGAGGACGAACCCTTCGAGCATGACACGGCCGGGCCGTTCTATTTCCGGGTCGATGAGAAGGGGCCGGTCGCCGCTTTCCGGGTGGCGCACAAGCACATGAATGCCGGCGGCGTGGTGCATGGCGGCTGTCTGATGAGCTTCGGGGACTTCTCGCTCTTTGCCCTCGGGCATGAGGCGATGGAGGGCGCCTATGGCGTGACCGTGGCCTTCAATGCCGAATTCATCAGCGGCGCCCTGGAAGGCGAACGCCTTGAAGCGCGCGGCGACGTGCTGCGCAAGGGCGGCTCGCTGAGCTTCATCCGGGGAATCATAAGCGGAGAGGACGGCCGGCCGGTCATGAACTTCTCCGGCACCATCAAAAAGAGGAAACAGTCATGAGCCAGCCACCCTATGAAGCGCTCTCGCGTTCGATCAAGGGCAAGACCGCCCTCATCACCGGCGCCGCCAGCGGCATGGGCCGGGCGACCGCCCATTTGTTCGCCCGCGAAGGCGCTAACGTCGCCGTTACGGACCTGAAGCAGGAAAACGTCGACAAGGTGGTCGAGGAGATCAAGGCCGCCGGCATCGACCATGTGAAAGGCTGGGCGATGGACGTGTCGGACGCCGCCACGATCAAGCGCGTGATCGACGAGGCCGCAGCCCATTTCGGCGGGCTGGAAATCCTGGTCAACAATGCCGGCTTCGCAATCCCGGCCAATATCGCCGAGGAAAGCTATGAAGACAGCTGGGGCCCCAGCATCAATGTGATGCTGACCAGCCACCAGCGCGCCATCCGCGCGGCGCTGCCTTATATGCGCAAGGCCGGTTATGGCCGCATCGTGAATGTGGCGTCTACGGAAGGTCTGGGCGCAACGCCCGGAAACTCCCCCTATGTCGCCGCCAAGCATGGCGTGATCGGTCTCACCCGCGGCCTCGCCGTGGACCTTGGCCGCGAAGGCATTACCGTGAACTGTATCTGCCCCGGCCCGATCAAGACCGGCATCACCGCCGGCATTCCGGACGAGCACAAGGAAATCTACGCCAAGCGCCGCGTGCCGCTGCGCCGGTACGGCATTCCGGAAGAGGTGGCCAACATCACCCTCTCCTGCGTCCTGCCGGCGGCCAGCTTCATGACCGGCGTGCACATCCCGGTCGATGGCGGCCTGACAATTAAAAACGCCTAGTGCGCACAACGCTCATTGAGAATGGCGGCGGTGCGGGCGACCAGCGCGTCCGCCGCCGCCTCATCCATAGGGCCGTAAAGCGCGTGGCTTCCAAGCGAATGGCCAAGACCGGGCAGGATATGGATTTCCACCTGCCCACCCAGCGCTGCTGCAGCAGCGGGCTGCTGGTATTCATAGCGGACCTGGGAATCCTTAGTACCGTAATAAAGCAGGAACGGCACATCCCAGGCCGAGAGCTTTTCGGCCACCGGAGTATCGTCCGTATACCAGTTCTGCCACCAGCTATATTCGGCCATAGGTGTTTCGGTATTCGGGAAAGGCGCCTCCGGGTCTATCGCAAGTGCCTGTGTCTTACCGGCTTCGTAGAAGCCGGTCAGGGTCACGACTTGCTGATCCAGCGCTTCGGGGGTCCATTGGCCCTCTGGATGGAGCAAGGCCCCCACTGTTCCGACCAAGGATGATGGCGTTTCCTGCCAGTTGGTGCGTATTTCCGCTTCGGTGACCGTCCCGTCGCGATCGGCATCCATCATCCTCAGGGAAAAGGCATTCCTCTCAGTGGACTGCCATCTGAACACGTCTGCTGGCGCCTGCAATGGCCCGCCGATACCGACCACGAGATCCGGCGCAGCCGCATTCGCCGCAGCGAGACCGGCGATATGCAGGAGGCCCTCGGAATGGCCGAGCAGGGCGATACAGGCCGCTGGGCCGCCGAATTCCGCGCGCGCCAGATCATAAACTGCGCCAAGATCATCCCGCTGGCTCTCCACCGTGGAGGTTCCGGACACGGCCTTGTCCAGCACCTGCCCGTCTGCAGGCTTATAGCGCACACCACGCCGGTCATAGCGGACAACCGCGATCCCGGCTTGTGTGAACCGGCGGGCCAGATCCGCAAACACAGCGTCGCGTTCCGTACCGGAATTGCCGAAATTGACGTCCCGATCAAAGAGACCCGTGCCCGCCGACAGGACGATCACGGGCTCGCGCCCGTCCGCACTCATGGGCACATCCACCTGCCCGGTTATCTGCGTGCCGTCTGCCGAGGTCACCGAAAAGTCCCGGCCGCCTGCGCCCACGTCTGACAGGGTGGCCGGGGTTTCCGGCGCCGGGCTGGCCGCTGGCGTCTCTGCCCCGCGCGAGCCCCCCGCCGCAAACAGCAGAGCCATAGCAACGCCAGGCAAGCCGAACATCTTTATCCCGGTGACATCGAACGACATTCCCGCCCCTCCACTTTCCGGGGCAGTCTTATTCCCCCAAAGCGAGCTTGTCGAAAGATAATTGAGCCAGCTGGTGGCGTTGCCGTCTGGCAAACATATCGGGTTCCGTTAAAGACGTGCCCCGTCTCGCCGCCGCTTCAGGGCATGGCAGAAAAGGCAGCTTCGAGATCTGCTTCTGTCTCCGCTTTCTGGGCGATGCAGAGATTGATCTGTTCGCGCGCCTGCGACAGGGCGCGTTCATGGCCTTCGGCAAGGTCGCCATATTCCTCAAAGAGCGAGTTCAGCGACTCCAGCCCGTCCGTGTCGCAGAAATAGGCAGCGAGCCCCGGCGTGCGGCGTTTCCACTGGGCCGGAATGGCTTTCAGGAAGGCCGGGAAATTGTCTTCCAGGAAGGCCCACATCTCCGCGCGCGTTTCCGGCGCCTGCATCTGCAACAGGGCCATGGTGTAGGTTTCGCGCGGCCCCAGTTCCGCCGACGCGATCAGCTCCCGCGTGCGG
Source organism: Hyphomonas sp. (assembly GCA_002700305.1). Lineage (GTDB taxonomy): Bacteria > Pseudomonadota > Alphaproteobacteria > Caulobacterales > Hyphomonadaceae > Hyphomonas. Next base: position 24,955 of record PACZ01000055.1, on the reverse strand, counting down.
GCAGCCTGCACGGGGTCTGTCACACCGCCGAGTGCCAGGGCAACCGACTGGCCGAAGGCCGGATCATCAATCGTATCATAAGCCGTCAGCACACGGTCATAGGTGTCCTCGCCGCCCTCATCCAGCAGGACGCTGAGGCCAGCGGCATAAAGGTCGCTGGAGAGGTTCGCGTCGGAGTCCGGATCGTCCAGCCATTTGTCCATCTCCGTGCCGAGGCGCGCGCGGGCTGCGTCGCGCTTCAGGATCACGGCTTCGAATTTGGTCAGGCTGGCTTCAAGTTCCTTGTCGCCGTCCTGCTCCATGATGCCCCACAGACGATCGGTGGCGGCCGCGGCATCGGCCTGCAGGCCCGGCACATCCGCGCCGTCCAGCCGGTCCATCAGGTCGGAATAGAGGTTCAGCACCGCCGAGGCGACGGCGGAGTCCTCATGCGCTGCAGCGGTGGCCAGCAGGCGGCGCAGCGTGGCGGCGTCCATCTTGCCGGCGGCGAAATCTGCCTGGGCGCTGTCGATCGCCGTCAGAGCTTCCGTTGCGGGCAGGTCTGGCAGGGCGCCGATCAGCCGGTCCCAGCCATCGCCCGCCAGGTTGAAGCGGTAATAGCCGGTGCCGTTCGCATTCGGATGATACATGTCCGGACAGCTCGCGCCCTCCAGCGGCATGACCTGGCGGCGGGCCTGCATCAGCGTACACGACCGGCCTGACTTGCCGTCCTCGCGCCAGGACACGCAGACCGGGATGATCCAGTGACGCGCCGGATCCGCATCGGAACCGAGCGGCCGATAGCGGCTTTGCTCAAGGGTCACTTTCGCGCCGATACTGGTGCACTGCAGCTCCGTCTCCAGCAGCGGCACACCGTTCTGTGTGACGAAGGATTTCAGCGAACGGCCGATATCCCTGTTGCCGGTCGACTTGCCAATGGCCTGGAAGAATTCCGCACTGTCGGCGGCGCCATCGGCATATTCGGCGATATAGCGGCCAAGCGCCTGACGGAAAGCCTCCGGCCCGAACCAGGCATCCACCATGCCCAGCACGGCCTGCCCCTTATTGTAGGTAATCGCATCATAGGCGTTGCGGATGTCGGCATTCTCGGTGATCGGCTGGGCCACCGCACGGGCGCTGGCCAGGCTGTCGAGCTCCATCGCGGACACAGCTTCGGCGACGGCCTGAATGTCATGGCCGCCATCCGGTTCGAGGAAGCCGAGCACGGCCGGCTCGGCCCAGCTGGCGATGCCTTCCTTCAGCCAGAGATCATCCCACCAGGGCGGGGTGACGAGATCGCCAAACCACATGTGCGACAGCTCGTGCGCGTGCACGCCCTTCATGGAGCGCAGGAACAGGGCGCCGGACTTCTCGTTCGCCAGGATCCGGCTTTCCCGGTACGTGATCGCGGCGGCAAGTTCGGTGGCGCCGGACGGCCATTGCGGCGCGGCGATGATGTCCAGCTTCTCATAGGGATAGGGCTGTTGCAGCGCGTCCTCGAAGAATTCCACCATGGCCGGCGTGATGGAGAGGATCGCCTCCAGCTCCTCGCCTTTGCCTGCGCGGGCGTAACCGGTCAGCGGCACGGGCCAGTCGCGCAAGGCATTCACCGGGATCGTCCCGGCGGAGACCTTTTCGAAATTGCCGACCGCGACCGAGAGAAGATAGGTCGACAGCGGGCGGGTGCGCAGGAAGGTCACCCGGTCATAGCCCGGCTGGTCCGGCACGCGTGAGGCAATCGGCGTGTTGCCGATCGCCAGCATGTCGTCCGGCACGATCAGCGTGATGTCGAACGGCGCCTTGAAGCCCGGCTCGTCGAAGCTTGGCAGGAAGCGGCGCGCCTGGATGCTCTCGGATTTGGCGAGTGCATAGGCCTCGCCTTTTTCCTCCACGCGGAACAGGCCGGCGAGGTTCGCATCGAAGGCGGCGGTATAGTCGATGTCGAGCATGATATCGCCGGCATGAACACGGTTCGGAAAACCTACCCAGACCACGCCGGTCGGGTCGACCTCGGTCCAGGTGGCGGGCCGGGTTTCCCCGCCTGCCGTGACTTTGACGGAAGCGACATCAAGGCCTGCCCCATGCATCCAGATGCCGGGTGAGGAGGTCTCGAGATTCACATCGATCAGGACCCGGCCGGAGAAATGCGTCTCGCGCGGATCGACCTTCATCTCCACCCGGTAGGCCGTAGGCTGGGCGACACCGGACAGCCGCCCCCGCGGCGCCGCATCGCGCAGCGCATCCATGGGCACGGCCCGCACCTGAGGACCAAATGCCGATGGCTGCACACAGCCCGCCAGCAGGAGGAGAACGGACACCGCCAGATACCGCATGAATCGCTTCCTTGTCTTGTATGGTCCCCCTGCATAGCGCATCACGGGGGCCATGAAACCTGCCCTGTCGATACTCGATCCGTCGCCCTTGTTCGAGGGCCAGACCGCCGCAGACGCCTTTGCCAACACGCTCGCCCTGGCTGGGGCGCTGGACGGGCGGGGCTGGCGGTCGCTCTGGGTGCAGGAACACCACAATGCGCGCAGCTTTGCCGGCGCTGCGCCGGAAGTGCTGATCGCCGCGCTCAGCCAGCGGACGCAGCACCTGAAGCTCGGCTCGGGCGGGGTGATGCTGCCGAACTATTCGCCGCTGAAAGTGGCCGAACAGTTCTGCGCGCTGGAAGCGCTGGAGCCGGGCCGGATCGAGCTGGGCGTCGGCCGGGCGACCGGGGCAGACCCGCGCACCTCCGCCGCCCTGCTCGGCCCCGGCGCGCAGGCCTTCCCGACCATGCTGCGCATGCTGATGGACTGGATGCTGGATGCAAGCGGCGAGGCGCCCCTGCCGGACGGCCACCGTGCGACGGGCATCCATGTCGGCCCACGCGGCGCGCGGCCGGATCTGTGGATGCTGTCTTCCTCGCCGGAATCGGCCGCCTTTGCCGGGGCGATGGGCCTGAAGCTCGCCTTTGCGGATTTCCTGGCGCCGGGCGGGGCGGGCGCCGCGATCGAGACCTACCGCAAAGCCTTCGAGCCTTCGCCTTTCGCGTCTGAACCTTACGCCGCCGTGGGCCTCGTTGCCCTCGCCGCAGAGACCGAGGCGGAAGCCCGCCGCCTGTCGAAACCCGCCATCGCCTGGAACCTCGCCCGCAGCACGGGCGACTTTCGCGCCTTCGTTCCGTCCAAGGAGGCCGATGCGGTGATCGCCGCCGCCTCACCCGAAGCGCTGGCGGCGGCGGAGGGACGCGGCGTGATCGGCGCGGCGGATGACGTCGCCGGGCGCCTCGCTGCCTTTGCGGGCGAACAGGGCGCCGACGAGCTGTTCATCCTGACCCTGGCCGAGCGGAACGAAGACCGTATCCGCTCCTACGAGCTGATCGCCGAGGCGATGGCCTAGCGTGCGAAGCCACGCGCTTTCATGGCCTCATACCAGCGGCCGAGATTGGCGTGCTCCTTGTGCGGCTCATACTTCATCACGCGGCAGAAGCCGCAGGCGATGAAGAGCGTAATGTCCGCGATGGAGAAGCGGCCGGCCGCGAGGAACTCATTATCGGCGAGGTGGGCGTCGAAGCGCTCGGCCATTTTCTTTGCGGCCTTCTCGCCCTTGGCCGCAGCCTCGGCGCTTTGCGGCACTTCCAGCGGCGCCATCATCGGATGCGCGTTGCGGAACCATGCGGCGAACTGGATGAAGAACATCATCTCCACGCGCCGGTCCCACATCTCGATCAGGGCTTTCTCCTTCGGGTCGGCGCCCATCAGGTTCGGCTCCGGGAAGATGCCTTCGAAATAGGTGCAGATGGCGCGGCTCTCGGTGATCTTGGTGCCATCGTCCAGCACCAGTGCAGGTACTTGCGAGAAGGGCGAGACTTCGCGGTATTCGGGCGTCTTGTGCTCCTGCTTCATGATCGAGACTTCTTCGAGGTCGACCGCATCCAGCTTGCCCTTGGCGCGCAGGAAATAGACGACACGGTCAGGGTTCGGCGCCTGGGGGCTGTGATAGAGCTTCATGGGGTTCCTCCGATTATGTTCTAGAATGTCCGGCTTATGCCGATAGTGGCATTGACCGGTTCGCCGGGGAAGTAGCGCGGCGTGCCGAACGAAACGTCCGCCCGGTCGGCATATCGCTCATCCGTCAAATTGCGGATATTGATCCAGACCGTGTGCGTATCCGTCCAGGCCCAGGCCGCGCGGGCGCCGAGCACTGTGTGGCCCGGATAGGTGTTCTGGTTGCCGGGGTCTGTGAAGTATTCGCCGATATGCTCAACGTTCAGCGACAGGGCGAGGCGGTCGGTCGCCTGCCAGTTCAGCCGCCCATTGGCGAGCCATTCCGGCGCGGTGTCGATCTGGTTGCCATCCAGGATGGTGTTGGAAGCAGATGCCACGACCCGGTCAAAGGTATAGGTCTGGTCCGACCACGACACATTACCGGACAGCGACAGCGTATCGGTGAGGTCGTAGGCGGCGGAGACTTCGACACCCTTGTGCTCTGTTGAGCCGTCGGTGACGTTCAGGCCGTTGGAATCGCGGAAGAAGAAGTTTTCCTTGTCCATCCAGTATGCGGCGACATCGAAGACGAGGCGTCCGCCCATGGCCGCGCCGCGCGCGCCGAGCTCGACACTGTCCAGCGTTTCGGTATCGACCTGCCCCACGACCTGCAGGCTCTGCAGGCGGTAAAGGTCTGACACCTGCGGGGCGCGGGCGCCGCGGGCATAGTTGGCATAGAGATCGACCGTATCGGAGACTGACCAGACCGCGCCGAGCTTCGGCGTCACGAACTCGTAGGAATCTGACCGGTCTGCTGGCACGTTGAAGCGGCCATTGATGCCAGGGGGTGCCTTGGTCGTGTAGTCATAATCATGGCTCTCGCCGCGCAGGCCTGCGAGGATGCGGACATCCTCCGACAGCGCCCATTCGAGTTCCGTCCACAGAGCCGCGACGGTGGTGTCGACGTCATAGTCATAGTGGACACCCTGCGGGAAACGGGAGTCGCCGGGGAAAAAGCCGAACGGGTCCGGCTGGATTTCGCGGAGATAGCCGGTGGCGGCGTCGAGGTCTGTGCCGATGCGCCAGGTGAGCTGTTCGGAGACGGGTTGCACATAGCGCGCCATGACGCCGCCGCCCGTATGGCCGTTCTTCTCGACGCCCCCATTCGGCAGGAAGTGCTGCGAGAAGATCATCGCCTGCGAATGCGCGTAGGGCATCAGGACAAGCGTGCCGTCGAACAAAGGCCGCTCAAGGCGCGCACCGAGGCGGGCGGACCAGGCATTGCGGTAGGCATCCGGATCCGGGTTCGTCTTCGCGATGTCCTCGTCCTTGTAGGCATCGGCGCCGGTGATATAGCCGCCGGATTCCTGTTCGAGGTTCTGGCCGGACAGCCAGACCGTTGCGTCCCAAAGGCCAGGGTTGAACTTGCCGACGATGGAGAGTTTCTGCTGGCTGACATCGGTATTGTCGCGCCAGCCAGTGTCTTTCATCAGCGAAAGATTGAACAGCCAGTGCTGGCCCTCGTCCAGCTTCATGTCGGTGCGCCAGCGGCCGAGCGTGCCATAGGAGGCGCGGATCTCGCTGCCCTCACCCGGTTCCGGCAGGATGACGTTGATTAGTCCGTGTACGGCGTTGGAGCCATATTTCGCACTGCCCGGCCCGCGCACGACTTCGATGGCGTCGGCGATCTCATGGTGCGGCTCGATCAGGGAATTGACGTTGCCGAAGGCAGGGGAGCGGGTGGGGACACCGTTTTCCAGAATAAGGAAACTGCCCTGCCCGGCCCCGCCGGTCAGCACCGGCGAGCGGATGGCGATCAGGTGCTCCTGCCCGGAATTCATCTGCACGTTCACGCCGGGCAGCTGGTTCAGGATTTCGGCGGGATGGTCGGCTGCGGTGGCGTCGATCTGTTCTGCCGTCGCGAAACTCTGGCTGCCGGGATCGGCTTCAGAACGGTCACCCCAGATTTCGACCGGAGACAGATAGGTCATCGGACCATCGACAGTGACCCAGCCCATGACTTCGCCTGTCTCGGCCAGGCAATGACCGCTGCGCGGCCTCGGTTCGGGTACCTCCGCGCAGGCAGGCAGCGCGGCAAGCTCTTCCTCTGTCATTTCGGCCTGTGCCGGTCCTGCGCCCAATGCCAGTGTCATCCCGGCCACAGCGCAGAGCGCGGAGAGCCGGGAGCCAGTGGCCACGAGCGAAAGTCTCTGATGGGTCCCGGATAAACGCTGCGCGTTTTCCGGGATGACACGATCCGGACCAGTCTGCATGAACGCTTCCTCCCAAGCGGAAGCCTTGTGTGTCGTACGTACCGCAGCGGCACGCAAGGGGCAGCCGGTCACGCCTGCGTGTCAGGCTTTTGTCAGCGGATCAGCCGTTGGCGCCTGCAAACAGCTGGTACGGCAGCGCGCCGACGACCGCTGCCGAGAGACAGGTCGCGAAGGTGCCGGCCACCAGCGTGCGCCAGGAAAGCGACAGGAAGTCATCCCGGCGGCTCGGCTCAATGATGGAGAGGCCGCCAATCAGGATGCCCATGGAGCCGAAATTGGCAAAGCCGCAGACCGCGTGCGCGGTGATCATGCGCGTGCGCGGGTCCATCGCATCCGGCGGCACTTCGGCCAGCTGCAGGAAGGCAACGAATTCGGTCAGCACCGTCTTCACACCCATGAGGGAGCCGGATTTTGCGGCCTCATCCAGCGGGACGCCGACCATGTACATCAGCGGGGCGAAGATCCAGCCGAGAATCCGCTCGATGGAGAGCGGCGCGCCGCCGACTTCCGGAAAGGCGCCGAGCCCGGCATTGACGAGCCACAGCAGCGCCAGCGCCGCAATCAGCATGGTCGCGATGTTGAACACGATCTGCAGGCCGTCGGTCGCCCCGCGCGAGAAGGCGTCCATGGTGGAGGCGTAGTTGAAGTCCGGCTCTTTCATCCGCTCGGTCGCGGGCGTCGTTTCCGGGATCATGGTGAGCGCCACGGCGACAGCTGCGGGCGCGGCCATGATGGAGGCCGTGAGCAGCTGGGCCAGCGGGTTCGCCATCTTGTCTTCAAGGAATGAGCCATAGACGACGAGCACCGAGCCCGCGATGGTCGCGAAACCGGCGGTCATCATGATCAGCAGTTCCGACCGCGTCATGCCCTTGATGTAAGGCCGGATCAGCACCGGCGCCTCGGTCATGCCCATGAAGACGTTGGCGGAGACGGCGAGCGACGTCGCCCCGCCAAGGCCCATGCCCCGCCGGAAGATGAAGGCGAAGCCATTGGTTACCCATTTCAGGATGCCCCAGTGCCAGAGCATGGCCGACAGGGCGGCGACGACGATGACGATGGGCAGGATCTGGAAGAAGAAGAGCGGCGGCGGCGTACCGTCCATCAGCTCGGCCCCGGCGATATTGTCCCCGACATAACCGAAGACGAAGCCCGTGCCGGCGCGCGTGGCCGCCTGAAGGCCGTCGACCACATCATTGGCACGGAACAGGATCGACCGGATAAACGGGATGCCGAACAGGATGAGCGCGAAGACGAACTGCATCACCGTGGCGCCAATGACGACCTTCCACGGGAACAGTTTGCGCTTTTCCGACCAGGCCCAGCAGAGGCCATAGATCATGGCAATGCCGAGCAATGCACGGGCATTGTCCCAGCCCCATTCGAAACCCATGATGTTCATGCCGGCCCAGTCTCCCTTCCCCGAAGATATGAGCCTTATGGATTAAACATGACAACGCCGCAGGGGAAGCTTTCATGTGTGCGGCGGGTGCAATGCGCGGCAGCGGGTAGCCTCTGAGGTGCCCGGCCCGGCAACCGCACATGCGGCTCAACCTTCATTTGACGCAGACATCTGCGGTGGATAGGTTTTCGCCTTAATATTCAGGCCTCTGGCGCCGTCTCCTGAGAGACGGCCCGCCCGTCGCCCAGGAGAAAAGACCCGAATGAAACTGCGCGCTCTCTTCATGGCTGCCCTGATGGCCATGGCCGCCCCCGCTTTTGCCGAAACCGACAGCGCCGACGCGGCAAAGGAAACCGAAGCCAGGCCAGTGCCCGAGCCGGTCATGTTCGTCACCCCGCACTCCGGCACGTTCGGCCGCCAGAAGGTGAACTACAAGGTCGAGGCGGGCGAGACCCAGATCAAGAATGACGAGGGCAAACCCGCAGCGAGCCTGTTCACAATCTCCTACGTTCAGGAGAAGGCCGGGCCTGACCGGCCGGTGACCTTCGTGTTCAATGGCGGGCCGGGCTCTGCCTCGGTCTGGCTGCACCTCGGCCTGCTGGGGCCGAAGCGCGTGGTGGTGGCCAGCGATGCCGATGCGGATGATGGCGCCGCGCCCTACCGGATGGTGGACAATCCTCTGTCGATCCTGGACCAGACGGACCTTGTCTTCATCGACCCGGTCGGCACCGGCTTCAGCCAGGCCATCGGCGAAGGCGAGGACAAGGATTACTGGAGCGAAGCGGGCGACAAGGAATCCATCGCCGAGTTCATCCGTATCTGGATCACGAAACACAAACGCTGGAACGCCCCGAAATACCTGATCGGTGAAAGCTTCGGTACGACGCGCGCCGCCTATCTGGCCAATGAGCTGACGGTGGGCGACGTGGACATTGCCCTTAACGGCATCGTGCTGATCTCGCAGGCGCTGGACTATGAGGGCTCCACCTCCGCCCACGACAATGTCTACTCCTACGTCACCTACCTGCCCTCCATGGCCGCCGTGGCGCAGTATCATGGCCGCGCCGGACAAGGCGTTCCGCAGGCGGAGTTCCTGGCCGAGGCCCGCGCCTTCGCGCGCGACGAATATGGCCCGGCCCTCTGGAAAGGCGACCGGCTGACCCCGGAGGAGCGCGCCTATATCCGCGACAAGCTCGTCTATTTCACCGGGCTCGACCCGCAATATATTGAGACGTCAAACCTGCGCATCCTGATGCACCGCTTCCAGAAAGAGCTGTTGCGCGATGAAGGCGTGGCACTCGGCCGGCTCGACGGGCGTTATCTGGGCGATGAGGCAGACGACATCGCCGAAGGCCCGGAAGACGACGTGGCGAGCTATGCGGTCAGCTCGGCCTATTCGGCCCTGATGAACCAGTATCTCGCCACCGATCTCCGTGTTGAGATGGACCGGCCCTACATGGTCTCCAGCCCGGATGCGGGCGAGCAGTGGAACTTCCGCGACGTGCCGGAAGGCCAGTACTGGGAGCCGCACTATGTGAATGCCGGGCGCAAGCTGACCACCGCGATGCGCCACAATACCGGCCTGAACGTCATGGTCGCGAGTGGATACTACGACCTGATCTGCCCCTTCTTCGACGCAGAGATCACCTTCGCCCGCTATGGCATCCCGCAGGACCGGGTCGACATGACCTACTATCAGGGCGGCCACATGATGTACCTGAACGACGGCGCCCTGGATGCTCTGGTGAAGGACATCCGGAGTTTCTACGCCGGTCAGCTGCAGGACCAGCGGCCGGATTAGGCCGGAACAAAAAAGCCCCCGGCACGACGCCGGGGGCTAAATTTTCTGGCGAAGCTAAAGCCCTAGCCCAGTTTGCAGACGCAGATCTTGTTGCCGTCGGGGTCGCGGAAATAGGCGCCGTAGAAAGTCGGCATGCGCTGGCCGGGGGCGCCTTCGTCCTGCGCACCGAGTTCGATGGCCTTGTTGTAGACCTTGTCGACGGTGGCAGCGTCGGGCGCAGCAATCGCCGGCATCACGCCATTGCCGCAGCTGGCCGCCTTCTCGTCATACGGGCCGCCAATCGCCAGCATGGGCGCGCCCGGGCCGGTGCCGTAGAAATAGAGGCGGCCATTATTGAAGACCTGTTTGGCCCCCATTTCCCCGAGAACCGCGTCGTAAAAAGCGCAGGCCTTATCGGTATCATTGGAGCCGAGCGTGACATAAGCGAGCATGTTGTTTCCTCCTCTGGTGCATTCCGGAATGGAACTGATACACGCCGCGACAACACGCGCAAGGGATGACGCAGGGGATGTGCTTGACGTTCACCTGAGCGTCTGGTCTGAAACCTCCAAACTTTTCAGGAGAAAGCCCATGTCTGACATCCGTTTTGACGGCCGCGTTGCCATCGTCACCGGCGCTGGTGGCGGTCTTGGCCGCTGCCACGCCCTCGAACTCGCCCGCCGCGGCGCAAAAGTCGTCGTCAACGACCTTGGCGCCTCAATGGACGGTTCCGGCGGCAGCTCCGAAGCCGCCGAAGCCGTGGTCAAGGAAATCGAAGCGCTGGGCGGCGAAGCCATCTCCAACGGCTCGTCCGTCGCTGACGAGGCCGGCGTGCAGAAAATGATCGATGACACGATGGCCAAATGGGGCCGCATCGACATCCTGATCGCCAATGCCGGCATCCTGCGCGACAAGTCCTTCTCCAAGATGACGACCCAGGACATCGACCTCGTTCTCGCGGTCCACCTGCGCGGCACGTTCCTGCCGGTGCACGCTGCCTGGAACATCATGAAAGAGCAGAATTACGGCCGGATCGTCGTGACCACCTCCTCCACCGGCCTCTATGGCAACTTTGGCCAGGCCAACTATGGCGCCGGCAAGCTCGGCGTGGTCGGCATGATGAACACGCTGAAGATCGAAGGCGCGAAGAACGACATCAAGATCAACGCCGTCTGCCCGGTCGCCGCGACCCGCATGACCGAAGGCCTGATGCCGCCGGAAGCGCTGGAACAGTTGAAGCCGGAATATGTCACGCCGGGCGTGATGAACCTCGTCAAAGACGACGCTCCGACCGGCCTGATCCTGTCGGCTGGCGCCGGTGCCTTCTCGATGGCCCGCATCGTCGAAACCCGCGGTGCCTATGTCGGCCAGGGCGAAGAACTGACCGCCGAAGCCGTCGCCGCGAAATGGGGCGAAATCACCGACACCAGCAAGACGCTCGATGCCTTCACCTCGGGCGGCCAGCACGGCGCGAACATGTTCTCGCTCGTCGCTGAGGGCAAAGGCCAGGGCTGATCGCAAGGCTGAGACGCGGGCCGGGCCCCGTCTTCAAGCTTGCCAAAAATGACGGCGAGGCGCAGGTTGTTCTCTCAAAAGGAGACTCCCATGCGCCTCGCCGTTCTTTTGTTTTTCCCAATGTTTCTGGCCGGTTGCGCGTGGTTTCTCGACCCGGGTGTCGTGCCGGACCGGACCGTTCCGTCGGACGAAGTGGCCGCGCCGGGCCAGATACCGACCGCCAGCGAAGGCGCCATGTGCGGTGGCATTGCCGCTATTCAGTGTGAAGAGGGCCTGACCTGCATTTATGACGACGGGGTTTGCCACTCCATGGCAGACGGCGCCGGCACCTGCCGGAAAACCGGCCCGATCTGCACCAAGGAATACCGCCCGGTCTGCGGCTGCGACGGCAAGACCTATGGCAATCGTTGCGAAGCCTATGCCGCTGGCGTCAGCGTCGCCCTGCCCGGCGAATGCGACGTGAAAGAGAGCTGACGGTCGCTCCAGCCACCTGAATACATAACGGCCCGCATCCTCTCGGATGCGGGCCGCCTTTGTTTTGGGGTTTCTACCTGGCTTCCGAAGCGATGATCCAGTCGAGGATCTTCTCTGAGAAGCCGTCGATGCGCTGCCAGTCGCCCTGGCCGACGCCGTGCTGGTACGACGCGACGTTGACCATGTAGCCGAGGCCTTTGGGGGCTTCGACCCGGTCGTGCGACTGTTCGTCGGTGAAGACGATCAGCCGGCGGCCTTTCCGGTCGACCTTCGCGACCGCCGCACCAAGCTGGGTCCCGCCATGCGGCTGGGACGCCAGGATGGCATCGCGGAGCGCAAAGCCGCGGCGGGGCGGCACCTTCACGACCTCATTCGAGAAGGTGAAGATTTCCACGTCCTTGCAGACTTCCCGCGCCAGGACGGCCAGGCCGCAGGCCGCATCCAGCCGGGTCATCACCGACTGGCGCGACATTTCCCAGCTCATGGAGCCGGACACGTCGACCAGCAGGGTCGTCTTCCCGGTCAGCTGGGCGTGGCCCTCGATGGACCGGAACATGGCTTTCTCCAGTTCCGGCTCAAGGTCCGGCGCGAACCGGGCCGCGGCGATGAAACGATAAGGCAGGACACGGTCGACCCGCATATCGTTCAGCGCTGCGGCAATGGTCCGCTTGGGAACCCCCGCCACCTGCATGCCCCGGAGGTTCCGCAGCAGCGCCAGCGCGCCGAGCTTCTTCTCCGCGATCAGGCGTTCGAACGTCTCCCGCTTGTCCGCCCCGGCAGAGAGGGACACTTCCCAGGTATCCGGAGAGGCCAGCGTGCCTTCGGCCAGCTGCTTCCAGACTTTCTCCTGTTCGGCATCCTTCGGCTTGGGGTGCACAAGGAAGAGAACATCCCGCAGGCGGACCGCACCGTCGCGGTCATACTTGGCCAGCTGGTAGGCATCGAACTTGGTGAATGCCCGCGCGAGGCCTTTCTTGGCCTGCGCCGACACCGCCGCCTTCTTGCGCTGTTGCATGGAGCCGAGGGCATCCATCCAGTAGATTGCAAGGAACTCGGTTAGTTCGTCCGGACGCTGAATGATACGCGCCAGCGTATCCGCCACGAGCTTCCGGTGCTCCGGATGACGCGCCATCTCACGCACGATGAGCAACGGCACGTGCCGCAGCTTCATGTCCTCGCGCGCCGAAATGGCGATCTCCACCACCGTTTCGGGGGCCACGGCCGGGACGAGCCCGGCGATCCGCTCCGCAATGGACACGCCGTTCTCATAGAACTGGTCCTCCCAGAGGAGGCTGTTCATGACGGCCCGGCGCAGTTCCTGCTCCGGCCCGAAAGCACGGCCCTTCGCCCCTTCATGGGTGCGGGCGGGCATGAATTTGTTTATCTTCGCCATGACACTCTCCTCCGGCGGGTTGAAATTAAAGCGGCTAACAGGCCTGACGGCAAGCGCCATCGGGGTTCCGGCCGGGGAACATTCGGAACCGCAAGTTGCTTGCTCTACCCACTGAGCTACAGGCGCGGCCGAAACCTTGCCTGGCGGGAATTGAACCCGCGACCTCGCAATTAACGTTCGAAGTAGCGAATTCCTTCACCACCGGCCGGAATACGGCACCACACCGGGGAACAGTCGAAACCTGAGACCCGGGTTTCCCCGGAAACGCGCTCTACCAGGCTGAGCTACAGGCGCGGCCGAAGCCTTGCCTGGCGGGATTCGAACCCGCGACACCGTCGTCCCAAACGAAGTAACAGATCTCTTCACCACCGGTGTGGCATTGGGTTTGCCGGGGAACCGTCGGAAACGGAAGTCAGCATACAGAACGCAGGGCCCAAAGGCCCGGACCCGCGACGCAACAGCCCTGCCGGGCTGCTTCCACGGTACGTCTGCATGCCGGCGGGAGTCGAACCCGCTCGTCCAGGCGCGAAGTATCCGATCCCTTCACCACCGGCAATATTGTCGTCAGGGGAACAGGCGGCACGGCCTTTGTGTGGCAGACGAAGAACTCCGCACCTTCACCACCTGACAAACTCAAAAAAACTCCTCTCGTTTCCGGTTTCACTTGTCCGGAGGGGCTGGAAACAAAAAAACCCCTCCGGAGCGATGCTCGGGAGGGGTCCGGAAAGGAACCTTGTCGAAACGGCTAAGCCATTCCGCCTCCGTATGAGCGCACGCATGCATCGCCAAACGCACCTGGCAGGGCGTTTCGGTCATGCTTCAGACTGATCGTATGGATACGTTTCATGTTCTGATCCGTTCGCTCAAAAATCTCCGGCGCACTCGCCAGCGAGGCGCGCATATGACGTGCGGGCCGGATGAAGTCAACCCGGCCCGCACGTTTTTTTTGATTTTATTTTCGAAGACCGGTCCGTCAGCGGATCATTCCGCCTTCTGCATGGCTTTCAGGTACATGGAGTTTTTCGGCTTCGAGAAGACGCGCTCCACCATCGGTTCGAAGAATTCGAGCGGCTCGCTTTCATAGTCTGGATCGAAGGCCGCCTGGTCGTATTTGTGGCAGAACTCGGCGCAGCGCTGATAGTGCGGGCTGTCCTTGAACTGGTCACGCATATTCTTGTCGAGGCCGAGATACTCGAAGAAGTAATAGCCCTGAAAGGCGCCATGATTGGCGACCATCCAGAGATTTTCCTCCGACACGAACGGCTTCAGGATCGCCGCCGCCACGTCCGGATGGTTCATGCTGCCAAGCGTGTCACCAATGTCGTGAAGCAGCGCACAGACAACATATTCCTCATCCCGTCCATCGCGGTGGGCGCGGGTCGCCGTCTGCAGCGAGTGCTCCAGCCGGTCGATGGGGAAACCACCGAAATCGCCATCCAGCAGACGGAGGTGGTCCAGCACGCGCTTGGCGAGGCCCTTGTTGAAGATCTTGGAATGCTCCGCGATGATTTCCCAGTCTTGCTTGGTGCCTTCCAGCATTTCGCGGAATTTTGCGCGTTCGCCTACGGCATGTCCGTCAGCCATCTCTTTTCCTCCGGTTTCTTATTGTCTGGGAGCAGGATAACCCCGCTGCGGGTGAGTTCCAATCCCCGTTCCGTCAGATCGGCGGCGCCGCGGACGGCGGGACGTCAGCATCTTCCTCGTGCACCTCGATCAGGCCAAGCCCGACATGGCTGCGCTTGCGGCTGTAGAAGAAATAGATCGCGAGCCCGATCGCGCCCCAGACCGGCAGCACCATCTTCGCCACGAATGGCAGGTTCAGATAAAGGCCAAGGCACCCCACTGCGGCGATCGGGGCAATCACCCAGACGAAAGGCGTGCGGAACGGGCGGAACCGGTCCGGATCCGTCCGGCGCAACATCATCACGGCAATCGCCACCATAAAGAAGGCGAAAAGCGTGCCGGAGTTTGAAATGTCCGCAAGCTGGCCGACCGGGAAAAAGGCCGCGGCGATGGCAACACAGATACCGGTGAAGATGGTCATCTTCCAGGGCGTCTTGAACTTCGGGTGCACGTCCGCGAGCTTTTCCGGCAGCAGGCCATCGCGGGCCATGACGAAGAAGATCCGCGTCTGGCCATAGATCATCATCAGGATCACCGACGGCAGCGCGATGGAGGCCGCCAGGCCGACGAGGTTGCCGATCACCGGGAAGCCGACAAGGCGGAGCGTCTCGGCAAGCGCCTCATCCGAACAGACGATGGGGGCATCTCCCAGCGCCCGGAGTTCCGCGCAGCGGGCGGCAAAGCCTGCTCCATCCGGTGGCAGGACAGCACCGGCAGCGTCGCGCACAGGCTGGGCCCCGACCGTTCCGACCACGCCGGCCGCAACGAGGAAATAAAATATCGTACAGATGGCCAGTGAGCCGAGCAGGCCGATAGGCACGTTGCGCTGCGGGTTCTTCGTTTCTTCCGCCGCAGTCGACACCGCATCGAACCCGACATAAGCGAAGAAGATGGTCGCCGCGGCCCCGACGACGCCAAGGCCGTCATGACCGAGCAGGCCGGTCGGCATCAACGGCGTGAAGTTCTCACCCTTGAGGATCGGAAAGCTCAGCACGATGAAGGCTGTCAGGGCCGTGACCTTGATCGCCACCAGCACTGCGTTCACCGAGGCGCTCTCACTTGTGCCGATGACCAGCAGCCAGGTCACCACAGCCGCCACAATGATGGCCGGCAGGTTGACCACGCCATGGCTGAAATCCACGTGCGGAATCCCGCCTGCAAATCCCCAGGCGGGGCCGCTACTGAGCGCCCCGGGTAAGGTGAACCCGGTTAAGTTCTCGACAAGCCCCATGACATAGCCGGACCAGCCAACACACACGGCGGAAGCCGCGACGGCGTATTCCAGGGTCAGCGCCCAGCCGACCATCCAGGCCAGCAGCTCCCCCATCACAGCGTAGGTATAAGTGTAGGCGGAGCCCGAGACCGGCACCATCGAGGCCAGTTCCGAATAGCAGAGCGCCGCCACCGCGCAGACGAAACCTGCAATGACGAAAGAGAACATCATGCCCGGCCCGGCCTTCTGGGCGGCCGCAGCAGTGAGGACAAAGATACCCGTACCGATCACGGCCCCGATGCCCAACATGGTGAGCTGGAAGGCGCCGAGGGATCTGTGCAGGGACTTCTTCTCCGCTGTCGCAAGGATGGCGTCGAGCGGCTTGATACGATCGAATATCATGGGGAATGCTCCGATAAGCAGACCTGAGCCTATCCGTAATTTTGCTGGACACAAGAGATTCCCAACGCAAGACGCCCCTCCGTTTCCGGAGGGGCGTCCCGTGCTGAGCGCGCGCGATCAGTCCCAGAGCGTACCAAGCATCAGCTGGTCTTCCCAGGTTGCCCGCGCTGGAACATGCGCTGGTCCGCAACGGCGGCAGACATGTTCGTGCAGACGCGTGGCAAGAGCCCAGGTGGACTCACCCGTGCGCCCTCCCGCCTGCTCCACGGAATTGACGATGAAGCGCAGGGTGCCTTCCTGCAGGTCGGCATTCCCTTTGCCTTTCGCTTCGGCAAGCCGCCAGCCGGCCGTATCACGGCGGAGCGCCAGGACAGCCCGCTCCACGCCGTCGCGCAGGACGTAGACTGCCATCTGTCCGGCCGAGATCTCGCTTGTGAAATCCCGCAGGCAATTGCGGAATTCCAGCGCGACCTGCTCCAGCGTCTTCCTGTCCGTTACACGGAAAAAGGCAGACGACAGGTTTGGCGGAGACAGCTGCACCCCGAACGCATTCGGCTGCAGATCTTCCGCCGCCATATCGAACAGACGTTCGGCCGATGCAGACCGTTCCCACCGGCGAGCGATGGAAGCAGCCTGTTCCTTGCCGCGGATGCGGACAGCCAGCCGGAAAGCTTCGGCCAGATCGTCCGCGGCGCCGTGGCTGTCCGGAATATGCCGAAGGATTTTCGGCACACGGATCGGAACAGGGAGCCGGCGGATCAGATGAAGCTGAGGCGGACGGATTTCGTCCGCATGCCGCAGCACCTGCGCCGTATTCTCGTCGGAAAACAGGGACAGGAAGAGATCATAGTCTGCCGCGTCCCACAGGATTTCCCCGAGCCGGGACAGCGCTTTCATCAATCCGCGCGCGGCTTGTCCGTGCATGAGGTGTTTTGCAACATCCCCATCCCGTCCATATTCCACGATACGCGCGATCTCGTTCAGTTCCAGATCACGCGCCAGCAGGATCGCCGCCGCATGACGCCGAGCGGACGGCAGGGCAAGAAAGCCTGCATGAGGCGCTGGCCACGCAATGGCAAGCGCTTCAGCGTGCACCCCGGCAAGAAACCGGAGCAAGGGCGTCATGGCACCGGCATGGCCATGGGGCCGCACAAGGCGCCGGGTCATGGGGTTTCCCATGATCCACCTCCTTCCAGACCGTCCGCATACCGGGAAACCGGACACGGACAGATTGAAGTCAGAATAATTGTTAGGTCAGACGCCCACCGGCAAACGCGCGGGGGACGCTGACAGCGCTCCCCATCGACTGAGGAGCAGGATTGTTTTTGTACAACCGCGCTTCATCTGTTTGGTCCGTTGGTTGGTTTGACCAGCCATCCGATCACGGATGGCTGGTCAAGAGGAAGGTGGCCTATAAAGGGAACCACCGTTGACTGTCAAGGACACATCGAAATTAATTCGATCAGCCTTTGACACAAACGACCTGTTTCAGTGTGTGGACAATCTCCACAAGGTCGGTCTGCGCGGCCATGACGGCGTCGATGTCCTTGTAGGCCATCGGCGTTTCATCGATGACGCCGGAGTCTTTCCGGCATTCCACGCCTTCCGTCGCCGCGAGGTGGTCCTCCACAGTGAAGGTCCGTTTGGCTTCCGACCGGCTCATGGCCCGCCCTGCCCCGTGCGAGCAGGAGCAGAACGAGTCCGCGTTGCCCTTCCCGCGCACGATGAAGGACTTCGCCCCCATCGAGCCGGGAATGATGCCGAGTTCGCCTGCACCGGCACGCACGGCACCTTTGCGGGTTACCCAGACATTGGCGCCGAAGTGGTGTTCCCGCTCCACATAATTGTGGTGGCAGTTCACCGCTTCCTTCTCCAGCGAGAAGCCGGGGAAGAAATCGCGCAGCGCAAGCAGCACGCGATCCATCATCACTTCGCGGTTGAGGCGCGCATAGTCCTGCGCCCAGCCGACAGCCATTGTGTAGTCATCGAACAATTCTTCCCCTTCCACGAAGAAGGCGAGGTCCTTGTCCGGGACGTGATAGCCGAGCACCCGCTTCTCCAGGGCCTCGCGGGCTTCCTGGATGAAGTAGGTACCGAGGATGTTCCCCGTGCCGCGGGATCCGGAATGCAGCATTACCCAGACGCGGTCCGCTTCGTCGAGGCAAAGCTCGATGAAGTGGTTCCCGCCGCCCAGCGTGCCCAGCTGTTTGGCAAAGGCCGTGCGCTGGATCCGCTTGTGCTTGCGGAGGATCACGTCGAGCTTTTCGTCGAGTCCGGACGCGCGAAGGGCGGTGGCTGCACGGGCGGGCGCTTCCTTGTGGTTGCCACCGCGGCCGTTGCCGACCGGCACCTTGCGTTCGATCTCGCTGCGGATGGCCGACAGGCTGTCCGGCAGGTCGTTGGCCGTAAGGCTGGTCCGAACCGCCATCATTCCGCACCCGATGTCGACGCCGACAGCCGCCGGAATTATCGCACCCTTCGTGGGGATCACCGACCCGACCGTCGCCCCGCGCCCGAAATGGACGTCCGGCATCACGGCCAGGTGCGAGTGAATGAACGGCAGACCCGCAACGTTCTCAAGTTGCGCGCGCGCCTGCGATTCGACAGGGACACCTTTCACCCAGGCCTTGATGCGCCCACCGGCGCTGGTTTCAAACACTTCAAACTGGCTCATCGTTCTCACAGCTTCTTCTGACAAAGCTCCTCCTCACAAGCCCTCCGCGCGGTCCTTCGGGTTTAGAAAGACAAAGAAAAACCCTCCGGGCGGTAAAAGCGCGGAGGGCGGCATAAACTCCTTTCGGAGCCCGGGACTGACCATCAGCCCCTATCCAGCAACCTCCATGCGGCAGCGATCCTCGCCCTGGTACAGGGCCGGAGCTGTCCTCTGGAAATTTGATTCTGGCCGTTTCATCGGTCCGTCCTCTGGCTGGATTGGAGGCGCCGTATGATGGAAACGCGCAGGGGCGTCAACCGCAAAAACGAAAAGCCCCGGAGGAAAACTCCGGGGCTCTTTGATTTCCTTGCGGAAAATTCTTTGCGCGGACTATTCGCCGGCTTCGAGTTCAGCCTCGTGGCGAGCCTTGTCGGCGGCGCCTTTGGCGGACTCGTCACGATCGACCATCTCGAGGACAGCAACCGGTGCGTTGTCGCCATGGCGGAAGCCGGCTTTCAGCACGCGGGTGTAGCCGCCGTTGCGGTCCTTGTAGCGGTCGCCGAACACGTCGAACAGCTTGCGGACGGCGTCTTCGTTACGGACCTTGGAGAGCGCCTGGCGGCGGGCAGCGAGGTCACCCTTCTTGGCCAGGGTCACCAGCTTGTCCATGATCGGTGCCATTTCCTTGGCTTTCGGCACTGTCGTCACGATTTGCTCGTGCTCGATCAGGCTTGCGGCCATGTTGGCGAACATCGCCTTCCGGTGGGAAGTCGTTTTGTTCAGAGTTCTGTGTCCGAGGCGATGGCGCATTGTCGTTATCCTTCAGGAGGTGGTCAGGCCCCCGTCTGAGTTTCGGGTCCTAGAGGTGGTCGTCGTATTTCTTGGCAAGGCCTTCGATGTCTTCCGGCGGCCAGTCCGGCACTTCCATGCCGAGGTGCAGGCCAAGACCAGCGAGGACTTCCTTGATTTCGTTCAGCGACTTGCGGCCGAAGTTCGGGGTNCGCAGCATTTCCGCTTCCGACTTCTGGATCAGGTCNCCNATGTAAACAATGTTGTCGTTCTTCAGGCAGTTTGCCGAACGCACGGACAGTTCCAGCTCGTCCACCTTCTTGAGGAGNACCGGGTTGAAGCCGAGGTCGGTTTCTTCCGTCTGGGTGCCGGCTTCCAGCGTCGGCTCTTCGAAGTTGATGAAGAGCTGCAGCTGGTCCTGCAGGATGCGCGCGGCATAAGCGACAGCATCTTCCGGCGTGACCGAACCATCGGTTTCGATGTCGAGGGTCAGCTTGTCGAAGTCCAGCTTCGTGCCTTCACGGGTGTCTTCCACCTGGTAGCCAACGCGGCGAACCGGCGAATAGATGGCGTCGATCGGGATATAGCCGATCGGAGCATCTTCCGGACGGTGCGCTTCAGCCGGGACATAGCCCTTGCCGGTGTCGACGGTGAATTCCATGCGGACTTCAGCGCCATCGTCCAGCGTGCAGATCACGTGATCCGGGTTGAGGATCTTCGTGTCGCCCGAGGTTTCGATCTGGCCGGCTTTCACTTCGCCCGGGCCGGTCGCTTTCAGGACCATGCGCTTGGACGTTTCGCCTTCCATGAAGATCGCGACCTGCTTGAGGTTCAGGACGATCGTGGTGACGTCTTCGCGCACACCCGGAATGGCAGAGAATTCGTGAACGACATTGTCGATCTGGACGCCAATGATGGCAGCGCCCTGCAGAGAGGACAGCAGCACGCGGCGCAGGGCGTTGCCCAGCGTCGTACCATAGCCACGCTCCAGCGGCTCGATGACGAGCTTCGCCTTGCGCTTCGGGTCGTATCCAGCCTGAACCACCGGACGGTTCGGGCGGATCAGTTCTTTCCAGTTACGGTCGTTGACGGCGGTGTTCTCTGCCATGTGTGGCGATCCTCAAAAAGCGGATAGTGGCGCGATAGGGCCGCGCCACCGGGAAGGTTCATTCCGTTTAGACGCGGCGGCGTTTCGGCGGGCGGCAGCCATTGTGCGGGATCGGCGTGGTGTCGCTGATCGCGGTGACCGTCAGGCCAGCAGCCTGAAGGGCACGCAGGGCGCTCTCACGGCCCGAGCCTGGACCACGCACCAGGACCTCAACGGTCTGCAGGCCGTGTTCCATGGCCTTCTTGGCGGCATCTTCAGCAGCCATCTGGGCAGCATAAGGCGTCGACTTACGCGACCCTTTGAAGCCCATCGTGCCGGACGAAGACCAGGAGATGGTGTTCCCCTGCGCGTCGGTGATGGTCACCATCGTGTTGTTGAAGCTGGAGTTCACATGAACAACACCGGAAGTGATGTTCTTGCGCTCCTTGCGGCGGACGCGGGTCGTCTCACGAGCCATAACGAGCTACCCCTTACTTCTTCTTGCCGGCGATCGGCTTGGCCGGGCCCTTGCGGGTACGAGCATTTGTGTGCGTGCGCTGACCGCGAACCGGCAGCTTGCGGCGATGACGCAGGCCACGATAGCAGCCGAGGTCCATCAGACGCTTGATGTTCATGGAGGTATCGCGGCGCAGGTCGCCTTCGACCATGTAATCGGAGTCGATCGTTTCGCGGATCTTGATCACTTCAGCGTCGGTCAGTTCGGTCACGCGGCGCGACTCGTCGACACCCACCTTCTCGCAAATTTCCTTTGCGAAGGCCGGGCCGATGCCGTGGATGTACCGCAGCGCAATGACGACGCGCTTGTTGGTCGGGATATTTACGCCTGCAATACGGGCCAAAGCCGGTTCTCCTCAAGCGGACTGTTCAAACATTAAAAGCGCGCCGAGTCGGAAAGCGGATCCGCCTCGCGCGCCGGCGATTAAGCCTTAAGCTAAGAATGGAGGCTTATAACTGGGGAAATTAACGCGTCAACAGCGGAATCCCAGCTTTATGCCGTCTCTTTCAGCGCAGCGTCAATCTGGGTTGCAACCTCTTCAATCGAGGCCATCCCGTCGACTTCCGTCAGGATGCTCCGCTCAGCGTAAATCGGCACCAGCGGGGCAGTATCCTCGTAATACTTCTCAAGACGTTTCGAGAAGGTTTCCGGGTTATCGTCCTTGCGGCCCTGCTCTTCGAAACGCTTGGTGACGCGCGCCAGAAGCTGCTCGTCATCCACCACCAGGCGGACGACGCGGTTCACTTCCGTACCACGCGACTTCAGAAGCTCGTCCAGAGCAGCCGCCTGGCCGACGGTCCGCGGGAAGCCATCGAAGATAAAGCCTGCTGCGCCCTGGTTGGCCGTCAGCTGTTCATCGATCAGGGCAATCACGATCTCGTCGGACACGAGACCGCCTTCGTCCATGATCGTCGCAACGCGCTGACCCAGTTCAGAGCCCGACGCGCGGGCGGCGCGCAGCATGTCGCCGGTGGAGAGCTGAATGAAACCGCGCTCCTCTACCAAACGTTTCGCCTGCGTCCCCTTCCCGGCCGCAGGCGGCCCGAACAGAATTAGGTTCATTTCTTACGGCCCCCGAGCTTCGACTTCTTGATCATGCCTTCATATTGATGCGCAATCAAATGCGACTGTATCTGCGTCACGGTGTCCATGGTCACCGACACCACGATCAGCAGCGACGTCCCCCCGATATAGAACGGGATCTCCGGATAGTAGCGCCGCAACAGCTCGGGCAGAACACAGACAAAGGTCAAATAGAGCGCACCGATAACGGTCAGGCGAGTCAGCACATAGTCGAAGTAGGCCGCGGTGTTCGAACCGGGACGGATACCCGGGATAAAACCGCCATATTTCCGGAGGTTATCGGCCGTTTCCTCGGGATTAAACATGATCGAGGTGTAGAAGAACGTAAAGAAGATCACGAGCACACAATAGGAAATGATGTGGGTCCACGTGCCCGCGGAGAAGTTCGCCGCAAGCCAGGACAGGATCCCGTTCACGTCGGTGTCCGTCGCCGCCCCTGCCGCATTGCCGCCCATGAAACCGACAACGGTCAGCGGCAGCATCAGTAGCGCGGAAGCAAAGATCGGCGGAATCACACCGGCCGTGTTGATCTTCAGCGGAAGGAAGCTCTTCTGCCCCTGCGCCACACCATGCGCCTGCTGGCGTTTCGGATACTGGATCAGCAACCGGCGCTGCGAGCGCTCCATGAAGACGATGAAGACAACCAGAGCGATGACCATCGCCGCGATGGCGATCACAAACACCACGTTCACCGATGTGGCGCGCGCCTGAGCGATCAGGTTCACGATCGCCTTGGGCAGTTCCGCCACAATACCGGCGAAGATGATGAGCGAAACGCCGTTGCCGATACCGCGGGCCGTGATCTGTTCGCCCATCCACATAAGCAGCATGGTGCCGCCCGTCAGGGTGACAACGCCGGTGAGGATGAAGAATGGCGCAGCAATACCGTCGATGCGGACATGCGACAGGCCGGAGGAAATCGCGAAGGACTGAACCAGCGCGAAAGCCAGCGTCAGGTAGCGGGTATACTGGTTGATCTGCTTGCGGCCCGCCTCGCCTTCCTTCTTCAGCTTCTCAAGCGTCGGAGAGGCCTGTGTCATCATCTGGATGATGATGGAGGCGGTGATGTAAGGCATCACGTTCAGGGCGAAGACACCCATCCGCTCCACCGCGCCGCCGGCAAACATGTTCATGTTGCCCAGCAGGCCGCCGGACTGGCTTTCAAAGATCGACGCGTAGGCGACCGGATCGAGCCCCGGGATCGGGATGAATGTGCCAAGCCGGTAGAGCAGCAACATGCCCAGAGTAAACAGGATGCGATTCTGCAGATCCTTGGCCTTGGCGAAGGTTCCGAGATTTACATTGCGAGCCATCTGTTCTGCGGCATTGGCCATCGATGCTCGATCTCCCTGAAAATGCGTGCGCCGCCAAAATCGGCGGCGTCACGGTGTTTGTGAAGGGGTTCCGGGTAAAAACCGCTGCTTATTCTGCAGCCGTGTCTTTTACGGCACCCGTAACAGTCACCTTGCCGCCGGCCTTCTCAACGGCCTCGATCGCGGCTTTGGAAGCGCCAGTCACGGTAATGTTGAGGTTTTTCGGGGCAGCGCCCTTGGCCAGCAGGCGAACGCCGTCACGGACGTTACGCACGAGGCCGGAGGCGACAAGCGTCTCTTCGGTCACGTTGGACGGGTCCAGCTTGCCGGTTTCGACAGCCTTGGCGACACGGCCCAGGTTGACCCAGGACATCGTCTTCTGGCCACGCGGGGTGAAGCCACGCTTCGGCAGGCGCATGTAGATCGGCATCTGGCCGCCTTCGAAGCCATTGATGGCAACGCCGGAACGGGCCTTCTGGCCTTTCACGCCGCGACCGCCAGTCTTGCCCTTGCCCGAGCCAACGCCGCGGCCAATGCGCATACGCTGCTTGGTGGAGCCTTCAGCGGGGGACAGTTCGTTGAGTTTCATCGTTCTATCTTCCGATACGTCTTGATGGTTGGGGCGGCGGGCGAAGCGGCACAGGGCCTTATTCGCCGACCACCTCGACCAGGTGGGCCACTTTGCGGATCATGCCGCGCACGGCCGGAGTGTCTTCGAGTTCCTTGGTCCGGCCAACCTTGTTCAGGCCGAGGCCGACCAGCGTCTGGCGCTGCTCGGGCTTGCGGCCGATCGGGCTGCCGGTCTGGCGGACGGTAAGCTTGGATTTCGACATGTCGTTACCCTTCCCTAGGCTCAGGCTTCAACGACGCCGGCTTCCGACGCACCATCGGTACGGCGGCCAACCACGTCCTGAACTTTCAGGCCACGCTTGGAAGCGACGGAACGCGGGCTCGCCTGCCCGGTCAGCGCATCAAAGGTAGCACGAACCATGTTGTACGGGTTCGAGGAACCGATCGACTTGCCGACGACGTCCTGAACGCCCAGCACTTCCATCACGGCACGCATCGGACCACCAGCGATCACGCCGGTACCGGGAGGTGCCGCGCGCAGGACGACCTTGCCAGCGCCCCAACGGCCTTTGCCGTCATGGTGCAGCGTGCGGCCTTCGCGCAGCGGGATACGAACCATGTTGCGCTTGGCTTCTTCCGTTGCCTTGCGGATGGCTTCCGGCACTTCGCGGGCCTTACCCTTGCCAAAGCCGGCGCGGCCCTTCTGGTCACCCACCACGACGAGGGCTGCGAAACCGAAGTTCTTACCACCCTTCACGGTCTTGGCGACGCGGTTGATGCCAACCAGCTTGTCGACGAATTCAGACTGCTCCTCGTCGCGATCGCGATTCCGGCGGCCTCTTCCTCTTTCTTCAGCCATAGGGCCTCTCCTTAGAATTTGAGACCGCCCTCACGGGCGGCGTCTGCCAGGGCTTTCACCCG
>PACZ01000054.1 GCA_002700305.1 Hyphomonas sp. | reverse complement strand
GCAAGGCGGCTGATCGAGGCGTGGAGGCGCGACTCCAATGAGAGCCGGCTTCACATGGCTCACAATGGGCAATCTCCCGACGAGTTTGCCCGTAACGCCGGCCTATGCCATGGTGGCAAGGTCAAAATCGCCACTGGATTTTAACGCCAAGGCCGGACCACCAGACCAAGCACGTCATTGCCGCTGGATATTAACCCCAGGGCCGGACCACCGATCCCAAGCGTGTCAGCTGAAGCCGGAACTAACTTTTCGGTTGGGCCAGTCCGATTGGACAAGCCATAACCTCTATTGCAAATTTGCATCACCCGTCGACGATCTCTGTCAGGGGGAAAAAAGAATATTCACATTGCAGATAAGTATCATATCATACAGTATTATATAAACATAAGGAGGAAACTAGGTGTATTATTTCAACGCGGTGTCGAAGACAACTGTTTCGGTATCTTTGGCGGTTTTGCTGTTTGCCGCCGGTGCTCATGCGCAAGTTGAGGTGGACGAGCAAGGTGCTGCTGCATCCGCGGCGGAAAATGTGGAGGCCACACGTCGATTGGGTGCAATCACAGTTACAGCGCAAAAGCGCGAGCAGAGCTTGCAGGATGTGCCAATTGTCGTGACCGCCTTGTCCGGAGAGCTTCTCAGCGATGCTGGCGTTCAGGATATCAAGGACCTGACGGTCGTGACGCCGGGCCTGCTTGTAACTTCTTCGTCAAAGCAAGCAAATACTACGGCGCGGATTCGTGGCATTGGCACGGTTGGTGACAATCCCGGTCTCGAAAGCTCAGTAGGCGTCGTTATCGACGGGGTTCCGCGCGCCAGGAACGGCGTTTCCTTCGGCGATCTCGGCGAGATCGAGCGAATCGAAGTACTAAAGGGGCCGCAGGGAACCTTGTTTGGCAAGTCGACCTCTGCGGGCGTCATAAATGTCATCACGAAGAAACCGTCTGACGAGTTAGAGTCGATCTTCGAGGTCGGGATCGGCAACGAAGGTTTCCTTCGCACGTCTGCAGAAGTCACCGGACCGCTTTCTAAGACGGTGAGCGGTCGCCTGTTCGGAGTATACGAAGAGCGCGGCGGTCTTTTGGACGTAAAGACCGGTAACGGTCCACGTACCGAGGACGAAACGAGTCAGTATGACTTCTACTCCGTTCGAGGTCAGCTTCGTTTTGAGCCCTCCAGCGACCTCGAGATTCTTCTCTCTGCTGACTATACTGATCGGGAAGAAGATTGTTGCATGGGTGACTATATCGCGGTGGACCCGGCCAGGGGCCCGCTGATCACGCTGCTGGCTGGCGGTGACGGGGCCTCTGCTTTTCCGATCGATCCGTTCGACCGCGTCGCCTTTGCGAACCGCGACGCCACGCAGACGACCGAGGACTGGGGTGTGTCAGCGAATATCGAGTGGCAGTCCGGCCTCGGTGAATTGACGTCAATCACATCCTATCGCGATTGGGAAAACGGCTCGGGTCAGGATACAGATTTTAGTGCCGCCGATCTTTGGTATCGAGATGACGAAACGTCCAGGGACGCTTTTGCCACATTCAGCCAAGAGTTACGACTCGCGGGCGCGACCGATAACGTCGACTGGCAGGTGGGTGTGTTTTACGCGAATGAAACTCTTGATCGTACAGATTTCATTACTTACGGCAATGATTACTTTTTCTACTTTCAGCAATTGCTGCTCGGTGCGAGTGGTGGTGCGTTTGATCTGTCTTCGCTGCCAGGTAATATCTATACGGGCGAGGCAAATGCAACCGCAGACGTTTATGAACAAACTGCGGATACATACGCCATCTTCACGAACAATACGTTCAGCTTGAGCGATCAGTTCGACCTCACGGTCGGTCTTCGTTATACGATTGATGAGAAGACGCTGGAGTCCAATTTTAATGGCGAAGCGGGTAGCTGTACCACAGCCTTGGCCGTATTTGGCCCTACAGGTGGATTGACACCAACGCTTTGCTTGCCTTGGACAAACGACAACTTTGTGGGTGTGAGCGCCACGCAGGATCGCTCTGACGAGGATTTATCAGGTACAGTAAAGGGGGCATATCGGGTCAGTGAGAATCTGATGTCATACGCGTCCTATTCGCGCGGTTACAAGGCCGGTGGTTTCAACCTTGATCGCAGCCAGTTTGGTCCCTCAGATCCCACGCCATTTCAGCCCAACCTGGATACCAGATTTGATCCCGAAACTGTTGATGCGTATGAGGTCGGCTTTAAGACCAACAATGCGGCAAATAGCTTGTTCTTCAACGGCGCGATTTTCTATCAGGAGTATAGCGACTTTCAGCTCAACACGTTTACCGGTACGAGCTTCATCGTGACATCTGTTCCCGGTGTGATTTCCAAGGGTGCTGAGTTCGATGTCCGATACCTGCCTGAACAGCTTGAAGGGCTGACACTGCAGGGCGGTCTTGTCTATGCGGAAACCCAGTATGATGATTTCGAAGCGGTAGACTTTTTCGCGCCGCCGCGCTTGCCGGGAAGCACAATTTCATTTGCGCCCCGTTGGTCAGGTACGTTGGCCGCAACTTATGAAACCTCGTTTATCAGCGACTGGGATGCGCGCTTCAATGTATCGAGCCGGTTCACTTCAAAGTATAATACAGGTTCGAACCTCGATCCGCTCAAGGAGGTTGAAGAGCTGGTTGTGGTAAATGCAAGAATGTCATTCTACAGTGACAACTCTCCCTTCGAGTTGGAACTGTGGGCGCAGAACCTGTTTGATGAGGACTATTACGAACTTGCTTTCGATACGCCGCTTCAAGGTACCGCTGCCACGCAAACAGCTACGGGAACAGCTGTTGGTGCTTTCTTGTCACCGCCCCTGACCTTTGGCGCAACCGCTCGTGTTCGGTTTTAGAGCACTTTGAGGCAATGTCAGCTTAGCCTGACTTGAGGAGCCAAGGTGCAAGAGCCAATCTCATAGGGGAGGGAAGCGCGAAGTTCCAGCTGTTGCTTGCGGAGTGGTTGCTGAATATTGTAGCGCTCCGCAAGCCATTTCCAGAGATTTTGTAGAGACAGGAGGCGCGGGCCGGAAGCCCATAAGGATGGGCGTTGGCCTGCCAGCGAACTTTCATCTGGATGGGATCAGAGCCTCGCTGATGAGGAGTTCATGACTTCAGATTCTCGCTAACTGTCGAAAGTAAAACCGCTGCTGAAGCCAGGACTAGGATCAATAACAGGGTTAAAGTCTTGAGCTGCAAGCCGCTCGGCGGATCGCACAAACTCCTTTGCGCGCTGGATCGCAAATCCGGTTGGGACAATTCGCCACGCTCGACGATCACGGTAATCTCGCTCACGCGAGACATGGCCCGATCAATCGAATTGATTGATCAGTATCCCAACATGTGGACGCTTAATATCGTGCACTTCGGTAAGCTGGATCTGGGGCATTCCAGTCTGATCATTTAACCAGGCGCCTGCCACCGTGATCGCGTGAGGGCGATAGCTTCCATTTCCTGATCGTACGCCCGGCGCGATAGTCGGCTCACTTCACCAAAAAGGAAGCTGAAATCGATTGCGGGATCTCATATGAAGCCAGATGCGCGCGACCGCGTGGGCAACTTGACGGGTTTCTCCATTTACAATGATTGTAAGGTAACTTAATAAAGGAATAAGTAAAAGAGTTTATAGTGGACGGATCTTTTGTACGATTGTGATGGATATCTCCATGCGCAGGGGCTGAAGCTGGCGCACAGTTCGGTTGGCGATCCCGCTGCCCCTCCGGTCATTTTTGCCCATGGCGGAGGACAAACTCGTCATGCTTGGAGCGCTGCCGCGAAGGCGGTGGCATTTGAAGGATATCGCTCAATAATCTTAGATCTTCGCGGGCATGGTGAAAGCGACTGGGCTCCAGACGGTGATTACTCTCTCGGAGCTATCGCTCGAGACCTTGTAGAGGTTGGTGAAAGCGTCGCGGTTGGAAGGCCGCGGCCGCATGTAGTCGGTGCTTCGCTTGGAGGACTTGCAGCCATAGTTGCCGCAGGCATGTTTGCGCGCGATGCGTTTGAATCGGTTACTCTGGTCGATATCACGCCGAACATGGACGCCGCCGGCGTCACCAAAGTTGTCGGCTTTATGGGCGCGCATGTTAAGGAAGGCTTTGCTTCGTTGGAACAGGCCGCTGATGTGGTTGCCACCTATTTGCCGCATCGGCCCCGGCCGAAAGACCTTGAAGGGCTGCGTAAGAATCTGCGGCAAGGCGAAGACGGGCGTTGGCGATGGCACTGGGACCCTGCCTTTATCACCGGCGTCACGCGTCGCTCTGGGGTTGCTCGCACCAGTGAGCTGGAGCAGGCGGTTCGGAACATCCGCGTACCGCTTCATCTCATCCGTGGACGTATGAGCGAGCTGGTTACAGAAGACTCCGTCGCGGCGTTTCGTTCCTTGGCACCGAGGGCACATTTCACTGACGTCGCTGGGGCCAGACATATGGTGGCAGGAGATTGCAACGATTTATTTGTCGAAGCAGTCGTGTCCTTTCTTCGTCCGATTCGAGAGCAGACCCCTGCATGAGCACCTCCATGCTCAATGTTAATCAGATACAGGCCGCACTCGATGCGGCCCCCTTCCATCGCTGGCTTGGGCTGAAGGCGATCAGCACAGACAAGGACAAGCTGATACTGCAAATGCCCTGGCGTGAGGAGCTGGTTTCCAATCCGCGAATACAATCTGCCCATGGCGGTGTCATTGCCGCGCTGATTGATCTCACAGGATTTTATGCCCTGCTCGCCGCAGGGAACACGCCTGCTGCGACGGCGGACTTGCGAGTTGACTATCACAAACCTGCCACGCCAGGAACGCTAAGCATGATGGGAAGAATTGTCCGTCTGGGTGCAACTCTTTCCGTCGCCGAAGCCTCTGTCATGAACGCCAGCGGAGCGCTGCTTTCGAGCGGGCGCGGCGCCTACCTGATGCCGGGGCGTGCATGAAGGTTTGCATGATATTCTTGCATTGCGTAATTTTAATTCTGGTCTCGGGGTGTAGGGGCCAGAGTCAGAAGGTCAGGTTGCCCCTGAGCCGACCGGCTTTACGTATGAGGCCGGGGCGGGTGGTCTGTGTAGAAGCGGTTTCCGTGGAATTGGGGGCATGAGGGACATCTATTTGATTGCGTGGGGGCTGCCTCCGTAAAAGTGGCCTGGTATTTGAGTTAGTCTCGGCTTCGATTGACGCGCTTGGGTTCGGTGGTCAGGCTCTGACGTTAAAATCCAGCGGCAAGTTGGACCTGACCACCATGGCAATTCTTGAGATGTCGGCAGAATCTTTCGGCGTTTTTCCATTGCGAACCATGCGAGGTCGGCCTGTAGATCATTTGCAAGTCATGAGAAAGAGCGTCCGGCAATTGAGCACCGCCGGGCTAGATCCTGACAATGCACAATGAAGCTCTTTACGTTCACCGGCACATCGCCCCGGCTAAGAGGTGGAGAAACGTTGCGTCCCTCACAGGAATAGGGTATTGGAATTTCTCCACCGTTCTGAATTTCAGACGCGTTCACCCACTTCTTCTCTTCCTTGCAACGCCGGGCGCGCTGCAGCGCTCCACTGTGCCGGATCGGCGTGATACAGACAAAAAGTGAACTCATGGCCGGAACCGTTGCGAATTCTCAAGAGGGCGGCGGGCTTGCGGTCAAATAATGCCTTTGGAGTCATTAAAGGAAAAACACATGGCTGCCCGGCGCGCGATCCTTTTTCATTCCTGCAGAGTGAAATCGACCGTCTTTTCGACAGTTTCAGCGGCGCAGGTTTCCGCCGTCCGGTCGGAATGCAGGAGGTCTGGCCGCGTCTGGAAGTCAAGGAATGTGATGGTCTGATCGAAGTCGCCGCCGAGCTTCCCAGGGTGGATGAAAAGAATATCGAGGTCAATGTGACCGACAGCCGGCTGACGATCCGCGGGGAAAAGAAACCGGAGAGGGACGAAAAGACCAAGAGCTACCGGCTTGTCGAAAGATCGTTTGGCACATTCGAACGCTCGATCGCGCTCCCGTCCGGTGTTGACACCAGCAAGGTCAAGGCCCAACAAGCGCAANGGCGCGCTGCATGTCGAAATTCCCAAGCTGGCAAGTTCAAAAAGGACAGCGCGTTGAGGGCTTCCAGTCTCTCTCGGGGTCCTGCCTTTGCATCGCTGGGCAAGTCACATTGCCGCGGTTGGTGCCGGGATGCTTCATATCCAACGCCCTTAACCTGTGAAGCGTCCCGATTTTTTGAGCATGCTGTGCGCGGGCTCAGGGCGGCGAGGCTGGTAACGGAATAAATCAGTGTACCGTAAAAACATAAGTGAGAGATAGGGCGCTGCGAGCACTCTGTTGTTTCCTGTGACCTGCTCCCCGAAAAATCCCTCGTTTGAGGCTGGAGTTTTCGCGTAATGATCCCAGGCTGGGATGGAGCGAAAGCGATGAAGGCATCGAAGTTCACGGACGCACAGAAGGCGTTCATACTGAAGCAGGGCGAGGAAGGGATTCCGGTCGCGGAGGTGTGCCGCAAGGCCGGGATCAGCCAGGCCACGTATTTCAACTGGAGTGAAGCGGAATAGAAATCGCACTGCGATTTCCCGCAAAACAAGTATGGCGGCTTGTTGCCGTCGGAGATGAAGCGATTGCGGGAGCTCGAGGAGGAGAACTCCCGGCTCAAGCGGATCGTAGCCGATCTCACCCTCGACCGCGAGATTTTGCAGGACGTCATCAAGCGAAAGCTTTGAAGCCTGGCCGCAAGCGCAAGCTGGTCAACGAGGTGTGTTACGACTGGACGGTCTCGATCCGGCGGGCCTTCGGGCTCCTGGTCCTCGATCCGAAATCCTATCGCTACACCTCTCGCCGGCGCGACCAGGCTGCTCTGGAACTGCGCATCCGGGAGATTTGTGAGACGCGTGTCCGATACGGCTATCGGCGCGTCTACGTCATGCTGCGGCGTGAAGGTTGGGTAATCAACATGAAGAAGGTTCGACGGATCTACAACGAACTAGGCCTGCAATTACGCAACAAAACGCCGAAGCGATGGGTCAAGGCCAAGCTCCGGGACGACCGCAGGGAGGCAACAGGCTCCCACGATGCCTGGGCGGTGGACTTTGCGCACGACCAGCTGGCGAGTGGCCACAAGATACGCATACTGACGCTGATCGACATTTACTCACGCTACTCGCCTGTCATCGATCCGCGGTTCAGCTATCGCGGCGAGGACGTTGTTGCCACGCTCGACCGTGTGTGCGGCAAGATCGGCTATCCGAAGACGATCCGGGTCGACCAAGGGTCCGAGTTCGTCTCCCGGGATCTCGACCTCTGGGCCTATGCAAACAATGTAACGCTGGATTTCTCACGGCCCGGAAAGCCGACAGACAATGCCTTCATCGAGTCCTTCAATGGGCGGTTCAGGGCAGAATGCCTGAACCAGCACTGGTTCATGAGCCTCGCCGATGCGAGGGAAAANCTGGAGGCTTGGCGTGGAGACTACAACACGGTAAGACCNCACAGCGCGATCGGGAACAAGCCCCCGATTACNCTGATGAATCACCTCGGCGAANCCAGCCCGCTAAGGTGAGGAAGCGCCAAAAACTCCAGCCCCGAATGAGGGCAATTTTGGGAGCGGTTCATGAAAGGGTCAGACTCTCGAAATAAGTGAGGGAGCCGAGGGTCTCAGGTCAATAGCAATAGCGCCACGTTCCTGAAGCTCCTTCAGAGCCTCAAGAGATTCCGCCAGTTTTTCCTGCAGCGTTGCCATAGTCTATATCGCCTCTTCACAAGGTTACTTGCAGCATTTCCAGGGAATCTTGCTGCACGCTTTTTAGGCTATTGAGTTGCGCGATTATTAGGTTTTTGTGATGACTGATTTTCAGGGTTTCATGCGAAATGGGGGCTCGCGCAACACATTATTGTGGTCCAGCCCTGCCCCAAGTTTCACCGGAAATGACATGAAAAATGCTGCAGGAATTTGCCTGTTCTTCGATTTCTGACTGCACACGGATCGCACACGAACGCCAATAAGTACTTGATATTTATTTGCTTCTCTTCCGATCCATCATCGGGGCCACGGAGAAACGATAGTCGAGCATGGGCGGACTTGTGGCGAGCCGGCCGTCAAAGATCAAGCTTGCCGGTCAGGGCCGGCCGGCTTCCCGGCGCAATCGCTCCTCTGAATCGAAGGCGCGTTTAAGCGCTTCGCGTGCCGCCAGGAACTCGGCCTCCTTTTCAGTGATCTTTGCCCGGCACGCCTGGATGGCGAAAGTCTGCCGCTGCGCATAGCCATGTTCATAGGACAGAATATGGGACTCGATCCCGCCCGCCTCGCCATTCAGCGATGCGAGATCGGCTTCGAGGCGTTGCAGGTCTGCCTTGAGGGCGGTCAGTTCCTGCTGAACACTCAGCAAATCCTGTTCGGCCCGCTGGCGTTTGAGGGCGACAAGCTTTTGTAGTGGCGGGCCTTTCTGCGCCATCCCCTACTCCATATGCCGCTTCACGCGCTCGACGAAATTGATCGCGGCGGCGACTGCGGCGAAGTGTTCGGGGCGGATCTCTTCATCCACTTCGACAAGGCTGTACATGGAGCGCGCTGCGGGCGGGTCACGATAGATGGGCACATTGTTGGCGGTCGCGACCTCACGGATGCGGGCCGCGAGATGGTCCACGCCTTTGGCGACGCAGACCGGCGCCTTGCTGGAGTCGGGATCCCATTTCAGGGCCACGGCATAATGCTCCGGGTTCACCATGACGACGGTGGCGTCCTTCACATTGGTCAGCATCTGACCGCGGGTGATTTTCTGTGCCTTCTGCCGGCGCTGCTGTTTCAGCTGCGGATCACCCTCGGACTGTTTCAGTTCCTTCTTCATTTCTTCCCGCGTCATCTTCAGCTGGTTCGCGTGGAGACGGCGCTGCAGCGGCAGGTCGATGGCTGCAAGGACAAAATGGAAGAGAAGGAACCAGAAGATCAGTTTCAGCACCTGGCTGAAGGTGAATTCCACAAACTGCCCCTGCTGGACTGCACTTGAAGCGTAATAGTTCTGCGCCAGCTGGACGAGGAAAACGATGGCGATCGTGGCCGCAAAGAACAGCTTTGCCGTATCTTTCAGAAAATCCAGCAACCCCTTGGCGCCATACTTTTTCTTGAGATTCTCGATAGGCGACAGCTTTTTCGGATCTGCCTGGATCTTCTTCGCCGAAAAGGAAATCGAGCGCTGGGCCACCAGGGCCAACAGCACAATTGCACCAAGGATCAGGAGGATCGGCGCGAATTTGAGGAGCGTGCTGGAAAACCAGCTACGCGTCTCTGAACCGCCAGAGTCGAAGATGTCCTCCGAAAAAGCATCGGCATGATAGAGCATGGACGAAAAGTCCTGGAACACCGAATTTCCGATTGCGACCTGCAGGACCAGTGCCGCGATCATCGCGCCGACAATGAGCGCCAGCGTGTTGGCTTCCTTTGACTGCGGAACATTGCCTTCCTCGCGCGCCTGCTGGCGGCGCTGCTCGGTGGCCTCGAATTCCTTTTCCCCGCTGTCTGATTCCTGCTCAGCCATGGTCTACCTCACTGCCAGACCACAATATCAGGAATGCGCCCTTCCCACACCACCAGCATGCCCATGATCGACAAGGCCAGCAGGATGATGCCTGCACCGATCATCAGCGGGGCACCAACGAATGCGACCATCAGCGAAGGCAGCGCCTTGTTGATGAAGCCAAGGCAGATATTGTACAGCAAATTCACCGCCACAAAGGGCCAGGCCAGCATGATGGCCAGCCCAAAGGCAGACAGGAATGCCTGAACAAGCATGTCCTGGTTCATGGCCTCCAGCGCCCCAATCGGCACGTCTGTATAGAGGCGCAACAGGCTGGCAATCGCCTTGATGTGAAAGTCTGCAGATAACAGCAACGCTGCGCCGGCCATAGATAGGAGGTTCGCTGTCATCGTCTGCTGCTCGTGTTCCAGTGCGACGCCCAACAGCTGTGACAGGCCAATGGCCTGCGAAATCACGGTGCCGGCGATGCTGAGCATCCAGATGGTGACTCTCAGAACGACGCCCAGTGCAAACCCGATTGCGACTTCAGTGGAGAGCACGCCTGCATAAGATGCGAAAGACTCTGTCGGCGGAGGCGCCACGAAGCCGGAGATCGAGAACATGGCAGACAGCGCCAGCAGGATCATCACCCGCATCTGCAGAGGTATCGTCTGCTCGCCAATGCCCGGCATGAAGAAGATGATGAAGCTGAGCCGGGCAACAATCACCATGACCAGCGCGATCCATGCAGACAGCGCATCCGGGACGGGCATGCCCAAAAGCATCAGACAACGCCGATAATATAGGGCTTCGTCTTGGCGTTGATTTCCTCATAGGCCAACACGGCATTGCGAATGCCCTTGCTGACGAGCACGGTCTGCAGGAAGCGGCGGCGGCGGGATGTGGTCGCAACAGCAGCAATCACGCCTTTCCGGGCAGCTTCATTCAGTTTCGACTGGACCGAATTCGTCAGTTCGCCGAACAGTTCTGGCGGCAACGCGATGTCGCTGCTACCGCTCTCATTGGTGATTTCATACTGGGCAAACTTCTGTTCCCAGTTGGTGGAAAGCTGGATCAGCGGCAGGCGCCCCTGCTCGTCCTGAAGACGGTCCACGATCTGGAAGGCAAGCCGCTGGCGCACCATTTCCACAGACCGCTGGATATTCGCCCCGGCCTGTTTGGCCTCAGCGAGTGTTTCGATGATGAGGAAGAGATTGCGGATAGAGACCCGCTCTTCCAGCAGAAGCCGGACAACAGACAAGAGCAGTTCCGGCGTGACCTTGCCGGGGATGTATTCGTCCAGGAAACGGCGATTGGCTGCTGCGCGGTCCGGATCGGACACCTTGGTCAGGGCATCCAGCGTGTCGAGCATCACCATGCGGGTAAAGATCAGCGAGAAGTTCGACTGGATGACTTCAAGCATATGGGTGGCGAGCACCTCGATCGGCTCGACCGCCGGAATGCCGGACGCCGCAAGTTCCTGTTTCTTGCCGGAGGCGAGCCAGCGCGCAGCGGCCTTGTAGACCGGCTCCTTGACCTTCTCCCCATCGAGATGGGGCAGCTGATCATCCTCAAGCAGCGCAAGGACAGACCCTGGCCGCAGGAAACCGGAATCGATCCGCACGCCCTGAATACGGATACGGTATTCGTTTTTCTTCAGGATCGGATTGTCCGTCATCCGGATCGGCGGGAGGACGAAGCCGTATTCCTCGGCGATGTACCGCCTGATCTTCTGGATCCGGCTCTCAAATCCATTGTCACCCAGCAGGACGAGGTTCACGAGGTCCGGCGCGACTTCGAGGTGAATTTCGTCGGAATGGATGGAATCGCCGAACTGGACCGGCTCCGGTGCCTCCTCCTCAAGCGCCAGCTCTTTGTCGGCCTCGGTCTTCTGATGCTGCTGATGGATGAACCAGGCAGCCGTCGCAAAACCGACTGCGGCCACCATGAACGGGAGGAATGGCAGGCCCGGGAACAGGGCAAACACGCCGAGAATCCCTGCAACGATGAACAGAGCCGTTGCGTTGGCACCCAGCTGAGCCACCAGCGCGAGGTCGATTGCTCCATCTTCCCTGCCCTTCGAGAGCAGAAGCGCGGCAGCGACGGACACAATCACGGCCGGGATCTGCGAGACGAGACCATCCCCGACCGTCAGGATCGAATAATTGCTGAGCGCTTCAGAGAAGCTGAGATGATGTACCGTCAGGCCGATGCCGATGCCTGCCAGCAGGTTCAGCGCCGTGATCAGCAGGCCGGCGATCGCGTCGCCCTTCACGAATTTCGACGCACCGTCGAGGGAGCCGAGGAAGGCGGCTTCTTCCTGTTCCTTCTGGCGGCGTTTCTTGGCTTCCTCGTGAGAGATGGCGCCGACAGCAAGGTCGGAGTCGATGGCAAGCTGTTTGCCCGGCATGGCGTCGAGAGCAAAGCGGGCACCAACTTCTGCCATGCGCCCCGCACCCTTGGTGATGACCATGAAGTTCACGATCACCAGTACGCCAAACACGACGAGACCCACGAAAAGATTGCCGCCCATGATGAACATGGCGAAGCCCTGGATCACCCCGCCGGCGGCGTCCGTACCCGTATGACCGTCGCCGATGATCAGCTTGGTCGACGACACGTTCAAGGCGAGGCGCAGGATCAGCGACGCGAGCAGCACGCTCGGGAAGGAAGAGAAATCCAGCGGCTTCTCGATGAAAATCGACGTGGTGAAGATCAGGATCGCAAAGGCGAACGAACACGTCAGGCCAATATCCATCACCCAGGCCGGAACCGGCAGGATCATGACCAGGATGACCATCATCAGGCCGATCGCCAGAAGCGCGGTGGGGTTCGACAGGCCAAAGAGTTTCTGAGTTTCCACGGTGGGGCCTATTCTGAAATGATCGGCAGGACGTAATTATTGAAAAGGTCGAGCGCGATACGGGTCATGTAGCCAAGCGACAGGAAGAACACGACGACGACCGCAAAGATCTTCGGGATGAAAGTGAGGGTCATCTCCTGAATGGAGGTCAGGGCTTGCAGGAGACCGATGACGAAACCGAGGATGAGCGTCGTGATCAGGATCGGCATGGCCATCATGGCTGCGCCCCAGATATGCGCTCTCAGAACCTCGAAGATTTCCGCTTCAGACATGCTGCAGTCTCATGCCTCAGACCGGCATCCGCAGCAGTTCCTGATAGGCCTCGACCACCTTGTCACGGATCGTCACTGCCGCATCCAGCATCATCTCTGCGTTCGCCAGCGCCTCGACCATGGCATGCGGGTCTGCCCCGGACACAGCCGTCTCCATGGCAGCTCCTTCCGCCTGCTGAAGGGCAGCCCGGAAATCGGATATCCCCTCAGCGACGACGTTGTTGCCATCACCGGTTTTTGCTGCAGCACCCGCTGAACCGGCGGCATCTGCAGGACGAGTTGTGTTAAGCGCCGTATAAGCGCTGAACCCCACTGTCGACATTACCCATCTCCCCTCTTACCGCGTCAGCGGCGTAGAACATCCAGCAACGACTGGTACATTGTGCGGGCCTGCTGAAACGAGTTCAGATTGGCCTCATAAGTCCGGTTGGCATCGCGCAGGTCCGCCATTTCCGTGATCAGGGAAACATTGGACATGGTGACGTAACCGTCCTCATCGGACATCGGATGGGACGGGTCATACTCCCTCTGACCCGGTGTCTCATCCAGCATCACCTTGGTGGCAGCGAAGTCCGCACCCTGCCCGGGCAGGGCTTCCTGCAACAATAGCTTGCGGCGGTATCCTGGCGTGTCGACGTTGGAGATGTTCTCCGACGCGACGGTGACACGCCGCTGTTCCAGCGACATGCCGGATACGGCCTGCATCATGATTTGCTTGAGCGGGTTCATTCAGACCTCCCTCAATATTTGCCAAGTGCCGTACGGAGCAGGTCGAGCGATTTGGAATAGACCGTCATTGCCTGCTCGTGCTGCCCGGCCGCTTCCGCGGACCGGAACATTTCCATTTCAATGCTGACCGAGTTGCCGCTGGGCGATACGGGCGTGCCGGACTCGACGACTTTGAAAGACGTGTTGAGCCCGGTGTGAGAAGCGCTATTGGCCGCACGGGAGAGGTAAGCATCAAAGGATTCAAGCTCTTTGGCTTTATATCCAGGCTCATCGGCGTGCGCGATATTGGTGGCGCTGACCTTCTGGCTCTCCGCCGCATAACGGGCCATCGCGCCGTAGATTTCAAAAAGCGGAAGCTGGGAAATCATGACAGACTCGTCTTGGTTAACTCGTTAACAAGACTTCAAGGGATAAGTTGAAGAAAGGGTTAACCGATCGACGCGTTTTGTTAGGATTTACACCATGCCGATGGGTGCGGCTTCCGCCTCGTTCACACTTTTTAGTCTCTGGGGCACGGTGACCGAAGTTGCGCCCGGGATGATCCGGATTGCCGGGATCAGCGAACTGGCCGGCGTAGGCAATGAAATCGTCATCCAGAAACCAGGCACCAGCATTCTCGGTGAAATCCTCTCGATCGCCGGAGACAGCGTGACTGCCCTGCTCTACTCTCCCTGCGATGCCATCCGGATTGGCGATGCCGTCCAGATCCAGCAGGAACCCCGGATTGAGCCCGGCGACCACTGGCTGGGGCAGATCATCAACTATCGCGGGGACATCACGGGCGTTTCCGCCCAGATTGCGCCACTGCGCGCGACCAACCGCCGCCTGCACACCGCCCCCCTGCCGGCACATGCCCGCCGCGGCATTGGCGACCGGCTGGCAACGGGCTGGATGGTCACCGATACGATGCTACCGGTCTGTCAGGGGCAGAGGCTTGGCCTGTTTGCCGGCTCCGGTGTCGGAAAGTCGACCTTCCTGGGATCGCTCGCCGCCGGTCTGGAAGCCGACCGGGTCGTTATCGCCCTGATTGGCGAACGATCCCGCGAAGTGAACGAGTTTGTTCGCAATGTCCTGCCGAAATCCATCATGTCGAAGACCGTCGTGGTCGCTGCGACAGCCAGCGAACCTCCGGGCGCCAAGAAACGTGCGGCGTATTGCGCAATCACCGCGGCCGAACATTTTCGGGACGAAGGGCACAATGTCCTCTTCCTGTTCGACTCGATTACGCGGTTTGCCGAAGCGCACCGGGAAACCGCACTCATGGCAGGCGAGACTCCGGCATTGAACGCGTTCCCTCCCTCAACGGTCCGGGTCATCTCCGAACTGGCTGAACGTGCAGGGCCCGGTCTGGACGACAAGGGCGACATCACCGCCATATATTCCGTGCTCGTCGCAGGATCGGACATGGAAGAACCGGTGGCGGACATGATCCGCGGCATCCTCGACGGACACATCATTCTCTCGCGCCAGATTGCCGAACGCCAGCGCTATCCTGCGATAGATGTGCTCCGGTCGGTTTCCCGCGCCCTGCCACATGCAGCGACGGATGAAGAAAACACCCTCATCCGACGCTGCCGCCGGACGCTTGCTCTCTATGAGGAACTGGAGCCCATGCTGAGGGCCAACCTCTACGAATTTGGCAAGGATGCCGAAGGTGACAATGCCATCGCCCTCTTCCCTGCACTGGATAAATTCATGGGCACGAAAAACCAGGACGGGATCGATAGCGCATTCCAGACGCTGAATACCATCCTTGGGCCGGACGCCTCGTCGGCGCCGCCGGAGCCACCGCCTAC
The DNA here is from genome assembly GCA_002700305.1 of Hyphomonas sp. Classification (GTDB taxonomy): domain Bacteria; phylum Pseudomonadota; class Alphaproteobacteria; order Caulobacterales; family Hyphomonadaceae; genus Hyphomonas. The sequence goes on along the minus strand of PACZ01000054.1, from coordinate 69,809 downwards.
ATCAGAAGACTGATGAACAGATTCTGACTGGCCTGGCTGCCCACCCCGTTGCCGAGCAATGTCAGAGCTGCGGATGCCGAAGAGTAAGACGTCGATCCGTTTTCGATCGTCTCCATGGCCAGGAACCGGTGGATGAGCTTTTCAGTCACCTCCGGTTCTGCCAATTCGGACAGGTCGCTGATCCCGAGGACAGAGGTGATCTTTTCCTTGAAGATATCCGCCTGCCGATCGAGGTCGAGACTGCTGATGCCCTGAGGCAGACTGAAGGCTGTCTCGAAAACCGTGCGGACCGGGACGTCTCCAAGAATTCGGTAGAGAATCGTCTTATCCGACGCGTCATTGCCGGTCATCTCGGCAATTTCGGTCTGGAAGTTCAGGGCGAGCCGCATGGAGTCGTCGACTTCCCCAACAGCGGTCTGGAACGACTGAGCCTCAAAATTGACCGCAATCTTTGCCAACTCGCCGGACGACATGATGATATTGCCATCGATGGGCGCCAGCGCTTCAGCGAATTTGGTATACTTGGTGTTGTTGAGGCGCGCGAGGAATGTGCTGTCCGGATCCCCGACTTCTTCGAGTGCCTTGCGGATGAAGCCGCCCTTCCACTCTTCGCCGCCCAGACCGAAAGCCGTCATCGTGACCCGCAACAGGCGCCGGTCACTCATGAACTCGTCTACGGTCATCCGATTGGACAATTTCTCCAGCATATAGTCCCGGTCGTTCCGGACCTGGGGAGAATCGCTGAAGGAATCGAGCTGACGGGAATACGTGTCCTGGAGAAATCTCCATCCACCGATTCCGGAAAGAGGGATCGCCGGCTGGAACATAGGCGTCAGGCGACCCGGGCCTGATGCACCGGTTCACTCCGACCTGCAGGCAAAGCCAGCAATTCCGCCTCGATTGGCATGATCTGACGCAAATGACACATCGCCGAGTAATAGTTCCCCCGGCCGATCATGGAGCGGAGCACTGGAATAAGTTCGGCATCAATGTGGCTGAACACGTCTTCCAGGCGCTCGCACTCTGCATCGATTGCGGGCACAGTGTCGTCTTCTTTCAGGTCGCCGGTGACCAGGAGCTGGATGGCGTAGTAAACCTGCTTGATCGGTGTATTGACTTCACTTGGATGCATCGCATCACGGCAGCGCAGGACACGCGCGTCACCCTCGACAACGCGGATACGTGCCGGTTTGTCGCCGTTTTCCAGCGTTGCACCATTGATAATGAAGCGCTCACCCGGCGCCACTTTGAACACGAGACCAGACATCAGGCACCCTCCCCGGCCGCCTCCTGGGCGGCAGCGCCCACAAGGCCTTTCATGATGGATTGGTTGACTTCGATCAGGTCGGCAATTTCGCCTTCGCCGCCCATGATCTTCATACTGGTCTGCCGGACAAACTCGGCGAGATACAAAAGACTCCGCTTCATCTCATCTGGCAGGCTGTTGCCAGGGTGAAGCAGGTCGATCGCGATCGTTGTCCACAATTGTTGATTTCGGTGAATTGCCTCTGCCCAATCTGTGGGCTGTACATCGTCACCTTCGGAAACCTGTTCAAGCGCGTCCGTAATCTGCCGGAACAACGCGAATTCAATTTCCTTCTCACCCGCAGTGCGTTGCTTGACCTCCCCATATGCCTTGAAAGCCAGTGATTGCAATGCACCCTCCCCGGGATAGTAGAAATGATAGCCCGGGAGCCGCCATTGGCTCCCGGGCTACCGGTCATATTAGCGGAACAGCGACAGCAGAGTCTGCGGCGCCTGGTTAGCAATGGACAGAGACTGGACGCCCAGCTGCTGCTGGACCTGAAGGGCCTGCAGTTTGGCCGAAGCAGCTTCCATGTCGGCGTCCACCAGACCACCGATACCGGAGGTCATGGAGTCGACCAGGGAGCTGACGAAGTCAGTCTGATTTTCGATACGGGTCTGAGAAGAACCGAAGCCGGCAGCAGCGTCGATCGACGTCTGAAGCAGGGATTCGATCGAGGTCAGAGCAGCCGTTGCACCAGCATCCGTGGTCACGTCGATCGAAGAGACGTTTCCAAGACCACCAGCGCTGGTGCCAGCCGTACCACCTGTAGCGGACTCTGCGGTCAGCGTCAGATCATCGCCTGAGTTGTTGGTGATCGTGATCACGTCATCGGAGCGGGAAACCGTATAGTTGGTCTCGCCCGTGGCAGCAAAGAAGGTGCTGACCTGATTTGCCAGGTTCGCAGCAACCGAGTTGGCGCTGTCATCCGTACCGGCCACATATTCGAAAGTACGCTGGCCAAGACTGTTGGCAGCACCCGAGTCGTCAAGGACGAGGCGATAAGAATTGCCGTCCGCAACTGACGCGATAGTAATTGTCTGGGAAGCGCTATCAGCAACTGTCGCTGCCGTACCAGCATTTGTACCACCATTGTCGATGATCGACGTATCGGTGACAGCCGTGCCGCCGAAGGTTGCCCCGGTAGCCGTATTGCTGATCGAAAGGTCATGACGGGCAACATCGATGAATGCAGCCGTCACGGTGCCAGAAGAGCTACGGTCGAGCGACGACAGGATCTGCATGTCTGCCGTGGACGAGCCATCGACCAGGTTCAGGCCGTTGAACTGGGCGGCTCCAACAACTGATGCGATGTTCTCGCGGATCTCACCGATCTCGGTCTGGATCTTGCTGCGGTCAACGTTCGCACCCTGAGCCGTAACGATCAGCTCTTTCATGTCCTGCAGAAGCTCGGTGACTTTCTCAGAAGCAACGCGGGCCACGCCGACCGTGGAAGAACCGAGGTTCAGCGAGTCGGAAATCTGCTTGAAGCTTTCAACGTCGGTCGACATGACCGTCGAGATGGCCCAGATCGCCGCGTTGTCTTTGGCGCTGGAGACGGACTTGCCCGTCGAAATTTCGTTCTGGACCGATGCCAGGTCTTTGTTGATGTTGCGAAGCGTGTCGAGCGCAACCATTGCGCTGTTATTAGTCAGAATACTGGACATTATATACCCATCCCTCAAGGACCGAGGCCAGCGAACCTTGTCGCCGCCTGATTAAATTACGTGTCGTCCTGACTGCGGAAAAGACCGCCAACCCCTCCAGGTTTCCAGAACGTGTTACAATCGGGGAGTGTACAAGCAGTTAACCAGTCAGGCCTTTTTCAGGAAATGCCCGGTCACTTCAGTAAATGCGACTTTGCCACCTGTCTGGGTATAGGAACCGACATAAGCATTTGCATGCTGGGATTCGACACGTTCAATCGCGCGCCGCAAGCCGTTCTGAATCGCTTCGAAATGAACGGCGTTCTCCTTCGCCATCGTGACGACTTCGGCCATGTCCGTCCGATAGGCAAGCGGCACTGAGCCAGGTTCGAAAGAACCGAAGGCAGTCTCCAGCGAATTCATCGCAGAGAGTTTTGCCTCTGTGAGCGTCAGCGTTTCCCGCGCCCGCCCAGCAAGCAGGTACTCCTTCTCAAGGGCGAGCGTTTCCCTCAGCCCGTCGATTTCCGACTGGATATTTGCCTGGCTCATGGGATGTCATCCTGTTGTGGTGATTGGCGCGCCGCAACTGAGCGGTCAACAGCCTCTCCAAGGCCCATTGGGTGGCTTTCCGCGAGATCTGCAGCGATGGATTCAACAACGTAACGCGAAAAGGTCTCGGCGGCCTGGCCGCCATCTTGCGCGAAGGCCTTGTCCAGCCCCGCATAGGACAACATTTCCGTCCAGAGCATCTGCTCAAAGCGTTTGCCGATATCAGAGGCTTCCGCCCCTTCCCCACCGGCGGCGGGCCGATTTGCAGTTTCGCCTGCTTTGGGGGTGAAAGCCTGAATTGAGATAGGCTGGGTCATCAGGTCCTCCGGGTCCGGATCGGAAAAATTTAATCGCCGGACTGACAGGTGCGTTAACGCTGTTTTCATGTCCTTTGGTTGTAACTTGGTTAATATTGGGACAGGGAATGGTAACCGGTCATGACATTTCTGATTGAATCGGAACCGGCGTATTCGTCAGCAAGCGCCAAGTCAGGCCGTTCAGCCAACAAGGCTGTGACGAGCAATTCCGGTGAAGCCTTTACCCGAACGCTGAAGCAGGAAAGCAGCTCTGCCTCTTTCGAAGAAACGACTGGTACACCAGCGGGAAAAAGCAATGGCAGCGAAGTATACAGCCGCATCTTGCCCGCTGAGGGAGCAGACACCCCGGCGACAGCTGGACTGCCCCGTTTCCCTGACGATGAAACACTCGAGCCAGCTGCTGGTCTTTCACCGGAAGAAGGCGACATAGATGTCGCCACCGGAACGACTGGTCCGCACACCGGGCACGACGTGACACCCGAAGAAATTGCTCAAGCCGACACGGAAACCGACACAGAACAAGAGGATCCGTCTGACCCGCTTCTTTTGGCAGCCTCAGTTCAGAAACCTGATGACGGCGTGCCGTCTGAAACAGGTTCCGCTGCCGACCAACCGCCGGCAGACACAGCCGCGACGCTCCGGACCGATGCAAATGGGGACGCAGCTCAACCGGTCATTCAAGCTACTTCGTCCGAACGGCAGGCCGAAATGGTGCCCGCGTCAGGCATGAACGTCACGGGTCAAATGTCTCCCAAGGAGAGTACGGCCGGATCGCAATTGCAGCGCGTTGCAGGCACAAAAGCATCAGTCTCCGCCGCGGCGGGTTCCACGGGCACGACTTCAACCGCCGCGGCGCCCCACCCCAATAATCTGGCAGAAGTGTCTGCAGACTCCCCGGATGCCGTGAAAGAAGATGGACCGTCAGTCGCCAGTCTTCTGGCCGAGTCGGATGAAGGTGAGGCCACGGCCAGCATTTCCGGCAAGTCAGCTCACGCCGCGCACGGCGCGGAGACGAGCCAACAATCGCCAATGACAGTTTTTGGCGCCGTCCCGAATTCTCCGGCACAGGCGCAATCCAACCCGTCCCAGATCCAGATGACGCCTACTCAGGCGGTTGTCACGGCCAGCCCGGCAGAGACGGTCAGGATTATCACTGACGCTGTCTCGTCACCTGACGATACGCCCGACCGGATTACAGTTCAGCTGGATCCGCCGGAACTCGGCCGTGTTTCGATTGACTTCAAATTCGACGCCAACGGCCTTCAGCATATCACTGTCACCGGCGATTCTCCGGAAGCGCTGAAACAACTTCGCCTCATGCATTTCGAACTTACCCAGGCCCTGGAGCGAAATGGTCTGTCCAGCCAGAATATGACCTTCCAGCAACAACAGCATTCCGGGCAGCAACACGCACACACACCCGTGCCGGGACGCGCGTTTGGAGACCGTGCCATCGGCGCGGATTCGCCGCCGCTGACCACGGCAAATCTCTCTGCAGACACCCTTCGCCCAGCCCGCACGGCGAGCGGCGGTCTTGATATCAGACTTTAAGGATCAGCCACATGTCCGACGTATCTGGCACCACAACTCAATCCATCGGCAAAGAGTTCAACTCATTTATCAAACTGCTGACCGCTCAGATCAGAAACCAGGACCCGTTGTCACCGATGGACTCCACGCAGTTCGTTGACCAACTGGCGACGTTTTCGACACTGGAACAACAGGTTACTTCCAACACCCATCTGGAAGGCATTGCCAGCATGATCGGCGGGTTGCATTCCAGCATTCTTGCGGGCCAGTGGCTTGGGGAGACCGTTGCCATCGATACATCATGGGCCCCCTATTCCGGCGAAGGCGTGGATCTTGTTGTCGACATTCCGGAATCAACCGACGAAACCATCCTGAAAGTCCGGGATGCGGACGGAAACGAGATCTGGTCGAAAACTCTGGATCCGGAAGCAAGTACATACACCTGGAACGGCGAAACCTCCACCGGAGACCAGATGGCAGAAGACGGCGTCTATCAGCTGGAAATTCAGATGTACAAGGATGGTGAGCTCCAGCGCACCACATCACCCCGTCTCATCGGTACTGTTACCGGCGTCACGGTTGATGAAAACGGGACTCTGCTGCTGGAAACGTCACTCAATCTGACCACCGAGATGGCCAATGTCGAAAAGTATGATCGCTAGATTGCAGATCGGGCCGTTTGCCCCTGGGGATCAGAGATCCTGCTGTGCAATGTCGACAATAAGCACATTCTGAATCCCTGTCGGCACCGCCTTTTGCAGGTTCATCAGGACCATGGCGCGGATCGTCTCATAGCTTTCCACATCTGTGATGTTCTCGAAGGTCCGGTCGTCATTGCTGAGCTCAATCAGCGTCGTCATGATGTTGTCCCGGATCTTGGGTTCCATGGAAAACAGTTTTTGGGAAATGCTCGAATCTGCTTCCAGGTTGATATTCAGGATCACAAGGCTCTCGACCTTGCGATCATGCATGACCGGGACGATGAACTCACGCGTGAATTTGAAATAGACGACGCCGCCTGCCGCGCCATCGCTGCCATGGCCTCCGCCTCCGTGACCGGAAGCTTCCTTTTTCGCTCCGTGAGACTCTTTCTTCTCACTGCCATGACTATCGGCTGCACCATGCCCGCCATCAGACTTGCCGGATGTCTCATGAGCGTTCGGGCTGGCTGCTGCTGACAGGCCCGTCTTCACGAAATGTCCGGTGATGCCGCCGATGAGAATACACACGACAGCAACCACTGCTGAGATGACATGCTTCATACCGGTCTCCCACCCTTAGAATGGCAGCACCTTGTCCAGAAGCTTCGGTACTGCTTTGCGCCCGTTAAGGCCGGTTGTGTCACCCTGATTGACATAGGAAAGCTGGGCATCGGCGATCTTGTCATATGTTACAGTGTTGGTCCGGGTAATGTCCTGGGCGCGAATGACGCCTGAGACGCTCAGATAGCGGATCTCGTTACTGACCCGTGTCTGCTGATACCCCTGAATGATTAAGTTCCCGTTGGGCTCAACCCCGACAACACGCGCTGCAAGTGTAAACGTGACCTGTTCGGCCCGGTTCACCGCGCCATTGCCCGCCATATTCGAATTGCGCTTGAAATCGATCGCCGGCGACACGCTCGCCGATCCTGGCAGGGCATTGTTCAGAACATCCGGCAGACCAAGAAGTGCATCAATGCCCAGATCCTCACTGGATCCCTGACTGCGAGAGAGAGAGCTTTTCAGGTTCGCCTGGTCATTCATTTCGACGACCACAGTCAGCAAATCACCGACAGCTTTTGCGCGGCGCATGCTGAGCAGCGCATTCGGCGAGGTTGCCCAAAGGGACGGATTTGGCTCGCTGACCGCCTCCATATCGACCCCTGCTCCCGCCCAGGGCCCGGCATAGAGTGGCACGGGCTCCGGTTTAGGATCCGAAAGCGGAGACCCTGCACAAGCCGTGGCCGCTGTCGCGAGAAGCGCGGTTGAAATGAAGTTTCTCATTGTGCCAATACCCATCCGCTTTCCTGAACGATGCCCTGCACCATTTGCTTCGACTGTTGATTCAGTACCGTGACCGGATCGTTCACGCCTGCATCACCGAGGGCACGGCCAGATGCCGTGATCTCCAGACCGCCCTTGATGTACTTTACAGACACAACCTGATTACGCCTTACGATGATGGGCGCCCGCGTATTCTCGATTGTGATTGGCCTTCCCGCATAAACCGTACGAAGTACTTCACGACCGACGAGCGGGTCGCCAGATGCGCTCTCCCCTTCTTCGGTCATTGCGTTGTAAGCTGTGACAGGATCTCCTGCCCGGATCACTTCTGAAGCGACCAGGGATGATGAACCGGCAAACGCCGCCATCACCCCAAACCCGAAGGCAAACACAGACATCATGATCACTTCACCCTTGTCGTGGCTGCGAGCATTTCATCCGAAGCGGTGATGACCTTGGAGTTCAGCTCATAACCGCGCTGAGCTTCGATCAGTTCGGAGATTTCCTTCACGACGTCGACGCCAGACCCTTCAAGGAACCCCTGGCGGATATAGCCGGCGCCTTCCGTGCCCGGCACCAGTTGGGTCGCCGTCCCGGAGGCCTCTGTTTCGCGGAACAAATTGTCCCCCATAGCCTCAAGGCCTTTTTCATTCACGAAGCGGACGAGCTGGATATTGCCGATGGACTGCCCTTCCGTGACGCCATCAAAATAGGCCACCACTTCGCCATCGCGGCTGATAGAAATGCTCTGGGCATCGTCGGGAATGATTACGCCATCGGCGAGCGGAAAACCATCCATGGTAACGATCTCGCCCGCCTGGCCGCGATTGAACTTTCCGTCCCGCGTATAGGCAGACTCTCCGGACGGAAGCGTAATTTCGAAATAGCCGGAACCGTCGATTGCCAGGTCCAGCTCGGCATCCGTCGGATTCAGGGCGCCTTGCGTCAACTCCATAGACACCGTGGACGGACGAACGCCCGTGCCGATCTGAATCCCGGCGGGCACCAGCGTGCCGACCTGGGATGTTGATGTTCCGGGCGTCAGATATTGCTGGTACACCAGATCTGAAAATTCCGCAGACCGCGGCCGGTAGGCCGCCGTACTCATGTTCGCGATATTGTTGGAGATGACGTCGACCCGCATCTGTTGCGCGGCCATCCCTGTTGCGGCGATTTGTAGAGATTTCACGTCCTGCTCCTTCTCTTACCGGCTGTATGCCTGTCTTATCCGTTACGTACTGCGCTGATGATCTTGCTGATGCGCTGGTCTTCGCGTTCAAAAAGGGCCTGTCCGGCTTCATAGGCGCGCTGCACTTCAATCATGCGCGCAACCTCGAGCACCGGGGAAACATTCGACTGCTCGAGCGCACCCTGGACAATTTCATTGTTCTCAGCAGGTCTGTGACCGTCCGGTGCAGAAAAGTAGGAGTTGGAATCGCGCACCAGAGTCGCTTCCTGGTCGACGGTAACAACGCCCACCTGCCCGACTTCCTGTGGAGGAAGGCCATCGCCTGCACTGATCGTAATCGTACCGTCTGTGGCGATACGAACCTGGCTGGCATTCGGCGGGATATTGATAGGTGCACCACCTGCGTTGAGGACCGGGCTGCCATTCATGTCCACAAGCTGTCCATCCGTTGACAGCTGGAAATGACCTGCGCGCGTCAGACGTTGTCCTTGCTCCGTATCGACGAGGAAAAACCCGTCGCCCTGGATCGCCAGGTCCAGCTCACCTCCGGTGATCTTGAGCGCCCCCTGCTCCATGGCAAAACTGTGTCCCGCAAGCCCGCCCATCGACAGGGAGGAAGACTGGGAGCCGGTTGCGACCAGAAACTCACCAAAGAGTGCACGGTCGGATTTGTACCCGGTCGTGCTGGAGTTGGCGATATTGTTCGCAACCACCTGCATTTCCTGCATCAGGCCCTGCTGGCGGCCGAGCATGGCGTAAATGGCGCTCGACATCAGTGCGTTCCTCCGGTGACTTGTTCCAGACGCGGCCCGAGCACGGAAGAGACCTGCCCCATGGCGAGCTTCGACTTTTTCGGATTCGCCAACTCCCGGGCCGAGGTACGCATCGCAAACACCCGGTCTGCACGTTGTTTCAGAACAGGATCTGAAAGCGCAGCCGCTGCTGCATAAATCTCGTCCGAGACCATCCAGCGATTGGTCGCCGCATCCAGCTCGATCAGGGACAGGACCGCTTCCGGCTCCAGTTCCAGCCGTCCTTCATAGATGCGGAGCCCGACAGGATTGCCTTGCCGGATCGCGCTCTGCGCAGCCAGAAGATTGAGTGGAGCATTCTCCGGATAGGCCTGAGCCCAATTGGTGACAGCATCATAATCACCGGCACGGAATTCCAACCTCGCCAATTCCGTGATCACGGCATCATCCGCTTCATCCTGCTTCATCAGCACCCGGGTCATGGAAACGAGTCCGAACCGAACCGCCAGAGACGCTCCGGCCCGGTAAAGTTTTGTCCGCTCAGGTGCCGTTTCGAGGATCCCGGGATCTGAAACGAGTGCATTGAGCGCGGCAAGATTGCGGAGCCGGTTGTCGCTGTTCAGATCGCGCTCCAGCCCCTTAATGAATTGCCGCCGAATCTCCTTCTGCGCCGATTCATTCTGCAATGCAGGCATGCCGGCAAGCTCCATAATCGGCTGGTAGTTGGAGCTGCCACTGAGCTCCTGCAACGCATACTGAAGGCTTGCGGCCAGCGCCCGGTCATCCCCCGTCTGGCCGAACTTCTTCATAAGTTCGCCCATCAGGATCTCTTCCTGCAGGCTATTCAAAGGCTTGCCGTGGCGCATCAGGACGGCGAGCGCCTGCTCCTGGAATTGCGGCTCGCTCAGAAACCGGCGAATGTCGTTTTCGGCATCAGGCCGCTGCTCCCCAAGATCGATGATGGATTTTGCGAACTGCAACTGTGTCGTGTCAGCAACCTGGGAAGATGTGAAGTCGGCCAGAAGCTTCACTGGCAGAATGCGTTCCCCACGCTTGTCCAGTTCCGGCACCACCATCGCCGTCAGATCCGCACGCAAGCGAAAGGGCAATTTGCGGAAAGCATTGATGTTCTCGCTCAAGACCTCCACGCCCGCATCCCGGTCGTTCGCCAGAAGCGCAACTCCATACCAGATTCCAGCTTCTTCCCGGCACTCAGCCAGCTTTTGGAAGTACTCCAAATCCGCGACCGCGCGGTTTTCCATCATGCGGCTGACTTTAAGGTAGGCTGTGGCGACCGGCCCCGGCGTGGACTTCAGAACCATCCCTGCTTCGGAATAAAGACCAAGCGCCAGATAGGCTTTGGCAAGCTCGACCCCCGCGAGTTCCTCGCCCTGCCCCGGCTGCTGACTGGCCTTTTCCTGAAACGTGTAAATTTGCTGATAGCGGTCGAACGCTTCAAATTCACCGAAATCGAGGGGGTTGGGACCATTGCAATCCACCTCCACCTCAAAAGGCGCGGCCTGGCGCGGCCGCACACCCGCAGGCAGGCTCGGGCGATCATCCGCCTGCTCCTCCGGCTCGGCATCGGCTTCCCCGACGGGCGTCAGCAGTCCTTCATCAATCGCGTCTCGAACGAACTGATCCAGCTCGTTCGCCAACTGGACCGGTTGCCCCTGCTCTGCCCCAGGCTCAGCGATAGCGCCCTCCTGCGCCAGCGATGCAGGCACAAGGACACAGCCAAGAAGCAGAAGGAGGCCGAAGCGGGTCATGCTGCCTTTTTCAGCTCCCGGATTGCTTGTTCCACATCGTCAAAACTCGGACGCACCCTGGCAGGAGCGTGACGGCGCGCCACTTCGACCGAGATATTGACCGGGTTGTGGTGAAGGTTTGACACCAGAAGACCGCCAATGGTCGCATAGAAAAAATGCTCTTCGGTCCGGTTGTGCTTCACCTTGTTCGCAAACGGCCCAACGATCCCGTAAGCGAGGAAAACCCCAAGAAACGTTCCGACCAGAGCGCCGCCAATCATGCCGCCCAGAATTTCAGGCGGCTTGTCGATTGCGGCCATCGTTTTGATAACGCCCAGAACGGCCGCGACAATGCCGAGGGCCGGCAGAGCGTCAGCCATGTTCTGCAAGGCGTGCGCCCCATGAAGACTGTCTTCCTGCAGGCCTTCCAGCTGAGCTTCGAGCAGTTCCTCAACCTGGTGAACATTGTCAAAGTTCATGATCATTGAACGGATCGTATCGCAGATCATTTCAACCGCGGAATGGTCCTTGAGGATCTTCGGATATTTGGCAAAAATTTCGGACTCATTCGGCGCCTCGATATGCGGCTCGATATCGACCGGGTTCTGCTTGAGCACATTCAGAAGTTCATGCATCAGGCAAAGCAGGTCCTGATAGTCCTGCTTTTTCCATTTCGGCCCTTTGAATACGGAGACGATGTCACCAACCGTATGCTTGATCGTCGTCAGGTCGTTGGCTGCCAGGAAGGCACCAAGTGCGGCTCCACCGATCATCATGCCCTCAAACGGGAGCGCATGGGTGATGATCTCCATTTTGCCGCCGGCCAACAGATATCCGCCAAAAACCATGGCGACTGTCACCAGCATCCCAATAATTGCGTTCACTTCTCAACTCCCCTCTAGCAATCTCCACACGGAATGATTGCTAAAAATCCACGATTTCCTGCGCAAAATTTTCCGAGATCGGCGTCGTCAGCTTCAGCGCCCGCTGCCGCTTCCAGACACCCAGTTCTCCCGAACCTATATCGACACACCCATTCAGCGTATCCGCTGATAAAGACAATTTGCCCGCATCGGCTCCGGAAAGCGGCAACACGGTACCGACTTCAAGCCCTGCGCACTCACCGATCGTCAGGGACAATCGGTCCAGAACGGCATCCAGGGTTGTCGTCGATGCCAGCACGCTATCGCTGAGCGATTTCCGGCTGTGATGACGGGCCTGTGCTTTATGATCAGCCGCATCGCGCAAGCTCGATACAGAAAATTTCTGCAAATAATCAAAGGCGAAGGCAAACCAGACTCGGGTGACGTCTTCATCCAGCTGCAGCTTGTATTCGATGACCAGATAGCGGTTTGCAGCATTGAACCCTCCAGCCGCGGCTGCCGGGTCAGCCGTCGCAGCCACCCCCTGTTCTGTCTTGAACAGGCCGGACGAAACGGCTTGAGCCAGATCGAGGCCCGCCTGTTCAGCTAAAAGCTTGAGAAACAGGGGTGAAGCATCGGCAAGGCTGTCGATGTCCTGATCCATGCGGACGGCCGCGTTCCGGACGGCTCCAGCAGAATCCAGCGCGATCCCCGCAAGGCCGGGCGAAAGAGTAGCGGAAAAATAGAACGCAGCTTCCTGATCCAGCGTCTGCCGGGCTTCGGCGCCACTCACAGCACGCCGGCTGGCGAGCGAAATGTCCGGCAGAATCCCATAAGTATCTGCGGCCCACTCGCGGGTACAGGTCTGCAACTTCAGCCAGAAAGGCTGCAGTTGCATCATGCTGGGTGGAATACCCGCCCCAGCGTCTATCTTTTTCCGCAGAACTGCAGACACAGTTTGCCACCTATTAAAAAAACGTACCGTCCCGTTAACCAGTGATGGTGGGTGACCGGTTGAAAAACCATTAACGAGGCGGGGCAAGTTAACCATCGTCTCCGCAGCGTTCCTTCATTGCTGTCTGTTAGAGAATGCCCACTGCCTCAAATGGTTAGGGTTAATGGGTACTAAGCAACAACCAGTCGTTCACACGACAATCATCAAGCGGAAGAAGGTCGTCAAAGCCGACGGGCACCACGGTGGTGCCTGGAAGGTTGCTTATGCCGACTTTGTTACCGCGATGATGGCGTTCTTCCTTCTCATGTGGCTGCTCAACGCCACGACAGAGGAGCAACGCAAGGGTATTGCTGATTACTTCAACCCGACAATTCCGATCAGCCGCATTTCCGGTGGTGGTTCCGATGGCCTGAATGGCTCGTCCATCTTCACCGAGGAAACCTATGCGAAAATGGGCACAGGCGCCTCTCGGTCCAAATCCATCGACTCGCATGGCTCGAAGGACAAAACGGATGAGCGCGCGATAGCGGCCCAACTGGAAGACCTGAAAAAGGGGCTCACCGAAGACGGGCACCAGATCTCGGAACATATGCTGATCAAAATGTCTCCGGAAGGGATCGTGGTGGAGATTACAGACTCAGCGCAGACTCCCCTCTTCCCGGTCGGATCGAGTTATCCGTCCGAACTTCTGGCCGACCTGATGGGTCAGGTCGCGGGTTCGTTCGGCAACTTCGAAAACCAGGTGAAGATCGTTGGGCACACGGATAACCGCACCTACCGGAACGCTGCCGTCTACGATAACTGGAACTTGTCGGCAGACCGCGCCAACACGGCACGCCGCCTGCTGGTTCGATCAGGCATGCCGGCCAGCCGGATCCGGGAAGTGTCAGGAAAAGCGGATTCCGAGCCCCTGATCCCGGACGATCCGTCCGCACCTCAGAACCGGCGAATTTCGATTACCATCCTGACCCAATAAATTTTGGGGGTTAAGCCGAGTTATCTCGTCATTAACCAAGGAGAATTACTCATGGTTGTGTCACTTTGCAGGAGCAACCGACATGAGTATTTCTTCGTCCCTGAACGCAGGGGTGATGGGGTTGAATGTAAACTCCGCCCGCCTCTCCACGATTTCCGATAACATCGCCAATTCGTCGACCTACGGTTACAAACGCAGTCAGGTCGATTTTTCGAGTATGGTTCTGCAGCAACGAAGTTCTGCCTATGCGGCGGGCGGTGTCCGCGTGAGTTCTTACAAGGACATCGCGGCAACAGGATCTCTGACCGGAACAGGTAATGCGACGGATATCGCTGTCGGAGGCCGCGGCTTGATCCCGGTGACCAATGAAGGCGGCGTAGGCGCCGTTCCATCTGAGCGTTCGCTCATGCTCCTGCCGACCGGCTCATTCCACACCGACCAGAACGGATTTCTCCGTACTCAGAGCGGCATGTTCCTCCTGGGCTGGCCAGCAGACTCCTCGGGTGACATCGGCAATGTCAGCCGCAACAGCGGCCTGAACCTGGAGCCGGTGAACATCGCGACATCCCAGTTCACCGCATCTCCCACGACCAGCATAGAACTCGGCATCAACCTGCCGGCAGACGCTACGAATGCCGGCGGATCGGGCGATCCATACTCTCTGCCTATTGAGTACTTCGACAATCTTGGCCGTGCTCAAACGCTGACAATGGAATTCACGCCGTCCGTACCCGGCAGCGGCTCCTCGAATGAATGGGATGTTCAGTTCTTCGACAGTGCCGGCAATCCGGCGACTTCGCTCGGCAGCCTGAACCTTGTTTTTGATGATACCGCAGCAAATGGCGGCCGGATCGATTCCGCGACCGCCGGCGGCGGCGTCAGCTACAATCCCGCTACCGGCAAGCTCTCAATGGCACTGGAACATGGTCCGGTCGACATTTTCATCGGCCGCCCTGACGACAGCGCCGGGATGACCCAGCTGGCTGGCCCCTACTCCCCGACGGCAGTGACCAAAGACGGCGCGCCGCTCGGTGACCTTGCATCGGTCGAGATTGACGAAAACGGCTACCTTCAGGCCGTTTACGACACTGGCCTGCGCCGGACGCTTTATCAGATCCCGGTGGGTGACGTGCCGAACATGAACGGCCTCACGGCACTCGATGGTCAGGCGTTTTCAGTCTCATCCTCCTCCGGTAGCCTCTATCTGTGGGATGCAGGTACTGGCCCGGTCGGCACTGTCTCGGGTTACTCCCTGATGGATTCCACCACGGATATTGCAGCAGAACTGACAGACCTCATCGAAACCCAGCGAGCCTATTCTTCGAACGCGAAGATTGTGCAGACGGTCGATGAGATGCTGCAGGAAACTACTAATCTGAAGCGCTGATCCGGGCCTGAGGGGACGGCACGTACGTGACCATATCTAGCGCCATCAATGCGGCACAATCCGGCCTTCGGATCACCAGTCAGAAGGCCGACATTGTCGCCACGAACGTGTCGAACTCGACGACGGCGGGCTATGTCCGCCGTTCGTTGATTGTTGCCGAAAACATTATCGGTGGCCAAAGTTCCGGCGTCCGCTCTATCGGAGTCGCACGTGCAGGAGATGAGGCCCTGTCAGCCGAGCGCCGCTCGCTCAGCAGCGACCTGTCCCAGGCAGATCTCTTCGCCTCGACCTGGAAAACAATTTCGACCCGCGTCGGAAGCACGGCCGATGGAGCGAGCCTGTTCGGCCTGTTTTCAAATTTCGAGAGTGCTCTCTCCAATCTGGCTGTGTCGCCGGAATCCGGATCAGACATGACGGCAACGCTTCAGGCTGCAGTCTCATTGGTCAATGAGTTCAACGCCTTGTCGGATTTCGCCACGTCCCTGCGCGCAGAAACGGACAATGAAATCGCCATCGGCGTGGACACCGTAAACTCAGCCCTGAAGGGCGTTGAGGACATCAACGCCAAACTGGCAAAGATCGATCAGTCGTCCGGCCAGGCGGCAGCCCTTATGGATGAACGCGGCCGGCTGCTGGATCAGATCTCCGAATACATGCCGATCCAGACCGTGCAACGTCAGAGCGGCGGCATAGACATCGTCACGCAGGAAGGCGTTTACCTGCTGCAGTCTACGGCGAGACAAATCGAATTTTCCCCATCGACGGCTTTTGGTCCCACACAAACCCTGGCAGGCGGCGGATTGTCTGGCATGACCGTTGACGGGATCTCGATTACGCCCGGAACGTCATCCTACGGCGCTGTTTCGAGCGGCATGTTCGGTGCGCTGTTTACACTCCGCGATACGGACCTGCCTGCCTTCAGCGACCAGCTGGATACACTCGCTGGTGATCTCATTGCGCGCCTGTCCGACGACTCCATTGACCCCACCAAGACACCCGGTGCTCAGGGATTGTTTGTAGATTCCGACGGTTCCGGCGATCCCGGCCTTGCCGGTCGCCTGGCACTGAACCCGGCCATCGACCCGGCCCAGGGCGGCGATATGTGGCGGCTTCGGGATGGGATCGGTGCCACAAGTGAAGGCCCCTCCGGCGATGCCACAATCCTGCGGAACATGCTGGATGCAATCACCACCGTCCGCCCAATGAACGCTAGCGGGCTACAGGGGAGCTTCTCCTCCAGCGAGCTCCTTGCCCAGTTTGCCTCAATAAATGGACAGAAACGGGTTAGCCACGAGGCCATCGTCTCTTCGACGGCTTCGCAATACACGATCATGGCGGAAGCCGAAGTGTCAGAGACCGCGGTCGATGTTGACCAGCAAATGCAGGACCTGCTGATCATCGAACAGGCTTACGCAGCAAACGCACGCGTGATCGAGATTGCCAGCAACATGATCGACCGGCTGATGGAGATTTGATGAGATGCGACTGACTCTCCCTGTCACACACCATTCAGGCGGCCTCAGCGAGACAATCGTCCGGCTGCGCGAGCGCGTTGAGACAACGTCGGAAGAGGCCGTTACCGGACGCTACAAGGATATGACCGCACACCTGTCCGGCCGCATCGGAAAAGCGATGCTGGGTCAGAAGGCGATTGACGATGTGTCGAACGAACGAACCCAGCTTGTCCTGAAGGAGAGCCGGCTCGAAATCATCCAGCAGTCCCTTACCGCCATCGACGACAATATCGGGCAGCTCGGCGTCCGCATGAAAGCGGCGCTTGGCTCTGAGGATTTCACCGCACGGGAGGCCGTCGTCAGGGATGCAAAGGCTGCGCTCGCATCCACCTTTTCGGTTCTGAACACCCGGCACGGGGAACGGTATCTCTTCTCCGGCGATGCAACGAACACGAAGCCCTTTGCCGATGCAGACGAGTTTCTCAGCGATGTCCGCGCGATGGCCGCCTCAGCGACCGATGCAGCAGATTTTGCCACGCAGATGGACACCTATTTCAACACACCCGGCGGCGGCTGGCAGACCGACATCTATGCGGGCACGCCAACATCGTCTGACCCTGCTGGCGTCACCGGAACAGATCCGGCGATTGTCCAGTCTGTCTGGGGCCTCGCCGTGCTGGCCCTCTCCGGATCGGACGAAACGCTGGCACTGTTTGACGGAAACAGCGACGCCTTGATCCAGGCAACCGACACGATCGCCGACGGCCAGGCAGCTCTGACAAATGTCCGTGCCGAACGCGGTATCCTGCAAGCACAGATCGAAACCTCGAAAAGTGCACTGGATGTGGAAGAAACGGTTCTCACCCACGCCTTCAACCAGATGACAGCACGAGACCAGTACGAAGCCGCGTCGGAACTGAAGCAGCTGGAAACCAGTCTCGAAGCGTCCTACACCCTTACAGCACGGCTCGCGAATCTCAGCCTGCTGAATTTTATGAGGTAGCGCCATGAAATGGTCCGCTCTTATTCTTGCCGCGTTCTCAGTCGCGACGATGGCTTTCACGGCAAGTGCCGAGACCCGCATTCGAGACATCGTCGATGTTGAAGGCATTCGGCAGAATGACCTTGTAGGCTACGGTATCGTCGTCGGCCTCAATGGCACCGGCGATACGGTCAAGAACGCCCCGTTTACGGAAGATTCTCTCTCCTACATGCTTGAACGCCTCGGCGTGAATGTTCAGGGAGAAGAGATCAAGCCCAAGAATGTGGCCGCAGTTCTTGTAACCGCTACCCTGCCCTCTTTCTCCCGGTCAGGCTCCAGTATCGATGTGACCGTGGCCTCAATCGGTGATGCAAAGAGCCTTGAAGGTGGCACGCTCATTCTCACACCGCTCAAAGGCGCAGACAATGAGATCTACGCGGTTGCCCAAGGGTCTATCATCGTCAGCGGTATCGATGTGCAGGCACAGGGCGCGCGGGAAACCCGCGGGACGCCGACAACCGGCGCGATTCCAAACGGTGCGCGCGTCGAGCGCGAACTGGCTTATGATTTCAACCAGCGCAGAGAGCTGACGCTTGCGCTACGCAGCCCTGATTTCACAACGGCTGCCCGGATCGAAGACGCCATCAACGGACGAATGGGCATGCCGATCGCCTCCATGCGCGACCCTGGCACTGTTGAACTGAACTTCGCGTCTCTGCAGGTCTCCCCTGCCCGGCTCCTGGCAGACATCGAGAATCTGACTGTTCCGGTCAATGCACCCGCACGGATTGTGATCGACGAAAAGTCCGGCACCATTGTGCTCGGCGAGGATGTCACCATTTCCCGCGTCGCAATCGCCCAGGGCAACATTTCCATCAAGATCTCCGAAACACCCGTCGCCTCGCAGCCCGGTCCCTTCTCAAACGGGGAAACACAGGTCCTGCCGAGATCGGAAATTTCGATTGGCCAGACCGGCAACAGCAATATCGCCATGCTGCAACCAAACGTGACGCTGTCGGAACTGATTTCCGGACTGAATGCACTGGGTGTGACACCTCAGGAAATGGCAGACATTATCCGGTCCATGAAAACGGCCGGCGCCATTCATGCCGAACTGGTTATCCGGTAGCGACTGTTTGCGGGAATTTAGCCGGTCAGAACGCCTCAGGCGTTTTCCTCGGCATTGCGCTCGAGGACGATCAGCCCGCGGCGCTTGAGGCCCATCAACACGTTCAGGAACTCGCGCTGTACCTGCTCCACGGCCTCCGGGGCCATGGGCTTCATGCTTCCAAGATCGTCGCGGTACTGGTCCGCCATACGCGATGAAATATTGCCGAGCAGATAGTCTGATACCGCGCTGTTGCCGCCCTGCAGCGTGCTCAGGAGTTTCAGCAGGAAGGACTGGTCGACCTCACGGAATACGACCGGAACGGCATTCTTGGGAAGCAGGTCCGGCAAGCCTTCGATCGTAAAGATCGACTTTTCGATCCCCTCGAGCTTGTCTTCATGCTTGGATCGGAGAAAGGCAACCAGGCTGTCGCGCTTCTCTGTAGAAATCAGGCTCAGCAGCTCTCCAACCGAAGACAGATTGTTGCCTTCGTCTTCATCCTCTTCCTGCACGGCGTTCAGGAATTCCATCTCGACCATCCGGCCGAGCACCTGGTCCACGCCCGGATCGGTCTTTCGCGGCTCAACCATGTGGCCGATCATTGGTCCGAGTTTCTCGCCTTCCATATGCCCCAGGATCTCGGATGACACCGAGACATCCAGTTTCTGGAGGATCAGGGCGATCAGATTGGGTGACAGGCGCGACAGATAATTGGCAATCTGCTTGGGATCCTTTCGCTCCAGACGGTCCCAGACGCTCAGTTCCTCATTGTCGTCTTCGCTGGTCGCTTCGGTCTCGTCTTCCTTGAACAACAGGTTCAGGCGGCCGGAATCCACGACACCGGACAGGACTTCCTTCGCCCGGCTGCGTCCACCGCGCAGCGCCCCATTGGTTTTACGAAGGTGAGCAATGAAGTCCATGACGATCTCTATGAGCTCGTCACGGGTCAGCATGGAAAGATTTTCGAGCGCTGTGGCGACCTTGGCCAAGGCCGCATCGTCGAGTTTTTCGACAATCGGCTTTGCTGCACTTTCCCCCAGCAGCGCAATGATCACGGCCGCTCGCTGAGCCGAACTGATCGGCGCGGGCTGAGGTACGGCAGCAGCCATTTTCTGGGCGCGGCGCGCTGGCAGGCTTTCAACGTTTGAGGCGGGACGGGCTGAGCTCATCCTGCATATCCGCGCAAAATGGCTTCCGTAATCTTAAGCCAGCCATCCGCCAGCACAAAAAACCCGAGCTTGAATGGCAGGGACACCACGGTGGGCGGAACCATCATCATGCCAACCGCCATCAGGACGGATGCGACCACAAGGTCAATCACCATGAACGGCAGGAAAATCACGAAGCCGATTTGAAAGGCGTGCTTGACTTCCGACAGCATGAAACCGGTCGCGAGCAGCGGAAATGAAGGCGCCTCCCCTTCCGCCAGCGGCCGGTTCAGGGCATCGCTCAGGACGAAAAGGGTTTCCGGTTCGGTGCGGCTCGTCATGAAGGTCCGGAACGGATCGGTGGTCATCACCCAGGCCTGTTCCTCCGTCAGCACTCCATCCATATAGGGCGAGATGCCGCTGTCCCAGGCATCGGTAAAAACCGGCTCCATGACGAAGAAGGTCAGGAACATGGCCAGCGCCATGATCATCATGTTGGGAGGCGCCTGGGGCACGCCAATCGCCTGGCGCATGAAGGAGAAAACGATCACCATGAAAGGCAGGCAGGTCACCATCATGGCGATGGCCGGCACCAGGCTCAGGACAGAGACCAGCAGGAACAGCTGAATGACCGACCGGCTGAGGCCGCCCTGCCCGTTTCCGTTAAGGACATCATTCAGGTTCGGCACCGGATCCAGCGCCGGCGCACCTTGTGCGTGCGCGGCGAACCCAAGGCTCGCCGCGGCAATCAGGATAAGAATGCTGAAGCGGAGGAAACCTCCCCCGGCTCTAGCCAAGATCATCGTAGGATTGCTCCGGTATCTCCGTGATTTTAACGCCCAGTGAGCCGTCTTCGGTCTCAACAAGTTCGCCTTTGGCAATGACCTTGTTGTCGATGGTCAGATCGACGGGGTCCTCAATCCGGGAGGTCAGCGGCACGATAGATTCGGGCTGCAGTTCAAGGATCTCCGAAACGCTCAACCGGGCCTGCCCGATCGAAACGGTTACCGTGACCGGAACACTGAAAATGGTCCGGCGATGCTGGTTTGACGACGAAGGGTCACGACGTTCGACATCGGCAGGCTTTGGTTCGGCTTCCATTGGGGCGGCCATGAGTCTACTCCTCAATCATTGTGTGGGAGGGGTCCAGATGGGTCAGGCAAGCAGCCAGAAGCCCCTCGAAATCAAACGTCACGCCTCCGGTCTGCCAGGAGACAAGCACACGGGGCTCGTCTTCCGACACCGCCGGCGTCATTTTACAGCGCTCCGAAAGTGATGGATCCCGCGCGATAAGCGGTTCCAGCTTGCTGAGCATTTCCTGCCGTGCACGGATCTCGATAGATGGCACGGATGCGGGAATGAGCTGCGGAAGATGTTGAGCGATCTCCGCCGCCAGAAAACGTTGGGAAAGTGCCGGAAACAGCCGGGCCGCAAGCGCCTGCGTGACCTGCATCGACTGGTCACGCGCTTCGCTTTCGATCCGGCTCAATGCGGCAGAAAGTTGCCCGGCGAGCCCTTCAACTTCGGCAAGCGATGGCCCCAGATCGACCGGCTCTGGTGTTTGAGCCTCGTCCTCCGCCGCCTCGTCCTTGAGGTCTGGCACCGGTTTCGTCCGTGCGGCGGCATCCTGCATCTGTCCGAGCATGCGCTTCAGCTGTTCAGCCGGATGCGTCTGGTCCCCCTGGTCGAACCGCGGGAGGTTGGAGAGCAAGGCGCTACTCATTCACGGCCACTTTCCGGTCTTCGTTCAGCCATTCCTGAAGGATCGCAGCGGCGTCATCCTGCCGTTCGGTTGCATAGTCTTTCAGGGACGCGAACGGATCCGCCGCAATCGCGTCGAGGCTTCCGGGCTCATCACTGTCAAGCGCGAGCGCACCCGCCTTCGGTTGTTTCAGCATTGGCCGGATCACACCCAGCGCCAGCACGATGACCACAAGGCCGAGCACCAGGATCTGGATACCGGACCAGAAATAGCGCTCCATCAACTGATCCACCATGCTCGGTGCAGCAACGAGATCCTCCACCGGAGCAGCCTGGAACGGCATGAACTCAACAGTCAGATTGTCTCCCCTGCCCTGATCGAGACCAACGGCTGACATCACCAGCTGGCGGAAATTGGCGACCATTTCATCATTGACCGTTGCAGCATCCGGCGCAGCCGGGTCGAGGCCAAGCACCTGATCATTGACGAGGACGGCCACGGAGATCCGCTCGACCTGTCCTGGCAGACGTTCTGTTTCGGTCCGTGTTTCATTGATTTCGTAGGAGACAGATTCCGAGGAATTCTTGACCGAGCTGTTACTCTGGCTGCCGGCAGGCGCAGCGCCCTGAGGCAGATTGCTGGACACCGTCAGCGCGCCCGATGTTCCGCCACTTGTTTCCGCGACATCGCCTGTGGTCCGGGTACGGACAACCCGGGAATCGGGGTCATAGGTCACCGCAGATGTACGCTGGCGCTCATGGTTGACGTCAACGGACACCGACACCCGCGCGTTGCCCGGGCCGACACGCGCCTCCAGCAGGCGCAGGATCTTCTGCTCGAGCTGCGCTTCCTGAGTTTCGGCTTTGACGCCCGCTTGTTCAGCATTGGCAACACCAGGGCCTGCAAGAATCCCCTTGTTGAGGTCGATCACGGCCACTTCGTCCGGGCTCAGGCCTGAAACGGCCAGCGCCACCAGATACTGGATCCCCTGTGCCTGGCTGCCCGTCAGATCGTGGGCAGAGGAGAGCGTGACGGATGCGGTTTGAGCAGGGTCGGAACGGGCAAAGCCGGACCGAAGGCTCGCCCCGATATGGACCCGCGCGGACTGGACGCCGGGGACTGCCAGGATCGTGCGGGTCAGCTCCCCTTCTTTCGCGCGCCAGTAAGCGGCGTTGTACATTTCGGAGGTGACTGAAAACCCGTTTACATTGTCCAGCAGCTCATACCCCTGAACCGATTGCTTCGGCAGTCCGTCCCGTGCCAGCGCGAAGCGAACTGAGTCGCGATCGTTCTGAGGTACCAGAATGGCGTCTCCCTTGATCTCGTATCGGGTTCCGCGCTTGTCGAGTTCGTCGATGATTTCGCCGGTCACTGACGCATCGAGCCCCGAGTAAAGCAGGCTCATCGGTTGTTTCATCGCCCCCTGGATCATGACACTCATGATGCCGACGACCCCCAGGACGGCGACGGCCAGCATAATTTGCCGGCTGACGGGCAGGGCTCGAAGATTGGCGATAAAACTCATTAATCAGGTCTTCCCGTATCTGGGCGGATCGGTGGAATGGTTAATAGATCGCCGAAAATTCTTAACGCTTCCTTTACCCGAAGCCTTGTTTAACGAGGCTTGGGAGTCTTGGGATAGCCGGGAAGTTGATGGCTAAAAAAGGTGCTGCGAAAACTGGCGAACAAGCTGCGGACGGCGGCGATGCGACCAGCAAGAAAAAGTCGGGCGGCGGGTTCGTCGGCTTGGCGATTCTTGCTGTGGGCGCAATGACAAGTTCGTTCGCAACCGTTTACGTTCTGGCGTCCGATCCGCCGACCGGTCCGGCCTGCCCGGCGCCGGAAACAGGCCCGGCCGTCGAGCCCATCGCCCAGAAAGACCAGGCCTATGTCGAGCTGCAGGACATTCTCATCACCATCGGCAGCGAGCCGGCGACGCGGTACCTGAAGATGAAAGTCTCCATCGTCACCGACAATGAAGGCTCTGCCATGGTTGAGAAAGCCGAACCGGTGCTGATCGACGCATTTACCAACTACCTGCGCTCGGTCGAACTCAGCGATTTCGAGAATCCGGACTTTTACGCCCATATGCGCGAACAGCTGAGCCGGCGTTCGGAACTGGTGCTGGGCGGCGGCGTCTCCCAGGGTGTCCTGATCACAGAATTCCTGCTGAGGTGAGCCCCATGCCAATTCAAGCCACCGATATTGCCATCATCCTCGTGTCCTTCGCGGCCTGCGTGTACTGTTTCGTTCTGAATCGCCGTCTGAAGGCCCTTCAGGACACACGTGACGGCCTCGGCGCGACCATCATGGCGATGTCGAAATCCATCGCCGCCATGTCCAATTCGACCAAGGAAACCCGCTCGCATGTTGGCGAGATGGCAGCTCGACTGGCGATGCAGCTGGAAGATGCCAAACAGACATGCGCCCGGATGGAAGAGCTGAAAGCCTCCCTCGAGGCGTCGCAGAAAGATGCCGTTGACCAGGTCACAGCCTCTCAGGCTGAACTCAGCACGATGATGCGGATTATCCTGGATCAGTCCAAGACCCGCATCATGGAAATGAACCGCGTCATGCACGACATGCGCGAAATGACTGAAGCCGCCGACGAAGATTACCGCCCCCTCGCCCAGACCACCGGGCGCTGACCCGCAGAAAACGAAACTGGTTGCCTGCCATGAAATCGCTCAAAAACAGCCGATCCTACGTCCTGCTCACACTCGGGTTCCTTTTCACGCTCGGGGCCGCCGTTCGATTCCTTCCGAGCAATCTGGCCATTGCAGAAAGCCCCCAGGCTCCTGCACATCCTGCCGATGTGAAGGATCATGCACCTTCCACAGAAGCGTCATTGCCGAGCACAAAGCAGGTCGATCAGGTCTGCTTTACCGCGGAAACCGCCGCGCTTCTGGCGGACGACCAGCGGAAACTGAAAGAACAACAGGCCGCGCTGCAGGAACTGGAACTGGAACTGCTCGCCCGGCAACAGGAACTGGACCGGCGCGCAGCAGACCTACAGGCGGTCGAAGCCACCCTGCAGGACCGGTGGGTCCAGCTTCAGGATGTTTCCAATGACGACATGGAACATCTGGCCCGCATGTATGGTACGATGAAACCGGATCAGGCAGCCTCGATTTTCAACCAGATGGATTCCGACTTCGCAGCTGGATTCCTGCGTCTGATGCGGTCTGAACAGGCCGGTATGATTCTCGCCGGCATGGAAACCAAGAAGGCCTACGCGGTCAGTCTCCGTCTTGCGGCCCTGAACGAAGACGTCCGGAACTCC
Organism: Hyphomonas sp.; assembly: GCA_002700305.1. Taxonomy (GTDB): domain Bacteria; phylum Pseudomonadota; class Alphaproteobacteria; order Caulobacterales; family Hyphomonadaceae; genus Hyphomonas. Next base: position 44,929 of record PACZ01000054.1, on the reverse strand, counting down.
TCGAACGCCGAATAGATCCGGTTACTGCCTCTTTCAAAGATAGACTCTCCCTGTCCGTCGATGTAATTATAGCATTTGCTATCTTATTATATCACCGGGTCGATAAGAGGGGAGAGACATGGTGAGGTATGTTCCGGCCATGCTGCTGCTTGTTTGCGCGTGTGCCTGCTCACAGGGAGCGAGCCAGAACTCGGCCCCGGAAATAATCGAACCGGACGCACGCCATATTGCCCTGGCAGAAGAGCTCACCCCCTCAGATCCTGACCTCAGCGCAGTGTATGACCGGTCCTGCCGTGCATGCCACGCGCTGAACGGTCTCGGCGCTCCGCTAACCGGACATTCAGCCGCCTGGACACCGCGTTTCGACGCGCGCGGCCTGGACGGAATGCTGGCCTCCGTCCGCTCCGGCCGCGGCGCCATGCCCGCCATGGGCTACTGCCCGGACTGCACGGACGACACGTTTGAAGCGCTGATCGAATTCATGTCCACCGAGGGCCAATCATGAGCACAACACGCCGGGCCATATTGTTCGGAACTGCCGGACTTGCCGCAGCCGCCGCCATTCCCGGCGTGCAATATGCCCGCTGGAGCATGAAGGATTTTAAACGGGACGGTTACAGTCCCGGCCTCCCCCCTGCTCCGGATGGGGAAGTGGCCTGGTCGAACTGGTCCGGCATTCAGCAATCCACCCCCCGGCAAATTGCCGTGTCGGCCACGGAATCAGACCTTTCGGCTGCGCTATCAAGCGCCCGCCGCGTCCGGCCCGTTGGCAGCGGGCACTCCTTCACAGGTCTGGTTCCGTCCGAGCATCTGATTGTGGATGCCAGCCGTTTTTCAGGCCTCATCTCTGCGGATGCGACGACCGGCCTCGCCACAGTCGGTGCCGGCACGCGTATCCGGCAGACCGCCCGGGAACTGGATCAGGCCGGGCTCGCCCTGCAGAATCTTCCGGATGTCGATGTGCAGACCCTGGCCGGGTCTTTCTCGACCTCAACCCACGGAACCGGGCGGACGCTCCAGCCCATTCATGCACACATAGAGGGCTTCCGGATTGTCACGCCGGATGGAACAGCCCGGGATGTGACGGCAAGCTCTGACCCGGCCCTCTTCAATGCCGGCCGCGTGTCTCTCGGCGCTCTGGGCGTGATCACCCAATACACCCTGAAATGCGTCCCATCCTACAAGCTGAAGCGCCGTGTCTGGGTCGATACGCTGGACAGCATCATGGACCAGGCGATGGACCTGTCGCAGCAGCACCGGAATTTCGAGTTTTACTATTTTCCCTTTACCGGCCTGGCTGCCGGCATTTCACACGACGTCTACAACGGCGAAGTGACAGGGCGCGTCTCTGACGAGGATGAGGACACGCTCGCCGGACTGCAGTCGCTGCGCGACATGTTCGGCTGGGCCCCCTGGCTGCGCCGGCGGATTGCACAGGGCAACCTGCCAAGAGGGCTCGTGGAAGAAAGCACCGATACCTACTGGAAACTGCTTGCGACCGCCCGCCCGACAAAATTCAACGAGATGGAATACCATATTCCGCTGGATAACGGCCTGGCCTGCCTTCGCGAAATCATTGCAGCCCTTGAGACCCGCAAGGACACGTTCTTCCCGATGGAGGTCCGCATCACCGCCCAGGACGATGCATGGCTGAGCCCGTTCAATGACGGTCCGCGTCTGTCTATCGCCACCCACGCCGCGGTGGACGAGCCCTACGATTATTTCTTCAAGGTGCTGGAACCCATTCACCGATCTCATGGCGGACGGCCTCACTGGGGCAAGCTGCATTCGCTGGGAAAGGACGAGCTGATCGGCCTTTACCCGGATTTCGGGAGTTTCCTCGAATTACGGGCGTCTCTTGATCCGGACGGGAAATTCCTCAACCCGCATCTTGCCCACCTGTTCGGAGTCGACTTCGATGCCTGATCTGTCGCGCCGTACCCTGTTTCTAGGCGGCGCTGCCGTCGCCGCCGGAGGAGCCGTCCTGATGAACAAGCCCCATGATCATAGCGGACCTAGAGACGCCTATTTCATGAGCATGCAGGCAGCCCTGATCGGCGCCGGCATTGCCTGGCCGACACTGGTGATCGACAAAACGCGCCTTTCGGAAAATATCCGCACCCTCAAAACCCATCTCCCCGCGGGCATGGGCTATCGCATCGTCGCCAAGTCTCTGCCCTCCATCGATCTGATCTCGTTCATCCGCGACCTGTCGGGCACCGACAGGCTGATGACGTTCAACCAGCCCATGTTGTCAAAGCTCTCGGTCGACATGCCGGAAGCCAGCCAGTTGCTGGGAAAACCGCTGCCTGTCCGCGCGGCGCAGCATTATTTTGAGACCCTGCCGGCGGCGTCTGCGCCAGCGGCAGACAATGTCGAATGGCTGATCGATACGCCCGCACGCCTGCAGCAATACACGTCACTCGCTTCCAACATCGAACGGCCACTGAAACTTGTCCTGGAGCTGGATGTGGGACTGCACCGCGGCGGCTTTACCCCCGGCCCGGAACTGGGCGCGGCGATCGAAGCGATTGAAGCGGCTCCGAATCTCGAATTCTCCGGCTTCATGGGATACGAGCCGCACATCCCTTCCCTGCCTACGACACTCGGCTGGCGCGACAAGGCGCTGAAAAGCGCATGGGACACGTACACGGCTGCACTTGAACAGGCCTCGGCCCTGATCGGCGCAGACCGCATGGAGGGCCTGACCCGCAATGCCGCCGGCAGCCCGACCTACCGGTATTACCAGACCACGGATATTGCGAATGAGGTCTCAGCCGGATCCTGCCTGGTCAAGCCGACGCATTTCGACACCGAACTGCTCGAACCCCACAAGCCAGCGAGCTTCATCGCGACCCCGGTGATCAAATCCCTCGACAAGACCCGCCTGCCCGGCCTTGAGTTCGCAAGCGGGGCCGCCTCTGCCTGGAACCCCAATTCGAAGAAAACAGTCTTCATCCATGGCGGGCACTGGCTTGCAGAACCAGTCGACCCGCCCGGCCTCGAATACAACAAGACGTTCGGACGTTCCTCGAACCAGGAAATGCTGAATGGCGGACCGGAACTGTCGATCCAGCCCGATGAATTCGTTTTTCTCCGCCCACAGCAAAGCGAAGCCGTCTTCCTGCAGTTCGGCGATATCGCCGTTTATGAGGATGGCGCCATTGTCGACACTTGGCCGGTTTTCCCTGTATCGGCCTGATCGGGCTCGGGCCCACCGAAACCACCCGCAGTCTTCGTCCATTTTTCGCCACGAATCTGGTGTTTGTGCCGCCCCTGCGCACCGGGTGGAGTGCCTATCGCAGCACTTCGGCACATGCTAAGTCCACATCCGCGCGACAGCTCAGGAAGGAGGGGGTCCCCCGTGAAACTGTTGAGACTGCCAATCTACGCCGCTCTTGTTCTGGCGCTGGTCCCGTCACCCGCCTTTGCCGAACGCGAGGGGCGCGATGACATGACAGTTCTGGGCTATGTCGAAGATGTTCACGTCGGCAAGTTAGGCCTTGAAATGAAAGGAAAACTTGATACCGGCGCGGACTCCTCCTCGGTTTATGGCCGCGACGTGAAAGTCTACAAGAAGTCCGGCAAGGACGATTGGGTGACCTTCCGTCTGCGCGGCAAGAATGGCCGCACGGTCCGGTATGATCAGGATGTACGCCGCTTCGCCCTGATCAAACTCAAGACCGGTGGCACGATCCGCCGCCCGGTCATTCATCTTCCCATTTGCGTTGGAGGTGTTCGCGGTCTGGCTGAAGTCAATCTTGCCGACCGGGAGGACTTTGAATACGACATCCTGATCGGTCGCGAATTCCTCGCGTCCCGGGTCCTGGTCGATTCTGCATCGACTTTCATTGCAGACGACGAATGTAACGTATCCGAGCGTGACTAGCACTTTTCACACCCGACTTCTGGCCTTTGTGCTGACCGCGATCGCCCTGACGATCTTCGGCATCAAGGTATTCCAGTACAATTACCCGCTGACGCCGGGCACCCAGACCACAACCTGGGATTTCGAGATCTATCTCGATTTCGACACGGCCAACCAGCCGGTCCGGATCGAGACCTTCATTCCGGCAAACAGCGACACCCGCCGCGTTTCGCAGGAACAATACTATAATGGCGCCTTCGGCCTTCGCCTTGAGAGCGATAACGACAATGGCCGCAAGGCAATCTGGACCTATCGCTATCCGAACGACCGCAAAGTGCTGCGCTATCGTGCGCGCCTCGAGGGCGAAACACAGCGCTCTCCCCTGCCCGCCGAGATGCACCGCCCGGCAGACCGCGAGCCGCCGGAATCCCTGAACGATCTGGAGCGCCAGGCTTTCCTCGTCTGGTCTTCCGACATGCGCCGCCGGTCCGCTGACGATGATTCGCTGGCGGAACTGATCCTCCAGGAGATCTTCGTCCAGAAAGATGCTGACGAGATCGAAGCCCTTCTGCCCGTTCTGCCGCCGCCGCTAGACCGCCTGACCCTTGCTGCCGAAGCGCTGCAAAGCCAGGGCATCCGCGCCCGCGTCGCCAATGGTGTTTACCTCGATGAAGCCCGGCGCCGCACGGAAGTGCAGCATTGGCTGGAATACCATGTCGACGGACGCGACAAGCGCTACTTCATCGGCCCTGACCCCAAGGAATTCTTCACGATCTGGTATGGCACCGAAGAAATGATCCGCGCCGATGGCGTGTTTGACTTTGAGCCACAGGTCTCCATCCAGCCGATCGACTCCTCTGCGTCGGATGTCGTGCGCAAGGCCGCCCGGGCAGACCGCACGCCTGTGGAACTCTTCAGTTTCGACCGCCTGCCGGTCACGACGCAACTCGTCTATCAGGTCCTGATCACGATCCCCGCCGGCATCGTCCTGCTGGTCTTCATGCGTCAGTTTATCGGGATTGAGACGCTCGGCACGTTCATGCCGATCCTGATCGGGATCGCATTCCGTGAGACGGCCCTGCTGAATGGTCTGATCCTGTTCACCATGCTTGTCGCCCTCGGCCTCGCCATGCGCTTTTACCTCGAAAAGCTCCGATTGCTGCTCGTGCCACGCCTGGCCGTCGTGCTGATCTTCATCGTGATCTGTATGGCGGTGATCGCGCAGGTCATGAATGGCGCCAATATGCGCATGGGCCTGTCGATCTCGCTGTTCCCGATGGTGATCCTGACGATGACGATCGAGCGTATGTCGATCATGTGGGAAGAATATTCCGCCGAAGATGCCATCAAGGCCGGCGCCGGATCCATGCTGGTTGCATCGATCTCCTATCTGGTGATGACGAACAAGCACATCGAATACCTGCTGTTCAACTTCCCTGAACTGCTTCTGGTCCTGATGGCGCTCTGCCTCCTGATGGGCAAGTATACGGGCCTGCGCGTCAGTGAGATCATTCGCTTTCGTGAACTGGCCAAGCAGGCAGAGAAATGATCAGCACCTGGATCGCCCTGCGCAAGGCCGGTCTGCTTGGCATCAATGAGCGGAACCTCCGCCTCGTGAATGACCTGAACCCCCGCCGCCTCATGCGGCTGGTGAACGACAAGACGGAAACCAAACGTCTTGCGATCGAAGCAGACATTCCGACCCCGGAACTCTATGGCCTGATCCGCAATCCGCTCGACATGCGCAATCTGGAGAAGCTGCTGGACAAGCCGGATGGCTGCGTCATCAAGCCGGCCAACGGCTCTCAGGGCAATGGCATTCAGGTGATCCTCGGCCCGATGCGGGGCGGCTGGCGCAGGTCGAACGGCCAACGCGCCCTGCTGGAAGATCTGAAATTCCACGTCAACAACATCCTGTCGGGCATGTACTCCCTGTCCGGACAGCCTGACGTCGCGATGATCGAATACCGGGTCAAGTTCGACGAAGTGTTCGACCCGATCAGCTTCGGCGGCGTTCCCGACATCCGGATCATCGTGCTTCGCGGTATTCCCTTCGTTGCCATGGTGCGCCTGCCAACGGCAGAGTCAGACGGCAAGGCAAACCTTCACAAGGGCGGCGTCGGCGTCGGCCTCGATCTGGTCAATGGCCGGACTTTGCACGGCATGCAGAATGGCAAGACAACAGAGATCCACCCAGACACGGCCAACCCGCTCAGCAATCTCTCCGTTCCCCACTGGGACGCCATGCTGTTGATGGCAGCAAAGGCCTATGAGGTGACCGGCCTCGGTTATCTTGGCGCTGATATCGTGCTCGATAAGGAAAAGGGCCCGCTTCTTCTGGAATTGAATGCCCGGCCGGGCCTCGCCATCCAGATTGCCAATCGCCTTGGGATCCGGCCGCTTGTGAACGCAACACTTACGGCAGACACAGATGGCATGGATGCGGAAGACCGTGTGGTGCTCGCCAAGAAGCTCTTCCGCGAATACGCGCCCGCGCTGGCAACCGCCTAGGCTTCGCCCCCTTCGTCGAACGAAAAATCCGGAAGCGATTTGAACGCCAGTTTCAAGGCGTCACCCCAGCTGCTGGAAACGGTCTGGAAGTACGGATCGTCTTCATCGACACGCCGGCGATGACGGACTTGCATTGTCCCCTCCTCCACGACCTGCAGGTCCAGCGGCATGCCAACGGACAGGTTCGCTTTCAAGGTCGAGTCGAAGGAAACGTAGAGGAGCTTGATCGCCTCTTCAAAACTCATATCAGCATCATAGGCGCGCAAAAGGATGGGCCGGCCATATTTGGTTTCACCGATCTGGAAGAAAGGCGTTTCTTCGCTCGCTTCGATGAAATTGCCTTCGGGGTAAATCAGGAAAAGGCGCGGCTCAATTCCGGCAATCTGGCCACCCACGATCATTGTGGCGCCATAGTCGGCCTCTGATTCGGGACCGGTCATTTTCTGCGTCTTGATCACTTCCTTGAGCGTGTCGCCGATAATATTGGCGACCTGGAACATGGTCGGCGCTTCCAGCAGGCTGGGGCGGCGCTCCTTGGGCGCCTTGGCCCGTTCATCCAGAACGCTGATGACGGCCTGAGACGTTGCAAGGTTCCCGGCCGTGAGAACGGTGATCACCCGTTCTCCCGGTTCCTCCCAGGTAAACATCTTCCGGAACTTGGAAATGTTGTCCACGCCCGCATTCGTGCGCGTGTCGGACATGAAGATGAGCCCCGCGTTGAGCCGCATCGCCACGCAATATGTCACTTCGAACCTCTTCGGACCCGTTTGTTATTGTTGGACCTGAACATTGACCGAGAGAACCTCCCGTTCGCCGCCATACATGACCCCTGTCATCGGACCAGCTTCGCGATAGTCGAGCCCGGTTGCAACCTGAATGTACCGTTCGTCAGGACAAACACGGTTGGCTGCATCAAATCCGACCCAGCCAAGCCCATCGATCCAGGCTTCCGCCCAGGCATGGCCTGCGTCCTGATCAACCCGGTCCAGCATCATCATGTAACCACCGACATACCGGGCCGGAAAGCCCAGCAGCCGCGCTGCCGACGCAAAGACGTGGGCATGGTCCTGGCAAACGCCATGACCGAGTTCGAGCGCCTCCTCGGCGGTCGTGTTCGGTCCGGTCGGGTTGGTGTCATAGACAACCGCTTCTGCAATCAGGTTCATCAAGGCGTGCAGCGTTTCGATATTGAGCGCCGGGTCCTTTCCCAACTGGGAGACAAGGCTACGGACGCCCTTCCCCGCCTTCGTAAGCGGCGTAAACCGGCGATAGAGCCAGAGTGGCGGCGTCACCCGGCTATTGGTCAACACGCCTGCGGTGTCGCGGGTCTCAACCTCGCCCTGGCAGGAAATCGACACGCGTTTGGCGTCCGGCTCGATCGAGACAAGATCGACATGATTCCCGTGATGATCGACATATTGGGCTTCGAGCTTGGCTCCATCCAGAACCAGATCCCAGGTCATGACCGTCTGCGCATCCGTGTCGTGCGGACGCTTGCGCACCTGGTGCAGCGCATAGACCGCCGCCTTTTCGTAATTATAGACTGTTGTGTGATCGATGCGCAGTCTCATGGCTTACTCATTGAACCTGTAGTCGGTTTCTATCTGGGCTGAGAAAGCCGCGTTCTGAGCCATGAAGCTGGTGAGGAATTCGTGCAGCCCCTCCTCAAATACGAGCGCGATGTTCAGGTCTGTGAGGCGGTTCTCCTGACGGGTCGCCAGTTCATGCGCCGGTGTGCTTTCGCCATACTCCAGGGCAAGCCGTCCCAGATACTCCGTAATCATATCATAGCAGAATGCCAGAGACCTCGGCAGGCGTGCATCAAAGATCAGAAAGTCCGCAATGGCGGGCGGACTGGCCCGTCCGCCATGCAACCAGTAAAAGCTGCGCTCTGCCGACGCTGACCGCAGGATCATTTCCCACTGCACATTGTCGAGCGAAGATCCGATGGATGCGCTGGAAGGCAGCAAAACATAATACTTCGCGTCCAGAATACGCGACGTGTTGTCGGCTCGCTCGACCAGCGTGCCGATTTGCATGAAATTGTAGATGTCATTGCGCAGCATGGTACCCGTGACCGCACCGCTGACCTGCGCTCCCTGCCGGCGCACCAATGACAGGATTTCCGGCAGGTCCCGTTCCGGCACCGGGCGGCGCAACGCATCGCGCACGCTCATCCAGGCCTCATTGATCGCTTCCCACACTTCCCGCGTCAGGGCGGTACGGGTCATCCGGGCATTCTCGCGCGCGGTGTGAAACGCGCAGAGCACGCTGTTGGGATTCTCCTTGTCTCGCAGGATGAAATCCAGGATTTTGTCCGAACGGATTGTCTCGTGCTTTTCAAGGTAAGCCTCCCGGCACCCCGCCGTGGTGACAACAGACTGCCACTCCTCCGTATCGGAATCGGCCCGCGTCAATGCCATGCGGAAACCCGCCTCAGCCAGGCGCGACGTATTCCCCGCCCTTTCCAGGTAACGAGCCAGCCAGAAGAGACCGGCAGCTGTGCGGCCCAGCATCACCTATTCCCCCTTCAGGACCCAGGTGTCCTTGGTTCCGCCGCCCTGACTGGAATTGACCACCGGGGAACCCTTCTTCATCGCGACACGGGTCAGGCCGCCGGGCGTCACCTGCACGCCTTCCGGAGAGACCAGAACAAAAGGCCGGAGGTCGACGTGTCTCGGGGCAAGGCCAGACTTCGTCAGCACCGGAACAGTCGAAAGTGCAAGCGTCGGCTGGGCAATATAGTTCTCCGGCTTGGCCATCAGTTTCGCGCGGAAGGTCTTGAGCTCTGTCTTGCTGGCGGCCGGTCCCACCAGCATTCCGTACCCGCCAGACCCGTGCACTTCCTTGACCACCAGCTCGTCCAGGTGCTCCAGCACATAAGCCAGCGCATCCATTTCAGCACACCGCCAGGTCGGCACATTCTGAAGGATCGGCTTCTGGCCGGTATAGAATTCGACGATCTCCGGCATATAGGAATAGATCGCCTTGTCATCGGCAATGCCCGTTCCCGGAGCATTCGCGATCGTGATGCCGCCCGCGCGATAAATGTCGAAAATGCCCGCGACCCCAAGAAGGGAGTCTGACCGGAAATTCAGCGGATCCAGGAAATCATCATCAATCCGGCGATAGATAACATCGATTGGCTCATAGCCGCGGGTTGTGCGCATGGCGATCCGGCCATCGACCACCCGAAGGTCATGCCCTTCGACCAGTTCGACCCCCATCTGATCTGCCAGGAAGGCGTGCTCGAAATAGGCAGAGTTGTGGATACCTGGTGTGAGGACAGCCACGGTCGGGCGGTTTCCATCCGCGGCTGGCGGGCCGCACTGTTCCAGAGACCGCCGCAGCGTTGCCGGATACTGCTGAACCGGCTCCACGCGGATATGCGAGAAGAGTTCCGGGAACATCTTCAGCATCGTTTCGCGGTTTTCCAGCATGTATGACACGCCGCTTGGTGTGCGCGCATTGTCCTCAAGGACGAAAAACTCGTTGGGCCCGGTCCGGACCAGGTCTACGCCGACAATATGGGTGTAGATTCCGCCGGGTGGGTCCATGCCGATCATTCGCGGCAGGAAGGCAGCGTTCTCCCCGATCAGGCGTTCGGGCACGCGGCCGGCCCGGATAATCTCCTGCCGGTGATAGATGTCGTGAAGGAAGGCATTGATCGCCTTCACCCTCTGCTCGATGCCGCGAACCAGGTTTGCCCACTCCCCCGCCCCGATGATGCGCGGGATCAGGTCAAATGGAATCAACCTTTCATCGGCTTCTGCGTCGCCATAGACGTTGAATGTGATCCCGGTGCGCCGGAAGAAGGCTTGCGCTTCTGCGGATTTCTTGAGCAGCGCGGGCCGGCTCATTTCCTCCAGCCAGCCTGAATAAGCTTCATAGGGGGCGCGGACATTTCCGTCGAACCCGTCCATTTCATCAAAAAAATGAGGTGCCTCTCCCATGGGGACAAGAACGCATGCAAGTGTATGCCCGGTCAACCCACCCCTACGGGCATAACCTTGCGCTGCTGCGGTCGCCCGGCTTTGAAGAGTGCGCCATCACTCCTGCCCAAAAATTGGGCATGTCACCTAAATCGACTTGCTCCAGGACCGCGAAAGCAGAGCTGCCGAATTGATGATCCCCACCATGCAATAGGTCTGAGGGAAGTTGCCCCAGAGCTCTCCTGTTTCGGTATCCACGTCTTCAGACAGGAGGCCGAGATGGTTCCGGGCGGCCAGCAACGCTTCGAACACACGCCGGGCTTCTTCGGTCTCACCGATCCGGTAGAGGGCATCGACCAGCCAGAACGTACACGCGGTGAAGGCGGTTTTCGGTTTCCCGAAATCATCTGTCACTTTGTAGCGGTAGACGTGGTCACCGTCGCGCAGGTCCCGATTGATGACCTGAACGGTCGAGATGTAACGGGGGTCCTTCGCGTCGATGAACCCGATCTCCGCCATCAGCAGGACCGACGCATCGAGATCTTCCCCGCCGAACGCCGCGGTAAAAGCGCCAACCTCCTCGTTCCAGGCTTTTTCCAGAATGGTGCCGTGTATGATGTCCGCCCGTTCGCGCCAGTAATCAGCCCGCGCAGGCAGGCCAAGATGCGCAGCAATCTTTGCCAGCCGGTCGCACGCCGCCCAGCACATGATGGCCGACGATGTGTGGACATGAGCAATCGTACGGAACTCCCAGATGCCGGCATCCGGCGTGTCGTGAACCGCGAAGGCCCGCTCCCCCACCGGTTCCAGCTGCTCGAACTCCGTCAGTCCCGGCCGCTTCATCAGACGGGTATCGAAGAAGCTTTGCGCAACACCCAGAACGACTTGACCATAGACGTCATGCTGAACGTGCTCGGCCGCCTGATTGCCAACGCGCACCGGGCCCATTCCCCGATAGCCGGGCAACTGTCTCGCAATATCCTCCGTCAGATCCGCCTCCAGCCCGATGCCATAGACCGGCTGGATGTGTCCTCCCTTGGATTGCGCCACAATATTCCGTACCCAACGCATATAGTGCTCCAGAGTCCCCATACCGGAGAGGCGGTTCAGCGCTGTCACGGTAAAATATGCGTCCCGGATCCAGCAATAGCGGTAGTCCCAGTTGCGCTCTGAGCCTTCGTGCTCAGGAACTGAAGTTGTCAGTGCCGCAACAATGCCGCCGGTTTCTTCATACACGCACAGCTTCAGCGTGATCGCCGCGCGAATGACCGCCTGTTGCCATTCGAATGGAACCGCCAGGCTGCGCGCCCAGCGCTTCCAGTAGAGGCGCGTGCGCTCTTCCCAGTCGCGGGCAATGACTTCGGGATGGTCGGACAGGGACTCATCCGCCCCCAGAATGAAAGCCGCTTCCCGGTCGAGGATGAAACTTGTACCTGACAGGATGTAGGAAACCGGCGCATCTGTGGTGACGCGGAAGCCAAGCTCCTCGTCAATGAAACGGACGTGGTTGACCCCTCTCACCGGCTTCAGCTTGCGCCCGCCCCAGTCTGTTTCCGGGGTTAGCGTGATACGCATCCGCGGCGTGCCCGCCAGAACACGGAAGCGGCGCACAAGCGCAGCCGGGCGGAACATACGGCCCTGGTTTTCAAAGCGGGGCGCGAAGTCGACGATTTCGACAACCGCACCATCACGCGATTCCAGTCGCGTCCTCAGAATGGCGCTATTGTGATCGTAGGATTGCGTACGGGACGCAAGGTCTTCCATCCAGACGGAAAAGGCGCCGCCCCCGCCCAGAAGCTGGTTGAACACAGGCTGGCCATCGAACCGTGGCAAGCACGCCCACTGGTAATCGCCGCGTGAATTGATCAGGGCGGCAATCGTGCCATTTCCCACGATGCCAAGATCCAGTCCGCTCATGTCCCTGTCAGCTCCTTCAGATACGCATGCACGGCCTCGACATCCTTCAGCCGGTGCTGGGCGACGGTGTCACCTGCGCCGACCTTGATCGTCAACCCGCCCAAGTCGTTTGCGGCCCGGAAAGCATCTTCATCGGTCGTATCGTCACCAATCATGACCGGACGCCGCCCGGAAAACGGAGCGTCTTGCATCATACGGGCCAAGGCGCGGCCCTTGTTTGCGTCTTCAGGCTTGGCCTCAAAAACAAATTTTCCATGCTGGATGCGGTACCCCTCCGCAGAGAGCCCGGCATCGGCGAGCGCCACACCTATTTCTTCTGCAAAATCTGGGGCTTGTCGGTAATGCAACGCCAGAACCGGCCCCTTGGTTTCAACGCGCGTACCATGGAACATGGCACTGATTTTCTCAATCGCGCCGCGCACGGCATCCGGCGCAGCCGCCCGCTCTTCCGGCGACTTGGCACCGGGTGCCAAAGGAATCAGTCCATGATTGCCGATCCGCCAGAGGCCGCCCGGCACGCGGCGGGCGAGATCGCCCGCATCCCGTCCGGAAAGGATCGCGAGCGCGCCTTCAAGCCGCCCGCCAATCGCCTCCAGAACCGCAGCCATACCCGGCGCCAGAAACACCGTGTCCGGATTGTCCTGCAATCCGGCCAGCGTCCCATCAAAATCCAGAAACAGCGCGTCTTCCGCCTGCAGCGGCGGCGGCGCCTCCCCCTGCAACATCATGACTCCGCAGGCGTTTCAGAATCAGCCGGAACGGCGTTCAGAAACCGCTCACGCCACCAGATCAGGTCCTGGGACCGGATGCCGTCCATGAGCCTCCGCCAGCGCGTCTGTCGCTCTTCGAGCGGCATGTGAATCGCCCGGTAGACGGCTTCGGAAATCGCGCCCGCATCATAGGGGTTCACGATCAGGGCCTCCTGCATCTGCTCCGCCGCGCCGGCGAACTGGGACAGGACAAGGACGCCGGGGTCATTCGGGTCCTGCGCGGCCACAAACTCCTTGGCGACCAGGTTCATGCCGTCCTGCAGGGGCGTGACCAGGCACACCTTGGCCTGCCGGTACAGGCCGGCAATTTCGTCCCGGTCATACCCCCGCGCCAGATAGCGGATGGGAATCCAGTCCAGATCTCCATAGTCCCCGTTTATGCGGCCAGACAGTTCGTTCAGTTGCTGGCGAAGCTGCTGGTATTCTTCCACAACGGAGCGGGAAGGCGGCGCAATCTGGGTAAAGGAGATATGTCCGTGCACATCCGGATGACGGTCAAACAGGTCGGCCATGCCTTCGAAGCGCTGAATGAGACCCTTGGAATAGTCCATCCGGTCGACCCCCAGCACGAGCTGGCGATTGCCGAGAAACTTGTTGAGTTTTGATGCCGCCAACTGCGCGTCATCGCAGGTGGAGGCTTCCACAAAGGCGTCCACGTCAATCCCGATGGGGCAATGCAGCAGGCGGACCGTCCGCTCACCGACTTTAAAGCGTCCGTCCGGCATTTCTTCTGCGTCGAATTCTTCTTCCAGATAGCGGGCAAGATTATAGAGGTCTTTTCCCGTCTGGACGCCAACCACATCATAGGCGCACATCGCCTCACCGAGCTCCCGGTGCTGCGGGATCGCACGGAAAGCGTCCGGCGCCGGAAACGGGATGTGCAGGAACCAGCCGAGCCTCCCCTGCCAGCCCCTCTGGCGCATCATCCGCCCCAGCAGAAAGAAGTGGTAATCATGCACCCAGACAAAGTCTTCCTGCCGAGCCTCCTGCACCGCGATCCGGGCAAATTTCTCGTTCACGGAGCGGTAGTTGCGATAGGTGTCCGCCTCGAACACGGCAAGATCGATCCGGTTATGCATGACCGACCAGAGGACAGAATTGGCATAAGCGAGATAGAAGCCATCATATTGCCGGCGTGAGAGGTCGCTGAGGGCGAAGTGAACCCCCTCCTCCTCGACGTGATTGACCCGGGCGGTTTCGAAGTCGAGCACACGGCCGGACCAGCCGATCCAGAGGCCCTTGGTCTCCACCAGGGTCTCCCAAAGCGCCACAGCGAGACCGCCTGCCTTGCTTTCGCTGCCAGCCGCGGTCCGGTTTGAAATGGCGACCAGACGCCCTGACGGCTCTGCCGATGTGTCTGCTTTGGCGCTTGTCATCGGTTCCTTCCTGCTAGGTTCCATGTAGGCCGCTCCGCCGGAAGACCCAACCTCCGAGGGCCATTTTCCTCACGAAAATTTCCAGCCTGCTCAGGATTAAGCCAATGCGGGCGTCTGCCGAAGAAAGATCAACGAAAGACCGCTTCTGCGGTTCCCGGGGCAGACAAGCCGGTGTCAGTCGCCCAGGGATTCGATCCGGTCCTGCAGGCGCAGCACTTCTGAGAAGGCCAGGAAGATATGATAAAGCGTTGAAGCCGGCACATCATCGGCGTCCGGCTGGCCATCCGCTGTAAACCGTTCCAGCCACACGGCCGGTATCGGTGTGCTCAGATACTGATCCAGCAACAGGCGCGCACTGGTGGCCACCGCGGGACGCGGGTCCCGGCCCGTTGCCTCGAACAGGGCGAGATGCGCCTTGATCCGCTCCGTGTTCGGCCAGGTGCGCGCTCCGGCATCGACAGGCGTGCCATCATCCAGAACCACCTGCAGGGTGCGGGCTGTCTTCGGGTCAACGCCATGGGCTTCCGCGAACCGGACCAGCCCCTCCGCCAGAGCAATCGTGTCCTCTCCGCTGACTTTGCCATACTGAACAAGGATCCAGGCCCATTCGAGCATATGGCCCGGTTCAACCAGCCGGCCTTCCTGCCCTTGGGCACGATTCCAGTTGGAATCGAAATACTCGGCCAGCGTGGTGCCATCGAACAGCTTTTCCCGGAACAGCGTCACCAGCTCCCGCGCGGTCGCAAGAAAGCGAGTCTCCCCTGTCGCCTCATAGGCAACCAGAGACGCTTCCAGCAAATGCATGTGAGGGTTTTGCAGGCGCCAGCCTTCCGGTGGCAATTCGTGCCAGTAACCGACATCCGCCCGCAGGTGCGCGTCGATAAAATCCATCGCGCGATGCATGCCGGCCCGTGAGGCCTCATCCCTTGCCGCCTTGTGCCGCCATGCATAGCCGAACAGAACGAAAGCCAGATCGTAGAGATCGGGCGTGCCATCCAGTATATCGCCATTCGGGCCCGTTGTACGGGGCCAACCCTTGTCCGGCCCCAGATAGAGCTCATCCAGCTGCCGCGCCCCTTCAGCCGACAGGGACAGGCCCCGGTCCCAGCCCAGGATCGCTGCGTGGGAAAACACATAAGTCTGACGGCCGATGACACGGGTCCGGTGATACCCGGTATCGATGGGCTTCCCGGAATAATCCAGCTTCTCGACAAAGCGCCTGCTCTGCAGGTCATATCCCGCATCGCCCCAGAATGGCAGGGCGACATCGAAGGTCCAGCGACGGATTTCGTCAAACGGTATGGCCGCAGACATGCTCACCCCTCCCCGGTCATTCCGGACCGATTATATCCGACACAAGCGCCTGTAGATTTCCACCGGCATAAAGATGACCGGGCAAGCCTACCCGGCGGGCGGCTTCCATGTCGGAGGGCTTGTCACCGATCAGGAAGCTCTTGTCCTTGTCCACATGCCAGTCCTCCAGCGCCCGCAGGATCATGCCGGGGTTCGGCTTGCGGTCGGGATGATCCTCCACCGTATAAGCAGGCACTTTGCCGTCCGCATGATAGGGGCAGTGATAAAAGGCATCCACAAACGCGCCCGCCTCTGCGAGCTGGGCCTGCATGCCGGCATGGAAAATCCCGATGGCATCCTCATCATAGAAGCCGCGGGCAACGCCAGCCTGATTGGTTACCACAATCACCCGGTAGCCGCGATCGTTCAGCAAACGGATCGCTTCGCGGGCACCCGGCATCCAGACGAGATCGTCCACGCGGTGGGTGTATCCATGATCCTCGTTGAGCACGCCGTCACGGTCGAGAAATGCGGCGGGTCGCACGCGCAGGGCCGCTGTTTCACGCTGCGCCTGTGCCAGGGTTTCCGGCAGTCCGATGTCCAGGAAATAGCCATCGAAAGGCACTCCTTCCAGGCGCCCTTCCCGGACCAGTTCGGGAAACACATCGCTCTCGATCGAGGACGGCGCCTCTATCCGGCCGACCATGGCCCGGTCGAGATAGTAGATCCCGCCATTGATCAGCCCCGGGCCCGTCAGGTCAGGGTTCTTCTCGATGAAGGCGGAGATCTTCGTGTCGCTCAGCTGCACGGAACCATAGCGCGCCGTATCGTCCACCATGCGCAATGCCAGCCGGCCGCCGCCTTCCGGCAAAGGCGCCGCTGTCAGGACACGCAGATTGATGTCGAAAAAGGAATCGCCATTCAGCAGCACGAAGCGCTCATCCAGCGCATCTGCGGCTTGCGCAAGCGCGCCGCCGGTGCCCATGGGCTGGCTCTCCCGCACAACGCGGATTGTTGCCTCTCCGACCCGCCGGCCGTGATACGCCGCCTCGACCTGGTCACCAAGATGGCCTGCCAGCAGAACAAGATCGGTGAATCCCATCCGCGCCGCATTCTCCAGAAGCAGGTCCAGGAAAAGGACCCCCGGTGCGATCTCCTGCATCGGCTTCGGTGTATTGGCAGACAGGGCACCAAGCCGTGTCCCCCTGCCGCCCACCAGAAAGAGGGCCTGTGTCGGACGGGTCATGCCGGTGCCCGCACCGCCGCTGTTTCCAGCGCGTCTCCGAACACTTTCATCGTGCTGTCGAGCGTCGCATCCCAGCTGAAATATTTCTTCGTCAGGTCCACAGAGCCAGCGCGCAGACGCGCGGCAAGGCCTGCATCTTTCAGGGTGCGCAACATGCCCTCCGCGAGCGCATCGGCATCTTTCGGCCGGACCAGAAGCACGTTTTCCCCGTCTACAAATTCCGGCTCCGGACGATCGCCCAGGGTCGTGATCACCGGCAGGTCATGGGCCGCGCAGGCAGCGATGGAACTGTTGTTCAGCGCCGCACCTTCAGAGAATGGCAGGACGGCATAGTCGGCCGCCCGAAGATACAGGGAGCCTGCGTCGGTATCGAAGGGGAACTCCCCCGTCCAGCTGATGGCATCCTCGATCCCCTCTTCGCGGGCAATTGCGTGAAGATCGTCGACGCTCCAGCCTGACTTGAAATAATCTGGCGCTGCACCGCCGATAATGGCGAGGCGCGCGTCGGGTATCTCTGCACGCACTTTGGCAAATCCCCTGATCAGGTATTCGAGACCCTTGCCGACATAGAGCCGGCCGAAATAGGCAAAGAGCGGGGCATCAGCGGGCACACCCAGCATCTCGCGTCCCTTCAGCCGTGAAGCCTCGCCCGGCACGCTCATCGGGATGAGCGGCGGCGGTGGAATGATGACGGCCTTGTCTTCCAGGCCTGGCATGTGCTCGGCAAAACGCTCCAGATGCGGCTTTGCCATGGCGATCACGCGGTCGCAGTCGCGCAGGATCGTACCGTATTCATAACTGATATTGTCGCCTCCGAGCGCACGCGCAGACAGTTTCAGGTTCAGCCGGGTCAGGAACGGATGATCCTTCGGACGTACGCCGACCGGTGCCGTGATCTGGGTGACGATCTGCGTGTCCGGCAGGGCCGCCTTCAGGCGCGTCGGGATCAGTGAAATCATCGGATGGAACTCGAACGCCATGCCGATGAACCAGATGAAGATCAGGTCCGGCTTCAGGTCCTGGGCAAAGCGCAGAACCTTGCCCTGAGACGCCCAGTTCCAATGCTCGATCTCGGGATGCACGCGGCAGCCTTTGACGCTTTTTCCATCCGCCTGCGTACTGGTCAGCACATCAACCGAATAGCCGCGGTCCGCCAGCCCCTGGCTGAGGCGGGCGATATGATCCCCCTCGGCGATCGGCATGGGCGGAAAGACGCCCGTGATGACCAGAACTCTCGTATTTTCGGGCTTCATCGAACCCCACCCCCCAATTTCTGTCCGACCCGGCTGGCAGCATGCCGCACCCAGGTCTGCATTCCTACGCCGCGCATGGCCTGCAACAAGGCTTCCAGCGCGATCTGATTGTCCTCTGCCCGCACGCGCATGCCGGCAATCTTGTCTGCCAGTTTCTTCAGGTCCGCAGCCGGATCACCAAGCAACCGATCACCTGTACTGGCAATGTCTGCACCCGTTGCCGTATCCGGATCCACCGCCGCCTTCCAGCCGAGGTCCCGGCACAGGTCGCTGACCTTGTCAGACCGCCGGATCCCGAGGAATGGTACGCCCTGAAGCGCGGAAAAGACGCAAAAATGATAGCGCGTCGAGATCGTCATGGCACATTGCGCGATGATCGACATCATTTCCTGCGGCGTCAGATAGTCTGTCGGCCCCATCAGGACCGCATCCTTGCGCGACATCAGGGAGCGGACCAGCTCCGCCGCCGCCTGATCATAGGTCTCCCCTTCCCGGACCTCATTGAAGAGGAACAGGATGCGGGCGCCATGGCTTTTGACCAGTTCGTCCAGGCCGGCGGCCAGTTCCGTAAACAGTCGCGGAGCCTTCTCGACCATATGGTCTTCGGCATTGATATTGACCCCGATGACCGGGCGGCCGCCCAGCCCCAGGCGCTGTGTCACCTTGCGGCCATAGGCCGGGTCCGCCGGATCCAGCAGCCAGGCCATGTCGGCGGCGACCGTAATCAGTTCGGGCGCAACGCCGAGGTCCAGCAAACGGTCCCGGTCGTGCACGCTTCGCACGCTCCAGCACATCACGTTCGGAATGATCTGTTCCTGGACGCGCTGGCGGGAGATATCGTGGCGGAGCTGCTCCACACCGACGCCGACAAAGGCCGCCGGCTTGCCCCAGTTCCCCGCATGCTGGAGCATGCCGCCAAGGCTGAGGAGCGGCCAGTCGCCCAGATTGTCCATCAGAGGCGTGCCGCCCGGAATGATATAGCCTGCCCCCATATGCGCATGCAGCTTGGCTGGCAGGCCCATGATGCCGTCGACATACTGGTAATAGCGGAATGCGGGCTCAACCCGTTTGGTATGCGACGGATCGCTGGAGGCGACATCCACCCCGATGCTACCGCCAAAACGTTCAATCAGGCGGCCAAACCCCAGCAGCGTGGCCTCGTCGCCGATATTGCCGCTGCCATAAAAGCCGAAGGGAGCCACCAGTCTCATAAATACGCCGTCAGAACGCCTCTGCTGTACGCGATCGCGCCCATGGCAGGGCATGCTCGCAAAAACTTCGTTTTGGTTGCAAACCCTATTCCAGTAAACTTCCTCTTTCCACTAACACGGAATTTCAAGAAACGGCCTATAAAAGGACGATCCTATTGCATGAGACTTGCGTGCTGCGCCCATCTATGGTGACGCGCACCCGGATATTTGAACAGGATCGATCGGATCGTTCCAGCGAGGGGACAGGATTTTGAAGGTTGGCATCATTGTAGACGTCGAACCCGGCATTCATGGCGGCATCGCGACGGCCCTGCGCAGTCTCATCACGGCACTGGGGCAGCTGGAGGGACCGGAAACCTATGTCCTGATCGTCGAAAACCAGACCCAGGTCGACTGGCTGAGCCCGCTCGCCGCCAACCAGCGGTTCGAAATGCGCCCCGCCTCCTCCGGCAATCCTGTGCGTGACCTGCTGCGCAGCGTGAAGGGCATGGCCAACAAGGCGCTTGGCCGGGATGGCAGGGTCGGCTGGCCTCAGGTGCCGATCTCGGACGGATGGCTGGAAAGCCTCGGCCTCGACGTGCTGCACCAGCCGACGCAGGGCTTCATCTATTGCGCCATCCCGACCGTCTACAATCCGCACGATCTGCAGCACCTGCACTACCCGCAGTTCTTCGACCTCTCCGACCTCACCTGGCGCGAGACGATCTATCGCGCGGCCTGCCGGACATCGCATGCGATCATCGTCAACTCGCAATGGATCAAGGATGACGTCGTCGCCCAGTTCGCGGTCAGCCCGGACAAGGTCCAGATCATCCCGGAAGCGGCGCCGACCCAATTGCTCGCCGAAGTGTCGGACGAAGACAAAGCCGAAACCCGCGCAAAATACGCCCTGCCGGAACGCTATATCTTTTATCCGAACAATACCTGGCCGCACAAAAACCACCTCCGCCTGTTCGAGGCGATGGCCTGGCTGCGCGACAACAAGGGCGTCACCGTGCCGCTCGTTTCCACCGGCGCCCGGCATGAGCCGAGCCGCGAAGCGCTGGACAACCGGGTGCGCGAACTCGGCCTTGAGAACCAGGTCCAGTTCCTGGGCTTTGTCTCCAATGAGGAGCTCCGCGCGATCTATCAGATGGCCCGCTGCCTCGTCGTGCCCAGCCTCTTCGAAGCCAACAGCCTGCCGATCTTCGAGGCCTGGGCCGAAGGCATTCCCGTGGCGAGTTCGAACGTCACCGCCCTGCCCGAACAGGTCGGCGATGCCGGCCTGCTGTTCGACCCGATGGACCCGCAGGACATGGCCGGTGTCATCGAACGCCTCTTCACGGACGACGCGCTGTGCGCCGACCTCATCGCCAAGGGCAAGGTCCGACTGTCGGATTTCGACTTCCTGCGCACCGCCCGCGCCAATCGCGCCACCTATCGCCGCGCCGCGGGCCGCAATCTGGATGCGGAAGATGCAGCGCTGCTCGCCCATGACTGGATGCGCCATCCAATCCGCGACTAGGCAGGCCTGAGACCTGAAACAAAAAACGGGCGCCCCGTCATGGAGCGCCCGCTTTGTTTTGGCAGATTGCGGCGCCTAGGCTTTCTTGCCCAGCACGCTTTCGAACACGTCGGCAATCCGGGCCACCATCGCATCGTCCACACGGCGCGACGTCGGCAGGTTTACGCCGGTCCGGGACAGCCAGGTGCTGTTCGGACACTTGCGGGCATACTGACGATAGGCCGGCATCGAAGACAGGCCATGGAAGAAGGGCCGCAGGTCGATATTCGCCGCCTTGCACGCGGCAATCAGGTCGGCGCGCTTGTCTTCCGGCACCTGCGCACAGGCAAACCAGGTCACCGGCTGGGCGCGCTGATCCATGGCTGGCGGGAAACTCACGCCCGGAATGCCGGACAGGGCTTTGACATAGCGGTCATAAACATCGGCGCGCATCGCCAGCAATTCGTCCATCCGCTCGATCTGGGCACACCCGATGGCGGCCTGCATATTGGTCATGCGGAAATTGAAGCCTGGCTCTTCGTGCCAGTAACGGCGCTCGGGCCGCATGCCATGATCGCGCAGCATCCGCATGCGTGTGGCAATATCCGCATCATTGGTCAGACAGATGCCGCCTTCACCGGTGGTGATGATCTTGTTGGCGAAGAAGGAGAAGCTTGAAATATCCGAGAAGGACCCGATCGGCTGGCCATCATATTTCGCGCCATGCGCTTCGGCGCAGTCCTCGATAATGTAGAGCCCGCGGGCCTGCGCCAGTTCAACGATTTCCGTCATCTGCGACGGGCGGCCGAAGACGTGCACCGGCATGATCGCGCGCGTGCGCGGCGTGATCGCGCGCTCGACAGCTTCTGCGGAGAGACACCAGGTATCCCGGTCGACATCGACCAGAACGGGGCGCGCGCCGACATGCATCACCGTATTGATCGACGCCGCGAAGGTCAGGTCCGGAACGATCACTTCGTCCCCTTCCCCGATCCCCAGCGTCGCCATGGCGAGATGCAGGGAAACCGTGCCGTTGGACGTCGCAACGCCATGGGCCATGCCCATCTTGTCGGCGAACTCCTGTTCGAAGCGGCGGATATAATCGCCGGTCGAGGAAATCCAGGTCGAGAGGAACGCGTCGAATGCGTTGCGCATTTCGCGGTGCGTCAGGTCCGGCTCGGACACCGGCAGGAAGGGCTGCGGGCCGGACTCGTCGATCCCGCTGAGGCGGCCTTCGCCATCCAGAACGGGTTCCACGCCCAGTGTTTCTTTTGCCGTGCCCCAAGGCGCAGCCACATCACCAACCGTCTGGCCGGAAAGATGTCCGCCTTTCATGAAGGCCTCGCGCATCATCGCAAGGTCGGCATAGCCGGCCAGCTTGCCGGCCGCATCCGTGACGAAGACGAAGCCCCGTCCATTATCCAATGCCTTTTCAAGCCCGGCGAACAAAACATCGCCTTGCGCGCAGGTCATGGCAGCTGTCTTTTCAGACACATCAATCTCACTCATGTTCAGGAAACCTTGGCCCCGGCGGGAAGATAGTTGGAATCCAGTTCCGGATCGTAAAGAACGACCTGCGTTCCGCTCCGCTCCATACGCAGCGGCACATGGGTCATGCCTTTCATGGCAGCCAGAACAGCAGCTCGCTTGTCCGGCGGCACGAACATCAGCAGGAAGCCACCGCCGCCTGCGCCCAGCAGCTTTCCGCCAAGCGCGCCGGCCTTGAGAGCGGCCTCATAGCGCTCGTCGATTTCCGGATTCGAAACCGAAGCGTCCAGCGCTTTCTTGTTGAGCCAGGTCTGGTGTAGCAGCGCGCCGAAATCATTGATGTCGCGGGACGGGTCCGTGAGGATACGTTCGCCCTCGCCAACCATGTCGTAGATTTCGCGCAGCTCTTTCGTCCGGTCACCGAACTTCGCCACCTTGCGCTTTTCGATCTCGTCGGCAAAGCGGGTGAAGCCGGTGAAGAACAGCATCATGGAATCTTCCAGCGCCGCGCGGCGCGAAGCCGGCAAGCGGATGGGAGAGATGTCATAGTCGCCGTCTTCGGTGAACTCGATCCGGTTCAGGCCGCCATGGGCTGCCGCGATCTGATCCTGGTAGCCGACGGTTTCGCCGAGAAGCTTCTGTTCCACAAAGATGGCTTCACGCGCCAGCTTCTTCTTGGAACAGAGCATTTCCTGGTTGCCGTAAAAGGCATGCAGCAGCGACACGGTGAAGGAAGAAGACGATCCGAGACCTGACTTGGACGGCAGGTCGGAGTTGTGGATCACTTCATAGCCCGTCTCATTGTCGCCGGCATAGTGTTTCAGCACTTCGCGCACGACCGGATGCTGGATCTCGTTGATCGTCGAGACCTCTTCCAACATGCCCCAGGCGACGCGGTAGTTGAAATCGAACACCGCCGGCAACCGGCGCAGCTGGATGTAGATGTACTTATCGATCGACGTCGACAGCACGGCCCCCTTCTCCCCGCGCTCCAGCCAGGAGGGGTGATCGGTACCGCCTCCGAAGAAGGAGACACGAAGCGGGCTGCGGACAATGATCATTACGAGGCCTTAGACGTTCGAGTAGCGGGAGTTACGGATCATCTTGTAACCGCGCAGAAGCTCGGCGATGCCGCGATCCAGCGACCAGTCCGGACGCCAGCCGGTCGCTTCCACTTTCTCATTGGACACGATGTAATCGCGTTTGTCAGGGTCTTCGCCAATCGGCGCTTCGAGATAAACGAAGCTCGGCACGTGTTTCTGGATCTTCTGGCAAAGCTCGATCTTGGACAGGTTCGCGTCCGACAGGCCAAGATTGTAGGCCTCGCCGCGCATCGTGTCGAAATTCTCGATGGCGTGCTCAAAGCCTTTCACCACGTCGCGGACATGGATGTAGTTGCGCTTGAAGTGGCCTTCGAAGATCACGACAGCGCGGTCTGTCACGGCGCGCCAAGTGAAGTCATTGACCAGCAGGTCGAGGCGCATGCGCGGCGCCATGCCGAACACGGTGGCGAGGCGCAGCGTCACGCCATTGCCATTGTCGAGCACGGCCTTTTCGGCTTCCACCTTTGTCACGCCATAGAGGGAGATCGGGTTCAGCGGGCTTTCCTCAGTGCAGAACTTGCCGCTCTCGCCGATGCCATACCCCGAATTGGTGACCGGGAAGACGACCTTCTGGTCCTTGGAGGTCCGCTTCACGAGATCCACGACCGCATCCTGGTTGAGGGTCTTTGCGGCAATCGGGTCCAGCTTGCAGAGCGGTGCGCCAACAAGGGCAGCCAGTGGGACCAGGACATCGGCCTGCGGCACCAGCTCATCGAGGAGACGGGTGTCGCGCGCGTCGCCTTTGACCGGGGTGAAGTTCTCGTTCGCGCAAACCGCGGCCAGTTCGGTCGTGCCACGTTCGAACGTGTCGAGCACGGTTACTTCATGCCCCTGCTCCAGCAGACGCGGTACCATGGTCGAGCCGATATAACCCGCGCCGCCTGTAATCAGAATTTTCATGTGTCCCTCGGATCCCTGTGTCTCTTTTGCGCACCGATCATGCGCCCGGATTACCTATAGCAACTCTCACACCACAGGAATCCAGTCAGAATCCACCAAAGCGAGACAAATCCGCCCTATTCAGGCGAGATTCCCCAAATTGGTGTACCTGAATGGAACAGACTCCTGATCAGGGAATCCGGTCCGGGAACACAGCGCCAGACACCTCGATGGAGCCCGCCTGTGTGAAGTGGCCATAATCGAGATAAAGATCCTTCCCTGCCAGGCGGACCGGACAAATGCCATCCGGGCAGAGCAAGGCGGCCGGGTCAATGAATGCCGCCCCGTTCCGCGCAGCGAGACGCGCCAGTCTTGTATTCATCGCCCGGGCCTCGGCGCTGAGCGGCAGGCTCGCCTGCGGTGCATCCGGCGGCACCGTCCGGGCGATGATCATGTAAGGCGGAATATGGAAATTCGGCGACTGGCCGACCAGCGTCACCTCAATACCTGCGGCCTTGAACGCGGTTAATGTACTGTCTGCCTGCATGGAGATACCGGTGCCATATTCCAACCAGCTGCCCGCGACGATCACATGGTCCACACCGAGGCGGCTCGCCAGGTCGACAGCCTGAGCGCGGAAGGCCCGGCAGGCCGACGTGCCGGGACTGTCCGGCGCCAGCGTCGGCGGGCATCCCTCCATGGCGTATTCAATGACCGGTGCCCCGTTCGCCCCGCCTCTCCTCACAAGGCCCGGAACATAATGCGCCGCAAAGGAGTCGCCGAACAACAGGACGGGCGGCGCGCCGCCCTCACCGATCGTGCAGGCGCCGGCCTGCCAGTCGGTCCAGCTCTGACTGTCACGCAGGAGGCAGGTGCCGACGCGCCAGGCCTGTTCGGCGGCGTGAAAGTCCGGAACGCGCTGATAAGCGGGCTGATCTGCAAACAGGCGGGCATTGACCTTCGCGCCGGCCCATCCGGCCGCCGCCGTGCCCGTCGCGCAGACCAATGCAGCCACCAGCACAGCGGGGGTTTTCCAGCGGATCTGCCGCATCGGCGTCTCGACAAAGCGGTAAACCAGCCAGGCGAGCAGGATGCAGAGGCCAAGCGCAGCGAATGTCTCCGGCAGGGTGAGCCGCCGCATCATCAGGAAGGGCGCCAGCACCAGCACCGGCCAGTGCACAAGATAGAGCGAATAGGAAATCCGCCCGGTCCAGACGACGGGTTTCAGCGCCAGGACGCGCGACACGAGCGGGACGCCCCCTTCCCCCGCCGGCTTGCCGAACCAGATCACCAGCCCGGCCCCGAGACAGGGCCCGAGTGCAGCAACGCCCGGAAACGGCGTGCCTGGCCCGAACAGGAGCACCGATCCGGCGATCATCGCGAGGCCCGCCAGCGTGCCCAGCTCGTTCCAGCCGCGCGGCAGGCCCGGTCGCGGCAGCAGCGCGATCAGGACCCCCAGCAGGAACTCCCAGGCCCGCGTAAAGGGCAGGTAGAAGGCCGCGTCCAGATGGCCGTTCTCCACGGCGCGGAGGTTCAGGGCAAAAGACCCGATCAGGCAGAGCGTCACCACCAGCCGCCAGCGCCCGGCCAGAAAGCGCTGGATCAGCAGCAACAACACCGGCGCAGCCAGATAGAACTGCTCCTCCACCCCCAGCGACCAGGTATGCAGCAGCGGCCGGAACGGCATGTCATTGTTGAAGTAGGAACTGGCCTGCCAGAAATGCAGGTTCGAGACGAAGAGCGAGGCGGCGATCAGACTATCCGCGAAAGGCTGGAAATAGACCGGCGGTACGATGGTGAGGCTAACCAGCAGCGTACCCAGCAGGACCACCGTCAGCGCCGGCAGGATGCGCCGCGCCCGCCGGGCAAAGAAGCCGCTCAGCGAAAACCGTCCGGCATCCAGGTCCCGGAACAGGCTGAGCGCGATCACGAAACCGGAAATGACGAAAAACACGTCGACCCCGGCAAACCCGCCGGAAAACCGGCTCCATCCCGCATGAAAGAAAAGCACGGCCACCACAGCGACGGCACGCAGCCCGTCCACATCAGCCCGGTAGCCCGGTTTTGCACCGGGGTCCTGATGGACTGGTTTGCGAGGGGCCTCAGCGTTCATGACTCTGGAATTTCTGCATCAGGCATGCCAGTCGACCGGAATCTCCCGGCGGGACCACCGGCCTTTCGCCCACTCGCCCGGAAAGTGTTCCGATTTACACCAGACGCGAGTGAAATTTCCTGTTTAAATGGCAAGGTTATTGCAGCCTTCTTGGGGTAATCCGAACAGACGCCACACGCTGCACAGACTGGGGACAGGAGTATTCATATGAGCAACGACACCGGCCGCACAGCCGTCATTCTGGCGGGGGGCCTTGGATCGCGGCTGCGTCCATATACGGTCGTGCTGCCCAAACCCCTGATGCCGGTGGGCGAGTCTCCCATTCTTGAGGTGATCATCAAGCAACTGGCCCGCAAAGGCTTCAGCCGCATCATCCTGGCGGTGAACCACCAGGCCGACATCCTGCGCGCCTATTTCGGCGATGGCAGCCAGCTGGGCGTCAGCATCGAATACTCGCTGGAGACCAAGCCGCTCGGCACCATGGGTCCGCTTCACCTGATGAAGGACTTGCCGGAGAATTTCATCGTGATGAATGGCGACATTCTCTGCGACCTCGATTTCGGCGACTTCTTCGCCAACCATGCCGACGAAGACCGCCTTTTCACCATCGCCGCGTCCAAGCGCGAACAGCTGATCGACTATGGTGTGCTTGGCTGCGAAGCGGACCATCTGGTCTCCTTCACCGAGAAACCGCGCACGCCCTACCTCGTCTCGATGGGCGTCTACTGCCTCAGCCGCCGCGTGCTGGACTTCATCCCGGAAGACCAGGCTTACGGCTTTGACCAGCTGATGCTCCGCTTCCTGGACGAAAAGCGCGATGTCAGCGTCCAGACGCATGAAGGCTACTGGCTCGACATCGGCCGGCCGGATGACTATTTCCGCGCCGTCGACGAATGGCCGGAGCTCAGCGAAAAGCTGGGACTCTGACGTGCCGGCAACTGACCCGATCGCGAAACACCCCCTCCCCGGCCGCATTGTTGTGACCGGGGAAACCGGTTTTGTGGGACGCCGTCTGACGGCGCGCCTGCAGGCATCGGGCGTTGAGGTCAAAGGCTTCTCCCGCTCCACCGGCGGCGACCTGCTGTCCGGCGAGCTGCCGCTGGATGGCGCCGGCCATGTCTTCCATCTGGGCGCGCTCTCCTTCGTGCCGGACAGCTGGAATGATCCTGCCACCTATCATCTTGTGAACACGCACGGCACCGTGCGCGTGCTGGACCAGTGCCGCAAAGCAGGCGTGCCGATGACCTTCATCAGCACGTTCGTCTACGGCGCTGGCGCCCCGGTGCCTGTGTCGGAGGATTTCCCGCCTGCCCCGGCCAATCCCTATGCCTGGTCGAAGCTTGCGGCGGAGGACGCCTGCCGTTTCTTCGCGAAAAATTTTGGCCTGGACGTGACCGTGCTGCGCCTCTTCAACGCCTTCGGCCCCGGCCAGAAGGACTCCTTCCTGATACCAACGATTGCCCGACAGGCAGTCGACGCGTCGGTGAAGGAAATCATCGTGGCGGACCTCGCCCCGCGCCGGGATTTCGTCCATGTGGACGATGTGGTGGACGCGATGATCAGCACAATCGGCATGTCCGGCGGCGGCACGTACAATGTCGGCTCCGGCAAGTCCCATTCTGTGGGCGACGTGATCGCGGCCTGCCTGAAGGCGGCCGGCACGGATAAACCCTATTCGGACCGCGGCGAGCGCCGCGAAAATGAAGTCATGGATGTCGTTGCAGACATCTCCGCCCTGACGGCTGCCACAGGCTGGCGTCCGCAGGTCGAATTTGAAAACGGTATGAAATCGGTGATCGAGGCCCTAAGCCCATGTTGAGTATTGATGTCGTCTGCCCGGTCTTCCGAGAGGAAGCGGCCATCGAAACCTTCCACAAGGCGCTGGTCGAAGCGACCCAGCCGCTCTATGGCGAGTACAAATTCCGCTACATCTATGTCGTTGACCCGTCCCCGCCGGACCGCAGCGCGGAAATCCTGCAGGGCATCGCCGAGAAGACAGACAACGTCACCGTGTTGGTCATGTCCCGCCGCTTCGGCCACCAGGCTGCCCTGATCGCCGGAATCGACGAGACGCGCGGCGACGCCGTCATCATGCTGGACAGCGACATGCAGCACCCGCCCTCGCTGATCCCGAAACTGATCGAGGAATGGCGCGGCGGCTCCGAGATCGTCCAGACGCTCCGCCATGACGACCAGAAGATTTCCTTCGGCAAGCGGGTTACCTCGCGCATGTTCTATGGCGTGTTCGAACGCATGACCGGGATCGACCTGAACGCCGGGTCGGCCGACTTCCGCCTCCTGTCCCGCAAAGTGGCCGATGTGTTCCGCACCCAGTTCCGCGAGCACAACCCCTTCTTCCGCGGTCTTGTCACCTGGGTCGGCTATCGTATCTCCTATGTCGAATTCGTGCCGGAGAAACGGTTTGCAGGGCGGTCGAACTATTCCCTCGCCGCGCTCATCCTGTTTGCGACGAATGGCATCTTTTCCTTCTCCAAACTGCCTCTGCGTGTCTGCATCTGGCTTGGCCTGATCTTCGCCACCTTCAGCGCCCTCTCCGGCGCTTACTACCTCACCGTCTACCTCTTCTTCGAAGACATCGTCGTACCCGGCTGGGCGTCGCTGTTCGCGCTCGGCGCCTTCGGCCTGTCGATGAACCTCTTCTTCCTCGGTGTGCTTGGCGAATATGTCGGCCTGATCTTCGACGAAGTGAAAAACCGTCCGCGTTACCTGGTTGGCGACAAGTTCGGCGCCAATGCAGACGCCGACGCCGGGGCCCGCAAGGAGACCGTATCGTGAGCATGAGCGATCTCTCCCCCGACCGGTTCGACCAGCATGTCGTTGCCCGCACGCGCTCCTTCTTCGAAGGCGACATTGCGGCCAATGAAGCCCGCATCCGCGACACTGTCACCGGCAAGCGTGTCCTGATCGTCGGCGGCGGCGGCTCCATCGGCTCGGCCACGCTCCGTGCCCTGATCCGCTTCGAACCGGCTGCCATCCACGTCATCGACCATTCGGAAAACTACCTCGCGGAACTGGTCCGCGACCTCCGCTCCGGCTTGGACCTTCCGGCGGGCCTCGACCTGCGTATGTGGCCGATCAATTTCGGCGCCACGGTCACGGAACGTCTGATCAATTCCGAAGACCCCTACGACATCGTGATGAACTTCGCGGCGCTGAAACATGTGCGCTCCGAGAAGGACATCTACTCCCTGCTGCAGATGCTGGACACGAATGTCGTGCGCCAGGCGCGGTTCAAGTCCTGGATTGCGGCGCGCGGCGGCACCACACGCTTCTTCGGCGTTTCCACCGACAAGGCCGCCAACCCGACCAGCCTGATGGGCGCCACCAAACGCCTGATGGAAGACGTGCTGTTCAGCGCGAGCCCCACCGCCGGCATGAACGTGTCGTCTGCCCGCTTCGCCAACGTCCTCTTCTCCAATGGCAGCCTGCCGCAAGCCTGGCTGCGCCGGATCGAGCTTGGCCAGCCGCTGGCCGCGCCGCGCGGTACGCGCCGTTATTTCGTCACCCGCGCCGAAGCGGGCGAGATCTGCCTCCTCGCCTCCCTCCTCGGCGAACAGGACGAGATCATCATCCCGCGCCTCGACCCGGAGAAGGAACTGCGCCTTCTGGAAGCCATTGCGGCAGACGTCCTGAAACTCACAGGTTTTGAAGCCGTCCCGTTCGAGGACGAAGCCGAAGCCCGCCATGAAGTGGCCGCGCTGCGCAAGCAGGGCAAATGGCCCCTCCTCCTCACCCCGCTCGATACCTCCGGCGAGAAGCCCTATGAAGAATTCGTCGGCGCCGATGAAACGTCGCACGAAATCGGTATGGAGAGCGTGCTGGCCATCCGTCACGCCAAGGCGAAGATCGGCCCGGACTTCATCGACCGGCTGGATGCGCTGGTCAGCGACACGTCCGGCAAGGTGCAAAAGGCCGATGTGGTGGAAACCATTGCCTCGGTGATCCCGAACTTTGCGCACGTCGAAACCGAAAAGAATCTCGATCAGAGAATGTAGCCGTCTCAACAGCGGCAAGTTTGGAGGAGCCAGGCGCATGGACGCTGCTCAGACACTTCAGAAGCTCATGCGCTTCCTGCGCGGCGGGGACGACAGCTGGACATTGCGCGCAGGCCTCTTCCTCGCGGGCGTGGCCCTCGTTGGCATCCTGATGATTGCCGTTCATATGGCCGCCGGCCTGACCCTGCCCGCCCCATGGGGCGACGAAGCCTATTTCCTCTGGCAGGCACGCGGGTTTGAACGCTGGAACGATTTCATCGCCCCGGAAATCGACCCGGACCGACCGCTCCTGCTGCTGCCTTATGGCTATCCCCTCATCCTGGGGCTGATCTTCAAGGTCACCGGCTTTTCGCTGGAGATCGCCCGCGCGGTCTCCCTTGTCGCGACGCTGGCCGGCTTCGGCCTGCTCGCCATCGCCATGCGTACCCGCAAGATTGCCGCGGTCAGCCTGATCCTGATTGGCGCTTTCCTGCTGAACGGGCACTTTGTGTCCATGGCCAACAATGCCCGGATGGAAGCGATCATGTTCGCGATCATCTGCGCAGCCTTGCTGCTGGTACAGAACCAGCGCCACTGGGTAGCCCTTGGCCTGCTTGGCGGGTCTGCCGTTATCCACCCGAACGCCATGCTGATGGGCGCGCCGGTCTTCTTCTACGCCATCTTCGCCGGCAAGCTGTGGAAGAACTGGCCCAACCGCACCGGCATGATCGTGATCGGCATCGGCGTTGCCGCCTGGGCCGCGCAGGCGCTTTACATCTTCACCCACTGGGCCGCCTTCGAGCATGACCTCGCCTACCGCATGTCGGAGACGACATCGGCCAATAAGGGCACCCTGGAGTTCGGCGGCTGGCATGGCGTGGGCCTCGCGTCGATCTTCGCGATCTGGGCACTGGCCGTCTGGCGCAAGGTGCCGGTTGCCCACCTCACGGCTTTCGCTGTCGGCGCCTGGCTGATGAGCCGCGTACGCGAGGAACAATGGTATGACGTGTTCAACGATTTCGCCTATCTGCTCGCCGCCCTCGCCCTGATCGAGATTGTCGTCAAACAGGTACGCCTGCGCTATCCCGGCAAGACGCTGATTTCGCTCGGCGCCTCGCTTGCCCTCGTCGCCGTTGCAGGCCTCTTCTTCCTGAAGACCGGCCGGATCGAAGGCCCGAAAGGCTACCTTCAGGAGCTGAACGTCGACGGCATGGTGATCGCCGACGATGTCCCCTACTTCACGCCGGAAGACCGCGCCGTGCTGGAAGCCTACATGAACGGGATCCAGGAAGACGGGCTGACGACTGTGGAACTCTATCCCTGGGGCGACACGCTGCTCTTCCCGGAAAACGATCCGGACACGGTCCGCTTCCAGATCCCCTATTTCGATCCGGATTATGTGGCCTCCACCCGCAACTGGCCGTGGGGCTATGGCCCGACCTATGGCGAAACGCCGACGGTCTACATCCTGCGCACATCGAAATACCAGCCGCGCTGGCTGGATGAGCGCTTCGACCGCCTGATGAAGCGCGCCAGCGAACGTTCCGGCGGGCGCGAACCGGTTGTCATCCACTCGCGCGACGACACCGAAATCTGGTATGCTTTCCCGACGATCGCCGAGGCCCCTGCCGCGCCATGACCGAAGCCGTCTCTCTCACGCCAACACCGGACAAGGCCGCGAAAGACGGCCTGCGCCTGATCGTGCATGCGGACGATTTCGGCCTGTCCGAACGGGTGAATGATGGCGTCGCCGATGCGCATCTCAATGGCATCCTGACCTCCACCTCGATCATGGCCTGCGCGCCTGCCTTCGATCATGCCGTCACATTGGCGAAAGCGACCCCGTCACTCGACATCGGCGTCCACCTCACCCTGATCGAGGAACGCCCGCTGACCGATCCGGCGAAAATCCCCAGCCTCGTCGACGAGACCGGCCATTTCCACAAACACATCACCGTGTTTGCGAAACACTATTTCCGGGGCCTGATCAATCCGGAAGAGGTGCGGCTGGAACTGGACGCCCAGATCGCCCGCATCCGCGAGTCCGGTCTTGCGATTTCACACCTCGACAGCCATCAGCACGTCCACATGCTGCCCGGCATTCTCAAGGTCGCACAGGACCTTGGCCGCAAGCACGGTATCGCCCCCATGCGCCTGCCACGAGAACCTGTCAGCCCCTATATGCTGGCCTCGCCCGGCGGGCTTTCGCGTGTGGCCCAGCAGCTGGTGCTGAACCATTTCTGCCGCCGCGGCAGGAAAGGCTTCGGCCCGACAACGGACCGTTTCGCGGGTTTCTATTTCGGCGGCAAGCTCGACACGGACGCGCTGCTAAAAGTCATCGCGGCGATGCCGCAAACCGGCACCTGCGAACTCATGTGCCATCCGGGGGAAGACGACCCGGCCTCAGACAAGCTCCATTGGGGCTATAACTGGGCGCACGAGCTTTCCGCCCTGAAGGCAGACACCGTCAAAGCGGAAGTCGCCGCAAAAGGGATCGAGCTGATCTCCTTCCGCGATCTCGCCTGAAAATTATCAGGATTTTTCAGGAACCGGTCAGCGAAGTCCGATCAGATTGAACAGGGTGCCCGCCCCCACTGCAGCCGGCACAAGGAACACGATTGCCGCAATCAGCGCCGCAACAACCGAGGCAACCGCAAAGGTCACCACCGGCATACGCAGCGCACCCGCCACCACCGGCACCCCTGCCCGGACCGGGCCGGAGAACCGTCCGATCACGACAGCGCCGATGCCCCAGCGGGCGCAGAAGGCTTCGCTCTTTTCGATCAGGCTGGGATGTTTGCGGAACGGCCAGATGCGGCCGAGACGGCCGGCATTCTTCTGGCCGATCAGGTAAAGGCTGATGTCGCCCAGTGCCCCGCCGATCGTTGCGGCCGCCACGACCGCCAGCAAATGGCTGACATTCTGCGGGCCGACCAATGCGGCCACGCCGACCAGTGCCACCCACACGAAAGGAACGAATTCGAAAAAGGCCAGCACAAAGACCATCGCCGCAATCCATTGCGGGTGGTCGGCAGCAAAGCCGATCAGCTGGGCAGCCATCTGGTCCATGGTCATCGATCCGTTTCAGCCAGCAGGAAAGCGCGGCCGGGAGAGGTCAGAAGCGGAAACGGGGCCGATCCATCCGGCCGGCCCCTTCCCTCAGATTTGGTTCAGGCCATCGCCCGTGCGTTGGAATGCACCTGGCGCTCGATCCAGTCATAGGTTTTTTCAAGGCCGGTTTTCAGCGGCTGGCTCGGCGACCAGCCAAGCTTTTCAGAGATCAACGAATTTTCGGAATTGCGGCCACGCACGCCCAGCGGACCGGGGATATGCTCCAGCTCGATCTTCTTGCCGGCAACGTCGGCAATCATCATGGCAAGCTGGTTGATGGTCACCATTTCCTCAGACCCGACATTCACCGGCCCTTCGAAGTCAGACCGGGTCAGGCGGATCGTGCCTTCCAGGCATTCATCGACATAGAGGAACGAGCGGGTCTGCTGGCCATCTCCCCAGATCTCGATCGAGTCGCCGGATTTTGCCTTGGCAATCTTGCGGCAGAGCGCGGCCGGGGCCTTTTCCTTGCCGCCATCCCAGGTGCCCTGCGGTCCGAAGATGTTGTGGTAACGCGCAACGCGCGCTTCCATGCCGTGATTGCGGTTGTAGGAGAGGTAGAGGCGTTCGGAGAACAGTTTCTCCCAGCCATATTCGCTGTCCGGCGCAGCCGGATAGGCGCTGTCTTCGCGGCAGTTCGGATTGTCCGGGTCTTCCTGGTTATAGGCCGGATACATGCAGGCCGAGGAAGAATAGAAGATGCGCTTGCAGTTACGCTTATGGGCCGCATCCAGAACGTTCAGATTGATCGTGGCGGAGTTGTGCATCACGTCGGCATCGTTCTCACCGGTGAAGATATAGCCTGCCCCGCCCATGTCGGCGGCCAGCTGGTAGATCTCGTCGAATTTCCGGTCCACCACTTCGCGGACCAGAGACTGGTTGCGCAGGTCCCCGACGACAAAATCGTCTGCTTCGGTCTCGGCGAATTCGTGCATTTTAAGGTCGACGCCGCGCACCCAATAGCCTTCCTTCTTGAGACGGCGGACCAGATGTCCCCCGATGAAGCCGCCCGCGCCGCAGACCAGTACCGATTTCATGATAATCTCCACTCCTGAACAGTCATGCGCGGAAACTTCCAGCCTCCGCGCGAATCTACTTTTCCGGGTCTGCAAATGACGTGCCGCAGATTTCCCCACCCGGGCGCTCTGAATTGGCGCACTTGAGGCGCCACATTCGCCCGAAAACCGGGCCACGCCAAGGTAAATCCCCTGATGGGACCGGAATCCCGATAATTCGCCTCATGGACGAATCCGGGACAGGTTCCCGACACGGCACATCCCACTTGAAGGCGAATGGAGTCTGGCCTGATTGCAAGGCGCGGGAATGACCGCGTCAGCGTCCCGGGAAATCCGTTTGAGGAGATGGAATGGTGGGCGGTACAAGGTTCGAACTTGTGACCCCTACGATGTCAACGTAGTGCTCTACCACTGAGCTAACCGCCCGTCCGGGACCCGTTCAAGAACGGCGGGGCCCGTCAGGAAGCGTGGGTAATGGACAATCGGCGCGCCTGCGTCAAGCGTCTTCAGCGGCCTTCGCTGCGACCCGTCTCCGGCGCCTGCGCCAGCAGGTCCACCGCGCTCTGTGCCAAGGCATGCAAAGCCCGTCTCGAAGCCCCTGCCCGCGCCCGGACAGACAAGGAATGCAGCACAGCCGAAGCGATCCGGGCGGCCTCGTCCGGCGGCAGGCCGGTGCAGGCCTCGCCCTCTGCCTGGGCCCGCGCGATCCGTGCTTCAAACATCTCGTCGAGGCCGTCATTCGTGACGGCGAGTTCCCGGCGCACGGTCGTGTCGCGCATGGCTTCGGGCGGGGCGGTGCTGGCGACGAAACAGCCGCGCGCCTCTTCATCGTCGGTATAGAGGCGGATGGCGGCGCGGAAGAGGTCTTCCAGCGCGGTGCGCAGGGTCGGCGCGTCTTCGAGAATCTTGCGGCCGGCGGCCTGGGTGGCGTCGCGATATTGCTGCAGGGCCTGGATGTAAAGGGCGTGCTTGTCGCCGAACGCACCGTACAGGCTCGGCCGGTTGAGGCCCGTGGCACCGGCCAGGTCGCCGATCGAGGGGCCTTCAAAGCCGCCTTTCCAGAAGGCGTCCTGCACCTGCTGCATCACTTCATGCGGATCGAAGCTGCGTGGGCGGCCGCGGCGGGGTGAGGGGCTGGTCTCGGCCATCAGGCATTTCCTCCATGCGTCAGCGATATTGGCATCACCAATATTGTAACGATGGGTATGAAAATGCCGGGTTTCAAGACCGGACCGGTCCGATTTTCCGAATTGCCGGCCCTCAGGCCGCCATCACCTTGTCGACTTCCTCGACGATTTCCCGCAGGTGGAACGGCTTCGACAGGACTTTCGCGCCCGCTGGCGTCGGCGCTCCGGACGACAGCGCCACAGCGGCAAAGCCCGTAATGAAGACGATCTTCATGGCCGGATCGAGTTCGGCCCCGCGGCGGGCGAGCTCAATCCCGTCGAGGCCCGGCATCACAATGTCGGTCAGCAGCAGGTCGAACACTTCGCGCTCAAGTGCAGCGAGGGCTGTCTCGCCGTCGGCATAGTCCTGCACTTCATGCCCGGCACGGCGCAGCGCCGCGGCCAGGAAGGCGCGCATGGAATCATCATCTTCAGCCAGCAGGATCTTGGTCACCTGGGGCCCCCTTCGTCCGTCCGATAAGCCTAAGCATAAACAGTGATCCGGGTAAATCATGGGTGAATTTTGCGAAATTCGCGCTGTCTTTTTTACCTTGCCGCTGCCCAAGACGCTTGGAAGGGCTTGACCTTGGCACGAACAGGCAAACGATAGGTGCGATGCGTCCGACCCCGCCCCTTTCCCTCGATCCGGCCCCCTTACCTGTCAGGACGGGCCCGCGCGGCATGGAATCCTTCGGACCGGCCTACACGCTGACCCGGCCTGCCGGACAGCCGGCGCCTTTCGTGTTCGCCTCCCCGCATTCCGGCTCGCTCTATCCCGAAAGCATGCTGGAAGCGCTGCGGGTGCCGGTGATGGACCTGCGCCGCACTGAAGATGCCTTTATAGAAGAATTGTTCGCGTCCGCGCCGGCCGCCGGGGCGACGCTGCTGGCCGCCTGCTATGGCCGCTCGGTGGCAGACCTCAACCGCGACCCGCGCGAACTGGACGCCTCCATGTTCGACGGTCCCCCGCCCCGCACCTGCGGCATGCCGACGGCGAGAGTGGAAGCCGGGCTCGGCTGCCTGCCCCGCGTCGCCGCCGGCGGGACCGAGATCTACAGCCGCCGCCTGACCCGCGAAGAAGGCGAAGCGCGCCTGGCCCATATACATGACGCCTATCATGCCTGCCTCGGCGATGAGCTGGCCGCCCTGCGAGACACCCATGGCCATGCCGTGCTGATCGACTGCCACTCCATGCCGTCGGTCCAGCCGGGCCGCCGGGCGCTGGCAGACATTGTATTGGGCGACCGGTTCGGCGCCTCCTGCGATCCGCGCCTGACCAGCCGGGCCGAACGGGCCTTCCGCGAGCTCGGCTTCAGCGTCGCGCGCAACGCGCCCTATGCCGGCGGCTACACGACCCGGCGCTATGGCAAGCCCCGGCGCGGCGTCCATGCGCTGCAGATCGAGATCAATCGCGGCCTTTATATGGATGAGCAGGCCGTCGAACGCCTGGACCGGTTCGACGACCTGGCCGGCGCGATTGAAACAGTTATCTCCGGATTGCTGGATACGGCGCTGATCCTGCCAAAGGTGTAATTTTTCACCTGCCCGCATTTTTGCGAAAAGGTATCCATGCAGCCTCGCAGGTCAGCATTGCGCGGTCTTTATTGGGCCCGGCCAGCCAGGCAGAAACCTTGGTTAATGGCTCCAAAGGCGCGCCTATCCGGCGCCCGGCCCGGTCAGAACGACAGAAAAGCGCTCATTTGAACGCACAGGAGACGTAAAATACCCAATAAATACAGTAGATTTGACCTTCCGGCCAAAAAAAGGGCCGCGCTGTGAAGCGCGGCCGTAAAGTCAAAGGGAGGAAACGCCAGAGGCGTCTGCACCGAAGTGCAAGGCCAGATTTATGCTGCGATGCACAAACGAGCAAGGGACAGGCTGACGCAGGTATGAAATTTCATAAAACTGCCCGGGAATTGGGCAGTCATGCCTTCCGGCACGCCGTTTGCGAGACATCAGCCGCAAACACCGAAACGGGACAGCCCCTGTCCCAAGCAGAGACCGCCCGGAGTATTTGACTATGGCTGATGAAACAGACCTGCACGTTGGCAAACGCCTGCGCCGCCGCCGCCGCCTTCTGGGCATGACCCAGCAGGACCTCGCGAGCCAGGTGGGCGTACGCTTCCAGCAGATCCAGAAATATGAGTGCGGCGCCAACCGCATCACCGCCTCGCGCCTCTATGAACTGGCCAAGGCGATGAACGTGTCCGTCCAGTATTTCTTCGACGGCATGCCCGCCGCCGGCACCCCGGATGCCGCCAATGACGCCGAGCGCCTCGAAAGCGACATCCTCAGCCAGAAGGAAACGCTGGAACTGGTCCGCGCCTATTATCGCCTGGACGAACGTCCGCGCCGCCGCCTGCTCGAACTGGCCAAGGCGCTGGAAGGCGACTCTTCCGGTCACGGCGCTGCCTGATCCGGCTTAACCTTTCCATGCTTGACCGGCCCGGTTGCTTGGGGCCTAGCTGGTCAGCATGAATTCGGTTCTCAATTTCGACGAAGACCTCGCTTTGGCGAACCGTCTTGCCGATGCGGCCTGGTCAGCGATCCGGCCGCATTTCCGTGCGCTCAGCAAGATTGATAACAAGGCGGGCGCCGGCGAATCCTACGATCCCGTCACCGAAGCCGACCGTGCCGCCGAAAAGGCGATGCGCGAGATCATCGCCCGCGAGCGGCCGCATCACGGCATTACCGGCGAGGAATTCGGCGAGACCCCCTCTTCTTCCGGCTGGCGCTGGGTGCTCGACCCGGTCGATGGCACGCGGGCCTTCGTGGCCGGCCTGCCGGTCTGGACCACGCTGATTGCCCTGGTTGACCCGATGGGCTTTCCGGTGATCGGCGTGATCGACCAGCCCGTGCTCGGCGAACGCTATATCGGCTGGCCGGGCGGCGCAGCCCTGCAGACACCCGCCGGGCGCAGCCCCCTCACCGTGTCCGATGTCCCCTCGCTGTCCGATGCCGTGATTTCGACGACAGACCCGTTCATCCTCAGCGTCCCTGAACAGGGCGTCTGGTCCGACCTGCGCGGCGCCAGCCGGCTCGCCCGCTACGGGCTCGATGCCTATGCCTATGCCCGGCTCGCCGGCGGCACCGTCCACCTTGTGGCAGAGTCCGGCCTGCAGCCCTGGGATGTCGCCGCCCTGATCCCCGTCGTCACCGGCGCGGGCGGACACGCCACCGACTGGACCGGCGCCCCGGCCAGCCTCGGCGGCCAGGTCCTGTGCACCGCCACCGACGCCCTCATGGAGGAGGCCCTCACCCTCCTCGCCCCGGCCGCACAGACAAGTCCGGTATAGTCACCCATAGTCCGGTATGGTCATGGCTGGTCATGTATGATCATGCCGTAGACGGATTTAATCCTCTGCCAGTCATGCTTCGACTTCGCTCAGCATGAGTCCAGTTCCCCTGAGCGCTCTTGGCTCGAGCGAAGTCGAAGCATGGGCGCGGGCTGGGTCCCGGATAAGCGCTGCACGCTTTCCGGGATGACGCGTGGCGGGGACTTATCCACCACCCAAACCGCCCCCTTCTACTGCCGTTACTCACGCCAAAACAAACTTATCCGACACCTCCGTGTCCGGATGTATAGTGCAGCCCATGTCACTCTTTCATCCTCCCGCCTGGTTCCCACCGCAGCTCACCTTCCTCTGGCCCATGATCTGGGTCCAGGTGCTGATGCTGCGCGCGCAGATCCGGGCCGCCTATGGCCGGGGTGTCGTGTATCGCTGGAGCCTCACGCCGAACCTCCGCGTCTATCTGGTCAGGATCGACTGGATGCCGGGGCAGAAGACAGAGCGGGCGATTCTCAAACCTGCCGCCCATGCCTCTGATCGTCTCGCCGCCGCGTGCGACGGGCGGATGGCTGTGCCCGCTTATACCGCCCTTGTGCCTTGCTTCCCGCAGGCCTGTCGCTTGCGCGCGCCGCGCATGGAGGCGCCTGCGTCTGTTGTGCCGGCCTACCTTCTGCCCCTGCCGGAAAGCTGAGCCCGGCCCTGACCTGAAAATCCAGCCTCCACACCAAGCGCCTTCACGGGCGTCGCATGTGCTGGGGCTTACGGGCCTTCGACCTCATGGCCGTCGGCGCGGAGGAGTTCGATCACGCTGTCTTCACCGGCGAGGTGCCCGGCGCCGACGGCGATCAGCACCGTGCCCGGCGCATCCAGCATGGCTTCGATCTTCGGCACCCAGGCTTCGTTGCGGTCTTTCAGGAGCGCGTCATAAATCGCTTCCGATCCCATCATCTCCGGATTGGACATCAGCGCGGCAAGGCCGTTCACGTCGCCATCTTCCCACTCGCTGACAAGGACATCGAGCATCTCGCTCCCCTCCTCCACCGACTCTGCGGAGGAAACCAGGAAGTCGACCTGCTCGTCATCCGGCAGGTTCGCGAAGCGGCCGAGCTGTTCCTCGATGGTTTCGAGATAGGCAAAGTTCTTGCCGGCCGCCTTGCCTTCCCGCTCCAGCACCTGCTCCACCCCGGCAGAGGGGTCGAAGCCGTCCTTCTGCATTTGCAGGACCGACAAATTCACCGCCGCATACCAGGGCCGGAACGTCTGCATCGCCCCAAGGGGATAATCGAGATAATCGAGCGCCGCCTGAAGTTCGGCCTGTTCGGATTTGTCCAGAAGGCTGGTCAGCTGGCGGCCATCGGTGAAGACGGCATGGGTGCTGATGAAGTTCATCATCTCGCGGGCCGCTTCCGGGCTCGACACATCGGTCTCAAAGACCAGCGTGCCGGCTTCGTTCAGGGCGGTGTCGATCTCGTCGGATCGCCAGTCGAGCTCCGGGCGCAGCAAATGGACCGTGCCCATGATGTAGATGGTCGTGTCCTCGTCGGCCAGCGTCCAGACCGCCGGTTCGCCTGCGCCGCGGCTCGCCTCCGCCGCGGCAAGGGCAGCCTCGTAAAGCGCCTCCTGCTCTGCCACGCGCGCGGCGCGTTCGGCTTCCGGAGAAAGATCCGGCTTGTCTTCGACCGTGCCGCCGCCACCGCACGCAGCCACAACCAGCATCATCGCCGTGGCGGCAAATGCCGCCCAACCCGCATGCTTCATGGAGAAAACCTCTTCTGCCCAATCGCCGGCACCCTAGACCGGCCCTCCCCGCCGGGGAAGCACCGCAACTGCACCCGCCGACAGCGGCACTGCGCCATTGCACTGCGCGCCAGCTTGGCTTATTCACCGGCCTCGGCTTGGCACCCATAGCTCAGCTGGATAGAGCGCTGCCCTCCGAAGGCAGAGGTCAGAGGTTCAAATCCTCTTGGGTGCGCCAACGAAATCAACGCATTAAGAATCACTCCATCAACTCTCGATGGCTGACGGTAACCACCGGGTAACCACGAGCGGTGTTGTCATATCCAACAAATGTCCGAAATTCCCTTCCTCAACCAATTGGCGAATTGACAATTGGACCCTCAACCGTTGGAATAGACAAACAAACTGGGGGATCCGATGAAAAGAAAATTTCTAAAGCCCTTCGCTGTCAGCGTTGCTACGGTCTTGGCAAGTTCCCAGGCTCAAGCTGCCATCAGCCCGATTGTTTCCGGCGCTACGGCTCAGAGAATTGCTAGTGCTCAGCCGTCCGCTGATATTGACGTGGTTCTGGATCAATCGAGCAAAGGGATGGAAATGGCTGCGCACGCATCGCATTCAAGCCATTCTTCCCATTCATCTCATTCAAGCCATAGCTCTCATTCCAGCCATAGCTCGCACTCATCCAGCTCGTTCTGATGCACTATTCGCTTAGAAAAAGCGGCTTTTAGCTGGGTCGGCAGGATGGCTGAGAAAGTCCAACCCGAGTTGTGTCTGGAGTTTGACGCCTCCGTCTACAATGCCGAGGCATGCAAGCGCGCTGCTTACGTCATGATGAAGGACGTGGTGTGTGATATCACCACCGCAGGCGAGAAGATTATCTGCAAGCTGTTAGTTAAATCAGACGAGCCAGCAGAAAACGTTGCAGCGAACTTTCGGCAGGAGGTGCTTGATCAAGATTTGCGCCTGTCCATTGAAGCCCAGACGGAACCTCTAAGAAATTTAGTGCTCGGTCTGGCCTTTTCCCGAGTCGGTCAGAATGGCGAAATTCACTGACCTCCAATCCTACTCGGACAACTTGGCCTCTGGCTATAAGCCACTGCCTTTCCGCTTCATGCCATTAAACTCCACGAAATATGTTCTTACGAACATGGCCGGGGAGTTCATTGTAACTGATCGGGAAAGTCTGGCTACGTTCTCAGAAGGCCGACTGAGTCATAACTCCTCATTGTACGACGAGTTGAAGTCCAAGCACTTCCTGATCGACAGTGACTCTGATGTGGCGCTGGATCTGCTGGCGCTTAAAGTGAGAACGAAGCTCAGTCCGCTGGCAAACTTCACGGGCCTCCACATCTTTGTTGTCACTCTTCGATGCGAACATTCCTGTCCGTACTGCCAGGTTTCCCGAGCGAACGACAATCGCACCGATTTTGATATGACCGAAGACACGGCGTCACGTGCTCTGGATTTGGTCTTTCAATCCCCATCCCCTGCAATCAAAATTGAATTTCAAGGCGGTGAATCACTCCTCAACCTTGATATTATCGAGTTCATTATAAACGAGGCAAAGCGACGTAACGAAGTTGAACGGCGCGACCTCGCTTTCGTATTTGCCACAAACCTAGCGGTACTCGATGAACGTGCTTTGGAAATTGCCCGACAGCATGGCGTATTCATTTCCACATCCCTTGATGGTCCGCAGGATTTACATAACAAGAATAGACCAAGGCCTGGAGGCGACTCCTATGAACGCACAATAACTGGGATCAATAGAGCGAGGGCTATTGTTGGCCGTGACCATGTTAGCGCGCTAATGACCACAACCGCCGCGAGCCTTGATCGCTCGCGTGACATAATCGATGAGTACATCAGGCAAGGGTTCCGAGGCATTTTTCTTCGCGCACTTAGCCCATATGGCTTTGCGCTGAAGACCAAATTTTATCAGTCCTACAATCATGAGAGGTGGCTGAACTTCTACTTCGAAGGTTTGGATTACATCATTGAGCTGAACAAAAGTGGATTTAATTTTTCGGAACAATACGCCTCAATGATACTCCGGAAAATGCTCACGCCGTTCCAACCAGGTTACGTGGACCTAATGAGCCCATCAGGAATTGGCATAGGCGCCGTTGTCTACAATTACGACGGCGATGTGTACGCATCCGACGAAGCACGAATGCTCGCCGAAATGAATGATAAAACCTTCAAGCTGGGGAATGTCCACGAGGACGACTACGAAGACATATTCTTAGGTGACAGCCTGCTAGACCCTATTGAAAAGTCATTCGCGCCCAGCACTCCAATGTGCTCATGGTGTGCGTTTGAACCGTGGTGCGGATCCGACCCGGTATTTCATCACGCCACACAAGGCGATTGCGTAGGGAAAAAGCCCTATTCTGCATTTTGCGGGCGTAATATGGCTATTTTCAAGGGCCTAGTCGAACGCATGAATGACGACCCCGAAACTCGAAGAATATTCGAAGACTGGGCGAACGGATAATGATTATTCTAGGCTCTAGAAAAATTGAATTTCGCAAC
Source organism: Hyphomonas sp. (assembly GCA_002700305.1). Lineage (GTDB taxonomy): Bacteria > Pseudomonadota > Alphaproteobacteria > Caulobacterales > Hyphomonadaceae > Hyphomonas. Next base: position 1,636 of record PACZ01000054.1, on the reverse strand, counting down.
ACCAGCAGCCGGTCTGAGCGAGAAGTAGTTAGAATAACTGCGACCCAATCGCGCCCCCCTCCCCTGCGGGCACAAGAAGCTTATTTGTACCAAGGCGGAACACCTCCTGAGGGATATCGTTGGTACATTACCAGTGAGAGCACCCCGATACCTGATAATATTGTTGGCCAACCACTCATCATCGTCCCAGATGAGTTCGAGTATTTGGCGGACGGGGATGTGGTTCGCATTGTGCCCACAAGAAATGAGCTGCGAGCGATCTACCGACGCTCATCATCACACAACAGTTTCCTGATAACTGAGCGCTGCAACCACTACTGTCTCATGTGTTCTCAGCCGCCTCGAAACGTTGACGATGACTGGATTTATGATGAAATAATGGCTGCGTTGCCATTAATTGATCCCGAAACCTCCTACCTTTGCTTTAGCGGTGGGGAACCGACGGTAATCGGGGATCGCTTCCTGAATCTCGTGCAAGCAAGTAAAGCCTACCTACCACGAACTGCCTTGATGGTCCTAACCAACGGCAGGGCTTTTTCAGATGATCGGTTTGCGAGCGCTCTAGGCCGAATAGAGCACCCGGACTTGATGCTGGGTATTCCTCTGTACTCTGACCTATCGAACATTCATGATTATGTGGTTCAATCGGACGGGGCGTATGACGAAACTATTCGCGGAATAATCAATTTGAAGCGACACGGCGTCCCCGTAGAGCTACGAGTGGTTCTCCACAAGCAGACCATTCCTCGCCTTCCTCACTTAGCTGAGTTCATAACCCGTAACTTACTGTTCGCGGATCACATTGCACTGATGGGTCTCGAAATGACTGGCTTCACAAAAGCAAACCTTGAGCAGCTTTGGATCGATCCTGCTGACTATAAAGCCGAACTGAAAGAAGCTGTGGGCATTCTCGATCGGGCGCGCATGAGAGTGTCAGTTTACAATGCACAATTATGTCTGACTGACCCATCAATCTGGCAATTTACCAGGCGCTCGATAAGCGACTGGAAGCAAGAATATATGACTGAGTGTGATGGTTGTTCCGTAAAAGAACAGTGCGCCGGATTTTTTGCGTCAGCGACATTTCGATATAGCGATCGAATTTCGCCAATACATGAAGAATGCGATGTGGAGCCCGTGGCACTTTCCTGACAAACGCCTGTGACAGGATATGAACCAAAGCTACTTTAGCATCTTTGCATTTGCGCTACTTATTGGGTTAGCCCCAATATCGGCTTGCCAAATAAGCAGCGAGAGCTCCGATGGCAACTCCTCGGCCATTAACGGTCAGATTGCTTCAGAGATTCCACCCTATGAACGGACCGCCTTTGGCGGCGGCTGGGAAGATGAAGATGGTGATTGCAGAAACACTCGCATGGAAGTGCTGGCAGATCTGTCGCTATCACGTGTCAGGTATGATTCAGACGGGTGCCGAGTAGTTTCTGGCCGCTGGATCTCAGAGTACACGGGTCGCGAGGTTTACGACGCTTCTGAAATGGAAATCGATCATGTTGTCCCACTGGCTTACGCCTGGAGGTGGTCTGCTCCCTGAAAAGTGGTCCATTATTTGAGTTAGTTCCGGCTTCAGATATGGAGCTGAGACATGGGCAAGAGATCTACGCCTGAAGAGATTATT
>PACZ01000053.1 GCA_002700305.1 Hyphomonas sp. | reverse complement strand
GGGGTGCACGTTCTTCTTGGTCCAGCTCATTTCGGAGACGTGGATCAGGCCCTCGACACCGTCTTCCAGCTCCACGAAGGCGCCGTAGTCGGTGATGTTGGTGACAACGCCCTTGAGGCGGGCACCAACCGGGTAACGCACATCGATGCCGTCCCACGGATCGGAGCCGAGTTGCTTCATGCCGAGCGAGATACGCTGGGTTTCCGGGTTGATCTTGATGATCTGGACTTCGACTTCCTGGCCGACTTCAACCACCTGAGACGGGTGATTGATGCGCTTGTAGGACATGTCGGTGACGTGCAGCAGGCCATCGATGCCGCCAAGGTCGACGAACGCACCATAGTCAGTGATGTTCTTGACGATACCCTTGCGGACGTCGCCTTCGGCCATGTCGGACACGATTTCCGCACGCTGTTCGGCGCGGCTCTCTTCCAGGATGGCGCGGCGCGAGACCACGATGTTGCCGCGCGAGCGGTCGAGCTTGAGGACAGCGAAGGGCTGAACTTCACCCATGAGCGGGCCGACATCGCGGACCGGGCGGATGTCCACCTGGGAGCCCGGAAGGAAGGCGTTGACGCCGCCGAGGTCGACGGTGAAGCCGCCTTTGACGCGGCCGGAGATGGCGCCTTTGACCGGTTCGTTGGCGTTGAAGCTCTTTTCGAGCTTGATCCAGCGCTCTTCGCGGCGGGCCTTGTCACGGGACAGGACAGCGTCGCCAAGGGCGTTTTCGATACGGTCGAGATAGACGTCGACAATGTCGCCGGCTTCCGGCTGCTTGTCTTCCATCGAGAATTCGCGGAGCGGGATACGGCCTTCGGTCTTGAGGCCGATGTCGACGAGCACGGCATCGTTTTCAATGCGGATGACGGTGGCCGGAACGACCTGGCCTTCCTGCATTGCCGACGCCGCAGCCGACGATTCGAACATGGAGGCGAAATCGTCGGAGGAGGGGTTCATAGAGTCAGTCATGTAAGTTTCCTGAGGCGGGACGAACGGTTCAAGGCAGGCGCGCACCATTGCGGCCTGCTGGAACGACCCGAGAGCGTGGTCTCTTTAATCTTCAGTGGTGCAGCCTGTTTGGATTTGAGGCCCCTGTATTTACAGGAGAAAGCCCCTTCAGGTGCGGTTTCCACGGGCGAGAGCGGCCTCAACAGCTGCCAGCGCCTTTTCCACTGCGGCCTCTATAGAGAGGTCGGTGGTATCGATCAAGACAGCATCTGCCGCCATGGCGGCCGGGGCGTCCTTGCGGTTCTGGTCGCGCTGGTCGCGTTCGCGCAGCTGCTGGATCACCTGTTCGAGCGTGACGTCCTCGCCAAAGCCCAGCAGTTCGCGCCAGCGCCGGTAGCCGCGCTGCTCGACATCGGCATCCACCCACAGCTTCACATCGGCGTCCGGGGCGATCACCGTACCGATGTCGCGGCCATCGAGGAGGGCGCCGTCCTTCTGCAGGGCGAAGGCCCGCTGCAGTTCGTACAGGGCCTGGCGGACCTTTGGCAGGGCGCTGACCACGGAGGCGGCCTTTCCGGCTTCGGCGGTGCGCAGCTCGGCTTCATCGAAATCGTTCAGGTCGAGGGAGGCGGCGACGTCTGCGAGGCTCGCCTCGTCGTCCAGCGCAACGCCCTGTTTCAGGGCCGCGACGGCGGTCGCCCGGTAGAGGCGGCCAGTGTCCATATGGGGCAGGCCGTACTGCCTGGCCAGCCGTTTCGAGATCGTGCCCTTGCCGGACGCTGTTGTGCCATCGATCGCAATAATCATGGCCGCGGGGAGTGGGTGAAGGCGCGCGGGAAGTCAAGCAGGAGAAGTCGAGGGGGCGCCCGCACGAGCAACGCGAAGGCGCAGCGGCCCCGCGCCGGAGGCGCGGGAACCGCCGCGAGTAATCCTTATCTCGGCGCCATGCGGATCGCGCCGTCGAGGCGGATGCACTGGCCATTGAAATAGGTGTTGCGGGCCAGCTCCATGGCCAGCGACGCATATTCTTCCGGTTTGCCGAGGCGTTTGGGGAAGGGGACCGAGGCGGCGAGGCTGTTCAGTACCTTCTCCGGCGCGCGCAGCATCAGCGGCGTCGCAAAGATGCCCGGCATGATCGAGTTCACGCGGATGCCGATGTCCATCAGGTCCCGCGCCATGGGGAGGACGAGGCCGTTCACGCCCGCCTTGCAGGAGCCATAGACGACTTGGCCGATCTGGCCGTCCTGCGCCGCGACGGAGGCCGTCAGCGTGATACAGCCGCGCTCGCCGTCTTCCAGTTCCGGCAGGGACGACATGCCGAGCGCCGAGAGCGACGCGATGCGGTAGGAGGCGACCAGCACGCCCTGGGCGCCGAAGGCATAGTCTTCGGTCGGCAGGCGCTTGTAGCGGGCGTTCTCCTTGTCCCAGGACAGCGTCTTGCCGCCCTTGGCCGCCATGGCGCAGTGGACGGTGATCCGTTCCTGGCCGTTCGCGGCGCGGGCCTTCTCGAATCCGGCGACGCAGGAGTCTTCGTCCATGATGTTCACATTGCAGAAGACGCCGCCAATCTCTTTCGCGGTGGCTTCGCCAGCTTCCTCGTTAATGTCGAAAATGGCGACCTTTGCGCCGGCCTTGGCGAGTGCACGGGCGGTGGCCTGGCCGAGGCCGGAGGCGCCGCCTGTGACGACGGCGGCGGTTTCGTTCGTGATCTGCATGGTGTTTCCTCCTGATTATATCTGACTATACCGGATCACAGGGTGATCAGGCGGTCTCTTCAACGAAGCCCTTCCATGACTTCATGTAGGTCACAAAGGCATCGCCCAGCCCTTCGGCGCGAAGGTGGGCTTCGGGCACGGGCAGGGCGATGGGGGTGAAGTCCGGATCGGCCAGCACTTTCTCCGGGAAGTCATGGTGCAGGATGGCGCCGCGGCCGATGACGACAAAGTCCAGCCCCGCCTCCATCGCGTCATGGCAGGCCTTGCCGGTGGTCAGCTTGCCCGCCGCGCCCAAGCGGCAGTCGCCGCGCGGCAGGTCTGTGAACCAGTCGACCAGACGCTTGCCCTTATAGGCCTCGTCCTGCGGCTCCTTGAATGTGTTCCACAGCGACATGTCGAGATAGTCGACCTTGCCACCGGTCATGATCTCTCCGGCCAGACGGCGGATCTCGCCCATGTCCATGCCGAAGCGTTCCGGCGACAGGCGCACACCGAGGGAGAAGTGCTTGCCGCATTCGCTGCGGATCGCGTCGATCATCTCCATCAGGAATTTCACGCGGTTCTCATAGGCGCCGCCCCATTCGTCCTCGCGGAGGTTCACCTCGCCGCTGAGGAACTGGCAGATCAGGTAGCCGTGCGCGCCGTGCAGCTCGACGCCATGGAACCCGGCCTTCTCAGCGCGCTTTGCAGCCGCGACGAAAGCGTCGAAGGCCTGTTTCACCTCATCCCCCGTCAGGGCGCGGGCGCCGAACTCTTCATTGGCGGACGGGCAGACCGGAGCCTCACCGATCAGATCGGCGGGCGAGCGCATGCCGGCATGGTGCAGCTGGACGACCGAATGGCTGCCGGTCTTGTTGATCGCGTCGGCCAGGCGCGTCAGGCCCGGCAAATGCTTGTCGTCGAAAATGCCGAGCTGGCCGGGAAAGCCCTGGCCGATGGCCTGCACATGCGCCGCGCAGGTCATGGTCAGGCCAAAGCCGCCTTCGGCGCGATAGGTCAGCCAGCGGAATTCGTCATCACTGAGCGTGCCGTCAGCGTGGCTCTGCAGGTTGGTGAGCGGCGCCAGCATGAAGCGGTTCTTCATGGCCGGGCCATGGGCGAGAGTCAGGGGAGAAGAAAGATCAGTCATGCCCACACTTTGGCGCAGGGCACGGAGACGTCAATTTATGCCGCTGGGGCAGGGGACTAGCGGACGGCGTTCAGCGCGGCAGCGATTGCGGCCCGGTTTTGCGGGTCGATCACGGCGAAGACGATGTCGGCGTCGCGCGCCATCGGGTGGCGGGCGCAAATGGTGACGGCGATGTGTGCAGCCTGCGCGGGCGGGTAGCCATAGGCGCCGGTCGAGATGGCCGGGAAGACGATGCGGCGAAGGCCGCGGTTCGAAAGCTCGGTGAGGCAATTGCGGTAGCAGTTCGCCAGAATGTCCGCTTCGCCATTCTGCCCGCCATGCCAGATGGGGCCGACCGTGTGGAAGATGAGGCGCGGGGCAAGGCCGAAGCCTTCGGTGACGCGCACTTCCCCCGGCGGGCAGGGGGCCAGCGGCCGGCAGGCCTCTTTCAGCGCTGGCCCGGCCGCATAGTGGATCACGCCATCCACCCCGCCGCCGCCCATCAGGCTGGAATTGGCAGCATTGACGATCACGTCCGTCTCAATGTCGAGCAGGCTGCCGGGATAAAGAACGAGACGGGGCATCAGAGGTCACTTCGTTTCGCCGCCTGGTTCAGGCGACCGGAAGAGACGTATCAGCGCGGGGCTGTTCTTCATAGGGAGGGTATGAGTCTGCTGTCGAAGTGGATTCACGAAAGGCGACTATTGGCCCATTGCGGCGGTTCAGGCCATCAAGATGGATAACGTATTTCGGCAAGGATGCCCAAGGTTCGAATCCGTGTTTCTCCGCTCATTGGCCTTTGCCAGTATTTGTTGGCTACAATGACAGTATTCACCATTCTGACGGGCAGAATTAGTCATGAGAAAGACCTACAATATCCTACTTTGCGTTCTGCTGGTTAGTGGCTGCTCAAACAAATCCCCCCAGCAGGAGCACTTGACAATAGAAGTGTATGTGCGGCCGACATCACGCGCCTTGTTTGCATACGAGGGATTCTCTGGTGACATGGATGGGGGATATAGCAACGTATATTGGGTGAGTGACCGCAAAGTGGCGGATGCTTATGTGATCCAATATTACAAAAGAGATCACTGTGATGGAGACGTTTACCAGATTACTGGCACAGTTGGCTATTCCAAGGAGTTTAGAGTTAAAACTATTGAGAGTGTTGAAAACATGCGTTTAATGAAGAAAGAGGGGGTCACCACGATTGAACCCTGTTTAATAGATGTGTCGGCATTGTCAGATTAACCGGGCTTGAGGTGGCCAGTTCTGGCGTTTCGCATCGGCAAATGAGCCAGAACCCGTTCCGCTATTTGAAGCATCGCCCGAGATCATCCAGCTTGGCGTGATAGTGTGCGTCCACAGACGTTAGTGCGGATGTCGGCTTCCGGCGATTGCCAGCCACTCACCCCTTCGAAATATCCGCCCCCAGCGTCGCCATATGCGCGAGGAAGTTCGGATACGATGTATCGATCATGGAGATGTCGTCGACGCTGACAGGGTTCTGCGCGGCGGTGCCCATGATGAGGGCGCTCATGGCGATGCGGTGGTCGTGATGGGTTTCGACGAGGCCGCCGCCCGGCACCTTGCCGGCGCAGCCCTGCACGATGAAGCCGTCCGGCGTGCCTTCCGCCTCGACGCCATTGGCGCGCAGCATGGCAACGGTGGCATCGATGCGGTCGCTCTCTTTCACGCGCAGCTCTTCCGCGCCGGTGACCACGGTCTCACCTTCGGCAAAGGCAGCGAGCACTGCGAGGATCGGGAATTCGTCGATCATGGCGGCGACATAGCGTTCCGGCACATGGATGCCTTTGAGCTGCGCATAGCCGGACGCGATATTGATCTGGCGCTCGCCGGCAGCTTCGCCGGCCTCTTCGGCGCCGAGATGCGCGCCCATCAGGTTTGCGACATCATAGAAGCCGGACCGGGTCGGGTTCGACATGACGCCATCGATCTGAACGTCACTGGCCGGGGAGAGGATGCCCGCTGCCACCAGGAAGGCGGCAGAGGAGGGGTCGCCCGGAATCGCGGCTTCAATCGCGCGTAGCACCTGGCCGCCCGGAACGGAGATGCGCGTCGGCTCGCCCGGCTTGCGCTCAACGCCCACTTCGGCGCCAAAGCCGCGCAGCATGCGCTCTGTGTGGTCGCGGGTGGGCTTGGCTTCTTCCACAATGGTGGTGCCAACAGCGGAGAGGCCCGCCAGCATGACGGCGGACTTCACCTGCGCTGAGGCCTGCGGCGGGGCGTAGGTGATCGCCTGCAGGGTTTTCGACCCGGTCAGCGAGAAGGGCAGGCGCCCGTCCGGGCCCGCCGTGTCCGTCAGGCCCATTTGGCGCAGCGGGGTGAGGATCCGGTTCATCGGGCGCGAGCAGAGGCTTTTATCGCCGGTCAGCTCAGCGGTCAGGGCATGGCCCGCCATGACGCCCATCATCAGGCGCGAACCCGTGCCGGAATTTCCGAAGTCCAGCACGCCTGCCGGAGAGGAGAGGCCTTTGGCGCCGACGCCCGTCACTTCCCAGGCGCCGCCGCCAAGGCGTTTCACGTCCGCGCCGAGGGCCTGCATGGCCTGTCCGGTACGCAGGACATCGTCGCCTTCCAGCATGCCTGTGAAGCGGCTGGTGCCCTCTGCAAGCCCCCCGAAAATCAGGGCGCGGTGGCTGCAGGATTTGTCCCCGGGGGCCCGGACGGCGCCTTTAAGGGATTTGACGGGACGGCTGGTCCAGACCATGAAGAATTCCGAGCTGAATTTTTGCGTGAATTGGGGCTTTGACAGCGCGCGACGTTCATGGCAAGCGCCGCCCAGATCAAAATCCAGAAATCCAACGAGGAGGCGTTCGCCCGTGTCGAAAGACAAGCTTGGAACCAAACAGGTTTGCCCATCCTGCGAAGCCCGTTTTTATGACCTCAACAAACGCCCGTGCGTTTGCCCGAAATGCGGGGAGGAATTCGACCCCGAAGATGAAGTCATCCGCACCACCATCACCAAGGTGAAAGCCAAGGCTGCCCGCGCTGCGGTCAAGGCCGAGGACGATGACGAGGATGACGACGAGGAAGACGAGAAGGCAACGGCCGCCCGCGGCGACGATGATTCCGACGATGAGGATGAAGCCGACGACGAGGAACAGGCCAAGGAACTCGGCGAAGACGACGACGAAGTGATCCTTGAAGGCGCCGACGACGAGGAAGACGACGAATCCGGCAAGAAAGTGCCGGCTGGCTTCAATGAAGACGGCGTCGACGATGACGATGAAGACGACATCATCCTGCCCGACGATGACGACGATGATTTCGAAATCGACGACGACAGCGACGATGATGACGATCTTACCCTCGACGATGACGAGGAAGATGAGAAATAGACTTGAAAGCCGGAAGAGGGGGGGATAAACCCCGCTCTTCCCGGTCCGGGGCCATAGCTCAGTTGGGAGAGCGCTTGCATGGCATGCAAGAGGTCAGGGGTTCGACTCCCCTTGGCTCCACCATTTTCCTTCCGGACAATTCAGGCGATTTCTACGCGGTTTTCAGCGTCAGCAGCCTGATTCCCGCCGCGCCAAACAACGTGCCGATCACGATATCGAACGGGCGGCGCATTTTCCGGTACGCCGCCACCGCTGACCGTGTCGAAAACAGGCAGGCATAGCCCACAAACACGCCCGTTCCGGCGAGTGCGCACAGCGCGACGGCCGTGAACAGGAAGGCTGGCGGGACCGTGGCCGCTGCACCGACCGACAGGGTGGCCATCCAGACCAGCGGCGCTTTCGGATTCGTCAGGTGCAACAACAGTCCGCGCAGGTATTGTGTCCCGTGCGGGACGGGTGCGGGCGCCTCCTCCGTAACGCCTGCTGCAGGTTTGCGGCTGGCCGAGCGGAATGCCCTTAACGCCAGGAACAGCAGGTAGAGGCCACCCGCCATTTTCATGGCCGTGAAGAAAAGGACCGAGGTCTTCAGCGCTGCGACAAAGCCGAGCGCGGCCACTAAGGCCCAGAAGACCGATCCGGTGACGATTCCCAGCGACAACATCACACCCGCCGCCCGGCCTTCACGGGCCGAGACGTTCATGATCATCAGCGTCGCCGGGCCGGGACTGGCCGCGCCGACAATGAAGACGGACAGGATCAGTAACAAATTCGGCAGGTAGAGGCTGAGGAAGTCGGCTGGCATGTCTCGGTCCCGGCGAGGCTGTGTTGTGTGATGTGCAGCAGACACAGCACATAAGGCGAGGAAGAGACAGCAATTTTCCGTGATCGGCCGCCCTGAAGACGCCTCATCCTGGCACTTGAAGCGCCGCAATTGCACCCCACCTTGATAGGGAACGAAAGGTGCCCACCCAAGGGACCTCATGTTCGCCGTATCTGTCGTGCGACGGAAAGGAGTGCCGACATGTTAAACGACGAAACCACACCCCGCTTCGATGCGGAGCCCATCGTCTACATTCGCCACCTGGCGGTAGACGAAGTGCAGGATCTCGTGCCCGCCAATGCCCTTGAAGGGATCGGCCGGCCGGAAGACCTGTTTATCGTGTCCTCTGCAGACGGCCAGCAACTGGCCATCGTGGAAGGCCGCGACGCCGCTTTCGCAGCGGCCCGGATGCATGACCTGACCCCGGTCAGCGTGCACTGAGGACCATCAACAACACCATCTATAGACCCTCTATGGACCCTATATGCCCCGCCCGCAGAGATGCCGGCGGGGCTTTGTGTTCCGGAGAGGGGTTTTCCGGCTCTTGCCATTTTGCCCGCACAAGATGACACTACCGTCAACTATAACCCGGGGGAGAGTACGGGCATGAGACCGATCATTCTGGCAGTGGCCGCTGCCGCAATTCTGGCGCCAGCCGCCTGTTCCAAAAAAGAAGACGCCGCGGCGCCGGAAATCGCCGCGCCCGCGGAGGACGGGGTCACCCATGTGTCCGCCGAAGGGGATTTCGCCGAAAACCTGCAACTTGCCCTGATTGAGGCCGAGCCAGGCGACAAAATCGTCATGCCGGAAGGCAATTTCGAATTCACCACCGGCCTGTCGCTGGACGTCGATGGCGTGACCCTGGCCGGGGCGGGGCAGGGCAAGACGATCCTGGACTTTGCGGGCCAGACCGGCGCGGGCGAAGGCCTGCTCGTGACCGCCGACGATGTCGTGCTGACCGATTTCGGCATTCGCGATACCAAGGGCGACGGCATCAAGTCGAAAGATTCCGACCGGATCACCTATCAGTATCTGACAGTGGAATGGTCCGGCGAGCCGGACGAGACCAACGGCGCCTATGGCATCTATCCGGTCGAGTCGACCGATGTGCTGGTGCAGAACTGTACCGTCCGCGGCGCCTCTGACGCGGGCATCTATGTCGGCCAGTCCGAGAACATTATCGTGCGGGACTCGGTCGCCGAATACAATGTCGCCGGGATCGAGATCGAGAACTCATCCTATGCGGACGTGTACGGAAATATCGCGCGCCACAATGCGGGCGGCATCCTCGTCTTCGACTTGCCGGACCTGCCTGTCATGGGCGGTCATTCCACGCGCGTCTATGACAATGACATCGTCGAGAACAACACGGTGAATTTCGCCCCGGTCGGCAATATCGTGGCGGGCGTGCCAAGCGGCACCGGCATGATCGTCATGGCCAATTCCGATGTTTACATCACCGGCAACCGGTTTGCGGACAATCGCACAGTGGACGTCATGCTGAATGCCTATACAGAGCCGTTCACGGATGAAAACTACAATCCGCTGCTGACGGATATCACCCTCAGTGGCAACACGTATGAAGGTGGGCTGGATGATCCGCAGGGCATGCTGGCGCCTGTCGCGGCTGTGCTGGGCGGGTCGCTGCCGTCCATCGTGACAGATGGTGTCACCCGCTGGAATGGCGGGGAGGACCAGGCCGTCAATCTCGTGATTGCCGAGGCGCCCGAAGTCGGCTTCCTCAATCTGGGGCTCGGCGAATATCCGCTCGACCCGTCGAAGCTGCAGCCCAGCATGGACCGCCCGGCCGGGACACCTGTGCCGGAGCGTGAGGCCGTGGTCCTGCCGCAGGACACGAAACAGCCATGAGACACGTCCTGCCGTTTGCCTGCCTGATCCTCGCCGCTTGCGGGGCAGGGCAGGCCGCGGCGCCCCCCGGTCCGGATCTTGAAACCATTCTGGCAGACAAGCCTGCGCCGGTTCTGTCCGACTACGGCTTTTTTACCGATGCCGGGGCAGATCATCCGTCAAAGCGGGTGAAGTCCTATGACCTGATCAATCCGCTCTTCTCGGACGATGCGGACAAGCACCGGTTTATCTATGTCCCGCCGGGCGAGACTGCGAAGGCCGATGGCGCGGGCCTGCCGGAGTTTCCGGTCGGCACGGCGCTGATCAAGACCTTCGCGTTTGCGCCAGACCTGCGGGATCCCGAAACCGGGAATTTCAAGGTCGAAACGCGGGTGCTCATCCGCAAGGCCGATGGCTGGGCGGCGTTCCCTTATGTCTGGAACGAGGCCGGCACAGAGGCGACATACGCCCCGGTCGGTGCGCGCCGGACGATCGAGACGATCAGTCCACAGGGTGAGCCGTTGGAAATCCATTACGAAGTGCCCAACAAGAACCAGTGCAAGACCTGCCATCAGAGCGGCGATGTGGTGGAACCGATCGGGCCGAAACTGCGCAATCTCGATCATCCGGGCCCGGCCGGTGTGGACCAGTTGTCGGACTGGGTGGCAGCCGGCATTCTGGACGGCGTGCCGCTGGGCCTGAAGGCGGCGCCGGATGCGATGGATGTGAGCCTGCCGCTGGACGCGCGGGCGCGCGGTTATCTCGATATCAATTGCGGCCATTGCCACAATCCCGGCGGGTCTGCGTCCAATTCCGGCCTTTGGCTGACGCTGGAAGAAACTTCGCCCACGCGCCTTGGCCTGAAGAAACATCCGACAGCAGCAGGCCGCGGCTCCGGCGACCGGCGCTATGTCATCGATCCGGGGCACCCGGAGGAATCGATCCTCGCCTTCCGCATGGCCTCCACCGAACCCGGCATCGCCATGCCCGAACTGGGGCGGACCTTGTCAGACCCGGTGGGGATAGACCTGATCAATCAGTGGATTGCGGGGATGGAGGAGTAGAGAATTTAGATGAGTTCTGAGGCGTCCGAACTATTCCCTTGGTGTATCCTCCTTGGTTAGCCGATGTTCGTGCCGCATTTGCTGCTTCTGATGACCCTAGAAAGATGTCGAGGTTTATTGGGTGCTGGAAAACTTCCTCCTTAAGCACCTCTGGTGTCATGCTGTTCAATTCGTCGGTTACGTCGTCATTTTTCTGTTGGGTAATTTCAAAGATGAGGGCGCGGGCTGTTTCGACTTGCTTTCGCGCTCGGGCCGCCAATTGCCTGTCCCGTGTTGCTCTACGAGTCGGGACTCCAACTCGCCCTCCTTCGTCAGTTGTTTGAAGAATGACCGTTTCGGCTTGCCATAGCCCTTGATAACTTCCCCCTGACCCAAAGTGAGCGATGGCGTGGTCTCTCAGATCGACTAGTTCTTGATGTACGACTTTTTCATCAGCGCTGAATCTGGACAACAAATCGAACGATCCACGTTCTTTTGACGTTGTCTTCGTGGCACGTGCGTAAAGAAGCAGTGCATTACTAAGTAGAGCAAATTCCGTTATCTGTCTCGAAAAGTCATCGGACGGACTTTGCGAGTAGAGTTCTTCAAGAGCATCTAGGCTTTCGGCAGCCATCACCAAATCAGCATGCATCGATCCCAAATGTTGAGCTCGACGAATCTTGCCAGCCAGCGATAGCAACCTCTTTTCAGCGAAGAGTCGATCGGACAGTGCCGTAAGGTTGAACGATTCAGCTTTCATAGGTTTATTCTATCACATAAGGCGTACGCCTCCCAAACTCCCCATCCCGCTTGCTCTTCCACAGGCTCGGGCATAGGGTGCGCGCGCTTTAACCCCGAGGACCGAAACCATGGCCGATACGCAGCGCCCAAGCCTTCCCGTCACGCTCGATGATGTGAAAGCCGCTGCAATGATTATTGCAGGTCAGGTCCAGAACACGCCGCTCAGCCATTCGAAGACGCTGTCCTCGATCACGGGCGCCGAAGTGTGGGTGAAGTTCGAAAATCACCAGTACACCGCCGCCTTCAAGGAGCGCGGGGCGCTGAACAAGCTGTCCAAGCTGACCGAGGAGCAGAAGAAGCGCGGCGTGATCGCGGCCTCTGCCGGAAACCATGCGCAGGGCGTGGCGCACCATGCCCTCCGCCTCGGCATTCCGGCGACCATCGTGATGGCTGAGACGACGCCGTTCAACAAGGTGCAGCACACGCGCGACCATGGCGCCCGCGTCGTGCTGGAAGGCCTGATCTTCGACGAGGCGAAGGATTATGCCCTGGCGCTGGCCGAAAAAGAGGGCCTGACCTTCATCCACCCGTTCGATGACATCGACATCATCGCCGGGCAGGGGACCATCGCGCTGGAAATGCTGGAGGCCAATCCGGAGCTCGACACGCTGGTCGTGCCGATCGGCGGCGGCGGCCTGATCAGCGGCATCGCAACAGCCGCCAAGGCGCTGAAGCCGGACATCAAGATCTTTGGCGTCGAGGCGGCCATGTATCCGTGCATGCATGCGGCGCTGAACGGCAAGACGCCCAAAATGGGCGGCGCCACCATCGCTGAAGGCATCGCGGTGAAAGAAGTGGGCAAGATCACCCGCCAGTTCGCCGAACAGCTGGTGGACGACATCCTTCTGGTCGAGGAAGAGCACCTCGAACGGGCGATCACGCTCTATGCCGACATCGAGAAGACGATTGCCGAGGGCGCCGGGGCCGCAGGCCTTGCCGCGCTGCTGGCGCATCCGACGCGCTTTTATGGCCGGAAAGTCGGCCTCGTCCTCTGCGGCGGGAACATCGATACGCGGCTGCTGGCCTCGGTGCTGACCCGGGCGCTGGTGCGGGAAAACCGCCTCGCGCGTATCCGCATCATCGGCGACGACCGGCCGGGCCTGCTGGCGCTGGTCTCCAAGATCATCGGCGACCAGGGCGCGAACATCATGGAAGTCGCCCACAACCGCATCGCGCTGGACGTGCCGGCCAAGGGCGCCGAGTTCGACATCCTGATCGAGACGCGCGACAGCCAGCACACGCAGGAAGTCGTCGATGCGCTGACCATGGCCGGCTATCCGCCGCGCAGCATGTGACATCTGTAATGTTGAAGGCTGGCCGGGGCGGGTGACTTCGCCCCGGAAGCGGCCTAGACCCTGACCCAAATATAGAAGCCGAAATGGAGCCTCAATATGAAGCGCATCCTCGCTGTTGCGGCCAGTGCCGCCCTCGCCATTCTTGCCGCCTGCAGCGGTGGTGAAAAAGCGCCGACCGATGTCGACGCGGTGTTCGACCAGCACATGCCATGGAACCCGGATGCCAAAGGCGTCCAGACCGACCCATCCGGCCTGCAATGGATCGTGATCCGGGAAGGCGACGACAAGGGCGCGAGCCCCACCCCAAGCGATCTTGTGCGCGTCAATTATGAAGGCCGCACGGCGGAGGGTGAAAAGTTCGATTCCTCCTTCGATCGCGGCAAGCCCGCCATGTTCCGCCTGAACCAGGTCATCCCCGGCTGGACCATCGGCCTGCAGAAGATGCATGAGGGCGACCAGTACATGTTCTACATCCCCAGCAAGCTGGCCTATGGCGACAGCCCGCGTCCGGGCTCTGTCATCAAGCCCGGTGACGATCTCGTCTTTCTGGTCGATCTCGTCGACCTGATGGAGCCGAAATCGGTCGATACGGCTGCGTGGGAGAAATACACCCCGTGGAACCATGACGCGCCGGAAGTGAAGAAAACCGGCTCCGGCCTCGAATATGTCGTTCTGGAAAGCGGTGACGAGACAGGCGCAAGCCCGGCCAACGGGCAGGACGTTGTCGTCTATTATGAGGGCCGCCTTGCCGACACGGGCGAAATGTTCGACAGCGCCTTCCAGCGCGGCGCCCCGGAAATCTTCCCGTCCAACCGCCTGATCCGCGGCTGGGTCGAGGCCCTGTCGATGATGAAGCCGGGCGACCGCTGGCTGCTCTACATCCCGTCCGACCTCGCCTATGGCAAGAAGGGCACGCCGGGCGGGCCGATCCCGCCGAATTCCGATCTCGTCTTCGAAGTCGAACTGGCGGACGTGCTGGACTAGGGGCTCAGGCCTCGTCCAGGTCTGCCCGGAAGAAGATGGGCAGGCGGACAGATGATTGGAACCAGGGCTGTTGCTGGTTGGCGGTTTCGGCGATCACGTCGCCGCTGACCTGCAGCATCACCTTGTTGATGTCGATCCGGTCGGGCGACTGGATCCGGCGCGCAAAGGCATCGGCAAAGATGGATGGGCCTGTCGCGTCCGGCCGCGTCGTGCCGGGCTTGTCGGCATAGGCGATCACGACATTGGCGTCTGACGTATAATCGGCAAAGCCGGGCTCCAGTCCTTTCGTTTCCAGCGGCGAGTCGTATTTGCGCCCGCAATCCACCATCAGGACAACGGCCTGCGCGGCGGAGTCTTCCAGGAATTCGACGGCGTCCTGCAATTTCGCGCCGCTTTCCGCGACCTCGTATTCGTTGCGGGGCAGGGGGCCGTTCGGGATCAGGTAATTGTCTTCCCCGAACAGGGATGCTCCGTATCCGGCGAAATAGACGACGCCCACGCTGGCCGGGCCGGCCGCGTTCAGCGCATTGCGCAGCATGGCAAGACCGTCATTGAAGCCGGCAAGGTCTGCATTGCGGATGTGGCGCACCTTGTAGCCGCTCTCGCTGAGGGCGGTGGAAACCTTTTCACCGTCCGCATGCGTGTTTGGCAGCGCGTAATCGCCGTTGCCGGCATAATCATTGGAGAAGACCAGTGCGACGCGAAGCGGGTTCTGGCTGACCGGCGCCATCGGGGCGCCCGGCGCGCGGCTCCACGCGCCAATGCGGATGTCGCTGGACCGGCGCTGCAGGCGCGACAGATTCATCGGCTCCTGACGCTGCAGTGTCATTTCCAGAACGTCGAGGCGGACATTCTCGAACATGTCGCGCACCGTGACAGCGGGTTCCAGCAGGCGGGTGCCGAGCGCCTTGGCATAGGGGCCATTGCCGTCATCGGCGCGCCCGTCGCTTGCGGTTTCGCCTTCCCAGGTGGCGAAGGAGATGAACATGTTGCGCTCTTCGGCGCTGCCTGCCGACCGGCGCAGGCCCCGGAAGGATTCCCCGCCGCCGAGGGCGCGTTCGGCTTCCGGCAGTTTCAGCACATTGCGGCAGGCATCGATGGAGAGGACCGTCGGGGCTTCGCAATCGGTCAGCTTGCCCATCACCCAATCGAGCGAAATGGAATCGTCCCAGAGCGCTTCGTCCAGCATGTCGGCATCCTCGACCGGGATCAGGAAATTGCCTTCGCCTTCGCGGGCGGCGCCATGACCGGAATAATAGACAAAGCCTGTCGCCTCCGGCCCGCTGGCCTGCATGGCGTCCACATAGGCGCGGAAGGCCGACATCATCTCCGACCGGCCGGCGTCCTGCACGATGTCGCCGGTGACGAGGGAGAAACCGCATTCCTGAATGCCTTCGGCCACGAGACGGGCATCCCGGACCGGATTGGCCAGGGTTCCGATCCCTTCGGAATAGGCGGCATTCCCGATAATGAGGGCGTGGCGCGGCGCCAGACTTCCCTGCGCCCGGCCCGGCCAGGGCAGGGCGGCGGCGCCGCCTAACAGCAACAGGTGCCGGCGTGAAATCATGTTCCCACTCCACTCATCTCACGAAGGTTAATCGTCTCGTAGAGGGGCGCGTCAGTCAATGTCGCTGCTACGGGCTTGCCTATCACGGGCGGGGCTGACAGGAAGAGCGCCGGATTTTCATGCGGGAGAACAGGTTTGGCGATTACAGGTGACACGCTGGCGCGCATTGCACTGGATGCAGGCAAGCTGATCATGGAGATCTATGAGGGCGACTTCGATTTCAGCCGGAAAGGCGACGATTCTCCGGTCACGCTCGCGGATGAGAAGGCCGAGGCGCTGATCCTGAAAGCGCTGGCCGAGGCTGATCCGGACCTGAAAGTCATAGCCGAAGAGGCCATGGCCGCCGGTGAGATGCCGGAGCACGGGGTCCGTTTCGCCCTGGTCGACCCGCTCGACGGCACCAAGGAGTTCATCAACAAGAATGGCGAGTTTACCGTGAACATCGCCATTATCGAACATGGCCGCCCCGTGATGGGCGTCGTCTATGCGCCGGCCCTGTCGCGCCTGTTCGTGGCGGACGCCCACAATTCCGCCTGGCAGGGAGAGGCTGCGCCGGGCGCGGATGTGCCGGCAGACCGCACGCCGCTGCGCATCCGCAAGGCGCCGGAAGAAGGCGTGACGGCGGTGGCGTCCAAGTCTCACCGCACACCGGAAACCGACGCCTTCCTTGAGAAGTTCACTGTTGCGGACATCAAGGGCGCTGGGTCTTCGCTGAAATTCTGCCTCATCGCGGCAGGCGAAGCTGATCTTTATCCGCGCATGGGCCGCACGATGGAGTGGGACACCGCCGCCGGGCAAGCCGTCGTGGAAGCGGCCGGCGGACGTGTGCTCACGGAAGAAGGCGCCCCGCTCCTCTATGGCAAGCGCGAGCGCGGCTATGACAATCCGTATTTTATTGTGTATGGCGGCGTGTCTCCGGTCTGACATAGTCCTGCCACGTTCCGGTATCGTTTTCTCCAGCTTTTCCTGCGAGCAGTTCCGTCAGGGAGTATTACCATGGCACGTCAGTTCTTCGGCACGGATGGCATCCGCGGCCGCGTAAACCAGAAGCCCATGACCGTGGAGACGGCGCTGCGCCTGTCCATCGCGGCCGCGCGCTCCTTTGCGCCGGATGGCGGGCGTGAAGTCATTGTCGGGCGCGATACGCGCCGGTCGGGCGAGATGATCGAAGCCGCACTGGTGGCCGGCCTCTCCAGCATGGGCCTGACGCCGGTTTGCGTCGGCGTGGTGCCGACCCCGGCAGTGGCCCTGCTGACGCGTGAGACCGGGGCAGCCTTTGGCGTGATGGTGACGGCCTCTCACAACAAGTATCAGGACAATGGCCTGAAGCTGTTTTCGCCGGAGGGCGTGAAGTTCACCGATGAAGTCGAGGAAGCCCTTGAGTCCGGCATGTTCGACGCGTTCGAGGGTGCCTATGCCGCGCCGGAGGCGGTGGCCAAACCGCGGAAAATGGAGGAGGGCGTCCGGCGCTATATCGAGCGGTGCCTGGAGGCGGTTGAGCCGGAGGCGGATTTTTCGAAACTGAAGGTCGTGCTCGACTGCGCGAACGGCGCCGCCTATCGGGCGGGCCCCGACGCGCTGCGCCGGCTTGGCTGCGATGTCACCGTGATGGGCGTGTCGCCGGACGGGGTGAACATCAATGCCGGGGTTGGTTCCACCGACACCAAGGCGCTGATGCAGGCCGTGACCGGGAACAAGGCGGACATTGGCATCGCCTTCGACGGGGACGCAGACCGTCTGATCGTGATCGACGAACTCGGCGAAGAGGTCGACGGCGACCAGGTGATGGCACTGATCGCGACGGAACTCTTCCACACCGGCCGCCTGAAGGGCGGCGGCATGGTCGCCACCGTCATGTCGAATATGGGGCTGGCGGAGTATCTGAAAGGACTGGGCCTGACGCTGGCGCGCACGAAAGTGGGCGACCGCTATGTGGCAGAGCATATGCGGGCGCATGGCTTCAACCTGGGCGGCGAACAGTCCGGCCATATCATCCTGTCGGATGTCTCGACCACGGGCGACGGCCTGCTGGCGGCGCTGCAGGTGCTGAAAGTAATGGCGCGCACAGGCAAGAAGTCGTCCGAGCTCGGACGGGTGTTTGAGCCCGCACCTCAGGAGCTGGTCAATATCCGCTACGCCGGAACCAATCCGCTGGAAACCGACCGGGTAAAATCCGCCATCGCCCGCGCAGAGGCGACGATGGGGGAGAAGGGGCGGCTTGTGGTCCGCAAGTCCGGCACCGAGCCGCTGATCCGTGTCATGGCCGAAGCGCTGGAAGAGCCCATGATGAAAGAGGCGCTGGCCGAAGTTGTCGAGGCTGTGCAGGCGGAAGCCTGACCGCGCGGCAGAACTCCCCATCCTGAAACCCCGCCTTTCGCTGGGGAACGAATTGCCTCTCCCTCCTGATCGCCTATCATTGGCGAAACAAGAACAGGTTCAGGGAGAAACACAGCATGGCCGATGCGACAGAACTGCCGCCATTCCGCCCGCTTCCGCAGAAGGCGCCTGATGTCGAGATGCGCACTGCGCCGGGCGGGATCCACTATATCGCCGCCCGCCATGCGCCGGGGCCGCGCCCGCGCACGATTCCGCACTGCCTCGACGAGCGCGCAGCTGAACACCCCGACCGGCCGTTCCTGAAAGAGCGCGATCCGGAAACGGATGAGTGGGTGACCGTCACTTATGGGGAAGCTGCCCGGATTACCGACAGCCTGGCACAGGCTTTCCTCGACATGGGGGCAGGGCCGGACGCGCCAGTGATGATCCTGTCGGGCAATTCCATCCGGTCGGCCATGGTGATCCTTGCCGCGCAGAAGATCGGCGCCCCGGCTGCGCCGATTTCGGTACCGTACTCCACCATGTCGACAGACTTCGAAAAGCTGAAGCATTGCTACAATACGGTGAACCCGAAAGTGATCTTCGCCGAGACTCTGGAGCCGTTCAAAAAGGCGATTGAGGCGCTTGGCTGCGATGGCTGTACGGTATTTTCCGCAGATACCGGCGGTGACAATACGGTGCTTTCCTATGACGCACTGGCCGCGACGGAGCCGACTGCGGCAGTGCGTGAAGCGCGCGACCGGCTGACGGATGAAAGCATCGGCAAGTATCTCTTCACCTCCGGCTCGACCGGCATGCCAAAGCCTGTGCCGACAACGCAGGGCGCGATGTGTTCCATGATTGCCGGGCAGGAGGGGCTGCGCGACACCGGCCGGGATCCGGACCATGATCCGGATGCGGTCGAAAACCTGCTCGACTGGCTGCCCTGGAACCATATCTCCGGCTCCAATGTAAACTTCAACGGCGCGTTGTGGAACGGTGCGACTTTCTGGATCGATGGCGGCAAGCCAACGCCGGCGCTGTTCCACGAAACGATCCGCAATGTCCGCGACTGTTCGCCCTCGGTCTTCGGCACGGCCCCCATCGCCCTCGCCATGCTGGCCGAGGCAATGGAGGCCGATGACGATTTGCTGATGGCCTTCTTCAAGAACATGCGGTCCATCGGCTATGGCGGGGCGACGCTGTCAGACGATCTCTATGACCGGCTGCAGGCGCTCGCCATCAAGGCGACCGGCAGGCGTATCCCGATCGTCACCATGTATGGCGCGACCGAGACGCAGGGCATTACCGTCGTGCATTGGGAAGCTGAGCGGGTTGGCCTGATCGGATTGCCGCTGCCGGGCTCGACACTGAAGCTGGTGCCGAATGGCGACAAGCTGGAAGTGCGCGTCAAAGGGCCGTCGGTGATGCCGGGCTATCACAACAATCCTGAGAAGAATGCCGAAGTGTTCGACGACGAAGGCTTCTATTGCCTGGGCGACGCGGTGAAGTTCGTCGACGAGGCGGACCCCAATAAGGGACTGATCTTCGACGGCCGGGTCGGGGAGGACTTCAAGCTCTCCTCCGGTACATGGGTCAGCGTCGGCACCTTGCGCCCGGACTATGTGGCAGCCTGTTCGCCGCTGATCTTCGATGCCGTGATCTGCGGGCAGGACAAGGACATGATCGGTGCACTGGTCTGGCCGTCACCGGCCGGGATGGAACAGCTGGTCAGGGAAAATGGTGGGGACATGATGACCGCTTTCCGTGTGCTGACCGAGAAGCTTGCGGAGAAGACTGCAGCTTTCAATGCGGGGGAGCCGGGCTCATCTCGCCGGATTCGCCGGGTCATGGTGATGACGGAGCCGCCGAGCATCGATGCCGGCGAAATCACCGACAAGGGCTATGTGAACCAGCGCCTGGTCCAGGCCCGGCGCGCCGACCTCGTGGCAGCATTGTTTTCTGACCCGCCGGGGCAAGGCGTCCTCTCGCTCTGATGGAAGGGGGGAGGCGCGTTTAAGCCGTTGGAAGGCTTTTTGCCGTAAATCTCTGTCTCGCTTTCGTGGGGAGAGACAATGACCTTTGACGCACGCAAGGCGCAAAAAGCGCCTGCGTCCGGCCAGCAGAATGCGCTGTTCGCATTATTAACACTGGTGGTTGTGTGCGGCGCTTTCTTCGCCGTGCTGAGCCTGCCGCACAAGGCAGCAGGTCACGACTCTACCCGTCTGGACAAGGTGTCCGCGCTCACAACAGAGATGCCGAACCTACCCGGGGAGGCGGCGGAATCCTATTTTGCGGCGTTGGGCAAGGTCGACCCGAAGGCGCAGGAAGACCTCTCCCGCAAGATTGCCCGCGCCGGAAAGCGGGATGATGCCGCTCTTACGCAGCTGATCATGGCGCATGCCGAAATGGTCCTGCGCGATCATGCAGACGAACTCGGCCAGGCGGACACAAAGCATCTCGACACACTGCTGGACATGACCCGGAACAGGTTGAGGCAAGCGGCCCGTAAGCGCAGCAAATGGTGCAATGCCGCCCGCTATGCGGATTTGGCAGACATGGAGTTTCGCCAGCCGGCCGACTTTGAACTGGCCATGGCGGAGCTGAAGGCCCCGCTGCAGGACTATTCCTTTGATGTCATGACGGGCCTGATGATTGCCATCGATGATGCACGGGTGAACCCCGTTCAGCGGGGCGCGCTGACGCGGACGGATGAGGCGGCGATGCAGGGCGTGGTCATGTCGCTCATGGCCGACCCGGACGTCCTGCCGCTGATGGTGTCGCTGAAGGCGGGCGACGACGCGAAGAAAACGTTGAACGGTGTGAATGTCTGCCGTCTGGGCGCGACGGCGGTGACAGCGGCGAAGACCCTGCCGCAGGAAACCAAGGGCCGCCTCCTTGCGGAAGCAGCCCGGCAGTTCAGGGACAATGGCGCGTCAGCTTTCGGGACCGGGGTGGGCTTCTAAGGCGTCAGTCCTTGCGGGCGACGCCCGCTTCGCCCAGCCGCCATTCCAGCACGTCGATCCGGTCCTGTCCGAAGAAGCCCTCGCCTTCGAACACCATGAGGGGGACGCCCCAATGGTGCGGGTCCTGTTCGGCCTGGTTCTCGGCGATCACGGCTTCCAGCCGGTCTTTCTCCGCTTCCTGGCGGGCATCCATCTCTTCGAGATCGAACCCGGCGCGGGCGGCGGCTTCTTTCAGGGCGGTGCCTTCGGTCCAGGCGCCGCCGGACCAGATCAGGGTGGAGACCTCGTCCATGAAGGCCCAGCCTTCCTCATCACCTTTTTCGCAGGCCAATATGCCGAGCCGGGTGAGCCGGCCGATATAGGGCTGGTCGGGTGAAATCTCGCGGGTGATCATGTTCATGACCACCGGATCGGGGTTCAGCGGCCCGATGGGTAGCCCCAGATATTGCGCGTTCCTCACGAAATCACGCATCAGGTAAGGCACCCATTGCGGGCGGACTTCCTGGAAGAAATGCGGAGTGCGAATCGCAATCGGATAGACCGGACGCGGGCGAACGCGCACTTCCCATTTTGTGGGAAGGGCGCGGAGGCGCTTCGTTGCCAGATAGGAATATGGCGAGCGGAACGACCAGAAGACATCGACAGTTCTCATGCCAATAGTTTGACGCCTTCATGCCGCCTTCACAAGAACGAATTTCGACACCATCTTGCCCGCCATGACACTCGACCAGACTCTCCGCCAGTTTCTTGACCGTTTCACCATGCCAGACCTCAAGGGGCTGGACTGGCAGACCACGGCGGACCGACTGCGCCGCCAGTTCTATGCGGCCAGCCACGCCATCGAGAAAGACGCACCGGAGATGGCCGATATTTCCCATATCACCCTGCCTTCGGGGCCGGGCGGGGTGAAGGCGCGCGTCTACACGCCGCTGGGGGCAGGTATCGCGCCGGGGCCGGGCATTATCTTCTTCCATGGCGGCGGCTTCGTCATTGGCGACCTCGATAGCTATGACATGCTTTGCAAGCGGCTGGCGGAAGGGGCCCGGTGCCGGGTCGTCTCGATCGACTACCGGCTGGCGCCGGAACACAAATTCCCGGCCGCACACGACGATGCGCTGAATGTCTGGCGCTGGGTTCAGGAGAATGCCGGTTCGCTGGGGCTTGACCCCGAGCGGCTGGCCGTGTCGGGCGACAGTGCGGGCGGCAATCTCTCTGCCTATCTGTCGCAGGAAATGAACCGTACCGGCGGGCCGGCCCCGGCCTTCCAGCTGCTGCTCTATCCGCTGGTCCAGTTTGCCGACATCCGTACAAAGAAGATGCCGTTCAACGAGAGCGGCTTTTTCATCTCCGCCAATTTGTTTGAATTCTTCCGCGACGCCTATCTCACCACGCCGGAAGACCGGATGGACATCCGTGTCTCGCCGCTGTTTGCGCAGGAGGATTGCTTCCGCGGCCTGCCGCCGGCGCATTTCGTTCTGTGCGGCTGGGACCCGTTGCACGATGAGGGGCTCGCCTATGCCGACAAGATGGCGAGTTTCGGCGTGCCGGTGACGGTGCGGGAATATCCCGGCATGGTGCACGGCTTCATGAATCTGACGGCGCTGTCCGACACGATCCGGCTTGCGATCCGTGATGCGGGGCAGGTGACCGGGCGGGCGCTAGGCGCGCTTTGACCGGCATGCCTGAAGACAAAGAAAAAGGGCGGTCCCGAAGGACCGCCCAGGTATGTCGGCTTCTGGGAGAGAATTACTCTCCAGGGCCAAACTTTTTCGTCAGGCTGATCTTGAACGTCCGCCCGAACGGATTGTGGGTGTACGGGTCGTAGCTGAGATCGAAGGCCGCGAACGGCGGATCTTCGTCCGTCACGTTGACCACGCCGAGACCGAGGTCAAAGCCGTACGGTGCGTCCCAGTTGTAGAACAGGTCGAACGTCGTCTGGCTGTCGATCTTGGCACCGACACCGCCTCGGGCGGCCGGGGCACGTTCGTCATCATAGCTGTCCACGTGACGCATGATGAGGCGAACATTGTGGTCACCCATGGCGAGGTTACCGTACAGGTTGGCCTTCCACTGAGGCAGGGAACGCGAGAAGTTTCCGCGGTTGAACTGGCCAACCCGGTCACCTCCGGCGATCAGGACGCCTTCGATCTCGAAATCGTCAACGACGTATTCGATGATGTAGGACGCATCCAGCCCGGCGGTAAATTCAGCGCCGCCACCAAAGACGTTGCCGAAATTGTTTTCCAGGCGGATGTCAACACCCGAGGTTTCAATACCCGGCCCGTTGGTCACGTTTGTGCGAACACGGGATATCGAGCCAGCAGTCGGAGCCGACGGGTCGTTGAAGGTAATCCGCGAAAGGATCGGGGATTCGGTGTCTCCGGCTGTGAGTGCAGCAACTGCAGCATTCACAATGCTTGCCTGGTCTTCGACGATGATCGGATCAGAGAAGTCGAAGTTGTAATAATCCACCGAGGCAAAGAAGCCGCCGGATTCATAGATACCACCGAGGTTGAAGCTGAAGGCCGATTCCGGTGACAGATCCGGATTGCCAAACTGGTCCACGGCTTTGAACGCGAGTGCCGGAGCAACATACTGCAGCGTTGTCGCGACAGCATTGTTGTTCTGGTTCAGCGTCGGGCCCTTGAAGGACGTCTGGGCAGAACCGCGCAGGGCGAAGTTGTCATTCACCTGCCACTTGGCTGCAACTTTCGGGTCAAATGTCGACCCTGTATTGCCACCGTAATCCTCGTAGCGCACGGCAACCTGAACATCGAGGTCGTCGTAGAGCGGGATCTGGAGTTCGCCGAACAGAGCGTAGATCGTCTGATCTTCGTCGAGGGCATTGGTGCCCGCAAGGAAGGAGAACGGACCGTTGCCGGCCGGACCCGGATTGATGGCAAGGTCTGTCACTTCATTCGGATCGACTTCGTAGCCTTCACGGCGAACCTGGAAACCGGCCGCCCAGCCAATTCCGCCGCCAGCAGCCTGAATGCCGCTCTCGCCGGAAATGACGCCATCCAGAACGATGAGGTCGGACGTCACAACAGACCCGACGCCGTCAGTCATCCATTCGGCCAGCGCAACGCTGTTCTCAAGGCCCGGGACGTAGCCAGGATTGGCTGCGCCCGTGACTGCATTGGCCGGAATGGCATTGGAGAAGGGGTTGTAATATTCACAACCGCCCTGGCCAGCTACCGCGCCAGCTGGAATGTCGCCGGTATTCGCATCACCACAAACACCGAAGCCTTGAAGGGCAATGGTCAGGCCATTGATATAGGTGTCGTTTGTGATCCGCTCACCTTCGGTGCTGTGATAGGTCAGGCCGATGTCCCAATTGACACCGTTCGACCACTGACCATCGAGCGAGCCGGCAAGCCGCAGCGTGTCGTACTTCCGGAAGCCTTCCTGAGAGCTTCCCGTCCCGGGGAAGCCGCCCCAGCCAAATGACCGGCCAAGGTACAGGCCCCCGGCTGCAGCGAGATCAGCTGCACCCGGATTGTCTGCCACATATTGCAGCAAGCCCGGATGGGTCGCGGGGACGACCTGATTCAGCAGGGACTGCGGCGGATAGGATGGAGAGGTCTTCCAGCTCGGTACATCCGTCTTGCCCCACAGGGCTTCGAGGTGGAGGTTCGCTCCGCCCATCTCGCGATTGTATTCGGAGTAGATGTTGTAGCGTTCTTCCTCTTCGACGAGGTTGTCGAACTGAGTGAACTGGAACCGGCAGGTGCCTACGACAATACCGCCGACGTCGGTACAGCCGCTATCCAAAACCGTCGCGCCACCATTCAGCGGAATGTAATATCCGGGGTTTGAGAGCGAGGACCAGCCCCCGACCGGGTTGTCCGCGTAGGGCAGAATGGCCCAGTCCTTTTCGAGCAGCGGGACTTCGTTCTTGAACGAATAGCCAACCGACGTGACCCAGTTCCAGTCATTGCCTTGCAGGCCATAGGCGGCACTGAGCTGGTACTCGCCATCCGTGCCGTCATAGGTCTGGTAATTGCCGCTGACTTCCAGGCCGTCGAGATCGTCGCGGGTGATGAAGTTCACAACACCGGCAATAGCGTCCGAGCCGTAGAGCGCTGCCGCGCCGTCTTTCAGCACTTCGATCCGGCCGATGGCGGCAGTCGGAATCATGTTCGTGTCGACGAAGAGCTGCGCCTGTTCACCGATCGCATAGGGGTGAAGCACCTGGCGGCGGCCATTGAGCAGCACGAGTGTCCGGCCCGGGCCGAGACCGCGGAGGTTCACGTTGGATGTGCCTTCCAGGCCGTTCGAGGCAAACTGGTTGGTCTGGCTGTCGGTCCCCGACGAAACGCCGAGGTTCCGGATCAGTTCGTCAATGCTGGGGCTGCCTTCGAGTTTGAGGTCCGCGGCGGTCAGAACGTCGACGGGCAGGGCCGCGTCTTCAGGCGTCCCGGCGATATAGGAGCCGGTTACGGTCACTTTGGACTGGCGAAGTTCCGAACCGTCTTCCTGGGCGATAGCTGGCAGTGCCAGAAGCAGGGATGCCACTGACGTACCCGCCAGTAGCCTGATTGATTGTCTCATTTGTTTCCTCCGTGTGTGCGAGGCACCGGATCTAGGTGTCCGGATTTGCTCTCACGCCTGGGCAGGATAGGCAGACCGCAGACCTTCCGAACAGGAAAAAATATTGTGCAGTGCAGCAGAAGGGCGGGTCTGCACGAAATAATTACCTAACATCAACGTTGTCATTCGTCTGTTTGGTGTTTGGTGTGCGTAAGGAATGGGCACTCATATGCCCAAATTTCGGGAATTGTGGCTCTATTGTAACACTTGCCCAAAATATTCGGGTGCGACTGTGAGACTACTGTGAATGCTTCAGGTCTCGTTGTTACCTTGGAAATAGCCCGCGTGAGAACGGGTCCGAATATTCTCCCAGATCAACTTGAATTCAAAAATGAGGAAACCATGGCGCTCAAGCACAGCTTGCTTGCGACCGCTTCTGCGGTCTTTTTTCTGACGTCTGCAGCCCACGCTCAGGAAACCACAACCGAACGCGAATCCGCGATCGACAAGGTGCTCGGCACCGTCACAGTCACGGCAACCAAGAAGGCCAATGTCGAGAACGTCCAGGACGTTCCGGTCGCCGTCACAGCCTTCAACTCCGACACGCTGGACGCGCTGAACGTGCGCGACCTCGGTTCGCTCAGCTACTCGACCCCGAACGTCTCGCTGAACGATGCCGGCACCTCGCGCGGCGTGGCGAACTTCTCGATCCGCGGTCTCGGCATCAACTCGACCATCCCGTCGATCGACCCGACGGTCGGCACCTTCGTGGACGGCGTCTATCTCGGCACCAATGGCGGCGTCGTGCTGGACCTGTTCGACCTCGACAGCGTCGAGATCCTGCGCGGCCCGCAGGGCATCCTGTTCGGCCGTAACACGACCGGCGGCGCCGTGCTGATCAATACCGGCAACCCGACCGACGAATTCCACTGGAAAGCCCGCGCTTCGGTCGAAACCCCGATCGACGACGATCGCGGCGGCCCGAACTCCACCGTCCAGGCGACGGTCTCCGGCCCGCTGGTCGAAGACAAGCTGAACGGCAAGCTCGGCGTCTACTACAATTTCGACGACGGCTACTTCAAGAACCTCTACAATGACGACAATCAGGGTGAAGCGCAGACGACCATCGTCCGCGGCGCCCTCGAATGGATGGCGACCGAGGACATTACCTTCCTCGGCAAGGTCGAGCACTTCAAAACGCGCGGCGATGGCCCTGCCGGCCAGAACCGCGGCCTGTTTGATCGCGACTCGTTCGACTTCTCGATCAACAATCCCGGCTTCCAGGACAACGAAGTGACCTTCGCAACCCTGCGGACGGATATCGACGTCGACTTCGGCAACGGCCGTATCACCAACATCATCGGCTACCGCGACTCCGAAGGGACCACCTCCGGCGACATCGATGCGACGCCGCTGACCCTGTTCCACTCCGGTTCGGAAACGACGGCGGAGCAATTCTCGGAAGAGCTCCGCTACGCCGGCACCTTCGGCAAGGCCGATGTCACGGTGGGCGGTTTCTACTTCAACCAGGACGTTCGCTACACCGAGATCCGGAATCTTCCGTCGACCCGGCCGGCGACCTTCCCGGCGTCTCTGCCGTGGATGTTCTATGGCGGCGGTGCTCAGGACCACAATGTCTATGGCTTGTTCGGTCAGGTGGACTATGCGGTCACCGATCGCCTGACGGCCATCTTCGGCCTGCGTTATGGCTATGAAGAGAAAGATGCGGACATCACTTACATCCAGCCGCGTCCGGAATGTTCCGTCGTGGACGGAACCTGCCCGACGACCGGTGTGAACCCGTACACGGGCGCACCGAACGGGTTCTCCAACAAGGATGACTGGAGCAACTGGTCGCCGAAGATCGGTTTCCAGTATGAGCTGGACGACACCTCCCAGATGTATGCCCACTACACCAACGGCGTGCGTTCGGGCGGCTACAACTTCCGGATCACCGACCCGGCCCTGTTCCTTTCGGTCTTCCCGGACCCGAACCGGAAAGCTGCGACCAAGGAAGAATCGGTCGACAGCTATGAAGTCGGCTTCAAGCACCAGTCCGATGACGGCCGCGTCCAGTTCAATGCTGCCGTGTTCTACAACAAGATGTCGGACATCCAGCGTGAGCTGAACCTGCCGTCGCCGTCTGCCGGTGTGTCTCAGGTTATCCTGAACACCGCAGATGCCGAGATCCTGGGTCTGGAAGCGGAAGGCCGCTACGCGCTGACCGACAACTTCCTCGTGACCGCGAACGTCGGCATCATCGACGCAGACTATACGAGCGTCGATTATGACATCTCCAGCGATGGCCTGGTCAATGGCCGGGACCTGCGTCTCGACCTGCCGCGCGTGCCGGAAGCCACCTATGGCATCGGCGCGATCTATGACCTCGACCTGCGTGACAAGGGTTCCCTGGTCGCACGTGCGAACTTCCAGCACCGCGACAAGAGTGCCTACACGGACAACAACTGGGGCTGGACGAACGCAGTCGACATGCTGGACGCAAACCTGACCTGGAATACGCCGTATGAAGGTCTCTCGGTTGCGCTCTTCGGCAAGAACCTGCTCGACGAAGTGTCTGCCGGTAACGATACGCAGCTGCCGTTCGGCGGCAACGTGTCGGTATTCGTTCCGGGCAGCACGAACCGTGCAACAGGTACGAACACGCCATATGCCTACAACCCGGCAGCCGGCACGTTCTCGCCACTGATCCCGGGCCGCCGCATCGGCTTCGAAATCACCATGAAGCGCTAGGCTTCCTGGACAATCTTTCCGAGAGGGGCGGGCGGCAACGTCCGCCCCTTTTGTATTTTGGCGCAACACCATTTCGTGTGCGCCCTTGCGGGCGGGGCAGGCGGATGCTGTGAGAGGGTATGACCGACACGTCCCCGATTCTCGCCCTCGCCGATTTCATTGCCGACCCTGTCGAGCCGGCGGACTTTCCGCAGCATCAGGTCCGTTTCTGGAATGACCGATGGGCCGGGGAGGTGGGCCTGGCCGACCTGGATACGGACGGACAGATCGCACATTTCGGGCGGTTCGATCCCTTGCCGGGGAACCTGCCGCAGCCGCTGGCACTCCGATATCATGGCCACCAGTTCGGCGTGTACAATCCGCAGCTGGGGGACGGGCGCGGTTTCCTGTTTGCGCAGCTGCGTGACCGAGAAGGCCGGTTGCTGGACCTTGGCACCAAGGGATCTGGCCAGACGCCGTGGAGCCGGCAGGGTGATGGGCGTCTCACCCTGAAGGGCGGGGTGCGGGAAGTGCTCGCCTCATCCTATCTGGAGGCACTGGGCGTCAACACATCGAAATCCTTCGCGCTGATCGAGACGGGCGAGCAGCTCGCCCGCAATGACGAACCTTCGCCGACACGGTCAGCCGTCCTCACACGCCTGTCGCACAGCCATATCCGCTTCGGCAGTTTCCAGCGGCTTGCCTATCTGGAGCAGGGGGCCGATTTGGCCCGGCTGGTTGATTATTGTGTGGACCAGTTTCATCCGCAGGCCGCCGATCCGGACCTCGCCCGCCGGGCCTGCAATTTGCTCGAAAGCATCTCCGTCGCGACGGGCAGGATGATCGGCCAGTGGATGGCGGCCGGATTTGTGCACGGGGTGATGAATACGGACAATTTCAACATCACCGGCGAGACATTCGATTTCGGGCCATGGCGGTTCCTGCCGGTCTCGGATCCGAATTTCACGGCGGCCTATTTCGACGAGCAGGGACTCTACCGGTTCGGGCGGCAGCCAGTGCAAGGCGGCTGGGCGCTGCAACAGCTCGCCTCGGCGCTACTGGCAACAGGCGCGGATGCCGATGATCTCGCCAAGGCGCTGGCGCCGTACCAGCTGGCCTATCGGGACAGTTTCGTGGCGCACACGCATGCCCTGTTGGGCATCGCGCCGACAGGGGAGGCGGAGGACGATGTTGGTTTCCTTCAGGCCTTCTATGCCTGGATGACGGAAAGCGAAGCGGTCTGGCCCCAAGTGTTCCATGATTGGTTCGGCGGATCCGCCAGCGAAGCCCGCGCCGGGGCCTCTCCGCAGGCGGCGCTTTATGATGCGGAGGCCTTCGCACCGGTGAAGACGCAGATCCTTGCGCGCGATCCTGTGCAGCCCGGCAGGCTGGCGCATGACATCTTCCAGCGTCCGGAACCGCCATCCTTGCTGATCGACGAGGTCGAGGCACTCTGGGCGCCAATTGCGGAAGCGGATGACTGGTCGGCCTTGCATGAAAGGCTGGCCGATATTGAGGCCCTGCGCCTTGCGCGCTGGGGCTGATTTATTCCGCAGGCACTTCCTCGCGGCCGGACTCATCTGCTCCGGAATAGTTCTTCGCGAACGGGTAGGCGGACTTCCACACTTCCTTGCCGTCTTCGCTTTCCACGAAGTGACAGCCAATCAGGGTGCGGACAAAATCCGCCAGCACGAACCGGTCTGACTTCATGTACCAGTCGCCAAGGATCGGGCGGACGGCATCGGTCGCTTCCCGCAGGCGGTAATGCGGGATGGTCGGGAAGATGTGATGGATGACGTGCAGGTTGCCGATATTGTGGGTCAGCCAGTTGAACGGGCCATAGTTCCGGTCAACGGTGGCCAGCGCGCCTTTCAGGCCGGACCAGTCACCGGAATCATAGACCGGCACTTCCGGCGCCACATGCTGCATGTATGTCACGAAGGTCAGCCAGGCGGCATAGATGAAGTAGGGCGCAATTATGTATTTCAGCGCGAAGAGCCAGCCGAACTGTACCCCCAGAAAGACATAGAGCGCGAAGAAGGCGAGGTTCACGCCAAGGCTCGCATACCAGGACCATTTCACATGGGAGGCGTAGAGGTCGCTGACCGGAAGGTAGTGGCTGCCATGAATGGGGTCATAGGTCGTGAGGTTCCGGAAACCGAGCTTGTACATCGGCCAGCCGATAAGCACGAAAATGCCTGACCGGAACAGGACCTTGCGGCTGAACCAGTCCTGTTCGGCGCGGCAGGCGCGGAAGACTTCTTCTTCCTGCAGATGGCCGGTCTTCATGTGGTGCATGGCGTGGCTGCGCTGCCAGCCGCGATAGGGGACGAGGATCGGCCCGTGCGTTGCCAGGCCGACAAGCGTGTTCACCAGCCGCGAGCGGGAAAAGGCGCCATGCCCCGCCTCATGCCCGATCACGAAGATCGACCAGAACAAGGTGCCCAGCAGGAAGATCAGCGGCACTTCGAAATACCAGGCGGTCGTACGCGACAGCGCCCAGTAGCAAAGGGCGATCAGGGCGATGTCGAAGAACAGATAAGCGAAGGACCGCGCCGTATCTGGCCGGAAGCAGCGATCCGGGATCGCGTCTTTCAGATCCTGCCGGGTAAATGTCGGTTCCAAGGCGAAGCCTCCGTCAATCTCTGCAAGAAGATACGGGTTTGCTTGACAGGTGATGAAGAGACCTTCCATCCCGGACATGCAGAAGAGACAGAATTCGATCGAATCAAAGGTGAGAGATGAGCGTTGAGAAGGCGTCCGGGCCGCTGGCAGGTCTGAAAGTCGTGGACATGAGTTCGGTTGTTCTCGGGCCGTTTGCGACCCTGATCTTCGGGGACCTCGGCGCGGATGTCGTCAAGGTGGAAAGCGGCCAGTCGGGCAAGGGCGGCGACATGATGCGCTATGCCGGCAAATCTCCGACCGGTGATCTCGGCCCGTTGTTCATGGCGCTCAACCGCAACAAGGCTTCCGTCCAGCTGGATGCGAAGACGGCGGAGGGGAAGGCGGCGCTGACGGCGCTTCTGAAGGATGCCGATGTCTTCTTCCACAATGTCCGCATGGCCGGCATGGGGCGGCTGGGTTTCGGCTATGAGGATGTGAAGGCGATCAAGCCGGACATCATCTATGTCCATTGTGCGGGCTTCGGCGAAGGCGGGCCGTATGAGAAGCGCCAGGCCTATGATGACCTGATCCAAGGCGCCTCAGGCTTTGCGGCGCTGAACGCCATGCGTTCGGGCGGGGCGCCGGAATATGCGCCGTCGCTGGTGGCGGACAAGACGGTTGGCCTGTTTGCCACCTATGCGACCCTCGCAGCCCTGTATCACCGGGAGAAGACGGGGCAGGGCCAATTCGTGCAGGTGCCGATGCTGGAGGCCTTCACCTTCTTCAACATGGTCGAGAATCTCTATGGCGAGACCTTCGTGCCGCCATCCTATGGTATGGCCTATACGCGCTCCATCAATCCCAACCGCAAACCATACCCGACCAGGGATGGCTATATCGGACTAGTGCCTTACTCCGACGCGCAATGGGCTGAGTTCTTCGAGATCGGCGGCATGCCCGGCGTGTTCGAGGATCCACGATTCGCGACCTACCAGGCCCGCACGGAGAACATCACCGAGTTGTACGCCCTGATCGAACAGGTCGCGGCGACCAAGACGACGGATGAATGGCTGGATCTGCTGGACGCCGCCAACATCCCGGCCATGCGCTACAACAAGCTGGAAGATGTGCTGGAGGATCCGCACATGAAAGCGGTCGACTTCTTCGCCCAGCGCACCCATCCGGATGCCGGCACCTATCGCAGCATGCGCCATCCAGTGCGCTTCTCCGAGACGCCGGCCTCGGTGCGCACTGAGCCGCGCAGACTTGGCGAGGACACGGAGACTGTGCTGCAGAGCCTCGGACTGTAGTGGGTCTTAGGAAGTGGCTCTAGGCGGTCTTGTCGCCGCCGCCCTGCCGGGCAAGCCAGACGCCGGACAGGATCAGCGCGAAGGCGATCATGGCGTGCCATGTCTGCGTTTCGCGGAACAGGACGAAGCCCAGCACGGCGGCCATCACCGGGATCGAATAGCCGGTCAGCGACAGGAAGGTCGCCGAGGTCCGCGCGATCAGCAGCATATAGAGCGCCTGCGCAATGGCGGACGGGACGATGCCGAGGCCGACGACGCCGGCCCAGTGGGTCCAGTCGGCATGCACCGTGGCAGGATCGACCGTCAGCGCGAATGGCCAGGTCACGACGGCTGCGACGGTGACGAAGCCAGTGGCAAAGCTGATCGACGGCATCGGCGGGGCGCCGCGCGCCAGAAGGCTGGACAGGGCATAGAAGACCGTCGCCCCGATCAGCATGAGCTGGGCAATTGTACTGGCCGAATCGAGGCTTTGCAGGGCGTCCGGCCCGAACAGGATGGCGACCCCGGCAAACCCCGTGATGACGCCCAGCGCCGAACCGAGGGTCAGGCGCTCGTCCCGGAACATGAGGTGGGCGCCAATGGCCACGAACAGGGGCACGGCGGCGGTATAAAGCGCCGCGAGGCTGGAATTGACCGTCTTTTGCGCCGTGGTGATCAGGAAGAAGGGGAAGGTCGAACTGGTCAGGCCCATCAGGAGTATCGTTCGCCAGCGCTTGAAGTCGTTCAGGGGCGGCAGGCGCCGGCCCATGGCCAGCATGATGATCCACAGCACCGCGGCCCCGATGGTCAGCCGTCCGGCCAGGACCCAGGCGGCGGGCAGGCCGGCATCCGGGTTTCCCTTGTCCACCGCGATCCGCGTCAACTGATAGGCGCCGGCCCACATCAGGCTGAGCAGGGCAAACAGCGCCCAGTCGCTGGCTGTCCGTCTGCCGCTCTGACCTACCTGCTGTGTCATGGAAAACGGGTCCTCCAACCGGGAAGGGACCCCGGTTGGCCCGGATAGGCGGGCAGGGCGGCGAAGTCCACGCAAATATTGCACGAAACTTGCACACAAGACGGCACAATTGCCCTTGCTCACCGTGAGCCCCGTTCACAGAAGCGTTGGCGGCGCCCTGCCGCATCGTCTTCGGGTGGACGATTGGCCCGCGGCGTCGTAAAGGGCGCCCAAAGTTTCCGGTTTTCATCCCTCAAGAGGAGAATCTCTATGACCGTTCGCGTTGCAATCAATGGTTTTGGCCGTATTGGCCGCCTGGTCCTGCGCTCCATCATCGAAAACGACCGCAAGGACATCGAAGTTGCCGCGATCAACGACCTTGGCCCGGTCGCGACCAATGCGCACCTGCTGCGCTTCGACTCCGTNCATGGCCGTTTCCCGGCTGACGTNCAGGTCGATGGCGACAAGATCGTCATCAATGGCAAGCCNATCCTNTGCACCGCNATNCGCGACCCGAAAGACCTGCCGCACCGCGANCTCGACATCGATATCGCGATGGAATGTACCGGCATCTTCGCCGACAAGGAAAAGGCNTCGGCNCACCTTGAAGCNGGCGCCAAGCGCGTNCTNGTCTCNGCNCCGGCCACGAANGCNGACAAGACCATCGTNTTCGGNGTNAACCACGACCTGCTGACCAAGGACGACCTNGTCGTTTCCAACGCATCGTGCACCACGAACTGCCTCTCNCCGGTCGCCAAGGTCCTGCATGACCTGGTCGGCATCGAGAAGGGCATGATGACGACGATCCACTCCTACACGAACGACCAGCCGTCGCTNGACCAGATGCACAAGGACCTCTATCGCGGCCGCGCAGCTGCCGTGTCGATGATCCCGACCTCCACCGGCGCCGCCAAGGCTGTCGGCCTGGTCCTGCCGGAACTGAACGGTAAGCTGGACGGTATCTCTGTCCGCGTGCCAACACCGAACGTGTCCGTCGTCGACCTGAAATTCGTCTCCAAGAAGAAAACGACTCCGGAAGAGATCAACGCGGCCATCAAGGCTGCTGCTGACGGCCCGATGAAGGGCGTCCTCGGCTATACCGACCAGCCGAACGTCTCGATCGACTTCGTGCACGATCCGCACTCCTCGATCTTCCACCTCGACCAGACCAAGGTCATGGACGGCAATTTCTGCTCGATCCTGACCTGGTACGACAATGAGTGGGGCTTCTCGACCCGTATGGCGGACACCGCGCTCGCCATGGCGAAACTGATCTAACCAAGGCACAGGAGCCCCGTTCCATGACGACACCGGGTATTCCGAAGGATTTCTGGAACGCCCGCTTCGGTGAACAGGGCTTTGCCTATGGGGAGCGGGCCAGCCGGCTTTTGCTGGCGTTCCGCGACCTGCTGAAGCCAGGCCAGCGCGCGCTTGTCCCCGCCTGCGGGGAAGGGCGTGACGCGGTGTTCCTGGCCGAATGCGGGCTGGACGTGACGGCGGTGGACATGTCTGCCGCCGGTCTCGCCAAGACCGCAGAACTTGCCGCCGCGCGCGGCGTTGCGGTTACCTGTATCGAAGCCGACCTCAGTGAATGGGACTGGCCGAAAGCGGACTATGACGTGATCGCGTCCATGTTCCTGCATGTGCCGTCGCCGTTCCGGCCGACGCTCCACGCTTTCATGCTGGAATCGCTGAAACCCGGCGGACATGTCTTCCTGGAAGGCTTTCTGCCGGAACAGCTCGATTACCAGAAATCCCACAATTCCGGCGGTCCGCCCGTGCTCGACATGCTGTTTGCGCCTGCAGACATCAGCATGGATTTCAAGGACGCCGAGGCCGTGTCTTTCCTGACCGGCATCGAAACCCTTTCTGAAGGCCCTTACCATTCCGGGCCGGCTGCGCTGTTGCGCGCCGTGTTCCGCAAACCGGAGTAATACACCATGTCCGATTTCCGCCGTATCGATGATGCCGGAGACCTGACCGGCAAGACAGCCCTTGTCCGCGTCGATTTCAATGTTCCGATGGCGGATGGCAAAGTCAGCGACGATACGCGCCTGCGCTCTGCGCTGCCGACGGTCGAGGCCCTGCGCGCGAAGGGCGCGAAAGTTGTCCTGCTCGCACACTTCGGACGCCCCAAAGGCCAGATCGTCCCGGAGATGAGCCTCAAGCCCATCGCGGCCGCCTTCGCGGACGTACTGGATGCGCCGGTCCATTTTGCGGAAAACTGCGGCTTTGGCCCGAAAGCGAAAGCTTTCGTCACCAGCCGTGCGCCGCGTGACGTGATCCTGATGGAGAATACGCGCTTCGAGGCGGGCGAAGAAAAGAACGATCCGGCGCTGGCCGAAGCCATGTCGGCACTCGGCGACCTGTTCG
The DNA here is from genome assembly GCA_002700305.1 of Hyphomonas sp. GTDB lineage: Bacteria > Pseudomonadota > Alphaproteobacteria > Caulobacterales > Hyphomonadaceae > Hyphomonas. The sequence continues at coordinate 97,207 of PACZ01000053.1, read as the reverse complement.
TGAACGATGCTTTCTCGGCCGCGCACCGCGCGCATGCCTCAACCGAGGGCGTGACCCACTTCATTCCGGCCTATGCCGGCAAGGCGATGGAAACCGAACTCGACGCGCTGGAAAAAGCGCTCGGCACGCCGGAGCGCCCGGTGATGGCCGTTGTCGGCGGGGCGAAAGTCTCGACCAAGATCGACCTTCTGAAAAATCTTGTCTCCAAAGTGGACATGCTGGCCATTGGCGGCGGCATGGCGAACACATTCCTAGCTGCCAAGGGCGTGGATGTCGGCAAGTCGCTCTGCGAGCATGACCTGGCCGATACGGCGCTGACCATCATGAAGAACGCCGAAGAGTCGGGCTGTGAGATCCTGCTGCCGCTGGACGTCGCCGTGTCGACCGAATTCAAAGCGCACGCGCCGGATCACCGTGTCTGCAAAGTGGGCGAAGTCAGCGCAGACGAGATGATCCTCGATGCCGGGCCGCATACGGTCACCGTGCTGACCGAAGCCATGGACAAAGCGAAGACGCTGGTCTGGAACGGCCCGCTCGGCGCGTTCGAGCTTGAGCCGTTCGATACGGCCACGGTGGCTGCAGCCCGGGCCGCGGCAGAGCGGACGAAGGCCGGCAAGCTGATTGCCGTCGCAGGCGGTGGCGACACGGTTGCCGCGCTGAACCATGCCGGCGTTGCAGCGGACTTCACCTTCGTCTCGACGGCGGGCGGGGCCTTCCTCGAATGGATGGAAGGCAAGCCGCTGCCGGGCGTGGAAGCGCTGAAGGCCTGATCCTTTCCGATACAATTCCCGCAGGACGGTCCTCTGGTACCTGAGGGCTGCCTGCGGCAAATCGCGCGGGAGCCGCACGGATCGGACGGTTTTGGCGATTCCCGGCACGCCACCGGAATCCAATTTTGGGTCAGCCCTGTCACCAGAGAGCACCCCATTTCTTGCGGTGAACCGGCATTTGGCGTGGAATCGGACGGATTTCCCGGCAAAGCATCCGGAATTCACCAGCGGTTGACGCCGCCAACCGGCACGGTACTTGAACGCAAACTTTGCAAAACAAGCACTGTTCACAGGATCCATTCAGAATGACGGTAGTTGAAATGGCAAACGAGACCATGACGAAGCAGGCAGCAGAGAAGGCGGGCTTTATTGCCGCGCTCGACCAGTCTGGCGGTTCAACCCCGAAGGCCCTGCGCCTCTACGGCATCGAGGAAGACGCTTACTCGAACGATGAGGAAATGTTCGGCCTCATCCACGACATGCGTGCCCGCATCATCAAATCGCCGGCCTTCAATGGCGACAAAGTGATGGGCGCCATCCTGTTCGAGCGCACCATGGACGGTGAAATCGATGGCGTGCCGACGGCTGAATATCTCTGGAAAGAGCGCAGTGTCGTTCCGTTCCTGAAAGTCGACAAAGGCCTCGCCGACGAAGAAAACGGCGTTCAGGTCATGAAGCCGATGCCGGACCTCGACGCCCTGCTGGAGCGTGCGGTCGCCAAAGGCATCTTCGGCACGAAGATGCGTTCCGTCATCAATGCCGCCAATCAGGAAGGCATCGCCGCCGTTGTGGCGCAGCAATTCGATGTCGGCCGCCAGATCCTGGGCCACGGCCTGGTTCCGATCATCGAGCCGGAAGTTACGATCTCCATCGCTGACAAGGCCGCCGCAGAAGACATCCTGCTGGCAGAAATCCTGAAGCAGCTGGACGCCCTCGGCGCTGACAAGCAGATCATGCTGAAGCTGACGCTGCCGGAGACGGCCAACCTCTACAAGCCGCTGGTCGATCATCCGCGCGTGATGCGCGTTGTGGCCCTGTCGGGCGGTTATTCGCGCGAGGAAGCGTGCCGCCGCCTGTCCGAAAACACTGGCATGATCGCCTCCTTCTCGCGCGCCCTGACCGAAGGCCTCTCGGCCCAGCAGAGCGATGCAGAGTTTGACTCGGCGCTTGCTGCATCCATCGACAGCATCTGCGCTGCCTCAATGGCCGGCTGATCCCCTTCCGGGAAGGGACGGGCCGGCTGGGCTCTGGACTTCCCGCGAAACGCAACGTCATAGTGCCCGCCATGAAAATGGCGGGCATTTTTGTTCGCGTAATGCTTCACCAAAGGGGAAATCATGCCATTCAAGCCTAGCCTTCTCGCCGCGGCCTCCATCGCTTCGCTCATGCTTCTGCCGGGATGCGGTGCCCCCACCGAAGCCCCGGCCAATCCGGACCGTAGCGCCCTTTCCGATGAAGGCATGGCGATGCTGGACACACTGGTGCTGGCCCCGGCCTCCGCCGACGCGTTTACGGCCCGGTGCGACGCTGCCCTCGCGCAGGCCGAGAAAATGCTGGCCGATCTGGAAACCCGGCAAGGCCCTGCCGGGGTAGGGGACCTGAAAGATTACGATGCCCTGCTGAACGTCACGTTCGCGGTCGGCTATGGCGAAGCATCGATCGTTGCTGAAGCCAATCCGGACCCTGCGATCCGGGAAACCGGCGACACCTGCCAGCAGAAAACATCCGACATGACGACCCGGATTTCGCTTTCGCGTCCGGTCTATGACCGGCTGTCCACGATCGATGCCACAAAGCTGGATGACCGCTCTGCCTATTTGCTGAAGCGGACCCTCAGCGAATACCGCCGGGCCGGGGTCGACAAGGATGAGCCGACCCGGGAGAAGGTACGCAGCCTGAATGCGGAGCTGGCCGAGCTGTCGACGGAGTTCAACAAGAACCTCCGCGAGATCCAGGGTAGCGTGAAGGTGACGCCGGAAGATCTGATTGGCCTGCCGGAAGATTATATTACCGCTCATCCGCCGGGTGAGGACGGGATGGTGACCATCACAACAGACTATCCGGACCTGTTCCCGATTTACACCTACTCGCCCAATGAAGCGCTTCGCAAAGAGCTGGCGGCAGAAGCGCAGAACCGGGCGTATCCGGAAAACGTGGCGTCGCTGCGCGGCATCCTCGAAAAGCGCTACGAACTGGCCACCACGCTTGGTTATGACAACTGGGCGGCCCTGGTCACCGAAGACAAGATGACCGGCTCGCCTGAGGTGGCGAGCGATTTCCTCGAAGCCGTGGAAGGCGCCGCCCGCAACGCGGCTGAACTGGAATATGACCGGCTGCTGGAAAAACAGCAGGAACTGTCGCCGGAGGCCACATCGGTCAGTGACTGGAGCCGCACCTATCTCTCGGAACTGATCCGCAAGTCAGACTATGAACTCGATTCCCAGGAAGTCCGGAAATACTTCGCCTTCAACGATGTGCGTGACGGTATCTTTGCCCTGGTGGAGGATTTGTTCGATGTGGAGATCAAACCCTGGGACGGCGCACCGGTCTGGCAGGAAAGTGTCAGCGCGCATGAGATGTATCAGGACGGAAAGCTGATCGGCCGCTTTTTCCTCGACATGCATCCGCGCGACGGCAAGTTCAAACATGCCGCAGCTTTCCCCATCCGTTTCGGTCCGACCTCGGATGGTGTGCCGGTCGCGGCGCTGATGTGCAATTTCCCCGCAGGCGATCACACGACAGGCCTTATGGAGCACGGGCAGGTCGAAACCTTCCTGCATGAGTTCGGCCACCTCATCCACGACATGTTCTCCGGCCAGCCGGACTATGCCAATCTGTCGATGGCCAATCTCGAATGGGACTTCATCGAAGCTCCGTCGCAGATGCTTGAGAACTGGGTCTGGGACTATGACACGCTGGCCAAGTTCGCCAGGGATGCGGATGGCAATGTGATCCCGCCGGAGCTGGTGGAGAAAATGGTCGCCGCGCGTGACTTCGGCATCGGCGTCGGAACCCTTCGCCAGCTGCTCTACGCGAATGTCTCGCTCGACTATTACAATCGTCCGCCGTCGGAGGTCGATTTCGACGAGATCTGGAACGAGAACCAGTCAAAACTGAGCCCGTTCGAGACTTTGCCGGAGACGCACCCCTATGCCAGCTTCGGGCATCTCGATGGGTATTCGGCGATCTATTACACTTATCAATGGTCGCTTGCGATCTCGACGGACCTGTTCTCCGAGTTCGAGGCAAATGGCCTGCGCAACGGGGAGACGGCCAAGCGTTATCGCGATCTTGTTCTGGCCCCGGGCTCGTCCAAGCCGGCGGCAGAGCTGGTGCATGACTTCCTCGGCCGCGACTGGTCGCCGGAAGCCTATGAAGCCTACCTCCTGAACGCGGCCGAGGCCGAGACGGAAGAATAGACTTCATCGCTACGGTACGGGCTGGCTTGCCGCCAGCCCGGAACCGTCGCATCTAGGCGCCATGTCGGAACCCGAATACACCCGCCCGCGCACGCGGCTCTATCTGATCACGCCGCCCCGTATCGATGACGTCGATGCGTTTGCCGCAATCCTGGAAACAGCCTTTTCTGCCGGCGACATCGCCTGTCTGCAGCTGCGCCTGAAGCACGCAGATGGCAGCATCGATGAAGCCGCCACACGTGAGGTCAGCGCGGCCGTCACCGAAATGGCGCAGGCCTATGGCGCTGCCGTCCTGATCAATGACAGCCCGCAGCTCGCTGTGGAGCTTGGCGCAGACGGCGTGCATGTCGGCTGGGATGACATGCCGGTGAAAGACGCCCGCGCGGTTGTCGGCAAGGACATGATCGTCGGGGCGACGGCGAAGAACTCCCGCCACATCGCCATGCAGGCAGGGGAGGCAGGGGCCGATTATGTCGCCTTCGGCGCCTTCTACCCGACCGGCACCAAGACCGGCACCGTGCCAGCCAGTCCGGACCTCTTGGAGATCTGGCAGGAGAGTATGGAAATCCCCTGCGTCGCCATCGGCGGTATCACGGTGGACAATGCGGCCCCGCTGGCGGCAGCGGGCGCGGATTTCATTGCCGTCTCCGCTGGCGTCTGGGACCATCCGGACGGCGCCCCGGCAGCGGTCGCGGCCTTCAATGCGCTCTTCGATTCCTTGGCAGCGGATTAACACTCCGGCGCCTTGACCCTTTGCCGACAAAGGCTTACGCCGCCCGCTCTTCCGCAAGAATTGCGACCGGACGCTGTTTCACATGTCAAAACCCTCTCCCGTTGGATCCGTAATGATCGCTGCCGCCCGCGCTGCCGGGCGTTCGCTGGCGCGTGATTTTGGTGAAGTCGAAAACCTTCAGGTCTCGAAAAAAGGCCCGGCGGACTTTGTGTCCAATGCCGATCACCGCGCCGAAGAGATCATCTTCACCCATTTGACCAAGGCCCGCCCGGGCTATGGCTTCGTGATGGAAGAGCGCGGCATTGTCGAAGGCACCGACAAGTCTAACCGGTTCATCGTCGATCCGCTCGACGGAACGCTTAACTTCCTGCATGGCCAGCCGCACTTTGCTGTGTCCATTGCACTGGAACGTGATGGCGAGCTGCTGACCGGCGTCGTGTTCGACGTTGCCAAGAACGAGATCTTCTGGGCCGAAACCGGCCGCGGCGCCTGGCTGGACAATCGCAAGCTGCGCGTGGCGGCCCGCCGCGACCTGCACGAATCCGTCATCGCCACCGGCACGCCCTGGCATGGCAAGTCCGAAGAGAGCCACGTCACTTTCGCCCGCGAAGTCGCCGCGATGACGCCGGCCACCGCCGGGATCCGCCGCAATGGGTCTGCCGCGCTGGACCTTGCCTGGGTCGCTGCCGGCCGGTTTGACGGCTTCTGGGAGCGGAACCTGCAATCCTGGGATATCGCCGCCGGTATCGTGCTGGTCCGCGAAGCGGGCGGCATGATCAGCGAACTCGACGGCGGGGATGTGCTGCAGACAGGCTCGATCCTGGCGGCCAATGTCGACCTGCATCCGAAGCTTGAAAAGCAGATCCGGCATGCGGGTTCCTTCGGGAAGGCCGCCTCCGTCTGAGCGCCTTTTCCGGCTGGTGACCCGGAAATTAATAGATGACGCTCGCGTCACCTATTTCCTTATCCGTAAAAACACGTAATCATGTGTCCCATGACACAGCCAGATACAGACGTTCTCATCATCGGCGCAGGCCTTTCAGGCATCGGCGCTGCCGTTCACCTCGGCAAGCAGTGCCCCGGCAAGACCTATCGGATCTTCGAACAGCGAAGCGCCATCGGCGGGACGTGGGACCTGTTCCGCTATCCGGGTATCCGCTCGGATTCGGACATGCACACGCTGGGCTTCAACTTCAAACCCTGGACCGAGGCCAAGGCCATCGCCGACGGTCCGTCGATCCGCAACTATGTTCGCGAAACCGCGGACGAGTATGACGTCACCCGGCACATCCAGTTCGATACGAAGATCGTGGCAGCCGACTGGTCGAGCCCGGATCAGGTCTGGCACATCACGGCGGAAGACACGAAAACGGGCCTGCGCAGCGAACTGACGACGCGGTTCCTGTTCATGTGCGGCGGCTACTACAATTACGACGAAGGCTACCGGCCGGACTTCCCGGGCGAGGAAAATTACAAAGGCCTCTTCGTGCACCCGCAGCACTGGCCGGAAGACCTCGACTATTCCGGCAAGAAGGTTGTGATCATCGGCTCCGGCGCAACGGCGATGACGCTGGTGCCGGCCATGGCGGAGAAAGCGGGGCATGTGACCATGCTGCAGCGCTCGCCGACTTATGTCGTCTCCCGCCCGGCGGTGGACAAGGCTGCAAACTTCCTGCGCGCCATTCTGCCGGACAGCTGGGCCTATGCGCTGATCCGCTGGCGGAACGTCGCCTTCCAGCAATACTTCTTCCGCAAGACGCGCGAGAATCCGCAGCAGGCCAAGGAACGCCTCCTCAAAATGGTACGCGAGGAACTTGGACCCGACTATGACGTCGAGAAGCATTTCACGCCGCACTATAATCCATGGGAGCAGCGGCTGTGCCTGGTGCCGGATTCGGACCTTTTCAATGTTCTGAAATCCGGAAAGGCCAGCGTCGAGACCGATCATATCGAAACCTTCACGGAGAAGGGGATCAGGCTCAAATCCGGCAAGGAGCTGGAAGCCGACATTGTGGTGACGGCGACAGGGCTGAACCTCGTCTTCATGAACGGTGTCGATGTCTCGCTGGACGGGACGAAGGTCGATCCCGGAAAGCTGCTGAACTACAAGGGCGTGATGCTCTCCAACATGCCCAACCTCGCGGTGACGTTCGGCTACACGAATGCGTCCTGGACGCTGAAGGCGGACCTGACCAGCGAATATGTCTGCCGCCTGATCAATCTTATGGATCAGAAGGGCGCGACCTCGGCCATGCCGTACCTGCCGGCCTTCCCGAACGAGACAGAACCGTTCGTGGATTTCTCGTCCGGCTATTTCCAGCGCGTGATGGACCAGTTCCCCCGCCAGCACACCGAAGCCCCGTGGAAGCTGCACCAGAGCTATTTCACCGACCGGAAGAATTTGCGCGAGGAGCCGATCGAGGATGGCGTGATGCAGTTCACGACGCCCGCTGATGCCGCTGCCCCGAAACCGGCGCTTCAGGCCGCGGAATGAGCCGCCTCTAAACAAAGGCCTGCAGGCTTCCTATCTGTCACCCGTATGGGGCGTACAGAAAAAAGGAGTGTCTGTATGTGGTTGTGGCTTTTGTGGTGGTGTGTGGATGATCACATTGCCGAAGCGGTCGGCGCGCCGGGGCTTGGCGAATTGCCGATCTGGGTGCCATTGATCCTGTCGCTTGCCTTCGCCTTCACGGTGGATGGCAAGGTCAAGAAATGGAAGCGCGGCTGATCTCAGCCTTCCGCAAACTGAAGTTCGGCGAGGCGGGCGTATAGCCCACCTTTGGCGACCAGTTCCTCGTGGCTGCCTTCCTCGACGATCTGCCCGTGCTCCATGACGACGATCCGGTCGGCGCGACGTACGGTGGACAGGCGGTGCGCAATGACGAGCGTCGTGCGGCCCTCGGAGGCATTTTCGATGGCGCGGCGTACGGCGGCTTCGCTCTCGGAGTCGAGGGCCGAGGTTGCCTCGTCCAACAGGAGGACCGGCGCATCCCGCACCAGCGCGCGGGCCAGCGCGATCCGCTGGCGCTGGCCGCCGGACAGGCTGCGGCCCTTCTGGCCAAGCGGCGTGGCGAGGCCTTCCTTCTCTGACAGGAATTCCATCGCTTCGGCCATCCGGGCGGCATGCTCCAGGAGCTTTTCGTCCGGATTATCCGTGCCGAAACCGATATTCTCAGCGGCCGTGCCGGTGAACAGGGCGGATTCCTGCGGGGCATAGGCGAAATTGTGCCGCCAGTCCGCGGGCATGACCTCCGCCGACGGGACGCCGTCCAAAGTGACCCTGCCGGACTGCGGATCGAACAGGCGCAGGGCGAGGCGGAAGACCGTCGTCTTGCCTGCGCCGCTCGGGCCGACCAGCGCGACGAACTCGCCGGGCTTCACATTAAGGGAGAAATCCGTCAGCGCCGAGACCGGCTTGCCGCCACTGGTCGCCTCGTCATAGGCAAAGGTCACATGATCAAACGCCAGCGCGCCCGTGATCTTCTCCGGCATCGGGCGGGGCAGGGCAGGCGGGGCGATCTCAGGCTCGGCGTTCAGCACTTCGGCGGCCCGGTCGGCAGCGCCGGCCGCCCGCATCACTTCGCCATAAACTTCGGCCAGCATGCCAAAGCCGGACCCGGCATAGAGCGCATAGAGCACCATGGCGGAGAGGTCACCAAAGCTCATCTCGCCCTTGGCCACGGCGCGGGCGCCGAGCCACAGCACGCAGACAAAGCCGCCGAACAGAAGCACCGAGACCATGACGATCATCAGGCTGCGCGCCGTGATCCGGCGCATGGCGGCGGCGAAGGTTGCTTCCACCGCTTCGGTGAAGGTGGCGAGGCGGCTGTCTTCGCGGCTGTAGGCCTGTACGAGCTCAATCGCGTCCAGCGCTTCTGAGGCTTCCGCCCCGGCATCGGCCAGCCGCGACTGGGCCCGGTTTGACATGGTGCGGATTACCCGGCCAACGACGACCACGGGCAGCATCGCCACCGGCAGCATGGCCAGCAGCGTCAGGCCGAGCTTCCAGTTCACCACCATCATCATCGTCAGTGCGCCAAAGGTCGTGATCAGCGTCCGCGTCGCCATGGAGGCGGAGGTGCCGAGAAACTGCTCGATCAGGGTGATGTCGGCGGTCAGGCGCGAGACCGCTTCGCCCGAGCGCATTTTCGCATGGTAGCGCGGGCCGAGGGTGAGGAGGTGGGCATAAAGGTCCCGGCGCAGGTCTGCCGCGATCCGCTCGCCGAAACGCGAGACGAAATAGAAGCGCACCGCGCCCAGCACGCCGGAGGTGATGGCAGCGGCGGCCACCCAGAAGAAGGATTTGTCGACCAGTTCCAGAAGTTTCTGCGTGTTGCCGCCTGCCTCACGGCCGCTGTCGGCCGCTTTGCCCAGCAGGATTGGCAAGGTTAGGCTGAGGGCCGCTGCGCCCACCAGAAAGACCAGCGCAATCGCCACAGTCCGCCAATGCCGTCCGGCATAAGGCAGCAGCAATTTCAGGGGTTTCAGGTTGCGCCCCTTGGGCCGGTCGATGGCCTGTCCGCCGCCCGGTTCAGCCGTACGGCGGTCTATGGTTTCCTGGGATTCGGTGTCGGCCATTCGGACTGCCTCTGCAGCACTGTGGAAATCGGGTGCAAGCCCCCTTGCGAAAGGGCTTTTCTTCAGTTACACGCGCCACTTCTGAAAAACGGGCAGCAGTCACGCCCGCGCACCCCTAATGGCGAAGCGCGGCGGCCACAAGGCCCGCAGGTAACGGATCACAGAAGGGCGCGAGCCATGAAAAAAGAAGGTCATCCCGACTATCACTTCATCACCGTGGTGATGACGGACGGCACTGAGTACCAGACGCGCTCCACTTATGGCGCTGAAGGCGACCGCCTCGTGCTGGATATCGACTCCAAATCGCACCCGGCCTGGACCGGCGGCGACGGCAAGCTGATGGACCGCGGTGGCCGCGTGTCCCGCTTCAAAGACAAGTTCAAAGGCTTCGTCTAAGCCTTCCGCACCGTTTCAAGGTTGCGACCCGAACAGCCCCGGCCCGCAAGGCCGGGGTTTTGTTTTGGCAGTGGCTTTGCGGGCTTAACCTTCCTTTAAGCGCTGACGCCGAGCCTCCCTGCAAATTCGCAGGGAGAGGCCCATGGGACGGGGCGGCCGGCTCAAGGAATGGTTGATCACGTTCGTGGTGCTTGCGGGCATTGCGTTCGGTGTTGCTGTGGTCTCACGGGAACCTGTCGATCCGGCAGGCCAGGCGCCATTCGATACCTCGTCTGTTTACTGGTCGGATGGCGATTCAGGGCGTCTGGCAGATGGCACCAAATTCCGCCTGCATGGCGTGGATGCGCCTGAAACTGGGCCGCTGGACTGGGTTTCCGGCGCAAAATGCGAGCGGGAGCGCGAGTTGGGCTATCAGGCAAAGGCCCGGGTGCGCGAGCTGACGCGAGACCGGGTGCTCACCATCTCCCATGATTACGGCCCGGACCGGTATGGCCGGCTTGTGGTCGACCTGTCGCTTGATGGGCAGGACCTGGCCGCGCGTCTCGTGGCGGCCGGGACTCACAAGCGTTGGGATTATGATGGCGGCGCTGCCAAGCCCGAATGGTGTACGGGGCGTACCGTGCAACCAATTACCGGATCCTGACCTGACGCCTGCACGGCAATCGGCAAATGGCTTGCCCGGCAGGGGGCGGGGCACCTAGGTTGCAGCCTGACCAGACCAGGATGGAGCTTTCCCGATGAATTATACGCCGAAGCGCTGGATCCGGCTTGGCCTTGGGGCGGCCCTTCTCGGCACGGCGGGCCTGTCGGCCTGCGGCGGAGAGGGCGGGGAAGCTGGTGAAACCGCAATCGCCAGCCCGGCAGGCGCCGCACAGTCCAGCGGGATGGCCGGCGAGATGGGAGAAGGCGAAGGCGGCGAAGGTGCGGTCGCGCCGCTCGATCCGGCCCTGCTTGTTCCCGTCGACCAGCGCGCGGCGATGATCGCCAGCGAGGCGGCGGTGGGCGCAGCGCTCAGCCGGGCAGGGGAGAAGGATGCGGCGGCCGAGCATTTCCGGCTCGCGATCAGCGACATCAAACCGGGCGGTCTGTCCCGCCTGGTCGAGAAAGGCCTCGATCCGGACCTGTTCGATGCTGCTGCAGAGGCACTTGAAGACGGCGCCGGACCGCTGGAAACCGAAACGGCCGTTGCGGCAGTCGAGACGAATGTGGATGAACTTCAGGCCAATGCCGGGGGCGACACGGTCGAGCTCATCATCTTCCTGATGAAGCGCTGTGAGAATGCCTACCGGTCAGGCGTGACCTTTTCGAACGAGATCGACAATCCGGTCGCCTACCAGAAAGCCTGGGGCTACGCCGTCACGGCGCAGGAGCTGGCAGGCAAGCTCGATCCCGAAGAGGCCAGCGGGTTGCAGCTGGAACTGAAGATGCTGGTCCTGATGTGGCCTGCCGAAGGGCCCGTCTCCGGTGACGTACCGGCCCCGCCTTCAACTTTCCTGTCCCAGCTCAGCCGGATCGGGCTGGAGCTCTCAACGCTCGAGTAGGTGGTCGATAAAGCCGACGGCCTCGAATGAGGACCAGTCCGCTTCCCCGGCCAGCCGGGCGATTTCCTTGCCGTCCGGGCCATAGAGAATGCTGGTCGGAAAGCCCTGAACGCCGCTGTCATAGACAAGTTCGTACTGTTCCGGAGTCACGATGCGGAACGGGATGTTGGCAGCGCCCAGCTGGCCGAGGCGTTTCTCGGCATAGTCCCTGTCTTCAGCTGCATCGACACTGATGGCGACGACTTCGAAATCGTCCCCGCCGCGCGCTTTCTGCAGGGCGCCGAGCGACGGCATCTCCTTTTCGCAGGGCGCGCACCAGGTGGCCCAGAAGTTCACGAGGATGGTCTTGCTCTGGAATTCGTCCAGCGTATGGGGCGATCCATCTGCCGTATAGAAGGGCGCAGGCGCGACCGCATCCCCCGCCGATGCGAAATCCAGCTTGGCCAGTCCGCCCGTTGCGTACTTTGCCAGTGGATTTTCATCCTGTTTTCCGATGCCTGCGCTGATCAGCACGTAGACAATTGCGATCACACCGACCAAGAAGAGGCCGGGAATGGCGTAGCGCCGCATGTTTGCGCCTTCCGTTAGTTTGTTGAAGGGGTATGCCAATGACCGGTGGCAAAGGCCAGACGATGTGGGGGGGACGGTTTGCCGCGACCCCGTCCGACATAATGGAAGAAATCAACGCCTCCCTCGATATTGACCGGCGGATGGCTGAGGAAGACATCGCCGGAAGCCGGGCCCATGCAGACATGCTTGCGGAGATGGGCATCATCTCGTTCGATGACAATGAGGCGATTCAGGCCGGGCTGGACCAGGTGCTGAACGAGCTGCGCGACGGCTCTTTCCCGTTCCGGCGCGAGCTTGAAGACATCCACATGAATGTCGAGGCGCGGCTGAAGGAAATTGTCGGGGAACCGGCTGGCCGCCTGCACACGGCCCGCTCGCGGAATGACCAGGTGGTGACGGATTTCCGCCTCTGGACCCGCCGGGCACTGGACCATTCGGCCCGTCTGATCGGCGGTCTGCAGGGCGCCCTCATCCGGCGCGCAGAAGAACATGCCGGCACGATCATGCCGGGCTTTACCCATTTGCAGACGGCCCAGCCGGTGACGCTCGGCCATCACCTGCTGGCCTATGTCGAGATGACGTCTCGTGACTGGACCCGCCTGTCAGACTGCGCGAACCGTCTCAATGAGTGCCCGCTGGGTGCCGCCGCGCTCGCCGGGACCGGGTTCCAGATCGACCGGGACATGACCGCCGAAGCGCTCGGCTTTGCCCGTCCGATGGCAAACTCGCTGGATGCTGTCTCCGCCCGCGATTTCGCGCTGGAGGCGCTCGCCGCCCTCTCGATTGCGGCGACGCATCTGTCGCGCCTGGCCGAAGAGATCGTGCTGTGGAGCAGCGCGCAATTCGCTTTTGCCCAGCTGACCGACCAATGGTCGACCGGTTCCTCGATCATGCCGCAGAAGCGCAATCCGGATGCCGCTGAGCTTGTCCGGGCCAAGGCGGCACTGATCACCGGCTTTTATTCCGGTCTGCAAGGCGCCGTGAAGGCGCTGCCGCTGGCTTATGCCAAGGACCTCCAGGACGACAAACGCCTGACCTTCGAAGCCTTCGACACGTTCGATCTCTGCGTCCGCGCCATGACCGGCATGGTCGAGACGATGATATTCAAGCCGGACAATATGCGCGCGGCGGCCGCCAAGGGTTTTTCGACGGCGACCGACCTCGCCGACTGGCTGGTCCGGGAGCTCGGCCTGCCATTCCGTGAGGCGCATCACGTGACCGGATCGCTGGTGGCCTTGGCAGAAGGGAAGGGCGTCGATCTGTCCGATCTGGCGCTGGAGGACATGCAATCTGTTCACAAGGACATCACCGAAGGTGTTTTTGATGTCCTGACGGTTGAAGCTTCTGCCTCATCTCGGACATCATATGGTGGCACAAGCCCTGTTCGTGTTGCCGAACAGGTGGCACAGTGGAAGCAGAGACTTGGACTGGAGTGACCCGCCGCATGAAACGCCCCCTGGCTGTTGCCGCCCTTATCCTTGGTAGCCTGATCCTACCGGCCTGTGGCCTGACGGGAGACCTGAAGCGTCCGGACCCGCTGTGGGGTGACCCGCAGGATGTTGAGGCCGAACTGCCTGAAGGAGACAGCTCGTCCCTGCCGACCCTGCCGCCCCGCGAGGAGGCCGAGGATTCCGCAGCCGGCGATGATGATGAACTTCTGGGCGGCCTTGAGGATTGATCCCATGAACAGAGCTGAATTCCGGCCGGCCGGGCGTGTGCTCGGCGGCGTTGCCCTCCTTGCTGCCCTCGGTGCCTGTGCCAGCGAGACCGATATCCGCGCCGTCAACGCGCCGGGCGCTTATGAACCTGTCGCTGTGGTTGCCGCCGTCGAGCCGGAGGATGGCCCGCAGGTGAACCAGTGGGGCGGGATTGTACCCGAGGCCAAACCGGTGACGCCCGTCGACGATGGCGCGCTCGGTGAAATCGGCGGCTAGGCGGCTCCATGCACCATTTCGACTATCGGGACGGACGGCTTCACTGTGAGGAAGTCGATCTCGCAAAGCTGGCCGATGACGTCGGCACGCCTTGCTATGTCTACTCGACCGCCACGCTCCGGCGCCACGCCCGGGTCATCGCGGCGGCCTTTGAGGGGCAGGACTGTCTGATCGCGTTCTCGGTGAAGGCAAATTCGAACCTCGCCGTGCTTGCGACACTCGCCGAGGAAGGCTGCGGCGCGGATGTCGTCAGCGGCGGGGAATTGCAGCGTGCCCTGCGCGCCGGAATTCCGGCGTCGAAAATCGTATTCTCCGGCGTCGGCAAGACTGCGCGGGAGATGGAACTGGGGCTTCGTGAAGGCATCCATCAGTTCAATGTGGAAAGCGCTGCCGAGCTTCGTCTCCTGTCTTATGTCGCGAACGGGCTGGGCCAACAGGCGCCGATTGCCATTCGCGTGAATCCGGACGTTGCGGCCGGCGGCCACCCGAATATTTCCACCGGCAAGAAGGGCGACAAGTTCGGTGTGCCGTGGACAGAGGCGGAAGACCTCTATGCCGAAGCGGCGACGCTGCCCGGCATCCGGGTCGTCGGTGTCGATGTTCATATCGGTAGCCAGATCGGCGATCTCGTGCCGATGCGGGCCGCCTTCGAGAAAGTCGTCGGCCTTGCCCAGCGCCTGCGCGCGGCTGGGCATGACATCGCCCGGATCGATGTCGGTGGCGGGCTCGGCATTCCCTACAAGCAGGGCGACGAGCCGCCCCCGCCATCGGCCTATGCGGCGATGATCGCGGAGGTCAGCGCCGGGCTTGGCGTGCAGGTCATCCTGGAGCCGGGCCGGGTCATCGCAGGCAATGCTGGGGTCATGCTGACCACGGCCCTCTATGAGAAAACAGCGCCCGACCGGTCCTTCCTGATCGTCGATGCCGGGATGAATGACCTGATGCGGCCGGCGCTGTATGGCGCGCACCACGACATCCGCCCGGTGAAACAGGCCGCCCCGGACGCAGCCGAAAAGACCTATGACGTTGTCGGCCCGATCTGCGAGTCGACCGACAAATTTGCAGCCGGGCGGGATATGCCGGCTGTGGCGCCGGGGGACCGGCTCGCCTTCATGTCAGCCGGGGCCTATGGCGCGGTGCTGTCTTCGGCCTACAATACGCGGCCCCTCGTGCCGGAAGTGCTGGTCAATGGCGACAGGTTCGACATTGTCCGCCGCAGGCCGGACCTCGAGGAGATGCTGCAACTGGAACAGGTGCCGGATTGGCTGAAAAGGACGGATTGAACACGATCAGGACAAAAGTCGCGGCCACGCGCCGCCGGCTGAACCTGCTCGCGTTCGGCCGGGCCTTCTGGCCGCTGTTCGTCTTTGTCGTCCTGTTCCTGTGCATGGCCCTTGCGGGGGCCTTCGACCAGCTGCCGTCCGCCATCGGGGCTGTCCTGACCCTGTTGTTTCTGCTGGGCGGGGCGATCTTCCTGCTGCGCGGCATGCGGCGCTATTCTCCGCCGGGCGACACAGAGGCCGCACACTTGCTCGACCGCCAGTCGGCGCTGCGCCCGGTGTCGTCGCTGACCGACCGGCCGGCATCCCCGAACCGGGGCTCGCAGGCATTGTGGGTCCGTCACCGTGACCGGCTGCTTATGGCCGCGCGGGAGCTGAAGCTGCCGAACCTGTCATCTGAATGGCGCCAGCTCGACCCGTTCCGCCTGCGCTATGTCCTGCCGGCGGCCCTGATCGGCTTCACCGTCCTGGCAGCCGGGGAGGGGCCGGGTCGTCTGATGCGGGCCCTCAGCCCGGACTATGGCGCGCTGGTCGGGGCAGACGACATGACCGTCGAGGCCTGGGTCATCCCACCGGACCATACCGGCCGGGCGCCGGTCTTTCTGAAGCCGGGGCTGCACGATGTCCGCGTACCGCGCGGATCCGAGATCACCTTGCGCACCGAAGCCCCGTCGGCCCCGCGCCTGATCCTGAAGGGGCGCCATCGCACCTCCGCCAAATTTGCGGCCACACCGGATGGCGCCTGGGAGGCCAAGGCGATCCTCGAGGAAGACGCCCGTGTTTCCGTCCATTGGTGGGGCGAACGGGCGGCCTGGCGGCTGCTGGCTTCGCCTGACGATCCGCCGGTCGTGGAGTTCGTTTCCATCCCGACCTATGGCCGTCTCGACCGGACGGAATTTGCCTGGACCGCGCATGACGACTACGGCGTCGTGAAGGCGGAACTGTCGATTCGCCTGAAGGAGCCGCACCCGGCTGCGCCGGATGAGGAAGACCGGGTGGCCATCCCGCTTGCCGCGCCCTCCATGCAGGAGATCAAGGACACGACCCAGATCGACCTGACCCGCCATCGCTGGGCGGGCCTGCCGGTGGATGTGCATCTGGTGGTCACCGATGCGTCCGGCCAGGAAGGCGTGAGCGAGACGGTTCCCTTCGTGCTGCCGGAGAAGCTGTTCCTCGACCCCATCGCCCGTGTGGCCCAGGAAGTGCGCGTCACCGTGCTCCGTGAGCCGAGGGAATACGCAGCGCAGACGAAGAACCCGCTTGCCCTGAAACAGGACGCCCTCAACACCGAAGCGGCCAACCGGCTGAACAATGCCCCGCCGGATGTCCAGAAGGCCGCGCTGATGCTCGATTCCGTCACCCTGATGGGCGAGCGTTATATGCCGAACCAGGCCTACTATCTCACATTCCGGGTGGCCGAGGGCATGCTGGAATCTGCCGGTACCAAGGAAGAGGCCGAAGCGGTCGACCCGTTGCTCTGGTCTCTGGCGCTGAAGGCTGAATATGGCAATGCAGCTGACGCCCTGCGGCGGCTGGAAGCGGCCCGGCGCGCGCTGGAGCAGGCCCTGCGCGATGGCGCTTCGGAAGATGAGATCCGTCGGCGGATGGAGGCCTTCCGGGATGCCGCCAATGAATATCTTGCTGCCAAGATGGCCGAAGCGATCGCCAATGGCGGCGACATGCCTGACGAGAACCAGGACGGCATGGCCATGGGCGGCGGGCAGAACCTTGGCGGGCAGGATTTCGAGGACATGCTGAATGCCCTTCAGGACCTGACCGATACCGGCGCCACAGAACAGGCCCGCCAGTTGCTGTCTGACATCACCAACATGTTGCAGAATCTGGAATTCCAGCGCGGGCAGAGCGGCAATGGCATGGCCGGCATGCCGGGAGAGCCCTCTGAGGGTGAAGAGCCGGAAGACCTGCCGCAGGAAGAGC
Organism: Hyphomonas sp.; assembly: GCA_002700305.1. Classification (GTDB taxonomy): domain Bacteria; phylum Pseudomonadota; class Alphaproteobacteria; order Caulobacterales; family Hyphomonadaceae; genus Hyphomonas. The sequence continues at coordinate 80,048 of PACZ01000053.1, read as the reverse complement.
AGGAAATGACCGATGCCATGCGCCGCCTGTCAGAGATCCTCCGCGAACAGCGCCAGCTGAACGATGACACGCTGGCCCAGCAGCGCGGTGAAATGCCGTCGGGCCAGCAGGGCCAGTCTGGACAGGATTCCGGTCAGGAGTCCGGCCAGCAACAGGGTGGCCAGCAAGGCCAGCAGCCCGGTGAGCAAGCCGGCCAGGGCGGGCAGGGCGAAGGCGCCAATCCGTCGGAAGGCAATGGCACGCAAGGCGGTAACCGGCCGGGCGGCGAGCGTCCGGGAACGAACAGTTTTGCCGGCACGGATGAAGGCGGTGCGCCCCAGTCCGGCGGAACCCTCGCGGAACGCCAGGCCCGCCTCGGCGAGCTGGTCGAGCAATTCGCCCGCGAGCGCGGCCTCGGGGAAGGGGCCGGTCAGGAAGATGCGCTGAGTGGCGCCATCGACCCGCAGGCGCTGGCGGAGATCCGGGACGCCCTGCGCGGGGCAGAAGGGAATCTTGCCCGCGGCAATGATGGGGCCGCTTCGGAAGAGCAGGAACGCGCGACGCAGGGCCTGTCGGACCTGAACCGCAATCTCGCTGCAATGCTTGACGAGATGCAACGCGAGCGGACCAATCAGGGGCAGGCGACCAATGACCCCTTCGGGCGCCAGACGGGCGGCCTGGGTAACAATGGAGAGTCTGTCCGTGTGCCGGAAGAGGCTGAGCGTCAGCGCGCCAAGGACATTCTGGAAGAGCTGCGCCGCCGTTACAATGAGAGTGACAGCGAAGAAGAACGCGAATACCTCCGCCGCCTGCTCGACCGGTTCTAGAGAGGACGCGCATGAGTGCGAACAGAGACACGCCGCAGGATGATCCGCCCCGGAGCAATCCGGTGCCGGTGCTGCTGGCCCTGCTTGCCTTCGCTGCCGCCATTTATGCCATCCATGGCCGGCTGGATCACATGTCGATGCACCAGGTATATGGCCGGTTTGCCGCGCTGAGCTGGCCAGCTGTCCTGATTGCCTTCGCCGGCATGCTGGCGAGTTATGCAATGGCTGTGCTGAGGGATGGTCTCACACTGCGTCATCTGGGCCTCGCGCGGTCCTGGCGGGACCTTGCCTTCATCTCTTTCACGGCGCAGGCCGTCGGCAACTCCCTCGGAGAGGCAGAACTGACCGGCGGCAATGTCCGGACCCGGATTTATGGCGGGCTTGGCCTCTCCGAAGATGAAAGCGCTGCCGTTTCCCGCCTCGTGCGGATCAGCCTGACGGTTGGGGCGCTGGCGCTCAGCGGGCTCGGCCTTGTGTTCGAATCCTCGGCGTTCCCGGTGCATTTCGGTCTTCCGGACCAGGCGGCCATCGGCATCGGTTGCGTCCTGCTGGCACTTGTCCTCTGGCATATCGGAAATGCCAGCCTGCTGGGGCCCGGTGGATGGCAGGGTGTGATGACGCGGGTCGCGGTCAGTTTTGCAGACTGGACGGCGGCGGGCCTCGTCCTCTTCGCGCTGCTGCCGGAAGACACCGCAATCGGCTTTGCTGCGTTCGTGCCGGTCTTTGCGCTGGCGTGCCTCGCTGGCGGCCTGAGCGGCCTGCCGGGCGGCATCGGGGTGTTCGAGGCGGTCATTCTCCTGCTCGTTCCGGCCAGTCCGGTCGAGGGGCTGGTGGCCAGCCTGATCGCCTTCCGCGTGATCTATTATCTCGTGCCGCTGGTGCTGGCCGCAACGGGGATGAGCCGGCGTCTTCTTACCCGGCACGGACCGGCCCTTCAGGGGCTGGGACGCGGGGCAGGGGACATCGCGACCCTGTTCGCGCCGGTCGTGTTCGGCCTGCTCGCCTTCGCAAGCGGCACCTATATTCTTGTGGCCGCGATGACGCCCGCCCTGGCTGCGCCTCTGATGGCTGCGGCCCGGTACCTGCCTCTGCCGGTGATCGAGCTGTCGCACTTCCTCGCCTCGATCATCGGTCTCTTCCTGCTGATCGTGGCGAACGGCCTGTCGCGGCGGCTCAGCCATGCCTGGATGGTGGCCATGGGTCTGCTGGTTGCGGGCGGCGTGCTCACCCTCACCAAAGGCGCCACGCTGGACGAGGCTTTGCCGCTCCTGATCGTGCTGGCGCTGCTGGGTCTGGCGCGGCCGGCCTTCTATCGTGCGACGCCGCTGGCAGAGACCCGGCTGACACCGGTCATGGCGCTGGCCGTCATCGCGACGCTCGGCGCGGTGATCTGGCTGGGGTTTTTCTCCTATCAGCATGTCGAATACCGGGACGATCTCTGGTGGCAGGTGGCGCTGGAAGGCGGCGCCTCGCGGTTTCTGAGAGCCGCAGGCGGGGTGAGCGTTCTGGCTTTCCTCTACTTTGCCTGGAACTGGCTGCGCCCGCTGCATGCCCCGCCGGAAGAGGCACCACCGATGGACGACATCCGGCAGATCATCGCAGGCGCGGACCTCGCCCGGCCGGATGCGGCGCTGGCGCTCAGCGGGGACATGCGGTTCCATCTCAGCCCGTCACGGCGCTCTTTCATCATGTTCGGTGTACGGGGCGGCCACTGGGTTGCCATGGGAGAGCCTGTCGGGCTTGCCGAAGAGATCCCGTCGCTGGTCTGGTCTTTCCGCGAGGCCGCCGACGCTGCTGGCGCAGGCATCGTGTTCTACGCGATCGGCCGGAATTTCTTGCCGCTGGCTGTCGAGCTTGGCCTGGCGGTCCAGAAGATCGGCGAGACGGCGATTGTGCCGCTGACGGATTTCACGCTCGAAGGGTCCGATCGCTCGCGCCTGCGGCAGGTCTATAACCGGGCCGGCCGCGACGGGGTGAGCTTTGAGGTGCTGGCGCCGGAGGATGTCCCGGCACACATGGACCGGCTGAAAGAGATTTCGGACGAATGGCTGGACGCGCATGGCGGGGCGGAGAAGGGATTTTCCCTCGGCCGGTTCGATCCGGACTATATCGCGAATTTCCCCATCGCCATCGCCCGGCTGGACGGGGAGATCGTTGCCTTCGCCAATCTCTGGCCGGGCGCGGGCAAACACGAGATCGCCATCGACCTGATGCGCTTTTCCGCGGCGGCCCCGCGTGCGGTGATGGATTACCTCTTCATCTCGGCGATGCTGTGGGCCAAAGAGGCAGGCTATCAGCGCTTTGATCTTGGCATGGCGCCGCTGTCCGGGCTGGAGGCGCACCGCCTTGCCCCGGCGATGACGCGTGTCGGCGCCTTCCTGTTCGAACATGCCAATGCTGTGTACGGATTTGAGGGCCTCAGGTCCTACAAGGGCAAGTTCCATCCTGTGTGGGAGCCGCTTTACCTCGCTGCGCCGAATGCGCGGGAACTGCCGGGGGCGCTCGCGGATGTTGCCATCCTGACGAGCGGCGGCCTCGCCCGGATATTCCACAAGTAGCGCCCCTTGCGCCGGGCCCGCGTGTCTGCCTTGATGCGTGCAAAACAGGGAGACTGTGATGGCACGCTGGGAATACACGCACGGCCTGAAGGATATTGGCAACGGCCTCTATGCCTGGCTCCAGCCGGATGGCGGCTGGGGCTGGTCGAATGCCGGCCTCATCGTCGACGGGGACCAGTCGTTGCTCGTCGACACGCTGTTCGACATGCACCTGACGCGCGACATGCTGGATGCCATGGCGGATGCCTCCGGCGTCCGCGCCGAAGCGATCGGCACAATCGTCAACACCCATGCCAATGGCGATCACTGTCACGGTAATGGGTGCTGTCCGCATGCGGAGATCATCGCTTCGGATGCGAGCGCGAAGGAAATGGCCGAAGTGCCGCCCGCCATGCTGGCCCAGTTCAAGAAGATGGGCGGACAGCTCGGCCCGGCGGGCACCTATTTCGCCGACATCTTTGGCCCGTTCGATTTCGATGCGGTCGAAGAACGCCTGCCAACCCAGACATTTACCGGCCGGATGGACCTGACCATCGGCGACAAGACGGTGGAGCTGATCGAGGTCGGCCCCGCGCATACGGGCGGCGATGTCATCGTCCACGTACCGCAGGATCGCACCGTGTTCACTGGCGACATCCTCTTCATCGACGGCACACCCCTGATGTGGGCGGGGCCGGTGAAGAACTGGATCAATGCGTGCGAGAAGATCATCGGCATGGATGCCGATGTCATTGTGCCGGGGCATGGTCCGATTACGGACAAGGCCGGGGTTCAGCGCGTTGCCGACTATCTCGCCTATATCGATGCCGAGGCGCGCAAGCGTTATGATGCTGGTCTTGGCGTGCGTGAGGCCGCGCTCGATATTGCGCTCGGCGATTATGCCAATTGGGGCGATGCCGAACGGATCGCCGTCAATGTCGACAGCCTCTACCGCGAATATCGCGGCGACGGGCAGGTAACGCCGGTGATGGACCTCTTTGCGCTGATGGCCGAAACGCGGGATGCGATGCGGGCCTAGGGCAATGGTGACGTACTGGTGCACACCCTGTGCGGAAGATGCTGCCCGCTATCGCGTGGTCATCAAGGCTTTGGCCCTGGCACAAGGCGCGCCCGCCTATCAGGCGCATCTGACACTCGGAACTTTGGAACAAGCGGCATCTGATCTCAGCGAGGTCATTGCCGCATTGAGAGGGCTTGTCCTTGAGCCGACGGGCATTGCTGAAACGGATGTCTTCACCAAATCGCTTTTTGTGCAGTTCGAGGCGTCAACTCCGCTGCTTGCTGCACGGTCCCAGCTGGAGAAATTGCCGGGGTTTCGTCCGGGCAGGGCCTTTGATCCACATATCAGCCTTTGTTATGGCGCGCCGCCCGAGGGCAGTGCGGCACAGCGCGATGTGCAGGATTTGCTAAGCGCGCCCGTGCGTTTCGACAGACTGGTTGCGGTGAATATTACGCTGCCGATTGAGAGCTATGCGGATGTTATGGCTTGGTCGGTGGCGGGGACCTACTAGATTTAATCTCAGGCACCTATCGGTTCGCGCCCGGCACCCACTTAATATCATCTGCGCCGTTCGCATTCGCCGCGCGGGCCGCGACAAACAGCCAGTCTGACAGGCGGTTGATGAAGGCGAGGGCTTCGGGGCTGACGGGTTCATCCTCCATGCCGGAAAGTTCGGCGATTTTCCGCTCCGCCGTCCGGCAGAGGGTGCGCGCGACATGTAGTTGTGCGGCCAGTGGAGATCCGCCCGGCAGGATGAAACTGTCCAGCGGCGGAATGCGCGCATTCATCGCGTCGATTTCTTCCTCCAGCCGCTTCACCTGCGATTCGACGATGCGCAGCGGCGTCCATTCCAGCACGCGCCCCCGGTCGGGCGTCGCAAGGTCTGCGCCCAGGTCAAACAGATCGTTCTGTATACGGCGGATGGCGGTCAGCATTTCGTCTTCGGCATGCAGGGCGGCGACGCCGAGCGCGGCATTTACCTCATCCACGCAGCCATAGGAGGCGACGCGAGGATGCCATTTGTCCACCTGTTCGCCCGTGGAGAGGCGCGTTTGCCCCTTGTCCCCGGTGCGGGTGTAGATCTTGTCGAGTTTGACCATGGGGTCTCCTCAGGAATGTCAGAAATGAATGGCGCCGGCCATGAAGCCGATCCCCACCAGAAGGGCGATCGCGATGGCCTGGATGAAAACACGCATCCGCATCAGCTTGTTGGAGCGGCTGGGCTGGTTCTCGTCGGTGCGGGCGAGGTTGGCGATGCCGAGGCCCAGTACGACCAGCAGGGCCGCCAGGGCGCCGTAAAACAGAATGGTAATCAGCATTTGCATATCGTGTCGCCTTTCCGGCCTTGTAATCACTCTAACATAGGCTGGCGAGCCCCGGGGGACAGGCGCGAAAGCGTCGCGCCCGGCCTGTCTCGCCTCAGCCGCCGGATTCCAGCCGGGCGGCAAGCGCCTCAATCCGCTCGGACACCGACGCCATTGCCTCGGCTGCCTTTTGCTCCGCAGCAGGGGAGGACCCGCCAGTGCGCCGCGCCGAGTCCAGCTCATCCAGCAGGGCGAGCGCCGTGATCAGCAACAGGCGATCTTCGCCGATATCGCCGACGGCGCTGGCGATATGCTTTACCCGCGCGTCCAGCTGCTGGGACAGCGCGACGATCCGTGCCTCCTGTCCGGGCGCGCAGGCGATGGAATAATTCCGGCCGCGCAGGGTGATGTCGGCCTTGGCCATGCCTTCAGCCCTCCTTGCCGAGGGCAGCACGCACTTCTTCAATTGCCGCGCCAAGGGCCGCACTGGCTTCGTCCGCCAGGCCCTGCAATTCGGTCTCGCGAGCAAGGGAGGCGTCGAGTTCCTCGGCCAGTCTTTCCCGGTCAGAGACAAGCGCCGCCATTTCTGCAGCGACCACGTCGGGATCGCCGGCGCGCGCCAGCAGGCCGTCCACGGCCCCCTCCAGGCGCCGGATGGCCGCATCGAGGCGGCGTGATTCGCGGTCGATGTCGCTCATGTTTCCAAGGCTTAAACTCAATACGCAGCTACGCCAAGCGGCTTGACGTAGCTGCGGGAGTCTGGCCTAGCACACTTCCGGAGCGACTGAGGGAGATCAGCAGAATGGCTGTAACCAACCGGGACATGGCAAATGCCGTTCGTGCCCTATCCATGGATGCGGTGGAAGCCGCCAAATCGGGCCATGTCGGCCTGCCGCTGGGCATGGCGGATGCAGCCACTGTGCTGTTCCGCAAATTCCTGAAATTCGACCCGGCTGATCCCAATTGGGCCGACCGCGACCGGTTCGTCCTGTCGGCGGGCCACGGCTCGATGCTCATCTATTCGTTGCTGCACCTGACGGGCTACAAGTCTGTCTCGCGCGACGATATCCGCAATTTCCGCCAGCTGGGCGCGAAGACGCCGGGCCACCCCGAAAACTTCGTCACGCCGGGTGTGGAGACCACCACCGGCCCGTTGGGGCAGGGCATCGCCACCGCTGTTGGCATGGCCATGGCAGAGCGCCACCTGAACGCGCGCTTCGGTGACGACCTCGTCGACCACCACACTTATGTCATCGCAGGCGATGGCTGCCTGATGGAAGGCATCAGCCAGGAAGCGATCACGCTGGCCGGGCATCTGAAGCTGAACAAGCTGATCGTCCTGTTCGATGACAACTCCGTCACCATCGATGGCGGCACGGACCTCTCTGACAACACAGACCAGTGCGCCCGTTTCGAAGCCTCCGGCTGGGTCACGAAGAAAGTGGACGGCCATGACGAGAAATCCGTCGAGGCCGCGCTGACCTGGGCGAAGAAGCAGAAGAAACCGGTCATGCTCGCCGTAAAGACGATCATCGGCTATGGCGCGCCCAAGATCGCCGGCACCGGCAAGGCGCATGGCGGCCCGTATGGCGCAGAAGAGATCGCCGGCATCCGCGAAAACATTGGATGGAAATACCCGCCCTTCGAAGTGCCTGCCTCAATCGAGAAAGCCTGGGCGAAAGCCGGGGAGCGCTCGAAGAAGGAACACGAGGCCTGGAAGAAGCGTCTTGCTGCGTCCGATCACAAAGGCGAATTCAACGCCGCCATGACCGGCCGCCTGCCGAAAAACATCGCCAAGGCGATCATCAAGCACAAGAAGGCGGTTGCTGAAGGCGGCGAGAAGAAAGCCACCCGCCAGTGGAGCGGCGCAGCGCTGGAAGTGCTGACGCACCTCGTGCCGGAAATGGTCGGCGGCTCGGCAGACCTGACGGGCTCCAACAATACCAAGACCAGCCACACAGAGCCGATGACGCCGAAGAACTGGGGCGGTCGCTATGTCCACTATGGCGTGCGCGAGCATGGCATGGCCGCGGCGATGAACGGCATGGCGCTGCATGGCGGCATCCTGCCATATTCCGGCACGTTCCTCGTCTTCGCAGACTATTCACGTGGCGCGATCCGCCTCGGCGCCCTGATGGGCACGCGTGTTGTGCATGTCATGACGCACGATTCCATCGGCCTTGGCGAAGACGGCCCGACCCACCAGCCGGTCGAGCATATCGCCTCGCTGCGCGCGATGCCGAACATGCTGGTCTTCCGCCCGGCAGACGGCGTGGAAACGGCCGAGTGCTGGGAACTCGCCATCGCGAACGAGACCGGCCCGTCCATCATGGCGCTGACGCGGCAGGGCGTTGCCCCGGCGCGGACAACGCATACGGACGATAACCTTTCCGCCAAAGGCGCCTATGTCCTGTCCGACTGCAAAGGCAAGGCGCAGGCGACCATCCTGGCGACGGGTTCCGAAGTCGAGATCGCGCTGGCCGCGCAGGAGATGCTGGCCGAAGACGGCATTGCGGCGCGCGTCGTCTCTTGTCCCTGCCTCGAACTGTTCGAACAGCAGCACGGCAATTACCGCAAATCCGTCCTCGGCACTGCACCGCGTGTGGCGGTCGAGGCGGGTGTCCGCTTCGGCTGGGATCGCTGGATCGGCGAAGATGGCGGCTTTGTCGGCATGACCGGCTTCGGTGCCTCGGCCCCGTACACCGATCTCTACAAGAAGTTCGGCATTACCGCTCAGGCCGTTGTGGCCGAAGTGAAGAAGCGCATCGCTTAAAACGGCTTCAGCGGCCGGTATAATTCGCCCTCGGACGAATGAGCCGGCCGCTAGCCTGCTGCTCGATCGCATGCGCGATCCAGCCGGCCATGCGCCCGCTGGCAAAGATCAGGAAGGGCGCATCCTCCGGCAGGGAGAGGTGCACCGACAGCGCCGCGAGCGCCATGTCGACATTCGCCGCTTCGCCGCTGGCGGCTTCCGCGGCCTTGATGGCGCGCTTCAGGGGCGCGGCAGGTTTTATCCACCGGATCAGGGCGGCAGCCCGCGGGTCACCCGCCGGATAGAGCGCGTGGCCGACGGCCGGAATATGCTCGCCCCTTGCGGCCAGGCCTGCCAGCGCGGCCTTCGGCCCATCTTTCATTGCCTGTTTGAGATAGGCGAGCGCCCGCGCCGAGGCCTCCCCATGCAGCGGCCCGGTCAGCGTGGCGCAGCCCGCCAGGGCACAGGCTGCCAGCGGTGCCCCGGTCGAGGCGGCCACCCGCGCCGCAAAGGTCGACGGGTTCAGCTCATGGTCTGCCACCAGCACCAGCGCCCGGCGCAAGAGGTCCGTCCCGCCGGGGGAGAGGCCCCAATGCCGGCCCAGCCGCTGATGATAGAAGCCGCGTCCGCCGGTGCCTGTCACGGCGGTGCACACGCCAGCCAGCAATTGCGCGCCATCCTCTGACAAGGCCGCGCTACCGCGTCCGAAGCTTGGTGGATCATGGGTTGCCCGGTCGGCCAGAAAGGCGAGCAGCCTGGCCTTGCCGGTGTCTCCTGCTGCCTCCTTTCCTGTGGCCGGGCGGCTGGGCGAGGGGGCGGGCGCCTGCCACAAAAGCGCCGCCGCTTCCTCCAGCGTGGCATCTGCCGCGAGGCGTACGGCATCCTTGCCGCGATAGATCAGCTTGCCGTCACGCACCGTGGTGATCGCGGTTTCCATCACCGGGTCGCCCCAGGAAATGGCGGCGCTGGCGATGGCCTGACGCCCCCGCCCGCTACGCCGGCGTTTGACCAGTCCTGCAATATCTGCAGCGGAATAGACGCTTGAGCGCGGGTCAGTCTCGTCCGGCCGCGAGGCGATCAGCCCCCGGCTCACATAGGCGTAAAGCGTCTGCGGTTTCACCCCCAGCGCGTCCAGCGCGTCGTCTCGTCCAATCCAGCTCATATATTGATTATATTGATCAAGATTGACGAACACCAGCCCCGGCGCGACATGAAGCCCAGATTTGTTGCCCAGATTTGTTGAAGGAGATCTCCAATGGATTCCGGATTGGAAAATGTCGTTGCAGCTGAAACCGTGCTGTCGGATGTGGATGGCCAGAATGGCCGTCTCGTCATCCGCGGCTGGCCGGTGCAGTTGCTTGCCGCCTCGATGGCCTATGAAGATGCCGCGCACCTGTTGTGGCAGGGCTTCTTTGATGACCTGCCGGATGCGCAGGCGCTGGGCGCCCGCCTCGGTGCGGCGCGGGTGGAGGCGTTCGATCTGGTCGCGAAAATTCCGGACGGGCTCGACATCATCCGATTCCTGCGCACCGGCTGGTCGCTGCTGGAAGATGATGAAAGCGTCAATTCAGCAATTCGCCTGGCGGCTGCCGGGCCGGTCTTCACCGCCGCGGCTGTGCGCCGGGAACGCGGGCAGGCCCCGATTGCACCGGATGCGGATCTGTCCCAGTCGGCGGACTTCCTGAAAATGATCACCGGCAAAGTGCCGGGGGAGGCGGAGGCCCGCGCGCTGGATGCCTATCTCGTCACCGTGTGCGATCATGGCCTCAATGCGTCGACCTTTGCTGCGCGCGTTGTCGCGTCCACACGGGCCGGGCTCGTCTCGGCGGCGATGGGCGGCATTTCAGCCCTGAAAGGACCGTTGCATGGCGGGGCGCCGGGCCCCGTGCTCGACATGCTGGATGAGATAGGCGTGCCGGAAAATGCTGAGGCCTGGATCGATGCCGCACTTGGCCGGGGTGACCGTCTCATGGGCTTCGGCCACCGGGTCTACCGCGTGCGCGATCCCCGCGCCGATGCGCTGAAGGCGGCGGTTGCGCGTCTGCCGGGCACGTCGGGCCGCATCGCCTTTGCCGACCATATCGAAAAGACCGTCCTCGGACGGCTGGCGAAGAAATATCCGAACCGCACACTGGAGACGAATGTGGAATTCTCCACCGCGCTCCTGCTCGAAGCGCTCGCCATTCCGCGCGAAGCCTTCACCGCGACCTTTGCCTGCGGCCGCATCCTCGGCTGGACGGCCCATGCCCGCGAACAGATCGCCGAAGGCCGCCTCGTGCGCCCGCGCTCGGTCTATACGGGGCCTGTGCCTGAAATGGCCTGAATGGGCTGGTTGGGGGAGGGGCTGCCTGCTCTCCCACACCCGCCCAGCGTCATCCCGGAAAGCCCGCAGGGCTTATCCGGGACCCAGTTGCGGCGTGGCTGTTGCAGGACTGGGTTCCGGATAAACGCTTCGCGTTTTCCGGGATGACACGGCGCGGACGATCTCAATTCGTCTGACAGGGTGCGCCCCCATCTTTGTGGGCATGCATCCTGACCTTCAACGCTACTTCAACCATGTCTGGCCGCTCTTTTGGCCGTGGCTGGTGTGGAACCTGGTGCGTGTTGCCCGCTGGCACGCGCGCACCGGGCGGGAAGCGTTGATGGCGGTCGATTGCTTCGGCAATATCAGGCTCGTCTGCCTGGCCGATGCCACGCCGCCCGATGATCTCTATACATATGAAGTACCGCGCGTCGCGGCATGGAACCATCCCGCCCTAGGCAGCGATGTGCCCGTGTGCGTGCGCGATGGTCTGTCGAAGTCCGGTATAGTCCGTCATGATCCGGCCAAGTCCGGCTTGGTCATCTGTAGTCATGACATAGTCCGGTATGATCATGGCCTGCACGTCCGTGGTCCGCCTTAGCCGCGTCTTCGTCCGAATTCAGCTTTATTCACCGGATGGCACCCGCCACTCCGGCCGCACGTGCTGGGACGAGCCTTGCCGCGTCGTCCATCCCGGCGCAGAGTTCCCGCAAAGGGAGGAAATCATGAGTTACGAAACGGTCTATACGATCATCAATCTGAGTGTGATGCCGGCCTGGCTGCTGCTGGCGCTGGCGCCGGGGGCCGCGGTGACGCGCCTTGTCGTCCATTCGGGCGTCTATCCGCTGGCGCTTGGCGTGTTCTATATCGTGACCCTGTCGATGACCCTTTTCTTCGGCATGGGCGCAGACGGCGGCGGTTTCGGCTCAGCGGCGGGCGTGTCGCAGCTCTTCTCCCATCCGCTCGGCATTCTTGTCGGCTGGTCGCATTATCTGGTCTTCGACCTGTTTGTCGGGGCGTGGGAAGCGCGCGATGCCCGGCGCCGGGGCGTCGCGCACTGGATGCTGCTGCCCTGCCTGTTCTTCACGCTGATGTTCGGGCCGGTCGGCCTGTTGCTCTACCTCGTCCTGCGCCAGCTCACCGGCAAGGGCAATATGAGCCTGGTCGAGGCCTAGGCCTCGTCCTCTTTGCGGGACTGGCGGAACAGGTCCAGCTGGCGCGGGTCGACGTAGCGCCGCCGTGACGGCTTGGTGCGGCCGCGGCGGAAATAGAGATCGTCGGTATGATCGCCCGGTTCGCTGGCTGCCGGTTCGGCTTTCGGGGCAGGTTTGGCGGGCTTTTCCGCCGCCTGGCCCGGCGCAGCCAGTTTCCACCAGGTGACCGCGACCACGGGCCGGCCCTTGTCGTCCTCATAGCGCTGCAAATGGCCATGGGCGAGCGCATCGGAGGGCGCGAACATGGCATCTGCCGCTTCCTCAGAGACGGTCAGCCAGTCGGTCGCCAGTTCGGCGACTTTCAGCTCGCCATCCAGCGTTTTGGCAAGCGCTTCGGCTTCGGCCAGCGTGCGCGCAGCCGGGGCCACCTTGGACAAGGCGGCGTCGAGGGATTTTCCGAGGGGATAAGCGTGGCTCATAGGCCGCTGGAAGTAAGCGCTGCTTCGCTCGCCGTCCAGCCTGCATCCGCCGCTGCAGAAAGACGCATCGCAGCCAGGCGGGCCAGCCGGAGGGTGACTGCCTTGCGCCGGGCAGGGGAGAGCTTCTCCACCGGGGCCTCCCGGATGACCGCCGCGCCAAAGGCATCGGCGACAATCAGGCCGGCCTCTTCGGGGATAAGATCCTGTGGGAAATCATGATCGACGGCGAACCAGAACCGGTCGCAATAGGGAATGTATTCCGGCCATTTGGCGTCAGACCGGAAGTCCGGCACGCCGGATTTGATCTCCACCATCCAGACCTCGCCGCCGGGGCCGATGGCTGCAATGTCTGCCCGGCGATTATTGGCGAGGGTCATTTCCTGGATGCCGCAAAGCCCCAGATCCGCGAGCAGGCGCAGCGTCCCGCGCGCAATGGCGGCCGCGCGGGCAAGGTCTTCTGTCGTGTCGGCGCCGTCGGCCATGGCTTTCATGTTCCGGTATTGTTCTCGCCACCCTAGTCCTGCGGCCGAGGCCGGGTCAAGCAGGCGCCGGAGGGGAAGGCGGCGGAAGCAGCTGGAGGTTCAGCGTGTGGTTCACCTCCATCCGCCCCTCGCGGACATAGCCCCGCGCCAGCACCGGCGTGCCCTCGGGCAGCTGGCAGTAGGCGGCGGCCTGGTTGGCGATCTCCAGCCGGAGCGCGCTGCCCTGCAGGTGGAGCGCGCAGCTGGTGCCATAGGCCTCGACGCCTTCCATGCCGCTGATCGTCCCGCGCACAAGCTGGAAGCGCTCGAAATCCTCCGGCAGCGCTTCGGCCGCCGCGATGCGATAAGCCTGTTTCGCCCAGAGGCCGCGCCGGTCATCGCGGGCTTCGGCTTCCAGCGCCGGGAAAGTCTCGCTGCCGCCAGCCGTGTCCGGATAGATCCGCAGGCGCGCGCCGCCGCGGCGGAGCATTTCAGCATTCAGCCAGAGGTCCGGCCCGAGGGCATCGGTCGTCCGCACCTGGGCGAGGGCCCGGTCATACCGGTCGCGGGTCAGGCCGCCATAGAAGAGCTGGACCTCCCGGCCGAGGGCCATGTCCTCCAGCATGCGCCGGGCCTCTTCCTGGAAGGGCTCTCCGGCGCGCTCCTTATAGGGCCGGGCAGGGGCTTCGATACTGGCGAGGCGCACGCTCTGGCCGGTGTCCAGCACCAGCGCGTCGCCATCGATAATGCGGACAACGCGGCCATGCTCGCCCGGCTCCAGAGCGTCCAGCGGGTGCGGCTTCGCGCAGGCTGCCAGGAGGGCGATCCAGAGGAAGAGGAAAAACCGTTGCATATCCGGAATGTCCTAGCATGCCCTTCGGCTGCCGCCAGTCCTTCAAACCGGGTTCAACCCCCGCGCCAATTGGCTTATACGTCCCTCCCGACGGTCCCGTAGCTCAGCAGGATAGAGCAACAGATTCCTAATCTGTAGGTCGCGCGTTCGAATCGCGCCGGGATCGCCATATTTTTCGGTGCGTTGCCCGTAGCAGGGCTATGGCGGTCATGGGGATGAAGCCTGTTGCGGGTCCCGGCGGGCTTGCCGAGGCTTCCTGGCGCTGGCGGCGATTGCTGCGGCGACGAGGATTGCGCTGGCAGACACTGGCAGCAGATTGGCCTGCATCAGGGCGTCATGATTGCGGAGGATGTGGACAAGCGTGCCCGCGAGCAGCAGGCCGGCGCCGCTCAGCTTCAATGCCCAGCGGCAGCTTTCAGCCTTCCCGGCCAGCACGCAGACGGCGACAGCGGCGACCAGAGGGAGCCAGAAAAGCGCGACCAATGCCGGCCCTTCGGCGAGCCCGCTGACCGATGCCAGCAGGGTGAGGGCGAGCGCTGCCGGTGTGCCCCAGACGATGCCTGCCCAGCCCGCTTCAAGCCGCGGCGCCGGGCGGCCCTGCGCCCGCCTGCGAACGAAGTAGATATTCAGTCCGCTGGCGATGATGGTACAGAGCGACAGGCCGAACAGGAAATAGGCGATCTTGATGGGCAGGCCGCCCCAGTTGCCGAAATGTACATTGTAGACAGAGCCGGCCACCTGCTGGCCAGCGGTTCCGTCGGACAGGCCGGTATTGCCGAGATAGGTTCCGCTCGAATCAAAATTGTAATAGTCGCCGAAGATCAGGCGATTGGGGTGTTCGGCAATGACAGACACATGCTGCCCCGCCGTTCCCGGGTCGTGCAGGATCAAATAGGTTGGCTGAAGGTCCGGATACTCTGTGTACATATGGGAGATGGGCGAAGCGATCTCTGCCAGATCGGCCGGGGCTTCATTCAGGGGCGGGTCTTCGCCGAAAATGGGGCTGAAGACTTTCGCGGTGTCATTCCCGAAGCTTGCCGCGGCGATGGCAAAGGCCAGAACGCTGGCAAGGCCGAGGATCGCACCGGTCAGCGCATTGGAAATATGAAAAGGCGCGGTCCATACGCTCAGCCGATTGTGCAGGTCTGCGAGGCTGGTGCGGCCGGAATTGCGGCGGAAGGTGAAAGCGTCCCGGAAGATGCGTGGATGCGCCAGCAGGCCGGAAATGGACAGTGCGACCAGGAATGCACCCAGCGCGCCAACCACGGTCAGGCCAAGAATGTGGGGCAGATGGAGGTAATAGTGCAGGTCGAGCAGGAACTGCGTCCACGGAAAGTGTTCCCGTCCGGCAAGATCACCCTCTACTGTGGCAAAAAAGGCCTGCGTATCCGTCGTGATGACTGTGCGGGGCAGGTCTGGTTGGGGGAAGTTGATGTAGAGGTGCGTCGTGTGCGGGTCTTCGCTTTCGAAGACAGCCGTTGCGGCTTTCTCCGCCGCTTCCGGGGAAATGACTGCCATCTCCGGCGCGGTCGGTTGTTCCCATCTCTGGAATTCCCGGTTGAAGACGGACAGCGTGCCTGTCACTGCCAGGATGTAGATGAGCCCGCCGAGGGCGAGTCCCAGCACCGAGTGCGCGGCCAGAGACCGGGCAACACGGACGGAGGAGGATCTGGGCCAGAGCGTTCTTGTCATCACTTTATCCTTGTGCGGCCAAACCGAGATAGGCGAGCGGGGCAAGGCCCGCGCCGATCACGATGGCGCTTTTACGCCAGAGGCGGCTGTGGGCTCCGGCGATAACCGCGAGGGCTGACCAGAGCAGGGGAAAGGCGAACATCGCGATCACCAGATTGGCTGTGTGTTCGAGGCCTGCCTTATGCAGCGCGAGGAACCCCGCCGTCGCCAGGGCCAGCGAGGCAAGGCCTGCGAGCGGGCCGATCAGGATGCCGGCGGCAACGCGGCTCAGGATTTCAGGCAGTCCGGCCCGTTCTGCTTTGGCCTGACGTTCGGCTGGGTCCCGGGCCGGTTTCTGCTCAGCCTGAATATAGAGCCAGGCAAGCGTGCCCAGTGCTGCAAGCATGATGGCGACGATGCCGAGCGCAGATCCCTTGTCCGGATGGCTGGTTGAGGCCCACACGATGACAGACAGGAAGAGGCCCCCCCAGCCGAAGGCCAGGTGCCGCCCGTTTCCAGCCCACCTGCGCCAGGCGGCCTGCAGCAACCAGATGCCACAGACCGCCAGGACGCAGGCAACGCTCCGGAGAAGCATGCCCACTTCCATGGATCAGAAGCGCCGGGCGATGCGGGCCACAACGCTGCGCTGCTCACCGGGGAAACAGTCCCCTCTGGCGAGGCAGGTGCCGTAGTATTCCTCGTCGGTGATGTTACGGGCGTTGAGCGTCAGGTCCCAGTTTTCCGTTTCGTAGCCGATCAGGAGGTCGCCGAGGACAACGCCATCGGTCACGACGCGGACCGGGCCAACAAGGCCGAGGCCATTGCTCTCATTGTCTCCGAGGTAGCGGATGCCGACGCCGGTCTTGAAATTCGAGAGCGCGCCGGTTTCCGGTTGATACTGAACCCAGGCGGAGGCCTGGTCTTCCGCAATGGAATCGAACGGGATGCCATTCGGCGATTCGGTATCGAGCAGGCTGAGATTGCCTTCGAGATACCAGTCACCGATCGTTGTCAGGGCTTCGAACTCAACGCCTTTGGATGTGCCGGTGCCTTCCTGCTGGCTGTCCGGCTGTCCGATGATGGAGGCCGGGTTCGGCAGGTTGGTTTCCTCGATTTCGAAATAGGCGGCCGTGATATAGGTGCGGGTGCCCGGCGGCTGGTATTTGATCCCGGCTTCCCACTGCTCGCCTTCGCGCGGCTTCAGCGGCTGGCTGGTGAAGCCGTCGAGACCGATCACCGGCTCGAAGGATTCGGCGTAGCTGACATAGGGGGAGACGCCATTGTCGAACGCGTAGAGCGCGCCGACGCTGAACGAGGTGGCATCGTCCGTCTGCGTGGTGGTCGCCGTCTTCGTTTCGGTGTCATCATAGCGGACGCCGATATTGAATTTCCATGCGTCCAAAGAGATCTGATCGTTGATGTAGACGCCATAGTCTTCCGTCTGCGTATCACCCGGATCATAGAAATTGGACGGGTCATCGAAGGCGGCCGGATAACCGGTATAGACCGGATTATAGGCGTTGAACGAACCGATGCCGCCGGCATAGATGTATCGGCTGCTGGTGGTCACATCCTGATAGGCCGCGCCAACAAAGACTTCATGATCCAATGCGCCGGTGGAGAAGGTGTAGCGGGCCCGGACATCAAGCGCCGCCTGTTCGGAGGACGCGTCGCTTCGGTAGAAGGTGCGCGTGCCTTTGCCATCTGCATCGATGCGCGGCGTGCCTGCGCCGAGGAAGTCGAGATAGGCCTGGCGGTAATCGGCTTCGCCATCCTTGTAGCGGAAGATGCCGTCGATCGAGAAATTCGGGCTGAACTCGTGCGAGCCGAGCAGGCTGACGAGGATGGAGTCCGTGTCGTAACGATTGAAGCCCGGTTCACCATGATAGGTCGACGGATCGATTTCTTCGCCAGTGGCATTGGCGCAGACAATGGCCGGCGTAATCGTCACCTGACCGCTGACACATCCTGTGCCGGTGAGGGGAAGGAATTGCGAAGAGGTGTCGCTGTCGCGGTCCGAATATTCAGCCATCGCGGTCAGACGGGTGGTGCCATTGTCATAGCTGATCGATGGCATCAGGATCACGGCATCGTCATTGACGCGGTCAACCTGCGTGCCGCTGTCGCGATAGACGCCGACGAGGCGCGCGTAGACATTCTGGGAGAGCTGGAGATTGAAATCTCCGGCGGCCTGATAGCGTTCATTGGTGCCGATGTCGAAGACGACCTCGTTTGTCTTGTCCGGACCTGCCAGCTTGGACACGGCATTGACGATGCCGCCGGGCGTGCCCTTGCCATACAGGACAGAGGCGGGGCCTTTCAGGACTTCCACCTGTTCCAGCATGTAAATGTCTGTGCGCGTATTGTTGTAGTAGCCGAAGAGGACCTGCTGCCCGTCACGGTATTCGGCGGCGTCAAAGCCCCGGATGCTGGCGAAGTCACCGCGCGTGGCCGGGCCATAGGTGCCGGCATCGACGCCGGAGGCGTAATCGAACGAGGCGGCGAGCGTCAGCGCGCCCTTGTCCCGGAACTGTTCTTCCGTCTCGATCGAGATCGACCGGGCCGTTTCGAGAATGGGCGTTGTTGTTTTCGTGGCACCGAAGTCCGACAATTGCCCGGTGACCGTGACGGTTTCCAGGCGCTGCTCGTCGGCGTCTTCCCCGTTGACGTCCTGAGCATAGGCGACCCCTGCCGTCAGCATGGCTGCTGCCAGCACGCTTCCAAATTTCCGCATAATAGACCCCTTTGAGATTGCGAGTGAGTCGCATTTACGGGAATGAGCAGGGTATGTAAATGCAATTCATTCGCAAATAGCAGCGGCAGAACGCCCCACAAGGACGGCCTGTTCTCACAGCTTGCGTCTGGGATCAGATAATCAGCGGGTCGGGACCGGGGTGTCGCCGGAATAGTCGTAGAAGCCCTTGCCGACCTTGCGGCCAACCCAGCCGGCTTCGACATATTTCACCAGGAGCGGGCAGGGGCGGTACTTCGTGTCGGCTAGGCCGTCGTGAAGCACCTGCATGATCGACAGGCAGGTATCGAGGCCGATGAAGTCTGCCAGCGTCAGCGGGCCCATCGGGTGGTTGGCGCCGAGCCGCATGGCCGTATCGATGCTGTCCACCGTGCCGACGCCTTCATAGAGGGCGTACACGGCTTCGTTGATCATCGGCACGAGGATGCGGTTCACGATGAAGGCCGGATAGTCCTCGGCATTCGTCGTGGTCTTTTCCAGCCGGTTGGCAAAGCCGATGGCTGTTTCATAGGTTTCCTGGCTGGTCGCCAGCCCGCGGATCACTTCCATCAGCTTCATCAGCGGCACCGGGTTCATGAAGTGCATGCCGATGAACATTTCCGGCCGGTCCGTGGTGGAGGCGAGCCGGGTGATCGAAATGGAAGACGTATTGGTGGCGAGATAGGTTCGCGCCGGCACGATTTCGCAGATCGACTTGAAAATCTGCTCTTTGACTTCGCGCTTCTCGGTCGCCGCTTCGATCACGAGGTCATCATTCTCGTGCGCCTTGATCGAGGTGGAGGTGGAGATGCGGGCCAGTGCCGTCTTCATCTCGTCCAGGCTGAACTGTTCGCGCGAGACCTGGCGCGCCATGTTTTTCTCGATGGAGTCCATGCCATGTTTCAGGGCGTCTTCAGAGATGTCCGTCATCACGACGTCATAGCCGGCAAGGGCGCTGACATGCGCGATTCCGTTGCCCATCTGGCCTGCGCCAATCACGCCGATCGTCTGAAGGTTGGTCATACGGTTTTGCCCTGAATCTCGTTGCAAGCCTTGTGACATAACCTGTTTGTGCGGTGCGTCAAAGATCAAGTGAACACATCAGGCCGGGGCAGGGCACAGCGGCCGATTGGGGCCGGTCTGTTGTTTCAGGACAACAAAAAGCCCGGCACAGGCCGGGCTTTTCGCGTCATTGGGGTATGCGGTTCGCCTAGAGCGCGCCGGTCAGTTCCGGAACGGCGACGAACAGGTCTGCGACCAGGCCATAATCGGCGACCTGGAAGATCGGAGCTTCCTCATCCTTGTTGATGGCGACGATGACTTTGGAGTCCTTCATGCCTGCAAGGTGCTGGATGGCGCCGGAGATGCCGATGGCAATGTAGAGTTCCGGCGCGACGATCTTGCCGGTCTGGCCGACCTGATAGTCGTTCGGTGCGTAGCCGGCGTCCACAGCGGCGCGCGATGCGCCCACAGCTGCGCCGAGCTTGTCGGCCAGCGGGAACATGAGTTCCTGGAACTTCTCGGCAGAGCCAAGGGCACGGCCGCCGGAGACGACGCGCTTGGCGCCGGCAAGTTCCGGGCGGTCCGACTTGACCATTTCTTCCGAAACGAATTCCGACTTGAACGGGCCTGCCGGGGCATCGACCGTCTCGACCGAAGCCGAGCCGTCATTGCCGGCTGCGTCGAAAGACGTGCCGCGCACGGTGATGACTTTCTTGGCGTCGGAAGATTTCACGGTCATGATGGCGTTGCCAGCATAGATCGGGCGCTCGAAGGTTTCGGCATCGATCACCGCGGTGATCTCGGAGATCTGCATCACGTCGAGTTTGGCAGCGATGCGCGGAGCGATGTTCTTGCCTGTGGTGGTCGCAGCGATGAAGACGGCGTCATAATTCGCCATCAGCGGCACAACGAGGGCTTCCATGGCTTCGGCCGTCTGCTTGCGCAGCGTCTCGCCTTCAGCCTGGAGCACCTTGCGGACACCAGAGACCTTGGCGGCTTCCGGAGCCACGGCAGCGGCGTTCTCACCGGCGACCAGCAGGTCAACGTCGCCCCCGAACTTGGCAGCAGCGGTCACGACCTTGTGGGTCGCGTCCGACAGGCCGCCATGATGATGTTCTGCAATAACGAGCACGGCCATATCAGATGACTCCTGCGGTTTTCAGTTTCGACACGAGGGTGGCGACATCCTCGACCTTTTCGCCTGCCTGGCGCACCGGCGGTTCGGTGACCTGAACGACGGTCAGGCGCGGCGAGATGTCGACGCCATAGTCCGCCGGGGCTTTCTCGTCGATCGGCTTCTTCTTTGCCTTCATGATGTTCGGCAGGGAAGCGTAGCGCGGCTCGTTGAGGCGCAGGTCAACCGTGACAACGGCCGGCAGGGCCNGTTTCACGGTCTGAAGGCCGCCNTCGACTTCGCGGGTCACGGTCAGCGCATCGCCGTCCTTNTCCAGCTTGTAGGCGAANGTGCCNTGCGGCCAGTCNAGCAGNGCGGCCAGCATCTGGCCGGTCTGGTTGGAATCGTCGTCGATNGCCTGCTTGCCGACGANCACGAGNTCNGGCTTNTCTTCCTCGACCACTTTGGCCAGCAGCTTGGCAACGCCNAGCGGCTCAACCGTTTCNTCGGTCTTGATCAGGATGCCGCGGTCACCGCCCATGGCGAGNGCCGTCCGGATGGTTTCCTGTGCCTGTTGCGGNCCGATGGAAACAATGACGACTTCCGTNGCGGTGCCGGCNTCTTTCAGGCGGACAGCCTCTTCGACGGAGATTTCGTCGAACGGGTTCATCGACATTTTGACATTGGCGAGATCGACCCCGGTCTTGTCCGGCTTGACGCGGACTTTCACGTTGTAATCGATCACGCGTTTGACGGGCACGAGGACCTTCATGAGCTGCGCTCCACACGTTTCGAGAGATTGGACTTAAATAGCTGGGCGTTGCCTACAGGCACTGAAAAGCTTTCGCAAGTTTGACGTTGACGTAAGTGTCAAATTGGCGCGCAAAAAATAAGTGACTTCTGGCCTTCAGCGGTGCGATTCCTGCAATATGATACCCCAATGACGCGATCCGGACTGCTCCTGAGCCTATTTTTTGCCTCTGCGCCGCCCCTGGCCGCGGCCGCAGAAGGGATCGTGCCACTCGATTCCGGCCTCTACGCCGTCACCACCGAAATCGAGACCAGCCTGCAGGATCCGGGGACGGGAACGCTGCTGGACACCTGGACAGACCCCTTTGGCGGCGCGGCCTGCCTGGAAGGGGAGGAAGCGCGCCGGATACGCCCGGACACGTTTATCGACCCGCGCTGCCATGTCTCGGATGTGCGGGCAGATCCCTATGGCGAGGCATTTGACGTGCTCTGCGTCTTTCCGGAGGGGTTGATGAGCGGTGCCGGAACCCTTTCCGTGGATCCGACGCGGCCGACGGAGTTCCTGCAGCGGTTTTCCCTGCGCAGTCCAGGCCCGGTCGAGACCCAGCGGGTGACCATAAGAGGGCGTCTTGTCGGCGCCTGCCTGCCGGAAGACCTGGCCGCCGGCCCATAGCACAGCGACTAGGTAGATTCCGCAATTGGCAATTCCTCTGGCCGATATGACATGCCAGTAAGAGACTGCACTCAACCGGAGGACACCCATGTCGCACACGCCCCACGAACTGACCGAAGAATTCCCGGATCTCGCCGACAAGATCCACGCGCTGAAGACCAGCGATGCGCACTTTGCAAAGCTGGCTGATGAATATCATGAGCTGAACCGCCAGATTCACCGCATTGAAACCGATGTCGAACCGGCCAGCGACGAGCACCAGACCGAGCTGCGCAAACAGCGCATGGCGCTCAAGGATGAGCTCTACAACATGCTCAAGGCGTAAGTCTTTTCCGGCAAAGGCCAGGGGGCACCGGTTTTAGGTAGAATCCCGAATGGGCTTGTCTGTCCTCGTCTGCCAGATTTGGCGGGAAGACGGATGCAGCTGACCCGGGAGGACGAGCCCGATGACACACTTGCCCCTTGGCCTTGCTGGCGACTTTCCGGATTCCGTTGGCCGTATCTTCGAACTGGAGGCGGAAGAGGGGGACTTCGTGCAGCTGGCCGAAGCCTATGAAGCCATCACGCAGGAACTTCAGGAAATCGAATGCGGTGTAGAGCCGGCCTGCCATGCCTATGTGGCCCAGCTTCGCCGCCAGCGTGATGCCCTCCGCGAGACCCTGTTTGCCCGTCTGAGCGCCTGAGCCCGCCCGTTCCGGTTCAGCGCCAGAGTTTCGGCTGGGCCTCTTTCACCGTATCGCGGCAGCCCGCGTCCCATGGATAAAGCCCGTCCAGCAGGCCCGGCCAGACGATCTGGACCAGCGCCGGATGCCCGCCATGGCCATTGCGGGCCCAGAGCCAGTCGGCCAGCACGGCATATTTTTCGAACGCATCCTCATGCGAGACCTTGCGGGCGACGCAGTCGAAATCCTCGTGCAGGCCTTTCCAGACCTGGTTGTCTTCAAGTTTCCGGCCCGCTTTGATCTTGTCGTAAACGCCTGCCAGCATGTCGTACATCACGTCCCGGTGCAGGCCGAAGACGATGAATTCCGGTGCGTCGAGGGTCTGCGAGAAGCCGACCGAATACGTGTAGTTCGGCTCCACAAGCTCCGGATCGTAACGATGCACGGCATACCAGCCATGGGCCTCGATGCTGCCCAGGATCCGCTTCTCTTCCTCGATCACGATACCGCCCGCCATGGGGGAATGACGCGCTGTGCCGCGCCTGCGGTCAAGGCGTATCTCTTCAGATGACGGAGATTTAAGCATGACAGGAAGTTCATGCATGCGGGGCAGGGGGTGTGCTCCAGCACGTGCGGCCGGACTGGCGGGTGCCATCCGGTAGAGAGATTTGGTTCTGAGTGGCCCATGCTTCGACTTCGCTCAGCATGAGTCCGGTAGATGTTGCGCCTGAGAACGGTGCTCATCCTGAGCGAAGTCGAAGGATGATGGCGCGTACGCAAAGGCCCGTCTAAGGCGGACCACGTCATGACCAGGCATGATCATGACGGACTGTGGGCGCACGCGGGCGGGCAAATCGCTGCCAAGGGCAGGGTGGTCCCATGCCGCAACGCGCGGTGCTTCATATGTATAGAGATCATCGGGTGGCGGGGCATCAGTCAGGCAGGCGACCGTCATCGTGCGGACCTTCCAGGTGCCGTCCATACGTACCAGATAGTCCGTCCCGGCATAGCGCACCGTGCGGGGCGTGCCATCGGCTTCCAGCAGGGATTCGGTGGCGCTGAAGCGACGGATCATGATCTAGTTCCTCGACGGATAAATGCCCTGCGCCACCACGCATTGTTTCAGGGCGATATAAGGCAGTGGGTCGCTGCTGGCGGGCCTGGCGCCCGGCGCGCCATTCTTGCCATTGTTCGGGACCGTGCCTGCCGTGCCTTTCTCGCCGATCCGGTAATCCGGCAGGCCGGGGCCCTGGCCTGCGCCGATGATGGTCCGCCCGCGCAAATCCGGCAGGGCGAAGGTCGTGCGCCCGTCGCCGCCATACATCGTGCCCAACAGGGAGAAGAGGGCGGTGTTCTCATTGATCGGCAACAGCCGCCCATCCGCCTCCATTGTGCCGCGTGGACAGAAATTGAAGCCGACCGTTATGATCTCGCCCAGATATTCGTCAGGCCCCGCATGGGCCGCGGGCGCTGCCGCTATCACGGCGCTGGTGAGTGCTGCTGCGATTGTGAGTTTCCGGATCATCGCGTTTTCTCCCTTTTGTGCGGACGACCCTAGAACCTGGGGCCGGGGAGGCAAGGGATGACCGCGCAGCGCCCGCCCGGGCGCGAACTTGAGAACCGAAGGGTTTGACTTGGCGCCGCTTCGCGCGGACAGTCAGTGCCAAGGATCAGGGAGAACACGAAATGACAATCTGGAAAGTGGGACTACTGGGCGCTGCCGCCATGGCGCTGGCGGGCTGTGTTGTGGTCGACGAAAGGGCGGCGCCTGTGCCTGCTGCGGAAGTGTCGCCACCGGCCGCGATGATGACGGAAGAAGCCCGCGCCATTGTCGAGGTGCGCAATGACGATTTCGAGCGGCTGTTTGCGGCAGGCGAGACGATGGAACTCGCCACCGATCTCTACACGATCGATGGCCGTATCGTGCCGCCCGACGCGCCGGACCAGGTGGGCGCCGAGGCGATTGGCGCCTATTGGACGGCGGCCCGTACCGTGGTCGGATCGGTGGACCTCCAGACGGTCGAAGCCCTGCCGGTGGGCGAAGGCCATATTACCGAGCGCACCCATGTCACCCTGTTCGCGCCGGACGGCACAGCCATCGGCGGCGGCAAGGCCGTGATCCTCTGGACGCTCGAAGACGGCATCTGGAAAATGCAATGGGACAGCTGGAACGACGGCCCGGTGGACTAGGGGGCTTCGGGCGCCGGCAGAACAGTCTAGTAATGCGGCGGGGGCCTGTTCACCGGGGCCGCGTCGCTCACGGCCTGTTCGGTTTCGGCGACCCGTTCGCTCAAGTGCGCGACCTGACGCTCCAGCCGGTCGATCAGCTTCCATTGCGCGGTGATGGCCGCGTTCAGATCCTCAATCGTCTGGTCCTGATGGACCACACGCATTTCAAGCTCATCGAGGCGGGCGGAGTCTGTTGAAGGGCTGTCTGTCATGATGGAGGGATTAGCGCTGCTGGCGGGGCGTGGCAATGGCGTGGGAACGTTGAAACGTGGCAGGGTAGGGGGGGTTGAGGCAACGCCGATACCCACCATCCGGACTCGCCGCAGACGTCGCCCGGTGGGTGTCGCTCTGCTCAACCCACCCTACGCTTACTAAACTTTCTTCGCGGATCGATCCGGTAGAGGAGTATCTAGTTCAGACAATTGCCAGCGCTGGCGGAGAGGAAGCAGGCTGGCTAAGTTAATGAAGAGAGACGCGAAGAGCATTCCAATTGATAAAGCTTTTGATCCGATGCCAAAGTAGTTGTTTGGAATATGTTGAAACAAGAAATAGCCGATGAACAAATACGCGGCACCGAACATCCCGAGCAGAATTAGCACAGGAAGAAAAATGGCTAGATTGTAAACCAGCCGACCTTCAAACGTAGGTTTGATGTGCACCTCTTGGAACGTGTGAAAGCGAACACGAAATATTTTTAGGAACAACTGTTGGGTGGTTAGAGACGCAGTCAAAATATCGGGGTCAAGCAGACCATTTATGGAAAGTTTTT
Organism: Hyphomonas sp.; assembly: GCA_002700305.1. Classification (GTDB taxonomy): domain Bacteria; phylum Pseudomonadota; class Alphaproteobacteria; order Caulobacterales; family Hyphomonadaceae; genus Hyphomonas. Next base: position 54,778 of record PACZ01000053.1, on the reverse strand, counting down.
TGGTGAACTGCTCGATGAGCCCGGTGTAAGCGCCGGAACTTACCATCGCGAATGCCAGAAATAGTAGACCGCTTGTTGATGCGAGGCCCAATAAGGAATTCAAACCAGGGACATCCGAAAGACGGAGATTTATCCAAGGGACCTCAATGTCCTGTCCATTTGCGACGAGGTACATCGAGAATATCAACAGCGCGATATTCCGGATCATACCAGCTTTTTGCTTTTCAAGAACTTCGCGCTGACTAATCAGGCCTTCCAGCGTTTTTTGATTGTACACGGGATTTTCAGAACTATCGAGGGCTAACTCTCGATCGAACAGTAGCCGAGAGCGCGCTTGCGCCGAAAGCATGGTGCGAAAAGTGTTTTGCTCCGCCGATTTCGAAGAATTTTTCACGTGGTCTGGCGAGCCTCACTTATGATTTTACGATTCCTCTAGGTAAATCTCTCCGCCTTTCGCTTTAAACTCAAGCGATTTTTCTTCCATCCCCTTGCGCGCTTCCGCGGCCTGCTTCTCCAAATCGTTCCGTTCGTTCTCCGACATCCCCGCCGCGTATTCCCGCACTTCGGCGGTGATCTTCATGCTGCAGAATTTGGGGCCGCACATGGAGCAGAAGTGGGCGACCTTGTGGGCTTCCTTGGGAAGGGTTTGGTCGTGGAAGTTGCGGGCGGTTTCGGGGTCGAGGGGATTGGCGCCTATTGGGCGGCGGTGCGTGTCCACGCGGCGCGCAAATGGTGGATATGATCGGTCAACAGGCGCGCTTGCCGATCCGCCAGGTTCACGGTGAAGAAATAGGTCCCGTAGCGTTTCTTCCTGGTATCGGCACCTTACGGGTTGCTGGGCGTTGACAGTCTTTGTTCGAAAACGAGTTTGATAAAATCGTGCTCGGTTATGATCTGCTCTTTCAAAGCCAATAGACGACGTCTTCCGCATCGTGCGTCCGAAATCGCCAATCCCCGGATCAGAACTGCTTCAGACGCCAACATGTCATCAATGCTCATACTCAAACTATCAAACAGCATTTCGTTTGATTGGGACACCGGGGCCAAGCCTTCAGCGGCGACTTTCTCAAATGAGTCCTCGTAGGTGTCGCCAGATTTCAGGTGAGTCTGCATTAATTGCGAAGCTTTGAAGTCTGACGTTGAGTATATGCGTTTCTTGTCGAGCGTGATCCAGATTTCGCCTAATCGATGATGGTGGCCCATTCGCTGGCGCGTCTCATAGATATGCAAGCGCCCTTTCAGACAATCGGCGAAGCGGTCTTCCAGTCTTTGCTTGAGCTTGGACCACTGCATTTATCTGTATCCCAAAGAGCCCATCCGTAGAGTGTCGTTGAGCAAAGCGAAATGCGCCATCTGCTCCAACGGTGCATTTCGTGCCTCAATGTACTCTACGATTTAATCAATCGCTTCGCGCGTTTCGCCGGTTTCCGAGAGATAAATCTCCCCGCCTTTTTCCATAAACTCCTTGCTTTTCTCTTCCATGCCTTTGCGCGCTTCTGCGGCCTGCTTCTCCAAATCGTTCCGTTCGTTCTCGCTCATGCCTGCCGCATATTCCCGCACTTCGGCGGTGATCTTCATGCTGCAGAATTTGGGGCCGCACATGGAGCAGAAGTGGGCGACCTTGTGGGCTTCCTTGGGCAGGGTCTGGTCGTGGAAGTCGCGGGCGGTTTCGGGGTCGAGCGACAGGTTGAACTGGTCTTCCCACCTAAACTCAAAACGCGCGCGTGAGAGGGCGTCGTCGCGTACCTGCGCGGCGGGGTGGCCCTTGGCGAGGTCTGCCGCGTGGGCGGCGAGGCGGTAGGTGACGACGCCGACTTTCACATCGTCCCGGTCGGGCAGGCCCAGATGCTCCTTGGGCGTCACATAGCAGAGCATGGCCGTGCCATACCAGCCGATCATCGCCGCGCCGATGCCGGAAGTGATGTGGTCGTATCCCGGCGCAATATCCGTGGTGAGCGGCCCCAGCGTATAGAAGGGGGCCTCGCCGCATTCGCGCAGCTGCTTCTCCATGTTCACCTTGATCTTGTGCATCGGCACATGGCCGGGCCCTTCGATCATCACCTGGCAGCCCTTTTCCCAGGCGATCTTCGTCAGTTCCCCGAGCGTTTCCAGCTCCGCGAACTGGGCGGCGTCATTGGCGTCTGCGATGGCGCCGGGGCGCAGGCCGTCGCCGAGGCTGAACGAGACGTCATAGGCGCGCATGATGTCGCAGATTTCCTCGAAATGCGTGTAGAGGAAGCTTTCCGTGTGGTGGGCCAGCATCCATTTCGCCATGATCGAGCCGCCGCGGCTGACAATGCCGCAGACGCGGTCTGCCGTCAGGTGGATATAGGCGAGGCGCACGCCGGCATGGATGGTGAAATAGTCGACGCCCTGTTCGGCCTGTTCGATCAGCGTATCGCGGAAGACTTCCCAGTTCAGGTCTTCGGCGACGCCATTCACTTTCTCCAGCGCCTGATAGATCGGCACCGTGCCGATCGGAACCGGGCTGTTGCGGATGATCCATTCGCGCGTGTTGTGGATGTTGCGGCCGGTAGAGAGGTCCATCACATTGTCAGCGCCCCAGCGGGTGGCCCACACCATCTTGTCGATCTCTTCCTCAACAGAGGAGGTGACGGCGGAATTGCCGATATTGGCATTGATCTTCACAAGGAAGTTCCGGCCGATGATCTGCGGTTCCAGCTCGGCATGGTTGATGTTGGCCGGAATAATGGCGCGGCCGGCGGCGATCTCGTCCCGCACGAATTCCGGCGTGATGTATTCCGGAATGTGCGCGCCAAAGCTTTCGCCCTGTTCGATCCGCTCTGCGGCGCCTTCGACAGCCGCGCGGCGGCCAAGGTTTTCGCGCGTGGCGACATAGATCATCTCTTTGGTGACGATGCCGGCCTTGGCATATTCATACTGGGTGACCGGGCCGGTGCCCGTGCCGCGCAGGGGGCGGTGCTTCACCGGGAATTCGCGGGCGAGGTGTTTGCCGGATGCGCCGCCATTGTCTTCCGGCTTCACGTCGCGGCCGTCATATTCCTCGACATGGCCGCGTTCCAGCACCCAGTCGCGCCGCGTGCGGGCGAGGCCTTTTTCCACGTCGATGGTGACCGACGGGTCTGTGTACGGACCGGACGTGTCATAGACCGGCACCGGCGGCTCATTGGCGGAGGGGTGCAGGTCGATCTCGCGGTGCGGTACGGCGAGGTCCGGCAGGGGATGTGTGTAGACCTTGCGGCTGGCGGGCAGCGGCCCGGTGGTGACCTGCGGGGTGGAGAATTCGGATTGGTCGGAAGGCTTGTTCATTGTGCAGGCTTTCTCTGGTGATAGGTCAGCGCCATGGCGAGGCAATGGCGGATGGGGTCTGCGGGAAGGGGGCTGTCGAGGGGCAGGCGGATCTGGCGATTGCCGACAAGGTCCAGCGTCTCGCCGTAAAGGCTGCGCCAATCGTCCAGGAGCGTGGTCTGGCAATTGACGAAAATGCCTGCCGTGTCCGGCCGTTTGGGCGACCAGGCGAGGCGGATCGTCGTGCCGCTTTTCGGGCGCTCCGTGAGGTAGGCGGGTTCGCCCCATTTCAGGGTTTCGGTGATGCGGCCCGCCTCCGGCAGGCTCTCAGCCGTCTCATAAAGCATGGCGCGGATCGCGAGCAGCAGCTTGCGCGCGGGGGCGGGATAGGTGGCGAACACCTTGCCGACATCGCCGCTGGGTGCGGGCACCTGGAGGTTGGCCGTGTTCATGGCGCCATACTCCCGGCCTGTTCCGGCGTCAGCTCGATCCACAGCGTGTCGGCCTGCGCCAGCAATGTGCCGTCTGCGGCATGCAGGGCAGTTCCGGCAAAATGCTTCCGCCCTTTGCTCCACTCATGCCAGGCATGGACGATCACCGGCTGGCCGATCGGCACGGGCTGGTGGATGGCCGCCGTCATCTCGCCCAGCAGATAGGTCGTTTCGATCTCAGGCAGGGCAAAGCCGCCGGGGCAATCCAGCGCGGCCCAGACATATTCCGGGCGGAGATGGCCATGCCCGTCATCGAAATTGGTATGCGGTGTCCAGAGGGCCGCCGCTTCCAGTCTGTCGCCCAGCCGTCCGCATTGGATGTGCAGGCCGTCGCCGTCCTTCCGGTTCCGTCCACAGACGAAGCAGGTAGAGACGCCGCCTGCGCCGAAATAGGTCGGGTTTTTCCCGGCTTCCTGCGCGGCCTCCATGGACGGCGCTGCCGGCGGTGTCAGCGTCACGCCGCCGGGGCGCGCGGTAAGGATAGGTGTGTCGCCGGAGGCGGCGACCAGCTTGCCGTCCTGCCGGGTCACGGCCAGCGGTGTGTCCAGCGGGATCGGGGCGGAGATGCGCACGGTATGGGGCGTCTCGAACAGGCGCGACAGCACGCCGGCCGAATAGCCGCCATTGCCCGAAGCGGGCGGGCCATTAAAGGCAGAAGCAATGGTGATGTCGCCAACCGGCTGCATGGTGTCCGCTCCGTCCCTCGCGCCGGCCACGCCGCGCGTGCGCGGCATTCCCCGGATCAGGTTCAAAGGGTAAAGTCTCAGCCCTGCCGGCTCATTCCGGTCAGGACACCCCTCGGATGCATGGCAGACTAGCGGGTTTGGGGCGCCCTGCAAAGGGGCGCGCGGAAGGGCGTAGGCTCAGGCCTTTTTCAGCTCGATCCAGAGCTGTTCGGACTGGGCGATCAGCTGACCGTCTTCTGTGTAGATGGCCGTGCCGGCGCCGTGTTTGCGCCCGTCATGGAAGAGGGGCCAGCCGGCCACCACCAGCGCCTCTCCGGCTTTCGGCAGGGCATGGAGATTACCGACAATGCGGGCAAGCACCATCGGATTGCCGTCGAAGCCCACCGCGAAGGCGCCGGGGCAGTCGAGCGCGGCCCACAGGATTTCCGGGCGCACAAGGCTGTCACCTCCGGTAAATTCCGGTGCGGGCACCCAGACATCGGCCACGCCGTCAAAGCCGTCGGCCGGGCCGGTAAACAGGCGCAGGCCGTCACCGACCTTGCGGTGCGGGCCGCAGACAAAACAGCTGGGGAAGGCGAGATCCTCTTCCGGCGGAAAGTGGCTGCGGCCATTGAGGGCCTGGTCCGGCGTCGGGGCGTCCGGCGGCGGCGGCAAGAAGCCGGACAGGGCAGACGTGGCTACCAGCGTGTCGCCGTCGAAGAACTCAAAGCCCTGCGCGCCGGAAACAACCCGGACCGGCTTGTCCAGTGGCGGCGGCGCGCGGAGGTTCACTTCGGCCGGCCCGTCCACCAGCGCGGCGAAGACGCCTGCCGCATAGCCGCCATTGGCCGAGCCCGGCGGACCATTGTAGCGGGCCGCGATTTCGATCGTCTCGGGATGTGTCAATGAAAGGTCCTTCCGCATCGGTGCCGGCATGAGTCCCGCCCCGCGATAGGGGGCAGGACACGGCAGGTCCACCGTGCGAAAACGCGCAGGCAGAAGCCTCTATTCTAACGCTTCGGAATCGAGCTTTTTGATCGCCTTGTCCCAGTCCGCCACCTTGTCCAGCTGGTCATTGTAGATGCGGATCTGGTCGTTCGGCGTGTGCATCAACACGTCGATATGGGGCCGGGCTTTTTCGGCCAGCGGGCGGGCGATGGCGTCCAGTTCGGCCTTCTTCGCCTCCATTTGCGAGTCATCGTCATAGGTTTTTTGCGGCAGGGCCGGATTGGTCCAGATCCAGCCGCCATTCCCGAAATTGATGTTCTCCAGATAGACATGCTCCCAGCGAGTGAGGCGTTCGACTTCCTGCCCGTAGAGGCGGGCGAGGTAGAAATCGAGTTCCAGTCTGTGGGCGGGGCAGGCGGCGTAGAGCGACTGGAGGCGGTTCTCCGCCCAGCCGAAGCCCGGGTGGTCATATTTCGTCCTGATCGTGCGGTCCCACAGGTTTGCCTCTTCCTGCAGGCGAAAGTTTGCATGGTCGGCATAGGGGCAGGCCTCATAGGCCGCGCCTGAAATCGCCGGATGGATGCGGCCCGCTTCGGCCAGCCGGATCATATAGGGCAGGGCATATTTGAGCAGCGATGTGGTGGCGGCGTTGTAGCCGAAATAGTTCTTCTCGGTGCCGTCTGGCTGTTTCAGCACGCTCGGCTTCTGTTTCGTGTTCCAGGCATGATCATTCTGCGTGATCGCTGTCAGCGCCCGCGTGATGTCCCGCTCCAGCGTGTCGATATCCGTGGCGGACCCCATGGCAGCGCTGGACAGGGTGGAGGCGATGGCCTGGGCGTCCGGCCGGTCCGGGCAGGTCTCGATGGCCCAGTCTGCCAGGTCCCGGATTGCCGCCGGATCCGTTTGCGCGCCCTGACGGATGGCCATTTCCATATCGTAGAGCGTCTGTTCGGCATCGGCCGGGCAGGCGGGGACCGTTTCGGCAAGGGCGGGTGCAGGCATGGCGGTTGTAAGGGCCGCGAGGGCGAGGGGCGCGAATGGGCGGATCAGTCTTGTCTTCATGGTGTCCCCGAAATGGTGTCCCCAAAATTTCCGGGACTTTGTGGCATGGATGGGGCGGCATGCGCACCGGCGGCGTGATTAACAGCCAGCGCAGTTCCATTAACCTTCTGTCGACACGATTGGTTCAAGTCTGGTGGCAGAGACTGAACACACGGACGGGAGATCCGCCCATGGCCTTTGACGCAGCGCTTGCCGCCGCCCCGCAGACCGATACGAAGCCGACCAAATGGCAGCGCTTCAAGGTCGACCTGTGGCTGACAGACCTGAACCTCACCGAAATCGGCATCATGAAGCACACGCAACATGAGGCGGAGTCTGACCAGTTCACCAAGGACATGGAGATTATCGGCCAGATCCGTGAGGATGGGAAACGCTCCGGCATCGTCGCCTACCGCAAGGAATTGTGGAAGGACGGCAAGGACATGAAGCGCCGGCTGGTGATCAAGCTGTTCTCGGAGAACATGCGCTGGCGCGGCACGATGGAACTGATGATGGGCCGTTCGCTGCAGCTGTCCATCGGGGCGCGGGGCGTGCCGGTCACGGCCTTCTCGATGAACCTCTCCCGTTCGAAACAGCTGATCCAGCTGGAGCGCTCGGCGCAGAAATGGCCCTTCTTCCCGGAGAAGTTTTCCTTCTTCATCGAAACCTCCCGCGGCCCGCGTTTCTACCGGTTGCGCCGCAATGTGATCGGTATCGGTGCGGACTATACGCTCTATGACGACAAGAACCGCAAGATCGGATCGCTGGATCACCGCATCATCAATCTCGGCGGCAGCTGGAAGGTGAAGCTCGATGCGGCGCATTCCTATGCCGCGCTGGAATCGGTGCTGCAGATGTTCTGCACCATGCTACGCTTCAACGGGGCCGTGCGCCGGCATGTCTCTCACGAAGTGGAAATGGTCAGCCGCGGCCGGGCCGTGCGCGAACTGGACCATCAGGAGTCGGATCTTTACCAGAATCCGCGCCGCCGGCGCTGAGGCCTATTTTCCGTCTTTCAGGAAGCCGAGTTCGCGCTGCAGCTTTTTCGTCAGGCCCGCCGCGACCAATTGGTAGGAGCCTTCGAGATAAGCTTTCAGATCATCGTCGGAGAGCGTTTCGGGCGAGTATCGCTGGATCCATTTCATCCCGCGTGAGGCAAGGTGCGGCGCGCCCCGGCAGCCGGGCTGTTCCTTCAATATGTCGAAGCTCATCTCCGACACCTTGAACGAGCAGACCATGTCGCCGTCTTCCTCGCGGCCGATGGCGAACACCTTGCCACCGATCTTCCACACCGTCGCCTCGCCCCACTGGACGACACTTGTCGTGTGCGGAAGACCACCGCAGAATTTGTTGTAGGCTTTGAGTTTCATGACGCCCCCTTCAACCCGCACTCTAGCCGGGGAAGGGGGCGCCGGAAAGTCAGCCTTCGTAGCCGTCGTTCAGGCCCTTGAAGATCTGGTCGAAATTGCCGCTGGCTTCGGCGGCGCGCAGCATTTTTGCGCGCTGGACGCAGACCTCGGCGGGCGTGTCTTCAATGCCGAAGCTCTCCATCGTCTCGGCGGTGAAGTCTTCCAGCGGCATATAGCTTTCGCGTGTTTCCTGGCCCGGGGTGATGCTTGTCCGCACGCCCGGCGGGGCCAGTTCGATGACTTCTACGTTGGTGTCACTCAGCTGGTAGCGCAGCGATTGCGTCCAGGAATGCAGCGCGGCCTTGGAAGCGCTATAGGCGGGGGCGTGGGCGAGCGGCACATAGGCGAGGCCGGAGGTGACATTGACCACACGCGCCACAGGCTGCGCACGCAGATGGGGTAGGAGGGCCGCGGTCAGCCGGATCGGGCCGAGAATGTTGGTCGTGACGGTCGCCTCGGTGACAGTCAGGTCCACCGGATCCGCCAGCAGGTCTTCTTTCACCATGATGCCGGCATTGTTGAACAGCACGTTCAGGGCCGGAAAGTCCGCAATCAGGGCTTTGGCGAAACGGGCAATGTCTGCCGCGTCACTGACATCGAGCGTGCGGGCATGCATGCCGTCCCGGCCTTCGATCGTTTCTTCAAGGCTGCTGGCGGTACGCCCCGCGACGATCACCGTGTTGCCGAGGGCGTGGAATTCCCGGGCCAGCGCCCGGCCAATGCCTGAACCGCCGCCTGTCATCAGAATGGTGTTGCCTGAAGTTTTCATGGTCTCTCTCCTCGTCCGCGGGGTCGTCCCGTCGCAGGTAGATAGGTCGCTTCCTTGTGTTCGGAAGGGGAGGGGAAATATTTCCGGGATCACAATAAATGTGATTGGACACGCCGATTCGAACCGGCCTCCAGGGTTACGCTACATTCGATTTGTATACTGAAAAAATCAGAGTGATTTTTCGAAGAACAGCGCCTGGCCCTTTTCCGGGTCCAGCTCATAGGCGCGGTAGCCGGCAGCTTCGTAGACGCCCCGGGCGCGGGTGTTGCCGGACAGGACTTCGAGCGTGAGCTTGCAACAGCCGCGGCGGCGCGCTTCGGCTTCGGCTGCGTCCAGCAGAAGCTTCCCGATGCCCTTGCCGCGATGGTCCGGATGGACGGCAATGTCATGCACGTTCAGCAGCGGCTTGCAGGCAAAGGTGGAGAAGCCTTCGAACGCGTTCAGCACGCCCGCCGGCACGCCGTCCGCGAAGGCGAGGAAGGACACGGCATAGGGCCGCGCCGCCAGTTCTGCGGCAAGGTGTTCCTGCGTGTGCGCGCTCAGCGGCTTGCCCCCGCCCATCGGGTCGCGCGCATAGACGTCCAGCAGGCCGGTCAGCGCGGCGGCATCTGAAGGATCGGCATAATCGGCCTGGCGGACATTTGTGTTCATGTCGGTCAGCCGATCAGGGCGCTTTGCACGTCCTTGCCCCAGCCGACATGGACATCGCTGCCGGCTTCGATAACCGGGCGTTTGATCAGGGTCGGATGCTTCGCCAGCAGGGCCTTTTCGCCATGGGTGCCGGCCTTTGCCTTTTCGGCATTGGTCAGCTTGCGCCACGTGGCAGAGCTCTTGTTCACCAGCTTGTCCGGCGCCGCCTTCAGCCAGACAGGCAGCTTTGCCGGAAGGTCGGCTTCGTCGCGAATGTCGACAAATTTCACTGGTGTGCCGGACGCTTCAAGTTCGCGTTTCGCTTTCCGGCAGGTGTCGCAGTTTTTCAGTCCATAGAGGGTCAGCGCCGGTCCGGGCATGGTCTGTCTCCGGTTAGAAAGAGGCGAGTTCCTATCCCCAAAGGCGAGTGGGCACAACCGCACAAAGACGCTGCGGCGCAGCACGCCGCGGGGTTTTTCCGGATCAGCGTGCCTCGCGTGCAGGCGTGCGTACAATTGCGACGATCGGGCCCATATCCGTGCCGCCATCGTCGCGGTTCAGGGCGGGCGCATAGAGGCGCGAAACGGTCCCGTCGAGATAGAGCGCGTCTGCGGCGCCGAGCTGGTCGCGGAAGAGGCGGGCGAACGTGTCGAAGTTTACCGGCCCGTCGCTGATCGCGAACCAGAGCGTGTCACCATCTGCGCTGACACCGACGCCGTTGCGGCGTTTGCGGCTGGTGCCGTCCGGATTGAACGCCGGGTGAAGCGCGCCGTCGACCACCAGCATCGGGCCGGACTGGGTGGCGTAGCGCGCGTCTGGCGCCAGGGTCTCATAGGCCAGCGTCTCGGTGACATGGGCGGCGCCGTCACCGTCCACCCAGAACACGCCGTTCGGCAACATGCCGAAATTGCCGGGCCCGGCGCGCGTCACCAGGCCAGCCTGTTGGTCGCCATTTTCGATATAGAGCCCGACCGGCCGGCGATCGTCATGATACATGCCCGCATTCATGGCAAAGACCAGCTCGCCGCCATCGGCCGCAACCGTTTCGGCCAGCCGGCTGAAATCGGCAAAAGGCGCGCCGTCGGGATGCGTGCGGAACAGGGCAAGTCCCGGATCGTCCGCCGCGAACCGGCAGACCGCGAAGGGCTGGTCCTCAAACCGGATCGCCTCGCAAGCCTGCGCCGTCTCCTCCCGGCAACCGGGAAGCAAGAAGAGAACAAGCAGGGGTAGCCAGGCGCGCATGGCCGCAGCCTAGCTGGGCGCCAGCCTGCCTTCCAGAGGGGTTATCAGTCCGTCCGATATAATTCGATATATCTAAAACTTGCTATTTCGATATATCTAAACTATATGGAATTCAGATATATCGAAAGGACAGAAAATGAGATATCGAAACAGACATTCAGAACGCGGTGCCGGCAGGCATTTCTTCGCCGATCAGGGCGAAGTCTGCATTGGTGACTGCATGGACTGGGAAGGCAGAGGTATGCGCCAGGGAAGAGGCGGACGTGGCCGCGGTCAGGGCGGTGGCCCCGGAAGAGGCCAGGGCAGAGGACAGGGACGAGGAGACGGCAGGGGACGGGGCTATGGCCGCCGCCGCCCGCTGGATCATGGCGATCTGCGCCTTCTGATCCTGAAGCTGATCTCGGAAGAACCGCGCCACGGCTATGAGCTCATCCGCGAGATCGAGGCCCGCACCGGCGGCGCCTATGTGCCCAGCCCGGGCGTGATCTATCCGGCGCTGGAAGCGCTGCTGGACCTTGGTTGGGTTGAGGCAGAGGCGGACGGGGCGCGCCGGTCGTTCAAGCTGAGCGGTGAAGGCAAAGCAGAGCTCGAGGCCGAAGCGGAAACGCTGGCGCGCATCGAGCAGAGGCTGGCCGACCTCCTGGACAGCGACCGGCCCGAAGACCCGCAGGATGTCCGCGGGGCCATGTGGCGCCTGCGCCATGCGGTGCAGGAAGCTGTCCGCGGTCAGCCGGACAATCTGGACCGCCGCAAGGCCGTCGCCGACATCCTGACTGAGGCGCAGGAAAAAATCGCCGGCCTGAAGGACTGAGCCCCACCGGCTGAGCCTTGCAATTGACCCGCCCGCTGATCCTGTGAAGACTGAGAACAGGAACTCCGGATCAGAGGGCGGGCATGGTTCAGTCAATCCTGGTCGTGGGCGGCGGCAGTGCCGGCTGGATCACGGCCAATCTTCTCAACGCGCATATTCGCCGCGCCGGCCGGCCGACGACGGTCACGCTGGTCGAATCTCCCGACATTCCCACCATCGGCGTGGGGGAGGCGACGGTGCCGACCATCCGGCGAACGCTCAGCGATATTGGCCTGCCGGAGCAGGACCTGCTGATTTCGGCAGAGGCAACCTTCAAGACGCTGATCCGGTTTCGGGACTGGAATCCGGGGGAGAGTTACGACCATCCGTTCGACCGGCGCCAGCGCCCGCACACGGATGCGGCGGTCAGGGGCTGGACGGTACAGAACGGACAGGCGTTTGACCGGGCCTTTTCAGCGCTCACCCAGCTGGCAGACTTCAACATCGCCCCGAAATCCCCGCACGCGCCGCAATATCGCGGCAATTTTCCGTATGCCTACCACCTTGATGCGATCAAGCTGGCGAAACGTTTGTCTGAATTCGGACAGGCGCGCGGCATCCGGCACAAGCTTGCCAATATCACCGATGTCAAAGTGTCCCCTGAAGGGCTGATCTCCTCGGTGGAGACAGATCAGGGCGAGACGCTGACGGCAGATCTCTATGTCGACTGTACCGGCTTCCGCTCCGCCCTTCTGGGCAAGGCGCTGGACGTGCCGATGAAATCCTATGCCAAGTATCTTCTGTGCGACCGCGCCGTCACGATGCGTGTGCCGTATGAGGTCTACAAGCCCGAGCGGATCCTGACCTATACGCTCGCCACGGCCCGCGAGGCGGGCTGGCAATGGGACATCAACCTGCAGACCCGCCGCGGCATCGGCTATGTCTATTCCAGCCAGTTCCTCAGCGATGATGCAGCTGAAACGGCGCTGCGCGGATTTGAAGGCCCGCACAGCGATGGGCTGGAGGCGCGGCATATCAAATTCACCAGCGGCAAACGCGAGACGAGCTGGAAGGGCAATTGCGTGGCCGTGGGGCTCAGCGATGGCTTCCTCGAGCCGCTGGAATCCTCCGGCCTCTACTTCATCGAATTTGCCGCCCTCGCCATTGCCAGCATGCTGGAAGACTATGCTGCCGCGCCGGAGGCGACGGTGCGTTATTACAACCGGATCAGCAATGAACTCTTCCAGGAAATCCTCGGCTTCATCAATTTGCACTATGTGACGTCGAAACGCCGCGACACGCCATTCTGGCAGGCGGCGACAGCGGACGAGGCGATCCTCGACGATCTGCGCGACCGGTTGGAACTGTGGAAGCGGCGTTCACCGACCCAGTTCGATTTTCCGGGGGCGGACAGGCTCTTCGCGCAGGATAGCTACGAGTTCATCCTGCACGGCATGAAATATGTCGAAGGGCCTGCGGGCACTGCGCCGATGCCGCCGGACCTCAGCGGCATGGTCGCGAAAAGCCGGAGCGAATTGCCGGAGCATGAAGCGTTCCTGGCGCTGGTGCAGAAGGCGGCAGCTGCGCGCCCGGCGGGCTGATCAGTCGGCTGCGCCATCCGCTTCAGCGGCAAGCGCTTCGCGGCGTTTTTCGGCGGCAGACTTCTTGACGCTTTCCGAGCGCAGCTGGCCGCAGGCGGCGAAGATATCGCGGCCGCGCGGCGTGCGGATGGGGCTGGCATAGCCCGCCCGGTTCAGCACTTCGGCGAATTCTTCGATCGTCTCCCAGTCGGAGCACTCATAGGGGCTGCCCGGCCAGGGATTGAACGGGATGAGGTTGATCTTCGCCGGAACACCCTTCAGCAGGCGGACAAGGTCGCGCGCTTCGGCCAGCGTATCGTTAACGCCTTTCAGCATCACATACTCAAACGTCACGCGTTTCGAATTGCTGAGGTCCGGATAGGCGCGGATCGCGTCGAACAGGGTCTGCAGGTCGTATTTGCGGTTGATCGGCACGATTTCGTTGCGCAGATCGTCATTGGTGGCGTGCAGCGAGATGGCGAGCGCCGCATTGGTGCGGTGGCCGAGTTCCGGGATCTTGGGCGCGACGCCGGCGGTCGAGACCGTGATGCGGCGGCGGCCGATGGCGATGCCGTCGCCGTCAGAGATCGTGTCGATGGCTTCGGCCACATTATCCAGATTGTAGAGCGGCTCGCCCATGCCCATGAAGACGATATTGGTCAGGCGGCGGTTCTCGGTCGAGGTCGGCCATTCGCCCAGTTCGTCCCGCGCAATCAGCACCTGCGCGACGATTTCCTGTGCCGTCAGGTTGCGGACAAGTTTCTGCGTGCCGGTGTGGCAGAAGGTGCAGTTCAGCGTGCAGCCGACCTGGCTGGAGACGCACAGCGCGCCCGCCTTGCCGACATCCGGGATGAAGACGCTTTCGCCTTCAATGCCGGGGCCGAACCGGGTCAGCCATTTCTGCGTTCCGTCGCGGCTGACCTGATGGTCGGCAATGTCCGGGCGGGTGAGGATGTAGCGTTCGGCCAGCTGCGCCCGCAGTTCCTTGGCAACATCGGTCATGTCGGCAAAGTCCTGCGTGCCGAAATGATGGATCCAGCGGCGCAGCTGCTTGGCGCGCATGCCGGATTTCTTCGGATCGACGCCCATCGCCTCCATCTCTGCTTTCAGCGCAGGCAGGCTCAGCCCTGCCAGGGATGGCAGAGCAGCAGGGGCCGCGTCCGGGCGGCGGGAGAGGTCCAGTTCGATCTTCATGTCGCGGCGCCTATATCACGGTTGGGTGACAGGCGGAAACCACCAGAACACTTATGGTTCATAAGGGGTTCATGCGCCCGCCCTCAAAAAGCCATGAGTGGAACATATGTCTCCGCGGCGCGTTGTTACGCGTCCCGATAAGTGGGCTGATCCAGATATGGAGCTGATAATTATGAAACGTCTCGCCATTGCCGTCTGTGCTGTCTCAATGCTTACCGCCTGCGCGGAAGGCCCCAGCCGTAACGTCTGGACCGGTGCTGCCGCCGGTGCAATTCTCGGAGCCGGAGCCGGTACGCTCGCGGGCGGGGATGACGGCCGCAATGCTGCAATTGGTGCAGCAGTGGGCGCCATCGCCGGTGCTGCCGTCGGTGACTATATGGACAAGCAGGAACGAGCCCTGCGCGAACAGACTGCCGGCACCGGTATCGGTGTCGAGCGCCAGGGCGACCAGATCGCGCTGACCATGCCGTCCAACATCACTTTCGATGTCGACAGCTCGGCCATCAAACCCGGCTTCTATGCCACGCTGAACGATGTCGCCACGACGCTGGTCGACTATCCGTCGACCGCCGTGGACGTTATCGGCCACGCCTCGTCCGATGGCCCGGATGACTACAACATGCAGCTGTCGCAGCGCCGTGCCGTCTCGGTCCAGAACTATCTGGTCAATCAGGGCGTCGCCTCGGTCCGCATGCGCGCCATCGGCATGGGCGAAACCCAGCCGATCGCCGACAATTCGACCGCTGCCGGCCGCGCTGCCAACCGCCGCGTGGAAATCATCCTGACCCCGGTGACGCAGGACAGCTACTAAGCTGCCTCACCCGTCAGAGGGTGTAGGAAAACAAGGGCCAGCCGGTGTTCGCCGGCTGGCCTTTTTCTTTGGGCATCTTCTTTGGCGCCGGGCCGGTATTTGCACGACTTCTGTGTCCGGAAAGTCTATGGTCCTGCAGGGAAGGGGACGCCGCGATGAAAGAAGATGGGCCGATGCAGCGTGCACGAGGAAGCTTCGGCAAGCCCGGCCCATATCGGGGCGTCTTTTCCGAAGGCGTCCGGGGCTTTTCCTGGCTGTTCCTGAAAGCGGCCGGCTGGCATGTCGCGACAGACTGGCCGGACGTCCCGAAGTCCGTCGTGATCGCGGCCCCTCACACGTCGAATTTCGACGGCCTGCTGATGTTGGCCATTGCCGGCTGGTACCGGCAGAAGCTCAGCTGGATGGGCAAGGCATCGCTGGTGTCTGGGCCATTGGGCGGGCTGGTGCGCCGGGCGGGATGTGTACCGGTCGACCGGTCGAAATCGGCCGATGTGGTGTCCCTGATGCGGGAGGCATTTGCGCAGGCGGACTCGCTACACCTTGCCGTTTCACCGGAAGGGACCCGCGATGCGAACGCAGACTGGAAAACCGGCTTCTGGCATATCGCCAAATCGGCCGATGTGCCGATGCTGATCGCGGTGCTGGATTTCGGGACGCGGGAAATGCGCTTCGAAGGGCCGATGACGCCCGGCGAGGACATCGCTGCAGACCTTGCTGAAATCGTCTCTCACTATCGCGATGCCGAAGGCAAGCACCCGGAGAAATTCGTCCTGCCGGACTGAAGCGTCAGCGGCAGGTGGCGGCAGCCTTGTCGATCGCGGCGGCAGAGCCGCTCAGCGAGAAGTGATAGGCGACCTGCGTGTTGCGGGCCGAGACGGCCTGGACACGTAGCTCAGACCCTTTCTTCAGTGCCGTGACGACCCGTGCATCGTCGGAATCGTCGGCAAAGGCTTCGCGGCCAACAGCGAACAGGGTCCAGGACGAGCGCCCGACCTGCGCCTTCGGGGCCATGTCTTCGCGGAGGTTATAGCCGACTTTCAGGCTCGGCTGGTTGCGGGCCCGGCCGGACTTCCAGCTCGTGACATAGAACCAGACATCGCCATGGTCGGCATTTTTCGGCGCCTTGTCGGTGGCAGGCGTTGCCGCATAGCAGATCGTCTCGCCGCCGGTCGTGTCGGTGAAGACAGACCAGTCCTTGTATCGGCCGATCGCGGTCGGCTCGGCGCTGGCCAGCGGGGCGGCCAGGACAAGGGCGGCGGCCAGAAGCCCCGAAAGGCGGAGGCCGGAAAGTCGGGAGGAAGGGGTCATATCTTTATGCATCTTCTATACAGCGTCTCGTCCGGATCGGTTTCTGCCGCCAGTGTAGGTGTCATAGAGTTAAGGCCAAACTTCGGCAAATTGAATGACACCGGATTCCGGCAACTGAATGTCTGTTTCTTCACCCTGCCACAGGCGGTCTGAGCAGCGGATGAACCCCGCGGTTGTGCGCAGTTCAGGAAATTTCAGGAAACCGGCTCAGCCCGGCAGCTTGCCGTCACCCGGCACACCGCCCGGCATGATCGGCCGCGGGGCATAGGCGCCAAGGGCCAGGTGGCGGTCATACATGACCAGCGCCCCGGCGAGGCTGAGATTGATGCAGAACTTGGTCGGGATCTTCACGACATGGTCGCAGCGCGCCAGCGTCTCCGGCGACAGGCTGCCGCGCTCGGGCCCCAGGATATAGGCCGCCTGCACCGGGTGGCGGAAGGTCGGCAGCATCACCGCCTCGTCGGTCAGCTCCACCCCGACCAGCTGGCAGCCACGCGGCAGCTGCATCTCGTCGATCGTGTCATACTGATAGTAGGGGATATGCCCCGCTGTCTTCGACGTGTCGGCGGCATAGGCAGCGCGCAGGCGGTGTTCGGCATCGATGGAGAAGAAAAAGCTCGCCCCGAAGGCGTTTGCCGTGCGCATCAACGCACCGAGGTTCATAGCCTTGGAGATCCGCTCCGACCCGATGGCAAAATAACCGCGCATGGGCTCAGAACGCCCCCACAATCAAGCGCAGATAGGCAAGGGACAGGAGAATGGCCATGGGCGCTGTATAGGTCACCCGGCGGGCGAGGCGCAATTGCGCGAGCTGGGCAGGATAGGTCTCCATCAGCCAGGCGAGGTGCTCGCCCGGCGTGTCGGTTTTGCCGGAGGAGGCAATCGCGTCGCGGTAGGCGGGGTCGCGATGGTCTCCGCCGAATTTGTCCGCCAGCGCCCGGCGCAGGGAGACGGAAATCAGCATCCGCATCTGTGCCGCCAGCACCAAAGCAAAGCCCGAAAGGCCCAGAACGATCCATCCGGCAATCATCATGCGAAGGTCGCCACTTCAAACCGGCCGTCGGAATCCATCAGGCCGCGCTTCAGGCCGCCGGAATTGGAGCCCGCCACCAAAAGGCCATCGGCGCCGACCGCAATCATGCCGCCTTCGCCGCCTAGATGTTTCACATCGTCCAGCGCGCCCTGAACGGCGTCTTCCAGCTGGGCCCCGCCATAGCGGATGCGGGCGGAGACGTCTGCGGCGGCCGCCGCGCGGATGAAATACTCGCCGAGGCCAGTGCAGGAAATGGCGCAGCGCTCGTCCGCCCAGGTGCCGGCGCCGATCAGCGGCGTGTCGCCCACACGGCCCGGCGTCTTGGACTTCACCCCGCCGGTGGAGGTGGCAGCGGCAAGATCGCCATACTGGTCCAGCACGACCGCGCCGACCGTGCCCATGGCCCGGGCCGGCAGCAGGCAGCGCTCTTCGACCGGCTGGTAATAGGTTTCGGGGTCGCGCACTTCCGGCAGGCCGTATTCGGTGGCCAGCGCCCAAGCGCCTTCACCCGCGATCAGGACGTGAGGGGTGCGTTCCATGACGATGCGGGCGGCGGCGATGGGGCTGACAATGCCGGACAGGGCCGCAACGGCCCCGGCATTGCGGGTGCGCCCGTCCATGATCGCCGCGTCCAGCTCATAGCGCCCGTCGGTATTGGGCGCAGCGCCCTTGCCGGCGAGGTGCAGGCCGGACTCTTCCAGCGCTGCGACCATGGCTTCCACCACGTCCAGCGCGGCCACGCCCGCGGCCAGCCGCTTGCCGCCTTCGCGCAGCAGCTCCGCCATGTGCGCTTCCTCGCGCGAATAGTCGCGGCCGAACACCGGTCCGGCACCGCCATGAAGGGCAATGGCCCATTTCCTCGCCATAGCTGGTCACACTCCCTTACGTCAGGCTTGGATTATGAAGGCCACACCGCTACCGTCTGGCGCAGCAAACAACAAGACAGGAAGGGTAGCGCGCTCATGAAGGCAGTGCTTTCGAAAGAAGTCGGCGGACCGGAAACTCTGGTCCTCGAAGAGGTCGCCTCGCCGGAATATGGCAAAGGCCAGGTTCTGGTGCGGGTAAAGGCGTGCGGGGTGAACTTCCCGGACTCGCTGATGATCAAGGACATGTACCAGTTCAAGCCGCCGCGCCCGTTCAGTCCGGGCGGTGAAGTGGCCGGCTATGTCGAATCGGTCGGCGAGGGCGTCACCCATGTGAAGCCGGGCGACCGCGTTCTGGCCTCCATCGGCAATGGCGGCATGGCCGAACTGGCTGTCGCTGCAGCCCATTCCGTGATGCCGATCCCGGACGAGATGCCGTTCGCGGAGGCGGCGGCCTTCATGATGACCTATGGCACGTCCTATTATGCCCTGAAGGACCGGGCCGATCCGAAGAAAGGCGAGAAACTGCTCGTCCTCGGCGCGGCCGGCGGTGTCGGCATCGCAGCCGTGGAGCTTGGCAAGGCGATGGGCCTTGAGGTCATCGCGGCCTGTTCCAGTCAGGAAAAGGTCGATTTCTGCCTCGACAAGGGCGCCGACAAGGGCCTCGTCTATGCCCGAGAGCTGGACAAGGACGGCATGAAAGCCTTCTCCGGCGACATCAAGGAAATCTCCGGTGGCGGCGTGGACATCATCTATGACGGCGTCGGCGGCAATTATGCCGAACCGGCCCTGCGGGCGATGAACTGGGAAGGCCGCTTCCTGGTGATCGGTTTCCCGGCCGGTATCCCGAAGATCCCGCTGAACCTGACCCTGCTGAAAAGCTGCGACATCCGCGGCGTGTTCTGGGGCGCCGCCGTGGCGCGCGATCCGAAGGCGCATGCGCAGAACGTCAAGGAACTGTTCGAGCTCTACAGCGAAGGCAAGATCCGCCCGCACGTCTCCAACACCTATCCGCTGGAGAAGTCTGCCGATGCCATCCTTGAGCTGACGGAACGCCGGGCCCAGGGCAAGGTCGTGGTGGTCATGGACTAGGCCTGCCGCGGCGGGAAACGGCTGTCATTAAGCATTTTATGCGGAACGGTTTATCGCCGTTATGCATAGACACGGTATGACAAGCATACCTGAAACACAGGTGGGGAAGCCGGTTGGCGAGCATCGGGAAGATGCTCGCCACCGGACACTTCGAAAGGGCCGGATCCTCGTCAACGATCTGCACAGTTCGTTCGATGTGATGATCCGCGACTTCTCGGAAGAGGGGATGCAGCTGAAGCTCTGGGAAGTCTGGGCGGTGCCGGAGACATTCGACCTGGAACTGATGTCTCGCTACGGCCATATCGAGGCGATCTACCATTGTGAGCGCCGCTGGCAGCATGGCCTACTGGTCGGGGCGCATATCATTCCGGATGAGAGGGCGCAGTCCCCTGAATAGGCCCGCCGTCAGGTGGTAACAGCTGTTTCCCGGACCCCGTGCCTGATCTAGACAGCAGGCAAGGACTTCCGGAGGAACGCCATGACTGGCCTGCGCACGCTTTACCCTGAAATCGAACCCTTCGAGACGGGCTTCCTCGAAACCGGTGATGGCCACCGGATCTATTGGGAACGTGTCGGCACGAAGGGCGCCAAGCCTGCCGTCTTCCTGCATGGCGGGCCGGGCGGCGGCTGTTCGGCCAGCCACCGGCGCCTGTTCGATCCGGCGCTTTACGACGTCATCCTGTTCGACCAGCGCGGCTGCGGGCGCTCGACGCCCTTTGCCAGCCTCGACAACAACACGACTTGGCATCTTGTTGCCGACATTGAGCGGCTGCGCGAAATGATCGGTGTGGAAACCTGGCAGGTGTTCGGCGGATCCTGGGGCTCGACGCTGGCGCTCGCCTATGCCGAGACGCATCCGGACCGCGTCAGCGAATTGGTGCTGCGCGGCATCTATCTCCTCACCAAGGCCGAGATGAACTGGTATTACCAGTTCGGCGTCTCGGAAATGTTCCCGGAAAAGTATGAGGCCTTCATCGCCCCGATCCCGGAAGCCGAGCGCGGCGATCTTGTCACCGCCTATCGCAAGCGCCTGACAGGGGACGACCGGGAGGAACAGCTGCGCTGCGCCAGGGCGTGGAGCGTGTGGGAAGGGGAGACGATCACCCTGCTGCCGGAGCCTTCCACGTCTGACCAGTTCCACGAGGCTGAGTTCTCGCTGGCTTTCGCGCGGATCGAGAATCACTACTTCATCCATGACGGCTGGTTCGAAGACGGACAATTGCTGCGCGACGCAGGCCGGTTGAAGGACATTCCCGGCACGATCGTGCACGGCCGCTACGACATGCCATGCCCGATGCGCCAAGCCTGGGCCTTGCACAGGGCCTGGCCGAAATCGGAGTTCTATCCCATCGAAGGGGCGGGCCACGCCTATTCGGAACCGGGCATCCTGGACCAGCTGATCCGCGCAACGGACAAATATGCCGGCAAGGCCTGACGCCGGCGCCATCTGAGGCCCAAATGAAAAGCCCGCCGGATCGCTCCGGCGGGCTTTGTCTTTTCCGTTGTCTGACGGATTATTTCTTGTCGTCGTCGACCTCTTCGAAGTCGGCATCGACCACATCGTCATTGCCACCGTCAGCCGCGGCATCGGCGGCCGCGTCAGCATGGGCGGTTGCCTCCTGCTGGCTGGCATAGATGGCTTCGCCGAGTTTCATCGCAGCCGACATAAGGGCCTGATGCTTGGCCTGGATGTCTGCGAGATTGTCCGTTTCGCGGGCTTCCTTCAACTCGCCGACGGCTTTCTCGATCTCGCCTTTGACGTCCTCGGAGACCTTGTCGCCATGCTCTTCGAGCTGCTTCTCGGTCTGATGCACCAGGGCTTCGGCATGGTTCTTCGCTTCCACCAGTTCGCGGCGGGCCTTGTCGGCACCCGCATTGGCTTCGGCGTCTGCCATCATGCCCTTGATGTCGTCTTCCGACAGACCGCCATCGGCCTGGATGGTGATGACCTGTTCCTTGCCGGTGGCCTTGTCCTTGGCGGACACGGACACGATGCCGTTGGCGTCGATGTCGAAGGTCACTTCGATCTGCGGCACGCCGCGCGGGGCCGGCGGAATGCCTTCGAGGTTGAACTGGCCGAGCATCTTGTTGTCAGCAGCCATTTCGCGCTCG
This sequence comes from Hyphomonas sp., assembly GCA_002700305.1. Taxonomy (GTDB): domain Bacteria; phylum Pseudomonadota; class Alphaproteobacteria; order Caulobacterales; family Hyphomonadaceae; genus Hyphomonas. The sequence goes on along the minus strand of PACZ01000053.1, from coordinate 33,530 downwards.
CCCTGGAAGACCTTGATCGTCACGGCCGGCTGATTGTCGTCAGCGGTCGAGAAGACCTGGGACTTCTTGGTCGGGATCGTCGTGTTACGGTCGATCAGGCGGGTGAACACGCCGCCGAGGGTTTCGATGCCCAGCGACAGCGGGGTCACGTCCAGAAGCACAACGTCTTTCACGTCACCCTGCAGGACGCCGCCCTGGATCGCGGCGCCGATGGCAACCACTTCATCCGGGTTCACACCTTTGTGCGGCTCACGGCCGAAGAATTTCTTCACCGCTTCCTGCACGGCCGGCATACGGGTCATCCCGCCGACCAGAACCACTTCGTCGATGTCGGAAGCCGACTTGCCGGCATCCTTGAGCGCTTTCTCGCACGGCGAGATGGTGCGCTTGACGAGGTCCTCGACCAGGCTTTCGAACTTGGCGCGCGTCAGCTTGATGTTGAGGTGTTTCGGGCCGGAGGCGTCAGCCGTGATGAAGGGCAGGTTCACTTCGTATTGCGAAGCGGACGACAGCTCTTTCTTGGCCTTCTCGGCTTCTTCCTTCAGGCGCTGGAGGGCCAGCTTGTCTGCCTTCAGGTCGATGCCCTGATCCTTTTTGAATTCTTCGGCGAGGTAATCGACGATGCGAAGGTCGAAGTCTTCACCGCCGAGGAAGGTGTCGCCGTTCGTGGACAGCACTTCGAACACGCCGTCGCCGATTTCCAGCAGCGAGACGTCGAACGTACCGCCGCCAAGGTCGTACACGGCGATCGTCTTGTTCTCGCCCTTGTCGAGGCCGTAGGCGAGGGCGGCTGCCGTCGGCTCGTTGATGATGCGCAGCACTTCAAGACCGGCGATCTTGCCGGCGTCTTTCGTGGCCTGGCGCTGGGCGTCGTTGAAGTAGGCCGGAACCGTGATGACGGCCTGGGTCACTTCGCTGCCCAGATAGGCTTCAGCGGTTTCCTTCATCTTGGTCAGGATGAAGGCGGACACTTCCTGCGGGGCATAGTCCTTGTCGCGGCCTTTGACCCATGCGTCGCCATTCGGACCCTTGACGATCTCGAAGGGCGAGATGGCCTTGTCCTTCTGCGCGGTCGGGTCGTCGAACTGACGGCCGATCAGGCGCTTGATGGCGTAGAACGTAAAGTCCGGGTTGGTCACGGCCTGGCGGCGGGCAGGCATGCCGATCAGGCGTTCGCCGCTTTCGGTGAAGGCAACGACGGACGGGGTCGTGCGCGCGCCTTCTGCATTCTCGATGACCTTCGCCTGGCCGCCTTCCATGACGGCAACGCAGGAGTTCGTGGTCCCGAGGTCGATACCGATAATCTTGCTCATTTTAAGTCTCTCTCTCCTATAGCCGCCACCCGCCCCGTTCGCGCGGTCTGCTCAGCAGCCCCGCAAGGCAGATGGCTCTGCAAGTGACGTTTTGAGTAGGCGAATGGAGGGTTTGAACCTGTTCGCCCTTTCGGTCTGGGATATGGGGAAATTTCAACGCGTCACAAGAGGCCTGCGACGCCTTTTCCATGTCCGGCTGCGCTTTGCGGCCATAGACCGCGCCTATGGCAGCGTCTTGCAGGATTTATTTGAGAATCGTTCGCATCTAGATCATATTGGAAGTGAGAACAGCCCGCATTCACGGTCTTTAGACGGTCCTTAGAGGGTCTGTTGAGGGTGTTCTTGATGGTCTGAAGCGGGAGTTATCCAACAAATGTCATTGCAGGTTTTCAAGACAGTGACCTACAGCCTCATGCACCTCACCGTGGCGATGACGGTGGCCTTTCTGCTGACCGGCAGCTGGCACGCTGCGCTTGCCATCGGCCTCATCGAGCCGCTGGTCCAGACAGCCGCCTACACGATGCACGAACGCGCCTGGGCGCGAACCGTCCGCCAGTAAACCTGCCCGCGGCATCACCCGTTGCTGGCCAGATGCAGGCCTGTGAGGCATAGTTCCCCCAACGTTAGGTGGGAGGAACGTAAGTGTTTAAAATCATCAGGATTGTGTTGGCTGTCTTTGGCCTGGCGCTGTTGCCCGCGATCGCCGCGGCGCAGGATATCGAAGGGGTGGTCGAACACCCGATGATCGAGCGGTATCCCGGGCAGGTCATCGCCTGGCAACACATTGAAAACTATCAGCCTTACAAGGTCGCGGTCGGGCCGGTGACCGGCTATCGCCAAATTGGCGACTGGATCGAAACCGAGGGCCGCGTCACCCGGACTTTCTACAAATATGAAGGCGAAGACCGGTCCTATTCCGAGGTCTACAAGAACTATCTCGGTGCGTTGAATGCGGAGGGGTTCGAAATTCTCGGCGAGGGCATGTCGGCGGACCGCAAAGGTGCGGCGGTCGGCTCGCGCCAGTGGATGGAGGTCACCTTCAGGGAAAATCCGGCCACCAAGCCCGGCGCCGTCGGAACGATGTTTTCCGGTACGTCGTCCTCCGGCGGGGCAGGGGCCATTGTGGCCAGCAAGGAGCGCGCTGCCGGTACGGCTTATGTGGTGATCTATGTCGAACAGCATTCGAAAAACTATGTCGGAACGCTGATCGACATCGTCGAGGTAGAAGCCGCCGAGACGGGCCTCGTTGTGGTGGATGCCGAAGCCATGGGCGCCGATATCGAAGAGTATGGCCGCGTCGTGCTGGACGGGATCGTGTTCGATTTCGACAAGGCCACGCTGAAGCCGGAATCGAAAGCTGCGCTTGATGCCATTGCCGACTATCTGGCCGCCCACCCGGACAAGGCGTTCTATGTGGTGGGACATACCGACTCCAAGGGCACCTATGCCTATAACAGCAAGCTGTCAGATGACCGCGCCCGCGCCGTCGCCGATGCGCTGAAACAGGATTACGGGATCGCGTCTGACCGGCTGGAGCCGCACGGCGTAGGACCCTTGTCGCCGGTCTTTTCCAATACCAGCGATGCCGGGCGTGAACAGAACCGGCGGGTCGAACTGGTCGAGCGCTAGGGGTTTCCAAATGTCTCAAAGCGTTCATGTGCGGTGCCGGGCGAAGCGTGATACCGCCTTTGATTGAGAGCGCATGACGAAGAGGTAGGGCGATGCAGCTGGATATCATCAGCACGGTGAATGATCCGGGCGTACCGGGCAAAACAGGCGATGACCGGACAGGCTTCGATGCGGCCGCCGGTACGGCCTGGGTGCTGGACGGGGCGACCGATGTGACCGATCTGCGCCCGTTTCCGGCCTGTGAAAGCGGTGCGGCCTGGATCGCCGAGGTGCTGTCAGACCGGCTGATGCAGGGGCCTGAAGCCGGCGAAGCGCCGGAAGCCTATTTTGCCTCCGTGCTGGCCGATGTGCGCCAGCGCGCCGAAGCCGAAAGCCGGATCCCGCTGGACAAATTGCCGGGTGAAGCCCTGCCCATCGCGTCCGGAATCTGGATGTGGCTGCAGGGCGAAGAGGCGGTGTTCGTCTATATGGGCGACTGTATGGCGCTCGTCCGGTCCGCGGCGGGCGTAAGCTTGATCGGGCAGGCCGAGAAGGCCGAGGACGAGACCGCCACCGCGCGCCGCGTGATGGCGCTGACGCCCGAAGAGCGCATGGGCTGGCTGCGGCAGACCCGGCGGATGTCCAATGAAATCGGGACGGGCTTTGGCCTGGGGGCGGATGTTGTCAGCAATCTCAAGACTGCGCGTATCGCAATGCGTCCGGGCGATGAAGTCTGCCTGATGAGCGACGGCCTCTACAGGCTTATCTCACCCTATGCGACGCACACATTGGAAAGCCTGATGGCAGATCTGTCGGACAAGGGCCTGCCAGCCCTGATCCGGATGCTCCGCGATTTCGAAAATGCCCCCGACGGCGACATCCCCCGCATCAAGCGCAGGGACGATGCATCAGCGGTCTACGTCAGGCTTCTGGCCGACGTCTGATGCACAGCCAGTCAGCCGGAAAAGCAGCAGGCGCGTGGACAGGTAGGCGATCGGCCCTGCGACTATGCAAGATGTGAGCGCGACAACTGATGCGCCGAACAGAACCAGCAGACTGCCAGCTATTGCACCCATCGTATTGCTCAGGGCTGTGTTTGGTTTGCAGCCATCCATACATCCCTGAAAGAAGAGGTACCAGGTCCAACCAAGCCCGCAGAGTACCGCTGCAATGCTTGCCGCCGCCAATCCAGCTAGGATCGACAAGGCCAAATAAAGCCGGGTGCAGCTGCCAGAGTTCCTGAACTCGAACTTGAGTAGCCACAGGACGACAGCCATCCCGAACGCCCCGGCAAGTGATCTTGAATGAATGAATAGGTTCGGCATGGCGAATTCATGCATGCCCGGAAATTGTACAAACAAGTTCCAAACGTAGGGATGCAGTGGTCCACCGACCAGCCAAGACAGAAATGCCCAAAATATTAAGGGCGTACGTGGCCGCAGCGCTCCAAAAAAGGATGGGCGTTGCGACCAGGTAGAAGTGCGCGACAACAAAGGCATCCTGCTTGTATGCAGGAAAAGTCTTTATTTGAATTCTACTTTTGTTTGAAAGTTTGCGGGGTTGGGCCTAGTTCGTCGAGCCTGCGCTGACGGCGACCATGGCGGCGCGCAGGACGCGGTCGCCGATCTTCCAGCCGGTCTGGAACACGTCATGGATCGTGCCGGGCGCCTGCGGGGAGGGGACGTTCGCCACGGCCTGGTGCAGGTTCGGGTCGAAGGCATCGCCAGGCAGGGCGGCGATCACGGTCACGCCGTTGCGGGAAAGCGCCGTGTGCAGCTCTTTCTCGGTCATTTCGATGCCGCCAAGCAAATTCTTGCCGGCTTCCGAAAGGGCATCGCGGTCACCGTCCGGCAGCGCGGCCAGCGCGCGGGCGAGGTTGTCGGAGACGCTGAGAAGGTCGGCGGCGAATTTCTCGATGGCATAGACGCGCGCATCGGCGACCTCTTTCTGGGCCCGCTTGCGGGTGTTTTCGAGGTCCGCCAGCGTGCGCAGCAGCTGGCCGCGCATCTCTTCCTTTTCCGCCTCAAGGCGGAGGATCGTATCTTCCGGCGTCGCCTCTTCCGGGGCGGCGTTTTCAGGCGTTTCGACAGATTCTGTGTTTTCAGTCTTCGCTTCGTCGCTCATCATTTTCCGTCCTTGGCGCGGCGGCGGGAGAGGATCTCGCCCACGACCTTCGCTGTATAGTCTACCATCGGGATCACTCTTGCATAATTCAGCCGTGTCGGCCCAATCACGCCAAGGGCGCCGATAACCTGCTTTCCGCCACCCATATAGGGCGCCACAATCACACTTGAACCTGATAGCGGGAAAAGCTGGTTTTCGGAGCCGATGAAGAGTCGCACCCCGCCAGCTTCCTGTGTCGTGTCGAGAATATCGAGTACATTCTGCTGGCGTTCCAGTTCATTGAACAGTTGGCGCACCCGGTCGAGATCCTCGGCGGCCTTGGCGTCTTCCAGCAGGTTCGCCCGGCCCCGCACGATCAGCGAGCGGCCGCGTCCCGGCGTTTCGCCGCTCCATTGGGCGAGGCCCTGTTCGACGAGGCCTGCAGCGGTTGCGTCCAGCTGCGCCCGGCGGGAGCTCAGCTCCTCGCGCACGCCCTGCGCTGCTTCTGACAGCGTGCGGCCCTTCATGCGGGTGGAGAGGTAATTTCCGGCTTCGATCAGGGCGGTCGAGGGCAGGCCTTCCGGCACCTGGATGAAGCGGTTTTCGACATCGCCATCCTCGGTCAGCAGGATGCAGATCGCATCGCGCGGGCCCAGCGGCAGGAATTCGACATGGCGCACGGCCGCGTCGCGCTTCGGCGAAGAGACAAGGCCAGCGCCGCCGGCAAGGCCGGAGAGAATGTCGGAGGCTTCCGACAGGACGTTGTCAAAGTCTGCCCCGGCTGATTTCAGCCGGTCGTCAATCGCCAGCCGGTCGGAGCGGGCAGGCTCTCCGATCTCGAGGAAACCATCCACGAACAGGCGCAGGCCCATATGGGTCGGCGCGCGCCCGGCGGAGATGTGCGGGGCGTCCAGCAGGCCGAGATCCGTCAGGTCGGCCATCACATTGCGGATCGAGGCGGGGGAGAGGGCAATGCTGCCCTTGGACAGGGTGCGCGAGCCGACAGGTTCGCCGGTCGCCAGATAGCCCTCGACGATCTCGCGGAAAATATCCCGCGAGCGCTGGTCCAGGCGCTGCATCAGCGATTGGGTGTCGGCAATGGGCTGCATACCAAAATGGATAGGGGGCCGGTGCCCGGGGTTCAATAGGCCTCACACCGTGAGATTGGTCCCGTGTTCACGGTCCGGGGCGTTGCGCCAGGCAAAATAGGAGTAAATTACTGAAATTATCGCGGCGAGTCCGGCCCAGCCGGTCAGCTGGACGGCCAGCAGGATCCCGTTGAAGATGAAGGCCCCGACAAGGCCCAGCGCGCCCGCGATCATGAACAACGGGCCGGCGAGCCGGTGCGTCTTTTCCCAGGCCGTATCGGAAGACAGCGTCCATGGCGTGCGAATGCCGAAAAAGAAGCTGGACCGCGTCTTGGGCAGGTAGTTGCCGACGATGATGAACATGATTGAAGCGCCTGCGATGACCCAGCGCACCATCTGGCTGGAGCCTTGTGTGGCTTCTCCGGTCCGGATCATCTGCAGGGCGACGCCGCCATGAATGCAGGTCAGCAGCACCATGACCGCGAGCCAGATCGCGACATAGCCGCGGCGGCCTTTCTCGATATTGCCCTTGCGCGGGTCGATTGACGGCACGGCGGCCAGAAGCAGGCCGACAGCCAGCGTAATTGCCGGCATGGTCCAGAGATAGCGGATGGCCCCGGCGTGGTCGGTCCACCGGTCCGGCGCGCCGGTTACGCCCCAGTGGACCGGAAACTCCCCGTCTGCCGGCAGCGCATGCGTGGCGGCCAAGGAGATCGCCGCCCCGGCGATGGTGGCGCCCAGAGTGATCAGAAGACCGTTGCGGATAAAGGGTTTCATTCGGCTGCCTCCTTGAGGGGGTCATCACCGTCATCCCGGCCGATCAGGCCGAGCAGGGCGGTGGCAGCGTCTTCCAGGACGCTGGTGTTGATACGGTAGAGGATATGGTTGCCCTGCCGGTCTGCGGTGACCAGTTCGGCCTCCTTCAGGACAGCGAGGTGGCGGCTCATCGTCGGCCAGCTCGTGTCGAACTCTGCGGCAAGGTCACCGGCAAGCTGAGGCCCCTTGCGCAGGAGCGCCAGGATCTGCCGGCGGGCAGGATGGGACAGGGCCTTGAAGACGGCGTTTTGCATTTCTGCTAATTAGCAAAATTGCTAAATTGAGTCTAGCGCCAATTGCCAGGCCGAAGAGGCAGGGCGCACAGGATCAGTAGAGGCCTTCGATTTCCCCGTCGGAATTGAGGGAGATGCCCTCTGCTGCCGGGTGCCGTGGCAGACCGGGCATGGTCATGATGTCTCCGCAAATGCCGACAACAAACCCGGCGCCAGCGGACAGGCGGACTTCCCGCAATTGGAGCGTATGGTTTTCAGGCGCGCCGACCAGTTTCGGGTTGGTCGAGAAACTGTACTGCGTCTTGGCCATGCAGACGGGCAAATGGCCATAGCCCGCCTCTTCCATCCGGCGCAGGGCCGCGCGGACATTGTCAGACGCCTCGACCCGTTCGGCGCGATAGATCTCGCGGGCGACGGTTTCGATCTTGTCCAGAAGCGGGGCTTCGTCGCGGTAGAGCGGCTTGAACTGGGACGGGTTGGCGTCGATCGTGCTGACGACTTTCTGCGCCAGGTCTTCTGCGCCGCGCCCGCCTTCGGCCCAGTGGGTGCAGATTGACACAGGCACGCCAAGCTCGTTGCAATAGGCTTCCACGGCATTGAGCTCGCTGGACGTATCGGACGTGAAGCGGTTGATGGCGACAACGACCGGCACACCGAACTTCTTCAGGTTTTCGATATGCCGCCCGAGATTGGCGAGGCCATCTTTCAGCGCGTCATATCCCACCGAGGCGGATTCCTTCAGCGACAGGCCGCCATGCATCTTCAGGGCGCGGACTGTGGCAACGACCACCGCGGCAGACGGGGTCAGCCCGGCCTGGCGGCATTTGATGTTGAAGAATTTCTCCGCGCCCAGATCGGCGCCGAAGCCCGCTTCGGTGACGACATAGTCCGACATCTTCAGCGCTGCCTTGGTGGCGATCACCGAGTTGCAGCCATGGGCGATATTGGCGAACGGGCCGCCATGGATCAGCACCGGATTGTTTTCGAGCGTCTGGACGAGATTGGGCAGCATGGCATAGCGCAGCAGGGCCATGATCGCGCCGACGGCGCCGATGTCCTTGGCCGTTACGGCCACACGGCCGCGTTTGTACCCGACGACGATCCGCTCCAGCCGCTGTTCCAGGTCATGTGCGTCCTGCGCGAGGCAGAGGATGGCCATGATTTCGGAGGCGACCGTGATGTCGAAACCGGACTCCATGGGCGCGCCATTGCCAGAGCCGCCGAGCCCGGTCACGATCTGGCGCAGGTTGCGGTCGTTCATGTCCAGGACGCGGCGCCAGGCAACGCGGGTGGATTCCAGTCCGGACTCCGCGCCCCAGTGCAAATGGTTGTCGATCATCGCCGCCAGCAGATTGTGTGCGGAGGTGATCGCGTGGAAGTCTCCGGTGAAGTGGAGATTGATGTCGTCCATCGGAACGACTTGTGCGCGCCCGCCGCCGGTCGCGCCGCCCTTCATGCCGAAGCAGGGGCCGAGCGAGGGTTCGCGCAGGCAGAGCAGGGCCTTCTTGTCGAGCCGCTTCAGGGCGTCCGCCAGACCGATCGAAGTCGTGGTCTTGCCTTCACCGGCAGGCGTCGGATTGATCGCCGTGACCAGGATCAGCTTGCCGTCCTTCTTCTGTTTCAGGCTGGCCAGGTAGTGGTTGCTGATCTTGGCCTTGTCATAACCGAACGGAATGAGATCCATCGCTTCGATGCCGAGTCGCTTGCCGACCTGTCCGATAGGCAGTTTCTTTGCGCCCCGCGCAATCGTGATGTCGTTACTCATGAGCCCCGCTTTCTGTTCCCTCGGTGATCCGGTGTAGACAGGTGCGCCAAAACCCGCAATCAGGCGTGGCACCAAACAGGAGGTCCCCCCATGAGCCAGCTCGTCCGACCGTCGGGCCGCGAATTTGACCAGATGCGCGAGATTGTCCTCGAGACCCAGGTGACGCGTTATGCCGAGGGGTCGTGCCTCGCGAAATTCGGCAATACGCATGTCCTGTGCACTGCCAGCTGGGAGAACCGTGTACCCGGTTGGATGAAGGGGCAGGGGCGCGGCTGGGTGACGGCGGAATACGGCATGCTGCCGCGCGCGACGCATACGCGCGGACGCCGTGAAGCCGCTGCAGGCAAGCAGTCCGGCCGGACCCAGGAAATCCAGCGCCTGATCGGCCGTTCGCTGCGTTCGGTCTGCGATCTTGCCGCGCTGGGGGAGAACCAGATCACGATCGACTGCGACGTCCTGCAGGCCGATGGCGGCACGCGGACTGCGTCTATCACCGGTGGCTTTGTCGCGCTGTCCCTGGCCTGCAAATACCTCGTCGACGAGGGCGTGATCCCGGCCAATCCGATCATGAAGCAGGCCGCCGCCATTTCCGTTGGCGTGTATCAGGACCATCCGGTTCTGGACGTCGACTATCCGGAAGACTCTGCCGGCGAAGCCGACATGAATGTCGTGATGAGTTCCGATGGCGGCTTCATCGAAGTGCAGGGCACGGGCGAAGAGCGCCCGCTGACCCGGGTGGAACTCGACGAGATGCTGCGCCTAGCCGAGAAGGGCTGCAACGAGCTCTTCGCAGCCCAGCGCGCCGCTCTCGGCTGATCAGCGCGGCGCCGGTTTGCCCTGCGTCCACGTCACGTCGCGGCCGTAGAGCGGCACGGTCGACAGGCTCATCTTGGCTGAGCCGTCGACGATCTTCCGGCTGAAGGACACATACATCAGGCTGTCGGTATCCGCATCATAGATGCGGCGGACGGCCAGCTGTTTGAAGATCAGGCTCTGGTTCTGGTCGAAGACTTCTTCGCCGGACTTGTCGAGGTCGATCCTGCCGATCACCACGGGGCCGGTCTGCAGGCAGGAAATCGAGGAATTGGACGGGTTTTCGAACCAGTTGCCCTTGCCGACCCGGTCCCAGAAGCCGCGGTCGAAATGCGCGAGATGGCAGACGACGCCCTGCACCTTGGGGTCTACCAGCTGGGTGATCTTGATCTCGTTGCCTGACCAGTCGTTCTTGAATTCGCCGACTTCCTTTGCACCGCTGCCACAGGCGGACAGGGCGGCAAGCATCAGGGCCAGACAGGGCAGGGTGAGGCGTTTCATGTGGTTTCCAGGGCTGAGACGGGCGGTTTGTTCCGGTGCTGGCCATTCCGGGCCATCCCGGACAGGTTACCAGCGGCGCTTCGGCCCGCCAAACATGTCGCCGACTGTGCGCACGGTCGCGGCCGCCACCTGCATGGGGGTCGGCTTGCGGCGATGGGCATGGCGTACGAAATGTCCGCAATTGGAGCCGAACAGATCGTACTCCTTGCCGAGATGACGCCGCGCGCGCTGCTCGACATGATAGCCATCAAGATCGCTGTAGCGACCGTGCAGGCGCACATCGCGTCCGGCAGAAAAGGCGTCGAGGCTTTGTTCGACAACGCCGCCATGCAGGCGGGAATTGCAGATCACCGTGCCGCGGCCTGTGACCACGCCATAATGGCGCAGCACGCCGCCGAAACGGATCGAGACGACGTCTCCGGCGGTGTAGAAATCGTCCCGCATGGCTATTCCGCCGCCACGCGTTCGGTGGCGCCATCATCCTCGCTGTCGAAGATGAGGATGTCGCCCGGCTGGCAGCCGAGTTCCCGGCAGAGCGCTTCGAGCGTCGAGAACCGGATAGCCTTGGCCTTGCCGGTCTTGAGAATGGAGAGGTTGGCGAGCGTCACGCCGACACGTTCCGACAGTTCTGTCAGGGACATGCGGCGATCCAGAAGAACACGGTCGAGGGTTACGCGAATAGACATGGCTACCCTCCTATATGGTCATTTTTTCTTCATCGCGAAGGCGAGTGCCCTCCCGGAAGACTTGGCTGAGGATGAACAGGGCCGCCACCGACGCCCAGGCGATCAGGTCGACGGAGAACTCCAGCGATGCGCCATTCACCATGAGCCCCACAAAGATCGCGATCACGTAACGCATCAGCTGGGTGATCGCGATGGCAATGGCGATCCGGGTCAGGCGGACGGCGTTTTCGGGTACGAACGGGTCCCCCGCCGCCAGGGTCGCCAGGATCTTGCGTAGCTCCAGGCTGACGAAGACCACCGCACAGACCACGACGAGCACGCCGATCAGGCCGGCGGCCAGTTCAGGTACGGAGATGTCGTGATCGTCGACCTTGATGGAGCCGATGCTGATCGGTGAACCGGAGATCATCGAGATCAGCTCGATGCTGCCGGCGAGGAGAACGATGGCGCCGATAGCGGCCGTCATCCACATGACGACGGTGACCAGGACCGTCATGATCGCCGCCATGGAATTGCGCGTTTTGCCTGTCATGCCTTCTTCTCTTCATCCTTTCCGCTGGATGATCTATGCCGGACGGGTCGTTGCTTTTGCGTGAACCCTTACCGAATAACGATATAGGTATTTGTGACGAAAGCAAGAATGGAACCATTTCAGAAGGGCGAATTATGACACACCGCACCCTGTCCCCCGGCAGGTTGATCGCCGCGACCCACAACAAGGGAAAAGTCAGGGAACTCAAGGACTTGTTTGAGCCTTTGGGCCTCGAAGTCGTCTCTGCGATCGACCTGGACCTGCCCGAACCGGAAGAAACGGAAAGCAGTTTTACTGGCAATGCGCTGCTGAAAGCGCGTGCCGCAGCGGAAGAAACGGGTGCGCCGGCCTTGTCGGACGACTCCGGCCTTTCCGTCACCCTGCTGGACGGGGCGCCCGGAATTTACTCGGCCCGCTGGGCGGGAGAGCCCCGGGATTTCGGTGTTGCGATGGCCCGTGTGGAGCAGGAATTGCAGGCCGCAGGCAATACCGACCGCTCAGCCAAATTCGTCTGCGCGCTCGCCGTGGTCTGGCCGGATGGGCATGAGGAAGTCTTCGAAGGCGAGGTGCATGGCGAGCTGGTCTGGCCGCCGAGAGGGGAGAAAGGCTTCGGCTATGATCCCATCTTCGTTGCCGATGGCGAGACAATCACGTTCGGCGAAATGGACCCGGACCGCAAACACGCCATGAGCCACCGCGCCGATGCTTTCCGCAAGCTGAAAGCGGCGCTGCTGCCGTGACGGACGAAGCGCTTCATCCTTTCGGTCCGCATTTCGGGTTCGGCCTTTATGTTCACTGGCCTTATTGCACGCGCATCTGCCCGTATTGCGATTTCAATGTCTACGCCGCCAAGGACCGCGACCCGTCGCTCCTGGTCGAGGCCATCTGCGACGATATTCGCGCGCATCGCCAGCGCATGCCGGATCATGGCGCTCTGGATTCGGTCTATCTCGGTGGTGGCACGCCGTCGCTCCTCGCGCCAGCCGATGTCGAGCGGATTCTGGCCGCGGCGGATGAGGTGTTCGGAATCAGGCCCGGCGCGGAAGTGACGCTGGAGGCAAATCCCAACGATATCATGCGGGCAGATCTCGCCGGACTGAAAAGCGCGGGCGTGAACCGGCTGTCCGTCGGCGTCCAGTCGCTGCGCGATTCCGCGCTGGCTTTCCTCGGGCGTGACCATGATGCCGATGGCGCGCGGGCCAGTGTGGCGCGGGCGATGCGTGTCTTTCCTTCCGTGAGTGTGGACCTGATCTATGCCCGGCCGGATCAGCAGGCGGACGACTGGCAGAGCGAGCTCGAAGATGTGCTCGCGCTCGGCATGCCGCATCTGTCGCTCTATGAACTGACCATCAAGGAAGGCACGGCATTCGGCCTGGCGGTCGGGCGTGGCCAGATCAATCCCATGCCGGATGACGACCAGGCCGACATGTTCGAGCTGACGCAGCAAATTCTGGAGCAGGCTGGCCTGGCCGCTTATGAAGTCTCCAATCATGCCATGTCGCCGGAACACCAGTCCGTGCACAATATGATCTACTGGCAGGGCGGAGACTGGATCGGTGCAGGGCCAGGCGCACATGGCCGCGTCACCGTCGGCGGGCACCGTTATGCCTATGAGGCGCACCGCCGTCCGGAAGTCTACATGGCGAATGTGCAGACGCTCGGGTCAGGCTGGGGTGAAGCGGAACGGCTCGACCGCAACGCCATCGCGCAGGAATTGCTGGCCATGGGACTGCGCCCCGCGACCGGGATCGATATTGCGCGGGTTGAGGCGGTCGCAGGACGGCCTGTGTCCCGCGAGAAGATCGGCGTTTTCGTGGAACAGGGATGGCTGACCTTCGATCAGGGTGTCCTGTCCCTGACAGCGTCCGGCCGGTTGCTCGCGGATGCGATTACAGCGCAGCTCGCGCCCTGACGGGATCCGTCGCTCAATCTGGCGGGAAGCGCCCCATCTTTTCTTCCCAATGGCGGCGGCAGAGCGAGACATAAGTCGATTTTCCGATGGAAACCTGATCGCCTTCAGTGGCGGCATTTCCTTCGGCATCAAGACGTATGACCATGGTCGCCTTGCGTCCGCATTCGCAGATTGTGCGCACTTCCCGCAGCGAATCCGCGATGGCGAGCAGGGCAGATGAGCCTTCGAACAATTCGCCGCGGAAATCGGTGCGCAGCCCATAGGCCAGCACCGGTACGTCCAGGTGATCCGCCACGCGGGCCAGCTGCCAGACCTGTTCCTTGGTCAGGAACTGGGCCTCATCGACAAAGATGGCATCGATACGGTGTTCCGACTGGCGGTCCCGTATCAGGGAAAGCAGGTCCGTCTTGTCCGTATACAACGTCGCATCGGCACCGATGCCGATGCGGGACGAGATGTGGCCGGCATCATCGTCCTTGTAGAGGGCGGAGGTGAGCAGGAGGACGTCCATCCCCCGCTCACGATAATTGTACGCCGCCTGAAGCAGGATCGTCGACTTGCCTGCATTCATGGCGGCGTAGGAGAAGTAGAGCTTGGCCATGCCGGGTGAGGCGTGATTGTCTATTCGAGGGCGAGGGCAACCCCGTCACGGCGCGGGTCTGCTCCGCCTTCCAGGCCATCCTCGCGCACGATGATGACATGCAGGCCGGAATTCTCACCCTGGCGCTCTTCGACAGTATAGCCCATCTCACGCAGGGCTTCGGCCGCTTCCGGTCCGCCGTCGCGGTCGACTTCCACGCCGACCACATCGCCGCGGGCGATGATGTTCGGCAGGTTGATGGCTTCCTGTGCCGTCTTGCCCCATTCGAGCACGCCGACCAGCGTCTTGGCGACATAGGCGACGATGGAGTTGCCGCCCGGCGATCCGGTGACCATGAACAGATCACCCTCCGGATCGAAGACGATCGTCGGGGACATGGACGAACGGGGGCGCTTGTTGCCGGCAACGGCATTGGCCACCGGCTTGCCGCCTTTTGTCGGTTCGCGCGAGAAATCGGTCAGCTGGTTGTTCAGCATGAAGCCGTGAACCATGACGGAGTTCCCGAAGGCGGCTTCAACAGTCATCGTCATCGAGACGGCGTTGCCATAGGGGTCGATGATCGAGAAATGCGTCGTGCCCGGATGATGCTCGGTCGGGTCTTCACCCCACATCTGGCGCATCGGGCCGCGGCCGAGTGCAATCCCAGGATCCCCCGGCGTTGCGTGCTGGTCCGGCGCGAAGACTTCGGTCGCCCGCACGTCGAGATAGATCGGGTCGATCAGTTCCGCCGCCGGGACCGGGACGAAGTCTGCGTCGGCGACATAATGGTCGCGGTCGGCATAAGACAGGCGTTGAGCATCGACGAAGGCTTTCAGGAAGCCTTCCTCGGTTGCCTCTTCTTCGCTGGTCGGCTTGAGGCGGTCATAGAGGCCGAGGATCATGTTCTGCGTCACACCGCCGGAAGATGGCGGCGGTGCCGAGCAGACCTCGTAGCCATCCGGTTCGACGCCGCACAGGGCCGGACGCACGGCGACTTCATAATTCGCGAGGTCTTCCACCGTCATGGCGCCCGGCAGGGACGGATCGTGCGACACAGCATAGGCGATCGATTCAGCGATCTCACCGGAATAGAAGGCGGACGGGCCTTCTGTCGCGATCCGCTTCAGCGTTTCGGCATAGGCCGGGTTGGTCTTGATCGAGCCTTCTGCCAGCGGTACGCCGTCCGGATAGAAATAGGCCGCAGATTCCGGCAGGTCATCCAGGCGGACATATTGCTGAAGGCGATCGCTGGCCAGCGTGGCGGCGAGCTTGCGTTCCACCACGAAGCCGTCTTCGGCGAGCGTGATGGCCGGCTGGAAGAGCTCTTCCCAGTCCAACTTTCCGGCCGCGTCATGAGCCGACTTGTAGAGGGCGACTGCGCCCGGCACCCCGACCGACCGGCCTGACTGCCAGGACGAGAAGAAATCCATCACCTCGCCGTCTTTCATGAAATATTCCGGCGTTGCCGCGGCAGGCGCGCGCTCGCGTCCGTCAAAAACGGTGACCTCGCCGCTGGCGTGATCGTAATAGACCATGAAGCCGCCGCCGCCGATGCCGGAGCTTTCCGGCTCGACCAGGCCAAGGGCCGCATGCACCGCGATGGCGGCGTCGACGGCCGTGCCGCCTTCGCGCAGGATCGCTAGACCGGCTTCCACTGCCTCGGGATTAGCCGCGGGCACCATGGCGCCTTTGGTCCACGCATTCTCATCGGCAACTTCCACTTCGGCTTCGAGGGCTTCGGTGGCGGCTGCCTCTGCCGCGCTCTGCGCCGCTTCGGAGACCGAGACGTCCTGCTTTCCGTCCGGCGCTGCACAGGCGGACAGCAGAAGGGCGGCGAGGAAGGGGGCGGCAAGGAGGGGGCGGGCGATCTTCATGGGAGTGTCCTTGGCTTGCGTGAGTCGCGGCGGACCTTAAGAGAGTGAGTTCCAAAGGGAAAGACCGACAGGACATTGTCATGGCCACAACCGCCGGGAAACGGAATCTCATCACCGATGTCAAAGGATTGCGCGTCGGGCAGGCACATGATGCCCGCATCAACACCGGTGTGACCGTCATTCTGCCGGATCAGCCAGCCGTTGCGGCCTGTGCCGTCGCCGGTGGCGGACCGGGGACACGGGAAACCGATTTGCTGTCGGCCGGCGCAATGGTGGACCAGGTGGACGGGGTTTTCCTGTCGGGCGGCAGCGCGTTCGGCCTGGGCGCCGCCGATGGCGTCATGGCTGGGCTCAAACAGGCGGGCCGGGGTTTCAGCCTTGTCGAGCGCCACGGCGTGCCGCCGACACCAATCGTGCCGGGGGCCATTCTCTATGACCTCGCCAATGGCGGCGACAAGGACTGGGATGGGATCGCGCCTTATGCGGCGCTGGGCCTCGAAGCCTTCAACGCAGCTTCCGGAACAGTTGCGCTTGGCCGGGCAGGGGCGGGGCATGGCGCACGGGCCGGCCAGCATCCGGGCGGAACAGGCTCGGCCAGCGCGGTCATGCCGGAAGGGATTACCGTCGGCGCGCTGGCCTGTGTGAACTGCTTCGGTTCTGTGCTGATGCCCGGAACAGATGCCTATTGGGCGTGGCCTTATGAGATGGAGGGCGAGTTCGGCGGCGCCCGCCCGCCTGCAGACTTCTCCATGGATGCAGAGGACTGGGGCGCAGCGAAGGCCAATCCGGGCCTTGGTCAGAACACCACGATTGCCTGCGTCGCCACAGATGCCGCCCTGACCCCGTCCCAGGCGCAGCGCGTGGCGCAGATGGCGTTGTCCGGGTTTTCCCGCGCGATCCGCCCGGTATTTGCGCCTTTCGACGGGGATGCTGTATTTGTGCTATCAACCAAAGGTGTGGCGCTGCCCGAGCCGGATCCGCTGATGGTGACCCGGATTGGAGAGCTCGCTGCCTCGACGCTCGCCCGGGCCATTGCGCGCGGTGTGCATGAGGCGCGCAGGCAGGCGGGGGCGGTGGCCTGAAAGGAAGACGGCGGGGAAGGACTATTGCCATGAAGCTGGCTTGGAAGTGGGGGATTGCGACTGCCATGCTGGCCCTCGCAACGGCTTGTGTCATTGGCGGGCGTGAAGCTGATCCGGAGGATTGGCCGGGTGTCGTCTCGCTGCAATCCCAGCAGGGCCGCAACATCTATCATGAGTGCGGCGCCGCGATGATCTCTCCTGAATGGGCCCTGACCGCGGCCCACTGCATGGAGACGGTCCGGATCGATGCCGATCTGGGCCGGGCCGTGCAATACCTGCCGGATGGGCGGGGCGAGCTGAAAAAGTTTGGCCCGCTCCAGCTTGTGGTCGGCGCCGGGACGCTTCTGGAGACGCCGAAGGATGCAACCTTTCCGGTCGACCGGATTGTCATGCACCCCGGCTATGAGGCCGGCCATGCCGAACGCGGCAACGATCTGGCGCTGATCCATATCTCAGGACGCTGGGACGGCCCGCTCTCGCGGCTCGATGGGCTGACGGGGCGTGCGCCGGACCTCGACGTGCCGGAGACGGAGGTCGTGGTTGCCGGCTACGGTAACACGGAAGAGCAGGGCAGTCAGGAAGAAGGCTTCAACCGGACCGGCCGGCATGTCAGCGCGCCAAGCCTCGCCCTGATGGAAGGGAGCGTGCCGCCTGTCGAACCGGAGACCTGTGGCCAGCAGATCGCCACGCTCATCGACAAATACGGCCTCGACGAGGAGTTTGCAGGAGTCAGCATCGATCCGGCCCTGCAGATCTGCGCGGGGACGGGGGGCACCGATTCCTGCCAGGGGGACAGCGGTGGTCCGCTTGTCGCCCGGACCTGGGCAGACGGCCCGGTGCAGATTGGCGTGGTGAGCTGGGGACTGGGCTGCGCCCGGCCGGACAGTCCGGGCATCTATATGCGGGTTTCGGCCTATTCAGGCTGGATTGCCGATGTGACCGGAATCGAACCGGACCTCGACGCGCCGCCCGCGCATCTCCCCGAATATGACCGCCCGGCTGGCCACGAGACCGGAACGGAAGACGCCGGGGATTAGGTTCCGTCGGGTCCGCTGCACAAGGCCGGGAAAACGGGCTTGCATCCCTTGGGGGCTGACTGTATGTGTCCGCCTTCTTTCGGCCGGCACCGGTAGCTCAGTTGGATAGAGCACTAGACTACGAATCTAGGGGTCGGGGGTTCGAATCCTCCCCGGTGCGCCATTTTTCCATTTTGAAAGAACGGATGCCTCTCGTTAGAGGCACCCATTGGTGAGTGGCGTATATCAGGCGGCCGCGCTGGCGGATTTCCGGTCTTCCGCACCGGATGCAGGTGGGGGCGCTCCATCTGACGGGCGGTAATCCTGCGCCTGCTGGTCTGCCATGCGTGCGCCGATGAATTTCAGCAATGGCATCAGGAGGAGCGAGCCAGCCTGCTGCACCTTGTAGCTGTGCCCGACGAAAGGGATCTTCCGGATCAGGGGTTTCGCCACGCCTTCGCGATAGCGCCAACCCGTGAGTTTCAGGTAGCGGTCGAAATAGGGGTCATTTTCCAGTTTCCATTTTTTCTGGAAGTGGCTCAGGCTCTGGCGCTGCCATTTCGGCGACCAGCGCAGCAGGAAGAAGGCGCGGTCCACCGGTTCCACCGGATGGGCCCGGCTCGGCACGCAGAAGGTCACGACCGACGTCGGTTCCAGCATGATACGCCCGCCCTTGCTCCAGACGTTTACGCTGAAGTCCACATGATCCTTGGAGCACGGCATGTTCTCGTCGAACTCTCCCAGCCAATCGAAGGCATCCCGGCGAACGAGGAAACAGTGTACTTCCGTGACCTGTGTTTCTGTGCGGGTAAGCTCAACATCGCTGACCTGTTCGCCCTGGTGCCAGAGATGGCTGTCGGACAGGCGGCGCTGATCTTCCGTGCCATTGAAGAAGGCATCCATGTCGTCGGTAAAATTGCCGCCGGCCTGGTGAATTTCCGTATGAAGGGGCGTGCCCTGGCAGATCAGGGGCTGGACCACTTCGGCGCCGGTTTCCTCGGCGCATTTCACGAGGTTTGCCAGCCAGCCGCCGGTGACGAGGACATCATTCTCGCAATAGACGACATAGGGTGTGGTCGACAGGCGCAGGCCGATATTGCGGGCCTGGCAGGGGGCCAGGAAATGGTCGTAGCGCAGGTAGCGGAATCCGTTTTTTTCACAAACAGCGCGGATTTCGTCGGCAACATGTTTCGGGCTGCCGCCGTCCACATAGATAAGCTCGTAGGGGCGGGCCGTCACTTCGGCAATCTCGTTCAGTGCCCGGACGGCCATGCTGAACCGGTCACGCGCGGTCATGATGATCGTGGCCTTGGCCTCGGGGGTCATTGCTTCAGTCATATCAGGCTGCTTTCCTTGAAGGGCGGGGAGTGTCTTTGGGAGAGGGGGCTGCCGTAATGGCGGTGTAGATGTCGATCAGGTCTTCCGTTGTCCGGGACAACGCATAGGTGTCTTCGACGGCAGTGCGGGCGTTCTTCAGCATCTGTGGCCAGTCGTCCCGCAGGCTGAGGATGCGGTGAACGGCCTGTTCGAGCGCGTCGATATCGCCTTCCTCGCAAAGCAGGCCTGTTTCACCGTCAAGAACCAGTTCGGAAATCCCGCCATGGCGGGTGCCGATGACCGGGCGTCCGATGGCCATGGCTTCCTTGAGCGTGTTGACGGGGCCGTCCTGGCTGCCTTTGGAACAGGTCATGGAAGGTGCAATGAATACATCACACTGGCGGATGAAGTCTGCGATCTCTGTATGGCTTCGGGCGCCATGGAACGTGACACAGCCGCCAAGACCGCAATCCTGCGCAAGCTGCTCCAGGTCGGCGCGCAAAGGGCCGTCGCCGACAATGTCCACATGGACCCGGCGTCCGGTGGCCTGGGCAAAGCGTGAGAGGGCCGGCAGGGCAATGTGAAAGCCCTTGCGCTCGATGAGCCGTCCCACCATCAGGAAACGCATGTCGCCAGCTGGTGCCTCTTCGATCGGCTGGAACGGGAAGCTCTCCAGCCGCATGCCCGAACCGACGACGCTGATCCTATCTTCGGGGCAGCCGATGGCGATGGCGCGCTGGCGGAAATAGTCGGAGTTGGAGATGAACGCATCGGCTTCCGGCCAGATGTGATCGTAGAGATGTTCCCCGTGCAGTGTCACCAGTTCCGAGATGTCATAACCGCGGAAATTCACAACAAGGCGGCCGGAGAGGAATCCTGCGCGGCGGTGTTTGATTACATGCTCAGCAAGCGGAGCAAACTGGCAGTGAATGATGTCATAGGCACCATCGGCAGGTATTTGCGCGGCCTGGTAAAAGGCGGACAGATCCATGAATGTGCGCCGGTAGGTGCCGGGCTGAATCCGCGTCAGGCCTGAGACGCCATGCCGGCTGACGAGACGTCCAAGCGTACCTGGCAAACCTTTCCAGCGGCCGGCGGATGTGTCCGGCCAGCGGATATTGGTTGTCGATTTTTCCAGCTGCAGAGGCTCTGCTTCCGGAACCGACAGGCCGGTGGCATCGACATTGCCAATACCGAAAATATCGACACTGTGCCCGGCATCGATCAGGGCGGCCGCACTGTTCACGATGAAGGCTTCCGACATCATCGGAAACGCGTTGGTAAAGAACGCAATCTTCATTCCGCCTCCTCTCAATTGGAAATCCGTCACCTTCGGGTAGGGCCTGCTGTTTTTTCCCGTCTTCTGGCATGCGGGTTGCAGGTTCGACGCTATGTGACGAAGCCAATATGTGCCTAAATTCAAGCAAGACCGATGCCAGTCGACAATCGCTTGAGTCAGGGGACGCTCAAAAGACCAGAAGGAAGACGCATGCCTGCCAATTCGGTTACAGTGCTGATCCCCACCTTTAACAGGGCGCATCTTCTCGTAGAGTCTCTGGACTCGGTTCTGGCTCAGACACGGCGGCCTGATCAGATCATCGTGATTAATGATGGTTCCACAGATGACACACTGGAGAGGCTTGAGCCTTACCGGGGCGATATCGAAATCCTAAATAAGGACAATGCGGGAAAATCGGCGGCGCTGAACAAGGCGCTCAGCGTTGCGAAGGGCGATCTGATCTGGGTCTTCGACGATGACGATATTGCCGAACCGGATGCCCTGGAAATCCTGCTGGGCCTTCTGGCCGAAAACCCGGATGCGGACTTTGCCTATGGCCGCCACGACCGGTTCGAGGTCCGCCCGGATGGCCGGGTCAAATGGAAAGACACGGGCTATTGGCGCAAGAGCCCGCCGGACGACTTCCTGTTTGAAACGCTTCTCGACATGTTCGCTCACCAGCCCGGCATGCTGGTGCGCAAGTCGCTATACATCAAGGCTGGCGCGTTCGACGAAAGCCTTGTCCGGTCCCAGGACTATGACATGCTGCTTCGGCTGGCGCGCCATGGCCGCCCGGCCCCGACAGAGCGTATATTGTTCCACCAGCGCCAGCATGATCTTCCGCGCGGCACCGCCGCGAAAGTGGTCGAAGCCGCAGAACGAAATGCCGTCTGGCAGCGATACGACCGCCAGATATTCGAGGCCAGCTATCTCTCCCTGCCGCTTGGCAAATACCTGCCGGCCGATTGCTCGCTGACCGAACCGGGCATGACCCGCCGGGCCCTCATCCGGCGCGGCATTGTCATGGGCCGCAAGAATCTCTGGAAAGAGGCCGGGGCAGACTTCAGCCGCGCAGCGCGCATATCGGAGCGGCCGTTGACCTGCGGAGAAACAGCAGACCTGCGCGACATGTTCACGATGAAATACGGCTGCGACGAATGTCTGATGGATGCGGACGTGCAGGCCCTGTTCTTTGACATCAAACATGCCTCTCCGGTCGGCGCGCAGATGGCCCGGGCGGCTGCTCGCGCCATGGTCTGGCGGGGTCGCCTTGCCCTGCAGAAGGGGAAACCTCTGCTTGCGTTCAGGCTTGCTTCACTCGTTGGGCGTTTGATGGCGCCGAGTAAAAATGTTTCCAGGGAGGTTCAATCCTCCTTCGCCAGCAGGTAGCCGGTTCCGGCTCGGAGTTTCCCATGGCACCCAACCTGCTTCAAAAGGCCGGACAGGCGGTCGCGCTCAACGCGATTGCGAACTGGACGACGCTGATCGGCTCGTTCCTGTCGATTGTCATCATTGCCCGGATCCTGACGCCGGAAGATTATGGCGTGTTCGTCATGGCGCTGATGGTGGTGATGCTGCCCGAGGTGATCGCCTCGGGAACGCTGGGCGATTCCCTCGTCCAGCGGAAGGAATTGCGGCCCGGGCATATCAATTCGGTTTTCCTGCAGTCGATGACGCTCTCCATTGCGGCCTGGGGGCTGCTGGTTCTGCTGGCGCCGTGGATCGCGCACGCTTTCGGTGAGCCGTCGGTTGCGCCGGTCTTGATCGTGACCGGGGCCATCCTGCCGATCGGCGCGGTGATGTCTGTGCCGGCCGCTATTCTGCAGCGTGATCTGCGTTACAAGGAAATCACCGTCATCGATATTCTGGGGACCATGACGGCGGCCATTGTCGGCATTGCACTGGCCCTGATGTGGCGGAATGAATGGGCGCTGGTTGGGATGGAACTGTCCCGCCGCGTCGTGCGGGTATTCGGCTTCCTCTATTTCGCGAAGTGGGCGCCCAGTATCCGCTCCAGCTGGCCGGACTTCCAGGAACTGATCCGGTTCAATCTGGCCAATGGCGCTTCCAAGATTCTGCAGACATTCGACCAGATGCTGCCAAAGACACTGATCGGCATGACGCTCGGCTCGCATGCGGTCGGGCTGTTCAATCTGCCCGAGCGGCTTTTCCAGCAGGCAAACCAGGCCCTGATCGCGCCGTTTGCCGCCGTGGCGATGCCGGTCGCCTCGGCCATGCAGGACAATCGCGAGACGCTTCATCAGGCGATGGACAGCGCCATCCGCATGTCCGCCTTGCTGGCCTATCCGACCTTCATGGGCGCCTTCGTTGTGGCGCCGGTCGCGATCCCCGTCGTCTTCGGTGAGCAATGGGCGCCGAGTGTCCCGATTTTCCAGATCTATATGGTCATCGGCCTGCGTGCGCCGATCACGGCGATCATTCTGGGCGTGTTCCGCGGTGTTGGCCGGCCGGATGTGGTGGCGTGGATCACGCTGACCTCAATCATTGCGACCTCCATTCTCCTCGCCTTCACTTATCAGTATGGCATCGTGGCCATCGCGCTGGGCCTTCTGGCCAAGCAGGTGATCACGTTCGTGCTGAGTACCTGGATGATCCAGCGCGTGGTCGGGTTCACGGTCATCCGCCAGCTGCTTGCGGGGTCGGCGGCCTTCTTTGCCTCCTGTGTCATGGGGCTTGCCGTCTGGCTGTTCATGGATTTCGTGCCGGATCTCGCCCATCCGCTGCTCCATGTGGTCGCCACAATCGTGCTGGGGGCGCTGATCTATCCGGTGGCGCTGTACTTCTTCATGCCCCGCCTTGGCCGTCACATCCTGAGGGCAGTACGCATCCTCCTGTCGGGCCAGCCGCGCGAGGCGCTCAAAACAGTCCGCGGCGCCCTGACGGAGCAGGGGATCTGACCTGGCGTCCCGGTCGTCCCTGGCGAGGGCCTGTCTGCAGTGAAAAAGCTGGCGCACCCAAGAGGATTCGAACCTCTGACCTCTGCCTTCGGAGGGCAGGGGTATAAGATTTCCTAAGGATTCTGGCGGTTCCCGTTTTTGATAAAAAATCAAATAAATCAATAAATCAATGGCGCAGTCGTTTCCTGAGGTTTCTTGAGCTTCCCTGAATGGTGGTTACTATGTGGTTCTTATCGCGCCGGAGTAACCACGCATGTCCAAACGAATTTCACTCGCCACCGTCAAAGCCGCCAAACCGGAGGAAAAGGATTACTTCCTTTGGGATGGGGAGCTGAAAGGCTTTGGCCTGAAAGTCTGCAAGGGCGGACGTAAGGTCTACGTCTGCAAGTATCGCGCGGGTTCTGGCCGGAGTGCACCGTCACGCCGTATGACTATCGGAGCGCATGGGTCACCTTGGACGCCTGATGCCGCGCGGAAAGAAGCCTCTCGTATTCTTGGGCGTGTCGCGCAAGGCGAAGACCCGGCGAGAGAGAAGCAGGATGCCAAGGCCATTATTACATTGGCCGAGCTGTGTGACCGGTATCTGGAGGCTGGTGTCGCCACAAAAAAGGCTTCCACGCTTGCAACAGACCGGGGCCGTATTGAGCGGCATATAAAGCCACTCTTGGGAAAGATGCGCATCACTGACGTGACGCGTGCCCACGTAACGCAATTCCTTCAGGACGTAGCTGTTGGAAAGACTGCGGTAGATTTGAAAACCCGAAAGCGGGGCAGGGCAATCGTAAAAGGGGGGAAGGGAACGGCGACCCGCACAGTAGGCTTGCTTGGAGGCATCTTCACATACGCGATTGAGGCGGGCCTGCTGAAAGAAAATCCAGTGCGAGGTGTGAAGCGGTACCGAGACCGACGCAATGAGCGGTTCCTGGATGCGGATGAACTGGCGAGATTGGGGGGGGCTTTGGCAAAGGCTGAAGCAGAAGGGGAGAATCCCTACGCGATAGCTATCATCCGTCTTCTGTTGCTTACTGGAGCGCGAAAGGGCGAGATTGAGAGTCTAAAGTGGAGCGAAATCGATCGACAATTTCACTGCCTTCGTTTGGGAGATTCAAAGACAGGCCAGAAGCTGATTGTGTTAAACATGGCGGCGGTCAGTATATTGGAGGGTATCCCAAAATTGGGGTGTTCCGAGTATGTATTTCCGGCAGTTCGCGCGAACGGTTCATACCAAGGGACAGCGAAGGTATGGGCGAAGGTACGTCAACGAGCAGGTTTGCAATCCGTGCGGCTGCATGACTTGCGCCACAGTTTTGCGAGTGTTGCTGCAGCCGGTGGTGTGAGCATGCAGGTTATCGGGGGGTTGCTCGGGCATTCCGATGTTTCGACCACTTCGCGATATGCCCATCTTTCAGCGACTCCAATGCGGAATGCGGCTGAGGCAATTGGCAACGAGTTGATGACTCGAATTGAATTTAGAGCATCTCTGAATGGGAAGGAGAAGTGATGTCTGTCGGCAGAAAGTCACATCTGGACCCTAAGTTCGAAGAAATGTTGCGACAAGATATTGAGGAATATCTGTCTGCTGCAGATGATGAATCGACGATAGTGTATGAATTTTCAGTTGTGGGAACATTGGCGGATTATCTGGAAATTCGTCAAAAGAATATACGCCCAGACTTCCCGGCGTATGCGTTCAACTATGACACTTTTGAGCGTCTGATGTTGCTGGATACAGCAGGTGAGCTTGGAGTTCCTGCCAAAATTTTTTTCCGCGCCTCTTACGGGGACCCGGACGCTATTGACCTAACAGCCTTGACGCTTCTGCATCGTACCGAACAAGCTTCTAGACTAAGCGGGCAATCACATGCGGTCCGGCGAAAGCTAGCTGCCAGCAATGCAGATATAAATTACATAGCCGCCGTTATGCTGGAGACTTGCATGACGCAGGGGGTCATCCCTCCACATTCATTGACCTACCTGATTTCGTTGAGATTGGTGGGCAATAACCCTCGGGGAGATGAGAAGGCATCGATTTTCCAGCTGGTCCAAAGAATATACTACAACATGGGCCCTGACTGGCCTGGCGAACGAAACCAATCTGTTCGTGCCTACGCAAAGGCTGCCGGAGTATCGCCAAGCACAATTGTTCGCCGGTGGCCGCAAATAGAAAGGGCGTTTGCCATTTGGAATTTAGCGGAAGGTCCTCCAGAAGATTGGCTGGAACCTCCGATTCCACACAATCGGGATTTCAAGGCAAAAATAGAATGATGGCTGTTGCGCTGAAACAAATTTGCGCAACAGCTCTCACATCAAACATGCTCCATCCAAGCCGAGATATTCTTAGGTTTGAAAGGAGCCCCTTAGATGTTGTCAGAAATCATCGATACGAATGAACTAGCCCGGCGCACGGGTACTGGTGCCACAACGTGGGCGAAGCGGCGTATGCTTGGTCATCCGCACACCCCGCCTTTCGTGAAACTCGGTCGCTCGGTGCGTTATCGCTGGAGCGACGTGGAAGCCTGGTTAGAAAGCCGCCAGCGCAACAGCACGTCGGAGGCGGCATAATGCGCCGCCTCGATAAAAAGCGACCCCGGTGCGGACTGGTACTCCGCCACCGGGGTCTTTCGAAATCAATCAGCTATTCAGGAGACGTTTCGATGAAACGCAGCGTATCGCGTCGCTGTTGCCGACGCAACATGAACCCCCTGCCTCTATTAGAATGGGCTGACAGCCAGCGGCGCCGCGAACCGGCCCGCTGTATGGCTGCCCGTGAAATGCAGCGCCGCGGGGTGTATTCGCCTTCGGTGGCCATGCTCATGGCCCGTCTTGCAGGCCTCCATGTGGAGGAGGACTGACATGGCGAAATACCAGATTATTGGCCAGAACGGTTCCCACATCATCGACGTGACGGGGCGCCCCGAGTGGGCCTTGCTCCAGTTGGCTGAGGCGGGATTGAAGGGCTGCACGCCGATCGACAATCCGGCGCCGCGCTGGAGCGGCTATGTGCATGTCTTGCGCGGGCTGGGTGTGGACATAGAGACTATCACAGAGCGCCACTCTGGGCCGTTTCCCGGCAATCATGCCCGCTATGTCCTGCATAGTGTCGTTCTGCGCATGGAGGATGCCGATGTCGCGTAAGCCCAGACGCAAAGGCGTTAACGCCAAGGGTCGCAACACGGGGGAGGGGCAGTACATGCCCCTTCCTTACAACCTGACGAAAAGCGTAGCCTTCAGGCACCTGAGCGGGAACGCGCTCAAGGTATTCATTGAACTTCGTAGCCGGTTCAACGGGGTTAACAATGGCCGTCTTTCGCTCAGCTACCAGGACGCTGCGGACCTGCTTGGTATGTCAAAGTCGAGCGTGAAGCGAGCATTCGATGAACTGGTTGAGAAGGGCTTCCTGAAAAGGCGACGGGAGGGGCAATGGTATGGGCGGCTTGCTGCCGAATACATTCTCACTACTGAGAAGCATGACGGCCACCTGGCGACACATGACTGGAAGCGGTGGACTGGACCATCGCGCGGGAAAAGCAAACCGTCGGTACGGGTACGGGATGCAAAAGCGTCTCGTGCGCCGGGCGGGTATCGAAGCGCAGCTTCTGTATACCAGCACGGTACTCGCCCTTCCGGCTTTCGTGTCATCGATGGTTCCGTATAGACTAATCTACCTCCCACCAATAGTTCTGTTCGTCCAGGTTTGGCCGGGTACCTTCGAGCACATCGAGCTCCGAATTGATGATTTCCGCGAGCGAGCGGTATTTCGCGACCTCATCCCCATGAGTCAGGTCGCTGCCCTTCAACTTGTCGAAAATAGAGCGGGCTGGAACGCTGTGGAGCGCTCTTACAATGCTGTCCAGTCGAGAAGATCGGATGCGGTCAAATATCATACGTTCATGATTAGTTCCAATGCGCTGCCTCGAAAAGCCGGGTCACATGAATTAGCTGGGGAATGGGCCGGGCAAGCATTTCCGGACTACAAATTCAAGCGGTCACCGGCGACCGGCAAATACTCGCCGACATCAGACTATCCCCCGAAATTGCGCGCAGGTAGCGGTGCAGCAATGACAGGCCCAGCTTACATCTGCGCGAACGCGCAAACCTGGTTTTCAATTCACACCTAAGGGGAATCGATTTGCTCTCCTGATTCCATAAGCCGTAGAGGTGTCGGAGTGAATTCGCGATAAATGTTAGCTGAAGGACAGAACTTAACAGCAATATATCTATTGGTCGGTTCAGGTCAGTTGGGGAAAAGAAAACATATGGATTTTATACTTGTACTCGCCGTTTGGATTGGTCTTGCAATCCTTATTGGCAACATTAGCGACAATAGAGGGCAAGGCTTTGCCGTTGGCTTTGCAATCTCATTGATTGCCTCTCCACTCATTGCGCTGCTTGTCATAATTGCAATGAAGGACAGGTCAGAACCCGTATCGAGTGCCGCCCAGAAAACTGAGGCACCTGCGATTCTAACGCGGCAACTTTCAAATCCTCAATACAAAGTATGGCTAGTTGAAAAGTACAACATTCAAAGGAACGATGTTCTTGGCGAAATAATATGCGGGTCTGAATCGTTTGGAACTATCGACGAAGCGCTCGCTTTTGCCCATCAAACCGAGACGGCGCTGCTCGCACACACCCGCAAGATTGAAGCAGAAAAAAACGCCCGGTCGGCATTCCAAATTGACAAATTCAAAAAGAATAGCAATGCCGCTACAGCGCGCCTCATGCAGGGTGACAAAATTATTCTTTATGCTGATCTTGAAATAGTGTCAAAAGAAGACCTTCTGCACGCAATCACCACAGTCGATTCAACAGCAAGTCATGATGTCGTCATTGTCCGCAACGGACTAACCTTAACTCGAACCGTCCGTGGTGGCACACTCGGCCTCTTGGGACATACAATTGAATTGAACGCGGAAGACCAACGACTCAAAGCGGACATTCTGTCCAAGCGAGGAATTTAATCCCCTGTTGATCTACGTTCGGCGCGATCCATTTCATCAAGCTTCTAATGAACCGCTGCAAGCAAATCAGAAAGCTGCTCGTAAGTTGGCTAAAAATTGAATGATCGATCGAGACACTACTCTAGGCTGGGAACTACTCGCAGACGAAGACCAAGGACGTATGACTGTCCTAATGCGAGCGAACCCGCCAGGCCGGTTCATGCTAGGAATGCGGATAGCAGATTACAGACCGACCGAGATAGAGGTTGAGCTTCTGGATAAGTGGCAAGACCTCTATCTGGACTTACGCAAGGCTGAGCACGATATCGAACTGGATTAGGAAGCGGTGCTCACAAGCCAACCGCATTCAGAGGTTTAGCCCCGGCAATCGGGACAGCTTGTATTGTCGCCAAATCAGATCTTCGGTACCGAGATGGCATGCAAAACGCCCTCGCGTGCCGGCTGAGTACCGAAGCGATGAACTTGCGTGCCGCACGGGTACTCGTCAAGGCAATTTCCGGGTCATCGACGGTGCCGCATGAGTACCGCCTTTATACCCATACGGGGGTGCAACAGAGAGGGGGAGGGATATGAGCAGGACTGTTAGCATCAGGGCGCGCATTGACCGGATTGAGACGAAGTGCCGGACAGATGCCTATGCGGAAGTTATTTTTCCAATGAGCTGAGTTCCTGCTCTAGGTTTAGCTCCTCTTGGCGGCATATTTTTAGTCTGTTCTGTGCCGCCAAGAAAGCTCTCCGCTCTTCTGACTCTTCAAGCTGCGATTTCAATTTGGACAGTTCTGCCGTCAAATCATCCAAGACATATTCATCATCTTTCAGGTTCGCGGTTGCCAATGCATCCCAATCAACCGGCTTTGCGTACCACTTCACAGAGCTACCCTGCTTTTCGCTTCGAAGCTCAGTCAACACAGAAGCAAATTCGGTCGGGTCTATGGATGCTCTGTACCGCACGTTTGAAGAAAGGTTGATGAATCGGGTTGTCGCGCCAGCAATGCTGAGAGGATTGTGGCTTTCTGCGGTATTTCCTGAGGATGCGATGCAGGGCTTCTCGTAGCCATCTCGATCTAATTCTTTGTCAAATGCCCACCATGGATACAATTCCTCAAACTGCACTCGGTCAACAAAAGCAGAGCCATTGTATAGGTCCATTGGGATTCCAGCCAGGTTGGCGACGCAGTATGGACTACCGTTGTAAACGGTTGCGATGTAGCCAAAAGAGACTGGCGATTTGCGAATTGTGAGGCGGATATTTTTTGTGGCCTCGGTCATAAGGTCGAGCTTCTTAGCCTCAAACTTTTCTTTGAATTTGAATTCAAGCTCACGCAAATCGAGTTGCTTGGCATCAATTTCACGAGCCAGTTCCGAGTTTTGCATCTGGTCGCGAGACGCCGCATCATCGGCGGCTCTCTCCAGCTGTGTGCATTCTGCCAGTTTCTGGACATGGCTCTGGCTGGCTCTGGCTAATGCGTTTTTGGTCGCCCAATAGTCAAATAGACGAGGGACAAAATAGACGGCGCCAAATCCGACGAGCAGAAGGACAGCGACCACGGCAACAAATCGCACATTCTTCTCGTATGAGAGCAGATCTTGCTGCTCCTTGACCTGTCGGAGCCGCTCATTCTCCGCAAGTTGTTCTGCGGCTTTCTTTTCCGCTTCCCTTCGTTCAATTTCTTCTTGAGCGTCCTGTCGTTGTAGCTCTTCATTCAATTTCGCGAGGTTCGCACTAGCAGAAGAGTTACTAGCGATGGTTGCCCTGATTTCACCACTCAGCCATGCGTACTCCGGGTTGAAAACGAATCTGGCTAGACTTTCGGCGTCGGTGGGATCTGATTTTCTCCACTGATCAAGTTGTTGCTTTCGCTGCGAAGCGAGAAAAGCTTCTTCAGAACCAGGAAATGCTTCCACGAAGGCGGACAGTTTTATCGGGTCAGTTGTGTCATTTAGTTCCTGCCACTTTGAGGCAGCTAAGCTCCCAGAATTGATTGAATGACCAGCATTTTCATTGCCTAGTGCGATGATGACGAGAAGGGCAATAACCGGTGAAGTGAGCACAGAGAGCCAAAACCCAAGAGCAAATCCTTTGCCTCGACGTTCACTGACGCTTCCGATAAATATGGCGAGTACTGCGTAAAATACTACCGCAATGACAACTACAGCTTCCATGTGGTGGCTTTCAAAAATAAAGTTGTCACAACTTATTCAGTCATTTCAATTCATCAACCCAATGCAAGAAGAGCGCCCAAATTGCTCTGGCGCTTCAGGCTGATCAGCGGGACTTATTTGACCGTCGGTTTTCTGTTGCGGCGTCCACGCTGTTACGTCTCTGCCGCAAGCCGGTTTAAGCGCAGCGCTCGCAAAATGTGCGAATGGGGCTACTTGTCTGCACCAAGAAAATATCGATATGATATGTAGTATTGCTGTCAATGGTACGCATTGAAATGAGGGCGGAGGTTGGGCAGAGCCAATAGCATCAGGGCGCGCATTGACCGGCTTGAAACGGAGTGCCGTGAATATGGAGCGCCCGCGAGCAAGCTTCATGAGGCCCGTCTTGCCGCTTTGACAGAACGTATGTCCAGGGCTCGAAAGCGGGCGGGGATTCCTGAGAGGACCGGTCCTGCTTCTGACGGAAGGCATATGAGTATTGCCGAGCGGCTCGAACATGCCCGGCGACGACTGAACGAGGAACGGAGGCAACAATGACCGGTAAGCAATGTGGATCCGAAAGTACGGGAGCGGGTACGGGCGCGCCTCAGAAGAAACGCGGGAACGCGTCGCCGCCGGTCGAGCACCAGTTCAAGCCGGGCAACCCGGGGCGGCCGAAAGGTTCGCGTAACAAGGTGACTCTCGCCATACAGGCCTTGCTGGACGGGGAGGGGGAGGCCATCACCCGCAAGGCTATTGAAATGGCCCTAGAAGGGGATGTGACGGCCCTGCGACTTTGCCTGGAGCGTCTGCATCCACCAAGGAAGGATGCGCCTGTCATGCTCTCAATGCCACGCATGGAAGGTGCGGAGAGTGCCGCCAAGGCAATGGGCGCTATTCTGGAAAGCGTCGCAAAGGGGCACTTGACCCCATTGGAAGCCCGCAGTCTTAGCGGCTTGGTGGAAGGCTATCGGAAGGCTCTCGAAACAACCGAACTGGAAGCGCGATTGCGGGCGCTTGAGGAACGGCAGGCATGAGCGGTCTGGAGCGCCGACTGAAAGCACTGGAAGGCAAGGCCGGTCTTCGTGGTTCACAACTCGGCATTATTTACATTTGTTCGGTTGCTCCCAGTCCGGACGGGCCGGTTAACCTTGGCCCAAAACTGGCCTCCATCCTCAAAGGGCCGCATGCTGGGAAACAGCTGAGACGCGAAGATAATGAAAGTTGCGATGCCTTCAGGGCGCGCTGTTCAGCAATGGTGGGGGCCGACTTATGACCCTCAAGGTGCGAGTTGCCCGACTCGAACAGAGACGTCCCCGAAATCAGCGTTGCTCATGGCGGTGGCCGCAGGATGCTCGTACGATTGCAAGGGCGATTGCATTTGCCATCGAGCGCCAGCGGTTCGATGCGAAACTGGAGCAAGACACATGGATATGAAACGCGAAGTTGGAGGCAACGCCATGCGTGAATGCCGTCCACCTTGGTATCGTCGCGGCTGGATGCCTTTCTGGCTAAGCTTTGGGATAAGCTGTGTCACCGTCTTCGGGTTGATCATGTTGGTCTTGCAGTTGCTGCAATGAACACGCTCGCAAAGCGGCTAGGGCGCCTCGAAAGCAAGGCGCTGCCAAACTATGCTTGTATGGAAGACATTCCGACGCATGTGCTGGAGGCCATGGTGCGACAACGCTGTCGGGAGGGCTGCTTGACAGACGAAGAGCGAAAATTGTTCCAGGCGCTTTTGCAGACCGGATTCGAGTTCTGAAAGATCCGAACAATCTCGAACGGAACTAGCCAATAAATCTAGCGCAAGGGCTTCGAACCCGCCGCATCAAATTCAATAGTCGTCATATGTACCGGGTGGGGCGGGTCCAATTCGCTTTGTAGCCAATATCCCGCCGAAAGAACCAGCATTACTAGCCAAAACACCATGGCTACGTTCATCATATGCGAAAGGCTTACTCGCTGTGAATCCGACATCGAAACCTCGTCGTTAACCTTTTGCAACGACTGGGCCTTGGGTCAATACTTCTAAGACCAATTGGGCTATTTGGTCTTTAGATTGCGAGTATCAGTCATTCAAATTGAAGCTAGGACGGCTTTACGCTAACCCACCTGAAGAGTTCATCTTCAGTAACCTGACCATCCTCATTTGCGTCAATTGATTTGAAGATGCTGCCTAGTCTTATACTTGATTCCATGGACCAATTTCCCGAATTTATGGGGTCCAGAATGTATGATGAGCTTTCGGGCACTCTTCTTTCATACCAAAATGAATTGTCTACCAACGACCGAAGCCAGACTTGAACGAACGGTTCCTCGTGAGTGGCGCTAAATTCTTCGATTAAGATTCTGCCATCAGCGTTTGCGTCGATTGCTTCAAACAAGGCAGCTGTTTTGAATTTGCGTATCTGGGCGTCGGGGCCTTTCAGTATCATACGATGAAAAACCACCGCTAAAGCTAAGGCTCCGGAGATCAAAACAACCAATCGAGCGATTTCATACAGGTCGCGTTTTGTCCGTGCTAACATGTAAGTCCTGCCCTCGAAAACGCGTATTATTGAATCCGCTGAACGGTATCGAGTTATACTTCACAAGCAGTATAGCAATTTACGACCGGCTAAAGCATCCACTTCGAATTCACTCCGCAGTCTTGCAGTTCTCAAGTTCTGTATGAATGAAATTTCGTTCCGCTGTCGGCAGTGCAAGGTCGTAGGTCTTGGCAATACGTAAAAAGCGGCTGACGTAGGCGCACCGGTTCTCATCCGGCAACCATTCGCTGGGTGGGCTATCGCCTTTGGAGCGGTTTAGTGACACCTCAACGGGGAGCAGATTGATGGAGTCATTCGCAAACTTGCCTCGCGCTTCGGACGTCCAGCGATACGCTCCATGCCTCTGCTCTGCCCCACAGGGGTGGTCCACCGGTAATGTTAGTCCGGCGGTTTCCACGTAGCGGCGTTCATGCCGCTACCTCGTCACAGTAAGGCGGTATGA
>PACZ01000052.1 GCA_002700305.1 Hyphomonas sp. | reverse complement strand
TTCAGGCGTAGATCTCTTGCCCATGTCTCAGCTCCATATCTGAAGCCGGAACTAACTCAAATAATGGACCACTTTTCAGGGAGCAGACCACTGTGCAGCTGCGCACGCAGCCTGGGTCCGTGACCCTCGCAGACCTCGTACGCTCGACGCTGCGCCTGCGCCCCGACCGGATCATTATCGGCGAAGTCCGGGGTGCCGAGGCGCTCGACATGCTGAAGGCTTGGAATACCGGCCATCCAGGCGGGATCGCCACATTGCATGCGAATTCTGCCCTTGGCGGCCTCTCCCGGCTCGAACAGCTGATCGGCGAAACCTCGGCCCAGGTTCCGCACGACCTCATCGCCGAAACGATCGACTGCGTCGTCTACATCTCGCGGCGCGCCGGCCGGCACCGGGTCGAGACGGTCTCGCGCATGAACGGCCTCGGACGCGGCGGCTACGACCTCAGCCCCGTTCAGCCGGACCTGCAGCTCGTCCTGCCGAGCCTTCCCTTTTCTGAACCGCTTCTCTCAACCGCACCTGAAAGGACACCTCCCCAATGAACAGAGACATGATCAAGGGCCTCAGCCTGAGCTTGCTCGTCGCCGCGATTGCGTTTCCCGCCCATGCAGCCGGTTCCGGCATGCCCTGGGAAGCCCCGCTGCAATCAATCCTCGAATCCATCGAAGGCCCGGTCGCCAAGATCCTTGCCACCATCGTCATCATCCTGACGGGGCTCGGCCTTGCCTTCGGCGAGAGCGGCGGCGGCATGCGAAAGCTCCTGCAGATCGTGTTCGGCCTGTCGATCGCCTTTGCCGCGACCTCGTTCTTCCTCTCCTTCTTCTCCTTCGGCGGTGGGGCAACGCTCTGATGGCAGAACCGTCGCCCCTCCCACCCGGCTACAGCGTGCCGGTGCATCGTTCGCTCACCGCGCCGATCCTGCTGGCCGGCGCACCGAGGCTCGCGACCATCGTCAATGGCACGCTGGCCGCCGCACTCGGCATCGGTCTCCAGCTCTGGGTCGTGGGGCTCGTCTTCTGGATCGTCGCGCAGGGAATCTGCGTCTTTGCAGCCCGGCGTGATCCGCAATTCACAGACGTGCTGATCCGGCACATCCGCCAGAAGGCCTATTACGCATGCTGAACCTTCGTGAATACCGCGCCCGCCCGGCCTCCCTCGCCGACCATCTCAAATGGGCCTGCCTGATCGCGCCCGGCATTATCCTCAACAAGGATGGCAGCCTGCAGCGGACGATTGCCTATCGCGGCCCCGACCTTGAAAGTTCGACGGCGGAGGAACTGGTCGCCGTCACCGCCCGCATGAACAATCTCCTCCGCCGGTTCGGCTCCGGCTGGGCGCTGCATATCGAAGCCGACCGCAGACCGTCGGTCACCTATCCCGAAAGTTCCTGGCGCGATCCGGCGGCCTGGTTGGTCGACGAAGAACGCCGCGCAGCCTTCGAGGAGGCAGGCCGGCACTTCGAAACCGACTGCTATCTCACCCTCACCTGGATGCCACCGGCCGACCGGACGGCAAGGATCGAACAGCTCTTCATCGAGGATCCGGCAGATGCCCCGGCGGCCTTCTGGAGCGAGCACCTTGCCCATTTCGAAACCGAGACGATCCGTGCGCGCGACATGATGGCGGATCTGATGCCGGAGGCGCGGTTCCTCAGTGACGATGAGACGCTGACTTATCTCCATGCCTGTATCTCCACGGCGCGACAGGAGGTGCTGGCACCGTCCGTGCCGATGTGTCTCGATGCGCTTCTGGTCGATACGCCGCTGACCGGCGGTCTGTCACCCCGACTTGGCGAGGAGACGCTGAGGGTCCTTACAATCAACGGGTTCCCGGCGACAGGCGAGCCGGGACTGCTCTCGGACCTCGACCAACTCGGCTTTGCCTATCGCTGGGTGACGCGGTTCTTGCCCCTCGACAAACCAGATGCCGAGAAGACGTTGAACACCTATGTCCGCAACTGGTTTGCCAAGCGCCGGTCGCTGACCTCCTACCTCCGAGAAATCCTCACCAACGAGCCCGCAACGCTGCTCAACACGGACGCCGACAATCAGGCCGCCGATGCGGACGAAGCCCTGCAGGCCATTGGCGCCGGCCATGTCGCCTTCGGATACTGCACGACAGCGATTATCGTCCGGCATGAGGATGCCGGCATCGCCGAAGACCAAATCCGCGCTGTCGAACGTGTCATCCGCGGGCGCGGGTTCACCTGCGTTGCGGAAAGCGTCAACGCCATCGAAGCCTGGCTCGGCACGCTGCCGGGCGAAGCCTATGCCAATGTCCGCCAGCCGCTCCTGAACACGATCAACCTCTCCCATATGGCGCCGCTCTCTTCGCTCTGGGCGGGGCCGGAGCGCAATGCGCATCTGGATGGACCGCCCCTGCTGATGGCGCGCTCCGCGAGTTCGACCCCATTCCGGCTGGTCACCCATCAGGGCGATGTCGGCCACATGATGGTGGTCGGGCCGACCGGAGCCGGCAAGTCGGTGCTGCTTTCCCTGCTGGCGCTGCAGTTCCGCCGCTATGAACAGGCGCAGGTCTTCCTCTTCGACAAGGGTGCCTCAGCGCGCTGTGCGACGCTCGCGCTGGGCGGCACCTGGTACGACCTCGGTCTCGAAGGCGACCTTGCTTTCCAGCCTTTGAGAGATGTCGACGGCGAGGGCGGTCTCGCTGCGGCTCAGGCGTGGGTACTGGGACTGATCGAGCAGGAAGGTGTCACGGTGACGCCGGAGGTGAAGCAGGCTGTCTGGACGGCGCTGCAAAGCCTTGGCGCGGCGCCGGTCGCACAGCGCACGCTGACAGGGCTGGTGGCCCTCCTCCAGATCCCGGACCTCCGGCAGGCGCTGGAACCCTACACGCTGGCCGGGCCCTATGGCGCCCTGCTGGATGCCGATGAGGTTAATCTCGAAGCCGGCGACGTGCTCTGCTTCGAAATGGAGGCGCTGATGCAGGACAAGCGGCTCGCCGCCCCTGTGCTGGCGCACCTGTTCACAAAACTTGAAGCCCGGTTCGACGGGCGCCCGACAATGCTCATCCTCGACGAGGCCTGGCTGTTCCTCGATCATCCGATGTTTTCGGGACGCCTGCGCGACTGGCTGAAGACGCTGCGCAAGAAGAATGTGTCCGTCGTGTTCGCGACGCAGAGCTTGTCGGACATTGCAGCGAGTTCAATCGCGCCAAGCCTGATCGAGAGCGCGCCCACGCGCATCTTCCTCGCCAATGCGCGGGCCGAGGAGCCTTCGCAGCGTGCGGCCTATGAAGGGTTCGGACTCAATGCCCGTCAGGTCGAACTGATCGCGCGGGCGACGCCGAAGCGGGACTATTATGTTCAGACGCCGGACGGCAACCGGCTGTTCGATCTCGACCTCGGGCCGGTCGCCCTCGCCTTCTGCGCTGCCGGCACGAAAGCCGACCAGAAGCTGATTTCCGAAATTCTTGCGTCGGTTGGTCCAGAGGGCTTTGCGCCGGCCTGGCTTTCCGCGCGTGGGCTCCACTGGGCCGCGGACCTCATCGCAGCGGAAGGAGAGATGCCATGCGCCGCCGAATGATCGCCCTTCTGCTCGGATCGGTCTCTACGTTTGGACTGGCCGCCCCATCGGCACACGCCCTGCTCGGCGTCGGCGATATCGTGATCGACCCGACCAACCTCGTCCAGAACATCCTGACCGCCACGCACACGCTCGAACAGATCAACAACCAGATCCAGCAGCTCCAGCATGAGGCGCAGATGCTGGTGAACCAGGCCGAAGATCTGAAGCGGCTCGACTATGCCTCAATTGAACACCTGAAACGCCTGCTCGAACGCATCGACACGCTGATGCGGGAAGCCGGCGAAGTCACTTACGAAGTCGAGCAATCCGAGCGCCAGTACCGCGAAGCCTTCCCGGACTCCTATGAAGACCTCACCAATGAGGAAATCGTCACTGAGGCCGCCGACCAGTGGCGGATCAGCCGCGACGCGTTCCGCGCCTCGATCCAGGTCCAGTCGGGGATCGTGACCTCGATCGCGGACGCGCGCGAGACGCTGACCGACCTTGTGGACGAAAGCCAGGCTGCCACGGGCAATCTGTCAGTCGCGCAAGCCGGCAACCAGCTGGTCGCCCTCTCCGTCGAACAGCAGATGCAGATGCAGCAGCTGATGGCCGCGCAGTACCGGATGGTGGCGCTCGAAGAATCCCGCCGGGCTGCCATCGAGGAACAGGCCCGCATCCGTCACAAGCGCTTCGTCGGCGACGGCTTCGCCTATACGAGGGATTGAGGCGATGGAAGACCTTGGTGTCATCGACCAGTTCGTCGCAACCTTCTCTTCTTACATCGATAGCGGGTTCGGCCTGCTACAGCCGGATGTCGCTTTCCTGACAAGCGCTCTGATCGCGATCGACATCACGCTCGCAGGCCTCTTCTGGGCCATGGGTCCGGACACGGACATTATCGGCCGGTTCCTCAAGAAAGTCCTCTATGTCGGCGCCTTCGCGCTCATCCTCGGCAATTTCGCGCTTCTCTCGGACGTGGTGTTTACGAGTTTTGCGCAACTGGGGCTGAACGCGACCGGGGGCACGATCACGGCCGACGACATCATGAAGCCGGGCTTCGTCGCGGCGACCGGGTTCGACGCCGCCCTGCCCCTGCTCGATGAAATCGAGAAACTCACCGGCCCGCTCGCCTTCTTCGAGAACTTCGTGATCATCGCCGTCCTGTTCCTTGCCTGGATCATTACGCTGCTTGCCTTCTTCTTTCTTGCGATCCAGCTCTTCGTCACGATCATCGAGTTCAAGCTGACGACGCTCGCCGGCTTCGTGCTGATCCCGTTCGCGCTCTGGAACAAGACATCGTTCCTCGCCGAGAAAGTTCTCGGCAATGTCATCGCCTCCGGCATCAAGCTCATGGTGCTGGCGATCATCGTCGGCATCGGTTCGACCATTTTTTCGTCCATCACCTCCACCTTCCAGCCGGACGAGGTGACGCTCGAACAGGCCGCATCCGTCATCCTCGGTTCGCTCGCCTTCCTGGCGCTCGGCCTGTTCGGCCCCGGCATCGCAACGGGGCTTGTTTCCGGTGCCCCGCAGCTGGGCGCTGGCGCCGCCATCGGCACCGCAGCCGGCGTTGCCGCCGGAACCGTCGCGGGCGGCACCATGGCAGCGTCCGGGATCAGGACGGCAGGCGGTGGCGCGGGCAGCGCCGTCGGCGCGGCGGCCTCCATGACGGGCGGGGCCCGGACCGCCTACCAGATGAATGCGGCTGCTTCCGGCAAGACCGGTGCCGGTGCCGCCATGGCCGGCATGAGCGGTGTCGCAGGCGCCGGCGTCCGGGCAACGGCTTCCGGGGCTCGCAACTTTGCCCGGCGTGCCTTCGGATCGCCCGGCGAGCGCCATCAGGCAGGCGCGCGGGCCGCCTTTGCGGCGACCGGCGGCACCGGCGCGCCCAATGCAGCGCCGACAGGCGGCCCCAATGCATCCCCCGACTGGGCCCGGCGCATAAGGCGCGACCAGTCGACCCGAGATGCCGGCATGATGGCAGCCGCAGCCGTGCGCGACGGCGACCGGCCGGGTGGCGGGACATCGATCGAACTCAGAAAAGACGAGGACTAAGTGATGCTCTGGAAGCGCAACTCCACCCGCTACGGCGAAACGCCCGAACCGGTGACACCGTACCAGCGCGCGGCGCAGGCCTGGGACGACCGGATTGGCTCAGCCCGCGTCCAGGCGGCCAACTGGCGGCTCGCGGCACTAGGAAGCCTTGTCCTCTCCTTCGTGCTTGCAGGCGGCCTGGTCTGGCGCTCCACCCAATCGATCGTGACACCTTACGTGGTCGAGCTGACCGGCGAAGGCGCCGTGCGCGCCGTCGGGCCCGCCGACGGACGCTATGAGCCAACCGATGCGCAGATCGCCTATCACTTGGCCGAGTTCGTGAAGAATACCCGGTCCATCTCCATCGATCCGGTCGTGGTCCGCCAGAACTGGCTGAAAGCCTATGCCTATGCAACCGACCGGGCCGCCGCGACACTCAACGATTATGCCCGCGACAATGATCCGTTTGCGGAAGTCGGCAGGCGCTCGGTTTCGGTCGATGTCACGAGCGTCGTGCGTGCGTCCGATGACAGTTTCACCGTGCGCTGGCGCGAAACCGCCTTCCGCAATGGCACCGAGACCGGCCAGTCGACCCATACGGGCGTCTTCTCGATCGTCATCGATCCGCCCCGCACCGAAGAGGCCCTCCGGGCCAATCCCCTCGGCCTCTACGTCCACGGCCTCAACTGGTCAAAAGACCATCAATAGGAGCTTAACCCCATGAAACGCCTTGCCCTGATCCTGCTTGCTTCCTCGGCGCTTGCCGGCTGCGAGACATTGCCCGCGTCACGCGGCCCCGACATCACGCTGGATGAACCGGACTATGTCGAAGATCTCTATCTCGCCCCGGACGTGGAGGAGACGGAGGTCGCGGACAACGAACCAGCGCCGGAACCGGTCGTCTACCGCACCTATACGCCAACCATTGTGTCTGGCGCGGTGCCCGTCCAGCTGAAGCCCATGCCGACCAAGACGGAGGCGCCGTCCCTCAAACCCTACCAGGCGATCGAGACGGCGAACGGCAAGGCCGCGATCGAGCCCTCGCTCGATAATTACATGAATGCGATCCAGATCTATCTCTATACGGTGGGCGCGCTCTACCAGGTCTATTGCGCGCCGGAACAGGTGACCGACATCGTCCTCCAGCCCGGCGAGGAGCTGGTCTCCGTCTCTGCTGGCGACACGGTCCGCTGGGTTCTGGGGGACACGGTCTCCGGCACCGGCGCGGAGGCGCAGGCCCATATCCTGATCAAGCCGACCCAGGCCGGCCTCAAGACGAACCTCATCATTACGACGAGCCTGCGCGCCTACCACCTGGAACTGCGCGCGTTCGAAGAAACCTATATGGCGGCCGTCTCCTGGCGCTATGCCGACCAGCAACTGGTGACACGGGTCGCAAGTTCGGGCACGGCGCGGGCGACGGCATCGTCATCGCCTGCTGGACTGCAGCTCGACCGCCTGAAGTTCCGGTACGACATCGACGGTGATACGCCGCACTGGCGGCCGGATCGCGTCTTCGATGACGGGCGCAAAGTCTACATCCAGTTCCCGGCCCGGCTCGACCAGGGCGAGGCACCGGCCCTCTTCGTGATCGGCCGGGATGGCAAGTCCCAGCTCGTCAACTACCGCATGTCGGGCGACTATTATGTCGTCGACCGCCTGTTCGCCCGCGCCGAACTGCGGCTTGGCGAAAAGCGCCAGGATGTCGTGAAGATCGCGCGCAACGACCTTGGAAGCCCGAAGCCATGACGGAAGCGGCTTCCCCTGCGCCCCAGCCTTTGGAAATCCGTAGGAAACCCCGGCCCGTCAGGCGGTTCTCCAAGCGGGCGCTGATGGTGCTTGTCGGCACCGGCAGCGCAATCGTGCTCGGCTCGCTCGCCTTCGCCCTGCAGGGCCCGAAGGACGACACGAGTGGTCCCGCGCGTGAGCTTTACAATACCGGGCATAATCCGGAGGCGGACGGATTGGCTGCGCTGCCGAAGTCTTACGGGGAGTTGGAGCAGCCAGAAGACATTCTTGGGCCTCCGCTTCCGGGAGACCTTGGCACGCCGATCCTGAAGGCGCAGCGTGAGGGGCGTATGGGACTGCCGGAGGTGGACCCGATGCGCGAACAGATGGCGGCGCTGGAAGCCGAACTCAGGGCGCGCGAAGCGGCGCTGACGGACGCGGCGCGCGGGAGCGGGGTGTTCTTCCAGGTCGGCTCGGGTGCCGGATCGAAGAACGTCATCGAGAGTGTTACGTCCCCCGCACAAGCTTCGTTGAGTTTTCCGGACCTGTCGACCTTTGCGCCGTCTCGCGAGGGAGCATTCGGATCGTCGCTCAGTGAGGATCCGAACCGGCAGGTAAGGAAACTGGGTTTCCTGGGCGAGGAACCGGATCCCTCAATCTACAATCCGCACCGGCTCGAGACGCCCGTTTCGCCCTACCAGCTGATGGCGGGAACGATCATTCCGGCAACTCTGCTGACGGGTGTGAACTCCGATCTTCCGGGCCAGGTCATCGCGCAGGTGACGAGCCCGGTCTATGACACGGTGACCGGTGAGACCGTTCTCGTGCCGCAGGGCGCCCGCCTGATCGGACGCTATGACAGTGTCATCGCATTCGGCCAATCGCGGGCGCTTCTCGTCTGGAGCCGGATCGTCATGCCGGACGGGTCCTCCATCCGCATCGACAATCTCGCCGGTGTCGACGCCCGCGGCTATGCCGGCCTCGAAGACAAAGTCGATTATCACTCCTGGAAGCTGCTGCAGGGCGTCGCCCTCTCGACCCTGCTCGGCGTCGGCGCCGAACTTGGCACCGACGATGAGGGCGATATCGCCCGTGCCCTTCGCCGCTCGGCCCAGACCGGCGCCAATGAAGCCGGCCAGGAAATCGTGCGCCGCAACCTCGATGTCCAGCCCTCGATCACGATCCGTCCGGGCTGGCGGCTCGGCGTGCTCGTCAACAAGGACATCGTTCTGAAACCCTATGAAGGAGGACACCCACAATGAGCAAGACCAGCCTGAAGATCGGGCCACTGCCGGACAAGACACCGCAGAAACTGACGGTTCTGATCGAACCATCCCTCGCCGCTGAGCTTGAAGACTATGCACGGGTTCACAGCCAGCTTCATGGCGAAGACGCTTCCGTACCCGTGCTCGTCCCTCACATGCTCGAAGCGTTTCTCGCGAGCGATAGCGGATTCCGGAAGGCGCGCCGCAGCCTCCCCGACTTCTCCCGTTCCACCGGCTGAACAATTCGCCATAAGTGAAGGAACTTAAGCATGCGCCACGAGAATATCTCAATCGGGACCGGCAACCCGCTCGACGTCTTTCCGGACACGCTGCGCGAACGTGTAGGTTCGCTGGCACGGCGTCTCGGCAAACCTTCCGAATATGTCCTGATCGACCTTGTCGAAAGCGCGCTTGCACGCCGGAACCAGGTCGCGAGCGAATACAAGACCTCTGAAGATATACCTCACTGGTCAAGCCATGGAGACGACGATCTCGTGGACCCGAAGGAAGCCAGCCACAGAATGAAGCTTTCGGTCTCAACCCTCGCGAAAATGCGGTGCAAGGGCGACGGTCCGCCTTACATCAAGCTCGGCTCGCGGTCAGTTTATTACAAAGTCCGGGATGTAGACGCCTACCTGTCCGACCGTCAGTTTCAGTCGACCTCCGAGGAATAAAACAGCCTTTAACCTGCTTTTTGCGCCGGTAAAGCAGGTTAC
The DNA here is from genome assembly GCA_002700305.1 of Hyphomonas sp. GTDB lineage: Bacteria > Pseudomonadota > Alphaproteobacteria > Caulobacterales > Hyphomonadaceae > Hyphomonas. The sequence continues at coordinate 107,754 of PACZ01000052.1, read as the reverse complement.
AGGCTTATTAATGGTCGGGGATCGGTTTGGCCTCGAAGACCTCATCGGCGACCTCGCTTACACTAAATTTTTGATCACTTTTCGCAGCTTTTCGATATTTTGATCATTATTCGTATTTTGTGAGTGTTTTTCGGGAAGAATACAATTAGATCAGATTTGTGTTTTGAGGGTTTTTCATCGTGCCCGACGAAAACTATGATTTTTCGCCCGATTTGAGGGTTTTTCGCGACCGGCACGTTCCCGAAGGTGTGCGGCTATGCGGCTATGCGGCCCTGATCCACGCCTTCGACCTCGATATCCCGCTCCCGCGAATGCTGAGTGGAGCAAAGCCAAGCTTTGCAGAGATGACTGCAGATGGCTGGCAGCTCTATTCTCCGCGCCATCTGCCGGATCCAGGTTTTGCAGGACATCTGACCTTCGCGCTCCGCTATGAGCCGGTGGACCTGCTGATCCTGAAAGCCCTCTTCCAGAAAACCGGGGCAGCCCCGGTCGAAGACATGGTTCGCGCCAGTCCGAACGGCCAGTATGCAAGGCGCGCCTGGTTCTTCTTTGAATGGCTGACCGGCACCACGCTCGACCTGCCTGATGCTGGCGCCGTAGGTTACACAAATGCGCTGAACCCGGACATTCAGATTGCGTGCCGCGGGACCAATTCGCAACGCCATAAGGTCCGGAACAATTTGCCGGGGTCAGCGGACTATTGTCCGCTGGTCACACTCACACCGCCAATCAAGGCATTTCTCGAACGCGACCTTGCAGGCGAGGCGGCAGCAATTATCCGGCCAATCGGCAATGACCTTGTTGCCCGGGCGGCGGCCTTCCTGCTGCTCGCCGACTCCCGATCGTCCTTTGCCATTGAGGGCGAAAACCCACCACAAGACCGGCTGCATAGCTGGGGACAGGCCATCGCCCAGGCGGGGCGCAATCGCCTAAGCCACGAAGAACTCTGCCGCCTGCAGAGGATCGTCATTCCAGACGCCCGCTTCATGCGGATGGGCTACCGCATCGAGGGAGGATTTGTCGGAGAACGTGATCGCCACAGTGGCTCTCCCCTGCCCGAACATATCAGCGCTCGGGCTGAAGACCTGCAGGCGCTCATGGCGGGGTTGCTCAATTTTGCAAATACAGATGCGTCCCGCCTCAATCCGGTAGTTGCTGCCGCGCTGATTGCATTCGGCTTTGTCTATATACATCCGTTCGAAGACGGTAACGGGCGCATCCATCGATACCTGATCCACCATCAACTCGCCGCCTCAGGATTCAATCCGCCCGGCCTCGTCTTTCCTGTATCGAGTGCGTTTCTGTCACGCATCATCGAGTACCGGGACACACTCCGCTCTCATTCAGAACGTATCCTGCCCTTCATTCGGTGGCGGGAAACAGAGACCCATAATGTCGAAGTCCTGAATGAGACGGCTGATTTCTACCGCTACTTTGACGCCACACCACACGTCCAGTTCCTGTTCGAATGCGTCGCCCAGACGATCGAAAGGGACCTGCCGGAAGAGCTCCTGTTCCTTGAACGCTACGACCAGTTCAAGACACGCATAGAACAAAGGCTGGCTCTTCCTGATGCCCGCCTCGATCTGTTGTTTCGATTTCTCAAGCAGAACAACGGCACCTTGTCCCAGCGCGCGCGAGAGAATGAGTTTGCTGCTCTGACGCCTGAGGAAGCTGTCTGGGCCGAGGCGGTCTATGCAGAAGCCTTCCCTCCAGTTGCCCCTTAAGCTCGCTTGCGCGCGAACGCATAGGCAGCCTCGACTCCATCTGCCACGGGACGCTGAGAATCGACGAGCAGGTGAGCATAACGCTCCGTGGTAGAGGCGCGCTGGTGCCCAAGATTCGCTCCAATCATCTTCAGCGACTCGCCGGCATTGATTGCGAAGGACGCATAGGCGTGACGGAAATCATGTATTCTGAAGTCCTTGATCTTCGCGCGCGCAGCGATCTTCTCCCAGGTATGGCTGATGCGCTTGATGTGATCAGAGCCGCTTCTTGAAGACGGGAAAACATACTCCGCCTCCTCGTCTGCTTCTTCACTTAGACGCGTCAGGATCTCCACGCATCGCGCCGACAGGGGCAAAGACTTGTACTTCTTTACACCGCCAGTCTTGTGGCGAAGTGGCGGAAGCTTGAGGATACGTCGCTCCAGGTCGACCTCTTTCCATTGAAGCGCTTTGATCTCAGAAGCGCGTGCAGCGGTCAGAAAAATCAGCTCCAAGCAATCAACCTGGTCCTGAGTGATCTCGCCTTCCTCCAACAAGGCATCGATCGCCTTGAACATGCGTTCGGCTTCTTTCGTCGTCATATAACGGTCCCGAGCACCATCCTGTATCTTGTTGATCTTCAGACATGGATTGGACTCGACCAGTTCGCGCTTCACGGCCCAGCCGAGCATTGCCGACAAGGAACGCACCGCGTGCGATGCAGCCCCCCGCCCGCCACGAACCCTGCTGCCGGACCCCCTTGCCATTTCTGCTGATACGCCCGTCAGAACATCATTCTGGAACCGGGAGATATGGTGCGGCTTCAGATCACCGACTGTGATCCGTCCCAGAAGCCGTCGGGCATGGTTGTTGAGGTAGTTCTTGTCATTTGCCCAACTCGACTCCCGCTTGTCCGGTTTGTCGATCGGGCCTTGGTCAAGATAGAGATCGATGAGCTTCGAGATGGTCAGCGCGCCAATCTTCTGCTCAACGCGCTCCAGGGTTTTCTGCGCTGATGGGTCATTTCCCTTGGCCACTTCACCAAGGATTTCCTTCGCCTTGTCTCGGGCGGTTTCTGGCGTCCATGGATCGCCATGCTTCCCAATCGTGTACCAGCGATAGCGGCCGCCGAAACCATAGCCGACGACATAAACCTTGCGCCCAGTTGGATAGACAACGAGGCAAAACCCCTTCTGCTCGCTGTCCCAGATCCGCGTGCGATTCCCGTGCTCAGCGATGGCAGAGTCCACCAGCCGTTTCGTGATGCGGTGTTCCCCAACTCTCTTCGCCACCTACCCAAATCCTCATAGGTTCTTCCAATAATCTATGCAAAATTATGATTTGCATGCCATTTGAAAGATAAACTTTTTCAGTATCCTTATATTTTACAAAAGGATGGATCGAAATTCCAGCTAGAAAATAGCTAGAAAACGGACGGAATTCATGGGCATCAATAGGAAACTTGTCCCAACAATGGGAAGGACAAAAATGCGCTTATGGCTCTGTTTTTATTATATTATTATACTCTTTCACCCAAGATGAACAACTTGTGAATTTGACCCCTATTAGCTTCCCAAGCTGACGACGAGGGTTCGATTCCCTTCACCCGCTCCATCGATACGGACACGCCGTGATCGATCTCCTTCGGACCTGTCTGGCAAGCGGCCTGCCGATCCGCGCTACTCTGCGATGAACCCGGCGATATTCTTGTGCAACTCACGGACTGGTCCAGGCACCGGCAGCAACAACAGACGCAAGCTGATTGAAAACTCGCGCACTGATCGCGGCCCGGTAACCAAAAATTGCCGGCCACCCACCTGAGATTGCGCGCCAGACAAACCCGACTCGGCGCTGTGCCGGCCTGAGCCATCCCGCACTGCACAAGAAACACTCAGGTCCGGGCATTTGCGCCCGAATGCAGGCAAGTTACCGATTTTAACATGCGCACTTTGAGGTGCGCAGTTCCCGCTTCCCCGCCCCGCCGACATCTTGCGCGCACATTAAACAAGTCGCCGGGAGAATACTGCGATGCGCCCTCTGACCAATCGTCTTAAATTTGGAATTTGCCTTGCCTCACTGATCGCCGCGTCGATGACGACCGTCGCAAACGCACAGGAAACAGCGGAGACAGATGAACAGGCCACGATGAAAGCGGTTGTCGTTCAGGGCCGCCGGGTCTCGACGGCAGACACTGCGATCGGCCAGGGCGAAGCAACCAACACCGTCGCTGTCACCCGGGACGAACTTCTTTCCGCACCAGGCGGTATCTCCGGCCTGAAGATGCTGGAGTCCCTGCCGGGCTTCAACGTGCAGACAGACGGCGCGCTTGGCCTCTACGAATTCGGCAACTCGGTCACCGTGCGTGCCTTTAACCTGCAGCAGATCGGCTTCGTGCTGGACGGCGTGCCGATGGGCCGCTCCGATGCGTTCGGTGGCAGCCCGATCTTCCGCTATGTGGACAATGAAAACCTCGGCTCCGTTGTCGCGTCCCCCGGCGCCGGCGACGTCTCGCTGCCGAGCTATGCCTCTCTGGGGCCGATCGTCTCTTATAATACGGTCGACACGTCCGACACGCCCGGCGGCATGATTTCCTACACGATGGGTGACGACAATCTGGAGCGTAGCTTCATCAAGCTGGAGACGGGCAACTGGAACGGCCTGTCGGCCTATGTCAGCCGCTCCAAGACGGACAGCGACCTGTGGCGCGGCCCTGGCACGATCGACCGCGAGCACATCGAGGGCAAGATCAAGTACGAGTTCGACGAAGATACGTTCATCAAGTTCGGCTACGTCCACAACGACTTCAACGACTATGACTCACCCTCTGCCCCGGAGTCCGTGTTCGACGCCGACTATTACTACGCTTACCAGGACTCCATTCCGGAAACCGGCTGTATCGAACCGATTTCCAATGTGTATGACTATAATGGCGACAATGTCATCGACGAGAATGACTTCTCGCCGATCTTCACCGGTTCGACCTGCACCAGCTATTATGAGGACCGGATCAACGTCCGCGACGACAGCCTCTACTCGCTGAACTTCCAGACCGACATCACCCCGAACCTGCTGTTCAAGGCGACAGCCTATCAGGAAGACAAGGACGGCTTCGGGGTCTCGCCGGACAGCTACTCCAACTCCCTCGGCATCTATACCCGCCAGGTTGCTGCAGGCCTCGACGTCGTCCACCCGCGCGGCGTGCAGTATGGCCTCTCCGGCGTTGGCGGCACGCGCAAGGGCGCCGTTGCCGGTCTCGAATGGGAAGTCGCCAACCACAAGGTTGAGTTCGGCGCCTGGTATGAAGATGAAGACTACAACCGCACCCAGCAGCGTCTCAACAAGACCAACGGCTCGGCCGACGGCGACGTGATCTGGGACGAAGTCGCCTACTATCGCCGCAATTACACCTCGACCCGTAAGACGACCCAGCTCTACCTGAAGGACACGATCAGCCTGATGGAAGACAAGCTGAACCTCGAAGTCGGGGTGAAGAGCCTTAACGTCGATTACCAGCTGAGCGGCTATCGCGACTATAATGATTACGAGTTGTTCGGCCCACAGACGGTTGGCGAGGATTACAGCGACAACTTTCTGCCGATGGTTGGCGCCGTCTACGACATGAACGACAGCGACCAGCTGTTCGCTTCCTACTCGCAGAACTATGCCCTCCCGCGCGGCGCGGACGACATCTTCTCCATCGCATCCACGGATGCATCGACCGAGCCGCTGCCGGCACCGAAGGGTGAGGAGTCCCAGAACTTTGAAATCGGCTACCGCACCAACCGCGCGCAATTCTATGGGTCTGCCGCGCTGTTCTTCACCAGCTTCGACAACCGTCTTGTGGCAGGTAGTGTCATCAACCCGGCCACCCAACAGCCGGAGGCCTTCTACATCAACGCTGGCAAGACCGAAGCTTACGGCTTCGAACTTTCGGGCGTCTACCAACCGGCCTTCTTCGACGACAAGGTCTATCTGGACGGCAACCTGACATATAATCACGCTGAAGACGAAGCTGGCTTCATCCTGGCCGATAGCCCGGAATGGCTGTTCACCGGCGGTGTCACGTACGAACCGACCGAATGGATGGTTGCCAACATCTCCGGAAAATACACCGGCAAACGCTACGCCGACTATACCGAGAGCTATGAGATGGACAGCTACGCTGTGCTGAGCGGTTATCTCGACCTCGGCGGCCCGAACGATTTCGGTGTGCCCGAGAATGTCAGCTTGCGGTTCAACATCGACAACCTGCTGGATGAAGAAGTGCCCACGGCCTTTGTCTTTGCCGGTTCCGCCTATTTCCGTCCCCTGAACCCGCGCACTTTCCAGGCAACCCTCACGGTCCGCTTCTGATCGTGCCGGACAGCAAAATGACGTCTCAATCATCACCGAGTAAAACCCATGTTAGCTGATGCACTTCCACTCATTCTGTCCATGCTGGTCGCTGGCGCCTTTGCCGGCCTCCTGGCGGGCCTGTTCGGAATTGGCGGCGGCTTTGTCGTCGTTCCGGCGCTCGCGGCCGTCTTCACACTCCTGTCGACAGCGGATCACCCGATGTCCGACGACAAGATCATGCACGTGGCGATCGGCACGTCGCTTGCCACGATCATCTTCACGTCCCTCCGGTCTGTGCAGGCGCACGCAAAGCGAGGGGCGGTGGATTTCAATATCCTCAAACAATGGGCGCCCTGGGTTGTCCTGGGCGTCATACTCGGCCTCAGCGTGGCCCGGTTCCTCGACGGCAAATCCCTGAAGATCATCTTCGGTGTCGGCGTCTTCATCATGGCCTGGCACTTCCTGTTCCCGATCCTGTCCAAGCGCACCGTTTCGGATGAAATGCCGAAAGGTGTCGCTCGTGGCGGACTTGGCAGTTTCCTCGGCGGCTTCTGCACTCTGCTTGGGATCGGTGGCGGGACGCCGGCCATTCTGATCATGACGCTGTCCGGCCAGCCGGTACACCGTGCGATCGCCACGGCCGCTGGCTTCGGGACGATCATCGCCGTCCCGGGCACGATCGGTTCGGTAATCAGCGGCCTGGGAGAAACCGGCCTGCCCTTCGGCTCGGTCGGTTATGTGAACGTCATCGCCATGCTCGCCATCATCTCGATGAGCATGATCACGGCGCCCATCGGGGCGGCGCTGGCCCACAGCCTCGACTCGGCCAAGCTGAAGAAGGCGCTGGGCGTGTACCTGCTGTGCACGTCGAGCCTGATGCTGTGGACGGCATTCCACAAGGCCCCGGCAAAAAACCCGCTGACCACAGCTTCTGCCGTTCAGGTCACCACGGAACTGCCGCATATGGGCGGCCGCTGAAGCGACTGCCCGGCCATCTTGCCTGACGTAACGCAAGCCGCGCCATTCAGGCGCGGCTTTCTTTTTGGCATCAAGGAACCTGATCCATGCGCTACTATGAAGACCTGGTGATCGGCACTGTCACGAAATCGAACCGGACTTATGAAGTCACCCGCGAGGAAGTGATCGAGTTTGCCGGCAAATACGACCCGCAGCCATTTCATCTGGACGACGAGGCAGCGGCGAAGACACATTTCGGTCGCCTCTCTGCATCCGGCTGGCACACAGCCGCCATGGCGATGCGTATGATGGTGGAGGGCTGGAGCGGACAGGAGCCGACAGCGTCTCTCGGGTCCCCCGGCGTCGATGAACTACGCTGGCGCAAACCGGTCTACCCGGGAGACACGCTGCGCGTGGAATCCAAGCTGATCGGCAAGCGCCGGATGAAGAGCCGCCCCGAGATGGGCCTGATGAAGACTGAGCAGACGGTCTACAATCAGGACGGCGAGATCGTCATGAGCATGGTGTCAAACGGCCTGATCCAGGTCCGCAATCCGGATAGCGACGCCGAATAGACCGCCCTATTCAGCAGGCACCATCGCCGGCTTGTCATCGCGGCGCACCGCCCGGCGGAGCACGTCGAAGTAATCTTTCGAAATGCACTCGAAGCCTTCATAGTAACCGCGTGACGCCAGCAACTGGTGCAGCCGTTTCAGCCGGTAAGGCGGGATCGACGCGAACATGTGATGCTCCAGATGGTAGTTCACATCGTTCGGAGCGATCAGCACGCGCTGCCAGAAAGGCGCGGTGGTGGTGCCGGTGTTGAGACGCGGGTCCAGCTGGGTCCGGTCCTTGGCGGTTCCGTGCTCGCCGATCTGACGCAGGCGCACAATGGCCGGGTAGACAAACAGTTCCGCTGCCCACCACATCAAATACGCCCACGGCGCCCCTGCCAGCGTTAACGTCCCCAACAGAAGAATGTGGAACGTCATCCACGGCCAGTTTCGGGAAAGGCGGAAATTCCGGATCTTCCGCAGAGTGTCGCGGAAGCCGGTGCGGCCGGTAAAATCCCGCACGAATTTCCGGCGCAGGCTTTCTTTGGAAACCGGGTAATTTTTCACGAACACAATGTCCGGATCCTCCGGCGTGCCGGCAAATTTATGGTGCTTCAGGTGATAGGCGCGATAGGCCGGCAAAGAGATATTCATCGGCGCGCCGACCAGATAGTGGCCGACAAACTCGTCGACTTTCGGGCTTTTGAAGAAAGCGTGGTGGGCGCAGTCATGATTGATAATGCCGAGGCCCAGCTGGCGCCCGCCAAGAATGATGATGCCTGCCAGAATGGTCAGCGGGTTCGGCCAGATGATCGCCACGGCAAATGCTGCAGCGATCAGGGCCCAGTTCCAGCTCAGAGTTGCCAATGCCCTGAGGTCCGACTTCTGGCGCAATTCGCGCAACTCGTCTTTCGTCAGGACATCCGATAGTTTGAGCTGGTTTGTCACGGCGTCTCTCTCCCTAAGAGCTCTTTTACGGTTTATTACTCTAAATATCATATCAGGTCAATTGATGTATTATTTTCAACCCCTCGATCCGAAGGATGTTTCGCCGCGCGCGCTCGTCCTGTCGCTGATGAGCAGCGCCTTCACAGAGCCGCAGTCCATCGGGCGCCTGATAGATGCCGCCGCGCTGTTCGATATTGAACCGGCCACGCTCCGCGTTGCCGTGACCCGCCTCCAGAAAGAAGGCCTGCTGGAAAGTCCAGACCGCGGCGTCTACCAGCCCGGCCCGAAGTCGAAAGCGCTGACCCGGCGGGTACAGGGATGGAAAGATGTATCCAGCCGTATCGTCCCCTGGAATGGTGACTGGCTGGTTGCCCTGACCGGACATCTTGGCCGGACGGATCGCAAGCAGGTCCGGGCGCGCGAGCGGGCGCTTGCCTTGTCTGGCTACAAGGAAACGGAGACCGGCTTCTGGGTACGCCCCGCCAATCTGGCCCGCGACCTGGAAGACCATCGCGCAGACCTCATCGGCATTGGGGCGGACGAAGCGATCTCATTGTTGCGGGTGAACGAACGAGCGCTGTCTGACGGCGCGAAATGGGAAAGCCTCTGGTCCACGGCAGAGCTTGCCCGCACCTATGCTGAGGCGATCGACGCCATGAACGCCAGCCTGAAGCAACTTCCCAGCCTGCCGGGCGATCAGGCGGCCCGTGACTCGCTGCTGATCGGACAGGCCGTTATCCGGACCATCAACTTCGATCCCCTGCTGCCGCCTGAGCTCGGCGATCAGGACGCCTTCCTTCGCATGGTGGAAACTATGGTGGCGTATAACAAGGCCGGACGGAAATGCTGGCAGGCCTATTACGCCGCGATGGAAGCCAGCTGACCAACAGGCCGACCGCAAACCAAGCCTTGAACCGGGCCGCAATCACTCCCACGATTGGAACCCAAGACTCAGGCCCGGACCCTATGCCAGACAATCCTGCCCCGCCGCCCTTTTCCATTCCGCTTTACCGGCGGATCTGGGTGGCCAATGTGGCATCCCAGTTTGGCAGCCTGATCCAGAGCGTCGGCGCCGCCTGGCTGATGGTCGAACTGGGCGGAACCAAAACGCAGATTGCCCTCGTCCAGGCATCGGTCACCCTGCCCATCATGATCCTGGCACTGCTGTCCGGCGCCGTCGCGGACAATTATCCCCGTCGGCTTGTCATGCTGGTCTGCCAGAGCTGGATGTTCATCCTCTCTGTTGCCCTGTGCGTGTTTGCCTGGTTCGGGCACCTCACGCCCTGGGCGCTGTTGGGCTTCACCTTCCTGATCGGCTGCGGCACAGCCATGAACGCCCCCTCATGGCAGGCCACGGTGGGCGACATCGTCCCGCGAGGCACGATTGCCGGCGCGGTGGCGATGAATTCCATGGGCTTCAACATGGCGCGAACGGCCGGTCCGGCCCTTGGCGGCGCCATCGTTGCTGCGTTCGGATCCGCCGCCGCATTCACGGTCAATGCCTTCAGCTATCTGGGGATCATCTGGGTCCTGTTCAGCTGGCGTCCGGAAAAGCCGACGCGCCCAACGCTGCGCGAAGACCTCGGCACAGCCATGATGGCCGGCGTCCGCTATGTTCTGCTGTCGCCGCCGATCCGGCGCGTCATGTTCAGATCGGCCCTGTTCGGCTTCGCCGCTGCCAGCGTCCCGTCGCTCATGCCGCTGGTGGCGAGCCACCTGGTCGGTGGCAGCGCGATCACGTTCGGGATCCTGTCTGGCTCTTTCGGCATTGGCGCCGTGATCGGGGCCCTCTCGAACCGGCCGGTACGCGCGCGCCTGACAAATGAATCCACGCTTCGCCTGACCGTTGTCGCAATGATTGCCGGCGCGGTCGTGATCGCCCTCAGCCCCTGGCTGCTCGTCACTGTGTGCGGCCTCATCGTATTCGGCTGGGGCTGGCTGCTTGCCATGGCGACCATGAATGTAACGGTGCAGATGTCCGCGCCGCGCTGGGTAGTCGGCCGGGCCTTGTCGCTCTACCAGATGTGTGTGTTCGGCATGATGGCAGCCGGAAGCTGGATGAGCGGCTGGCTCTCAGAGCATCAGGGTATTTCGGACGCGATCCTGATCATGGCCGGCGTGCAGGCCATTGGCCTTGGCATGGGTTTCTTCCTGCGATTGCCCGAAGTGCAGGATTTGAACCTTGAACTGGTCGGGCGCTGGAAAGTACCGGACGTGAAAGTGCCGGTGGAACCGCGCGCTGGCCCCGTCCACATCGCCGTTCATTATCGCATCCGGGAGGAAGACGTTCCGCGCTTCCTGGCCGCGATGAATGAGAGCCGCCGCGTCAGGCTGCGCGATGGCGCACGCAACTGGGCCCTCGTGCGGGACCTCAGCGATCCTGATCTATGGATCGAGAAATACAGGTTCGGACGCTGGATGGACTATGTGCTCCACAATGAGCGGCGCACGCATGCCGACCGGGAGAGTCTCATCATCCTGCACACATTGCATCAGGGGAGCTGGCCGCCCCCGATCGTCCGGATGCTGGAACGTCAGGTCACCGGCGTCACGATCGATCCGGACCTGTCGACCGAAACCACGAATGACCCGACCCGTAGTGACTGATGCAGCCCTCAGGCTGGATGCGGTTCCTGAATGCTTTCGAGATAAGTCAGCAACGCATCGATTTCGTAAGGGCTCAGCACAAACATCGGCATATCGGGGTGACCGACGACAATGCCTTCCGCGAGCGCTTCTTCGAGGTTGCGTACCGGGTAGTTTTCAGACAATTGCCGGAAGGGCTTGGCATCCTGGTGGGGACTGTTACCGGTCGGCCCTATGGCGTGGCAGGAGGAACACCGCGTTTCCGCGATCAGCCTGCCGACTTTGACCTTGCTGTCATAGGCGAATGATTCGCTGTTTTCCTCTACTTGGGGCGCCGTTGCGGCGGACTCTTCGGCTTCCGGTGCCGTGGTCGTATTACACGCCGCCAGAAGTGTGAGGCTGGTCATAAGCCCGGCAACGAGAAATCCGGTATGTCGCTGAAACATTTGAAATCCTCTCAGTCTGTTCCGGCACTCTAATGCCGCCGGAAGCGAACGCCTAGCATTGCAACATTAAAGCGGTGTCAGCTCTCCTCGCATTCAACACGTATCAGAAGGGCAAACGGGTCCCGCCTCGACAGGGGTGAGCACGTCTTCCCCGCGACTGCCCTGACGGTAAACCGTGCACCCTTTCAGGCCGAGATCGTACGCCTGACGATAGACTTGGCTGAAAGCCTCATATGGCAGGCTGGAATCGGCATTGATCGTCTTGGAAATCGCGTTGTCCACAAAGTCCTGCGCCGTTGCCTGCATGGCCAGGTGCGCCTCAGCGGAGAGTTCCGCAGCGGTGACGAAAGAGGGCGGAAGTTTGCCTCGCTTGCCTTCCCGCCAGACCCGGACGGCAAAATCTTCGAGTTCCATCATATCATCTGCGCCACCCAGGCGTTTCACGCGCCGATTGACCGACGCGGCATAAACCGGCTCGATGCCCGCAGAAACATTCCCCGCCAGGAGGCTGATCGAGCCAGTCGGTGCGATGGCCAGCAAATGGCTGTTCCGGATCCCTTTCCGTCGGATCGAAGCTCTTATCTCTTCCGGCAATCGATGCGTAAACGGACGGTCCAGGAATGCATCCGCATCGAAAAGAGGAAAGCTGCCCTTTTCTTCCGCCAGCTCCACAGAGCTTTCATAGGCGGCATTGCGCATGGTTCCCAACAACCGGGCCGAAAATTCCCGCCCGGCATTGCTGTCATAGTCCAGCCCCAGCATGATCAAGGCGTCCGCCAGCCCCGTAATGCCCAGTCCAATACGACGAGCGGAACGCGCCTGCTCAGCCTGAGCCAGCAATGGAAAGTGCGAGAGGTCCAGCACATTGTCCAGGAAGCGCACAGCCAGGTGCGCGGTGCTCGCAACAGCCGCAAAGTCAAACGCCGGCTTGCTGGAAAACGGGTGACTGACAAAACGCGTCAGATTGATGGAGCCCAAGTCACACGCCCCGTAAGGCGGCAACGGCACCTCACCACAGGGATTGCAGGCGTGGATCGTTTCCGCATAACCGAGATTGCTTTCCCGATTTATGCGATCGATGAACAGGACGCCCGGCTCGCCGCTCTCGTACGCTGCGCGCAACATCCTGTCCCAAAGGTCACGTGCCCTCAGGGTCCGGACCACCTGCCCTCCAAACATAAGTGGCCACTCCGCATCGCCGTCCACAGCCCTGATGAGTTCGTCCGTCACCAGAACGGAAAGATTGAAGTGCGAAAGCGCACCGGCAACCGATTTTGCGTCGATGAAGGCTTCAATGTCCGGGTGGTCACAGCGCATGACGGCCATCATCGCCCCGTGGCGTGCGCGGTCTGCGGTCATGGTCTCGCACATTGTATCCCACAAACGCATGAAGGAGACAGGACCGCTGGCAATATTGCCAGTACGTAAAGCCGCAGCCCCCGCCGGCCTTATGGGTGAAAAGTCGAGCCCGATACCGCCGCCCGCCTGCAGGGTGATGGCGCTCTCCCGCAAGGCCGTAAACAGACCATCGATGGAGTCCTCCAACGCCCCCATGACGAAGCAATTCAGCAGGGTTGCGTTACGGTCTGTCCCCGCATTGGCCATGATCCGGCCACCCGGCAAAAAGCGGAAATCTGCCAGCAGGCCATGGAATTTTTCTGCCCACAAAGCCTGGTCTGCAGGTTCAGCGGAGGCAACGGCCTGAGCCACCCGGCGCCAGGTGTCGGCAATACCGGCTTCATTTCCGAACCGGTATTTCCGTCGCCAGATGTCTTCAGACACCGGCGCAGGAAAAACGGGAGGCGGTGACGATGTCATTTCGACCAGCCTCCCATTGGCGCCTCAGGACAAGTCATCCGGCGGCGGATACCCCATCGCCTCGAGTGCATTCTCGATATAATCACTGCCCATCTGCAGCTCCTCGAGATAATCGATCACGTTGAAGGGTTCTGCTTCGCGAGCAGCCCGTCGGGCGGAGGCCCAGTCCCTTGCTTCATAGTCTCCCCGGCCGACCCAGATCAGGGCGAGGAGGTCATGCTTGGCATCGACGTTGAGTCCGCGGATCAGTCCTTCAAGCTCATCATCCAGCACGTCCTCGTGCGGCTCCTCCGCCTCGTCAGCGATCGCCTCAAGATCTGTAATCGGATCGTCTCCACGATCACTATCGACTACGTCGTCTTCTTCCATCGGCATGATCCCCTCACCCTGGTAGGACTGGGCCAACACGGCGATACGGTAAGCGACATCCGGATCGATCGTCAGATCGAACGCGCGGTCACCCTGAATGGTCTTTTTCATTCGCGTCCCCATCAATGCGACAGCAGCAGAGGCACTTTCGCCTCGCGCAGCAGCGTGCGGGTCACGCCCGGAAGGAATGCCTGTTGCAGGCGGGAATGGCGATATCCGCCCATAACGATCAGATCGGCATCGAACGAGGTCGCGACATCCATCAGGGCTTCGGCGGTCGAGCGGCCGATACTGTCTTCATTCCTGACTTCAACGTCCCCGACATGGCGGGACAGGTGAGCGCCGATGTCCCAGGCAGGTCCTGCTCCGTGACTGGTGTCTCCGGGCTTGGCATCAACCGTGGCCACACACACCTTGGCATCATCTTCCATCAGGAGAAGGCTGTCGTGCATGGCGCGCGTCGCTTCCCGGCTTGCATCCCAGGCGATCATGGCCCGCTGTCCGACCGTCGTGCCGGACCACTCCTCAGGAACGATCAGCACCGGCCGGCCACCGCCAAGCAGCACGCCTTCCAGCAGATCGGCATGCGGCTGTTCGTCGGATTTGCCCGGCGCGCGGACGACCACGATGTCTGCGTGGCGGGCATTCATGGCCGACAAGGCCTCAACGCGGTTCGGGAAAGCCTCGAAATGGCGCATTTCGACCGCAGGAGACCCCTGGCCCAAACTCTTTTCGAATTTGTTCCAGGCGCCAGACATCGTGTCCCGGGTCTGTTGGAGGATCGAAGCGTAAACTTCTCCTGCAGATCCGTCTCCGTATCCAAGGATCATCGGCGGAAGAACGGTAAATGCGGCACAGCTGAGGTGTGCATCATTTGCCTCTGCGAGCATTCTGGCGAAATCGAACGCGACCTTGTCTCCATCCGGCGAGGCCATACAGACGCTGATATCCTTGATCTTCACGGGAAGTCTCCATTCTTGGTATAATCGATTTCACAACACACCATAGCTGAAAATGGTACGTTTCAATACGCGTCCCTACGTAGCAGATATTCTCATGATTTTCGGGTATGGGTCGGTTATCGGGATCATATTTCTCTATGTCAGCTTCAATTTCCGCCCCACAGACCGCCAGCCGAACCGATATTCTGATGGAAGGTCGAGGGCTGGAGCGTACCTTTGTGACGGGCGAAGTGTCCGTACGAGCACTACGCGGCGTCGATATTTCGCTGAAGCGCGGTGAACTGGTTGTGCTGCTCGGCCATTCCGGCAGCGGCAAATCTACCCTGCTGAACATTCTCGGCGGACTGGACCGTGCCACCGCCGGGACACTGCGTTTCGACGGACATGACCTGACACATGCAAGTGATGATGTGCTGACGCGGTACCGCCGACGCTCGGTCGGATTTGTATTCCAGTTCTACAATCTTGTCGCCGGGCTGACCGCGAAAGAAAACGTGTCATTGGTCACAGAAATCGCGAAAAGCCCGATGAAACCGGAAGAGGCGCTTGGACTGGTGGACCTGGGAGACAGGGTCGAACATTTCCCCGCTCAGCTTTCCGGCGGCGAGCAGCAACGGGTGGCCGTTGCAAGAGCCATTGCAAAACGCCCGCAAATCCTCTTCTGCGATGAGCCGACCGGTGCCCTGGACAGCCAGACCGGCATTCGCGTGCTTGAAGCACTGGATCGGGTAAATCGCGAACTTTCCACGACCATGCTGATCATCACCCACAATGTCGGAATTGGTGACATTGCCGACAGGGTCCTGCGCATGCAGGATGGGCTGATTATTGAGGAAACGGCTCCGAAACGCAGGCTGAAGCCCTCGGAGATTTCCTGGTGAAGGGTCTTTCGCCTCTCGACATCAAATTGCTTCGCGATATCTGGCACATGCGTGGCCAGGCCATCGCTGTCGGCATTATCGTGGCCTGCGGCGTTGCCATAATGGTCATGGCGCTTGGTACGCTCAGCACACTGAGCGCGAGCCGGGACGCCTATTATGAACGCTACCGTTTCGCAGATGTCTTTACCTCCGTGCGCCGCGCACCGGAGAGCGCTGCCGCCAGTTTGCGGGAAATCGATGGCGTTCAAACCATCGAGACCCGCATCGTACGCCTTGTCATCCTACGGATTCCCGGCGTCGAGGAACCGGCGAACGCGCAGATCGTTTCGCTGCCGGAGACCGGTGAGAGCATACTGAACCGGCTCGTTCTTTTCAGTGGCCGGTATCCGGAAGCACGCTCACCGGATGAGATCATAATTTCGAATGCCTTCGCCGAGGCCAACGACCTGCAGACAGGCGATGCGATTGAGGCCGTCATGAATGGCCGCCTACGGTCTCTCACCATTGTTGGCATCGGCGATAGTCCGGAATTCATTTATGCGCTTGGTCCCGGCACCCTGATGCCCGACGACCGGCTGTTCGGCATATTCTGGATGCGAAGGCCCGCACTGGAGGCCGCATTTGATCTCGATGGCGCCTTCAACAGTGTCAGCCTGACCGTGGCGCCGGGAACAGACACTGCGATCGTCATAGACCAGGTGGACGACGTGCTGGCCCCTTTCGGCGGAACCGGTGCAATCGACCGGTCTGATCAATTGTCCAATGCGTTTGTCGAATCCGAGATGAACCAGCTGAAGACGATGGCAAGGATCATTCCTGCCGTCTTTCTCGCTGTGTCGGCGGTGCTGATACACTCCATACTCAATCGCCTGATCCAGACGGAGCGCCAGCAGATTGGTCTGTTCAAGGCGTTCGGCTATTCCCGCCGGGAAATCACCTGGCACTATCTGAAATTCGCGATTGCGATAACGGCCGGCGGCGTCCTGGCAGGGTTCGCTCTTGGCTTCATCCTCCAGAACCTGATCACACAATTGTACGCGGAGACATTCCGGATCCCGGACCTGACCTGGCGCATCGACAGTTTTGCCCTTTTCGCCAGCTCAATCGCAGCGCTCGGATCCGCCATTGCCGGTTCGATGAGCGCAGCTCTTGGTGCCGCGAAACTTTCACCCGCCGAAGCGATGCAACCTGCTCCGCCGGTCAACTATCATCAGGGCTGGCTGCGCTATATCCTGAAGATGCGGTGGCTGGACGAGCCCACGCGCCTCATCCTGCGCCATCTGTTCCGCTTTCCCGCGCGGACTGCCGCCAACCTGTTCGGCATCGCTGCGGCTGTCGCCTTGCTGGTCAGCACGCTCTTCAGTTTCGATGCAATCGACACAATGATGGACCAGATGTTCTACCGCACGAACGCCCACGATGCGGCCATTACCTTCTTCGAAGGGCGAAACGATTCAGCCTTGTCCGAGCTCTCACGCCTCCCTGGCGTCATGAAAGCCGAAGGCGTGCGGGATATCCCCGCCAGCCTCGAAGCCGGACACAGATCCGAAAGGGTTGCGATCACGGGATTGCCAGCCGGTGCGCAGTTGAGACGCGTCCTGTCAGCTGACGGACGTTATGTTGATGTTCCCTCAACAGGGATCGTCCTCTCTTCACAACTCGCCACCATGCTGCACGTCACGACCGGAGATATCGTGACGGCTCATTTTCTGGATGCGACCCGGCCAGTCGTCGACCTTCCGGTCACTGCAATCGTCGATGAATTTGTGGGGACACCGGCATTCATGGATCTCCACACATTGAATACCCTGCTGGACCAGCCCCCAACGATATCAGGCGCATTCCTCAAGCTTGACCCCAACGCGCAGACGGTATTCGAGGAGGCGGTGATCGAGCGGCCGGGGATCGCGGGTGTTTCACTACGGGCCGCGGCAATCGACTCCTTTGAAGAAACGCTGCAGCAAACAATCTATATCATGATGAGCATTTATGCCGTCATCGGCGGGGCAATCGCCGCGGGCGTCGTTTACAATGCAGCACGCATCAGCCTGACTGAACGGGGCCGGGAACTCGCAAGCCTCCGGGTTCTCGGGTTCACCCATCGCGAAGTCGGTTATATCCTGCTTGGAGAACTCGCATTGGTTGCGCTCATCGGAATTCCGATTGGATGTATTGGGGGACTTGCATTGGCGCACCTGATTGCAACGGCAATGGCCACCGAATTGTACAGAATCCCCGTCGTCGTGAACCCTTCCACTTTAGGTATCGCTGCAATGATCGTACTGTTCTCCTCAACGATTGCCGCCTTGTTCGTCGTCCGGAGAGTGCGCTCTCTGGACCTCATCGCGGTGCTCAAAACAAGGGAATAAAGATGCCATCAGTCCGTATACGTATCTGGATTGCGCTCGCTGCGATCGCTGCCCTGGGCTTTGCATGGGCCTTTTCCCCGAGCGCCATAGAGGTGGATGCCGCCTATGTGACGCGCGAAGACATGACCGTTACCGTTTCCGACGACGGCATGACGCGGGTTCGCGATGTATTCGTATTGTCGGCTCCGCTCGACGGAACAATGTCGCGCGTTGAGGTCGAGCCCGGCGACCAGGTCACAGCCGAGGAAACGGTTATCTCAACAATTCGCCCATTGATGCCGCCGCTCCTGCCGGCTCGAACCACGGCGCAATTGAAGTCCAATATCTCGTCTGCGGAAGCGGCCCTGACGGCGGCGCGCGCTGATGCCGAGCGCCTGCGTGCCGAACACAATCGCCTTAAACGCGACCTGGACCGGGCCAAAAAGCTTCTGGAGTCTTCAACGGTATCCCAGCAGGCAGTCGACAATGCTGAAGCCGCCGAACGGGAGGGCTATCTGGCCCTGCGCTCAAGCGAAGCCCTGATCGGTGTCCGGCGCCAGGAACTCGCGGCGGCGCGTGCTGCCCTGATGCCCAGCGAGACGCAGAATGGCAGTGACATGGTGGCGGTGATCGCCCCCCTGTCGGGACAGATTCTGACGGTGAACCGTGAGAGCGAAGGCCCCATTGCTCAGGGCACACCCATTGTCGAGATTGGCGACCTCGGATCCCTGGAATGCGTCGCAGACTTCCTGTCGGAGGAGGCTGTCCGCGTAAAGCCTGGAGACCTCGTCACATTCACGGACTGGGGCGGCGAGCCGCTCCCCGGCCGCGTTCGCCGTGTGGAGCCAGCAGGCTTCACGAAGGTATCAGCGCTCGGAATAGAAGAACAACGGGTCAATATCGTCATGGATCTGAGCGATACGGGAGCGCGTCAAAACCTCGGCCACGGTTATCGGTTTGTGGCCAATATCGCCGTGTGGGAGGGAACAAACCGCTTGGTTGTGCCGATGTCCGCCCTGTTTCGTGACGCCGATGGCTGGGCGGTATATGTCATAGCCAATGGGCGGGCCGAATGGCGCAGCGTGGAGGTCGGCCACACCAATCGCACCTATGCCGAAATCCTGGGAGGTGTCGCAGAAGGTACACCGGTGGTGGTCCATCCGCCCCGCCAATTGGAAGCCGGCGCGAAAGTGAAAGTACGCGCGGAACCAAAGGCGAAAAGCACGCCAGACAAAACATTGACGGGGGCGCGCTAGGCCCCTTCGGAAAATACGCATCGTGCTCCATGCCGTGTCGCGCTACTATGCGTCACGGAACAAAGAAACAGGGAGGAGACAAATGCGCCTGAAAAACGGAAACTGGGTCGTCGTCTGCGACGCCGGGAAATATGTCGTCTATGAAAATCAGGGCGATACGGACCGTCTGGACCTGCGCGTCATCAGCTTCGACGAAAACACCAATCCGCCAACGCACCAACAAGGTTCTGACAGACCTGGACGCCTTTCCAGCCCCGATGGGCAAAACGCGTCCGTTGGGGACACTGACTGGCATGCACAGGAAGAAACGCGCTTTATCTCAATGCTGGCCAGACAGATGGACGGCTGGGCTAAAGGTGAACCTTCACGCCGTTTCGTTCTGATCGCAGACCCGAAATCCATGGGAACCCTGCGCCAGTCGCTGAACGACCACACATTGAGCCGGATCGATCACTCTGTGACCGGAGACCACGCCCATCGCCCGGTTGAGGCGGTCGAAGCGCTGATCAACGGCGCCTGACTGTCTAAGTCATTCCCCACGCGGCCGCAGAGAACATCGCGATCGCACCGGCTGAAACCGTCAATACGCCAGTCAGCAGAACCAGTTTTCTGAAGCCCGGCGCTCCCGCACTTATAGCCAACATGACCTTGAACAAGGTGTTGGCCACAACTGCGATGACGATCGCGCGGGCTGCGGTCAGATCCGATAGGTCGGTCGCGCTCAACCGTCCCATGGAAAGCGTGACAGCATCCGCGTCCACCGCGCCAGCAATGGACGCCACACCAAGGACGCCATTGTCTCCCCATGCCTCCTGCGCGATGCGCGACAACACAAGCGCCGCTGTCAGAACCGCAGCGAAAATGATTGCCGATTTCAGGTTCAACGGGTTGGGAAGAGAGAGCGCGGCCTCTGTCTTCTCAGTTTGCCTCCGAAGCATGAACGCGGCGGCCAGCAGGGGTACGGCAAACATCGCACTTAGCGGCAACCAGAGATGCGGCAGCAGGCTCGGACGTATTATCGCAACGATCAGAGCCGTTCGTGCGACCATGACAGCCCAGGCTGCTGCAACGCCCCCGGCATAGGCCGTTGACCCTCCGCCACCCTTTGAAAGCTGAGACAATGACAAGGTGGCCGCGGTGGATGACGCAAGTCCGCCGGCAAATGCCAGCAAGCCGACACCCGAACGCTCTCCCAACGCCTTCACGCCAACATAGCCCACGAAGCCGAGGGCACTGATCAGAACCACCATCCACCAGATGTGGCGGGGATTGATCACATCGTAGGGGCCGAATCCAACATCGGGCATCGCGGGTAACACCACGATTGTGATCAACAACAGGCGCAGGAAAGCACTCATTTCATGAGCGTCGATCTTGTCCAACAGACGGTGCATCGGTTCCCGAAGCCAAAGGATGAAAGCCGTTACAACGGCCCCACCGCCTGCAAGCAGCGGGGAGATTTGCACCGCAACTGCCCCAAGACTGAACGTGATCAGCGCCGCCACCGCGGTTGTCGCACTGACGTTTCGTGTCTCATCGATTTGCGCTTCAAATCCTTGGCGAAGCAACAAGGCCAGGCCAATGGCTCCTGCGGAAATGACAAATCCATTTCCACCATCGAGCACGGCAACCAGGCCGCCAGACAGACCAATCAGGCCGAAAGTCCGGAAGCCGGCGACCCGGCTGCCGCTCGGGTCACCACGTTCTTTCCAACCTCGTTCCAATCCGACGATCAGGCCGACGGCGAGCGCGGCCAGCAGATCAACTGCCAGAGACAGGACACTTTCCGGTGTCTCCACGCTTACCTCCAAGTCTCGAAACGCATCAGTCTAGCTCCAGTCCCGGCCTGCCAGCCATCCGTATAATACCCCGGAGCTGGCGACGAATGAGCCGCTTGTGCAAGCGGCCGGTCTGTCCTTTGATGGCACCCAAAGTAATGTGCGGAAAGACCTTGGCATGACTGACAAGATCACGTTTCTCGGTGGGGTTGGTACGGTAACCGGCTCAAAATACCTGGTCGAAACGCAAGGAAAGCGCATTCTGGTGGATTGCGGCCTGTTCCAGGGGTTCAAACAACTCCGGAACCGGAACTGGAAACCCCTGCCTGTCTCACCGGCCGACATCGACACGGTGGTTCTGACTCATGCTCATATAGACCATTCAGGCTATCTGCCGCTTCTGGTGCGCGAGGGGTTCAAAGGCACCATCCACGCAACCACGCCCACTCGAGACCTATGCAATATCCTATTGCCTGATAGCGGATACCTGCAGGAACGCGAAGCCGACATGGCGAACCAGCAAGGGTTCTCCCGTCATCACCCTGCATTGCCGCTATATACCGAGGAGGATGCCGAGGCCTGCCTGAAATCATTCCGGACGCACGGATTTTCTGACGTGGTCGATCTGGGAAGCGGCATCAGCGCCACATTCGTTGAGGCCGGTCATATTCTCGGCGCGGCGTCTGTTCTGCTCGATACCGGCTCCACCAAGATCGCGTTCTCGGGCGACCTCGGCCGGTATGACAATCCGATCATGCATGACCCTGCCGGTATCAGGCACGCGGATTATGTGCTCGTGGAGTCCACCTATGGCGACACGGTTCACCCAGAGACCGACCCGGAAGATGCGCTCGAAGCGATTGTGAACCGCACTTTCCAGAGAGGCGGCACAGTCGTGATCCCGTCCTTTGCGGTTGGACGGGCTCAATCCCTCCTGTTTCACATCAGCCGGCTCCGGGCCAGCGGTCGTATTCCGAACATGCCGGTCTATCTCGACAGTCCGATGGCGATAAATGTGAGCGAACTGTTTGTCCGCCATGCTGCGGCTCACAAACTTTCCCGGGAAGAGGCGCAAGCGGCATGTGATGTCGCGACCTATACCCGGCTCAGCGAAGAGTCCCGAAAGCTCGATACAGAAATGATGCCGAAGATCATTATCTCTGCGAGCGGTATGGCCACCGGCGGGCGCATCCTGCATCACCTGAAGGTCTATGCGCCGGATGCCCGGAACACAATCCTCTTTGCCGGCTTTCAGGCCGGCGGAACCCGCGGCGCCGCAATGTTGGCGGGCACACGCAAGATCAAGATTCATGGCGGCTACTATGAAGTGAATGCCGAAGTTCAGAATCTCCACATGCTGTCCGCACATGCGGATTCAGACGAACTCATGCGCTGGCTCAGAAATTTCGAAACAGCGCCGAAAGAAGCCTTTGTTGTGCATGGCGAAGCGACAGCCTCCGACACTTTTCGGCACCGGATCAGCGAAGAACTCGGCTGGTCCTGCAGGGTTCCCGAGCAAGGCGAGACGCTGCTGCTGAAATGAACGACCATCCTTCCAACCTAATGCACGTTCAGCGCCTGGGTGTATTGACCCAGCATGAACTGATTGCGCTGGTTCATGCCGACTGTCCCGTGTGCCGGTCCGAAGGCATGAGCGCTCACAGTCAGGTGACCATAACCCATGGCGAAACCTCTATTATCGCCACTCTTTATCAGGTCACGGAAGACTGGTTGCCCGTCGGCACTGTCGGCCTCACCGATCTGGCGTGGGACCGACTTGGGCTTGAAGCCGATGACAGGGTTCGCATAACGCATGCTCCGCCCCTGACATCTTTAGGGTTTGTGCGCCAGCGCATCTTTGATGATGGTCTTAACGAGGTTCAAATCCGCGAGATCGTTACCGATATTGTGCGAGGAGCCTATTCGGACATTCATTTGACAGCCTTTGTGACCGCAACCGCCGCGAAACCTCTGTCTACGCGCGAAGTCATATCCCTCACCCGCGCCATGATCGATACCGGAGACCGGATCGACTGGGGCGTAACGCCCGTTGCCGACAAACATTGCGTCGGCGGCCTACCTGCCAATCGCACCACGCCTATTGTTGTCTCTATCGTGGCGGCGAACGGACTCCTCATCCCAAAGACGTCATCGCGAGCCATCACATCCCCGGCCGGGACAGCGGACACGATGGAAACACTGACGCGCGTGGACCTGAACAGGGACGAATTGCGCAAAGTGATCCAGACCGAAGGCGGTTGCTTCATCTGGGGAGATGCGGTGGACTTTTCACCCGCTGATACGGCTATCATTCGTGTGGAGCGTGCGCTGAACTTCGACTCGGCCGGTTCCATGGTCGCGTCCGTTCTATCCAAGAAGATCGCCGCCGGATCGACGCATGTTGTTATCGACATTCCCGTTGGCCCGACAGCAAAAATCCGGAACCGCGCACAGGCGCGGGACCTGGCCGATTTGTTTACAACAGTTGCCAGTACTTTCGGCCTGAAACTAAGGATCGAAGTGTCGGATGGCTCACAACCGATCGGTCGCGGCATTGGCCCGGCGCTGGAGGCCCGGGACGTTCTCAACGTCCTGAAGCGGGCACCGGACGCCCCACAGGACCTGAGGGCAAAATCTCTCACACTCGCCGGTGCTGTTCTCGAACTGACAGGAAAAGCCGTAGAGGGTGAAGGACTGATGATTGCGACCCAGACACTCGACAGTGGCCGCGCATGGGACAAATTCCTCGCCATCTGCAAGGCCCAGGGCGGGGTGTTCGATCCACCTGTCGCAAAATTCCAGCGTCCTGTGAATGCGACCCGCAGTGGCCGTGTCGCCGCCATCGACAATCAGCGTCTGGCACGCGCGGCGAAACTCGCCGGCGCTCCGGATGACAAGGCGGCAGGGCTGGATCTGCATGTGCGGATTGGCGACACTGTCCGGCAAGGCGCGCCCTTGTATACGCTACACACAGAATCAATCGGCGAGCTGAGCTATGTGCTCGACTATGTGAAATCCAACCCAGACATCATTGAGCTGACACGATGACGCGTTTCCTCCTCTACTTCCTCCCGGGCACAGGCCATCTCGCCGCCCCGCTCGCGCATGAGCTTGGCGCAGACATCGGCGAGATCGAGTTCCACAAATTTCCTGACGGCGAAAGCTATCTGCGCTTCCTTACGCCTCCCGACGGCAGGCATATCGCGCTTGTGGATTGCCTTGACCATCCGGATCCGAAACTGGTCCCGCTCCTGTTCGCGGCCATGACCGCAAAGGAATTGGGCGCACTCTCGGTCGGTCTGATCGCGCCTTACATGCCGTATTTCAGGCAGGACATCGCGTTCAATCGTGGAGAATCGATCAGTGCCCGTCACATTGGCTCACTGCTGTCCGCGCATTTGTCCTGGGTCACAACGCTGGATCCGCATCTGCATCGATTGGCCAGCCTGGATGACGTCTTCACCATTCCCGGCGAATTGGCCCATGCAACGCTCCCTATGGCACGCTGGATCAAGGCACATATCGAAAAGCCGATCATTTACGGCCCCGATGCAGAAAGCGAACAATGGGTCCGTGCGATCGCGGAAGCCTGTGATGCTCCTTACGACGTATTCCGCAAGACCCGGAACGGCGACAAGGACGTTCAGATCGACGTGCCAGCGGGTATCGATGCAGGAGGCTGTACGCCCGTCATCGTGGATGACATTATTTCTTCCGGTACGACGCTCGCGACGCTGGTACGCGCCCTGTGTGAGAGCGGCCAGCCGCGCCCGATCTGCTGCGCGGTTCATGGCATTTTCGCCGACGGCGCTTATGAGGAACTGATCGCCGCCGGAGCGGCCCGGATCGTCACCACAAATGCCCTGCCCCACAAAACCAACGCCATCGATGTGACCAGAGTCCTCGCCGACGCTGCGCGACGCATAGACCTTCCGCAGGATTGACGCTGCCGGTATACGGGCCGACACTCCTGTTTTGGGAGGAAAGCCATGTTTGACGTCCAAACCTTTGTCGCAGACTGCCGTGACGCAGTCTCGAAAGACCCAACGCATCGCGCCGTTCTGGAAGTGATGGAATCGGCCTTCCACGACCCGGACGCAGTTCTCAAGGCAGTCGGCGAACCTTCTGGCGCAGGCATGGATGTGCTGCACCGGTCGGACACACTTACGGTGCTCAATGTCATCTGGGGCTCACATGCGACGCTGATGCCGCACAATCACGAGATGTGGGCAATCATCGGAATCTACACCGGCCGGGAAGACAACATTTTCTGGCGGCGCATCAAAGACGCCCCAACCCGCGTGGAAGCGGCTGGGGCACGCACACTGCTCGCCGGAGACGTTGCCCCGTTGGGCAAGGACATTATTCACTCCGTGACCAATCCGTTGGGCAGGCCCACCGGAGCAATCCATGTTTATGGGGGTGACTTCTTTGCGCAGCCACGCAGTGAATGGGATGAAGAAAACTTGGCCGAGCGCCCCTATAACATCGACCGGATCAAATCTTTCTTCGCCAGCTAGGCCACTCCTCAGGGATCCTGTCAGGCAAAGTGCAGACGGCGGTATTTGCCTCTGAAATACAGCAAGGGATCACGTCTCGGCTCAAACCGTGCACGGATCACCTCGCCGACCAAAATAACATGATCCCCGCCGTCATGAAGCGCATGGTGCCGGCATTCAAAATTCACCAATGCACCAGAGAGCAAAGGTGCACCATTATGTCCGCGGCTCCAGGGCGTCGACGCAAACCGGTCTTCGCCTGATTTTGCAAACAGGTTAGACGTCGGCTGCTGCCCGATATGCAAGACGTTGACGGCGAAGTTTTCTGCAGCCTCCATTGCCTCAAGACTACTGGCTGTTTTCGCGATGCAGACCAGCAGAAGCGGCGGATCAAGAGAAACGGACGTAAACGAGTTGGCCGTCAATCCGACTGGCTGACCCGCTTCATCCAGCGTCGTCACGACCGTCACACCAGTCGCGAAACAGCCGAGTGCATCCCTGAGCGTTCTCGCGTCAGATCCCTGGCGATACTCCGGCGCAAAACGCGGCACCCTGCGTTCAAGAAAATCCAGAAGCGTGGCGCTGAACATGTCCGCCCGCTCCTCGGCGACCATCTGGCCAGCCTCCCGGATTTCGGCGTATTCGACATTCTCGAAATTGCCCAGAAAGCGGCTGGCCTCATCTGGCCCGGACAGCTCGCTCTGCGTCCCACGCACAAACAGGACGGGCAGTTTGATGTACGCGACCGCATCCGTCACACGCGCCACGGCAGCCTCAGGATCGAAACCTCGGGTGAACTCAGGGTCGAAACTGGCGCTATCCGTGCCACTCGAGCCCGGACGGCAAGCGGCGTCGAAATCCATCTCAGGAACAGAATCGATCAGAACCAGCCCCGCCGCAAGATGGCCGCCATCCTCGCCCAACGCGGCCGTCGCCGCCCATCCACCCAGTGACGCGGCCACGATAACCGGCCGCGAAGCCATTTGCGCCAGCAAGGCGCGCAGGTCTTCCACGAACGCATTGAACTCATATCGCCGGTCTGCCGGCCATTCGCTTTCGCCATGCCCGCGCAGGTCAATCCGGATGACATACCTGCCTGCTTTTTCCAGGGCGTCCGCAACCTCGTCCCACACGCCGCGCGTCTGCGCACCGCCATGGATCAGCAGAACGGCAGGATCGTCCGGCGAACCGAACGCGTCCCCTTTCAGCTCGACGCCTGCAAATCCTTTGAAACTGACCGGCTGCATGCGACCTCCTGCGTGAGTCGTAGCGAAGTCTCACATATATGCCGCCCGCCATAGAGAACCAAGGCGCAGGCTGGTTACAGCGCTACGCCTCCCTTGTAAGGGCCGCCTGGGTCAGCAGATCGCCGACAAGCCCAACCAGCTTCGCCGGCAGCTCCGATGTAAAGTCGAGATCGTCAATCGCGCGGACAGGGACCAGCAAGCGCAGACTGTTTGTCAGGAACACGCCGTCTGCATCACGCAGGTCTTCAAGACGAAGACTGCGTTCAGACACCTGATATCCGGCCTGAGCGGCATGCTCCAGGATCCAGTTCCGCATAACGCCCGCCACAACCCCGTCACCTCTCGGCGGAGTGACCAGAGCGGAGCCAAACCTTGCCCAGATATTCGCAACGGAACTACAGGACACCCGACCATCTGGCGTCACGAACAGCGCATCGTCAAAGCCAGCTTCCAGGGCCCGTCTGTGCCCCATGATGGCATCGCCATAGGAAAGTGTCTTGTAGAGGGCTGAGGGGGCTGTTGGATTGCGATGAATGGCGCTTACACCAAGCCTGGTGGGCGGCGGTGGGTAGGTCAGCGCTTGCGGCGTGAAAGAAGTCAGAACGGTGGGGGTGGTTGCTGTGGTTCCAGCCAGTCCCCGCGCGCCGGGACCACGGGTCACCGTGACACGCAACGCGCCGGTTTCGCCCGCCGGAACCGCGCTGTCCATAAGCGCCTCAATAGACGTGTCAGCTACGTCCAGACCGAAGATTTCGCATGCCTCGAGCAAGCGCCCGATATGGCGATCACGCAGGACGACATGCCCGCCGATCACCAAGGATGTGTCAAACACGCCATCTCCGAGCAGCAGCCCCCGGTCTGTCAGGTCGAACGGGCGAACTGTGTCGGCGGACGAAATGGATTGATTAAGCTGGATCACAGGCATGGGACAGACTGACAATGGCTTAGGAAATTTTTGAGCAGATCATGCCCGTGCTCCGTGAGGATCGATTCCGGATGGAACTGTACACCAAATACGGGGTGTTTTGTGTGGGACAGCGCCATGATCTCACCATCCGGCGCTGTTGCATCGATCTGCAACCCGGTTTCGGCCAAAGGCAGATCGACGACCAGAGAGTGGTACAGTCCGACAGGCAGGGGTGAAGGCAGCCCCCTGAACAAGCCTTCCGACTGATGTAAAATGCCGGCTGTTCGCCCATGCGTCGGAGTACGCGCCCGTCTCACGGATCCACCATAAGCCACCGCGATGGCCTGATGCCCCAAACACACGCCAAGTATCGGCAAGTCTGCGCCGAAGGTTTGAATCGCCTCAATGGAAACACCCGCCTGATCGGGACGCGAAGGCCCGGGTGAGATGACGATCGCCTCGGGGCGCAGGCGCATAATGTCTTTCAGGGAGACACTGCGGCTATCCTCAACCTGAATGTCTGCTCCGGACAGAGTCAGATAGCGAGCAAGATTGTAGACGAAACTGTCTCGATTATTCAGCATCAGGATCATGCTTCATCCGCCGCTGTTCGAGCCGCACCGATGATCCGCTCAGCCTTCAGCCGGACTTCGTCCCATTCGGCTGCGGCATCAGAAAGCAAGGTAATTCCGGCACCAGACCAATACCTGTCCTCCTCCGGCAAATGATCAATCGTACGGATCATGATATTGAAATCACAGGCGCCATCATGACTGATATATCCGAAAGAACCGCAGAAGGCGCCACGTGCTGCCGGTTCGAGTTGGTCGATAATTTCCATCGCCCGAAGCTTGGGGGCTCCGGTAATTGAGCCGCCGGGAAAGACTGCGCCTAGCAGGTCCACAGCATCCTTATCCGGCGAGAGCTTTCCCTCGATCGTCGACACCAGATGGAAAAGATTGGGCAATGGTTCGACACTGCATAAGCGGCTGACGCGGATAGATTCGGGCTGACACACTCTGGAAAGGTCATTCCGCAGCAGATCGACAATCATTATATTCTCGGCCCGGTCTTTCTCGGATGCGGCAAGCGTTTCAGCCGCCTTTTGATCTTGGTACGGGTCGGATGATCGCCGCGCTGTGCCTTTTATCGGCTCTGCCCGAACGGCTCCATCCGATGTCATGGTGACAAGCCGTTCCGGTGACAGACACGCGATTGTGCGGTTTGAGAATGCGCCAAACGCGGAAAAACCTGCCTGTGTCTTATTCCGCAGGTCCAGGTATTCTCTGAAAGCATGTTCTGCAGACCGGGAACGCCGGGTCCAGAGGGCTGCAATATTGGCCTGATAGATTTCGCCGTCCAGAATAGCTTCACGCGTTGCGGAAACGCGTTCAGTATAGCCAGCCTGTTCCGGGAAAATTGACCAGTCAGTTCCTTCATCCTCACACACCCCATACGGACCATCACTGTCTGAAATAGAAGCCACCAGTTGGGTGATGTTTTGCCTCGCAAGCTGCGGATCGGGCCGGTAACCCCGACCGGTCAGCCCAGCGGCATAAACCGACAGGCTTTGCGCCTGATGATCAAACGCCAGAACTGTATCGTATGCAGAGAATTCCAGGGAGACATCGCAACTGCTTGCGTGGCGGGAGCGAAAATCCCTGACCCAAATGCCCGCCGCCTCATAACTGGCATAGCCGATCACGCCGCCTTGAAATGGCGCACCACCGGAAATCACGTCGGTCTGAAACTGGTTTCGCCAGTTACGAAATGCCGCGGTGAATTCAGCAACGCTGTCGCGGCCTCCCCATTGGAACCGCGAAACAGGATTGATAGCGATGTAGGAATACCGTCCTTGATGAAGTCCGGCGTCGGCACTGTCCAGCCAGACAAATCCCGGTTGTCGGTGAAGTTTCCGGGCAAGTTCGGCCGGCTCCTGCCAAGGCATATCCTGTCTGAGCACGTCGCCATCCGCTTGAAGTCATACTGCGATTGGAATGTAGTGATCGGCTCTGCCGATGTCACATACAACCTGCACTCCCTGAATATATTATCCACAGACCATCAAACGGCCAGCATTCAGAATGATCACTTCCACCGAAGCGTGGAGCGAATCAGAATTTCAAACGGACTTTCGGCCATATTCAGACAGGCTCGTAGGCTCGCGTTCGTTTTTGGATTCCTGACTGCTGGAAATATCGCCGGTCTTGAGGGAACAAACAGCATACTGTGGCGTATAGACTTGGCTGATGCGATCCCTGAAAGTCGCAGCCGCTATGCAAAAAGGATGCGCTTAATGGTGTTTCGGAGTTTGTTTGCCGACAAAGGCCTCGAAAGAAATCTCGGATTCTGGGCTCCGCTGGCGCTCGTCCTGCTGATCAGCCTTCTCGGGGTTTGGGTCGCCAAAAGCTTTTTTTGGGCTTTCATCCCCGTTGTGCCGCTGCTTTTGATCGCCATCTGGGACATGATACAGACGCGGCATTCACTGCGACGCAATTATCCGCTCACCGCCCGCTTTCGTTGGCTGTTCGAGGATCTTCGTCCCTTCCTACGCAGCTACATTGTCGAAGGGCCTTTGGAAGGCCGGCCTTATGACCGGGTCTCGCGGACCCTGATCTACGCACGCGCGAAAAAGCAAGAGGACGCGCACCCCTTTGGCACCGAACTCGATGTCTATTCAGAAGAGTACGAAGCGCTCTGCCACTCGATCAACCCCAATCCAGATGCGCCAAAGCGAACACGGGTAAAGGTCGGGACAGAGCAGTGCAGCAAGCCCTATGCTGCTGCCCGCCTGAATATCAGTGCAATGAGTTTTGGTGCGCTGGGCAATCATGCCATCGAAGCACTGAATATGGGCGCCAGGATCGGCGACTTCTATCACGATACCGGTGAGGGTGGCCTGTCTCCCTACCACCTCAAGCATGGCGGAGATATTGTGTGGGAGCTGGGGTCAGGTTATTTCGGCGCACGCGACAAGGACGGCAAGTTCGACCCCGACAGCTTTCGCGACAAGGCCCAGCACGATCAGGTCAGGATGACCGAAATCAAGCTGAGCCAGGGTGCCAAGCCCGGCCATGGCGGGTTGCTGCCTGCAGCCAAGGTTACCGAGGAGATCGCAAAGACACGCCTGGTGCCAGCCCATCAGGACTGCCTGTCGCCGCCCGGCCATTCAGCCTTTTCAACGCCGCGCCAAATGCTGGAATTCGCCGCGAAAATGCGCGAGCTGTCCGGGGGAAAGCCGGTCGGCATCAAGCTATGCGTGGGCATGCCGCATGAAGTCTTCGCAATCTGCAAAGCGATGCTCGACAGCGGCATCTATCTCGACTTCATCGTCATCGACGGTGGCGGCGGAGGCACCGGCGCGGCGCCGCTGGAACTGTCTGACCATGTGGGCCTGCCGCTGCGCATTGGCCTCTACTATACGAACAATGCGCTTATCGGCACCGGGCTGAAAGACAAGATTCGGTTGGCGGCTTCGGAAAAGGTGTTTTCCGGATCCTCCATTGCGATGAATGCCGCTCTCGGCGCCAACTGGTGCAATGCGGCCCGCGCTTTCATGTTCTCGCTCGGCTGCGTGCAATCGCTACAATGCCATACCGGAAACTGCCCGACCGGCGTGGCAACGAGTTCACCCGCACGCCAGCGTGGTCTCGTCATTCCTGAAAAGGCGCAGCGTGTGGCCAATTTCCAGTCGAAAACACTTGATAGCCTCCACGACATCGTAGTCGCCTGTGGCCTCGAAACGCCGGACGATTTCACGCCGCGCCACTTGCGGCAATGGAAGAACAATTCGGAAATGATTCCGTGGTCTCAGATTGTTCAGGAGGTTGAAGCGGGCAAGCTTCTGAGCGAGCCGGACGACACGGCCTTCGCTGAATACTGGCACATGGCAGATCCCGACACATTCAAGCCAATGATATGATCTCGCACCGCGTCATGTTCTCAGTTGCTGGCAGGAGGAGTCGATGTGTGAACTGTTCGCGATGAGCGCATCAAAGCCGCAACGGGTCCGTTACGAGCTTGATCTTTTCGCGGCCGAAGGGGGCGAGCGCCACCGCAACCGCGACGGCTGGGGCATTCTCTTTGCGCAGGATCGCGACGCGTACTTGTTCCGGGAGCCCTCCCCCGCCGCCTCCAGCGAACTCACGAAGATGGTGGTCCGCAACGAGCGTCCCTGTAAACAGCTGATCGCACATGTTCGCAGGGCGACAGCAGGCAAGCCCGAACTGGCAAATACGCATCCCTTTGACCGCGTGCTTCATGGAAGGCGGCACGCCTTTGCCCATAATGGTGCCTTGTCAGACCTTGAGGCACGCGCCGATACACGCGAACTTGTCAGTGAAACCATTGGTGACACCGATTCCGAACTGGCCTTTCTGATCCTGCTTTCCCGACTCCGGAAATCCGGCGACGATGATCCTGCATCCCGATTTGAAACTTTCGTGCGCTTTGCAGCCGAGATGCGCGAACTGGGAAGCGCAAACTTCCTGTTCTTCGATGGACAATATCTTTTTGTCCACGCCGATCGCCGACGCTTCGAAACAGAGACCGGGGTGACCGAACCTCGCGAACCCGGCCTCAACATCCGCAGCTTCGATACTGAGCATTACGGCCAGGCATGGGAGAAATCCGGCGTCAGCATCGATGAGATTACCGGCCCGCTCCACCTCTTCGCCTCGGTTCCACTCGATCCGGAGGGCTGGGAACCTCTGCCCCGTGGAACCTGTCTGATGCTGAGGGACGGCACGATCCGCGCCCGCCATGAAGTGTAGTGTCTCCTCATCCTGACAGACTCCGGCAAATTTTTTGGAGAACGATTATGAGGCTAAGCAAGTTAAGTTCGATGAGACCGGTGGGACAATCATCAGGGCGTCATCCCGCAGCGTCCCAATACGAGCCGTCCGTCGGCGCCGACGCTCTAAATCTCTGGTCGGCAGCGCGGTATTGAAAGGAAAAGATATGGCAAAAACTGTAGCTCACATAGTCGTCGATGCTCTTGAAAAGGCAGGTGCCAAGCACGTCTACGGGATACCCGGAGATACCATCAATCACTTCACAGATGCGATCGCCAAATCCGATCTGCGCTGGATCAGCGTCCGCCATGAAGAAGCAGGCGCTTTCGCCGCCGGCGGTGAATCCTACATGACAGGCGAATTATCCGTATGCGCAGGCACCTGCGGCCCAGGCTCTCTTCACTTCGTCAACGGCATCTACGAAAGCCACCGTAACGGAGCGCCCGTGCTGTTGATCGCATCGGACGTCGCGCGCACGGAAAGCGGCTTCGATTTTCCGCAGGAAGTGGATCAGAAGAAGATATACGAGCAGCATTCGCATTTCTGCGAGTACATCTCACACCCTTCGCAAGCTCGCCGGATTGTGACGAAGGCGGCACAGGCTGCCCTCAACAAGAAGGGCGTGGCCGTTGTCATTGTGAACGGCGACATGTTCTCCGAAAAGGATGCCGACGAGACGGACTGGGAGGTCTACCGCCCTCAACCGGTGTGCCGGCCAAACGACCAGGAAATGGCCGACCTGGCCGCTTTGGTGGATGAAGCCAGGAAGGTCTCGGTCTATGCCGGTATCGGCGCTCGTGACGCCCGCGAAGAAATCATGGCCTTCTGCGAAAAGGTCAAGGCGCCGATGGTCCACACGACGCGCGCGAAGGAATTCCTCGAGCCAAACAATCCGTACAATGTCGGAGTGAATGGCATCCTTGGAAATCGCGCCGGGGTAGAGGCGCTGGAGAATGCAGACCTTGTGATCTCAATCGGCTGCGACTTCGCCTACACGCAGTATTATCCGGAGGCGAAAAAGATCGTGCAGATCGATATAGATCCCACGCACCTCGGCAGGCGGTCTGCCATCCATATGGGGCTGGTCGGGGATGCAAAGACCACGCTCGCCGCGCTTCTCCCGCTGGTTGGCGCGAAGTCAGATACCGACCATCTGGAAAAGCACCAGCAGCAGTGGAGCGAGGATCTGGCGGGCTATCTCTATGAAGGCAAGGAAAGCGATCCAAATCTGATCCATCCGCAGTTCGTCGCCAACATGCTCGACGAAAAGGCGGCGGACGATGCGATCTTTGTTTCCGATGTCGGCACGTCGATGGTCTGGATGCTGCGTCACCTCAAGGCCACCGGCAAGCGCCGCTTCCTCAACAGCCTTCTCCACGGCACCATGGCGAACGGGTTCCCTCAGGCGATGGGTGCCAAGCTGGCCTATCCCGACCGCCAGGTCATCGCCATGTGCGGCGACGGCGGCCTCACCATGCTGATGGGTGATCTGCTGACGCTGGTGCAGGAGAAGATCCCGCTCAAGCTTTTGGTATTTCACAACAACACGCTGGGTTTCGTCGAAATGGAGCAACGCGTCGAGGGTCTGGTCGACCACTTCACGGGCCTTACCAATCCAGATTTTTCCAAACTGGCGGAAGCCTGCGGAATCGCGGGCTGGCATGTTGAAAACAGCAACGATCTCGAAACGGCAATGGATGCCTGGCTGGCGGCCGAAGGACCAGCTCTATTGGATGTGCATGTCAACCAGATGGAACTGGTGATGCCGCCAAAGATCGAGGTCTCTCAGGTCGCCTCAACCGCTCTCTTTGGGATGAAGGCCGTTCTCGACGGCCGAACAAAGGAAGTCGTGGACCTTTTGCGGAACAATTTCCTGCGATAGTCAAATCCCTCTGGAGCAGGCTGGCGCGAACAGTCAGATTCATCGGAAGCCGTGACATCAGCCCATCGATGCAATGGTTTCCGATGAATGAAATCTTCAGTGGTCTGACGCCCTGTCGGGGGAAGGTTCTGCAACTGCAGCATGGGGAGCCAGGCTGCCGTGCATGCGGCCGTGCAGATCCGACAGGATCCATATCGTCCCGCCCGCCATGATCGCCAGAAGGCTGGCAGAAAAGAGAACCAGCAGCAAATCCTCGCGAGACTGGTTTCCAGAGAAACTCAGATGCAGGAAATTGCGCAGATGGGTGGCCACCTGAAGCAGCGCCGCCACACAGATGATGACGATCTTCAGCGTCGGGGACATATCCGAAAGCGCGGCGGCGAAGGCCACCACCGTCAGGACCAGGCTGATGACAAAGCCGGTCGCATAGCTGCGCAGCTCATGCGCTGCGTTGTCTTTCGGATTGATCTCTCCTGTATTGGGCGCGGTCATGTGAGCGGCACCAGAAAGACGAAGGAGAAGATACCGACCCAGATAAGGTCGAGGAAATGCCAGAAGACCCCCAGTATGGAGAGACGAATCTTCACAGTGTCATCCAGGCCCCGGATCTTGATCTGCGTAATCATCGCGGCGATCCAGAGGATCCCCATGCTGACATGCAGGCCGTGGAGACCCACCAGCGTCCAATAAGAACTGAGCCAGCCGCTCGCCTGGGGAATGCCGCCTTTATGCGCCTGGTCGATGAAGTCACTGATCTCGAAAAAAACGAATCCCGTCCCGAGCATCGCGCTGATCACGAGCCAGAGGATGACCTTGTTGGCGCCACCTTCGTATTTCAGCGCCAGAGACACGCCTCCATAGGCAACCCCGCCAAGCAGGAGCAGGCCGGTCTGTATGGCGACGCTGCTGATATCGAACAGGTCCTGCGGCCCCGGTCCACCGGCAAGCCCTACGGGGTTCAGATAGGCTGCGTAAGTGGCAAACAAAATGCCGAAGAGAATGAGGTCGCTCATCAGGAAGACCCAGAAGCCGAAGACATTGGTCTCCGCCTGCTTTCCGGCTTCACTTTCGCTGCTTCGAAGGTTCAGGCCGGGATAGAGGCCGTTGCCTGCATTGCTCATCCCGCAAACTCCGTAATGTCTGGAACACCTCTGTTCTGCTCCGTCTCCTCCTCGGCGCGGCGCGCGCTGGGGAGATTGGCAACCCTTTCGCGGAACGCCTTGTCGGCTCGCTCGACTTCCTCGGCTGGCACGATAACCGGCTCCACGACCTGTATGCCGCGCCAGAAAATCGTTGCGACCATAGCGAGCAGGCTTGCGATCGACAGCCACCAGATATGCCAGGTCATGGCGAAGCCGAGCAAGAAGGCCGCTCCAGCGAGCACCACACCGAGATAGGTGTTCGCGGGCATCTCGATATCGACATACTCATCCGGCCCTTTCCACGGATCGCCTGCGCGTTTGGCTGCGCCCCAGTCATCACGCGCGGTCACCACCGGAATAAGCGGAAAATTCCATTCGGGCACGGGCGCCGGGCTCGACCATTCGAGTGTGGCCCCATTCCATGGATCACCGCCGGGCACGGCCAGCCGCTCGCGATTGCGCCAGCTTGTCCAGAAGGTCCAGACCAGGCTGGCCAGCGCAACCAGCATCAGGACTCCACCGAACGCCGCAATGTACATCCATGGCAGGAATTCCGGGTTCTGGAAGGTCGGCGACCGCCGCGGCATGCCCATCAGACCCAGAACATAGAGCGGCATAAAGGTGAACAGGAAGCCCCCGATGAAAAGATAGGCTGTGAGCCGCCCCCACGTCTCGCTCAATCGGAAGCCGAATGCCTTGGGAAACCAGTAATGAATGCCCGCCAGCATTCCAAAGAGCACACCGGGAATAATCACATTGTGAAAGTGCGCTACCAGGAAGGTGGAATTGTGGACCTGATAGTCAATCGACGGGTTGGCAAGGATGATGCCCGACAGGCCTCCAATGACGAACAGCATGAAAAAGCCAACGAGATAGACAATCGGCGTGGTCACCCTGATCCGGCCCCGCCACATCGTCGCCATCCAGTCATAAACCTTCACGCCGGTCGGGATGCCGATGATCATCGTCGCGATCCCGAAGGCGATGTTGACAGGAACGCTGGATCCCATGGTGAAGAAGTGGTGCAGCCATACAGTGAAGCTGATAACCGAGATGCTCATGCTGGCAATGACCAGCGAGGTGTAGCCGTAGAGCTTCTTGCCTGAGAATGTCGATGATATTTCCGAGAACACGCCGAACGCCGGCAGGACGAGGATGTAGACCTCCGGATGGCCGAACATCCAGAAGATGTTCGCATAGTTCATCATGTTGCCGCCTGCGGCATTCGTGAAGAAGTGGAAGCCTGCATAACGGTCCAGCAACAGCATTGAACTCGACACGGTCAGCGCTGGCATGGCGTAGATCAGCATGATTGCCACGCATAGCGAGGTCCAGCAGAACAGCGGCATGCGCATGAAATGCATACCCGGCGCCCGTTTCTTGAAGATCGTGACCGCGAAATTCATGCCCGTCAGCGTGGAGCCTACACCTGAGATCATGATGGCCCAGAGCCAGTAATCCACGCCTTCACCCGGGCTGTATTGGATGCCGGTATAAGGCGGGTACATTGTCCAGCCTCCCGTTCCGAACTGGCCAATCAGCAACGAAATCATGATCAGCCCCGCCCCGGCAGCCGTCATGCTGAGGCTGACCTGGTTCAGCACCGGAAATGCCATATCGCGCGCGCCCAGTTGCTGCGGCAGCACGAAGTTGATCAGCCCGATGAGCAGCGGCATCGCGACGAAAAAGATCATGATTGTCCCGTGCGTGCTGAACAGCTGGGCAAAGTGATCGGGCGCGACGAGCCCGCTTTCCGGTTCCGCCAGTGTGCCTAGCGCCGTCGCCTGATGGGCACGCATCACGAAGCCTTCAATAATGCCACGGGCCAGCATGACGAGAGCCAGCACAATATACATGATACCGATTTTTTTAGCGTCGGCAGAGGTCAGCCAGTCCTGAAACAGAGGCTTCCACCAGCGCATCCAGGTGAGGAGTGCAACCGCGCCGATCGCGCCAACAACAAGGACGGTGGCCGCCCCGGCGCCAACGATGGTGCTGCTGGTGACCTTCTCAAGCAAGTCAGTATACGGCGTGACACTCCAATCGAGCCTGCCGAAGATCGGGCTGGTCTGGTGGGTCATTCGTGGTCTGCCCCCCCTTGCGGAGGGAGCCCCGTGCCACCGAGCTCTTCCATGTCACTGGCGGTTCCGGATCGATGATACTTCTCCACGACCCGCTGGAACAATGCGCTGTCCGGGCCACTGAAATAGAGCGGGGTCGCATCCCTGCTCAGCTCCAGATCGGCCCGGGCGTCGGCAAGCACGGACCTGCGCCGCAAGACCGCATAGGTTGCGTCATCCAGCATGGGAGCACTGCGCGCACGCGAAACCCATGCGTCGTACCCGTCTGGCTCAAGCGCGATCACGGTGAATTTCTGCCGTCCAAATCCGTTGCCGTTGAACTGGGTATTTTCACCCTCCGCCGTACCGGTGCGGGCAGCGGAGAAGTTAAGCTTGGTGGTCATGCCTGGCATCGCATAAATCTGACCTGCCAGCGGCGCGATCAGCATGCTCTGCATGACAGTATCCGTCGTCAGCGTGAGTTCGACCGGGCGCCCCACAGGAATAGCCAGTTCATCGACGGTCGCAACGCCCGCTTCCGGGTAAATGAAAACCCATTTCCAATCGAGCCCAATCGCCTGAACCTGCAGTGGGTTTTCCCCAAGTGGCTTATAAGGATCGAGTTTACTGGTTGAGTACCAAAGCCAGCTGGCAAGCACGATCACGATGACAACAGGTACGCCCCAGAGCACCAGCTCGAGTCGGCCCGAAGACTCCCATTCAGGGGTATATTTCGCCTTTTCAGAGTTTAACCGATAGCGCCACAACAGCACCGGAACGCCGATCAGCACCGGAAGGATCACGATCATGGTGATCGCGACCACGCGCAGAAGATGCGTAGCCTGTTCTTCGGCGACCGGGCCCATGGGTTGCAGGAAGGATTGGGCCGCCGGGGTCGCCGCCGTGGCCGCTTCCGGCCAAATCATGAGGATCAACGCAGACGTCAGGCTTACGGATGCAGCCAACAATCTGACGGTGTTAAGCGATCTCATAGATACCGGATTTTCAGATTAGGGATGACTGGCTGGCAGCGTGAGTGGGCGGGCCCTTAAAGAAGAGGCAAACAACTCGCGTATCCATCAACATCGCCACCGCTCACCTGCATATCCTCAAGGAGTCATAATGAGATTACTTCGCATGGGGTGAGCTAGCAACATGCCTGAAGGTTTTTGGCTTATCCAGGTCGCAGCCGCGATGGTCCACAGAGGCGCCAGGTCGCCCGGCATCTGACACGGGTCTGCTTCTGCCAGAACGTCTTGGCAGGCCCGCTCATCAGACTTCTCACCTTTGAAATGAGGTTTGTCTTGTCCCAACAGCAGACGATACTCCGTCCACGCCGTTATGGGCCGAGATGGCGTATAAGGCGTCACCGGTCACGAAAAACCTTGTCAGACCTTCTTATAGAGGCTGCTTGTCCAGGAAAATCCGCCCCTGTTTCGACTGAGGCGTGTCGTCTACTGCCACTTTGACGAGATCATCCGAAGGTGCCGCTTCCCGAGATTGTTCTCACATTGAAATCGGCATGGAGAACCTGATTCACCAAACGTCATAACGCGTTGATTTTCAGGAAGAAGAAATCGGTGGCAGTCCCTAGGGGAATTCTCACTTCCAATAAAAACAAGGATCTATACAGCCCACCTTGCTCAAATCAGCTCTATTCCTATCAGAACAAACCGGAAAATGCGCCCACTTTTAGCCGCCGGAACAATCGTCTTCTGGCAACCCTTCAGGCCTTACAGCAGGAAGTACTCGAACCTCATAGGGCTTTGATATGAGATTGATGTCACCAGGATCGAGATATTCCGATCTCAAGGTTATCCGGCGCGGTTCGAGTGGCCTCTCTATGGGGATTGAATAGTCACCAAAATCCAGCCCTGGAAGTGTAACCAGCTCCGTGGTCGCCTTGGTGACATCGGGAGCCACTACTTGCCTATTGGCTATCACGCCGATGAGAACTGCTGGACGCTGCAATGCCGCCAACTCGTCGGAATCGACAACCGAATTAGATTGGCCAATTGTAAATGGCCAAATTCGATCGACTTCTTTCCACTTCAATTTCAGAACCGTCAAACCCAAATTGTGTGCCCGCGCATGTGCGAGTCGAAGATTGAATGTAGGCTCTTCGGTGTTATCTCCATTCGACGCCATCCCCAGCACGAGCACATAGTCGTTGCGGTCGGCAATCTCTTTTAGGATCGTATTGTTAAGAGCTGTTTGAATAGCGACGGGCCGCTCATTACGCCGCCTTCTAATCTTCTTAGCACTCTTCAGTTGCCAAGAGTCTTCACCATACATAATCCCTACGGTAAATCGGGTACTTGTTCCATCTGGATAGACGATTGCACCTTCATCAGTCCAAAGGTTTGGCTCACTTTTCGCCGGCTTGCTCATCAAGATCAATTCCTGACCATTCAAGCCGATAAACCGCGTCTTTTCTTTAAATTTCTGATCAGTCCAATAGCTTACGGCGCAGTTAGTTTTGTCGACTGGAGTAGCATCGGGCTCCGGAAGTGGCGCGACCCCTGCTGATTTCTCCGTATCAATTTTGTCCTGATAGTCAGTAGTCATCCTAAATACGAAAAACCAAAACGCTCCAGCACACAGCAAAGTCAGCGCAAAAAATGTCACCGCCAATCCGCGAAGGTGAAGGTCTGGCAGGATGCCTTTGGACTTTGTGAGCAGACTGAAATCCAACTGAGGAAGCACTAGCGGAGGTCCTAGCAGCCCAGCAGCTGCGTACCCAAGCAGAGCAATAGCAAATCCAGCTACAGCAAGTCCTGTGAAGACAGCATCCATTCGAGTCCTCATGAAAATCGACCTTCCACGCCTTGGTCACTATCTGCGGGAAGGATGATCGAGGCAACCAAAGTAAGCGGAATTGCCCCCAACCTAATCCGACTGAGATGCTGCAGCTTCCAAAATCATCTCTAATGAGGTGGCGAATAAACCGATTACGTGCCGTCGAATCCGAAGAATTCCACCAAAGGGTGAGCTTCGTTTTGACTCAAAGAGCTCAAAACGTCCCACTTTTTCAAGGGGTTGCAGTCCGACTTGATACTCAAGTCCCAAATAACCCAATATTTTCAAGGTGTTATATGGCAGAATTGGCAGTCCCTAGGGGAATCGAACCCCTCTTTCCAGGTTGAAAACCTGGCGTCCTAACCGATAGACGAAGGGACCGCACCGGTTCGAAGAAGAGGCCGTATAGCCATTGCAGGCGGAGAGCGCAAGCCATCATGATGGCAGTTTCTGCACATTAATTCAGGCCTCGGCCGCATCCATGACGTCCAGCTGCACACGGCGGCGGCCATTCCATTCGTCGGCCTTCAGGCGCCCGGCCAGATGAACGCGGCGACCGGGCTGCAACGCATCCCCCAGAGGGGCTCCAACAGCCCGCCAGGCGATGCAGTCGAGGCGTCCGGACGCATCCTCCGCCGTGAATTTCCAGTGATTGGCGCCCACCTGCCGCGCATACGAAACCTGCACGGACTGAAGCGCAAAGACAGGCTCTGGCGCTCCGGCTCCGAAGGGGCCGATCTCTGCCACGCGGTCGACGAGTTCCGGCGTTGCCGCGCCCGGTGCCAGAATCGCATCGATGGGCAGTTCCAGCGCCGCTGCCCGTTCTGCCGTGAATTGTGCCATGTGAGCGACCATCCAGGCGTCGAATGCGTCCAGCTGCGATGGCTCGAGACTGAGCCCCCCAGCCATAGCATGCCCACCACCCGACAGAATTACCCCCTCGCGCGCCGCCGCGGCGATTGCGTCGCCGATGTTCACCCCGGTCACAGAACGCCCCGAGCCCTTGGCGACAGGCCCAAGCCCCTTGCCCCATCCGATCACGATGCTGGGCAGGTGGAACCGGTCCTTCAGGCGGCCAGCGACGATGCCGATGACGCCCGGATGCCAGCCTTCACCGGAGGCGATCAGGATGCCCCGCTCCGGCGACTTTTCCAGGGCCTTCTCCGCCTGCATGATCGCCTGCTCAAGGATCGCCGCTTCGACAGCCTTGCGCTCCTCATTGAGGCCATGCAGCTGCTCGGCCAGCGCAATTGCCTCTGCCCGGTCGTCCGTTGCAAGCAGCTTTGCCGCAATCCATGGATCTCCGACACGCCCGCCAGCATTCAGACGCGGGCCGAGCATGAAAGTCGCGTGGTAGACGGTCTCCACCTTCTGGATGCCGGAGACCTCAGCCAGGGCCCGCAGGCCCTCATTCTGGCCACGGGACAGCATCGTGAGGCCTTGCCGCACAAAAGCGCGGTTCACACCGTGCAGCGGCGCCATATCGCAAAGCGTGCCGAGCGCTGCGAGATCCAGATGCGCCATGATGTCCGGCAAACCGTCCGGCGGCGCAATTCCGCGTTCGCGGGCGAGCCGGTTCAGGGCTGCAACAAAGACAAACACCACGCCCGCCGCCGCCAGATGCCCCTGACCGGACGTGTCGTCCGGCCGGTTGGGGTTCACAAGCGCCAATGCCGGTGGATTGTGCCCGGACATGAGGTGGTGATCGATGACGACGACCTCCAATCCGATACGCTGCGCCTCTTCAAGCGCCCCCACAGCCGCTGCACCGCAGTCCACCGTGATGACAAGATCGGAGCCCGTGTCTTTCAGGTGCCGGAACGCCTCGGGTGACGGGCCGTAGCCTTCTTCCAGCCGGTCCGGCACGTAGAGGCCAAGCTCCTGCCCCCAGGCACGGAAATAGCGCGCGAGAATGGCAGAACTGGTGCCGCCATCGACATCATAATCGGCAAAGACGGTGACGCGTTTCTTTTCGAGGATGGCATCGAGAACGAATTCTGCCGCCTTGTCCATGTCGGCGAAGCTTGAGGGATCCGGGAATGTTTCGCGCAAAGTCGGCGCCAGATAGGCGCCTGCGCTATCCGGATCGACGCCGCGTTCTGCCAGCAGGCGCGCCAACAGGTCCGAGCCGCCAACGGCAGGTGCAAGCCGCCTCACGAGCGCTTCATCGGCGTCTGCAAGCGTCCAGAACCGTCCTGTTGCAGAACGGTCTACCGCAAATAGCCTGTCTTCTGTTTTTCGGGCTGTCGCTGTCATGAGGCTCCGGGAATCATGTTTCCCGAAGCCTATCACAGGGACGGAGCAATTGCCCCGGGCTTATGCCTTCCGGTTCGACCGGATGTAGCGGACCATGCCGTCGGTCGAGGTCATGACCAGCGTGTGCGTGTGGACACGGCCATCACGATGCGCGACGCCGCTCAGCATGGAGCCCTGGGTCACACCTGTCGCACAGAACACGGTGTCCGAAGACGCCAGCTCGTTCAGGGCATAGGTGCGGCCAAGGTCGGTGATGCCGACCCGTTCCGCGCGCTTCTTCTCGTCATCATTGCGGAAGACGAGACGGCCGAACATCTGGCCGCCCACGCATTTCAGCGCCGCAGCGGCAAGCACGCCTTCCGGAGCGCCGCCAGAGCCGAGATAGAGATCGATGCCGGTATGCGGATTGGTGGTCGCGATCACGCCGGCCACGTCGCCATCGGTGATCAGGGCCACGCGGGCACCAGCCGACCGAAGGCTTTCGATGATGTCTTCATGGCGCGGGCGGTCCAGAACGCAGGCCGTCATGTCCGACACTTCAACGCCCTTGTGCTTGGCAAGTGCGGTAATGTTCTCAGCCGGGCTGGCCTCAAGGCTCACAATCCCTTCCGGATAGCCGGGGCCGATTGCGATCTTGTCCATATAGGTGTCCGGAGCGTGCAGCAGGCCGCCTTTCGGCGCGATCGCCAGAACGGCAAGCGCGTTTGCCATCGCCTTGGCGGTCAGCGTGGTGCCTTCCAGCGGGTCGAGGGCAATATCGATGGCCGGGCCTTTGCCGGTACCAACTTCTTCGCCGATGTAGAGCATCGGGGCTTCGTCACGCTCACCTTCGCCGATGACGACGCGGCCCTGAAAATCGACCTGATTGAACGCGGTACGCATGGCGTCGACGGCGGCCGCATCGGCCTTCTTCTCGTCACCTCGACCGACCAGTTTTGATGCAGCAATCGCTGCGACTTCGGTCACGCGCACCATGGCATCCGCCAGGCTGGGCGTCAGAACGTTGTTTTCCATAATTATTTTGTCTCCGAACGCGGGATTTTTGTCTCTATCGCCTAGACGGTAAGCAATTAGCTTGCCGCTTCGATACGGATTAGCCGCGGTGCGTCAATCGGCTTGGCGATTTTTTCCAGCCGCTCCAGCGCGGCCTGCATGTTGGATCTCGGGCACCGATGGGTGACGATCACCACGGGCGCGGCACCGGATTCTTCCCCGGACTCCTGCAACAGCTTGTCCACGGAAACGCCTTCCTTCGCGAGGGCTTCCGTGAGCGCGGCCAGCGCGCCGGGCTGATCAGGCAGATAAACACGCAGGAAGAACGGCGCGACTTCCGTCGGCGCGCCCTGCACGAACGGCCGGCCCATATGGTGGGCGGCGCGGCCGAAGGCCGGGCGGATGGCCGGGCGGAACATCTTTGCGACATCGCCCATCACCGCGCTCGCGGTCGGGCCGGCACCGGCGCCAGGACCGGTGAGCGTGATCGCTCCGACCGGGTCACCTTCGATGCGAACGGTGTTCAGGCTGCCATTGACACGGGCCAGCGGATGGCTCGCCGGCAGGACCAGCGGCTCGAC
This sequence comes from Hyphomonas sp., assembly GCA_002700305.1. GTDB lineage: Bacteria > Pseudomonadota > Alphaproteobacteria > Caulobacterales > Hyphomonadaceae > Hyphomonas. The sequence continues at coordinate 63,651 of PACZ01000052.1, read as the reverse complement.
CCGGCACACCACGCCCTCATCGGTGAGCACGCCTTCGGCGATCAGTTTGATACGATACCCCAGCCGGTCCGCCAGACGCAGGTCCAGCAAGCTGACCTTGTCGATGCCGGACACGCTGACCTTGGAAAAATCGAGATCCGCCGAGAAGGCAATCGCGGAAAGAATGGCCGCCTTGTGGGCTGCATCCATGCCGGAGACGTCCAGCGTCGGGTCTGCCTCAGCATAACCAAGGCGCTGCGCTTCGGCGAGCACATCGTCATACTCGCGGCCCTGCTCCAGCATGACCGTGGTGAGATAGTTGCAGGTGCCGTTCAGGATACCCGTGATGCGCTTGACCTCGGTGCCGGCCAGGCTGTCCCGCAACACGCGGACAACCGGGATGCCCCCGGCGACGGCGGCTTCGAATAGCAGGTCCACCTGCTTCTCTTCTGCCAGACGCGCCAGCGCCATGCCATGCTTGGCGATCAGGGCCTTGTTGGCGGTCACCACATGTTTTCCGGCCTTGAGGGCCGTTTCCACGGCGAACTTGGCCGGGCCGTCAGATCCGCCCATCAGCTCGACGAAAACGTCGACTTCCGGGTCTTCGGCGAGCGTCGCCGCGTCATCGAACCAGCGGTATGGGCTGATGTCGACCGGGCGGTTGCGCGACTGGCTGCGCGCGCTGACACCGGTGATCTTCACTTCGCCCGGCAGGCGCAGGTTCGACTGGCGCTCGACCAGTTCGATCAGGCCGCAGCCGACATGGCCGAGCCCGGCGATCCCTATCTTCAAAGGTCCCAACAGGGCCCCCTATTTGTTGCTCAATGTCCGGGCTGGTGCCTAGCTGGTTTGGCGCGCCGGGGAAAGGGGGCGACCGCCCAAACCGTCCCCATTGCAGAGGTTTCAGAGCCCGTGCTTAATGGGCAAACAAAGAAAACAGCGGGAGGACGCAAACATGCCCATCAATCAGGATGCCGTCGGATCAAAAGGCACACCACGTACCTGGGCGTGGAACTCCCGCGATGCCTTGCTCTACGCGCTGGGTGTCGGCTGCGGAATGGAAGATCCGGTCGGCTCGGAACTGGAATTCACGACCGAGAACACGATGGGTGTGGACCAGAAAGTGCTACCCACATTTGGCGTATTGGCCGGGTTCAATGCACAAGGCGGCAAGAGCGCCATGTCGAATGCCGGTACTTATGATCCCCGTATGCTGGTCCACGGAGAACAGGGCATCCGCCTGCACCGCCCCATCCCTGTCGAGGGTGAGATTACGATGGTCGATGAAATCACCGGCATCTATGACAAGGGCAAAGGCGCCGTCGTCGCGACAAAAGCCGTGGCGACCCTGACGGCCGACGGCAAACCGCTCTTCGACCTGACCTCATCGGTCTTCATTGTCGGTGAGGGTGGTTTTGGCGGCGACAAGGGCCCATCGGGCCAGACGAACGTTGCGCCAGAGCGGGCACCGGATCACGAAGTGACCTATCAGACGCGGCCGGACCAGGCCCTGCTCTACCGCCTGAGCGGTGACCGCAACCCGTTACATTCCGACAAGAAATTTTCCGATGTCGGCGGCTTCCCGAAGCCGATCCTGCACGGCCTCTGCACCTATGGCTTCACCGGGCGCGCGCTGCTGTCTGCCCTGTGCGGAAACGATCCGGCCCGGTTCAAGACCATGGACGGGCGCTTCTCCTCTCCCGTCCTGCCGGGCGAAGCGCTGACCATCAAAATCTGGACCGGCGAAGGCGAGGACGGCACAGCCATCTTCCAGACCGTCGGCGGCGACGGCCGTGTCGTCCTCAACAATGGGGGTTTCAGCTACAGCTGAGCGCCTACTCCGCCGCAGCCGCAGTTGGCTTGATCTCTTTCACGCCGCGTTTCTCCAGGAATTTCCGGATGTTGCGGGCGGCCTGGCGGATGCGCTGCTCGTTCTCGACGAGGGCGATGCGGACATGGCCGTCGCCATGCTCGCCGAAGCCAGCGCCGGGGGCGACGGCAACATGTGCCTCGTTGATCAGCTGCAGCGCGAATTCCAAGCTACCGAGATGCTTCAGCTGTTCCGGGATAGGCGCCCAGGCAAACATCGACGCCGCCGGGCTCGGCACCGGCCAGCCTGCGCGCGTGAAACTTTCCACCAGCACGTCGCGGCGTGATTTGTAGATCGCGCGCGTCTCGTCCACACAGTCCTGCGGGCCATCGAGCGCGGCCACAGCCGCCACCTGGATCGGCGTGTAGGCACCGTAATCGAGATAGGACTTCACGCGGGCGAGCGCCGAAATCAGCGTCTCGTTCCCGGCGACGAAGCCCATGCGCCAGCCGGCCATGGAATAGGTCTTCGACATGGTCGTGAACTCGACCGCGATGTCCTTCGCTCCATCGACCTGAAGGATCGAGGGCGTCGGTTCGTCGAAATAGATCTCGTTATAGGCAAGGTCCGAGAGAACCCACAGCTCGTGCTTCTTCGCGAACTTGATGGCCTCTTTATAGAAGTCGAGGTCGCAGACGGCCGCCGTCGGGTTGGACGGGTAGCAGAGCACCATGGCTGTCGGCGGCGGGGTCGAATAATGCACGGCCTTGCCGAGGTTCGACAGGTACTGCTCCGGCGTCTGGGCAGGGACACCGCGGATGGAAGCCCCGGCGATGATGAAGCCGAAATGGTGCAGCGGATAGGACGGGTCGGGCGCCAGGATCACATCGCCCGGTGCCGAAATGGCCTGGGCGAGGTTGGCAAAGCCCTCCTTGGAGCCGAGCGTGACGATCACTTCCCGGTCCTTGTCGAGCGTTACGTCGAAGCGCCGCTTGTAATAGTCCGTCAGCGCGCGGCGCAGGCCCGGAATCCCGCGTGAGGCGGAATAGCCGTTCACGTCCGGCCGACGCGCGGTTTCGCACAGCTTGTCGACAATATGTTTGGGGGTCGGCAGGTCGGGATTGCCCATGCCGAGGTCGATAATGTCCGCCCCATCTGCGCGAAGGGCCGCCTTGGTGCGGTTCACCTGTTCAAAAACATAAGGGGGAAGTCGGCGGATCTTGTGAAAGTCGGTATTCATTTGCGTCTGACCTTGAGGCCTTCAGTAACTCTGGGAACGTTAAACGCAGCTTCGATCTCGGCGATCTCTTCCTGCGTCAGGAAAGCGGGATCTGCAGGCAAGCCCGCAAAATCCGCTTCTACCCGCTTCAGCAGCGCGGCCATCTGGCCGGCAACATCCACGGGAGGCTCCGCTCGTTCACTAGAGTCAAAATAGGCCTGCAATATGTCCACGCGGGCTGCAGAGGCCGGCAATGTCTGGCCTGGAAGCTGCTCGACTGGGATTTCCTTCACCTCAGCCAGCTTCGGATAGCCTTCCCCCCGGATTTCCTTCCGGCGCGCATCATACCAGTCAGGTGCCTGATTGATGGCGTCCCGAACACGCGAAAAAGAGCTCGTACAGCCCGCAACGAGCAGTATCGACACACTTAAAAGGGGAATCGCCGTGTTTTTCATGCTGGGACTCACTAAATCACAAATATTAAGGCGCATAGTAAAGGACGGCTAAAACAGGCATAATTTGTACGAATGAGTGGTGACAAGAGAATCAAGGACACACCTGCCCCCCTGGCTGAGTTGATGATGAGCCAGGACCCGGCACGTTTGCAGGTCCTGATGACCACGCTTTCGCTGGCGAATGTCGAATCCCAGGGCCTGCTTGCGGACGTGATGATGGGCTCAGGGCCGCTGGGCACCGTCTCGCAGGGCGATCCGATGCGGGTCGGCGAAGCTTTCCGCGCTGTCGGCTGGAGTTTTGCCACCAATCCGGCCGCGATGTTCAACGCCAATCTCGAACTCATGACCAGCTGGATGAAACTCTGGCAGGAAATGGCCATGGAGGCGGTGTCCGGTCCAACGGAAAAGGAGAAGGACAAGCGCTTCTCGGATCCCGAATGGGCCAGCAATCCGGGCTTCCGCTTCATCCGCAAGGCTTACGAGGTCAACGCCAACTGGATGAACAGCCTGGCCGACCAGGCCCCCGGCCTGCCGGAAAACCTGCAGCTGCGCGCAAAGTTCTTCACCCAGCTCCTGACCGACACGCTGTCACCGACCAACTATCTCGGCTCCAACCCGACCGCACTGCGCGCCTTCTTCGAAACCGGCGGGCAAAGCGTGCTGGATGGTCTGCGCCTCGCCCGGGCCGATGTGAAGAAGGGCGGCGGCAAGCTCTATATCAGCCAGACCGATGAGACGCCGTTCAAACTGGGTGAGAACATCGCCACGGCGCCCGGCCAGGTCGTCTTCCGGAATGACCTGATCGAGCTGATCCATTACGCGCCGACGCAGGAAAAGACCTATTCCCGCCCGCTGCTGATCTTCCCGCCCTGGATCAACAAATTCTACATCCTGGACCTTCAGGAAAAGAACTCGATGATCCGCTGGCTGGTCGACAAGGGCGTGCCGGTTTTTGTCGTGTCCTGGCGCTCGGCTGATGAAGTTACACAGGACTTCACCTGGGACGACTATGTTCAGAAAGGCGCCTATGCGGCCGTTGAGGCGACCATGCAGGCGGCTGGTGCAACCGGCGTCAACACGGTCGGCTATTGTATCGGCGGAACCATGCTGTCCTCCGCACTCGGTCACATGGCCAAGACCGGATATGACAAGATCAAGTCGGCAACCTTCTTCGCCTCCCAGTCGGACTTTGAACTCGCTGGCGATCTGAAGGTTTTCACGGACGGTCCGGGACGCGGCTACATCAATGGCATCATCGAAGAGAATGGCGGTGTCATGCCCGGCTCGATGATGTACGAGACATTCAACTGGCTGCGCCCGATCGATCTCGTCTGGCGCTACGTCATCGACGAATACATGCTGGGCAAGTCACCCCGCCCGTTCGACCTGCTCTACTGGAACGCCGACCAGACCAATATTCCGGGTAAGGTGCATCAGCGCTACCTGAAAGACTGCTACGACGAAAATCGCCTGTCGACCGGCAGCTTTGAAGTACTTGGCGAAACCGTGGACCTGAAGCAGGTGAAAATCCCCGTCATGGTCCAGGCCAGCAAGGACGACCATATCTGCCCGTTCGAAAGCGTGTACCGCACGGCGCTTGTCTTTGGCGGAGACACAAAATTCGTTCTGTCCGGGTCCGGACATATCGCCGGCGTCGTCAACCACCCCGATGCGAACAAGTACCAGCACTGGCTGAACCCGGATCTGACCGAAACCGGCGGCGAGTGGCTGGAGAATGCCGAAGAAGTCCCCGGCTCCTGGTGGCCAACCTGGTGGGACTGGCTGCGCCCGAAATCGGGCCGCAAGGTCGAGGCAAAGCAGCCGAAGGACATGGGCCTCGGCGCCGCCCCGGGCACCTATGCCAAGGTCCGCCTGTCGGACATCAAACTACCTGTTTAAGCGTCCAGACCGGCCGTTTCATCCAGCCCCAGCGCGATGTTGAGGTTCTGAACGGCTGCGCCGGAAGCGCCCTTGCCGAGATTGTCGAGCCGGGCGACAAGGCGGGCTTCCTCGTCCGAACCGAACACGAACAGCTCCAGACGATTGGTGCCATTGCAGGCTTCCGGCTCCAGACCCGTCAGCGCATCGCATTCCGCCAGTGACGGCACTTTCACAAAGGTTTCGCCTTCATAGGCTTTCGAGAGCGCGGCATGCAGGTCAGCACGTTTCGGCTTTCCCGGCAGTGCCCAGAGCGGCAAGGCAATTTGGGTCAGCATACCCTGCGCGAACCGGCCGACGGATGGCAGGAACATGGGCGCATGGTCCAGCCGTCCATAGCGCTTCATCTCCGGCAAATGCTTGTGCTTCTGTGTCAGGGCGTAAATCCGGTGATTGTCCTCCGTGCCGCCCTCTTCGAACTCCGCGATCATCGCCTTGCCGCCACCGGAATAGCCGGACACCGCACTCACCGTCACCGGCAGGGAGGCCGGCACAAGGCCCGCCGAGGTGAGCGGGCGCATCAGGGCGATCATGCCCGTCGGGTAGCAGCCCGGATTGGAAATCCGGCGGCAGGCGCGCAGGGCGGCCCGCTGTGTCTTGTCCATTTCCGGAAAGCCATACGTCCAGCCGGACGCTGTCCGGTGAGCAGAAGACGCATCGATGATGACGGTGTTCTGGCTGGTCACCAGCGATACACCCAGGCGCGCCGCCTCGTCCGGCAGGCACATGATCACGGCGTCGGCCATGTTCATGAGGCGTGCGCGCTCGTCATTGTCCTTGCGCTTGTCCGGATTGATCGAGATCAATTCCAGGTCCGTCCGGCCCCGCAGCCGGTCGGCAATCTGAAGCCCGGTCGTGCCGGCTTCGCCATCAATGAAAACTTTGGGCAGCATTGCGTTCCCGTCCCTTTGCAAACGCAAGACAAAAAAAAGCGGGCGCTCCGTCACCGAAGCGCCCGCCCGAAAAGAATAAACCGGATGCGGCTTAGCGCTTCGAGAACTGGAAGCTGCGGCGGGCTTTCGCCTTGCCGTACTTCTTACGCTCGACGACACGCGGGTCGCGGGTCATGAAGCCGAACGGCTTGAGCACTTTGCGCAGGCCCGGCTCGTAAGCGACGAGGGCGCGCGAAATGCCGTGGCGCACTGCGCCAGCCTGGCCCATCAGGCCGGAGCCTTTCACGGTGGCGATCACGTCAAACTCGGTCTCGCGGCCGGCTTCGATCAGCGGCTGAGCAATCACCATGCGCAGCACCGGGCGCGCAAAGTATTGTTCCTGGTCACGGCCATTGATCGTGATCTTGCCGGAGCCCGGCTTGATCCAGACGCGGGCGACGGCTTCCTTGCGGCGGCCGGTGCCGTAAGCACGGCCCTGAGCGTCGATTTTCGGTTCAACGAGGGTCTCCGGAGCGGCGGTGACGGTTTCGTCACCAGTCATGGTGCCGAGGTCCTGGAGGGAGTTTGCAGTGTCGGTCATAATGATCAGGCCGTTTTGACGTTTTTGCGGTTCATCGACGCGAAGTCGACGCTTTCGGGGCTCTGGGCCGTGTGCGGGTGCTCAGCACCGGCATAGACGCGCAGTTTCGAGTACTGCTTGCGAGCCAGCGGGCTTTCTTTCGGCAGCATGCGCTTCACGGCCATTTCGATGGCGCGTTCCGGGAAGCGGCCGGAAAGGATTTTGCCGGCCGTGGTCGACTTGATGCCGCCCGGGTGGCCGGTGTGGCGGTAGTAGACTTTGTCGGTCAGCTTGTTGCCGGTGAACTTTGCTTTTTCCGCATTGATCACGATGACATGGTCACCGGTATCGATGTGCGGAGTAAAGTCAGGGCGGTGCTTGCCGCGCAGGCGCTTGGCGACGTAAGAAGCAAGACGTCCGACAACGACATCAGTCGCGTCGATCACGACCCACTTATTCTCGACGTCCACGGGTGCGTTATAGGTTTTCATCGCTCTACTCAGAGCCTCTCGCTTTCGGAGTTCATGGAATGGAATTCAAGCGCTGGCGTTTAAGCGCCACATCCACCGTTGTCAACGCAGGGCTTGGACTTGCCCTGCTTTTTACCACGGCGGCCTGCAGCAAGCCGGAACAAGCGCCCAAATCCCCCCCGGAAACCTCTGCAATCACTGCAGATGTGGAGCTTCCGGCGGTATGGGCGACCCGTACACTGGAATCACCCGTCTCTGCAATCGCTTTGTCCGGCGGGTCACGCGGTATCCTGGCTGTCGCCTATGAGCCCGGCGGCCTCCAGTTCTTCGACATGGAGGCTGAACGGATCGGCGAGCCGACCAATTTCCGTGTCAAAGCGCTGGCCGGTGGCCAGTCCACCAATATCGGTGGCAGCACGCTGACTGTCTTCCCGGGCGTTGACCGCGAAGGCACTGTAAAAGCTTATGTTTTCGGCGATGGCCTGATCGCCCCGGCGCAGGTCGATCTCTCTGTTGACGGTGAGACCTTCGTTGAAGGCCTCTGCTCCGGCCCGGCCGGCACGGAAGGCATCATGCGGCTGGCTTTCTGGACACTGGGCAATGACCGGGTTCTGCAGGCAGGAATCGTCAAGGAAACCGATGGGGAACTGAGCTGGGAACGCGGCGAATCCACATTCACCGACTTCCCGATCCAGTCCTGCGCCTACACCGATGACACGCTGGTCGCCTCCCCGCGTGCCACAGCTGCTGCCCCGCTGATCCGCGGCCAGGTCTCCGCGCTTCTGTCGCTGGAGCCTGATTCCGGCCTGAAACTGTCCACCGACCTCGGCATGACCACAACTGACGTGAATATCCGCGACGGCCTCAGCGTGTTCGCACCTGAGAAGCCGGTCGCCATGGCCGCCATGGGCACCATGATGTCCGGCGGTTACCCGGGCGGCGTGATCGCGCTGGCCGGCGAAGTGGAGCCGGGGAAAAGCCAGGTCGTGTTCGTCGACCCGAGCGAAATCACCTTGCCGGACGCCCAGACGGGCGGGAACTAAGCGGACGCATCCGGGCGCGCCGTCAGCCAGACCAGGCGGACGGCCGCCAGCGTCACCACAACTCCGATGGCCTGATGCAGAAGCGCCAGGTTCATCGGCGCCGCGTGCAAGAGGGTGAAAATCCCCCAGACAGCCTGCAGGCTGACCAGACCGGCAAAGACCATGAAGCTGCGCCCGTGCGCGGTTTTCCGGTATGCCCATGCCGCGACAAGGCTCGCCGCCCAGATCACATAGGCGAAGATGCGGTGATTGAACTGGGTCGCAGCCCGCCCTTCGAACAGGCTGCGGATGCCCAGATCGCCCTCTATATAATGTGACGGCACCAGTTCGCCCGCCATCAGCGGCCAGTCATTATAGCTGCGCCCGGCATCGAGGCCCGCCACCAGGGCGCCCGCTGCCATCTGCACGAAAATCGCCACAAGCAACAATTTCGCCGTTACGCGTATCGCACGCGGGGCCGGGCTACGCGCGCGCTGGCCAAGGTCCAGCCACAACCAGGCGACCAGGGCGAGGATCAGCAGCGCCAGAATGAAATGCGTCATCAGCCGGTAAGGCGCGACATCCACCCGGGTCGTCTCGCCAATGCCGCTGGACACCATCCACCAGCCAATGGCGCCCTGCAGCCCACCCAGCGCCACGAGCCCGAGAAGCTTCCACAGCAGCGGCCGCGTCAGCCATTTCCGCACTGCGAACACGGCAATGCCCAGCACCGCCACAAGGCCGATCATCCGGCCGAAGAAACGATGCCCCCACTCCCACCAGTAAATATGCTGGAACTCCGACATCGACATGCCGTGATTGATGTAGCGGTATTCCGCCGTATCCCGGTATTTCGCAAAAGCCTCGTTCCAGGCATCTGCCGACAGCGGCGGGATGGCGCCCTTGATCGGGTCCCATTCCGTAATCGACAAGCCGGAATCGGTCAGGCGGGTCGCGCCGCCGATCAAGATCATCGCATAGACCATGAGGCCGACCAGGATCAGCCAGCGGCGGATCCAGGGGGCTGCAGCGGGGGGGATTGTGGTTTCGCTCATGCGCTTTAATTGACGTGAGGCTGCCGCTCGGCAAGGGTCTGCGGGGTCGCATCTGCACAAAGGACTGCATTCATGCGCAAGCCGCTCACCGCCCTGATCCTCCTGGTCTACCTGTTCATTTATATTGTGCTGGCCGCAACGATCGGCGGTATGACCTCGAACTGGCCGCGCTGGGCTGAGCTGGTCTTCTATGTCGTGGCCGGGATTGCATGGATCTTCCCGCTGAAGCCGCTTTTCGCGTGGATGAACCGCGGCACGCCGCCGCCGGAAGACGAATAGGCCGGTTGCCCGCAAAACGGCCATATGCGCGGCGTGTGGATTTCCGCTGAATGATTTAAGCAAACCGGTACGACTGTCTGTCATACTGCCCCGGTAAGAATGCAGGATTTCCGTTCGCAGCAGAAAGCTGGCCATGCCCAAAGACACTTCAGGCACCCCCCGCCCCAGTTCTACGCAGAACACACCCGCAGCCGATCCCGACGCCGCCCGTCAGGGCGCCTTCGAGGCAATGGACCGGATGCGGGACGTGATGATCAGCCGCTTTACCGGGGGCCTGTCTCCCGCCTCGCTGGCGCTCGCTTACATGGACTGGCTTCTGCACCTGCAGGCTGCGCCGGGCAAACAGCTGGAAATGGCTCAGAAAACCTATCGCAAGGCCAGCCGCCTGTCGGCCTACATGCTCTCGGCCGCCGGACAGGAAGAGGCCGATTGCTGTATCGAGGCCCTGCCCGGCGACAACCGGTTCCGCGATCCCGCCTGGCGCAAGCAGCCCTTCGGCCTGTGGTCGCAATCCTTCCTGCTGACCCAGCAATGGTGGCACAATCTGACCCATGATGTGCCGGGCGTCAGTCCGCATCATGAGGAAGTCGTCTCCTTCGTCGCCCGCCAGCTGCTCGACATTTACGCCCCTTCGAACAACCCGTTCACAAATCCGGAAGTTCTGGAGCGCACGCGCAAAACCGGCGGTCAGAACTTCATCAATGGCTTCAACAACTGGCGCGAAGACATGCGCCGCCAGATCCAGGGCAAGCCACCGGTCGGCACCGAAGACTTCATCCCGGGTGAGCAAGTGGCCGTCACGCCCGGCAAAGTCGTTTTCCGCAATCACCTGATCGAACTGATCCAGTATGCCCCGGCCACGAAAGAGGTTCACGCCGAACCGATCCTGATCACACCGGCCTGGATCATGAAGTACTATATTCTCGATCTCTCTCCGACGAATTCGATGGTGAAATACCTGACCGAACAGGGCTTCACCGTCTTCATGATTTCGTGGCGCAATCCGGGCGCCGACGATCACGAGCTTTCCCTCAATGATTATCGCCGCATGGGCGTGATGGATGCGCTCGATGCCATCAGCGCGATCTGTCCGGACCGGAAAGTCCACGCCGCGGGCTATTGCCTGGGCGGCACGCTTCTTTCCATCGCGGCGTCCACCATGGCACGGGACGGCGATGACCGGCTGGCGTCTGTCTCCCTCCTGGCGGCGCAGACAGATTTCAGCGAACCGGGGGAACTCGCCCTCTTCATAGACCACAGCCAGATGCACTTCCTGGAAAGCGTGATGTGGAACCGGGGCTTTCTCTCCGCCGACGAAATGGCCGGGGCGTTCCAGCTGCTGCGCTCGAACGACCTGCTCTGGTCGCGCCTTGTCCGTGAATACATGATGGGGGAACGCGCCCCCATGTTCGACATCATGGCCTGGAACGCCGACACGACGCGCATGCCTTACAAGATGCATGCGGAGTATCTGAAGAAGCTCTATATCAATAATGACTTGTCCAATGGGCGTTTCATGGTCGACGGGCGCCCGGTCAATCTGCAGGGTTTGCGGGTGCCGGTCTTCGCCGTGGGCACCGAACGGGACCATGTTGCGCCATGGCGCTCGGTCTTCAAGATCCATCAACTCCTGGACACCGATCTGACCTTCGCGCTGGCGAATGGCGGGCACAATGCCGGCATTGTCAGCGAGCCCGGTCATAATGGCCGCCACTACCGGATCGCCCATCACCGGCACCGCGATCCGATCCTCAGCCCGGACCAGTGGCTGGAAGCGGCAAAGGAACATTCCGGCTCATGGTGGGAGAGCTGGACAGAGTGGCTGACGGCGCAGTCTTCGGCCGACCTCATCCGCCCGCCCCGGATAGGCGCGGCGCGAAAAGGATATCCCGCGCTTGAAGACGCCCCCGGAACCTATGTATTCCAGAGATAGGAGTCTCAGCCCATGATCGATGTCTTTCTCGAAAACCGCACCTATGACCAGATCAGGGTCGGTGACACCGCTTGCCTGGAGCGAACCGTCACAGAGAATGACATCGAACTGTTCGCCCTTGTCTCCGGCGATGTGAACCCGGCGCATCTTGATGCCGAGTTTGCGGCGAAAGACATCTTCGGCAAGCCGGTCGCCCATGGCATGTGGACCGCCTCGCTGGTCTCTGCCGTTCTTGGCACCACCCTGCCCGGTCCCGGCTGCATCTATCTCGGCCAGACCATCGCTTTCACCAAACCGGTCTTTCCTGGCGACACCGTCACCGCGACGGTGACCGTGCTGGAGAAGCAGGACAAGAAACGCCTCGTCCGGCTGGAAACCGTGTGCACCAATCAGGATGGCGAGACCGTCCTGAAAGGCGAAGCGACCGTCATCGCACCGAAAGACAGCGTCCGCGTCAAACGCAAGCACATGCCCGGCATCCGCCTGCGCCGCCATGACCGCTATGACGCTTTCATCGAGCGCGCCAAGGCGTCTCCCACAGTCCGGGCTGCGATCGTGCATCCCTGCTCCTCCGTTGCCATTCAGGGCGCCGTCGAAGTTCGGGACGAGGACCTGTTGGATCCCGTCCTGATCGGCCCGCGGGCCAAGATCGAGGCCGCTGCCGCGGAAGCCGGCGTTTCGCTCGATGGATTCCAGATCATCGAAACCGAACACAGCCACGCCGCAGCAGAAAAGGCCGTGGGAATGGCCGTCAGCGGTGAAGTCGCCGTCCTCGTGAAGGGAAGTCTCCACACAGACGAACTGCTCGGCGCTGTCGTCGCCCCTGGTTCCGGCCTGCGCACCGAGCGCCGTATCAGCCATGTCTATGCCATGGACATCCCGGCCTATGACAAGCCGCTGATCGTGACCGACGCGGCGGTGAATATCCTTCCCTCCCTCGATCAGAAGCGAGACATCTGCCAGAACGCCGTCGACCTGATGCACCAGCTCGGCGTCGAGGCGCCGCTGGTCGCTGTGCTCGCCGCGGTCGAAACCGTCAATGACAGCATGCCGGCCACGCTGGACGCTGCCGCGCTCACCGTGATGGCGGCGCGGGGGCAGATTTCCGGCGCCCGGGTCGATGGCCCGCTCGCCTTCGACAATGCGATCAGCATGGCCGCGGCGAAAACCAAGGGCATCGTCTCCCCCGTGGCTGGCCAGGCCGATATCCTCCTCGTGCCGGACCTTGAGGCCGGGAACATGCTGGCCAAGCAGCTGATCTATTTTGCCGATGCCATCGCCGCCGGCCTGATCCTTGGCGCGCGCGTGCCGATCGTGCTGACCAGCCGGGCCGATCCGCTGACCGCCCGCATGGCGTCTGCGGCGCTCGCGCGGTTGAGTGTCGGCATGACCTACACCAAATCGGGCAGCTGACATGTCCGGCCCGCTGCTGATGACCTTCAATGCCGGGTCTTCCTCCGTGAAGATCGGCCTCTTCAGCATCGAAGGCGAGCGGCTGGACCGGATTGCGCATGCGCTGATCGACTTCCGGCACAGCCCGCTCACCTTCCACCTCGTCGAAGGCAAGGCGGTCTTCGATGTGGAGCTGAAGGCCGATCATGCCGATCACCTCACCGATGTGATGGCGGAAACGCTGGACTGGATCTCAGAGCATTATGACCTCAGTGAACTGATTTGTGTCGGTCACCGCGTTGTGCATGGCGGGGACGAATTCGATGGCCCGGTCCGGATCGATGACAATTCTCTCGCCCGCATCGAAGCGCTCTCCATTCTGGCGCCGCTGCCCCAGCCGCAGGCGCTCCGTCTCATCCGCGCGATGCGGCAGGTCCGGGCGGAGCTTACGCAGGTCGCGTCCTTCGACACGGTTTTCCACCGGACCAATCCGGATCTGATCCGCCGCTTTGCCTTGCCGCGCGCGCTGCATGACCGGGGGATCAAGCGCTATGGCTTCCATGGCCTGTCCTACAAATTCATCGCCGCCGAGCTGCGCCGCCGGTTCCCGGAGGCTGCTGCCGGACGCATGATCGCGGCGCATCTCGGCAGCGGGGCCAGCCTTTGCGCCATGCGGGATGGCCAGAGCCAGGACACGAGCATGGGTTTTTCGACCCTGGACGGTGTGCCGATGGCGACGCGCTGCGGCGCGCTGGACCCCGGCGTGATCCTTCACCTGCTGCAGCAGGAACACCGCACGGCCAGCGAGGTGGAAGACATGCTCTACCACCAGTCCGGACTGAAAGGCGTCTCCGGCGGCATCAGCGCCGACTGTCGCGAACTCCAGGCGAGCGACGATCCGCGCGCAAAGGAAGCGCTGGACCTGTTCACCCTGCGCATTGCCGGGGAGATCGGCCGACTCTCCATGAGCATTGGCGGACTGGATGCAGTCGTTTTCACAGCAGGGATCGGCGAGAATGATGCCGCGGTCCGGTCGGCGGTTGCCGGTCATCTCGGCTGGATAGGGCTTACTCTGTCGGAAGACGCGAACCAGAAGAATGCGCCCTGCATCTCCACACCTGAGAGCCCGGTGAAAGCCTTTGTTATTCCGACCAATGAAGAACGCGTGATTGCCGAAGAGGCCTTCGCTGTCTCAAACGGCAAGGTCCAGGCATAGCGCCCAGCACGTCCGCCCGGACACGCCCATGGAGCTCCGGCAAAAACCCTGACTGTTGGCAAGCTCAGCTCGTGTCGGCAGGCGGCCAGTCGCGCAGGGCTTGGGTCAGCTGCACGGTGAGCGCGCCCGAGACGAGGCCGAGGGGCGCCGGCATGGCGTAGGTTCTTGGGATGGGCGTGATGTACGGCCGGGCCTCGCCTTCGGCTTTCCAGCGCTGGATCGTGCGGGCGAGACATTTCGCCCGGCGCCTGGCGTGTTTCAGCGTGTCCAGCATCGCTTCCCAGCGGGCGATCAGCGGCGCAGCGGGCACGGGGCCTCGTGTCGGCACAGTGATCGGCCCATGCAGGAAGTCTGGCGCCTCACCCGCAGGCACCGGCAGGACGGAAAAGAACGCCTTGCGCGCTTTCGGTTCGCCGTCTGTCTTTTCGAAATAATTTCTGGCCGGGCGTGTCACCAGAGGCGCCAGCTCCACCTGCAGCGCCATCAGGAAGATCAGACGGCGGAGCAGCACGGTAAGGCGCTTCAGCTCTGCCGAGACCCGGTGCTTCAGTGTTTTAGAAATCAACTCCGGCTGTTTGAACAGATCCGCATTCACGCCGGCTTCCGCCACGGCGCGGGCAATCGTCTTATAGGCATGAATGATGAAATCGGAGAACTGTGTCATGGCGGAGAGACTGCCATGGGCGCGTATCAGACGGATAGGAAGCGCCTTCACCTCCCATGCCCTCGCGGGCGCGGGCATGGGAGGTGAGGGATTGGGGTGAGCTTATCCGGCAAGCCTCCAGCCATGATGAGGGGCGGACCAGAGCTGACCTCGTCATGACCATGCATGACCTGTCATGACGATACTGGACTATACCGGACTAAAGCGGATCAGGGCAGCGTGGCGAGCTGTTGTTCCAGTTCCGAGGACAGGGACAGGAGGCGCGCTTCGGCGATCTGCAGCTGGGTTGCCGCGCGGTAGCGGGCAATCTGCGCGTCGCGGAATTCATTCTCCGCATCCAGAGCATCGACCAGCGTGCGGATACCGGCCTGCTGCTCTTTCTGGGCCCCTTCGGCGGCAAGCTCTGCGGCTTTCTCGGCCCGCTCGGCCGCAGCCAGCGACAGGCGCCGGGCTTCGATGTCGCCCCAGAGACCGGCCACCGCTTCGTGCAGCTGCAGCTCTGCCGCGCGGACATTGGCCGTGGCGGCACTGCGTCCGGCAATGGCTTCACGCTTGGAGGCGTTGCGCAGGCCGCTGGTCAGCAGCGGGACTTCGACGCGCACAAACGCGCCGACATCGCTGATCTGGTCCTCGAAGAAGAAGTAGACATCTTCCCCGGTCGTGGCGCGGGCGCGCAGCGAGACTTTCGGGCCAAACTTGCCCTTTGCCTCGGCCACCCTGTGCCCGGCGGAGATTTCGGCGGCGCGGGCGGCGGCAAGGTCAGGGTTGCGGGACATGACGCGCGACAGGGCGGCCTGCATGTCCCCGCCGACGATTTCACCGAGGGCGGGTGGTTCTGCGGTCACGGCATGGTCGACGCCGGTCAGGCGGGCAAGGCGTGCCCAGGCCCCGGACAGCGCGGCACGGGCGGCTTCCCGCTGGGCCTGCGCGGAGGCAAGACGCGCTTCAGTGAGGGCGATATCGGTGCGGGTCACCTGCCCCTGATCGAACCGGGCCTGCGTCTCGTCGAGGCGTATGCGGAAGGTGGAAACGCGGGCTTCGGCGACTTCGACCGTCCGCTCGGCGAGCCAGGCATTGGCGTAGGCTTCGAACGTGTCGAGGATCAGCCTCTCGCGCGCGCCGAGCAGCTGGTAGCCGGCAGCTTCGCGCTGGGCCTTGGCCGCATCGACGGCGGCGCCGAGGGCACCGGACTGGAACACGGTCCATTCCGCCTGAAGGCCGGCCGAGCGTGGCACCTGGGAGATCCGGTCCTGTGTGAAGTCCGTTTCCACGGCGCCGACTTCTGCCTGAAATCCGGCCTGGAGGCCGCGGCCTGCGCGGGCGGCGTCCACCCCGGCACGGCTGCGTTCAACGCCAGCCTCAGCCTGTTCCAGCGACGGATCATGACCCAAGGCCTGCTGCACGGCATCGCGCAGCGAGATCGGCTGGGCCAGCGCAACCGGTGCGGCCAGTGCCAGAAGGCTGACAGACAGGCGGCGGACAAATTTCATGCTCATTTGAACGCGTTACCCGGCTTCAGGCCGATGGCCTTGAAGATCAGCGCGGCCGGGCAGAAGCCCGTGAACGCGGCCTGGAACATGTTCAGCCCGGCAAACGCCGTCAGCAGGAACCAGTAAGGCGATACGAAATAGCCAAGCGCCAGGCTCAGCGAAACAACGACGCCAGCGAAAGCAAAAACAGCACGATCGACATTCATCTTGAACATCCTCTGAGTTGGATCAGGCACTCAGCCTGAATGGGTTGGGATCAGGCGGTCAGCCTGAAGGTTGACTGGATCCACCGGGCGAGGCCTTCGCCCGTCTGGGCGCCTGCCTGGTTGGCGATGAGGCTTCCATCCTCCCAGGCCAGCAGGGTCGGGATGCCCCGGATGCCGAGCTTCCCGGCGGTCTCCTGGTTCTTGTCGGAATTCAGCTTGAAGAAGCGGACCTGATCGGCGAACCGCCCGGCCGCCGCCTCATAGGCAGGGGCCATCGTCCGGCACGGGCCGCACCAGGGCGCCCAGACATCCAGCACGAAGCCGCCGGTGTCGCGGGCGATGAGGCGTTCCAGCATGGCGCCGTCAATGTCCACCGGCGTCTGCGTGGCCAGCGGCTGGCTGCACTTGCCGCATTTGCCTGCGGAAAGCGGCTTGCCGGCCGCGACGCGATTGGGCGCGCCGCAACTGGTACAGATGGCGATACGGTCTTTGACGGTTGTGTCCACCATGACGGACTCCTCTGCGGATTACTTCAGCTTGTAGGTTTTCAGCAGGTTCAGCGCGGCGTTCTCGTAGAAGGTTTCGGAACGGCCAGCCTTGATCTTTCCGAGGAAGTATTTCTCGAAACCGATCTTGGCCGTATGCACCCAACCGCCGGACACGGACCAGTTCACATTGCGCGGCGGGATCTGGGGCTGGGCGATAAAGGCCACGCCGCCATCGCCGAAGTCGGCAATACAGATCGCGTTCCAGGTCGCCTCATGGGTCGGCTCCTTGCCGCGCACGATCTGGCCGAGGTTCTCGGCAATCGCGGTGACCATGGATTCGATCATGAAGCCCGTTTTCGGCACACCGACCGGCACCGGCGTCTTGCCGACGGGCGGAATGGCGATGCAGACGCCGAGGCCCAGGACTTCCGGATATTTCGGATTGCGCTGGTGCTTGTCGGTAATGACGAAGCCGCGCGGATTGACGAGGCCTTCAATGTCCCGCACCGCAGGCACGCCGCGGAAGGGCGGCAGCATCATCGAATACTTCATCGGAAGCTCGTGGATCTCCTTTGTGGAGCCATCCTCGTTCACTTCCTCGACAATCATCTTGTCGGCTTCGACCTTCTGAACTTTCGCGTTGCAGATCCACTTGATGTGGCGGTCGCGCATTTCGCTTTCGAGCAGGCCTTTGGTATCGCCCACGCCATCAAGGCCGAGATGGCCGATATAGGGTTCGGAGGTCACGAAGGTCATCGGCACCTTGTCGCGGATCTTCCGCCTGCGAAGCTCGGTCTCAATGATCATGGCCGTTTCATAGGCCGGGCCGTAACAGGACGCGCCCTGAACCGCGCCGACAATGACGGGCCCGGGGTCGTTGCAGAATTCTTCGAATGCCTTGTAGCCGGCTTCGGCATGATCAATGTGGCAGACAGATTGGGTATGGCCATTCGGGCCAAGACCTTCGATTTCGTCAAAAGCGAGTTCCGGCCCGGTTGCGATGACGAGATAATCGTAATCGACAAAGGAGCCATCGGTCATGCGAAGGCGTTTGTTTTCCGGCTCGACTTTCTCTGCAGCGCCGACGACCAGTTGCACGCGGCGCTTTTTCATCGGCTTTTCAAGGTCGACGACAATATCCTCACGGTCTCGCCAGCCGACCAGAACCCAGGGGTTCGAAGGAACGAACTGGTAGAAGTCCGTTTCGTTAACGGCGATCACTTCATCCTGCCGCCGCACTTTCTTGCGAATCTCATAAGCGGCGATAACGCCGCCCAATCCTGCACCCAACACTACGATCTTAGCCATGGCCCTACTCCCTGTGGGATTAATTCTTTGTATGCGTTATCCCTTATATTCGTGTTTTATAAAATGCGCATTATGTCGCATGTTTAATCTGCCCGCGCGACTGTATTCCGGATGAAAAGAACAGGCGTGCGCGCATGCGCAAAGAAAAGGAGTCCCCTATGGCTGATCCCCGCGACCTTTCCCCTGCAACCGTTTGCGAAGGCCTCAAGGCCAACGAGATCATGCTCGTGGATGTGCGGGAGCCGAACGAGTTCGCTTTCGAGCGTATTCACGGTGCCCTGCTCCACCCGCTCTCGACCTTCGAACCGAAAGCCATTCCGACCGCTCCCGGCCGCAAGATCGTGTTCCAGTGCGGGTCCGGCAAACGCTCACGCGCCGCGCTTGATGCCTTCATGAAGGCGACCGGCGCCGACGCCGCGCACATGGCCGGCGGCATCATGCAGTGGAAGGCCGATGGCTTCCCGTGTGTCCAGATCAATCCCGCAACCGGCAAGGTGGAAGACCATGGCCGTTACTAGAACGCTCTTTCTCAGTGCGGCCTTTGCCGCCCTCTCCCTTCCGGTGTCCGCCCAGGTCATGACCGTCGAGGAATCGGTGGTGATGGACTACCGTCCGGCTGTCGCACGGATCGAGGCGGCGGACTCTGCCACCGCCCGCTCGCGGCTGCAGGGCGTCATCTCCCGCCTGTCCATCGATGAAGGCGATGTCGTGGACGCCGGCGAACTGGTGGCCGTTGTAACGGATGCCACCATCGCCCCCAGCATCTCCGCGCTCGCCTCCCGTATCCAGGGCCTGCAGGCGCAGATCCGACAGGCCGAGGAAGACCTGACCCGGAATGAGGCCCTATTCGAGCAGGGCTTCTTCCCGAAGGCGCGCCTTGATGAGCAGCGCACAAATCTGGACGTCCTGAAGCGCAACCTCTCTTCAGCGCAGTCTGAACGCAACGCGCTCGGCGCCCGGCAGGCAGAGGGGCGCATTCTTGCCCCCGCCAACGCCAAGGTCACCGGTGTGAACGTGGTCGAAGGATCAGTCGTTTCGCCTGGCGAAATCATTGCGACCTTTGCCACTGTGAACGGCGTCGTGCGCCTGTCCCTGCCGGAACGGCATGCGGCGCAGATCAAAGAAGGCGAAACCTTCGCCCTGCGCCTGCCGACCCGCGGCGGCGACGTACGTACAGCCACGATTGTGAAAATCTATCCCGAACTGCGCAATGGCGAACTGATTGCTGACGCCACCGTGCCCGGCGGGCTCGACGCCCTCGTTGGTGAACGGGTCGACGTGCTGGCCCCGGTCGGTGAACGCCGCGCCATCCTCGTGCCGAAGGACTATGTCTCCACCCGCTATGGCGTGGATTTCGTCCGTGTGCAGGTGGGTGACCGGTTCGTCGATGCGCCGATCGCGCTCGCCGCGCCGCTGGCTGACACCGAAGGCAAATATGAAGTGCTCACCGGCCTGAAGCCCGGGGACAAAATCGAAAAGCCGGAGTAACCGCATGAAACCGGACGTCTCGGGTTCCATCACACGGTCGACCATCCGGTCGCCGCTCACCCCTCTCTTCCTGCTGACGGCGCTCGCTGTCGGCCTCGTTGCGCTGTTCTCCATCCCGCGGGAGGAAGAGCCGCAGATCTCCGTGCCGATGGTCGATCTGATCGTCCAGGCGCCGGGTCTGAAAGCACCGGACGTGGTCGAACAGGTCACCGAACCGCTGGAAAACATCATCAAGGCGATCCCGGACGTCGAGCACGTTTATTCCCAGAGCCGCGATGACGGCGCCATGGTCACCGCGCGTTTCAATGTCGGCACCGACGCCGATGACGCGATCCTCCGTGTGCACGAAAAGATCCGCGCGAACATGGATCGGATCCCGCCGGATGTGCCGATGCCATTGGTTGTCGGCCGGGGGATCAATGACGTCTCCATCGTCACGCTGACCCTGTCGCCGGAAGAATGGACCGGGGACGTCTGGACCGACACCACACTGCGCATGCTCGCAGAAGAGCTGCAGTCCGAACTCATCAAGATCGACGATGTCGGCCTGACGACAATCATCGGCGGACGCCCGCTGGAGCTGCGCGTGGAGCCGGACATTCAGGCGATGGCCGCCTATGGCGTGCCGCTGCAGACGCTGGTCCAGTCCGTCGGACAGGCCGCCGCCGCCATGCCGGTCGGCTCTGCCCGCCAGGACGGCAATACGCTGCTCGTCCAGGCAGGCGACCGGATCGATGCGGTCGGCGAACTGGAACGTCTTGAAATCCCGGGTGCCGATGGCCGCACGGTTTACCTTTCCGACGTCGCCACGATCCGCGTGGCCGGCGCGGAAAGCGACTCCCGTGTCTGGACACTGGACCGCCGCGAAGACGGCAACGGCTTTGCCGCCCGCCCGGCCGTCACCCTCTCTCTCGCCAAGCGCCCCGGCGCCAATGCCGTGAACGTGGCTGAAGCCATCCTGCACCGGGTCGACCTGCTGAAGGGCGGCCTGATCCCGGAAGGTGTGCGCGTCGAGGTGACCCGCGACTATGGCGAAACCGCGAACCACAAGGCCAATGAACTCCTGTTCCACCTTGGCCTGGCGACCGTTTCCATCGTGATCCTGATCGCCTTTGCGATTGGCTGGCGCGAAGCACTCGTGACGCTGATCGTGATCCCGACCACCATCCTGCTGACGCTCTTTGCGTCGCTGATGATGGGCTACACGATCAACCGCGTGTCGCTGTTCGCCCTGATCTTCTCCATCGGGATCCTGGTGGACGATGCCATTGTCATCATCGAAAACATCGCCCGCCACTGGGCCATGAAGGACGGACGCTCGCGCGTGGCGGCCGCCATCGATGCGGTCTCCGAAGTGGGCAACCCGACCATCATCGCCACGCTGACCGTGATCGCGGCGCTGTTGCCGATGATGTTCGTGTCCGGATTGATGGGGCCATACATGGCGCCGATCCCGGCGAACGCCTCGGCCGCCATGTTGTTCTCCTTCTTCGTCGCCGTCGGCGTTGCGCCATGGCTGATGATGAAGATTGCCGGCAAGGCCCCGCTGCATGGCCACGGCGCCAGCGGCGAGGAGGACCATCCCGAAGGCGCCGAAGCGACCCGTCTCGCCGCCTTCTACACGAAGGTCGCCAGCCCGATTGTCTCCTCGCGCAGAAATTCGTGGATCTTCCTGATCGCCGTCGGCATCGCCACGCTCGCCTCGCTCAGCCTGTTCTATTTCAAGGTCGTGCCGGTGAAGCTGCTGCCGTTCGACAACAAGTCGGAAATCCAGGTCGTGGTCGACCTGCCGGAAGGTGCCTCGGTCGAGGATACCGAACGCGCCCTCTTCGCGCTGGCCGATGCCATCCGCGATGTGGAAGAGGTCGAAACCATTCAGGCCTATGCCGGTACCGCGGCGCCGTTCAACTTCAACGGCCTCGTGCGCCACTACTTCCTGCGCGCTGCGCCGGAACTCGGCGACCTGCAGGTGAACCTCTCCGAGAAGTCTCACCGCAAGCGGGCGAGCCATCCGATTGCCCTCGACATCCGTGAGCGCCTGCTGGCCCTGCCGATGCCGGAAGGCACCAGCGTGAAAGTGGTCGAGGTTCCCCCCGGCCCGCCGGTGCTCTCTACGCTGCTGGCCGAGATCTACGGCCCGACGCCGGAAGCCCGGCGTGAGACCGCTGCTATTGTCGAACAGTTCTTCAGGGACACGGACTTCATCGTCGACGTCGACAATTCCATCGGCGATCCGGCCCCGCGCCTGACCGTCTCTGTGGATGAGCCGCGCGCCGCAGATTATGGCGTCCAGCAACAGGACATCCTGGATACGATTGCCCTCACCTTTGCGGGCCAGACGGTCGGCGTCAGCCCCCGCAGCGAAGGCCGCGATCCGCTCGACATCCGCATCCGCCTGCCGAAATCGGAACGCAACTGGTCGCAGGAGATCGCCACCATTCCGGTGCCGGCCCGCCTCTCTGGCCCGAACGCGCCGCCAGTGGAACTGGGCGCACTGGTCGATGTCTCGGAGGAATTCGGTTCCCCGGTCATCTTCCGCCGCGACGGCTATTTTGCCGACATGGTGATGGGCGAACTGGCCGGCCGGTTCGAAGCACCGATCTACGGCATGTTCGAAATCCAGGACAAGGTGAAAGCGTTCGACTGGGCCGCTGCCGGCCTCACCGCGCCAGCTGTGCGCATGTACGGCCAGCCGGCGGACGATACCCAGCCGACCCTGCTCTGGGACGGCGAATGGGAGATCACCTATGTCACTTTCCGCGACATGGGCGCCGCCTTCGCCGTGGCCCTGCTGGCGATCTATATCCTCGTCGTCGGCCAGTTCGGGACGTTCCGCGTGCCGCTCATCATCCTGACGCCGGTGCCGCTGACGCTTATCGGCATCATGATCGGCCACTGGCTGTTCGGGGCGCCGTTCACGGCAACGTCGATGATCGGCTTCATCGCGCTTGCCGGGATTATCGTGCGTAACTCGATCCTGCTGGTGGATTTCGTCCGCCACCTGGAAGACGGCAAGACGCCGCTGAAGGACGTGCTGCTGCACGCCGGGGCCATCCGCTTCAAGCCGATCCTGCTGACCGCCCTGGCGGCCATGATCGGGGCAGCGGTGATCCTGACGGACCCGATTTTCCAGGGTCTGGCCATCTCACTGCTGTTCGGACTGGCCTCTTCAACGGCGCTGACCGTATTGGTGATTCCCGCGATCTACGTCGCTCTGCGCGGCCCCGACTGGCTGCCCGAGAAAAGAGGCACGGAATCTGCTGACACAGCAGGAACCGTTCAGGAGGTACACAGCTGATGGCCGCAAGAAAGAAAGCCGCCAACGACGCCTATGAGGTGGTTTCGGACAGCATTCATGAAGCCTCCGAAGTCATGAAGGCGATGTCGAGCGAGACCCGCCTGAAGATCCTCTGTGCGCTCAGCGAGGGCGGTGAGCTGCCGGTGGGCGAGCTCGCCAACCTGACCGAACAGTCGCACTCGGCAGTGTCTCAGCACCTCGCAAAGCTACGCGCTGCAAACCTGGTGGAATCACGCCGGGATGCGCAGACGATCTACTATCGCTGCAGCGGCGGCGTCGGCCGCGCGCTGATCAACACGCTCTGCGATTATTACCGGTAGGCACGCAGGCCAAACCCCGGCCCGGAAATCAGAAAAGCCGCCCCGAGGGGCGGCTTCATAATCCGGATGAGCGGCGACACACTACGCCTCTCCCTTCTGCATGAAGGCATTAATCAGCGTATAGTAGCCGGGAAGCGTTTGTTGCAGGATTTCCTTGCCGGGTTCCGTCAACCGCACATGCTTGACCCGCTTGTCATCGCCGCCCTCCACAGCGATCAGCCCATCTTCCTCCAGAGCCTTGAGCGTCCGCGTCATAACGGGTTTCGACACATCGACCCGTTCAGTTATCTCACCAAAAGACAGCATGTCACTTTCAGGCTCACGGTCGAGAACAATCAGAATCAGAAATCGCAAAAGCGAGAGGCCACGCGCATCGAAATACTTCTCAAGTTCGCGAACCAGGACGCTCGCCCTGCGCATCATGATGAGTGCGTCTTCGAGGTTTCCGACATCCAGATCCGGATAACGCACGCTGTAGCGTTCAAGCGTCTGGCGAGAGGGGAGTTCTTTCAGGAAAAACATAGTCGTCAGCCGTCAGATCGGGTGAAGCGAGCAGCATCGGCTGCCCCTCATTCATCTACTGTTGTCCCGCCAGTCTTATCTGCTTCCTTAAGAGAAAAAACTTCCTTCGCCGCCTGCATACCATTCAGCGCTGCAGGAAAGCCTGCATAAACACTCATCTGCAAAATAACCTCTTTGATCTCATCTTCCGATAGTCCGACATTCAGACCAGCTTCAATGTGCACTTTCAGCTGGGGTTGAGCATTCCCCATCGCGGTAAGGGCGGCGATTGTCGCGATCTCGCGTGACCGCAGGTCCAGCCCCGGCCGGTTGTAAATGTCGGCAAAGGGATACTCGATTGTGTACCGGGCAAGATCTGGCGAAACGTCAGCCAGGCTGTTTATTACATTCTGGCCCGCTTCGCCGTCTATTCTGTTCAGGTTCTCGAGACCTCGCTGGAAGCGTTCTGTCTCTTCAAACGGAATTGCCTCTGACTCACTCACGGCTTCTTTCTCCTGTGCATATGCGCCACTGATCACCGTCGCACTGAAGACGAGGTGGCTGATGAAATTGCGAAACATGTCTGTCTCCAAGCTGCCCTATATAGTTATCATGATAACTTTATAGGGCAAGGTCTTTCCCTCAGAAGGCTAAAGAGTGTCTCGCAGGGCAAGGGATCAGCACTTCGCAGGCCGGAGCCTGAACGACGCGCATAGTCGGAACAGAACGGAAGGAAGACCATTCAGGAGAAAATGGCGCGAGTGACGTGCCACATTCCATATTTTTTATCCATATTTTTCAATCACTTACGGGAAGTGTAATCGATTCTTGGTCCTCAGCTCGGTCTGATTTTGGTCCACAGTTTTGTAGACCGCTTGAGTTCGACGCCGCTCACCGGCACCGATAGCCATAGTTAACGCGGATTGTACTCCCTGCCAAATCAAGCTTGATCTATAGAACTAGATTTCACCGCTAACTACAATGCACAGAGCGCCGAAACTCAACACATCATACTAAAGTCAACACCTAGCGCTCGACCGATATCCGCATCATGCCCAGCAATCCTCCAAGAACGATATCGCCGCCCGGCAGGAGGTGAATGACAGAGTAAGCGCCATTGTAAATGTGGCTATCACCAAGGCGAAGCCGTGTAACGGCTTCACCCGTCTCCCAATCAAGACCTGTGACCTCCCATTTTCCGTCTACGAAACCATTGACATAGACCTGTTGGGCGCCGCCAGAAATCATGGGGACGGTTGATGGGCTCGATACAGTGGGATTTGCCCAGGCACGCACCCAGCGGTCAGCTTCAACGTCCCATTCAAACTTTTCAGCACCCGTCGGTCCTTTGCGTAGTCTACCAGACATGACAACATTCTCCAGCATTGTTGGCAATGGCGATGGCAATGTGTTGTTTACCACCAAGGCACCGTAGCCATATACCGCAACGGATTGCTCAGACTGGGCGCGCTCAAGGTCAGACTTTCCGAAACTAACCTGAATCTGGTCGGCAATTCGACGCGATTTGGTCCCTGGCTTCTGGACGAAATCCTCTGGAATATCGTCGCGCCAGAAGGCGACGACATTCATAATCAACTCTCCGTCCGTGATGACAACAAGTTTGTCTTCCTCGTCTCCGAAGCCCATAAGTGAGGGCGTAGAGCCTGATCCGTTGCCGAGACTCACGCCGCCAAGTTTGCCGGTGAAGGAATCGTATTCTGATGACCACGCGCCATACCCTCTAGAGTGAAGTGTTTCCCCGTCCCAAACCAGTTTATGGAGCCTCCTATTTGAGAGAACATAAATGCCACCACCCTCATCAATGGCGATCGAGTTCGTAACCTGCTCATCGTCAGCCAACTCATGAATGATCGGTGCCTGTTCAAAATTTCGGTCTACGATGACGACAACGCCGCCCATCGTCACCAGCGCCAGCATGCCATCATAAGTCAGATTCAATCCGAACACAGCATCAGGGTCTTCCAGTGTTGGATTGAAATATTCGCGCGGCAGCTGAAAGCGGCGCTTTTCCACCAGTGGTGACAGCGGATTGCCGGGTTCGGCATCACCATAAACGACGACATCGTTGTTGACGACAGTGTAGAAGTCACCATTGCGGTCGACGACATTATAGATTGCTGCTCTGGCGACGACCCGCTCAACATAACGTGGATAGTTCCGATTGAGATAGCCAAGCAGTTCAGCTTCTGAGGCCGTACTATCCATTTCGACGGCGATACGTTCAGCATCCTCGACAGACATGAAGGGTTGACCTTCCACAGGCAGAGCATTGATCAGTTGAAACTTGCCATCGCTAATCAGGATTTTGGAGATACGATTATTGTTGGCGGAGATGGCCACCTGCTCACCTGAAGGATAAGTTGGTAATTGCATAAGCGTGAGGTTCACCAACCCTGCCGGGACCCTTTGAATACCCTCATCATCAATCTCGTGAATACCGACCGGCCCAGCAAACGGAAGGGAATCCTGTTGAGCCGGATTAAAATGCGTGGTGGCAAGCTCGCTGTCCACCAGATTTGGGTTCATTGGAGGAAACTCCGGACCCGACGCATCAAAGACTGGGATAGTGGAGCATGCACCAAGCACGGCTACGATTGCGACTGCAGCAGCAGCGATATGAGGTTTCATTTGTTGTCTCCCAGAGTGACAGATTTGTACTGGTTTAGCGAATTGTCAGAATACTATTCAGCTTGAGACGTCGACTGTTGCTCGTCTTGAAACGCCATCCAGGCTCGAGAGAGGATGAAATCCTCAATATCATCGACTTCCTGTTGGCTTAGGCGGCCGGCGAAGTTGGGCATGCCAATCGCTTCGCCGGCCCCTTGAAGGAGGAAAGCATCAAAAGT
The DNA here is from genome assembly GCA_002700305.1 of Hyphomonas sp. Taxonomy (GTDB): domain Bacteria; phylum Pseudomonadota; class Alphaproteobacteria; order Caulobacterales; family Hyphomonadaceae; genus Hyphomonas. The sequence goes on along the minus strand of PACZ01000052.1, from coordinate 36,801 downwards.
GTCTATCCCGAGAGTCGCTGACTGCCTCAGATCGGGGAGCGTTCCGGACGAAATGGCCGCGCCGCCATGGCAGACACCGCAGAATCGACCGTAGAGGTCTGTGCCCCGTACAACCGCTTCAGCCGAATGCGGCTGTCGCGCTGGCTCAGGCGTTGCCTTCTGCGGAAGCGCGGCGACGTTTAGCTCGCCCTCTCCGCCAAGTTTGAAGGCAAGTACATGGCCTTCAACCGGGCCTCCTGTCTGCCCGACATAGAAGCCGGCGAGCAAATTGGCACCACTGCCCCAACCAGCTGATACAGCAACATACTGCTCGCCATTGACCTCATACGCCACAGGTCCACCGACCATTGCGACACCAACCGGATACGACCACAGTTCTTCGCCTGTTTTGGCGTTGTAAGCATTGAAAACGCCGCTCGTCGTGCCTTGGAATACCAGATCTCCAGACGTTGTCAGCGTACCTCCATTCCACATTCGCTCATGCTGAACACGCCAGACTTCTTTCTGAGCTACCGGATCCCAGGCAGCAAGATGTGCTTGGACAAGTTGGCGCAGAAGTGTGCGACGTGCTTCTTCTGTTTCCGGTAATGCGTCTGTCAGGCTGACACCGATATTGAATGCGTCTCGGTCAAAGCGGGCAATCTCGCCCTCGATCTGATCGGAATAGAGGAAAGGAACATCTTGTGCGGGAATATATACCAGCCCTGTTTCCGGATTGAATGACATGGGGTGCCAGTTGTGGGCACCAAATGGGCTGGGTTTGACGAGCGCAGGTCCACCAGACAGATAGCGCGCCTCGGGGTTTTCAACAGGACGCCCGGTCTCCATATCGATATGTGTGGCCCAGTTAATGGGAACAAATGGCTCTGCGGAAATAAGTTCGCCGCTTATTCGGTCGATGACATAAAAGAAGCCGTTTTTCGGCGCTTGCATCAGCACCTTACGAAGCTCTCCCTCGATCTCAAGATCAGCTAGAATGATATTCTGCGTAGCTGTGTAGTCCCAAGTTTCGCCCGGCGTCGTCTGATAGTGCCAGACATATTCTCCTGTGTCTGGACGTAACGCGACGATTGATGACAGGAACAGATTGTCGCCGCCGTCCGGGCTTCGTACTTTCTGATTCCAGGGCGAGCCGTTTCCAACGCCGATATAGAGTAGGTCCAGTTCAGGATCGAATGCCATGCTGTCCCAGACAGTCCCGCCACCGCCCAGCTTCCACCATTCGCCTGTCCAGGTCTCAGCAGCCATCTCGATGGCTTCGTTTTCGAATCCATTATCCGGATTTCCCGGCACAGTGTAGAACTTCCAGGCCTGTTCACCTGTTTCAGCATCATAGGCTGCAACAAATCCGCGAACGCCGAACTCACCACCGCCATTTCCGATGATGACCTTGCCTTTCACAATGCGAGGCGCCCCTGTGATCGTATAGGGTTCTTCGAGCGGTACAGTACGGGTCTCCCAGATCTGTTCGCCTGACTTTGAATCAAGAGCGATCAGACGACCATCCAGCGACCCGAATATGACCTTGTCGTTATAGACAGCCACGCCGCGATTGACGACATCGCAACAAGCATGTGCGCCCTTTGATCGGGGAACCTCCGGATCGTAGCGCCAAAGAATTTCTCCTGTGGCAGCATTAAGCGCCAGCACTTCGCTCCACGAACCCGTAGTGTACATGACACCATCAACAATGATCGGGGTTGCCTCTACGCCACGATAGCTGCCAAGCGGTGCCGCCCAGGCAAGATCCAGCTGGTCGATTGTTTCCAGATTAATGGCGTCAAGCGCGCTAAACCGCGTTTCTGAAAACGTGCCACCATGAGTAAGCCAGTTATGTGGTTCGCCTGCGGCATTGAGCAAACGTTCCTCATTGATCCCCTGGGAGGCTTGTGTGGAAGCGTCGCCAGAGTCGACCGCCCCTCCACAGGCAGCCAGAAGACCGATCGTAGCGCCCGTCAGAATGACTTTCAGCGCTGTAGCGGGCATTTTTTTGCCGTTCATTTTGTCCTCCCGGACACCCCAGTGGATGAGGTTCTGGATTTTTTCTCATACCAAGCAAGATTGCACTGGAACGGCGAAGTTTCTCAAGCCCCGCGCAACGCCAATGTTCCGTCATTTTGTGCCAGCGACAAAGCCTGGGACACCTACTTGCAACGGATCTAGTTGCGGGTTTTCAACTCCTTGAGCAGCTCTTGCTGGTGCTGACCATGCTCAGGTGCTGGACCGGGGATTGCCTGCACGTTCGATTGGAAACGCGGGGCCGGAACAGCCTGAACATAACCCTGGCTGTTTTCAAAGATTCCGCGCGCCAGATTATGAGGGTGCAAAGGTGCACTGATCGGACTTTCCACAAGGCCAAAGCATGCATCGGTCCCCTCTAGTAAGTCTTGCCAGTATGCAGATGGTTCGGTTGCGAAAAGAGCACGAAACTTCTCTGACTGCTTCGACCAGCTATCACGATCATACTGGTCTTCGAAGTCGGGATCGCCTGTAAGACCGAGGCGCTGTAGAAGTTCTGCGTAAAATTTCGGTTCTAGCGCGCCAAGCGTGATGTCACGCCCGTCTGCACAGCGATAGGAACTGTACCAAGGGGAATCATCCAGAAAGCCGCGCCCGCGCTCGGCTTGCATCATGCCGCTGGGCAGCAAATCGAAGATGAGGTTCATCATATGCGCCGACCCATCGACAATCGCTGCATCAATCACATCGCCCTCACCGGTGGCTCTGGCCTTTAGAATGCCCGCGAGAATGCCAATCGTCAGATAGTTCGCACCGCCGCCAATGTCCCCGACCAAGCCTGGTGGCGGCAGTGATCGCGTTCCAGTTGGGCTTGCAAACCAGGCAGCTGAACTGACGGATACATAATTGATATCATGTCCAGCCGCCTGGGCGAGCGGTCCCGCCTGCCCCCAGCCCGTCATGCGACCAAAGACAAGCTGTGGGTTCCGCCCCAGACAAACTTCCGGACCAAGGCCCAGGCGTTCCATCACTCCCGGCCGCATGCCCTCGATCAGGGCGTCCGCCGTCGCAATCAGATCCAGCGCGACCGCGCGGTCTTCAGAGTCTTTCAGGTCCAGAGCGATCGAGCGCTTGCCTCTTTTCAGAATGCCGACAGGCAAAGTCGATCCCGGATCGGAGCCCTTGGTCTTTCGCTCTATGAGAACGACATCCGCGCCCAGATCGGCCAGATGCATGCCACAAAAGGGCGCCGGCCCAATGCCCTCGATTTCGACAATCCGAATGCCCTGCAGAGGCCCTTTAGACACGGGACGTCACCTGAACGCCGAGACGCCCGTCAGGCTCCGCCCGATAAGGAGTTTCTGGATCTCAGTCGTTCCATCCGGAATGGGTGCGATCATCGCTTCGCGGGCGAGGCGCTCGACAATGAACTCCTTCGTGACGCCATTACCGCCGTGAATCTGTACTGCCTGGCGCGTTGCACTGACAGCGATTTCGGTACCGTACCATTTTGCCATTGCGCACTCCTTGTCGCAGCGCTGTCCGGCGTCAATCATGCCCGCTGCGCGCAAAGACAACAGGCGCGCTGCATCGATCTCTGTGGCCATTACAGCTAACTTTTCTGCAATGAGCTGGTGGCCGGCAATTGGTTTGCCATGCTGCGAACGGTCGATTGCATATTTTATTGACTCATCAAGCGCGCGCCGCGCCATGCCATAGCCCCACGACCCGACGTGAACTCGCGCGCGTTCGAACAGGGTGAGCGTGTTCTTCAGACCCGAGCCTATTTCACCGATAGTATTCTCGACCGGAACGCGCACATCATCGAGAAAAACCTGTGATGTTGATTGTCGATTGAGCGCGATCTTTGGAATACCGCGGACTTCATAAGGATGCTCATTGCGATCGAGCAGGATATGGGTCAGTTCGTTCTCGCCAGTTCGGCAGGTGCAGATGAAAAAATCTGAGTACTCACCATTGGTGATCCATGTTTTCTCACCAGAAATCACCCAATGGTCACCATCTCGCACAGCCCTGGTTTTCGCCGCCGCGACATCCGAACCGACATCCGGCTCGGAAATGCCGACAGACGCAAAAAGTTCCCCCGCCAACAATCTAGGCAGGTAACGTGTCTTGATGTGCTCCGGCGCGAGTTTGACCAGCATCGACGCTGCGCTGCCATTAACAAGTGCGGCTATCGCCAAGTCTCCCGAACTATAGGCAAGCTCTTCAATTAGTTGAACGTGCAGCTTCCAGGACAACCCCAGCCCGCCGGCAGATTCCGGCTGTGGGGCGTTGACGAGACCAAATTCTGCCAGCTTTTGCGTCCAGCTTTGCATTTTGTCCTTTGGAACGAAGTCTTCCCCATGCGCAGCCAGTTCCGGCTCCAGCTGCTCATCAAGATAGCGACGCAGGCTTTCGATTGCGGCGAGCTCAGCCTTGTCAAAGAAAATATCTAATCCCCCAATCATGCATTTGCCCTCTTGAAAATGTTGACCACAGCAACACCCTCCTCAATGCCAATTAGGCCGCCGCTGTTTTCGTGGATAGCGTGTCGGGCACCATCAACCTGGCGCTTTCCAGCTTCGCCGCGTAATTGGGTGACAAGCTCATGAATTTGCCCCAGCCCGGTTGCGCCGATGGGGTGGCCTTTGGACTCCAGCCCGCCAGACGGATTGATCGGGATTGAGCCGCCAATCGTGAAGTCCCCGCGTTCCGCTGCCGGGCCTGCTTCACCGATCGGAACTAACATCAAGTTCTCGGCGTGCATCAACTCACCAATCGCGGTTGCATCGTGCACCTCGGCAACGTCCATGTCTTCTGGTGAAAGGCAGGCCATTTCATACGCCCTCTCAGCGGCAATTCGCGCAACATGGCGTTCCGGTGCATCGGCGCTGCGCGCGGGGTTTCCACTTGCAACGGCGCTGGCCATAACCTGGACGGCTCGTGACGTAGTGGCACCAATCTTCCTCAAGCCTTCCTCATTGCAAAGGATGACCGCTGCAGCACCATCCGAGATCGGTGAGCACATTGGCAGCGTCAAAGGGTAAGTGATGGGAGGTGCTGAAAGAATTTCATCAATCGTGTAAGGCTGACGGTATTGCGAATACTCATTGTGCTCTGAATGCTGATGATTTTTCGCGGCTATCGCAGCAATCTGGCGCTGAGTCGTGCCATAGCGCTTCATATGGTTCCGGCCGAACGCTGCGTAGATTTTCATGAATACGCTATAAGGGCGTTCAGATTCCGATCCCTCCGGTTCGGCAACACCTTCGCCCAACTGGAGAAGCCTTTTGGCATTCTCCTCAGGTGTCTCAACATCCCAACCGCCATCGAACACAGCGAACATCCTCGCCTTGTCAGGCACGTTCATTTTCTCGACACCCGCCGCCAGGACAACGTCCTGCATACCAGCCTTAAGCGCCTGAACAGCAAGGTGAAAGGAGGATGAACTGGACGCACAGGCGTTTTCAATATTGAATGCGGGAATACCTGTCAGCCCGATCTTGCTGAGCGCAACCTGGCCAGGAACAAAGGTTTGTCCCTGCAAGAACCCTTGGGTCGCACTGGAATGGTAAACTGCCTCCACGGCGGCCTTGGTGCAGCCTGCATCATCCGCCGCACGCAAAATGGCGGTGTCCAGCAATTCAGAAATACTTGCTTCCAGATGCCGCCCGAAATGCGTCATGCCGACGCCTACAATATAAATCTTACTATCCGACAAGACTCTCTCCCCATCTACAGATGGCCGCTACTGGCCTGAATATTTCGGTGTTCGTTTCTCACTGAAGGCTGAAAGCCCTTCGAGGAAGTCAGCGGATTTTGCATGCGCTTCGAGATGGCGCATTTCCAACGCGATGGCTTCGCGCGCGGACAAGTGTGCGCTTCCGGCAACCATCTCCTTCATACGCTGAAGTACAAGCGGGCTTTTCTCCGCCAGCTTTGCAGCAAGCGCCTCTGCAACCGATGACAAGTCGTCATCCTCAACAACTTGGCTTACAAATCCGGCTTCACGAAACGCTTCCGCCGACCAATGATCGCCGGAGAATAGGAGATAATTCGCTTTCTTTTCGCCAACATACCTCGGCAAGAGAGATCCCCCGCCGCCCGGCAGAACACCAAAATTGGAATGGGCGTCGCCCAGCCGCGCACTGCGCGCCGCCATCACGACATCGCAGGTCATGGCTAGCTCCAGTCCGCCGGCCAAAGTCAATCCATTGAGCGCTGCAATTGTCGGCTTCGGCAAAGCACGAATAGCCAAAAACACGTTCTGAATGTCGCGAAGGAAGCCAAGAAACCCGGTATTGTCACCAGCCTGAACTTCCCCCAAAACGCCCTTCAGGTCAGCACCGCAGCAAAAGGCGCGCCCGCTCCCAGTGATAGTCAGCACTCGAATCTCATCGCGCTCGGCAACATCTTTCACACATTGCGCAAGTTCATTCACCATTAGAGCGGACAGTGCATTCATGCTGCCCGGACGCGTCAGGGTAATTCGTGCACACGAATCTTCCGCCTCAAATTTCAGGGTTTCAAACGACAATTGTCCAATTCCAAGCATTGGGCCGCGTTCGCTCCAAAACTTGGCCCGTTCCAGATGAGGCTTCACTTTATCGGGCCAGAAAACTTATTGAACATCAGACGCATGTCACCGTGCGCCAAAGCGTCGTCAGTCGAGCCTCCCAAGGCAATGCAGAGCTCTAGCGATGTCAGCTATCGTCCAGCTGGCGCTCATTCTCGAGGAATTCCTGCGGGGACTGCCCCGTTAACCGGCGAAACGCACGGGAGAAATTGCTGGGGTCCTTGTATCCCAACAGATACGATATCTCCTTGATGGACCGACGACCTGTCCGCAAATAGCCGATAGCGAGATGCTGGCGAACATCGTCGAGCACGGTGTTGAAGGTTGTGCCCTCATCCTGCAATTGGCGCTGAAGACTTCGGTTACTTGTATTTAGCTCTCTTGAAACCGACTCCAGGGAGACAGCTCCATCCGGTAGCATTTCGACAATCGCCGCCCGGATCCGCGGAATAATTTGTTGTTCATCGAACCGGGCAATGTATTCCATCGCAATCTGGTCATTCCTTCGAACAATGTCGGAATTCGCGCCGCGCAGCACGCGCGTATAGTCCTTCTCGGCCACATGCAGCTCTAGACTGTCGTGACCATATTCGATCGGACAACAGAAAAAGGCATCAAATTCATCCATCGCGACCTTACCAGGTTTCGGACGACGCATTCTTACCAAAACAGGAGAATAGTCCGCTCGGTAAACCATTCTGACGAAGCGAAGCACCGTCGCCAAAAAAACATCCTGGCGGACCGGCGGCACGTCTTCCTTGAGTTCAATGGAATGAATGAGGCACCCCTTCCTGATTTCAGACCTTGTCTCAGCAGAATGAGAAATTAGCCTGAAAAAACGATCAAACCGGTGGAAGAATGTTTCCAGCGTTCGGCTTGAGAACAATGAATACCCAAGCGCATGCATTGAGCCGGGCGTATTTCGCTCGGCCAGCTTCAGCCCGATCGTCTCATCACCTGTCGCCTCTACGATGAGCTCAATGAAGCGACTGAATCGTCTAGACCGCACCCTGGCATTCGGGTCCTGGAGAATATCAGGATCAACTTCCGCACGCCGCAGTAGATCTGGTACATCAATGGAAAAGTCAAATTCGTCCAATATGGCCACAATCTGTATGAGCCAGGATGCAATGACTGACCGCGTCTCACTCAATTCTGGTTGCGCCTTACCTGATGATGTGTGGTTCAAATATCGATTGTCCTGTACGACCGTCTTCGATGACAAGCTTTATCGGTTCATGACGGTTTGTCCAATTTTTGAACAGGATTGTACACGCTTCAGCCAATACTGCGGACCTGGCCGCCCCAGTATTTCTTACGTACATCCTTTCGCAACACCTTACCAACGACGCTCAGAGGCAGTTCCTCCACGAACAACACGGATTTTGGTGTTTTGAAAGATCCGATCTGCTCTTTTACATAGGCAATCAGGTCAGATTCGGCCACCTCAACAGAGTCGTTAAGGATGACTTCCGCATGTACAGCCTCGCCCCATTCTTCGTGGGGAACACCGACAACCGCTGACATCAAAACGCCAGGATGGGAGTTGACTGCGGCCTCAACCTCAGTCGCATAGACATTGAAACCACCCGTGATGATCATGTCCTTCTTCCGATCAACCAGGTAGCAATATCCGTTTTCGTCCGTATATCCGATATCCCCTGACTTCCAGTATCCGTTGACGAATTCCTCCTTCGTCTTCTCTGGATTGCCTTCATAGCCAAGACAGGTTGAGCGCGATCGCAAATAGAACTCGCCGAGTTCGCCTACAGGAACTGGATTACCGTCATCATCGCAAACCGACAGTTCGATCCCGGTTGAGCGTCGACCCGCGGACGCGAGTCGGCCTTCAGTCTCGGCGTCCACGATATGATCTTTCTTGCTCAGGCAGAGGGTTGCCGCCAGATGTTCCGTGGAGCCGTACACTTGTGTGAATATTGAACCGAATCGCTCAACCAGGAGCTTGGCCTTGGCCGGGCTCATGGGGGCCGCGCCATACAACACCGTGCGCAATGAGGATAGGTCATACTCTCGTGCTTCGGGCATTTCCAAAAGGCGGTACGCCAGAGTCGGTACGATGAAGGCGTGAGAAATCTTCTCTTGCTGGATATAGCGGCACCAGTTCTCCAGACTGGGCTCGTTCATTGTGACCGTGCAACCACCGCTGAACAGAACCGGCAAAAGCATCATACCGCTGCCATGGCTAATGGGAGCTATATGCAGCATGCGGCAGCCATCGAAGAAATCCGGGTCTGGAAGTGTCAGGAAACTATCGCGGCACCCCAGAATGTTGTCGATTGAATACTTCGCGCACTTGCTGTCACCAGTCGTGCCTCCTGTAAAGCGCATGAGCACGACGTGCGTTCGATCATCGATTTCAATATCTGTGTTCTCTGTCGACGCGTTCGCCAAAAGATCGGGAAGGGCCAACACGCCTGAATATGGCTTGACCAGAGCATCCATCACAACAATCTGAATGCCGCGTTCGGTAAGCGGGCCAGCATGGGAGGCTAGGAGGTCATTCTCGATGAACGCGACTTTGGGCTTGACGATGTCGATCTGGCCAAGATGCGTTTCCAGGCTGTCGAGGTAGTTGGCATGACAACATGTTGCATAAGCTTTTGCAGCTGACCCCCAATGGAACAGGGAGAGATTGTCATTTTGCAGCATACAGACATATCGGTCGCCCGCGCCGAGATTCAGGTTTCCATTGAGAATATGTGCAATCTGATTGGTTATGATGTGATAGTCACGAAAACTCAGCCGGCGGCCACGCTCAAGATTCACAATCGCCTCACGATCTCCGAAGGATTCCGCGAGCCCTTGCATGACACGGCTGTAATTTACCCGCCCGCCTTCTGTCGAAACCAATGCTGCAGCAGAACTTGGAGCGACGTCAACAGGCATCAGTTCACGGTCATTGCGCCTTTTTGAGAAAATTCCGAACACAGAGACTGTCCTCCCTTTTGTCTACACCACCCTAAGATTGCTGCGTACAGGATCGATTTAAAGCAGCTTTTTAAATAGATTCAGCAACCAGCCCGTCTTCGAAGAATAGGGAGGCAGCAATTGGCTAAGCACACTGATCTTCGATTGTGAGAACACCGGCTTCAAATGACTGAACCGCTCGAAACTTCCCGGCCCCAAATAGGATCCGATCCCGCTTTGCCCGATGCCGCCAAATGGAAGACGGCGCTGGAAGACGTGCATCACCGTGCCGTTCAGGGTCACGCCGCCAGCATGGGTTTCGCCAAGGATTTTTCGTCGACCTGCACTGTCTTTACCGAAATAGTAAAGTGCCAGTGGCCGCTCGCCAGCATTGATGTACTCGATTACTTCGTCTTCCGTACGATAGGTCAGGATCGGCAGAATCGGCCCGAAAATCTCTTCCTGCATCAGCCCCATATCGCTTGCAACATTGGTCACAGCCAGCGGGGCTATTCGATGAGCAGCCTCGAACATGCCATCGCCACTGCCTGCGAGATTGGTCACTCCGGCACCTTTTGCGCGGGCGTCTTCAACCAGTCCCCGCAAACGGTCAAACTGCCGGTGATTTATAATGCTTGTATAGTCCTGATTGGCTTCGATCTCGCCAAAACACTTGTGCACCTGCCTGGCGAGCGCTGACACAAAGTCTTCTACACTCCCTTCTGGAACGAATGCGTAGTCGACACCGATGCACGTTTGTCCTGCGTTGAGGAGCTTGCCGAAAACAAGGCTCTGCGCGACTTCTGGAAAATGAGCACTTTTATCAATGATAATGGGGCACTTGCCGCCAAGCTCAAGCGTCACTGGTGTCAAATTGGCTGCGGCCGACTGGGCGACTTTTTTACCTGTATTGGGCGAACCGGTGAAGAGAATATGATCGAATGGAAGAGACGTCATCTGCTGCGCGACATCCGGGCCGCCGATTACCACTGCCATCTCTTCTTCTGAAAAATACTTGCGAACAAGACGCTGCGAAATTTCAGCTGAATGAGCCGAAATTTCACTTGGCTTGGCAATAATCCGGTTGCCAGCCGCCAACGCACCCGCCGCACCGGCGAATACTGTGCCATAGGGATAGTTCCAGGTTCCGAGAATGCCGACGACACCAAGGGGTTGCGGAATTAGCCGCGAAGATCCCGGCAATCCAAACGTGTCAGTTTTGACACTGCGCGGCTTCATCCAGTGTTTTAAATGGCGCCGTGCAAATTTCACATCCGACAGAACCAGCATGATGTCTGTCAGGATGGTTTCATACCGGCTGCGTATTCCGAAATCAGCCGTAACCGCGTTAATGAGTTCGTCTTCATGCGTCTCGAACATTTTCCCAAGACGAGCCAGCAGGTCCATCCGGGTTTCATAGCTGCAGGACACCTGCTCTCGCGTGAGGGAACGCTGCAGGGTGAATATCCTCTCAAGCTCGGTGATGCCGGTTTCAATCCCCACTATCTCGCCCTCAAACGTGTTGCCGCATCGAGGCGAATTGTTTCACCATTCAAGTATCCATTCTCGACGATGAACTGGCATGCGTGTGCAAATTCCATGGGGTCTCCGGCGCGGCGTGGCGCCTCGACAGTGTCGACCAGTGAAACGACCACCTTCTCACCCAGACTCTTCACCATCTGTGTCAAAAACAGCCCCGGTGCGATCGCGTTGACACGGACGCCGACGGCTCCGAGTTCCCGCGCCGCCGGCATGTTCATACCGATCACACCCGCCTTGGACGCTGAATAGCCGGCCTGACCTATTTGCCCTTCATAGGCGGCACCGGATGACACATTGATAACGACTCCCCGCTCGCCCAGATCGTCTGGTGCGTTCCTCGCCATGACGGCGACGCATTTACTCATGACGTTGAACGTGCCGACGAGGTTGACCATGATCACCTTGGTGAACTTGTCGAGCTGACAAGGGTTGCCGTCCCGGTCGAGAATTTTGGTCGGTGCCGGAATGCCTGCCGCGTTGACAGCAATCTGAATGGCCCCGAATTTCTCGACGGTATTTGTCACCGCATCCGCAACCGATTGATCATCGGTCACATCGACCTTGAAGAACTGGCAGACCTTGTTTCCAAGTTCGCCACAGAGCGCGTTTCCTGCGACTTCGCTCAGATCGAAGAGCGCGACGCGTGCGCCCTGCTCAACAAAACTGCGCGCCGCAGCAGCGCCTAGTCCAGAGGCACCACCTGTAACCACAGCGACTTTTCCATCGAGTTTCATGTTCGCAAGCTCCTGACCTGCTATTGTCAGCTTTCAACTGCTCAAGTCTGGAGCAGCCTCCCTTCGATGGAAAGGAGGCTGCTACAAGACGATCAGAAATTTATACGGCCTTCGGCACCAATCACGCGCGGCTCTTCGATCCAGCCAACATACACGCCCGGGCTGAGTGGCGCGTCGACCGAGGCGGTATAGGTGGCTTCATCGGTTAGGTTGCGACCGAATACACGGAATTCGTAGCGGCCAAACTCCACCCCGACATGAGCATCGAATTTCGTATATCCTTCCTGAAACGCGTTCGGGTCGAGGTCGCCATCCAGGAACATCTCGTCCTTGAAGTTGGCTCCAATCCGGGCATTCAGATCGAAATTCTCGAAACTGCGATTGAAGGCGAGATAGACGTTACCACTGAACTCGGGCGCAAAGGCCCCGCGTTCGCCGGCAAGGTCCTTGGTACCCACACCTGCAGAATCCGGGCATGTGCCCAAGCCCGTTTCGATCACTGAACACCCTGCCCCTGGGAAGGACTGGAATTCGTGATCGAGATAGGCGAACGCACCGCCAATCTCGATTTCGTCGCTGAGAAGGAACTGGCCATCAAGTTCCAGCCCCTGCACTTGAAGTTCAGCCGCGTTCCCAACCACGAAGCTTGTCCCACTCCACGAGGTTACCTGCAGGTCTTCTAACTCGCTTCGGAAAATGATTGCCCCGATGCGAGCACGGTCACCCATGAACTGGTGCTTGATACCAGCTTCCCAAGCCGTGACTTTCTCATCCTCAAATTCATGACCCGGACGCGGGCTCCCATCCGGTTCCGCCGTGTCAGGACTGAAATTGTAACCACCAGATTTATAGCCAGTGGAATAGGAAATATAGGCCGACCCGTTGTCAGCATACTGCCAGCGCAGTTTTACAGATGGATCAAGATGATCTTCTGTTCGCGTATCGTTGAGGTCAGCAGCAAAGCGGTTGAGCAATGCGGCAAAAGTCGTTGCAGAGTTCAATCCATCTGCACCCCCAACAGTAGCGGCGGCGGTTAGATATTCGGTTAGATCGGCAGACCCGATCGTGTCTGCGGGTGTGACAAGGCCAACGAAGTCTCGGGGTGTGCCGGCTCCAACAACAACACTCTTATCGATGCTCTTCTCATCTTCGGAGTAACGCAAACCTAGTTCAAGTGTGACGCTGTCGGTCAGGTCAATGCCAAGCTCGCCAAAAAGCGCAATCGTTTCGGCTTGTTGATCGAAGAAAGTGCGTTGAGCAACGTTAACAATACCGCCGGGCAAAATCGATGTTGGCAAAACGCCAAATGTGCCATTGAACGCCGTTGTCTCTTCAATATAAGCATCCTGGTTTTCATAATACAGCCCGCCCAAGAAATTTATGCGCCCATCCCAGTCTGTGGCAATGCGAAGTTCCTGGCTAAACATGTCCAGTTCTTCTTCATCAAGATTGTGAATGAAGCTGACAGGCAGAAAATCCACATCGTGATGTTGAGCGAAATCGAAAGAGGAGTAGCCAGTAATCGAAGTGAGGGTAAAGTTATCGAACTCCCATTCTGCCTTCACAGATCCGCTCAATGATTCGGTTGTCTCCGTGTCGGAGATTGGAGGATCGCCGACACGGAATGCGGGATTGCCGCTGAAGCTGACATAAGCGGTATCGCCAGTAGAAACTCCAAAGTCTGGATGAAGCATTTGTGAGAGCGCTATCGTGCTAGGCGTCGGCAGGCGATCATCAATCGCATTAATGGTAAGCTCCTTACCGACCCCGTCCATTTCAAGATAGCTCAGTTTCGTCTCAACGTTTAAACTCTCCGTTGGTTGCCAGGCGAGCGTCGCCCGGGCGAACATGTCTTCGCGCTCGGCTTCGTCGCGATCAAAGACACGGTTCTCAACATATCCGTCAGTCGTCGTATAACGAATTGCCAACCGGCCTGCCAAATTATCCGCCAAGCCCGCGGAAAAGACGCCCGAGTAGCTTTGCGTATTGAATTCTGGTTCCCAGGTGACACCGACCCAACCATTGAGTTCCTCTCCGACTTCTGGCGAGGCCGTTTCAAGCTTGATCGCGCCAGCAACCGTGTTCTTACCGAATAGAACGCCTTGGGGCCCACGCAGAACCTCGACTTGCTGCAGGTCGAACTGGGACTGTGAGAATTGGCGGCTGCGCGGCTGATAAACGCCATCCACATAAAGGCCAACCGATTGCTCGAATCCCTTGTTGATACCAGATCCGACACCTCGGATAAAGATGTTCGAGGTTTGCGCTCCCCGACCGACCTGCAGGCCCGGCACGCGCGCGGAAATCTGCTCAAGGTTCGTGACCCCTTGCGCTTCCAGCTCTGCTCCGGAAACGGCGGTCACGGCCACCGGCGCATTGATCAGCGTCTCGTCCCGTTTACGTGCCGTAACAGTCACTGTTGTCAGTCTTGCTTCCCGCTCCGCTTCTGTTTCGGCAGGGACATCTGCCACTTGCCCATAGGCCGGCGTGGCAAGGGCAATGGCGATCGGCAAAATTGCTGCGCCGCTCAAATTGAGTCTAAACTTCTGGTTCATATATATCCTCCCAAGAGCCCTTTTGTGCTCCGTGTTTCCGTTCCCGCTATGATGCACAAGGACGCGAAAGTAGATTATGAACTCTGGTGAAAGATGGCTCTGTTAGAGTCATACCAGTTCACGCCAACAGATCGTCATTCCGCGATACGAGAGGGCCTTATCCTGCTCAAATCCTTCCATGCCCGACATCCGCGATCGTCCGACCAGATGACCTAGCCCCCTGAACAGCCTAGTTCTATAACTAAAACATGGCTGCAGTTCAGGGGGCTAGGTCACTCGGATATGGCGATATCACCCCTCAAGGGCATTACCCTCAAGCCGCCGCCGCGTTCGAGGCGGTCATTGGTGTTCTGTATACGGTAATATTGTTGTCTCGGTTGGTGGGCATGTACGGAACTCGCACCGCAACGAAACCATCGAGCCAGCGCCTGCTCGTGTGAAATGTATCCATACTTCCGAATCAAGACTTCTGAACCGAGAATTATGATGGGTCCATTTCTCCCGTCTAGGCGGCCGGCTCAGTCGCGGCAGACATTTTGCTGCTCACCTGCTCATTGAAATACTCCAATCGCCTCTGCCCCAGCGCATGCGCGATATCACGCTCCCCCTCAGGAATAGGTTCGGTCCGCGTAAGCCAATAGTACACAAAGTGCGACAGCGTGGCGTAAGTGTAGGCCAGGTCCTTTTCCATATCCGCCTGATGCTGATCGAAGGCGTCCATGCGGGCGAGCAAACGCTCTTCCAGCACTGAACGCGCTTCTGGATCGAACCATGCTCTCAGTGCGTCTTCAACGATCGCCGTTTTTGTCACCCCTGGCTTGTCAGCTGCCTCACACAGTTGCGCATAGAGCTTTGTCGAAATCCGTATGTTGACGCGCGGCTTTCCCATCCACTCAGAACCCCGGAAGGACGTCAGGATCGCCGCGATCTGCCGCTACGGCGCGTCTTACGGTTTCCAGATTTTGATCGCTGGTCGGATCAATCTCATCGTCTATGTTGGCGTCAGCACTTGGCTCGCGTACGCATTTTTCACGCGTATCATCATTCGTGTACTCAGGTTCTCTCGTCCGTTTCAGTGACACACTATCGGGTTGTCCGATATCTTTCTTAGCCTCCGGCTCCTGGAACGGCGGGGCCGCAACAATGGATGTCCATTCGGCGTCACATGCTTGGCCGCTCCATTCGACTGGCGCTGGTGACAAGACGCGTTTGGTGAAATTTCGGTCCTTGAAATATCGCAGCTTCTGCGCGTGTGCGGGCGGCGCACCTGACACCATGACAATTTCATCCGATGCAGCCAGCTGCATGACCTCACCCGGCGTGATCAGAGCGCGCTGAGTTTCTTGTCGCGAAACCATCATGTGGGAGAGCCAAGGCGCTAGCCGATGGCCGGTATAATTTTTCTGGGAACGAAGCTCGGTAGTCGTGCCAAGGGCATCAGAGACACGTTTGGCTGTGCGCTCATCATTGGTCGCAAAGGCAATTCGGACATGGCAGTTATCGAGGATCGAATTGTTCGGCCCGTAAGCCTTTTCGATCTGGTTTAGGGATTGCGAGATCAGATAGGCCCGAATGCCATAGCCTGCCATGAAGGCGAGCGCACTTTCAAAGAAGTCGAGCCGTCCGAGCGCTGGAAACTCATCCAGCATGAAGAGGAGTTTTCGGCGGTTCTTTTCGGGCAAGTCTTCTGTCAGCCTGCGTCCAATCTGATTGAGGATCAGCCGGATCAGCGGTTTCGTCCGTGAGAGGTCTGACGGGGGGACGACCAGATAGAGCGATAGCGGGCTCTCCTCTTCGACCAGGTCCTCAATGCGCCAGTCCGACCGGCTGGTGATTTCTGCGATCACGGGGTCACGATAAAGCGACAGGAAACTCATAGCCGTGGACAGAACCCCGGAGCGCTCATTCTCTGATTTGTTGAGAAGTTCTCGAGCGGCCTGCGCAACTATCGGATGCACCCCTCTCTCCCCCAGATGAGGCGTTGTCATCATGATACGGAGTGTGACGGCGAAGGAGCGTTTCGGATCGGACAGGAACCGCACGCAGCCGCTGAGTGTCTTGTCTGCTTCTGCATAAAGCACGTGCAGGATGACACCGACGAGCAAGGCATGTCCGGTCTTCTCCCAGTGGTTTCGGCGCTCCAGCGAGCCTTCAGGGTCAACCAGTATGTCAGCGATGTTCTGAACATCGCGTACTTCATGCTCGCCGCGGCGCACGCCCATAAGTGGATTATATTTCGGGGATCGCCGGTCGGTTGGATCAAACCGCACGCATCGGGAAAATCCGGATCGCCAGCCAGACGTGAGCTCCCAATTCTCGCCCTTGATGTCGTGGATGACGGCGCTGCCGGTCCAGGACAACAGGGTTGGTACAACCAGCCCCACGCCCTTGCCTGAACGCGTTGGTGCAAACGCCATGACATGTTCAGGGCCGTCATGACGCAGATAGCGCTTTTGCCAACGCCCCAGGAACACGCCTTTATCCGCAAACAATCCGGCGCGTTTCAAATCGGGTGCGCTGGCCCATCGCGCCGAGCCGTAAGTGGTGACATGGCGCTCGTGGCGACTGCGCAAGACAGAACCAATGATCGCCGCCAGAAAGCCGAGCGCCGAACCGGAGACCGCGATCAGCCCGCCACGTGCGAACACTTCCGGCGCATAGGCTTCATAGGCGTACCACCATTGGAACAGCCGCCACGGTTTATAGATTGGTGTTTCGCCTGCGATGAACCAGGGCGCGCCAAGCGCTGCCTGATGGCCAAGCGCGTCAGCGGTCATTTGTGTGGCGAGCCAGACCGCTCCGATGATCAGCGCGAACACCACCATGATCTGGCCAATGAGTATCTTTGTGCCGGTCATGGCGTGCCTCCTTGAAAGAGCAATTTGTCGTCTCCCAAGAATGATTGCTGAGACTGGTCTTGGACCAGCGGGATTCTGCGCCAATTCCCGCAGCGCCTTGCAAAGCCATCCAAGCCGTCTAGCGAGACAGCCCTCTGGAACGCCCCATATCCATGCTCCAGCCAATACCCGACGCGGTGCGTTTTATGGTCAGTTCTCGTCCCATTTGCCGACCAAGACTGCCACGCCATGGCACCAGCGCGAATTCCTTTGCGTTGCCAATGATCGCCATACGCCCGGCTGCAAGGTCGACATGCCCTTCGAGCTTGCCCTCAAACCGATCCCCTTTCGCCAGCTGAACAGAGGTTCGGCCTGAAGCGACTGCGATGGTGTCCCGCTCACGCTTCAGTTCCAGAGCGCGCAGCTTGCTTTTCTGCTCTTCCATGAGTTCTGATTGGCCCGCACCCAGATAGCCTTGTTCGCGGAGCCAGATCTGCCGACTTGCTTTCAAGTCCTTCAAGGTTTGCTGCTGCGCTGCTGCATCCTCTGACAGGTCGTCGATCCATGTTTCGCCGAGGCGGTCGATCTGCATCTTCGGTGAAAGCCAGGACAGGACACTCAATTTGACGCCGCCGGATCGGCCCGCCTCATATGCCGCTGCGCGCTCCAGAAAGTCTTCGCCAATGTGCCATTCACCGGTCGCAAGGCGCTCCCCAATACCCACACGCCGCAAAGCTTCGAGCCGCCGCTTCAGTGTCAGATGATAGGCTGGTTTTGATCCGGGATCGTGGCGGGCGTGCAGGGCTTCCGACCAGATATCGCCGGTTTGCTCTGCGACCTCAGCAATGGCCTTGTCCGAGGAACGCGCCACGGCTCGCGCGCGGGAGAGCTCCACCACTGCGCCTTGCGGCGGGCGGGCGTGAACATCGACCGCTGCAGAAGGCACATGCCAGATGCCACCGTCAAAATCTTCAATAAGCAGATAGCGCGTATCGCGAAGTTCATCCTCCGGGCCATAAGCCTTCACGACCCCGCGAATGGGGGCGGCGTCTTTCGCGCGGTCCTGAACAAATCGAATGTCGGACTCTCGTTCGCCGAATTCAGCGGCAAGTGTGCGGATGATATCGCCGCGCCGTGCTCTGCGTTTTAGCTGCTCTTGCCAGCCCTGTTTCATTCGCCAGGAGAGCGTGCCGTCCTGTTCAGCCAGGCCAAGAGATTCAAGGTGCCTGATGCGCGCGAGGCGCAAGGACCGATCAAACCGCTCTTTGCTCGAGCTTGCATCACCTAGCCTGAATGCGCCGTTCTCCAATCGCGTTTCGATCTCGGAATCGAGCCCTGTCCAGCGGTCCTGATCCACCTGCTTCTGACGCGCACCCGCGATCTCCAATGTTCGCCTCGGTCCGAGCCGTTGCGTGGCGAGTTCTTCGGCAGCTTCTCGGAGGCCCTTTGTGAGATAGTCCCGCGCGATGACGACATCCTTCATCCGGGCGTCGCGACCCCGCACAACAATATGGGTATGCGGATGGCCTGTATTGTGGTGATCAACGGCGACCCAATCGAGACGCCGCCCGACATCCCTTTCCATTCTCGCCATCAGTTCGCGCGTGGCCTGTTTGAGGTCCCCCATACGTGCGCCATCTTCCGGCGAGACGATGATCCGAAACTGGTGGAGGTCATGCTCGCTACGCTCCAGAAATTCGCGGGGGCTGATCCCCTCCTGATCGCGATCATAAAGAATGCCTCCTTCTCCCTCGCGATCGACACCGTCGCGCTGCAGATAGCTGACATGGGCGCGAAAGAGTCCGGGACCTGCGCCGCGCGCTCTTGCGATATGCACTTTGACAATGACGCGGCGCATGTGTTGGCGAGACAAATGCCTATGGCGAGAACCACCGGTTCGGGCCGCGCCGCCCGTGCCATAACGCGCGCCTGTAAAGGCAGACTTGCGAGAGGCTTTGGAAAGTCTCGCTCCGGCCTTATTCAGCTGGCGTGACAAGCGCTTGCCTGCGGGCGCGCCTTGATCGCGTATACGTCCGAGCCGCGGCGTGAAGGGTCTTTCCTCGCTCATCGGAGGTCACTCAATCCGTGCACCAAGGAATATTCAGTAATTTCAACGCGTTTCGAGAAACGCATGCACCACAATGCTGTGCAAAGGGCGCCAAAAAACAGATGTGCAGACAAGGGGTTAGGCGCCATGTGGTGCCATAGCTTCAATCTTGCCCTACCGGGTTCGCTTCTGATTCCCTTGCATCCGCATGTATCGCTTTGCATCCGCTTGCGCCCTGTCTGTCCCGGGCCACGAAAACGGGGATGGCGACGCCATCCAGGTCTGTTTGTTTTACGGGACCGAAATACCGGCCATCAAGCGACGCCGGATGCGGCGTCAGCAGGAAAAGCTCATCGCTTTCAAGCCGGACACAGCCATCCCACACAGGCAGGTTTCGGCCACTGGAATCGACAATCAGCGCTTCCGCCACAACTTCATCATTGATCAGAATGTCGCGTCCGGTCCGGCAGATTTCATCGCCGGGACCCCCGGCAATCTGTTTCAATAACGGCCAGTCTTCGCCAACAAATTCATGCTCCTGCGCCCAGTTCGCTTGCACGCTCTGGCTGGAGACGACGACCCATCGGCCAGGGGTGAAGGGCGCGTCGCTCAGCCAGTAAAGCCCTGTCGGTGCGCTCGCGGTCCGGTTCCAGATCAAGCGATCTGCGGGGTCGAGAACCAGACCGAAAAAGACAAGACCGGCGCTAAATCCTGTCATCCAAAGCGTGCGCTTTTTCATTCCGGCTTCTGCAGGCGTTCGGATGTGGACGCATAGGAATTGCGCTCTGACCAGCGGATGAGATCGGGTTTCGGATAGAAGACCCGCGCGCCATGTTTGCGGTAAATCGGCCCGCGTCCCTCGCAGCGATAATGGTCAAGCGTTGAGCGTTTCAGCCTCAGAAATTCTGCCGCTTCCTCGACACTCAAAAGCTCCGGCCAGCCATCGTTTCGGCGATCATTTCGTCTGTTTTTCGTCATTGTACACAGTGTCCTTTCATCACTTTTGAGACGAAAGGATTGGCGGAGATTGCGGGATTTTGCAGAGGGAAAATGGATCACATGAATTTTCCCCCGACGTTTTAACCAAGGAAAAAGCATAAAAAAACCGCCCCGGAGAAAGCCTCCGGGGCGGCGTTATGGTTGGTGTTTCGGCGTCTAGCCCTGCGGGTTCCAGAGGATGACGTGGCGGCCATCCTTATCCTTGACCGGGGCGAGGTTCGCATAGATTTTGCGCGGGCCGATCATCGGGTCTGCGAGGGTGAGCGAGACATATTCGCGGCCCGAAGACTTCGCGGTGCGGACCCAGCCGCCGCCAATATCGGAGCCTTTCTCTCCGGCATAGACCCTGAAATCGGGCTGTTTGTCGGCGGTCTTTTCGTCATTTTTGATGATGCGGATCGGCGTGTTGAGGCTCATCATGGCAAGTGCGCCTTCAAAGCCTGTGTCTGTTTCGCTGACATATCCAAGTGCGTTAGCCATTTTCATATCTCCTTTTGGCTTCGTGTCGCGGGCGCCCCGATGGCTCCGTTGACGCTGACCTAAAGGGACGGCGGGCGGCAGGTCTGAACCGCGAAGCGGGCGCAGCAAAGCGGAGCACCGCCCGGTGGCGGAAATTTGATTCGCGGTGAATGCGCGTTCGGTCTTCTTCAGACCGAACAGCAGAGGAAATTTCTGGCGATGGGCGGTTTCATGGCCCGCAGGCGGTCGTCCAGGTCAGGCAAGGAAACGGGGCCGCTCGGGGCGTCCTTCGTGCAATGCCAGAGGTGTTTGCAACTGGCAGGCACGCCAATATGTCAGGAACAAACAGGGCAGTTGGTAAGGAAACCACCCATGTCGTTTCGCGAGCTTGCTTCCGCGCCACCAACAGGAAAAGACCGCCCGGCAAAACTGCCGGACGGTCCCGAACCATGCCGCTTACGGGAGGCGTGTCAGGCGGCGATGGCTGTCTTTGCTTCCGGGGTTTCGAGCGAAGCCCTGTCCTCGCTGTCCTCGAACAGACCCCTGACGGCCTCCCACGCTTCGGCGGGCGGGCATGGCGCGCCGTCAAGATAAGAGGATGGCGACTGCCGCATCCAGCGGGGCCGCCAGTCCGGGTCGGGGTCGCATCCATGCCCGGCGATGCGGTTGCGGATGACGGATTTCTGCGCCTTTCCGGTATCGGTCAGGACAGACCGGGCCGTGGATGGCGAGGCGATTTCAGCGACCACTTCATTGATGACGCGCTTGTCGCGCAGCAAGTAAAAGAACGCCTCATCGGGCGACCACAGCGCGGCAAAATCCGTGTCCGTCACATGTGCGGCGGCTTCGACGGCGGGCGAACCTGCCTGCAGGGTTTCGCCCATTGCGACGGCGAGAACATGCAGCACCTCTTCATCACTGAGCGCCAGAAGCCGGGCGAAGGTCTCGCAAGGGTCGGCGGGAAAAGCATTCTCCGCCACCAGCGAACCGTCTTGGTCATCCTGCCCAATCAGCGCCTTGGCCTTGGCGCGGTGCGCGGCGAACTTCACTTCCCCTGCCGAAGCCGCGAGGCTTTCCGCGGTCGCTTCCTTCCGTGTGCGCTGCTGCTCAACGTCCAGCCGCCAGTTATCCGAGCGGGTGACAAGATGGGCGACGGCGAGGCGCAGCGCGACGCCGGGCGCATCGCACAGACTCGCCCTGACGGCGGCGTGACGGTGCAGCGCGACATATTCCGCCAAGGGACCGGACATTTCCGGTTTTGGGGCGGGCTTGCCGTTCTCGCCATCGCCGCCCCGGCCAAGGATACGCTCGATTTTCTCGATGTCCTTTGATGGCAGATAGCCTTCATGGGCCGTGACAGAGCCGTCATGGCGGGTCTCGATATAGACCTTGCCGCCGTCTTTCCGGCTGCGCTTGCCATGCTCCCATGTCAGGAAGTGCGCGCCCCGTTCCAGCACGACGGTTTCGGCCCAGCCCTCATTCCGGTAGCGTTCGGCCATGTCGGCGATGGCCTCATTCTGGCAAGTCCAGAACAGGTCAGCGTCCCCGAAAATGGCAGTCTCGCCGAACAGGTCGGTCAGCACGGTCCCGTCATAGGCTTCCAAATCGAACAGCGCCTTGTCGGTGGTGATGCGGCCGCCGCCTGTGAGCCAGTCTTTCAACTGCTCGCCGCGCGGGGCGTATTCGTCTTCCGCGTTCAACAGGGTCAGCCAGTCTTCCTGCTGCTCTTTTGTGGCGAGCGTCAGGGCGTAAAGCGTCCGCTTGTCGATGATTTCGGCCCTGTAGAGCGCCTTGATATCATCGGTGAGCGCCGTCAGCGCCAGCACCCGGCGCACCATGAGTTCGGTGACGCCGAAGCGCTCTGCAATCACCGTGACGGTCTCGCCTTTTGAAGCAAGCCGGGCGAAGACGTCATATTGCAGAAACTCGTCGGCTGGAAGGTGGGTGGTGTTCTCGACAAGGGTCGCTTCCAGCGCGGCAATGTCATCGCCGGATTGCATAACGAGACAGGGCGCTTTCTGCGCCTTGCCTGTCTCCTTGGCGAGGCGTTTGAGGGCGAAGAAACGGCGGCGTCCGGCGACAACGCCATACTTGCTACCTTCCTTGCGGACCAGCATGGTCTGCAAGACGCCGCGCGACTTTATCGACGGATAGATGTCGGAAATGTCGGGCGCTTTGCGCCCGTGGCGCATATTGAGCCGGGACACTTTCATGTCGGTGATAGGGATATGTTTTAACTGCATGGCGTTGCCTCCTTCATGATGTGCAGTTGGTGGGATGCCCCGTGCGTCAGCGCACAGGGCGGTTTTCAAGCCAGAGGCGGTAGGCGCGATGCGCCGCCCCCTCGCTCTCGAAAATGTGGAAACAGCCGCAGACCAGCACGGCCCATGCGCCAATGTCTTCGGCGTCAAGCGATGCAAGCGCCGCGTCGAGTCGGCTGATGCGAAAGGGCGGATTCGTTCGGCAGACAAAATGTCCCCCGGACCTTTTGTTTATCTGCCTCACCATGGCGCCGCTTCCATCGCTGCGGCAGCGCTGCAGGGGTCCGGCGCGGCATAAGCGAGAATGTAATCAGCCGCCTTGGAAGCGAGCGACGCGGCGCGAAAAATGGCGCGCTTGTCCTCGCGCAATACTTCCAGCCAAGAACCGATGTAATCCGTATGCCGCACGGTCGGGGCGATGGACTGGTCCGCGCAGATGAACGCACTGGCGAGTTCCGCCACCAGTTCCTCGCGGGCGTAATCTTTGGTGCCGAATGCGCCTTTCAGGTCGCGGGCGAGGCGTTTCGGGTGCCCGGTCCAGTGGCCAAGCTCATGAAAGCAGGTGCGGTAATAATTGATCTGGTCAAAGAAAGCAGGCTGCGGCGGAACCTGAATGAAATCCCTGGACGGAACATAGTAGGCGCGGTCGCCGCCAATCCTGAAATCCGCGCCCGTCGCTGTAATCAGCGCTTCGGCGCGGGGGATAATCTCGCGCTCCGGCAAGTCGGGCGCGTTGGCGGTCAGGTCTTCGGGCAGGCCGTCGCACTGGTCTGCATTGAACACGGTATAGCGTTTGAGAAACGGCACCGTGCCCGGCGACTCGCCCGTCTCGCGCACACGTTCCCGTTCGGCTTTCGGGGTGAAGCGGTCGGCATAAACAACCGTCGTGCCGCGCTCGCCTTTGCGAACACACCCGCCAAGTGACAGCGCCTGTTTGAAGGTCAGCCATGTCTGACAGGAACGGCTTTGCTCAATCGCCGCGCCCCATAAAAGCAGAATATTGATTCCGGAATAGCGCCTGCCCGTCGCGCCATTCTCGGGCAAGCCAAGCGGAGTAGCCCCCTCCACCCCGCCCCAAGGCTGCACCCAAGGCGCGCGCCCCTGTTCCAGTTCCGCGATGATGTTATCCGTGACCTCTGAATAAAGGTCTTTCCGCGTGTTTCGTTGTCTGCGGCGCTGCGCCATCTCTGCCTCCTCTGACCCCCGCTTTTTTCCCGCAAGGCGGGGGCGGTGAGAGGCCGCTGGCCAGATGGCGTCAGGCGTGAGCGGAAGGGGTCAGGTAGGAGGCCGCAGGCACATAGACGATCTTCAAGACGCCGCCCCCCTTCCGGGAGCGCCGCCATCTGGCATGCGCGCCTCCGCCCCCGCCTGAGAGGGAAAAAAGAAGCAAACATGCCGGCGCGCCAGCGCCGACCGAATCCTTCACAACACTGCTTAAAAACTGCGCCAGGGATGAAAGCCCGAAGGGCCGGGACGGCGCGCAGCGATGGCCTGGTTCACGCCAGCCCGGCCGGCGAAGGCCGGGGCGCCCTTTCCTTGGTCGAACAGCCGAACACCGCCCTTAGAAAAAACGCCGCGTTCGCTGCTTATAGGCGCAATACTCATCCCCATACTGGCGTTCCAGCCAGGGCTCTTCTATCCTCGGAGCGAGCCAGTACATCGCTGCCCATAAAGACAGCAGAAACGTTACGCGCAAATCGTTCAAGATGATCGCCCAGCCCAGCAGACCAAGCCAGGTCACGACATAGATCGGGTTCCGGCTGAAACGAAACCAGCCATCTGTCACCAGCCCCCGCGCTTCGCCGAAGGCATTGCGCCAGCCCATCTGGATTGAGATCCAGAAGGCAAGGCCAATACCCGTGACCGCCAGCACGCCGCCGACACCTTGCCGGGCCATGGCCCCCGCATCCTCCGCCGGCTCAAAAACGAGGATGGAGAGCGCAACAAGCGGGTATAGAAACAAACGAAAAAAGGCCCAGAACGTCCGGTATTGCCAGCTCCGTTTTTCCGGAGGCGGAAAAAACTGAAAATCGCGTCGGAACAGCGATACCGCACACAGCGAAAAGATCGCTGCCGCTCCGGACACTGACAATCCGAACGCCAGCCATTCCATCCATAGGGGTGTATTGAACACAGGCGCGCCTCCTAAATCCAGCGCCGCGTGCGGATACGGTAGGCGTCAAACGCTTCACCGAATCTCGCCTGCAGCGCGCGCTCTTCCGGTTTGATCTGAAACTCAGTCATCAGCCAGACAAAGAGAATTGGAGCTACGAAAGCGGACAAATTGCCCATCAGAAACGCGCCGCCTGTCAGAATGGCCGCCATGGCCAAATACATCGGATTGCGGCTGATGCGGTAAAGCCCTGTGGTGACCAGCGTGGCAGCCTCTTCAGGGGCGAGCGGATTGACGGTTGTGCGGGCGCGGATGAATGCGCCGAGCGCGAGCGCCAGAATGGCCATGCCAGCAGCGATGAAAAGCAACGCCGCCGCAGAACGCCACACGCCTTCGAACGCCAGAAAAGGCGTGACAGAGGACAGTCCCCAGCCGATCGCACCGCAGATCAGGACCTGAACAAGAGGTGGAATGCGCAGGCTCATGAGGACGATTCGACCGGAGTCGCATGCGACGCGCCGGTTGTGTTCAGTTCCCGCAGGGCCTGCAGCGTGATGGCGCTCGCCGATTTCAGGAACAGGCCCGCCAGAAGGGCGGCGACAAGCAGGTCCGGCCAGGCCGTTCCGGTCAGCGCGACAACCCCGCCAGCGACGATCACGCCGACATTGCCGATGGCGTCATTGCGCGAGCAGAGCCAGACCGAACGCACATTGCTGTCGCCGTCGCGCCAGCGCAGCAGTATCAGCACGCTCGCGACATTGGCGGACAGTGCCAGAAAGCCGACCACTCCCATGGTTGCGGCTTCCGGCGGCGCGCCGTTCATGACCCTCAACACGGTCATGCCGAGGACGGCGATCGCGATCGCTGCGAGCGAGGCGCCTTTGATCAGCGATGCAAGCGCCCGCGTCCTCAGGCTCGCCCCGATAACGAAGAGGCTGAGCGCGTAGGTCGCCGTATCGCCTGCGAAGTCGAGTGCGTCGGCTTTGAGGGCCTGAGAGCCCGACATTATCCCCGCCGTCATTTCAAACAAAGAACATGACCGCATTGATGGCGATGACGGCCATCAGAGCCCGCTTATAAGCAGGCGAAACCCCATCAAATGTTTTGTCCTCACAGCAACCCGACATCTTCTAATCCTATTCCCCATTGACGATTCTCGAAGAAACCCTACAGTCTACAGCGACTATAGAGGCAAGACTTTTCTTTGGAGCCCGGAATGACGCAGATGACCATTGGTCGTTTATCGAAAGCGGCGGGCGTGAAAGTGACAACCATACGCTATTATGAATCGATTGATTTGATGGGCGAGCCGGACCGAAGTTCGAGCGGCCAACGGCTATATGGCGATGAGGCCGTGCAGCGTTTGTCGTTCATACGGCATGCCCGTGATCTTGGTTTTCCGATGGAGGCCGTTCGTGAAATGATTGATCTGCAAACTCAGCCGGATCAGGATTGCACGGCCGTGGACGCGATAGCCCGTGAACAGCTTGCAGATGTGCGCAAACGCCTGACGCAGCTTGAAGCGCTTGAGGCGGAGCTCAAACGGATGATTACGTGCTGCGAGGGCGGCCGGGTTGACACGTGTCGGATCATTTCAACGCTCAATGATCATAGCGAATGCATCGCAGATGCGCATGAGCGGCTTTCGACCTTTTGAGCAAACCGCTTGACCCTACAGTGACTGTAGATGGTAATTCTCTTCCATTATTGAAAGCACCTCCCGATAAATTTGGATGGGCGAGACTGAATGGAACAACGACAAAGCATACGTGTAGTCTCTCAATTGAGAGCATTGTCATGAGCAAAACATCTACCTCCCCAACAGCAGGCTCCGACACTTCGCTCCCGTTTCGTTACCGGGTATCAGGAATGGATTGCGCGCGAGATGCTGCCGAAATCGAACGGGCGGCTCAATCGGCTGGTGTCGCCCCAAAAGCCGTCAAAGTTTCGGCTGCGACACATATTATGACGCTATGGGTTTCAGAGTCCCAACTTCCAGAAATCGAACTTGGCGTCGCCAAAACCGGTTACGGCTTCGAGAGAATTGCGCCAGGCGATGATGGCCCCGCCGCCTCACAAACCCAAAAGAATCCGGAGTATTTACGCGCCCTTTGGATCGTAATTTTCCTGAACGTTGGTTATGGAATTGTGGAAATGATCGCGGGTTTTTTCGCCGGTTCACAGGCGTTAAAAGCTGATGCGTTAGATTTTGTCGGTGATGGTCTCATTACATTCCTCGGCGTGCTCGCAATCGGCTGGAGTCTTGCCTGGCGCGCTCGTTCAGCCATGATTCAAGGCGTATTCCTNGCTTTGCTTGGCTTCGGCGTACTCGCGAATACGGTGTGGCGTCTTCTTAATCAAACGATACCTGACGCTGCCCTGATGGGCATGTTCGGGCTCATCGCGCTCGTCATAAATGTCATCGCCGTCTTACCGCTACTCCCTCACCGAAAAGGCGACGCTAATGTCCGCGCGGTTTGGTTGTTTTCACGTAATGACGCCATCGGGAACGCGGCCGTAATTGTGGCAGCAGGTTTGGTCGCCTGGCTCGGTCACGGTTGGCCCGATCTCGTGGTTGCAGTCGGGATCGCCGGGCTATTCCTGCATTCTGCATGGGCAATAATTCGCGATGCACGCAACGACCTCAGAGCCGCAATATGACCATTCAGAAGATTGGATTCATCATTGGTCTGGGCGTTCTGGCGATAGATCAACTCACTAAAGCACTTATCCTCAATATTGATGCCCTGGATAACGGTGTGACGGTCCTTCCATTCTTCAACATTGTGCGGCTCAAGAACAATGGTATCAGCTTTGGTCTTCTAGGCAGCCTGCCTCCCTGGCTCCTTACTCTAGCCGCTCTATCGATCGTCGCGGTTTTATTCTATTGGTTATGGCGCACCGCTGATCGCCAGATCGCAACCGCACTCGGGCTGATTACAGGTGGAGCACTCGGAAACATAGTCGATCGCGTGCGACATGGAGCGGTGACCGATTTTTTAGATTTTCACATCAATAACTACCACTGGCCCGCGTTCAACTTCGCCGATAGCGCGATTGTCTGCGGTGTCGGCTTACTGTTGATCTCTGAGTTACTCACGAAGCCACGACGGACGGATAATGCTGAACAAAAATAGCGGCTGATTAATCTGGCCCATGCTTAATAGTTGTCGATGTAAGAATTCGCTTGCCCCTACAGCCACTGTAGGGGCTATAAAACCGACATGATCAAATTCGATTCACTTCGCGTTGGCCTCGCAATGGCCGCCTCAGCGCTCGTAGCAAGCTGCGCCAGCTTTGCCGATCCGCTCACTGAGACGCTACAACCGCTCGGGGCCTGGGCCAGCGGGACCGACGGTGACGCCTGTGAAACCGCTCCGATTACTTATTTTTCATCGGATGGGGTCGTGCTTGTCCTCCTCAGCGCCAAAGGGCCGGTCCATGCGATTGGCAGTTGGGACCGCAACGGCGACGTGCTGGCCATGACGCATAATGACTTTCCGCTCGATCCCAGCGGGCAATCAAAACCCGCTGTTGAACTCAGTATTATGACATTGGACGCTGATAGATTTGTCACCCGAAATGCCAAGGGCGATATTCGGGAACGCATTAAATGCAGCGAGATTGCGATAAAGACGGGTCATGACACTGAGCCGCACTAAATAAATGAATAGATTTAATGATTTTGACAATGAAATAGGATAGTCGTTGAGCGAATGAAAATTGTAACCGTCATATGCACCGTCAGGTTTTGGCTTGCGCTCATGTTGAGCGTGACCCTTGGTATGGGTGCAACGGCGGCCGATATTCATCCTGTGGACGCTGAAGAGATTGCCTGTATGACCGCAGACGCTGAAGCGCATCATGCCGCCGAAATCGGTGACACTGAAAATGATGATAGTGAGCAGCGTCCGGCCCACAAACATCATACTCATAGCTGCGGGCCATGCCATTTGCATATGGTGGGTATGAACAGCCTGACCTTCTCTTACGCTTTATCAGCTACATCGGGGCTTCGCCCCGGCGCAGACCAGCACGTTCCGCGCGCTGGTCCTCACGGTCTTTATCGTCCTCCGCGTGCCTAACCTGACTCTCTGAATCCGCGCCTTTTGCGCGTGGGTTTGATGTCGATTCAGGTTATCACAAGGAAGAATATCCCATGCCAAAATTCAAACAGGGCGCACTCTGCGTCCTGATCGCGGCTGCCTTTGCAGGCACAGCGGTCGCGGCCCCGTGCAACGGGCCAACAGGCAGCGCGCCGACCATCGTGCCCGATGCGCCGCTAACCCTCACTATGGCGCTCATGCAAATCCGTCATGCGTCCCCGGATGTCCGCCGGGCCGCACTGGAGACGCGCGCCAGCGCAGCCGAAGCCGATCAGGCTGGGCGCCGTCTTAATCCGTCAATCGGACTGGAAATTGAAAACTTCTCAGGCACCGGACCGCTCAACGGGTTTGACCAAACCGAAACCACGCTCGCCATTGAGCAGACATTCCAGCTTGGAGGTAAAAGAGCCAAGCGCGAGCGTGCCGCGCGGGCGCGGGCAGCGCTCGCCGACGCTGAATGCCGCGTCATATTAAGAGAGACCGAGCTAGAAGCAGCGCTGCTCTATCATGACCTGATCGCCGCGACAGAACTCGCAGCGCTGGCACGGGAGTCGGCGGATCTCGCCGTGTCTTTGGCTGAAACCGTTGCGAAACGTGTTGAGGCCGGCGCGGCCGCCCCGCCGGAGCGCTCGCGCGCCGAGGCAGATGCGGCTGCACTCAAAGCCGCCGCACTTGCCGCAGACGCTGAAATTGATCAACGCCGCTATGAACTCGCCGCGCTTTGGGGAAGCTCAACGCCGGNNTTTGCGCCCCCGCGCGCCATATTGTCTGATGAAAGTGAAATACTCTCAAAGACGCGCGGGCTTGANGAGCACCCGGCGCTCGCCGCGGCTAAAGCTGGAGCAACAGCCCGCGACGCTGAGCAGGACGCCGCCCGCGCGGCCGGTATTCCTGATGTCACNGTNAGNGCGGGCGTTCGCCAATTTGAAGAGACCGGCGACAATGCGCTCCTGGTCGGGGTCACCGTGCCGATTCCGCTTTTTGACCGTAACCGCGACGCCGCTCGCGCAGCGGGTTATCGCGCCGATGCCGAACGTATCAGCGCCGTCGCCGTTGAGGCCAGATTGCGGTCGCAGCAACAGGCCGCCGCCGCGCGGGTNCGCGCNNCNNANGCCCGGCTGACNNTANTCGAACANGAGGCGCTACCNGCGGCCCGTTCCGCCTACGACGCATCTGTTGAAGGCTACGCGGCAGGCCGGTTTGACCTCACATCAACGCTCGATACCCGTAAAGGGCTGATCGAGGCAGGCGTCAGCGTAATTGACGCGCGGCGTACCCTTAATGCGGACCTCATGCGTCTCAAAAGCCTGATCGGTGCCGCCCCGTTTAATGGAGACTTCCAATGAAACAGACACATATTTTGCCAACGACCATGATGGTTCTGGCCGTGATTTTGGCGGGATGCGGCAATGCAACCCCGGATACAAATCGGGTCGCTAGCGAAACCTCCGCCGCGACCGCTGATCACGATGATCACGATGATCATGCCGAAGAAAAAGCGGATCACGATGACCATGGCGAGACCGATCAAGATGATGANCATGACGATCATGCGGAAAGTGACGGCGAGCCTGACGGCCATGATGATCATAGTGAATCCGAAGGCGACGTTGTAAAACTAACCCAGGACGCGGCCACTGAGGCCGGTATTGAAACAGCAATTGTTGCAGAGGGGGCGATTGCGCAATCTCTCAGCCTTCCGGCCGAAATCCGCTTTGACGCTGATCGTGTTGCCAATGTCTCGCCCAAGGTCAGCGGCGTAATTGGCAAACTCTATGCGAGCGAAGGGGATCACGTGGCACGCGGCGATACGCTGGCGCTGATCAAGAGCCGTGAACTCGCAGGTCTGAAAGCCGCTTGGCTCACGGCGGAAACGCGCAAAGCTCTGGCCAGTCAGGCGCTGGCCCGCGAGGAAAAACTGTTTGCGGACAAGATCACCTCGGAAGCCGATTTGCAAGCCGCGCGGGCGGAATTTGAAGCNGCGAAAGCCGATAGTGACGCGGCTGAAAATGAGCTCCATGCCGCAGGTGTCAGTCATGCCGCNCTGGAGCGCATTTCCACGGCGGCTGACGGCGATAATGCCAATGCCTANCTGNCNGCGCCGATNGCCGGAACNGTGGTNCGCCGCACGGTCATGCTGGGCGAAACGGTCTCAGCCGGGGATGCCGGCGCTGATCCGCTGTTCACCCTTGTCGACGATAGTGTCGTCTGGGCGGATATTGCCGTTTACAAACAGGACATCGCCCGCATTCGCGTCGGCGCTCCTGTCGCGCTCAAAACCGACAGCGGTGAAATCCTTGCNCAGTCCACAATTGCCTTTGTCNTGCCGGTCATCAGCGAAACGTCACGCACCGCGACGGCCCGCGTGATCGTTGACAACCCGGATGGCACACTGCGACCTGGTCAGTATGTCACGGCCGATCTCAGTGTTGGCACATCTGAGCAGGTTTTGCGCGTACCGGAAGCAGCCATTCAATTGGTTGAAGACAGACCTTCCGTGTTCGTCCCTGTCGAGGGCGGCTATGCNCCGCGCGCAGTGATGACAGGCACCAAATCCGGCGGGTTTGTGGAAATCCGCTCCGGCCTGATGGCGGGTGAGACCATCGTCACAGACGGCGCCTTCACCCTCAAAGCTCAACTCGAAAAAGACGCCTTTGGCGATGGCCACGGCCACTAGGACATTTGATATGATAAATTTAATGCACCGTATCGCCGGAGGGCGGCTGCTCGCCGCCATCGCGGCGCTCGCCATGACCCTTGGCGGATTATTCGCGTTCAAGGCGCTNCCCGTTGACGCCTTTCCCGATGTGACACCCTCACTCGTTCAGGTCTTCACAGAAACCGAAGGCCTCGCCCCAGAAGAGGTGGAGCGCTACGTGACCTATCCAATCGAGACCGCCATGTCCGGCTTGCCAAAGCTAGACCATATGCGCTCGGTCTCAAACTTTGGACTGTCCGTCGTTAACATCTATTTTGAAGACGGCACGGATGTCTATTTTGCGCGCCAGGTTGTTGGTGAACGCCTCGCCGAAGCGCGCGGCAATATCCCCGATGGCTTTGGTGACCCGCAAATGGGGCCGATTTCAACAGGTCTAGGGATTATTCTCTATTTCCGTCTCGAAGATGAGACCGGCGCGCGCGATCTTGTAGAAATGCGCGAAATCCAGGACTGGATCATCAAATACCAGCTTCAGACTGTGCCCGGCGTCACCGAAGTGCTGTCACTTGGCGGTTATGAAAAGCAGTATCAGGTCAGGCTCGATCCGGACGCGCTATTGGCTTACGACATCCAGATTGGNGATGTGATGACCGCCCTTGAGCGCGGCAACAAGACCGAAGGCGCACAATTTCTCGAAATCGGGGCCGAGCAATATACGGTCCGCGGCGTCGGACTGGCGCGATCGGTTGAAGATCTTGCGGAAATTGTCGTCAATGTCGATGATGGCCGCCCCGTGCGGGTACGCGACCTCGGTGAAATCATTGTCGGCGGCGGGGTACGCCAGGGCCTGGCCACCGCCAATGGNGAAGGTGAAGTGGTCGCGGGACTGGTGCTCAAACTCTATGGCGCCAATACGTCCGATGTGATTGCGCGCGTTCAGACACGCTTTGAGGAAATCAACAAAAACCTGCCGGAAGGCGTCAACGCCGTGCCCTATTATGATCAGGGAACACTGGTCAACAAAGCTGCCGCCACGGTGACAACGGCGCTGTGGCAGGGCGCGCTACTCGTCGCACTGGTCGTTTTCGTCTTTCTGGGCGGCTGGCGTCCAAGCCTGGTTGTTGTCCTTTCTATTCCATTTTCCGTGGGCTTTGCCTTCATCGCGATGCAATGGCTCGGCATCAGTGCCAACCTCATGTCGCTGGGCGGCGTGGCCATTGCCATTGGCATGATGGTGGATGGGGCTATCGTCATCGCAGAAAATGTCGACCGGGGATTCCGGGAAAGCGATCCGTCTGTCGATCAGAGAGATGTTGTGGCGCGCTCGGCTGCGGAAGTCATAGCGCCGCTAATTGCGGCCGTTGCGGTGGTGATCGTCGTCTTTCTGCCGCTTTTCTCGCTGCAAGGCGTGGAAGGTAAAACCTTCCGGCCTCTGGCAGCCTCCGCGGCGCTCGCCATGACGGGGTCATTGTTCTACGCCGCGCTGATTGCGCCATCGCTCGCAAATGGGGTCATGCGTCGGAGCAAAAAGCCGCGTGAGGACCGTCCGGGATGGATTGCCCGCACGGTCAGCCAAGCCGCCGGATTCTTCGTTCGCCAGCGTTTGGCGGCGATTGCTCTGGCCGCCATCCTCCTCGTAGCGGGCGGACTGGCCGGATCGCGCCTCGGGTCTGAATTTACTCCTTCGCTTGAAGAAGGTGATGTTCTACTCCGCGTGACCATGGCACCATCTATCTCTTTGACAGAAGCGGCGGAAACGACCACCCGCGTTGAGAAAAGGCTTCTGACGGCCTTTCCNGAAATCAAGTCTATCGTGACCCGAATCGGTCGCGGTGAGGTCGGGGCCCACGCCGACCCGACCAATAGTGCGGAAGCTTTTGTTGAACTCAATCCGAGGTCGGAGTGGCGCAAAGGCTTGTCGCCGGAGAACTTGCGCACAGCGATATCGGAAAATCTCGAAGGTGTGCCCGGTATTGTCGTCAATATCGGTCAACCTATCGCGATGTCTGTTGATGAGCTTTTGACCGGGACGCGCGCAGAACTTGCCGTGAAAATTTTCGGGCCGGACAGTGATGTCCTGTTGAAAAAGTCACAAGAGCTACAGGCCATCTTGCAACAGGTCGATGGGGCAGCTGAAGTTCAGGCTGACCAGATTACAGGGGCGCCACAACTCGTGGTGCGTGTCGATCGCGCGGCCCTCGGGCGGTATGGTCTCGATGTTGAGGACGCGCTTGACGCCTTGCGGACCTCGGTCGGCGGCGCAGAAGCCGGCGCTCTGTTTGAAGGCGTTCGGCAATTCCCGATCGTCGTGCGGTTTCATGAAGAGAGCCGCGATACAGCCGAAGCCATCCGCCGTTTGGTGCTGGAATCGCCGACCGGCGCACGTGTCACGCTGGAAAGCGTGGCCACTATCGAGACCGTGATTGGTCCGCGCCAGATCACGCGAGAGGATGGCGAGCGNTTTATCACTGTCCAATCCAATGTGCGGGGCCGTGACATCGGGTCTTTTGTAACGGAGGCGCAAGCTCTGACGGACGCCAATCTTGACCTGCCTGCAGGCTACCGCGTTGTCTGGGGCGGTCAGTTTGAATTGCAGCAACAGGCCAATGCTCGGTTCGCAGTTGTGATACCNATCACGCTCGGCATTGTATTGCTGATCCTNCTNCTGACNTTCGGACGGCTTAAATCGGCAATTCTCATACTGCTGAACATCCCCCTGGCGTTAACCGGAGGCGCGCTCGCACTCTGGATTACAGGCCTGCCTGTCTCGGTTCCCGCGACGGTTGGNTTCATCGCGTTGTTTGGTATCGCACTTGGCAACGGNATGGTNCTGGTGAGCTTCATGGANGANTTCGCCCGCGCCGGGCGNGACCGNGATGCGCTCGCAATCGATGCGGCTGGGATGCGCGCCAGACCNGTTCTGATGACGGCGATGACAACCGCTTTGGGACTTGCGCCCTTGCTGTTTGCGACTGGCGTCGGCGCCGAAGTACAGCGGCCTCTGGCAACTGTCGTCACAGGCGGGCTTGTCTCTTCAACTCTGCTGACGCTGCTCGTGATNCCGGCATTGCATCGGTGGTTCTCGCCAAAACCTGACTCGCATCATTCGCTACTGGAAACACGGCACAACCCCGAAACTGTGCCAGCGGAATAAATCACTCCGCCTTGGCGGTGTAATCCGCCAAGGCGTCACTTTTTTGGAGACGCTTATGTCACCCCCGAAACACTCAAATCATGATCATGACACTGACAGTCATGGTCATGACCATGGCGATGTCATTAGCCGTATAGTGGGCCCGCGCGCGGAAATCATCTTTGCCGGGCTAGCTGGACTTTGCCTGCTGGCAGGCTGGCTCGGACCCAAACTTGGGTTTCTACCGGACCCCATCGGATTTGGCTTCCTGCTCGCGGCTTACTTTTTCGGCGGTTATTTCGCGCTGCGTGAGGCCATGGGTAAAATACTCAAAGGCCAGTTTCAGATCGACTTTCTGATGCTGGTGGCTGCTACGGGCGCCGCCATTCTCGGCGAATGGGCGGAAGGTGCTTTTCTTCTCTTCCTGTTTGCCATTGGCCATGCCCTTGAAAACTATGCCATGGCCCGGGCGCGCAATGCGATTTCGGCTTTGTCGGATCTCACTCCGGATGAGGCGCTTGTCCGTAGGGGTGAGACGACAGAAACCATTGCGATTGACGAGTTAGTTGTCGGCGATGTCGTTGTGGTGCGTTCCAATGAGCGCTTGCCAGCCGACGGATTTGTGGTCAGCGGACAAAGCGCCGTCAATCAGGCGCCCATTACAGGCGAAAGCGCGCCCGTAGACAAAAGACCCGTGGCTGACCGCGAAAAGGCAGCTGCTAATCCTGACGCGCTGAAGGCCGAAAGCCGCGTGTTCGCGGGGTCAATCAATGGGTCCGGCAGTCTTGATATAGAAGTGACCAAATTGTCGGGCGAGACGACGCTGGCCCGCGTTGTCACCATGGTGAGCGAGGCTGAAACACGCCAGTCACCGACCCAGAGTTTTACCAAAAAGTTCGAGCGCATATTTGTGCCGTGCGTCATTGTTCTGGCGGTTGTTACGTCGCTGGCCTTCCTTGTTTTGGACGAGACGGCTTCCGAAAGCTTCTACCGAGCCATGGCTGTATTGGTGGCGGCAAGCCCCTGCGCGCTGGCCATTGCAACCCCAAGCGCCATTCTCTCCGGCGTGGCCCGCGCCGCGCGCGGCGGCGTGTTGATCAAGGGCGGCGCGCCGCTTGAGGCGCTCGGACGGCTCGACGCCATCGCCTTTGACAAAACAGGCACACTGACGGAGGGCGAGCCGCGCCTAGTGGATATTGTGCCTTTCGGCGATGTCGATGAAGACACTTTGCTCAGGGTTAGCGCCGCTGTTGAAACGCTGAGTGATCATCCGCTGGCCGAGGCCGTGGTGCGCGATGCGAAAAGGCGCCTCGGATCAATCCCCGACAGCGCAACCGATTTTACAAGCATAACCGGTCGCGGTGTTTCCGCCATGTATGATGGCCAGATTGTGCATATCGGCAAATCGGCCTTGTTTGATGAGGTGGACGGCAAGCCAGTGCCCGAGGACTTGGCAGAGCGCGTCAATTCGCTGTCGGCCGATGGCCGCACAACGATGATTGTGCGCCATGGTGAGCGCTATCTGGGCGTAATCGGTCTGATGGACACGCCGCGCGAAGCCGCGAAAACCGTCATAGCGCGGCTGCGCGACATCGGCGTGACCCGCATGATGATGATTTCGGGCGATAATCAGAATGTGGCAGATGCTGTCGCGCGAGACGTTGGGCTGGACGAGGCCTTCGGCGATCTCATGCCCGATGACAAAGTCACCAAGATCAAATCGCTCAAGCAAGGCCGCGGTGTCGCTATGGTTGGGGACGGCGTCAATGATGCGCCTGCCATGGCTAATGCGACTGTCGGTATTGCCATGGGAGCGGCGGGCTCAGACGTTGCGCTTGAGACCGCTGACATTGCCCTCATGGCTGATGATCTTGAAACGCTGCCATTTGC
>PACZ01000051.1 GCA_002700305.1 Hyphomonas sp. | reverse complement strand
GCCTGGCACTGGGTGTTCCCGCCGGAAGCGCCGCTGCCTCCGCCACCACCACCACCTCCTCCTCCTCCTCCTCCTCCTCCTCCGCCGCCGCCACCTCCCCCTCCGATTGTGACGGAGACGGTGGCCGGGTTCCCGCCGGGGGAACTCTCCGCGGTGATGCAGTCGAGCGGTGTGGACCCGTACGACCCGGGCAATCGGGAAGTGGTCCGCGCCTACCTGCTCGCGCACGGCGTCGCGTATGAAGAAACGGATGATGTCTTCCGCTATTTCGGGATTAATCCCGGCGCGCCGACGAGCCCGGTCGCTTCATCTTCAGGGAGCAGCAGCTCGTCCGGCAGAGACCGGAGCGATGCCGGCTACGGCGACGGGTATGGCGAGCCCGGCGACAGCGAATACGAAGCCTATGACAGGGATTATCCGCCACTGGAGGACCCCGTCGACTATCCGCCCTTGGAAGAAGAAGCGGTGATGGTGGACGACAACATCATCGAGTTCCTGCGCATGAGTGGGATAGAGGTACCGGAAGACGCGACACCAGAAGAACTGGAAGCGCTTCTCTACGAAGCAATGGACCTGGAAGCGCTGGAACCTGCCGCTGCGGGTCCAGGCAATTCCTCACAATGCCAGGCCGAACTGGAAGATCCGGACACGATCAGCCTGATCTGTGAAATGTACGACCAGATCGGGGCCAACAGCCAGCTCAAGACTGCGAAGATCCCGGTTGGAGATGATCTGGCCGCCACGCTGAGACGGATTGCCGTTCAGGTGAGCGGCGGCATGGACCGCATGGAGCTGGGCATGCCGGAGGCACGGCTTTGCGTCTGGAACATGGACGACGTGGTCACCGAAGAAAACTACATGTATTTCGGCGATTGCGGCCTCTGGACGGAACCGCTCAGCAAGCTGGTCGAGGCGGGTGCGGGGAATTTCAATACCGGCCGGGTCGCTCATCAGGCCCCGAACGAAATGGTGGTCGACCAGGCCTATTTCCTCGAAATCGCCATTCAGCCGCTGACGCAGAACATCTCGGTTGAAGCCGCCGATACGATGCTGACCAGCACGCTCGGCACGGGCCTGGCCCCGGGCAGCACGGAAACGCCTTTCGCCATCGAGTTCGATACGGTGAAGGCGTCGAAGATCATGTCAGCCACGCTGGAGGGTGACGACGAATTCGAGATCCGCGCCATGACGCCGGAACAGCAGGCCGTCCTGCCGGATGCGCCGACGGTGTGGAAGTGGCGGGTTGTTCCGAAGGAAGACGGTTATGGCGCGCTCCGCTACAACCTGTCCCAGAGCCTGGAGGTCGACGGCGAACGGTTCGACCGGTCGGTGAAGACGATCTGGCAGGATGTCGAGATTTCCACCATCGACGATTTGCTGGCAGACGACCCGCCGCCTGCCGCACGCGATACGTCTGTCTTGGCAAGTACACTGGCCGCCCCTGCCAATAATGGCGGGCCGGAGATCGCGCCTGCCGCGGCGGATGCCGGATGCAACTTCATCCAGGGCAGCGATCCGGACCGGTTTGCCATGGTCCTGTCGAACCTTGCCTACACGCCGCCAATCAGCCGCCTGGCTGTCACACATGCAGACGGCGACCGGATCACCGATGCCCTTCTGGAAACGGGCTTCAGCGTACAGCGCTGCCGGGACACCGGACGCAGCGCAACACTCAGCGCCCTGCGCGAAGTGGGCCGCAAATCGCTTGCCCGCAAGCAGGCCGGCGCCCATCCGGCAACCTTCTTCTATTACTCCGGACACGGCGTGAACATCGACGGAACCAATTATGTCCTGCCCGTCGACCTGCCGGGCGCCAGCACGGCGGAGATCGAGGATGGTGCGGTCAGCTTCGAGCAGATCTTCAACATCGTTTCGACCACGGTCGCCTCGACCAGCTTCATCGTGTTCGATGCCTGCCGGACGGTGATGGACGATGAAAGCCGGGGCATGCTGCGCAGTTACCAGCCGGTCACCTGGTCGACCGGCGTGTTCCAGGCCTATGCGACCGAGCCCGGCAAGACGGCCGCCGATGACGGGGCCTATTCCGAGGAACTGGCCCAGCGCCTGCCCGTCGCCGGCTTGCCAGCGAACGTCCTGTTCAAGCGTGTGCAGGACGCCGTCGCCCGCCGCACCAATGAACAGCAGCACCCGAACTATATCGACCTGACGACCGGCGGGGACTTTTACTTCCAGCCTGAATAAGCGTTCCGGAAATGAAGAAACCGCCTGCTCCCCCTCCGGCGCAGGCGGTTTCCGCTGTCAGTCCCAGCCCCCTGGGCGCAGCGATCAGTAACGCAGCGGCGACTCTTCCTTCGCCGGTTCTTCCGGTGCCGGCACCGGATCGGGCGTGCCCTTGATCAGCGTGTCTTCCGGCGTCACGCCGGAGCTGGCCGCCGCGCAGCAGCGGACCTGCATCTCCAGCACCTTGCTGTTGAAGCGGCATTGCTGGTCGTTGATTTCGCGCATGATCGACATGCCGCCAGCGCGATAGGTGTAGCGCGTCTGGGTGCAGCTGGTCAGCGTGAAGCCCGGACGGCAGGTGCCGATGGCGGAATTCTGGATGGTGCGGGTTTCGCAGACGACATCGTCTGTCTTGTTGGCCGCTTCCTCGGCCCGCGCCATGGCAGCAGCGGCGAGTTCCTTCGCCTCTGCAGCTGCGGTTGCCGCCCCATCGGCGACATTGCGTGCCTGGGACAGGCGCATGTCGGTATCAGCCAGCGCAACGGATTGCCCGTCGATTTCGACTTTCAGCTTGCAGACGCCTTCGTCCTGATGGTCCGGCACGGCGCAGTATTGCGCGACCGTCTGTTCCTTCGGAATACCCTGGCAGGCAGCCACTCCAGCTGCGAGCGCCACGGCGGCGATAAGTCCTGATTTAGCCATTCGAGGCCTCCATGCTGTCCAGCCCGGTCGGGACTTTGGGCTTTTGACAGCAGGAGGGTCAACCTCACTCGCGGCTAAGGCGAGTCTCAGGCCTTGAGTTTGTAACCTGAACGGAACAGCCACCAGACCGCCAGAACCGATATGGCGGAGAGGGCCCCGGTATAGGCCATGCCCGTCCAGACGGACGAGTTGGACACGCCGAGGAAGCCGTAGCGGAAGCCGTCAATCATGTAGAAGAACGGGTCCATATGGGCCAGGAACTGGAACGGCGGCGTCATCACCTTGATGTCGTAGAATGTGCCCGACAAGAAAGTCAGCGGCACGATCACGAAATTGGTGACGGCGGAGAGGTGGTCGAACTTGTCGGCCCAGATACCCCCTATCGCGCCGAGCCCGCCGAGCACGATGGCAGAGGTCAGGCTGAACCAGACAATCGGCCAGACATGGGCCACAGACAGGTTCGCCAGGCCGCTCAACTGAATGCCAATTGCCGAAATGAGTGCCACGAGCAGGCCGCGCACGATCGATCCGCCGAGGAAGCCCGCTGTCAGCTCAAGCGGCGACAGCGGCGGCATCAGGAAGTCGACATAGGTGGCGTTGAATTTGGCCTGCACCAGGCTGGAACTCGTATTCTGAAAGGCATTCTGCAGGATCGCCATGACGATCAGGCCAGGGGCCAGGAAGTCATTGTAGTTCAGACCCTCGAAGTCACCGGTCAGGTTGCCCCGGTCCCCGAAAGCCAGCTTGAACACGGTCATGAAGAGGAGCGTGGTGACCACAGGTGCCAGGATGGTTTGCATCCACACCTTCATAAATCTGCCCACTTCCCGTTTGAAAAGCGTCCAGAGGCCAAGCCCGTTCACTGCGCCATACTGGCGGACATTGAGGCTGGCAGAAACGGAAACGTCCGGTGCGGGCGCCGATGCGGCGGAGGAGTCGGTCGAAGTCATGGCGACGTATGTAGGCGTATTTCAAGCGCTGTGCGAGGCCTGAAATACGGAGTTTTTCTGAACCCAGCCATGAGCGCGCCCTCGGAAGGAGAATTCCACAGGCGTCAACTTTTTAACCACAATATGTAGAAAGCCTGTGGAAAGGCCGTCCCGCATGTTGTGTTTCGTTTCGCCATGGATACGATATATAGGTGCTGAGCGGGGTGGCGCCTGATTGCCATCTCAACATATAGGGGCTGACGGACCTGGGTGTCGGGTCTGTACCAAGCAGGAAGGTGAATACATGTCCTGGACTGACGAACGCGTGAGTACGCTTAAAAAACTCTGGGCAGAAGGCCATTCGGCCTCTCAGATCGCAAAGCAGCTTGGCGGCGTGACCCGTAATGCCGTGATCGGCAAGGTCCACCGTCTTGGCCTGTCGGGCCGCGCCACACCTTCCCGGCCGGTCAAACGCCCGCCGCGCCTGGCCCGGCCGAAGCCCCGCGTGCTGCCGGACGGTTCGGTCAAGGTGGCCGCGCCGCAGGCTCCGGAACGGCCTGCAGAAGCCCCGCGGACGGCCATCGAGCGCCAGGAACCGCTGGCGCCTCTGCCGCCGCTGACCATGGCCGATGGCGAGCCGGCCACGATCCTGACGCTGCGGGATTCCATGTGCAAGTGGCCGATCGGCGACCCGGCCGATCCCAAATTTGCCTTCTGCGGCCGCAAGGCCGACTGCGGCCCGTACTGCGCAGAGCATGCGAAAGTCGCCTTCCAGCCCGCCCGCAAGCGGGACTCCAAGCGCGGTGAATACGATTACGTCCGCCGCATCGCCGGCTGATCAGCCCCGGCCGCGACGGCGAACGGAAAGCCCCCGGATGATTTCCGGGGGCTTTTTTTATTGCTGCCGACGCCTTCTTGCAGGACGCCAGCCCCGGAATTAGTTTGCCCGCATGCCGGATTTCAACGCCACCTCCTTCCTGGAAAAGCTGGGCTTGCGCGCCACGCGCCCCCGACAGGCGATCGCGCGTATCCTGTTCGCCGACGGGCAAAACCGGCATGTCACCGCAGAATGGCTGGCGGAAGAGGTCAACCAGCAGGGCGAACCCGTGGCGCTGGCGACGATCTACAACACCCTCCACAGCCTGGCGGATGCCGGCGCCCTGCGCATTGTGCGCGGCACGGGCCAGGACAATATCGTCTTCGATACCTACACCCGGCCACACCACCATTTCCTGGATGAGAAGACCGGCGAGCTGACCGACATTCCGGACGGCGCCCTGTCTATCGACGCCCTGCCCGCTGCGCCGGAAGGCCGGACCATCGCCGGATATGACATCGTTATCCGCCTGCGGTGACCGCAGGTTGCAAGACAACGAGCCGCAAACCCCGGTCTGCCCTTCAGGAATGAACAAGTGATCAGTCGCGCGAAGCATGCTATAATTCGTGCAGACTGAATGCCTGAATCTGTTGCAAAAATAACAGTAAGCAGAGAACACGCCCGTTGCCGTGTTTCACTTGGGCGCTTCGCTGTGTAGAGTTTGATTCTTGATGAAATCGCGGTTCGGGGGAACCTACATTGCTGGCTGATCTTATCTCGGGTGAGTTGCCATATCTGCGTCGATACGCCCGCGCGCTGCTTGGCACCCGCAGTGCCGGCGATGCGGCAGTCGAAACGATGCTGGAAACCAAAATGATGGTCTTCCTGAGCAAGCAGCAGACCTCCACACAGCGCAAAGACCTCTTCCGCGCCCTTGATGAAACGATCATGGAGGAGCTTTCGGACGGGAAGCTCAACCAGGAAGTGGCCAAGATCCTGCGCACCATGACAACGGATGAACGCCGCGCCGTGATGCTGACAGCGGTCGAGGGGTTCAGCATTTTTGAAACAGCCGAAATCCTGTGCACTTCGACAGGTTTTGTCGAAGAAGCCCTCACCGATGCCGAAACATCGCTGAAGTCGGCGCTGGCAACCACGGTTCTCGTGATCGAGGATGAAATCCTGATCGCTGAAATGCTGGCCGGGATCGTGCTGGAAGCCGGCCATTCGGTCTTGGGCATCGCCACAACCCATCGTCAGGCCGTGGAGCTTGCTGGCTCGGCAGAGTTTGGCCTGATCCTGGCAGACATCGCCCTGGCCGATGGCTCGTCCGGGGCTGAGGCTGTTCAGGAAATCCAGGCGAGCCTGCCGCGGCCTGTCCCCGTCATCTACATCACGGCTTTTCCAAAGCGTTTGCTGACCGGGGAACCCAGTGAACCGGCCTTCCTGATCCCCAAACCCTTCCTGCCCCGTCAGGTGCGCGCCATGGTGGAGCAGGCCGTGATGGCGGCCTATCTGGAAGAACCGCACTAGAGGCGCCCGGCGGGCCTCGCCTTGCCCGGCAAAGACCGCTAAGCCCGCATGATGGCTGGCCCTGCTGACAACACTCCAGACAATATCTACGCCGCACCGGCCCGCTGGGTGGCGAGCGGCGCGGGCGCGCAGGGAAACCTGTTCCTGACGGGACGCGCCGGCACTGGTAAAACCACGATGCTGCGCAAATTCCTGTCCCAGGCCGGCGACAGCGCCATTGTCCTGGCCCCGACCGGTGTGGCGGCCATGAATGCCGGCGGGCAGACCATCCATTCCTTCTTCAAGTTCCCGCCGCGCCTGATCGAACCCACGGACATCAAGCGCCTGCGCTCGACCCGCCTGATCAAGGCCATCGACACGATGATCATCGACGAGATTTCGATGGTCCGAT
Organism: Hyphomonas sp.; assembly: GCA_002700305.1. Taxonomy (GTDB): domain Bacteria; phylum Pseudomonadota; class Alphaproteobacteria; order Caulobacterales; family Hyphomonadaceae; genus Hyphomonas. Next base: position 81,488 of record PACZ01000051.1, on the reverse strand, counting down.
CCGACATGCTGGATGCAATCGACAAATCCCTGAAGCTGAACCGGGCCTCCAAACGCCCGTTTGGCGGGGTACGGATGATCCTGTCCGGTGACCTTCACCAGCTACCGCCTGTCGTGTCGAACCAGGAAGCCCCGATCCTGAAGGAGCGCCATGGCGGGCAATACTTCTTCAATTGCGCCGCGTTCCGCGAAGCCGAGTTTGCGCTGCTGGCATTGAAACATGTGTTCCGTCAGGAAGACCCGCGCTTCCTGGCCCTGCTGGGGGCGCTGCGCACCGGCCGGGTGACCCCGGCGGATGAAGCCACCCTGCATGGCCTCGTGTCTCACCGCTCTGCGGCCGATGCCTCCGAAACCCATGTCGTGCTGACGCCGAACAATGCGAATGCCTTTCGCATCAACCAGGCCCGTCTGGACGATCTGCCGGGCAAGCCCCACCCCTTCTATGCCGACGTTCAGGGACAATTCGATGAAAAGGCCTACCCCACCGAAGCCGAACTGGAACTGAAAGAAGGCGCGCGGGTCATGCTGATCCGTAACGACCCCGAAGGCCGCTGGGTGAACGGCTCCCTCGCGGTCGTGGCCGGGTTCACAAGCAAGAGCGTGATCGTCGACATTGACGGGCACGCCTATGAAATCGAGCCTGCGGCGTGGGAAAAGTACCGCTACGAACTCGACCCGGAATCCAAGAAGGTGAAACGCGAAGTCGTCGGCACGTTCAAACAGATGCCCCTGCGGCTCGCCTATGCCGTCACGATCCACAAGGCGCAGGGTCTGACGCTGGACAAGGTCTATATCGATTTCGACCACGGCATGTTCGCGCATGGACAGACATACGTGGCCTTTTCACGCGCGCGCACGCTGGAAGGGCTGGAAATCAGCCGCCCGCTGCGTCCGCGCGACCTGGTGTTCGATCGAGAAGCATTCGCTTTCGGGAAGCTCGAAACGATCGAGGACACAGATGCCTACCTGCTGGCGAAGTTCGCCCGGGATGACACAGTCCTTCTCTGACACCTGGCCTTGAAAGCCGCTCAGGCAAACACCTCGCCATAACCCGCTGACAGAGCCGCCGGCACGCGCTTGCGCACCATGGTGCCGGACATGATGTCGTGAAGGCAGCGGCGGTCTTTGCGGAACAGGCCCATGACATAGCCGGCACAGAGCGGCACCATATTGACGACGAAACGCCCCAGCGTATTCCGCATGATGACACCGCCAAGGCCCGGCTTGCCGCCGTCCCGGTCCGTCACAACGGCGCCGACCAACATCTTGCCAAGCGTGGCCTGAAGGCGGGATGCCTCCATGGCAATATTGTAGAAGCTTTCAAGACACCCCCAGAGAAGCGCATAGCCGAACAGGACAACACCGGCCGCATTCTCTTCCGCGCTGTCCATCGGGGCTTCGATGTAAATGGACAGCTGCCGGCCAATGTCTTCGTGGAACATCAGGAAGACCAGTCCCCAGACGAGCAGTTCATCCACGATCCGGGCGATCACGCGGCGGCCCCAGACAGGCTTGCCGCCAACCGTGCTGTTGTCTTCCGAGGGAAACGGGATACCGCCGCCGGAAGGTGCGCGGTCTCCGGCCGCCTCGCGTTCGCGCTGAAGAAAGGCTTCAGCCTGTGAGGACAAAGCCTGCGACTGGGCTGGCCGGGTTGTGCGCCGGCTGGCAGCGCCTGAAGTCTTCTTTCCGAAAACCGGTTTCTGCGTGGTCATGGGATCCCCTTCACTCCTGAGTTGATTGGATCACAATCCTCTGGAGATTTTTCAAAAAGGGGCGTTCAATTTTTTCCGGCGCCGTTAAGGACTTCGATTGCCTCAGAGCCCGTCGAACTTCCGGCGCAGGTCGCGGTCCGGGTCGAGGACGGCGCGTTCCAGAACCTCAACCCGGTCACGCAGGCGGGAAAGCTCCTCATCCTTGCGGCTGGACGCTTTCGGGCGCTCCGGCCCGCGGATGAGCGTGGCGAGGATCAGCAACAGGAGAAAGATCACAAAAGGGTACAGCAAGGGCATTGTCTTATCTCCTGTTCAATAGGTGGGATGGCGCGGCGGGGACTGGCTCATGACGGGAAAGGTTCAGGCGAGCCGGGAAATCTCCTCACTGAGATGCTTGTCACTGTCGGTGACAATTTTTTCGAGGACGCGGACACGCTCCTTCAGGCGGGCGACTTCCTGGGTCATGCGGTCGAATTCGACATCGGACGCACGGTCATTGGCTCGCATTTCCTTGAAACGCATGTGGTCGCGCCAAGCTTTCGTACCGAAAACAATCGCCACGATGACGACAACCATCTGAAACGGATCCATAGATCCCATCCTCCTAATTCATATCGACAAACGATATATGGTGTTCCCTGAACACCTGTTCAAGGAAAATCGCATGAAATCGGAAAAACGGGAAGGATGGGCCGGGAACTAGCGGCCGGTGGAGCCGAAGCCCCCTGCCCCACGTTCGGTCTCGTCGAGACTGTCGACGGCTTGCCAGGCAAGGCGTGTGACCGGGGCCAGCACCAGCTGGGCGATCCGCTCACCGCGCTGGATGGTGAAGGCATCCTGTCCGAGATTGACGAGGATCACCTTGACCTCACCGCGATAATCGCTGTCGATCGTGCCCGGCGTGTTAAGGCAGGTCAGGCCGTGTTTGGCGGCGAGGCCGGAACGTGGGCGCACCTGAATCTCATAGCCCTGCGGGATCGCGACGCTGAGCCCTGTCGGCACCATGGCCCGTTCTCCGGGCGCCAGCACCATCGGCTCGCCTTCGGGCACGGCCGCGCGCACATCCATCCCGGCAGAACCGGCGGTTTCATAAGCGGGCAGCTGAAGCCCTTCGAAATGCGGGAGCGGCAGGACCGCGACATTAACCTCGTTCATGCCCGCAGCGGTGCGGGAGTCGGCAGATCAAGTCAAGCAGGCAGAGGCGGCCTATTCTGCCGCGAGTTTCGCTTCGTCGCCTGAGCCGTCAAGCGCTTCGGCAATCTTCTGCGCGAGGCGGCGGGCGACGGCATCCTTGCCCATACGGGGCCAGCGGTCGATGCCGCCCTGCGTCACCAGCGCGATCTCGTTTTCGGTGCCGCCCATGACATCGCCGGAGACGTCATTGGCGACAATCCAGTCACAGCCCTTGCGCTTCAACTTGGCGGCAGCGTGGTCTTCGACATCATTAGTCTCGGCGGCAAAGCCGATCACCAGCGCAGGGCGATGCTTGCGCTTGTTGGAGATGGTGCGGAGGATGTCCGGGTTCTCGGCGAGTTCCATGGACGGCGTCGCACTGCCGGCGCCCTTGATCTTCAGCTTCTTCGTGGCGGCACGTGCCGGGCGCCAGTCAGCGACTGCGGCAACGCTGACGAAGACATCTGCAGGCAGGGCCTCCTCGACGGCTTTCAGCATCTGGCGGGCCGTCTCGACCTTTACCAGGTCCACGCCGCGCGGCGCTTCAAGTGCGACTGGCCCGGAGACCAGCGTCACCCGCGCGCCTTCAGCGGCGAGCGCCCCGGCAATGGCATAGCCCTGCCGGCCGGAAGAATGGTTCGACAGGAAGCGGACCGGGTCCAGCGGTTCACGCGTCGGCCCGGCGGTGACCACACAGTGCGTGCCTTCGAGAGCGCCCGTGCCCTGCCCTTCCAGCTGGCGTTCGATCTCGGCGACAATGGCCGGCACCTGCGGCAGACGGCCGGGGCCGAACTCTCCGCAGGCCATTGCGCCTTCGTCCGGCTCCATCACGGCAACCCCATCGGCGCGCAGCTGGGCCACGTTCCGTTCCGTCGCCGCATGCTGCCACATGCGCACATTCATCGCGGGTACCATCAGGACCGGCGTGTCGGTCGCGAGCAGCGTGGTGGAGGCAAGATCATTGGCATGGCCATGCACGGCCTTCGCCATCAGGTCCGCTGTGGCCGGGCAAACGACAACAAGGTCAGCCGAACGCGACAGCTGGATGTGTCCCATCTCCGCCTCGTCATCCAAATCGAAAAGCTCGGTAAACACCTTCTCGCCCGACAAAGCCGAGACAGACAGCGGCGTCACAAATTGCGACCCGCCGGAAGTGAGGATGCAACGGCAGGCAATGCCGCGCCGGCCCAGCTCTCGGATCAGTTCAAGGCTCTTATAGGCAGCGATACCGCCGCCAATGATCAGCAGGATACGTTTGTCACTCATGGGTCCCGGGTCGTCTTTCCGGCCCTGTCTTAACCCAGAATCCTTGCGTTACCGCCATGAAATTCGCGTGAAAACACAGTGCGCGTTAAGGATTCACCCGGATCGTCGGCGGGCGAACCGGCGTTTCCTCATGCCGCTCAGCCAGGTCGATCCCGTAAGCGGTGTACGAGACGCGAGGGCTCGCCCCGATGCGGATCAGTTTCATCTGGCTGCGGTGGGGCTCGGTTTGCGCCGTCTCCTTCAGCTTGCGCACGCCCGGCTGTACGATGGATACGCGATTGCCACGGAACACCCGGATCCCGGACGTGCCGGTAATCCCTCGCGCCGCGCGGACATCCACGAAAACCATTGGGCTGGCGCGCTTTCCGGTCACCGGCGCGCCGCTGAGCTTCGGCACGGCATCAGGTGAAGAACGGGGCTTCGGCGGCGTTTTGCGCACTTGCTCCAGCTGCGCGACCGCCTCCGGCGTGGGCTGGCCTGACCCGGCAATCTGGGCGGCCACGGGCGACGCCAGCAAGACACCAAGCAGGGCTGAGGCAATATAGCCTTTCATGGCAGGTCCTTTCCTCGGGAGCTGCCGTGACTGTAAGGCGATGCTTAAGGCGCGTTAACACTTTACTCCATTAAGGGGAGTTTACCGCGTCCGGGTCGTCACACTCGCGAGAAATTCGCGTCCTGCCTATTTGAAGGCCCAGACGGCGAGGCCCGCCAACGCGACGACAAGCCCGAACCAGCCCCACCAGGGCGCAAATGATTTCTTCGGCGGCGGCGCGTCTTCCAGTTCATGCGCCATGAAGGCTTCGAACCGGTCCATGACTTCTGGCAGGCGTTTCAGCCGGTTCGTCACCTCACGGAGGTTTTGCGCCACCAGCTTTGCGGCGCCCTGCGGGCCAAAGCTGCGGCGGATCCAGCCTTCCACGACAGGCTCCGAAGCATTCCAGATATTATGTGCCGGGTCGATGGCGCGCGCGACGCCTTCCACCTGCACCATGGTCTTCTGCAACAGGACGAGTTCCGGGCGAAGGGACATGCCGAACGTATGCGTATAATCGAACAGCTGCAGCAGCACCCGGCCCATGGAGACGTCTTCCGCGGGCTTGCCGTGGATCGGCTCGCCAATCGTACGCAGCGCCTGCGCGAACTCACCCACAGATTGGGAGGCCGGCACATAGCCCGCCTCGAAATGCACTTCGGCAACGCGGACATAATCCCGCTTCAGGAAGCCCCAGAGGATCTCCGCCAGGAAACGCCGTTCCGTCATGCCGATCCGGCCAATAATGCCGAAATCGATGAGGGCGATCTTGCCTTCCGGCGTCAGGATCAGATTGCCTTCATGCATGTCGGCGTGGAAAACGCCGTGCTCGATGGCATTGGTCAGGAAGCCGCGGGTGATGTCGTTTGCCAGCGCCTTGCGGTCGATGCCCGGCTGGTCCAGCGCGGTCGGGTCGGTCAGCGGCTTGCCGTCGACCCAGTCGATGGTCAGCACACGGCGGCCGGTCCGGTCCCAGTCGACTTTTGGGACCTGAAAATAGCCGTTCTTCTCGCTGAGCGCGCGCATCTCGTCCGCCCCCCCCGCCTCAAGGCGGAGGTCTGTCTCGCGCATCATGGCCGTGGCGATGGTTTCAGTGAAGGCGACCGGCTTCAGGCGGCGGCTCTCGACCGAAATGCCCTCAATCGTGCGCGCGGCCCGCTTCATCGCCGAGAGCTCTTTGGACAGCTGTTCCTCGATCTTCGGGCGCAGGATCTTCACGGCCCGTGGTCCGTCCGGCAGGTCCATACGGTGGACCTGCGCCAGGGAGGCTGCGGCGACCGGTTCGGAAAGGTCTGCAAACAGACGGTCTGCGTCGGCCGCGCCGAATTCCGTCACCAGAGCCGCGCGGGCAGCTTTCATGGAGAAAGGCGGCAGCTTGTCTTTCAGATGGTCGAGGTCGGAGGTGACTTCCGTGCCGAAAACGTCCGGACGCGTGGCGAGGAACTGGCCGAGCTTGATATAGGCCGGGCCCAGCCCTTCAAGGGCACGCGCCAGGCGCTGGCCGGGCCGCCCGCGGGCGCCGCCCGTGAACAGGCGCAGCGTACCGCCCGCAATCCGCGCAGACAGCGGCAGGCGGGACTGATAGTCCGCCGGCAGGATGACGTCATGCCGCGCCAGCGCGATGCCGGCGCGCATCAGCCGCCTGTAGTCTCCGATCAGCCCCAAACCGTGCTCCTGAACTCTCTGGAACCGGACATAGCCGCAGTGCGTTGATAATTCACGAAACAATCTGAAAGGAGGTCATCATGGCCAAGCCCGCTGGTTCGAGTGTCACCAAGTGGCTCTATTTCATTGCAGGTGCCCTGGTCGCCGGCCCGATCGGTTTCACGCTCTACCATTTTATGGAGGCACCCGGCGCCGACACCTCTGCCGGTGTCGAAATCTCGATCAGTGAAGACGGGATCCGCGTCGACGAAAACTGACCGGAGCCGCATCAGACGGCCCAGCCAAAGTGCAGGGCCGCAATACCGCCTGAATAGTTCGTAACGGAAACGTTCGAGAACCCGGCGCTTTCGATCTCCGCACGGAAGGTCTCCTGATCGGGAAATTTCCGGATCGATTCCACGAGATACTGATAGCTTTCCTTGTCGCCCGCGACGAGGCTGCCAAGCTGCGGAATCACGTTGAAGCTGTACTTGTCATACGCCGCCTGCAGGGCGGGCGCCGTCATGTGGCTGAACTCCAGCACGGCAAGACGGCCACCCGGCTTCAGCACACGGCGAAATTCCTTCAAACCCGCCACACGGTCCGCAAAATTGCGGATGCCGAATGATACTGTGACCACATCGAAACTGTTGTCGGCCCAGGGCAGGTTCTGGCCGTCGGCGCAGACCCAGTCCAGCCGGCCCTCCCATTTGGCATTGTCGGCGCGTGCCTTGCCCGCTTCCAGCATGGCGTCATTGATGTCTGAGACAATCGCCGTCGCCGGCTTGTCGATGCCGCGGCGCTTGCCGGCCTTGTCGGCCAGTTCAAGGAAAGCCCGGGCCAGCTCCCCCGTGCCGCCCGCCACATCGAGGTGGCGCTCGCCCGGCTGAGGGTTCACGCGGTTCATCGCATCATGTTTCCACAGGCGGTGCACACCGGCGGACATGAGATCGTTCATCAGGTCGTAGCGCGACGCAACGGAGCGGAACACGGTTTTGACGCGCGCCACTTTTTCGCTTTCGGTCACTTCTTCGAAACCGAAGGAAACCTTGCGCTCTGTTTCAGGTTCAGCAGACATGCGCGCCACCATAGTTACCCCGTACTGCCTAGGCTATATGCCATAACCATGCCTGAATTACCTGAAGTCGAGACAGTTCGCCGCGGCCTCGCCCCCGTCATGGAGGGCCGCACGATCGTGTCGCTGACCCAGAACCGGGCAGACCTGCGCTTCCCCTTCCCCGACCGCTTCGCCGAACGGGTGTCTGGGCAGAAGGTTGTGCGCCTCGGGCGTCGGGCGAAATTCCTGACGGTGGAGCTCTCTTCCGGCGAGGTTCTGGTGATGCATCTCGGCATGACCGGACGCTTCACCGTGAGTGGTCATGCGACAGCGCATTACAAGCACGAAACAGGCACAGATCCGGCCCATGATCATGTCGTTATAGTCCTGGATAGTCATGATATAGTCACCTACAATGACCCCCGCAGGTTCGGTTTCATGGAGCTCTGGCCTGCCGAGCAATTCCAGTCATATCCACGGTTAATGGCCATGGGACCGGAGCCGCTCAGCAACCATTTCTCGGCCGCGTATCTGGACACCGCCCTGAAGGGCAAGAAGGCCCCGATCAAGGCAGCGCTGCTGGACCAGTCGGTCATCGCAGGCCTTGGAAACATTTATGTTTGCGAGGCGCTCTGGCGGGCGAAAATCTCGCCGAAACGTCTGTCTCAGAGCATCCCCGGCCAACGCGCCGCCCGGCTTGCTCCTGCAATAAATGATGTGATTGCAGAAGCCATAGAGGCTGGCGGCTCATCCATTTCGGACTTTGCCAGCGCCAGCGGCGAACTCGGCTATTTTCAGCACCGCTTCGCCGTCTATGACCGCGAGGGCCAGCCCTGCCCGGCTTGCGGCACAATCATCAAACGCCTCGTCCAGTCCGGCCGGTCGACTTTCTACTGCCCCTCCTGCCAGCGCTGATGGCCCCTTGTTTAGCCTGTCTCAATAGTGAGTTCTCTTTACAAACTCACTTCGATCGGCGAGCGTCTGGAAAACACTGGAGGAGGCCTGGAACATGGCAAATGGGGCAGCTCTGATCATTGGCGCAGGCGATGCAACTGGCGGCGCAATCGCAAAGGCTTTCGCCCGCGACGGCCTGACAGCCTGCGTCACGCGCCGGCCGCGCAACCTGTCCGACCTCGATGCGCTGGTCGGGTCGATCGAGGCCGAGGGCGGCAAAGCCTGCGCCTTTGGCGTCGATGCCCGCAGCGAAGACGAGACGATCGCCTTGTTCGACCAGGTGGAGGCCGAGATCGGCCCGATAGAGGCCTGCGTTTTCAATATCGGAGCAAATGTCCGCTTCCCCATCACGGAGATGACAAGCCGCGTCTACCAGAAGGTCTGGGAAATGGCCGCATTTGCAGGTTTTCTCGCCGGCCGCGAAGCCGCGCGGGTGATGAGCCCGCGTGGACGCGGGACGATCATTTTCACGGGCGCCACAGCGGCAATTCGGGGCGGCGCGGGCTTTTCCGCTTTTGCTGGCGCCAAGCATGCGCTCCGCGCGCTTGCCCAGTCCATGGCGCGGGAACTCGGCCCGAAGGGCATCCACGTCGCCCACGTCGTGATCGATGGCGCCATCGATTCCGCTTTCATCCGGGACATGCTGCCGGACGCCGCTGAACGTCGCGAGCGGGACGGACTGCTGATCCCTGACGAGATCGCAAAGAACTATGTCTGGCTGCACAACCAGCATCGCTCTGCCTGGACACACGAGCTGGATCTCCGGCCCTGGTGCGAGCCCTGGTAAGCCTTACGCCCCGAGCGCCGGGGCTGACACCGCCCCTTTCGGGTTCAGCACCAGCTGTTTGACGAACTCGACATGGCTGCGGAGGCGATAGAGGTCGTCGGTGTAGGAGAGCGGCACGTCCACCGCGCCGATTTCTTCCTGCAGATCCTGCAGCTCCTTGACGATCCGCGCGCGTTCTTCAGGCGTCGGAGATGCCCGGCCACGTGCTTCCAGTTCCCGGATGTCCTTGTACCAGACATAGATCTTGCGCCGCACACGCCAGCGATAGATGGGCGGGGCGGCCCGGACCAGCGGGAACAGAAGCGTGAGCAACGGAATCGCAAGCACCCAGGCGCGGTCGAGGAAATTCGCCACATCGAAAGAGAAATACCGGCGCAGGAAGGACGGCCCATTGCGGTAATACCGGCGGGCCTGGTTGGAAACCGGCAGGTCCGTCGCGTCAGGGTCCGGCCAGCTGCCGGCCGCTGACAGGAGCGAGCCGTCGCCATGAATGGCCATGGCGGAATCGATCAGGAGCGCCTCGATCGCCGGGTGGATGTCATTGCGGATGGCCAACTGCGCCACGGGCGCCACCAGCGGCACGTCGGTTGCCGGAATGTCGGCACCGATGTCCACGACGCCGCGAAGGAGCGTGACGGCCGACAACGCATCCTGGCGCCGCGCCAGGGCGGGCGCGCGTTCAAAAGGCAGCAATTGCACGGCCGGGTCGCGAAGCATGTCCTGCACATAGGGCGCCTCCACCGACGCCGCGAAGGCCACCGCGTCCACCGTGCCGGCCCGCAGGGCGTCAGCGGCCTCGCTGCCTGACAGGGTCATCTGGGCGCTGGCCGGCCATGTGCCGCCGAATTCAGACTGCAGGGACAGCGCAAGCGCGCGCGTACCGGACCCGTCCGGCCCAATGGCGAAGCGATAGCCGCGCAGGTCTCCGAAGGCATTGATGCCATTGCCTGCCCGGATAAAGACCCAGAATGGCTCGGGGAAAAGCCCGCCCAGCGAGTTGAGCCGTTCGCGGTCCTGCCCTGAGGCAAGCCCGCCCTGAACGAGAGCCACATCCACTTCCCCCTCATCCAGGAGCCGCAAATTCTCGATCGACCCGGCCGTATCGACCAGGGCAACCTCGACCCCCTGCGCCTGCATCAGACGCTGATACCGTTCCGCATAGACATGATAAGCTCCGCCCGGCGCGCCGGCGGCAAAGCGGATCTTTTTCGGCGGCGCCGGGTCCATCACCATCAGGGCCGCAATCAGGCCGACGGCGACAATCGCAATCAGCGGCCAGTACACTTTCAGGAAATCCCGCCAACCTGACATTGCTTCGTCTCCCGCGCCGTCTGCGTGTCCGCTTCTGGTCTAGGCCGGGAACCGGGCGGGATCAACAAGATGAACGAAGCGTCACCGCTGGCCCGGAAATTGCCTTATTCAAGCCGCGCATGGAACCCATTCCGTTTGGAAAGTGTTCATCTTGAAAGCGCGCCCCATATCGGGTGCCACAGAGAAACCGGCCAGAAGGACGCCACCGATGAACGCCCAGCCCGCCTTGTCCAGATGGATAACGCTCGCGACATTTGCCGCGATTGCGGGCCTGCTGTTCGTAATGGCCTTCGCGCCGGAACCGTCGCTTTACGCAGGCTGATTTCATCAGACCGCCAGACGAGATCAGGCCTTGTGATACGGCGTGCCCGCCAGAATAGACATTGCACGATAAACCTGTTCAGCCAGCATGGCGCGCACGAACCGATGCGGCCAGGTTTGCGGTCCGAAGGCAAGTGTGTCCGATGCCGCCTGCCGGACTGCGTCCCCATAACCTTCGGCGCCACCGATAAGGAAAACGAGATCCGGTATGCCCTGGTCCCGCAAGGACGCAAGTTTGTCTGCAAAGTCAGCCGAGCCCATGGTCGGGCCGAATTCATCCAGCCGGAGGATGCGGGCCCCCGCCGGGATTTTTTCGAGAATGCGCCCGGCTTCGGCATCCAGGCCGCCGCTGGCGACTTCAATTTCCTCGATTCCGCGAAAGCCGAGACCACGCGCCACAGGGCGCGCACGCTTCAGGTATTCATCGACGAGGTCACGTTCCGGGCCGGACTTCATCTTGCCGACCACCAGGAAAGTCAGGCGCATATCGCCTAGTGAGCCTTGCGGTGCGCAGGGGTCGTGTCAGACGCCCAGATCTTTTCCAGATTATAGAATTCACGGACTTCCGGACGGAACAGGTGAACGATCACGTCGCCTGTATCGATCAGGACCCAGTCTGCATTCGGCATGCCTTCGATGCTCGCCGGACGTCCGGTGAGCTTCTTCGCTTCCTGGGAAATGTGATCCGCAAGCGCGGCCACGTGCCGGCCAGAACGGCCAGACGCGATGATCATGAAATCGGCAAGCGAGGATTTGCCCTGAAGGTCGATGAAGAGGAGATCTTCAGCTTTGTCGTCTTCAAGGGACTTTGCGAGAGACTCGGCCACGGCGCGAATGTCCTCAACGGTGGCCTGCTTTGCGGCCTGCAGCCGCGGAGCGCTGGAAGTCAGGGTTTTCGTTCCTTCTGGTTACTCATCTTCACATATTACCATGGCGGACGCTTCACAACCAGAAGAAACCCGTATTGTCTGCCATCGGTGCGTCTGTTGCAGCTCACAGGCTGCAGCGCGGCGCGTTGCCAGAATTTTGCCCCAACCCGCGTGTTACAAGCCGCGACCGTACCCGACCGCCGACCGGAGTTGCCCATGAAGTCGCCTCTCACCGCCCTCGCCCTGTCCATGACCTTGCTGCTGCCGCTGGGCGGCTGCGTGGTTGCTGCGGTTGGAACTGCAGGCGCGGTTGGGCTCACCGCCGCCCAGGACAAGACGATGGGCCAGGCGCTGGATGATGCGAATGTGTCCAACCAGATCAAGGCGAAGCTGCTCACGGAAAATTCCGAAAAGTTCGCGGAAGTGGATGTGGAAGTATCCAACGGGCTGGTTCTGCTGAGCGGCAGGGTGAACAATCCGGAAGACCGCGTTAAGGCCGAAGGCATCGCCTGGAGTGCCGCACTGACCCAGGATGTCGCGAACGAAATCAAGATCGAACCGCCCGGCGGCTTTATCGCCAATATTTCAGACGAGGTGATCACCGGCCGGGTGCGGGCACGCCTGATAGGCTCGAAAACCGTGAAAAGTCTCAATTTCAATGTCGAGACCTATGACGGCATCGTTTACCTCATGGGCACGGCCCGTTCCGCCAAGGAGCTCAAAAAGGCCGCGGAAGAAGCGAGCATTGTCGCAGGCGTCAAACAGGTTGTGTCCTATGTCCGGATCCACCAGCCAGCCGTTCATGAACCGGAACCGGCACAGCAGGGCGAACCCACCTCTTACCAAAACGGCTCCGATACCTCATATGGGTCGGACGCCGAACTGATCGGCGCGAATTACTGACGGGACGCCCTGCCCGCGTTCCTGCAACCGGGAGCGCCCCCATGAGCCTTCGCGTCGCGATCCAGATGGATCCGCTTGAACACGTCAATATTGATGGCGATACCACATTTGCCCTGGCCGAAACGGCCCAGGCCCGCGGCATGGAGATTTTTGTCTACCAGCCGCAGGACATGAGCCTGGAAGGCAAACGGGTGACGGCGCGCGTGCGCCCGGCAAAGGTTCAGAGAGTCCCCGGCCAGCCGGGCATTTTCGGGGAAGCCGTGACGCTCGACCTGGCGAAGGATGTCGATGTTGTCCTGATGCGGCAGGATCCGCCATTCGACCTGTCCTACATCACAGCCTGCCATATGCTGGAACTGATCACTGGCGAGACCCTGGTCCTGAACGATCCGGCAGGTGTGCGCTCAAGCCCGGAGAAAATTCTGCCGCTGATGTTCCCGGAACTGATGCCACCGACGCTGATCAGCCGCGATCCGGAGGCCATCGACGATTTCCGCGCGCGCCACAAGGACATCATTGTGAAGCCGATCTACGGCCATGGCGGCGCCGGCGTGTTCCGCTTGAAAGAAGAAGATTCCAACCTCGACTCCCTTCTGGAACTTTTCTTCTCGAACTCCCGCGAGCCGGTCATGGTGCAGGCCTTCCTGCCTGCGGTCAGCGAAGGCGACAAACGAATCATGCTGGTCGACGGGAAGGCCGTGGGCGCGCTTAACCGGCGCCCGAAATCCGGTCAGGTGCGTTCAAATCTGGTTGTCGGTGGAACGGCTGAAAAGTCTGACCTCAGCGATGCCGATAAGCATATCTGCGAGGCGATTGGCCCGGAACTGCGCAAGCGCGGCCTGGTTCTGACCGGTATCGACGTGATCGGCGGCCGCCTCACCGAGATCAATGTGACCTCACCGACCGGCGTTCAGGCCATCAAGAAACTCAGCGGCATTGATATACCTGCCATTTTCTGGGACTCTGTGCAGGAGAGACTTGCAGGCCGCTAGTCTCAGGGACAAGATCAGGGACATGAACATGAAACTTATGACCGTCCTCGCTGTTGCCTCCGTCGCCTTCGCTGGTGCTGCCTGTTCAGAATCGACGACGAAAGCTTCTTCCGAAAACACGGACCAAGTTGCCGTTGAAGCGCCTTCCGGCACGCTGAACCTGTCCCTCGGGAACTCGGTCAGCGAGACGCAAGCCGCGGGCGGCACGCTGAACCTGAACATTGGCGGGGCCTCGGACCAGCCGCGGCTCATCGGTTCAGATCAACTCGGCTCGGTCGATTTCAATCAGGACGTGCCTGCGCCGGTGTTCACAGACGGCACCGCTCAGCCGGCCGCTGGCGACCCAGACGATGACATCATCCGTCTCGATCCGAACTGACCGATACAGAACGTAAGCCCCGGCCCTACCCGGAACGCGGCACGGCATGCAGCCCGCTGGCATCCGGGCGCGCCTTCTTATTCCACTTTTGATCATTTTTTGCCCGCACAGGTTGTATTCGGTCCTGTGTTTGCATACTGCTTCTGGTTCCTGCCTTGAATCCGGGAAGACAGATATGCCCCGTCCGCCCCACTCCAGCAGCCATGAGACGCGCAAGCCGACCGATGCGGACCGTTTTGTCGGCCAGAAAGTGCGGCAGGCACGGCGCGAACTGGGGCTGACGCAGGAGGCGCTCGCGTCCCTGCTGGGGATCACATTCCAACAGGTCCAGAAATATGAATCCGGGCAGACCCGGCTCTCGGCGGGCCGGCTGCGATCCGTCGCCATCGCGGTGCGCAAGCCCATCGACTTTTTCTACGAGCCATTCGTGATTGCCACGCCTGCATCTGGCCGTGCCGAACAGGAGGCCAGGATCCAGGAACTGCGCCGTGACGGCAAACGCCTGATTGACCGGATCGAAGACGACCGCTCCCTGCGGGCTGCCATTCACATTCTGGCAGCGCTGGACAAATCGCCCTGAGCCTCAGTCCGCATTCCGGGCTTCGGTTTTCAAACGATAGACCAGATCCAGCGCCTCTCTTGGCGTCAGTGAGTCCGGATCGACCTCATCCAGAAGCGCGATCAGCCTGTCTTCCGCAAGAGAGTGAACCGGCGCGTCGGCAGCATCCTCCGCAACCGCCAGAGGCGCCGAAGCGAACAGCGGCAAAGTCTCCGCCGACGAGGGGTCTGTTTCCAGCCGTTTCAGGATCTGTGCGGCGCGGGAGACTGCTTTCTTCGGCAGGCCCGCCAGACGCGCGACCTGAACCCCGTAGGATTTGTCGGCCGGCCCGGGCTGTACTTCATGCAGGAAGACGAGGTCGTTCTTCCACTCCCGCGCCCGCAGGGACGCATTGGCTGCCCCGGCAAGATCATCCGCCAGTCCGGTCAGCTCGTGGTAATGCGTCGCGAACAAGGCGCGGCAGCCATTGGTCGAGTGAAGATGTTCGACAGCCGCCCACGCGATCGCCAGCCCGTCCCAGGTCGAGGTTCCCCGGCCGACCTCATCGAGGATGACAAAGCTGCGGCGGGTCGCCTGCGTCAGGATCGCCGCAGTCTCGACCATCTCCACCATGAACGTGGAGCGGCCGCGCGCGAGGTCGTCGGAGGCACCGACCCGGGAAAAGACGCGATCCGCGAGTCCTACGCGAATACTCCGTGCCGGCACAAAATATCCTGCCTGCGCCAGAATGACCGCAAGTGCCGACTGACGCAGATATGTCGATTTACCCGCCATGTTAGGTCCGGTAACCAGCAGCAGGCGCGGCGCTTCTTTGCTTCCGGCATCCAGCTTCAGCGCATTCGCAGTAAACCCCTGCCCGTCTTTTTTCAGCGCCGCCTCGACCACCGGATGGCGCAGAGCTTCGGCTTCGAAGACAGGATCGGACTCGATCCGGGGACGGATGGCGTCAACTTCCAGCGCCCAGGCGGCCGTCGCTGCGGCAACGTCCAGACACGCGATGGCCTCGGCGCTCGCCGAGAGGCTGGCACTTGCGGCTGATACGCGCGCGGACAGATCGTCGAAGACCGCCAGTTCCCGCGCCTTGGCTTCCTCTTCTGCTCGGGAAATGCGTCCGGCAAGTTCTGCCAGTTCGCTGGTCGAGAAGCGGACATTGCCGGCAAGCGTCTGCCGATGAATGAAGGTTTCCGAAAAAGGCGGCGCCATGAGCGTATCGCCATGCTTCGCCGGGACATCGACGAAGTAGCCGAGCACATTGTTGAATTTGACCTTGAGAGCGGAAATGCCTGTGTCTGCAGCATAACGCGCCTGCATCTCGGCGATGATCTTCCGGCTGTCGTCCCGCAGGCCGCGCACCTCATCCAGCGCCTTGTCCCATCCGGCAGCGACGAACCCGCCATCCCGGGCAAGCGTCGGCGGGCTTTCCGTGATCGCCCTGCCCATGTCGTCGGCCAATGCCTGCAGGTCTGGCTGGCCCGACAGGGTCAACTGTTCGCAGGCGGCCGCCAGCTGCGCCGGAAGCTCCCCGGATTGTTTCAAAAGTCCGGCCGCATCGCTGGCAGCATGAAGGGCATTTGCGATCGCCAGCAGGTCACGCGGACCGCCCCGGCCAAGGTTGAGCCGTGTGCGGGCGCGCTCAAGATCCGGCGCCTGCCGAAAGCGGGCCCGGAGGTCTTCCAGCGCGGATGTGTCGTCCACGAACCATGCCGCAGCATCAAGCCGCGCTTCAATCTCCGAAACGTCCAATGAAGGGCGTGCCAGCCGCGCTGCCAGCAGCCGGGCGCCGGGTGCGGTGACCGTCCGGTCGATCGTACCCAGAAGCGACCCGTCACGCCCGCCATTCATCGCCCGGTCGATCTCAAGACTGGCGCGGGTTGCCGGATCAATCGCGAGATGTCCCGACGGATCCGGCCGGCGCGGCGGATCGAGACGGATCTCGCTGCCTGCCTGGGTCAGCTTCACATAATCGAGCAGCAGGCCAACGGCGGAGAGTTCGGTCCGGCTGAAATCTCCAAGGGCGTCAATCGCGGCGAGATCGAACGCTTCTTTTAGAAGGGCTTCGCCGGTCTTGTGGGTCGCGGCCCGGGCCGGACGCCAGGTGACCGGCGCAGTGGATGCAGCGGTTGCCGAAATGATGGGCGGCTTTCCGCTGTCGGCATCCGCCACCAGCAGCTCCGACAAGGGCCAGGCCAGCAACATGTCTGCCAGGGCACCCGGGTCGACGCCAGCGACATCGAACTTCCCGGTTGAAACGTCACAAACCGCGATTGCGCCTTCCGCGCCCCCTGCCCCGATAGCAATGGCCGCCAGTGCCTGTCCCTGCCGGGCAGGCAACAAGGCTTCTTCGGTGAGTGTCCCGGGCGTCACGATCCGCACGATCTCGCGGTTCACGATTGCCTTGGAGCCGCGCTTCTTTGCTTCAGCCGGACTTTCGGTCTGTTCGCACACCGCCACACGGCACCCGGCCTTGATCAGACGGGCGAGATATCCTTCCGCCGCATGATAGGGCACACCGGCCATGGGAATCGGCTTGCCTTCATGTTCCCCGCGCGAAGTGAGCGTGATGTCGAGGATCTTTGCCGCCTCCACGGCGTCATCAAAGAAGAGTTCGTAGAAATCCCCCATGCGAAAGAACAACAACGCGTCGGGCTGTTGCTTCTTTATGGAAAGATATTGCGCCATGAACGGGGTCGGCGCGGAAGTCTTGCTCGCAGGGGAGGAGGTTGCAGTGTCAGCCATGTCGCGCGGACGCTAGCCGTTTGTCCGGGGATTCGCAAAGCATCTGGCCAGCCATGCCGAAATCGCATGCTTTTCGGTCATTTAGGCAGTTGGCAGCCCCCTCGGCGCGGCCTAGGGTCCCGCCCCAAACGAGAACCGAAACAGACCCGTAGAACAGACCCCAAGTCATGACGTCAAAGCGCCCCAGCTTCACCGATCAGGAAGCCCTTGATTTCCATTCCAAGCCGACCGCCGGCAAGATCTCCATGGCGCCGACCAAGCCCATGGGCACGCAGCGGGACCTGTCGCTGGCATACAGCCCGGGCGTGGCTGTCCCGGTGCTTGCCATCGCCGAAGACGAAGACAAGGCCTATGACTATACGTCCAAGGGCAACATGGTCGCCGTGATATCCAACGGCACGGCCATTCTCGGCCTTGGCGACTTGGGCCCGATGGCGTCGAAACCGGTGATGGAAGGCAAGTCGGTCCTCTTCAAGCGTTTTGCCGACATCGACAGCATCGATATCGAGGTGAACACGAAGGATGCGGACGATTTTATCCGGACGGTCCGCAACATCGGCGACACCTGGGGCGGCATCAACCTGGAAGACATCGGGTCGCCGGACTGCTTCATCATCGAAAGCCGTCTCCGGGAAGAACTCGACATTCCGGTCTTCCATGACGACCAGCACGGCACGGCCATCATCGCAGCCGCCGGCCTGATCAATGCCTGCCACATCACCGGACGTGACCTGAAAGACGTGAAAGTCGCCGTCTCCGGCGCGGGCGCTGCCGGCCTTTCCTGCGCCGGCCTGATCCGCCATCTCGGCGTGCCGGCGGAAAACATCCTCATGTGCGACTCCACCGGTGTCGTCTATGAAGGCCGCACCGAACGGATGGACCAGTTCAAATCCGCCTTCGCCGTGAAGACCGCCAAGCGGACCCTGACCGAAGCCATGGAAGGTGCAGACATTTTCCTCGGCCTGTCCGCCAAGGGCGCGGTGACGCAGGATATGGTCAAGGCGATGGCGCCAAACCCGATCATTTTCGCCATGGCCAATCCGGACCCGGAAATTACGCCGGAAGAAATCAAGGCCGTGCGCGACGACGCCATCATCGCGACGGGCCGTTCTGACTATCCGAACCAGGTCAACAATGTGCTGGGCTTCCCATACATTTTCCGCGGCGCGCTGGATGTCCGGGCGCGCAGCATCAATGAAGAAATGAAAGTTGCCGCGGCCTACGCCCTGGCCGAACTGGCCCGCGAGGATGTGCCGGACGAAGTGGCCGCCGCCTATCACGGCTCGCGCCCGACCTTCGGACGGGACTACATCATCCCCACCCCGTTTGATCCGCGCCTCATCTCACACGTCCCGCCCTTCGTGGCGCAGGCCGCCATGGACACAGGTGTGGCCCGCAAGCCCATCCCGGACATGGACGCCTACCGCGCCCAGCTCAAGCGCCGGTCGGATCCTGCCGCAGCATTCCTCGAAGGCGTGCAGGCACGCTGCAAGGAAGTGCAGCGCCGGATCGTCTTCGCTGAGGGTGAGGAACCGTCCGTTGTCCGTGCCGCCTACAGCTTCAAGAACCAGGGCCTCGGCCATCCGATCCTCATCGGGCGGGAAGCGCAGGTCGAGCAGACCATGGAAATGATGGGTGTTCCGGCCGGTTCGCTGGAGATCATCAACGCCCGCCTGTCCGACAATAACCCGGTCTATACGGACATGCTCTATGCCCGGCTGCAGCGGGAAGGCTACCTCAAGCGGGACGTTCAGCGCCTCGTCAATAATGACCGGAACGTGTTCGGCTCATGCATGCTGAAGAATGGCGATGCCGATGGCATGGTCACAGGTGTCACCCGAAACTACGACGTCGCCCTGAAAGATGCCCAGATGGTTCTGGATCCGATCCCGGGCCAGGCTGTTATCGGGATGTCGATGGTGATCAATCGCGGCAAGACGGTTTTCATCGCCGACACCAGTGTAACCGAACTGCCAGGCGGTCCGGAACTTGCCAACATTGCCATCGAAGCCGCCCGCGCAGTCCAGTCGGTCGGCTTTGTCCCCCGCGTGGCCTTCCTTTCCTACTCGACCTTTGGCAATCCGATGGGCGAACGGGGTGAGAAAGTCCGCGAAGCGGTCGCCATTCTCGACAAGATGGATGACATCGAATTCGAATATGAAGGCGATATGGCAGCGGATGTGGCACTCAATCCGAACCACTGGATGCTCTACCCATTCTCACGCCTCAGCGGCCCGGCCAATGTGCTGGTCATGCCGGCCATCCATGCGGCATCGATCTCGACCAAGCTGCTGGAATCGATGAGCCGGGCGACCGTCATCGGCCCGATGCTGCTCGGACTCGAAAAACCGGTCCAGATTGCCTCACTGGGCGCTACCGTTGGCGACATCGTCAATCTGGCGACCATCGCGGCCTATGACGTGGATGATGTCCACGGCTGATGGCCGGATGCGGCACACATATCGTCGGGGCAGGACTCGCGACTGGCGGGCCCTTCCCCTATATTTGTCTTAGTCAGACACCTGCAGGGAGGCCCGAGCGGCATGAAAGAGTACCTGAAATTCTACATCAACGGTGAATGGGTCGATCCCGTAACGCCGAAGACGCTTGAAGTCGAAAACCCGGCCACCGAAGAAAACTTCGCGGTCATCTCGCTCGGTTCGCAAGCAGACGTCGACAAGGCTGTCGCCGCCGCAAAGGCTGCATTCCCGGCTTTCTCGCAGACAACGGTGGAATACCGCGCCGAACTGCTCGAAAAGATCGCCGCAGGCATCCAGGCCCGCTTGCCGGAACTGGCCGAAGCCGTTTCGACGGAAATGGGCGCGCCGATGTGGCTGGCCAACGCAGCCCAGGTGCCGGCCGGCATGGGCCATTTTGGCACGACCGCTGCCATCCTGCGGAACTACAAATGGGAAGAAGTGAAGGGCACGACCCTGCTTCGCAAAGAACCGATCGGGGTTTGCGGCTTCATCACGCCGTGGAACTGGCCGATCAATCAGATCGCCTGCAAAGTGGCTCCGGCCATCGCAGCTGGCTGCACCATGGTGCTGAAACCGTCCGAGATCGCTCCGATCGACGCCATGATCCTGACTGAGATCATCCACGAGGCCGGCGTGCCGAAGGGTGTCTTCAACCTCGTCAACGGTGACGGCCCGGGCGTCGGCGCAACGCTGTCCGCGCATCCGGATGTCGACATGATGTCCTTCACCGGATCCACGCGTGCCGGTGTTCTGGTCGCTCAGGCTGCAGCTCCAACCGTGAAGCGTGTTGCCCAGGAGCTTGGCGGCAAGAGCCCGAACATCGTCCTGCCGGGCGCAGACCTGAAAAAGGCTGTTTCTGGCGGCATCATCCAGATGATGACCAATTCCGGCCAGTCCTGTAACGCGCCGTCCCGCATGTTCGTGCAGAAGGATCAGCAGGACGAAGCGATCGCAATCGCCAAGGCAACTGCCGAATCCGTGAAAGTGATGATGCCGGCCGAAGCCGAGCCCGGTGCGATCGGCCCGATCTCGAATGCCAACCAGTACCAGAAAGTACAGGATCTCATTCAGAAGGGCATTGAAGAAGGCGCGACACTCGTCGCCGGCGGCCCGGGTCGTCCGGAAGGCTTCAACAAAGGCTACTTCGCCCGTCCGACCGTGTTCGCGAATGTCACCAATGACATGACCATCGCACGTGAGGAGATTTTCGGGCCGGTGCTCGTGATGATCCCGTATGAAGACGTGGACGATGCCGTGAAGATGGCGAACGACACGGTGTACGGCCTCGCCGGTTATGTGCAGGGTCCTGAGGAAGAAGCCAACAAGGTCGCCAACCGCATCCGCGCAGGCCAGATTCAGGTCAATGGCGCCCGGCCCGATTTCACGGCGCCGTTCGGCGGCTATGGCCAGTCCGGCAACGGACGGGAATGGGGCGAAGAAGGCTTTGAGGAGTTCCTCGAAGTGAAAGCCGTGATCGGCTATAAAGCCGCCTGATCCGGCTGGAACCATTTATCATGAGGGCGGCTTTCGAGCCGCCCTTTTTTGTTTCAGGTCAGGTTCACGGCGTACCGACGAAACGGAAAATATCGCCGGATCCGTATGACACGATGTAGAGATTGCCGTCGGAATCTTCTCCAAAGCTCGACACGTTGGAAAGACTTCCCTGATCCGGCACCAGCTGGTCGTTCAGTCGCATGCCGGCTGTCACATCAACGGTCGCGCCGTTCACCAGGCTCGTTTCCGGTATCGACCAGACATTGCTGTTCACGAAATCCGCGAAGACATAATGGTTCCGGATCGGCTCGATATTGCCGCGATAGACGTAGCCGCCCGTAATCGAATTGCCCTCGTTGGCGGCGCTGCCGTGGAAATACTGCGCTACGGGATCCCGGAAAGACGGATCATCCGGCCCCTCATAGATCTGGGTTCCCTCCAGATTGTCCCAACCGAAATTCACCCCGCCTTCGCTCGTTCCCAGCCGGTTCACTTCTTCGACCGCCCCCTGCCCGACGTCGGCAATGAACAGATCACCCGTGGCCGCATCGAAACTGCACCTGAAGGGATTACGCAGGCCGAGCGCATAGATTTCCGGTCGGCCACCCGCCCCGCCAGGAAACGCATTCCCGGCCGGTATGGCATAGTCTCGCGCCGGGTCTGCCGGGAAATCGTCCGCAGTCACATCAATTCGGAGTATCTTGCCAAGCAGATAGTCCGGGTCCTGCGCCCGCTCCAGCGGATCTCCGCTGCCCCCGCCATCTCCCATGGCAATGTAGAGCAAGCCATCCGGACCAAAGCCCAGCCAGCCCCCATTATGGTTTGCCCGCTCCTGAGGCACCGTCAGGATAACGTCTTCCGATGTTGGGTCGACCTGTTCTGACGATCCGGAAAACGTCTGGTAGCGGCGTATTTCCGTGTCACCCGCCGGGTTTGTCACATTCACGAAAAGAGTCCGGTCAGTCGCAAAGTCCGGGGAGAAGGCAATGCCCAACAGGCCTCGCTCCCCATCCGTGGAAATGGAGCCGGAGACGTTCAGAAAGTCGACGCTGCCAATCGCGCCATTCTGCGGATTGAGCAATCTGGCCAGCCCGTCCTTCTGCAGGATGACAAGCTGTCCGCTGCCGGGCAGGCCCGTGACATAAAGGGGCGCGGAAAAACCGGCTCCAACCCGCTGAAGGGCGACCTGCTCGGAAACGTCCGTCACGGTTACAGCCAGGCTGAGCGTATCTGTCAGGCCTCCGCCATCGCGTGCCTCGAGGGTGACCTCGTAGACGTTGTCTGCATTGCCGTCGGCCGGCGCTTCAAAATCAGGAGGCGAGGCAAAGGCGATGGTTTGCGCGGAAAAGTCGAAATCAAAGGCACCCTCATCCCCGCCCGGCACCACACTCAGCGTCACGGCGTCGCCGTCCGGATCGGAAACGCTGATCGTGTAGAAGGTTCCGGCGGAATTCTCGGCAACGCTGACACTGGCCGGACCTGAAAAAACAGGTGGCTGATTGGGGGCGGGCTGAGGCGATCCACCATTGCCGCTGCCCCCTCCACAGGCTGCAACGGCCAGCAGGCATAGACTGGCACACCAGCGCACGGGCTCGGACGAGCTTTTCATATCAAGCCTCCTTGCCCCTCCCTTTCCCTGTTGGAAGCGTACACGAATGGCGCTGTCGAGCCAGATCAGATGCAAAAAGTAACAATAACGTCATCCGCTAGGCCGCCGTTCAGCGCATGGTTCAACTGGCGTTCATCCAACCTCACCGATATAATCTGCAGGAACTACTGTGAGCCGGAGGTCATCCAGGATGCGGAAACTTGTTCTCCCCGTTGCCATTGCAGCCCTCGCCCTGCTCGGTGCCTGCGCGACCGCAACGCCGTATCAGGCAGCCATCGACGCCTCCAGCCGCGGCTATTCCGAACAGCAGATCGAAAATAACCGGTTCCGGGTTCAGTTTGCCGGCAACAGC
Organism: Hyphomonas sp.; assembly: GCA_002700305.1. Lineage (GTDB taxonomy): Bacteria > Pseudomonadota > Alphaproteobacteria > Caulobacterales > Hyphomonadaceae > Hyphomonas. The sequence continues at coordinate 58,359 of PACZ01000051.1, read as the reverse complement.
CTGACGGATCGCAAGACGGTAGAGACCTACCTGCTCTACCGGGCAGCAGAGCTGACGAAGCTGAACGGGTATGATCATTTCCGCGTCGTTCACCGCGACACGGATGCGAAGAGCCGGATGGTCCCGATTGGCGGCGGCCCCTACTCCCCCTTCTATGATCATTTCTATCTTGATTATTACTACTATGGACCTCGGTCTGCCTATTACCGGACCCGGCCTTACGCCTATGATCCATTCTGGCCGCGCTGGGGCTATTACGATCCCTATTGGGGCGGGGCGGAATACCGGGAGTCCACCCGCTACATCGCGTCTGCTGAAATCCTAATGGGCAAGGGTCCGAAACCGGATGATGCAGCCTATTTCGATGCCGATCAGGTTCTCATGAATCTGTCCGGTAGCATTCTGCGGCCGCAGCCCTGATACCCTGCAACAGCCCGGGTCGGACAGGTCCGCATATTGTCCGAGTCCTTTGACCCGGGCGCTGTCCCTAACGTGCTGACAGTTTTCTGCCCGCAGCTCTGGTAATGCGCGCCTGACAGGTCCAGATAGCCTTTCCAGAAACCTGCCCGCTCGAAAGGTGCCCACGGTGCCCGATACCGAATCCAAAGCACCCACACCTGCGACGCAGACCGGGGCCTCTGTTCCCGGCCGTTCGGAAATGGTGGTGATGGTCGCCGGGCTCATGGCGCTGAACGCACTCGCCATCGACATCATGCTGCCCGCGCTGAACCAGATTGCGCATGATGTCGGTCTGACGGCCGAAGGCGTTGAAAGCGATAACCGCCAGCAGCTGATTATCTTCGCTTACATCCTCGGGTTTGGCGCCCCGCAACTCCTGTGGGGCCCGATCACCGACCGGTTCGGACGCCGCGGCCCACTCTTCATCAGTCTGACCGGCTACATATTGATGGCCGGCCTGTGTGTCACACTCCGGGAATTCCACGCCCTGCTGGCCGCCCGCTTTATCCAGGGCGTCTTCTCATCCGGTGCCCGGCTGGTAGCCGTATCCGTCGTCCGCGATCTCTTTGCCGGACGGCAGATGGCGCGTTTCATGTCGCTCGTCATGACCATTTTCATGATCGTTCCGATTGTCGCCCCGGGCGTCGGCCAGATCATTCTTCTCGTGGCACCCTGGGAGTGGATATTCGGCACACTGGTCGCATTCGGCCTGGTCATGCTCGGCTGGACGTGGCTACGCTTGCCCGAAACCCTGCCGGCAGACCAGCGCCGCCCTCTGAATCTGGGCAATGCGCTTGGGGCGTATGCACAAGTGGTCCGGACCCCCATCACATTCGGCTATATGTGTGCATCCGGCATCGTGTTTGGTGCCCTATTCTCTTTCATCGCAACGTCCGAACAGGTTTTCCGCGAAGTGTTCGGCCGGGGAGAAGACTTCGTCCTCTGGTTCTCCGGGATCGCCGGCATGCTGGCAGTGGCGAATTTCACCAATTCTCGGCTGGTTGAGAAGATCGGCATGCGCCGGATCAGCCATGCCGCCTTGCTACTGTTCACCGGCCTGTCTGCGCTTTCGGCACTCATCACCTTCTCTCTCGGCGAGAGCCTGCTCTGGTTCTATCCGCTGTTCATTCTGACGTTCGCCTGTTTCGGCCTGCTGGGCTCGAACTTTTCGGCCTTGGCCATGGAGCCGCTTGGCGCGATCGCCGGCACAGCGTCGGCAGCTTATGGCTTTGCCACGACAACCGTCTCCAGCCTGATCGGCATGTTGATCGGCAGCCAGTATAATGGCTCCACCATCCCTCTGATGCTCGGCTTCGTTTGCCTGGGTGCCTCGTCTCTCGTGATCATCCTGATCACGGAAAAGGGCAAACTGTTCAGCTCACGTTGATGCGGCGCTTGTTCCGTGTCGCCGATTCCCGGTCACTGGAAAGCGGACGCACCTGACGCTCGAGGTGTTCAATCACCTTTCCGGCAATGTCCTTGCCCGTCGCGCTTTCGATTCCCTCAAGGCCGGGAGAGGAATTGACCTCCAGAACTTTCGGCCCGTCCTTTGTCTGCAACAGGTCGACACCCGCCACATTCAGCCCCAACACCCTCGCAGCGGCCCGGGCGGTTTCGCGTTCCTCTGCCGTCAGACGGATGCTGGAAGCCGTACCGCCACGGTGCAGGTTTGAACGAAACTCGCCCTTCTGCGCCTGCCGCTTCATGGCCCCGACCACCTTGTTTCCGATGACCAAGACCCGCACATCGGCGCCTGCGGCCTCTTCCACGAATTCCTGAACCAGGAAGTTCGCATCGAGCCCCCGGAACGCATCCACGAGACTCTCGGCGGCTTTGCGCGTTTCCGCCAGCACCACGCCCCTGCCCTGGGTCGATGTCAGCAGTTTCAGGACGACTGGTGCTCCGTCGACCAGGCCAATCAGGTCCTTGGTATCTTTCGGGCTGTGCGCAAAAGCCGTCACCGGCATGGCGATCTTCGCCCGGGCCAAAAGCTGCTGTGCCAGCAGCTTGTCACGCGAACGGCCGATGGCGCCGGCACCATTCAGGCAGACCGCGCCCGTATTCGAGAATTGCCTCAGCACCGCCATTCCATAGTCAGTGATTTTTGCACCGATCCGTGGGATGACGGCGTCATAGCGCGGCAGGGCCTTGCCATCATAATGCACCTGCGGGTCCAGCGTGCCGATCTGCATATAGCAGCGGGCGGTGTCGATCATCTCGATGACATGACCGCGTTTCAGGGCCGCTTCGACAAGACGCTGGCTGGAATAATTGTGCGGCTCCCGCGTCAGCAATGCGATGCGTAGCGGGCGCTTCACCGGCTTCTTTTTCGGCAAGCCCTTGTACAGACTGTAGGAAAGCTCCGGCATGCGAAAGGATTCGTTCGGGTCCACCACCATGTCCGGCTGCATGGCACCGCGCCCGAACAGCATGCGGTACATCATGTTCTCGCGGTTGGTCAGCGTCAGCTGGATCGGCCAGCGCCGATCCCCCATCGCGACATCCGTCTCGATCACGTAGCGCAGCTCTGTTTCGCCATTGGAACTCGTCACTTCACGGCGGTCGACCACCGGCGCAGAACAGGTGACTTCAAGGGACGGATTATTCGGGTCCGGCTGGATCAGGAAACGGACCTGCGGACGGGTCACCGGACCGAACGGCTCGATCACGCTGGCATGAAGGGCCGACGTCTTTGCGCCTGTATCGATCTTCGCCTTGATGGCGGGCAGGCCAAGATCCGGCAGGGACAGCCATTCTTCCCAACCGAGTTCAAAAGGATTGGAGTGGGGCATGGTCCGGACGCCTCAGTCGAAAATTTTCCGCCGCTTATGCCTGCCTGCAGACAAGCACAAGCGGCAAGAACATTACGGCACTCAGCCCTCGACGAGCCAGGCCTTTTCAACGATGCCGACAACATCTCCCATAATGCCGGTGATCTTGAAATCCTTCGGCGTATAGATGCGGGCAACGCCCATCTGGCGCAGGGCCTGGGCGTCCTCCGGCGGGATGATGCCGCCGACCACGACCGGTACATTATCAAGGCCGACCTTGCGCAGCTCGGCCAGCGTCTCGCGGACGAGATCGAGGTGGCTCCCCGACAGGATCGACAGGCCGACGACATGCGCATTGGCTTCCTTTGCCTGCGCGGCGATTTCGTTCGGCGCAAAGCGAATGCCTTCATAGACCACGTCCATGCCGACCTCACGTCCGCGCGCGGCGATCTGTTCGGCGCCATTCGAGTGGCCATCGAGACCCGGCTTGCCCAGCACATAGGTCAGGCGGCGGCCGAGGGCGTCTGACACGCGGTCGACTTCCTTGCGGACGGCATCTGTGTCTTCATTGCTGTCGGAATTGATCACGACAGCCACACCCGTGGGCCCGCGATACTCGCCGAACACTTCGCGCATGGCTTCACCCCACTCACCCGTGGTGACGCCGGCCTTCGCGCAGGCGATGGAGGGCTCCATGATATTGGTTCCCGATTTCGCGGCTTCCTTCAGGCCGGCAATCGCAGCGTCGGCCGCTGTATTGTCGCGGTTCGCACGCCAGGCCGTCAGTTCACGGACCTGCATCATCTCCTCGGCCGGATCGACCGTCTGGATCGCGCCATCACCGCCGCCCAGCGGGCTCTCTTCCGTTTCGGTGTAGCGGTTCACGCCCACAACGGTGAGATCGCCGGATTCGATGGCCTTCACGCGCTCAATGTGCGCGCCGACAAGGCTCTCCTTCATGAAGTCGATCGACTTCGTCGCGCCGCCGCGCGCATCGATCTCGGCGAGCGTTGTTCGGGCCAGCTCTTTCAGCTCGTCGGTCTTGCTTTCGACCACATGGCTGCCGTCGAACAGGTCTTCATATTCCAGAAGGTCCGTCTCGTAGGCGAGTATCTGCTGCAGGCGCAGCGACCATTGCTGGTCCCATGGACGCGGCAGGCCGAGCGCTTCGTTCCAGGCCGGAAGCTGCAGCGCGCGGCAGCGGGCCTTCTTGGACAGCGTCACGGCCAGGGCTTCGATCAGGATGCGATAGACATTGTTCTCAGGCTGCGGCTCTGTGAGGCCGAGCGAGTTTACCTGCACGCCATAGCGGAACAGCAGCGCTTTTGGATCGGACACGCCATACCGTTCGCGGCCGATCTCTTCCCAAAGTTCCACAAAGGCACGCATTTTACAAAGTTCCGTAACGAAACGCACCCCCGCATTCACGAAGAATGAGATCCGACCGAAAACCGTCTCAAAGTCTTCTTCTGGAACTTTGCCGCCGGCTTTTACCGTATCAAGCACAGCAATCGCCGTCGCGAGGGCGTAGGCCAGCTCCTGTTCCGGCGTCGCACCCGCTTCCTGCAGATGGTAGGAGCAGACATTCATCGGATTCCACTTCGGCACTTCAGTATAGCACCAGGTGACCATGTCCGAGATCAGCTTCATCGATGGCTCGGGCGGGAACACATAGGTCCCGCGAGAGAGGTATTCCTTGACGATGTCGTTCTGGGTCGTGCCGCGCAGTTTCTTGCGATCATCGCCGCGCTCATCCGCCAGCGCGACATAGAGCGCAAGCATCCAGGAGGCCGGCGCATTGATCGTCATAGACGTGTTCATCTGCTCCAGCGGCAGCTCGGCCATCAGCTCGCGCATGTCGCCGAGATGCTTCACCGGCACGCCGACCTTGCCGACTTCGCCGCGCGCCAGAATATGGTCGGCGTCATAGGCCGTCTGCGTAGGCAGATCGAAGGCGATAGACAGGCCCGTCTGGCCCTTGCCCAGATTCATCCGGTAAAGTTCGTTCGACTTTTTTGCCGTCGAGTGGCCGGCATAGGTTCGGAAGATCCAGGGCCGGTCGGGATTATGCTGGAAAGAAGTTTGGCTGTCGGCCATGGGGCATGCGCCTCCCAACGCAGAGATTTTGTTGCGGCGCAACATGCCCTCCGGAAACCAGGCTGACAAGCCGCAGGATGAAGCGTCTTGCGGCCGCAGGCGGGCAGGGCCACATTCGCTCCATGATACATATTTCTTCCGGTGGCCAGACAGGCGGGCCGACAAATGGATTGTCCCCCGGCTCGTTGCAGCTGGCGCTCCGCCTTCGATTGGCGTCATTGGTCGCGTTTCCGGCGGCTGCCATGCTGGCAGCCATTACCCAGCGTAGCTTCCTGATCCTCCTGCTGCTGGCAGGCGGCATGATGGTCGTGTCGTGGATTGAGCGCATCCGGCTTCTGCGCGCTGCAGGCGAAACCCGCATGCCCCATCCCGGCGCTTTCTGGCCGGGCTTTGCTGCACGGACGGGATTGTTGCTGGGAATATTCATCATCACGCTGGGTGTGTTGGCGCTCTTCCGCGACACGTCGCTCGCCCGCAGCTTCGGCTGGCCGGACCTGTTGATCGCGGGCGGCACGACGCTGGCAGTTTATCTGATGAACCTCGCCAGCGCCCGCCTGGCGGCCGGACAGGCGAACATCGTGGCGAGCCAGCTGAACGCTTCTTTCCATTCAGCAAGCCGCCCGGGCGACGGCCCGGAGGACATTATCGAAGGCGAATTCACGTCCCCGGACGAGCGCTGAACCGCGCGCCCGCACCGCAGATTCTCTGGCTTGCGCGCCGCTTAGCCAAGCGCCCAGGGCGCCACTGCAGCCACATCAGCTCCCATCGCCTCATAATAAAGGCGTTGGATCCGCCGTGTGACAGGCCCCGGCTTGCCATCGCCCACCGGCTTGCCATCGATGGCGACGACCGGCGCAACGATCGCACCAGATGATGTCGTGAAAACCTCTCTGGCGGAGGCCGCCTCCTCCGGCGTGAAGGCGCGTTCTATCACTTCCAGACGTTCCCTTTTGAGCAATGAGACAACCCCGGCGCGGGTGATGCCCGGCAGGATGGCATGAGAGAGCTCGCGCGTGATCAGCTTGCCGTCCGGGTCGACGATCCAGGCATTGGCCGATGCCGCCTCGGTCACCAGCCCGTCTTCGATCATGAAGGCCGTTTCCGCGCCTTCCTGCCGGGCTGCGCGATAAGCCAGTGCCTGAGAGAGGAGCTGCACCGTCTTCATGTCCCGGCGTTTCCAGCGCGTATCGCCCAGCGTGATCGCTCTTATTCCGTCCCGGGCGAGATCACCGATCAGCGGACGGGCATCGGTGTAAACAAATACAGTTGGCTTGAACGTCTCCGGACCAGCGAAATCGCGCAGGCCATAGTCCCCGGCCGTCACCTCAAGATAGACCGTTCCTTCTTCCATCCCATTCTTGTCGACCAGGTCTGAGTGGATCTCAGCCCATTTCTCATCACCATAGGGATTGGGGATGGATATGCCCTCCAGAGTACGCCGGAGACGAGAAAGATGCCCTTCAAGGTCGATGAAACGGCCATCATATACCGAGGTCACCTCATACGCGGCATGGGCAAACAGAAACCCCCGGTCGAACGGGGAAATCGTTGCATCCTCAACAGGACAGAATTTTCCGTTGAGATAGACAGTCCGGCCGATTGTCATTTTTGTCACGCTCCTGACGCTTGATATTGTGCACCGCAACAAAACAACTTGCATCGGGGCATCCATGACGCCAAGGTGGCGCGCGCCGAGGGCCTTGTGAAGTTGCGCCAAGATCGCACCACCGGGTTTTTTGCAGAAAGTACAAAGGAGGAGGGCATTCCGCCATGAGCCGGGAAGTCAAAGACATTTACGAGTTGGGCGAAATACCGCCCGAATTTCACGTTCCGAAAATGATGTACGCCTGGGCGATCCGCCGGGAACGTCATGGCCGTCCGGCCACCGCCATGCAGCTGGAACAGGTGCCGGTACCGGAAATCGATTCCGATGAAGTGCTGGTGCTCGTGATGGCCGCCGGCGTGAACTATAATGGCATCTGGGCTGCCCTGGGCGAGCCTGTGTCCGTCTTTGACGTCCACAAACAGGACTATCACATTGCCGGCTCCGACGCCGCCGGCATCGTCTGGGCCGTTGGCCGCAAGGTGAAACGCGTGAAGCCCGGCGACGAAGTCGTCATTCACTGTAACCAGGATGATGGCGACGACGAGGAGTGCAATGGCGGCGATCCGATGTTCTCGCCGTCCCAGCGCATTTGGGGATATGAGACGCCGGATGGATCGTTCGCGCAGTTCTGCCGCGTTCAGGCCCGCCAGTGCATGCCGCGTCCGAAGCACCTGACCTGGGAAGAGAGCGCCTGCTACACGCTGACGCTCGCCACCGCTTACCGCATGCTGTTCGGCCACCGTCCGCACATTGTGAAGCCGGCGGACAACGTCCTCGTCTGGGGCGCGTCTGGCGGCCTCGGCAGTTTCGGTGTCCAGCTCTGCGCCGTGACCGGCGCCAATGCCATCGGCGTTGTGTCCAGTGACGACAAAAAGGAACACGTGCTCAGCCTCGGCGCCAAGGGCGTGCTGAACCGGAAAGACTTCAATTGCTGGGGCCAGCTGCCCACGGTGAACGGGCCGGAGTTCAAAGACTATATGCGCGAGAGCCGCAAGTTCGGGAAAGCGCTCTGGGAGATCACCGGCAACAAGGATGTCGACATCGTGTTCGAACACCCCGGCGAGTCGACCTTCCCGGTCTCCGTCTTCGTGGTGAAACGCGGCGGCATGGTCGTCATCTGTGCCGGGACGACCGGCTTCAACCTGACCATGGACGCCCGCTTCCTGTGGATGCGCCAGAAGCGCGTACAGGGCAGCCACTTCGCCAACCTGAAGCAAGCCTCTGCCGCCAATGACCTGGTCATCAACCGCCGTATCGACCCCGGCATGTCCGAGGTCTTCCCGTGGGAAGACATTCCGGCTGCGCACGAGAAGATGCTGGATAACAAGCACCTGCCGGGCAACATGGCTGTGCTGGTGACCTCTCCGAAGCCGGGCCTGCGCACCGTAGAAGACGTCCTCGCCGTGAACGGGCAGGCCAGCTGATCATGCTGAGCCGCGCTTTCGCGGAAGAATTTGCCAATGACTGGCTGTCGGCATGGAACGACAGGGATATCGACCGTATCCTGTCGCACTATGCCGACGACGTCGTCTTCCACAGCCCGCGCATCGCGCTGGTGATGGGCAATGACGCGACCACCATTCACGGAAAGAAAGCGTTGCAAACCTATTGGACCGAGGCCCTTTCACGGGCCCGGTCCCTGTTCTTTGCGATCGACAATGTGCTTGTCAGCTCCGACGCTGTGACCATTCTCTACACGAACCACCGTGAAGAGAAGGTCGCAGAAACCTTCATCTTCAACGAAGATGGCGAAGTCGGCGTCTCAATCGCGGCGTACGGTCCGGCTTAGCCCTCGAATGGATCACGCATCAGGATGACGTCTTCGCGTTCCGGGCTGGTGGACACGAGGGCGCAGGGCTTGCCGACGAGTTCTTCCAGACGCCGGACATATTTCACGGCCTCAGCCGGCAGGTCCGCCCAGGAGCGTGCCCCAGCCGTGGAGCCTTTCCAGCCCTCCATGGTTTCGTAGACCGGCTCGACCGCTGCCTGGTCTGTCAGGCCTGCGGGATAATGATCGATCTCCTGCCCGTTCAGCCTGTAGGCTACACAGACCTTGATCTCGTCGAACCCGTCCAGAACATCCAGCTTGGTCAGGGCGAGGCCGTTGACGCCCGAGGTCGCGCAAGCCTGCCGCACCATGACGCTGTCGAACCAGCCGCAGCGACGCGCCCGGCCGGTGTTCACACCCACTTCGCGGCCAACCGTGCCGAGGCGTTCGCCGATCTCATTGTCCTGCTCGGTCGGGAAGGGCCCTGCACCGACGCGCGTTGTATAAGCCTTCGCGAGGCCAAGCACATAAGAGATTGCGCCCGGACCGACACCCGAGCCAGCCGACGCATTCCCTGCCACGACATTGGAAGAGGTCACGAACGGATAGGTGCCGTGATCGACGTCCAGCATCACGCCCTGCGCGCCTTCGAACAGAATGCGCTTGCCAGCCTTCACCTGCTCGTCGAGCAGCTTCCAGACCGGCTGGGCATAGGCCAGAATTTTCGGGGCGATTTCCAGCAGATCGGCTTTCAGCTTGGCGCCATCCGGCTCCGGCAGGTCGAGCCCTGCCCGCAGCGGCCGGTGGTGGGCCAGCAGGCGTTCGATCTTCATGTCGAGCGCAGCCGGATCGGCAAGATCAGCCACCCGGATCGCCCGGCGGCCGACACGGTCTTCATAGGCCGGGCCGATGCCGCGTTTTGTCGTGCCGATCTGCGCGGCGCCGAGGGCGCCCTCGCGGGCGGCATCGATGTCCTTGTGCCAGGGTAGGATCAGGGCGGCATTATCGGCCAGCACCAGCGTTTCGGGGGAGACTTCCACCCCCTGCCCCTGAATGCCTTCAATCTCGGTCAGCATGTGCCACGGGTCGACCACGACCCCATTGCCGATGACGGAGAGCTTGCCGCCCCGGACGAGGCCCGACGGCAACAGCGCCAGCTTGAAGACCTTGCCGTCGATCACCAGCGTGTGGCCGGCATTGTGCCCACCCTGGAACCGGACAACCACATCCGCCCGGCTCGACAGCCAGTCGACGATCTTGCCCTTGCCTTCGTCGCCCCATTGGGCCCCTACGACCACTACGCCAGCCATGTGCCGCTCCTGTTCAGTCCGCGGCGACAAGGGCAGGATTCAGCGCAGAAAAGCAAGGGGCCTTTGGCCGCGCCGTTAATCGAAACTATAGCTGAAGCGAACCCCGAAATTGTCGAGGCCCTGGTTGCGCCCGTTTCCGAGAACCTGTCCGTGGCTCAGATGCTCGTACATGAGCTCGACGCCCCAAGTCTCGTTGATGTCATGGTGCAGGCCGAAAGTCGTGCGGAAAAGGTCGCGTGAGCCGAGCAGGACATGCTTTTCCGTGAAAGCGAGGCTCCGCGGATCCCCGTCCGGATACGGGCTCGCCAACTCCCCGTCATGGATCACATAACCAAAGCTCGGCTCGAATTGCCAACTTTTCGCGACCGGGAAAGACCAGTGCAGACCCACGCCGCCGAAGCTCGTCTCGCCCTGAAAATTGACGCTGCCCATGACATAGGGCTTCGGGCTCCAGATAAATCCCAGGAAATCGGGGGAATGGAAGAGGACGTCGCCATTCAGGCTCTGGCCGGGCTCCTTATTGGCATTGTCGCAATCGAGCACGCAGATGTTCTCCTGCATGATGCCGAGGCGGACTTCGCTGACGAGGTCGGCGGAGGCAGAACCGGCGAATGCGGTCGCAGAAGCAACAGCAGCGACACTGGCAAAAAGGTAACGGCGCATGGAGACTCCCTGTAATATTACAGGCGAGTAAGGAACTCCGGACTCGCCCGTCAAGCGTGAAACAGGCCGTTCACGTCAATTTGCAGGGACAGGTAACCAAACCAACAAAGCCCCCCTACTCCCAATAGAAAACGGGCGGCCTGCGAGGACCGCCCGCCTTGTTGAACAGAATCAGGCCAATCGCCTGAAACCGGTTTAGAAGGTCAGCACTTTTGCGTACCGGACCTGCGGCAGGGCGCTCAGTTTCTCGACCAGGGCGCCGCTGGGTGTAGAATCGATGCCGATCAGGGCAATCGCCTCGTCCCCTGCCGTCGTGCGGCCAAGGTGGAAGGTGGCGATGTTGATCGCCTCTTCGCCCAGCATCTGACCGAGAGCGCCGATGAAGCCTGGCTGGTCGAGATTGTTCACGTAAAGCATGACCGGCGCGAAATCGCCTTCCAACGCCATGCCCTTCACCTCGACAATGCGCGGCTTGCCGGCGATCAGCGTGCCGGCCAGCGTGCGCCAGCCGCCTTCCGGCGCATTCTGGGTTGCCTTGGTTTTCACCTTGATGCGGACAAGGCTGTCATAGACCGGGCTGTCTTCGGTCTTGGTTTCGGTCAGCTTCACACCGCTGTCGGCAAGGATCGCCGGCGCCGAGACCATGTTCACATCCCCGCGCGAAGCCCGCAGCAGGCCAGCGAGCAGCGCCGCCGTCAGCGGCTTGCGGTTCAGGTCTGCGACCTCGCCTTCATATTCGATCACGACCTCTTCATAACCGAAGTCGGAAATCTGGCCGGCGAAGGAGCCGAGCTTCTCGGCCAGTTCGGCGAACGGCTTGATCCGCGGAGCTTCCTCCGCCGTGATCGACGGCATGTTGAGGGCATTGGTCACCGCACCGGACAGGAGATAGTCCGACATCTGCTCAGCCACCTGAAGGGCGACATTTTCCTGAGCTTCGGTGGTCGCTGCGCCGAGGTGCGGCGTGGCGATGAAGTTCGGCGTGCCGAACAGAACGTTCTCCTTGGCCGGCTCGACCGCGAACACGTCGAAAGCGGCTGCCTTGATGTGACCGCTCTCCAGCAGATCCTTCACGGCCGCTTCGTCGACAAGGCCGCCACGGGCGCAGTTGACGAGGATAAGGCCGGGTTTGGTCTTCTGCAGATTCTCGCGGCTGAGGACATTCTTGGTCTGCTCCGTCAACGGAACGTGCAGCGTGATGATGTCTGCCCGTTTCAGTAGCTCATCCAGCTCGACCTTCTCGACGCCAAGTTCCACAGCGCGTTCCTCGGTGAGGAACGGATCATAGGCGGCGACTTTCATTTTCAGGCCGATGGCACGCTCGGCAACACGGCTGCCGATATTGCCGCAACCGATCAGACCCAGCGTTTTGTAGGAGACTTCGGTCCCCATATAGCCGGACTTCGGCCATTTACCTTCCTGGGTCTCGGCATTGGCTGCCGGGATCTGGCGGGCCGCTGCGAACATCAGCGCGATGGCGTGCTCTGCCGTCGTGATGGCGTTGCCGAACGGCGTATTCATGACCACGACGCCTTTGGCGGTCGCGGCCTTGATGTCGATGTTGTCGACACCGATACCGGCCCGGCCGATGACTTTCAGATTGGTCGCGGCGGCAATGACATCGGCGTTCGGCTTGCAAGCCGAGCGGACGACGAGGCCGTCATATTCCGGAATCTCCGCAATCAGTTCTTCCGTGTTCAGACCGGTCTTGGTGACAGTTTCGATGCCGCGGGCATGGAAGATTTCCACGGCGGCGGGGGAGAGTTTGTCTCCGATAAGGACTTTAGGCATTGTCTTTTCCTTTGCTCGCGGCTGATGCGGGTGTCACCCGCGCCGCTGCGCCTTCGCCTTGCTCGTGAAGGCGCGCTTTGCAGATTTCGTTGCTAGAGAGAGGCCGCTTCTTCAGCGAAGGCCCAGTCGAGCCATGGCGTCAGCTTGGCGACGTCGGACGGCTCAACCGTACCGCCGCACCAGATACGCAGTCCCGGAGGGGCTTTCGCGTAACCAGCTGCGTCAAAGCAGGCGTTTTCCGTTTCGAGGCGCTTCATCATTGCCTTCACAAAAGCGCGCTGACCGGCCTCGTCGAGGCCTGCAACCCGCGGATCGACGATCTTGAACGTCACGCCGGTATTGGAGCGTACGTCTGCATCCGGACAAAGGAAGTCGACCCAGTCGGTCTTCGCGACCCAGTCGGTGAGAATGCCGAGGCTTTCGTCGGACCGTGCCTTCAGGGCCGTCCAGCCGCCAAGTTCCTCACACCAGTCGAGCGCCTGCAGGTAATCTTCGACGCACAGCATGGACGGCGTGTTGATCGTGGCCCCTTCGAACAGGTCCTCGTTCAGCTTTCCGCCTTTCGTCATCCGGAACAGTTTCGGCAGCGGCCGGTCCGGCGTGTAGGTTTCAAGACGCTTCACGGCATTCGGGCTGAGGATCAGCATGCCGTGGGCCGCCTCCCCGCCGAGGATTTTCTGCCAGGAATAGGTCACCACATCGAGCTTCTCCCACTCGATGTCCTGCGCGAAGGCAGCCGAGGTCGCATCGCAAATCACGATCCGGTCCGGGTTCGGCTTGATCCAGTCGGCGTTCGGCACGCGGACACCGGACGTGGTGCCATTCCAGGTAAAGATGATGTCGGCGTCGTCGCGCGCCTTTTCGAAAGGCGGCAGCTCGCCATAGTCGCCGACATGGGTGTTGCAGTCGGCCAGCTTCAGCTGCTTGGTCGCGTCGGTGACCCAGTCCTGCCCGAAGCTTTCCCAGGCAAAGACGTCCACAGGCTTCGCGCCCAGCATGGACCACATGCACATCTCCACGGCGCCGGTATCGGACGCGGGCACAATGGCCACGCGATAGCCGTCCGGCAGGCCGAGAATGGTCTTGGTCCGCTCAATCGCCGCTTTCAGCTTCTTCTTCGCATCACCGGAGCGGTGCGAACGGCCGAGCGTGGCAGTGTTCAGTTTTTCGAGGGAAAATCCTGGGCGCTTGGCAGTCGGGCCCGAGGAAAAATGCGGGCATGCTGGCAGCACGCCGGGTTTGGCGACGGTCGTCATCTGTTTGTACTCCTATCCTTACAGATAGGCTGGCACCCGTTGGGGGATGCTGGCCCGCCGCGTCTGTCTCATATTTCGGAGGCGTGCGCAAACGGCATTTCTGTGACGGGATCGACAGGTGACGCGAAACGGCAACCTGCTAAGCTGGCAAAAAAGTGGAGGAACACCCGTGAGCATGACCATCCAGCCGCTGACCGGCACGCTTGGCGCGGAGATCCATGGCGTGGATTTGAAGCAGGATTTGTCGAACGCCGAATTCGATGCCGTGCACCAGGCCTTTCTCGACTACAAGGTGATCGTCCTGCGCGGCCAGCAGGGCCTGACGCCGGACCAGCAGAAGGCCTTCGCCCGCCGCTTCGGGACGCTGAACATTCACCCCTATGTGAAGGGCATGGATGGGCATCCGGAACTCCTCGAAATCATCAAGGAGCCGGACGAAAAGACCAATTTCGGCGGCGGCTGGCATTCCGACATGAGCTTCCTGGAAGAGCCCGCCCTTGGCTCCATACTGCACGCCATCGAAGTGCCGCCCTATGGCGGAGACACGCTGTTCGCCGACCAACAGGCCGCTTATGACCGGCTCTCCGCAGGGCTGAAGAAAACGCTGGAAGGCATGACCGCCGTGCATACCGCCAGCAAGGAATATGGCGCCGATGGCTATTCCGCTGCCGTGCGCCAGTCGATGGATGCAAAGTCCGCCCCGGACGCGCCGGAGTACGAACACCCGGTCATCCGTACGCATCCGGAAACGGGCCGCAAGGGCCTGTTCATCAACCCCGCCTTCACGCTGCGCTTTGCCGGGTGGAGCCGGAAGGAAAGCCGTCCCCTGCTGAACTATCTGTTCGATCTTTCACGCGAGGAACGCAACACCTGCCGTGTCCGCTGGCAGGCAGGCGACGTCACCATGTGGGACAATCGCTGCGTCTGGCATTATGCGCTGAACGATTATCACGGCCACCGCCGCCACATGCGCCGTGCCACGATCGATGGCGACCGTCCGCGCTAAAGAAGTTGTATTGAATGCTCACAGACATCGGCGAATTCATAGTGGGTGCGCACCTTCAACTCATCGAAGGTTGCGACATTGTGGACTATAATGTCCGCCCTCCGGGCGGAGGCTTACAAGGACTAAACGAGTTGGACGTGATCGGACTAAATTTCAGTTCGAATACAATATTTTTTTGTGAAGTAACGACCCATATTCGTGGGCTTCTCTACAAGAACAACGCTGAAACCGTCGCGCGCATAAAACGAAAACACGAAGCACAAAAGCGATACGCGGAAATATACTCTGACAATTTCCAGCATCACCGCTTTATGTTCTGGTCCCCAAATGTGCCAGTCGGTTTTATTACAAATGGTCTCGCTGAGATCCCCGATCTGCAACTCGTCATAAACGGAGACTACAAGAAAAAAATCCTCGAGCTACAAAACCTCGCTCGCACCACCACGCACGATGCACGAAACCCATTTTTTCGAATGCTGCAGATTATGGAGAATCTACGCGACTAATTGGCATCTGCTAGGAACGGATAGGCCCCGCCCCACGCAATCAGAGCCTGCCCGAAGAAATAGAGCCCCCACACAGCCAGCGATGGTGCCACCCGCTTTGGCGCCCCTTCCGGCCGGGCGAACAGCTGCAGCGACAGGATCATGTCGGACGCGACGAACATCACCGCGCCTAGCGTCACCAGAAGGAAGGGCGGCTGCAGCCGCAGCGCTGCGGCCCCCATCACAAGGATGACCGCCGTATAGGCAAAGACCGGTATCCGCATCGGTCCCAGGGATGGCGCGAGCCAGCGCACAAAGACAACGCCGCCAAGAACCAGCACGGTCTGCGCGGCGAGGTTCAGCAGATTCCGGTCCGTCTGTGGCAGGGCCCAGAACAGGGCGATATAGGCGACATGGGCCAGGAAAAAGGCCGCCATGCCGGGTTTCAGCCATTTGTCCTCACCCGGCTTGTCCATCGCCAGAAAGGCATCGCCTGCCGACGACAGGGCGAGGCCCGCCACCAGCAGCCACGGCCCGCCGGCCAGATAGGCAAACAGGGCCAGCAGCGCGGTCGAGCCGGTTTTCACGATCAGGCCCGGCAGGCCTCCGCCCTCGCGCCAGCACCATCCGGCCCAGTAAAGAACGCCCAGTACAATCGCGCCCGCAAGCGCGGCGGTTTCCCCAGCCATCCGGCAACCTCCCCTTTTGTGTTTTCTAGTCTTCTTTCACCGGCTCCGGCACCCGCAACAGGCGCCGGGCGGCCGTCCGGTGAGTTTCTTTCACATGCATGCCCACCAGTCCAAGCGCCGTCGCCAGCACGGTGGCATCATCGGTGAAACCGAGGCCGGTGATGAAATCAGGCAGCATGTCCATCGGCGTGACGAAATAGGCCACCGCCGCAAACAGCACAGCCTTGGCCCGCATCGGCGTGTGCGGGTCGCGCGCCGCATACCAGGCCGCCACGAGGTCGTCCGCGAAGGGGATCTTGCCCACCACGCGCATCAGCTTGGGAATCAAGCCGCGCGAGGTGCGCGCGTCCCGCTCGATCGACTTCGGTATATAGCGTCCGTCCTCGTTCAGGACGGTGTTGATGACTTCCGCTGCGTCAGACATTGCGTCCTCCTGTGAGACCTATAGATCATCTGAAAAGTTGTCAGAAACAAGGGAGGGCCACGGCCCATGGAACTCAATTCGAATATTTCGGCTGTCATCACCGGTGGCGCCTCCGGACTCGGCGCTGCAACGGCGAAGAAACTGGCCAGCTACGGCGTCAAGGTTGCCCTGTTCGACCTCAACGCGGAAAAAGGCGAAGCCCTCGCCAAGGAACTGGGCGGCGTGTTCTGCCAATGTAACGTCACCGACGACGCCAGCGTCGATGCCGCGTTCGAAAAAGCCCGCGCCGCAAACGGCCAGGAGCGCATCCTGATCAACTGCGCCGGCACCGGCAACGCCATCAAAACGGCCAGCCGCAACAAGGAAACCGGCGAAATCAGCCACTTCCCGCTCGATAAGTTCGACCTGATCATCCAGATCAACCTGGTCGGCACGTTCCGCTGCATCGCGAAATCCGCTGCCGGCATGATGACGCTGGACCCGATCGACGGCGAGCGCGGCGCAATCGTCAACACCGCTTCGGTGGCTGCTGAAGATGGCCAGATCGGCCAGGCCGCCTACTCCGCTTCCAAGGGCGGCGTTGTCGGCATGACCCTGCCGATCGCCCGCGACCTTTCCCGTGAGCTGATCCGCGTCAACACGATCCTGCCGGGCATCTTCAACACACCGCTGCTGCAGGGTGCCCCGGAACCCGTCAAGCAGGCCCTCGGCGCGCAGGTGCCGCACCCGGCCCGCCTCGGCAATCCGGAAGAGTATGCCTCGCTGGCCACCGAAATGTGCCGCAACGGCTACTTCAACGGCGAAGACGTCCGCCTCGACGGCGCAATCCGCATGGCGCCGAGATAAGGATTGCTCGCGGCGGTTTCCGCGCCTCTGGCGCGGAGCCGCTGCGCCTTCGCTTCGCTCGTGCTGCTCTTCCAGGGCGAGCTTTGCAAACTGATTTAACCCGCACCTTCCGGTGCGGGTTTTTTCTTTGCCGCAACGGCAGGGGCTGTCACCGGCTGCGGGTGCGCTACAAGGGTTCCGATAAGAGATTGGGAGAGACACCAGTGGAATATGATGACGTTGTGCGCGGCCGGCGCAGTATCCGGGGCTTCCTGAAGAAGCCGGTCCCGAAGGCGCTGGTCCGGGAAATCCTGGAAATCGCCATGCGCGCGCCGACCTCGCTGAACTCCCAGCCGTGGAACTTCTATGTCGTCTCCGGCGAGGTGCTGGACCGAATCCGCAAGGGCAATGTCGAGCGCAATGTTGCCGGCGTGCCCGACAGCCGCGAATTCCGCATGGGTCCGCCCTATGAAGGCGTGCACCGCGAACGCCAGGTCGAGATCGCCATCCAGCTGTTTCAGGCCATGGGCATCGAGAGCCACGACAAGGAGGCGCGCATGGACTGGGTGCTGCGCGGCTTCCGCCAATTCGATGCCCCCGTCTCCATCGTGGTGACCTATGACAAGGCGCTGGCCGGCGGCGACATCCCGCCCTTCGATTGCGGCGGCGTCGTCAATGGCATCGTCAATGCCGCGTGGAACCGGGGGCTTGGCTGCGTGATCAACTCCCAGGGCATCATGCAGAGCCCGGTCGTACGGGAAGAAGCCGGCATCCCGGACGATCAGGTGATCCAGACCTGCGTCGCCATGGGCTGGCCGGACGAGACGTTCCCGGCGAACGCTGTCGTGTCAAAACGAAAGTCCGTGGACGAAGCGGCCACGTTCCTCGGCTTCGAGGACTGATCCCGCAACAAAGGAGCCCGGCACATGTCTCTCACCGCTGACGACCTTGCAAAACTGGCAGATGGCTATACCGGGGCCTGGAATACCGGCTCGGCTGACGCGGTTGCTGGCTTTTACGCAGAAGACGGACAGATCACGATCAATCGCGGAGATCCCTGGCTGGGCCGCACAGGTGTGCGGGACATGGCCGCGGGCTTCTTCGCGGATGTCCCCGACCTTGTACTCAGCTGTGACGGCATCCGGGCCGCCGGGACTCATGTCGTCTACCTCTGGACTTTCACCGGGCACGACGCCGGCACCAACAACCCGCTTGAGATCCATGGCTGGGAGGAGTGGACCCTGGACGTTGATGGCAAAGTCCAATCCTCCCTCGGCTGGTACGATGCCGAGGATTATGCCCGGCAGGTGGAAGGCCGCTAGGCTGACACAGCGTCCGGCCCTTTGGGGGCTGAAGACAGGGCAACCGCCACGAAGCATGCCGCCCCGATGACAAGCTCCAACAGTGTGATCCACACCATCGCCTGATCCGGAACCCCGTCCACCATCAGGCTGGCGAGCCGGGCCACACCGTACCCGGTATAAAAAACCGCACTGGCGGACAGCGCCAGCATCTGCAATCGGCGAAGAAACAGACCGGTCAGGGCCATCAGGCCAACAGCGAGAATCGGTCCACCAGCGGCGCGCATCTCATTGAGTAGCGCAGCATCGGCCACACCGAGATGAATGCCTGATGTCGCGTGGAAGCCAACCGGGTCCACAACGATAGCTGCGCCGATCAGGACAGCGATTAGGCCGGAAACAAACAATGTTACAAGGCGAAAATTGATACGGGACATGGGATATTCCTTTCAGCGGGGCAAAGTCTCTGATCAGGCAAGTTCCACCACTGCCATAAGCATCAAGATGGCAGATGCTGCAGAGGCGAGTGTGCGGACGGTGTTCCAGAAACTCCACGCAGGCACATAGCGGTGCCAGTAGGCCGCCGCGACGGCACTGTCATAGTTCATCCGGTCGAGGCGTTCGTTCATGGGCACATTGAAGACGACCGTCACACCGAACGTGCCGATTACATAGGTGACCGCTGCCGAGACGATCCAGATCGTCGCCGCCCCGCTCCCCTGCAGGATGGTCCACACCGCCATCAGGGGCGAGACGATGGCCATGCCGATCAGCAGGACCATGAACAGCGTGCGGAAAACCTTGCGGTTGATCTGCTGCATCGCCTCGATCCCGCCAGCAGGCTGGGTTGCCGCCAGCGAGCGCATCACGAAATCGGAAAAGGTGAGGAACACGCCCGCCACGAGGGCAAAAGCGATCACGGAAAATTCGCTGGCAAGCAGCATCCATTGCGGGGTCATATCAGTCTCCTTTGCGGAATTTGGGGGGCCGGTCAGCTGGTCAGCCAAGCCGGTTTGTGCAGATAGGTATTGTCCGAAAGCTGACGGATCAGGAAATCCGCCACGTCGGCGCGGTTGATGTGAAACTTCAGTTTCCGGTCGGGCACGTCAGCTGAGACGCCGTGGGCATAGGTGCCGGTGCGGTCGCCATCCCGGTAAGGACCGGGCCGCGCGATGATCCAGTCGAGTCCCGAGGCGGCAATCTCTGCTTCCTGCGCCTCATGATCGGCGAACATGTGCTCCATTATCAGTGGGCCGAGGAAGTATCGGTAGAGCGCCGGGATCAGAGGATAGCTGTCCCCTGCCCCGATGGAAGACAGGCAAACCAGCCTGCCGACACAGGCATCCTTCATCGCCCGGATGATAGTGGCCGTCCCGGTGGCCCGGATGCCGCTCTTGTCCTGCAGCGGCGCGCCAAGCGCGCAGACCACCGCATCCGCTCCGGCGACTGTGTAATAGACCGCCTCTTCATCCGACATATCGCCCGGCACCAGTGTCAGACCCTCCGGCAGGTCCGCCAGCTTGCCGGGGGACCTGACGAGCGCCGTGACCGCCATCCCCTTTTCCAGGGCCTGGTTCACGAAATGGCGGCCCACTCCGCCAGTTGATCCAAAAACGACAATTCGCATGATGACCTCCTTTGACTTGACACGATGTCAATTGACACGGCGTCAAATAGGTGATCACTTGACACTATGTCAAGTCCAAATCCCGATACCCGCAAAAGAATCCTGCAAGCCACAGCCGACCTCCTGTCAGAAGGCAGCGGCACAGGCGTGCGCATGTCAGACATCGCAAAACGCGCCGGTATCAGCCGGCAGGCGGTCTACCTCCACTTCGCCAACCGGGCAGACCTGCTGATCGGCGCGACGTTTTATGTGGATGAACTGAAGGACTCCGACGCACGCCTTGCGCCCAGCCGCGCCGCAAAAACCGGCCGGGAACGCCTCGATGCCTTTATAGAGGCCTGGGCCGGTTACCTGCCCGAGATTTATCCGATCGGCAGGGCGCTCATAGATATGAGCCCCACGGATGAAGAAGCCCGCCGTGCCTGGGCCCAGCGCATGCAGGACATGCGGGAAGGCTGCGAAGCGGCCATCAATGCCCTGAAGCGTGACGGCGACCTCGCCCCCGGTATGCCGGCACCGCAGGCAACCGACCTCCTCTGGACGCTGCTTCTGCTGCCCAACTGGGAACACCTCACGCAGACCTGCGGCTGGTCGCAGAAGCAGTATCTGAAACACATCACCGCCACCGCCCGCCGACTGTTTGTTACAGGCGCTTGAGTCCGCCAGCTTTTTGGCAGATGATGCAACTATTGACAGTACAAGTGCCGTTATAAGCGGCCGGGGAGGGCATCATGCTGAAGGTCTACGGGCTCAAGGTTTCCTATTTCACGGGCAAGCTGGAAGCCTATCTGCGCTACAAGGAAATTCCCTACGATTTCCATGAAATGACGGGGCGCGAATTCATGCGCACCATTCCGGAAAAGACCGGCGCCATGCAGATGCCCGCCGTGGAACTGCCGGACGGACGCTGGATGACCGATTCCAGCCCGATGATCGACTGGTTCGAAACACAGCATCCTGATCCATCGATCCTGCCTGAAGACCCGGCGCAGGCCTTTCTCTGCCGCCTCATCGAGGATTATGCCGACGAATGGCTCTGGCGCCCGGCCATGCATTACCGCTGGAGTTATCCGCTTTCGTCGAAACTGCTCGCCCGCCAGATTGCCGATGCCATGGGCCGGGACATCAGGGCACCCGGTTTCCTGAAGCGCCGGCGGACCGAGAAGCGCCAGAAGCATAATTTCGTAGACCGCGACGGCGTCACACCAGACACCCGCGCACATGTGGAAGGCAGCTACCTCAAGCTGCTCGACCTGCTGGAACCCATCTTTCAGGCCCGCCCCTTCCTGCTGGGTGATCGGCCGACGCTGGCCGATATCGGCCTGATGGGCCCCCTCTTCCGCCACTTCGCGATGGATCCTGTGCCCGGCATCATTATGCGGGAAACCGCCCCCGGCGTTATGGCCTGGGTCTACCGTGTCTGGAATGCCCGCGCCTCCTGCACCGGCGGTGATCTCGTCAGCGGGATCCCGGACGACCTCCTGCCATTGTTACGCGAAGTGGCGGAGACGCATCTTGAAGCGCTGAACGCCAATGCGCTTGCCTGGCAGGCTGGCGAAGCCCGCCACGGCATGACCCTTCAGGGAACGGCCTATCGGGACATCCAGAGCTCCCAGTACAGGGTCTGGTGCCTTGAAATGCTGCAGGCCCGCTATCGCGCCCTGGATGAGACCGCGCGCGAGATACTCGATCCCGTCCTGCAGTCCACCGGCGTCCTCGAACCGCTGCTGCGCCTGCCGGATGTGGAAAGCCAGTACGCCAATGCGGCGCATGCCCCGTTCGGCAAATCCCTTCCCGTGTTTGCAGAGATCCGGAACTGACAGTCTCCCTTGCGGCAGGTTCCGTTGGGGGAGTGCTGGCGCAGCCGAAACCGGGGCGTATAAATGTGCCGGAAATATAGGAAGAGGAACGCGCAACATGGCAGACGCATATATCGTAGCAGCAAAACGTACCGCCGGCGGCCGCCGCGGCGGCGCCCTCGCCGAATGGCACCCGGGCGATCTCGGCGCGCAGGTCCTGAACGCGCTGGTGGACGAAACCGGCATCGACCCGGCCGCCATCGAAGACGTGATCATGGGCTGCGTCTCGCAGGCCGGTGAGCAGGCCGCCCAGATCGGCCGGACGGCTGTCTTGGCATCGAAACTTCCCCAGAGCGTTCCCGCTGTCACGATCGACCGCCAGTGCGGCTCGTCCCAGCAGAGCCTCCAGTTCGCAGCTCAGGCCGTGATGTCCGGCACGCAGGATCTTGTCATCGCAGCCGGTGTCGAAAGCATGACCCGCTGCCCGATGGGCATCAACGCCCGCGCCGGCAAGCTGTTCGAAGTGCCGACCGATCCCACCCCGCAATCGGTGAAAGAGAAATTCGGCATCAAGCAGTTCAGCCAGTTCGTTGGTGCCGAAATGATCGCCAAGAAGCATGGCCACACCAAGGAAGAGCTCGACGCTTTCTCCGTGGAAAGCCACAGGCGCGGCGCCGAGGCCACCAAGGCCGGGGCCTTCAAGGACGAGATCGTCGCCCTCAAGGGCCGCGACCCGGAAGGCAATGAAGTGATGCACGACAAGGATGAGGGCATCCGCTACGACGCCTCGATGGAAGGCATGGCGAAGCTGAAAATCCTGATGGATGACGGCATCATGACCGCCGCCAATGCCAGCCAGATCTGCGACGGTTCGTCCGGTGTGATGGTCGCCTCCGAGGCCGCCATCAAGGCGCACAACCTCACCCCGCTGGCCCGCATCCATAACCTCACCGTCACCGCGGGTGACCCCGTGATCATGCTGGAAGAGCCGCTCTTCGCCACCGACCGCGCCCTGCAGCGGGCCGGCATGAAGATCGACGACATCGACCTCTACGAAGTGAACGAGGCCTTCGCGCCCGTTCCGATCGCCTGGCTGAAGCATCACGGTGCAGACCCGGCGAAGCTGAACGTCAATGGCGGCGCCATCGCGCTCGGCCACCCGCTCGGCGCCTCGGGCACCAAGCTGATGACCACGCTGATCTACGCCCTGCGCGCACGCGGCAAGAAGTATGGTCTGCAGACCATGTGTGAAGGCGGCGGCATCGCCAACGTCACCATCATCGAAGCCCTGTAAGACAGGCCTTCAGATTGAATTGGCAAACGCCGGACCTTCACAGGTCCGGCGTTTTTCGTTGGCCTCAGCCTGCGCGGTCAAGCAGGGCTTCGGCGATCTGTACGGCGTTCAGCGCGGCGCCCTTGCGCAGATTATCGCCCACCACGAACAGGACGAGGCCATTGTCCAGTGCGCTGTCCTTGCGGATACGCCCGACACTGACATTGTCCTTGCCCGTCATCTCCAGCGGGTTCGGCACCGCATCCAGCTGAACGCCCGGCGCCTTCGCCAGCATGGCTTCGGCCGCTTCGGCAGAGACCGGCCGTTCGAATTCCGCATGGATCGACAGGCTGTGCCCGGTCATCACCGGCACGCGTACGCAAGTGCCGGAGACTTTCAGGTCCGGCAGTCCCATGATCTTCCGGCTTTCGTCACGCAGCTTCAGTTCTTCGTCTGTGTAGCCGTCTTCCCCCAGAACATAGTTCATCGGCACGACATTGAAGGCGAGCGGCACGGCCCATTTCTGCGGCGCGGGGAAGTCCACTGCCGCCGGATTGACTGCGAGGCCTGCCATGTCCCCGGCAGCTGCCGCAGCGACCTGCCGGGTCAGTTCTTCCGACCCGGCCACCCCTGCCCCGGACGCGGCCTGATAGGTCGAGGCGAACAGGCGCGTCAGCCCCCAGGCATCGTGCAGCACCTTCAGCACGGGCATCGCCGCCATGGTCGTGCAGTTCGGGTTCGCGATGATGCCTTTCGGAATGTCCGCCAGCGCATCGGCGTTCACCTCCGGCACCACCAGCGGCACGTCGGGATCCTTCCGCCAGGCGGAGGAATTGTCGATCACCAGCGCGCCGGCGTCAGCGAATTTCGGTGCGTACACGCGCGAGGTGTCCCCGCCTGCCGAGAAGAACACAATGTCCAACCCGGAGAGATCCGCCGCCGCGACGTCCTCGACCACAATGTCCGTGCCGCGGAACGCGACGGTCTTTCCCGCCGACCGGGCCGAGGCGAACAGGCGCAGCGAGGCGAGCGGAAAGTCCCGCTCTTCCAGCAGCGTGCGCATCAGGCTGCCGACAAGGCCTGTGGCGCCGACAACGCCGACACGCGGCGGATTGGATCGTGAGAAACGGGGGGACATGGCATTCTCCGGTTTGGAGCCTTTGGAGCGGGAGAGCCATTGTCAGGAATTGGCCGTCCCGCGCCTTGGCGGGACGTTGGTGAGGGTGGCTGGCTTCAGATCGCACGCACCCGCAACGTCCCGCAAAGGCGGATCGTCTTGGTGGTAATAATGATCTGTGTCTTCAGCATGGCGGGCTGAATACGGTCATGGTGGGCAGAAGTAAAGTGCCTTGACCGCGGCCTATCCCCTCAGGATCAGCACGGAGCAATTGGCATGCAGCGCGGTCTGCGAGGCGTGCGAGCCGAACAGATGGTCGCTCAGCTTTGGATGGTGCGTGGCCATGACGACAAAATCCACGCCCTGCTTTGCGATCACTTTCTGGATCGTCTCGTTCACGGCCTCATGGCTTTCGAACAGCGGCGTGATGGCATGGCTCAGCCGTTCCGCCTCTGCTGCGACAAAGGCCTCGAAGTCCGGTTTCCGCGCTTCCGGCATTTCCGTCAGATGCGTGCCCAGCGGATTGATGACCGTCAGGATCGACACTTTCGCTCCGGCCCGTCGGGCAAGATAAACCGCAGATTCCACGGCCAGTTGCGACGCCTCCCTGTGCCGCATGTCCACGGGGACAAGTATATGCGTGGCGGAAAACGGCGGCGCGGTCAGATCGGTCATGAATATCTCCTCCCTGGCAGCCTAACGGGTCTGGCCCGCTTTGTCAGGCGACCGGCCTGCCGCACCGGCCGGGCGCAGCTCAAAGCCGCTCCAGCACGTAGACCGTCGAGCCTGAATTTTCGCCATGCGCCTGCAGGTGCGGACCGTAGGCCTCAGACCGGATCGCCACGTTTCCATCGGACACGCTTCGTTGGAGCCGCCCGCCATATTCGTCCATCGCCATGCTCTGGTCATTCAGCGAGAACGCCAGCAAGTCACCGGGCGCAAGAATGGCAAGCAGGTCGTCATAAACGGATGCCGGCGCACCGCCCACGCTGATCACACCGATCGCCGTGACGGCCCGGTAGTCTCCCGGCCGAACCGGCAGGGGCACGGACGGATCCGTTTCCCACAACCTGTTGTAGATGCCTTTATTGCGCGCCACGGCGAGCATTTCGCCTGACAGGTCCGTGCCGTCGATCCGCGTGAAGCCCGCCTCCGCCAGGGCCGCGCCCGACAGGCCGGTGCCGCTTCCGAAATCCAGGATCGGCGCGTCCTTGTCCGGCAGGACAGCTGCAAGCGCTTCGGCGACGCGCCGGGGCGTGGCGTAGCCGGTTTTCAGGATGTCCTGATCGTATTTGCCAGCCCATGCATTGTAGAGATCGCGCATCCCGTCATTGCCGGAAACGCGGTAGACTTTGTCGAGGAAATTATCGGTCATGGGAGGAACATACCGGGGCGACGGTGCCCAAGTCCATGTGACCGCCTGTTCCCGGCAAACGCTGCGCGGCCGACCCGGTCCATGACCCGCCTTGTATCGCGTGCTAGACTTTCACACGGTCATCTTCAGAAGGACGGGGAAAAGCCAATGACACCCAGCATGTGGATCGGAGCCGTCGCCGGCCTGTTTGCCGGCTGGATTGTCGGAGCGGTGTTCACCAAGGGGCCGAAGACCCCGATGGAAGCGGTCTCAGGCGATTATGAATCCGGTGGCCTCGGCTGTTTCGCGTTCCTGGTTCTCATTGCCGTCTTTGTCGGCGGCGGCGTGATCGCGGGCGCGATACTTGGCGGAGGCGGATAACTCCGCACAGGAAACAGCCCGCCTCATTGCTGAGGCGGGCTTCCTTTTCCGGGCGCGCGGTTTGCAGGGGGTCGCCGGTGCAGCCCGTTGGAGGTTCGGGCTTTACCGGTTCTGGCGTTCCTTCACGCCTTCCTCATCGGCGAGGGCGCGGTCTTCTTCGTTGAATTCGATCTCGGCTTCTTCGCCCTTGCCATAGGCGCGGGATTTCTTGGCGAGCGCCGACATGCTGTCCTGCATGCTGCCCTGGCCGACGGCCATCGTCTTGCGGGCATCCATGCCAACGCTTTCGGCATCGTCGAAGCTGGCAAATTCGGCGCCGAGGAAGACAACTTCCCAGCCTTTCGCTTCTGCCCGTGCCAGCGCCGCCTTGGCGCCATCTTTCGTCAGCTCACGGGAGGAATTTTCCAGCCCGTCGGTCATGATGACGATGACGGCCTTTTCCGGCTGGTCGGCTTCGGCAAGGCTCACCATGCGTCCGATCGCGTCGAACAGGGGCGTCATCCCGCGCGGATTGGCTTCGTCATCGGTAACATTGTTCCAGTCCTCGGCCTTCACGCTGTCGCGCAGCACGTCGAACTGCATGCCGTCCTGATAGTCGAACACAGCGAGCGTGACATCGGTCTCGATATCCTCACCATCCACCTCGCCTTCATCGGCCTCTCCGACACTGGCGGCATAGGCGTTGACGGAGCCAAGCGCCTCTTCCCAGATGTCGGACATGGAACCTGTCCGGTCGAGCAGGATATAGGAATGTACCGCCCCCGGATCTTCCGGAGGTTCCGGCTGAATCTTGGCGCTTGCCGTCCCTGCCAGCGCGATGGCGGCGGCTCCGAATGTCAGTTTTGCGATGAAGGATTTCATCCCGGCGTCCCTTCCAGTTTTATGGCCCAGTTTTATGGCCGGAACCGCCGGCCGCGTGCGTCTGAGGCCCCCACGGCCCGATTGAGATAAACGATCGGTTAGGATTGAGGCGCGTTCGTGGCGGCTTGTTGCCGTTTGGAAGGTAAAAGGCCCGCCGGGATGCCGGCGGGCCTTCCAGTCTGAACAGGCGTTCAGTTTCGGCTTATTTCTTCCGTATGAAGAAGCCTTTCCGCTTCTCACCGGTTCTCTGCTGAACATCCGCCTCGCCGGCCTCTTCGCGGTCTGCTTCGTCGAATTCGACCGGCGCACCGACCTCCGAGGCGTAATAGAACTGGCTCTTGCGGGCGAGCCGGGTCATCGATTCCGACATCCGGCCACGGCCCATGGCCATGGATTTGCGTGCCGAAATGCCGACCGCGTCGGCATCGGCGAAGTTCGCAAACTCCGCGCCGAGGAAGACGATTTCCCAGCCGCGCTTTTCCGCCCGGTCGAGCGCAGCTTTCACGCCCGCTTTCGTCACTTCGCGGGAGGCATTCTCGGCCCCGTCGGTCATGATGACGATGACGGCTTTCTCCGGACTGTCGGCTTCCGCGATGGAAATCAGCCGCGCGATGGCGTCGAACAGCGGCGTCATCCCTCGCGGGCTTGCTTCCTTGTCGGTCAACTTCTGCCAGTCTTCCGGCGGCACGGCGCGGCGCAGCACATCGAACTGGAGGCCGTCCTGCGCATCGAACACGGCGAGCGTGATCTGGGGCACAACATCCCCGGCCTGCCCGGCGATGTTGGCGGCATAGGCATTCACCGAGCTCAGCGCCTCATCCCAGATGGATGACATCGAGCCGGTACGGTCGAGAAGAATGTAGGAGTGTATTTTGGCCGGGGATTGCGTCTTGTCGTCTGTCTGGGCCATGGGAGTCCCTCCTCTGCTGGCCCCCCGGCCCGTCAAACGAGATGGGGAGAGGATCGGCCCGCACAAGTGGCAAAACAAAAAACCGGGAGGCTTGCGCGCTCCCGGTCTCTCATTTTTGATCCGCACCCGGCGAAACCAGGTCGCTATATAGGGTCTATAGACGGTCCATAGACGGTGTTTTTGATTGCCTTTTCAGGCGGCCGGTCAGGCAAATTGCGGCGCGATGCGCAGATTCCGGACCCAGCCGATTTTCTCCATCGCGAGCAGGATCGTGCCATTGTAATCAACAATCCGGTTCCACACACCCTTGCGCGGCCGGTGCAGCGCGCTGGTCGGCTCGGAATGGTGGTGATCGTGGAACGCCTCGCCGCCTGTCAGCAGTCCGATCAGATGGTCCGCCCAGATGGGCGTCTTCAGGTGGCCCAGCACGTTGATGCCGTAGACGGTCGCGTGGAACTGGATGGCCCGGCCGATCACGACACTGGCATGCAGTAGCGCTGTCAGCACCAGCGAACCGCCCGCTGCCCAGACGATCAGATAGATCGCTGCCGGAATGACGAGGTGCACCACAAGGCTGATTTCATTATAAAAACGGTCCATCCACACGATGACCGGCTGGTTCTTCAGCCACATCGCCAGCGGGCGTTCCATATCCTTCTTGTCGCGCCAGAGGATCCAGCCGACCCAGGCCCAGCGCTTGGATTCGAACGGGTTGTGCGGGTCGCCCGGCTTGTCGGAGAAGCGGTGGTGCTGGGAGTGGTAGTTCACCCAGTCCTTCACATTGCCCTGCATCGCGATGACGAGGTTGATCATGGTCAGAACCTGACCCGGCACGGCGAGTTCCCCTGCCCGGTGCTGCAGGATGCGGTGCAGCGGTCCGATGCCGGCATTGCAGACAAAGATCGTGAACGCGATCACGGCAAAGGCGATCAGCAGGTACCACCAGTGGAAAGTGAGATGGCTGAGGAAAATGCCCAGCAGAACCATGGTCACAAACAGCGCAACGCCCAGAACGGGATAGCCGAAAGCCGAGAAAAAACTGGCGTAATTGAAGGTCTTCCAGTTTTTTGGAATCGCCAGAGAGCGCGGCAGGGTCATACAGTTCCTCCAGATGACAGATAGTCTTCCACCGGACCTCTATTCATCCGGCAGGTTAAGGGCATTCTTACGCGGTGTGCCGCTACCGTAAAGATGAATCAGGCGTCACTTATGCGTTATTCTGCCTGCCCGCGCACCGGGCGGCGGGGCCTGCACAAACCGGGTGACAGCCGGGGGTGACTGCAATGCAGGGATTCGGATAGACATTCCCCGTGCCGGGGCGCGTTCGCGCCATGCGAACGGGGTCAGATTTCATGGCGGATGAACGTCTCCTGCAGGCGATCCAGCAGCTTGAGGAACTTGGTGTCGACTTCGAGTCGAGCCAGGACGACAGCGAAGTCCGCACACTTTGTGACCTCACGCCGGACTGCCGTGAGGCAGGTGAAAACTCGCTTATTCTCAATCGCAGGCAAGGCACGTTCTACTGCCCGAACTGCGAAAGCCATGGCAGTTTCGCGGAGCTGGTCCGCCTGAAGGAAGAGGTCCGCCGCCAGCGCATCCAGGAGATGCAGCCC
This sequence comes from Hyphomonas sp., assembly GCA_002700305.1. Taxonomy (GTDB): domain Bacteria; phylum Pseudomonadota; class Alphaproteobacteria; order Caulobacterales; family Hyphomonadaceae; genus Hyphomonas. The sequence continues at coordinate 28,973 of PACZ01000051.1, read as the reverse complement.
CCTCCCCTCGACGCTGAACTGATCGAGGATACCGGGGCCCTCGTCCCGGCTGTTGCCTCGCAGGTCCGTGATGGCGAGTTCACACCGGCTCCGGCGAAGGTCAGCCGCAACCTCGCCAGGCATGAAGCGAAAGTCAGAACGCTCGGCGAGGCCGACAAGCTGGAAGAACGCTTCCCGCACCTGAAGCCGAAGGAAAAGAAGCCGTTCAATGGGGAGAAATTCATCATCTCCCTGCTGGCGCTGGTTTTCCTGACGGCCGGTCTGGCGGCCGCGGCGCTGTCCGGCTTTGCCAATTACCAGGCCTTTTCCAGCTCGGTTGCCGATCCGCTCCAATCCGGCATCTGGGGCTGGACCGGTGTGATCGCTGCCGTCATCTCCTTCGGCGGTTTCACCTTCTTTTACTGGCACACGGCCAATCACCGCATGAAGGAAGGCTGGCGCGCCCTCATCTTCGCGCTGGCCGGCATGGGCACCTCCATCATCGGGACCGAGCGGTTCATCGCGGCAAACAACACGGCAGCCGCCGAAGAAGTCGTGCGGGCCGATGCCAATCGCAGCGTGCTGGAATCGCAGATCGCTGACTGGCGCCGCCAGCTGGAAGGCATTCCGCCGGAGACCCGCTCGGTCGAAGGCCTGGAAGCCTATCTCTCCGAGGTTGAGCGTGTGGGGCGTACCGAGCAGAAGCCTTATCGTGACGCGCAGAACGAGCTCGGCCTCGCCAAGCGGCGCGATGAACTGCAGGCGAAGATCGAGGCCGCCAATGCGGAACTGCTTGGTTCGGGCGAAGGCAACATCCTGACAGAGGCACAGACACGTACCAATCTGCCATCCTGGTTCTTCGCCCTGATGCTGGAGGCGTTCTCAAGCCAGGGCACCTCAATCGGCCTGGTTGCGCTGCTCATCCTCTACGGGCGGCGCAAACAAGCTTAACCCAATCCCTTGTTTTATTAACCATAATTCCCAGACGATTTGGAACGGTCTGCGTGGGGCGCGCATAAGTCCTGTGAAGTCCCAATGCTGGTGCTTCTCCATCTTACCTGCTCTTCGGGCCAGTTCAGAACGAACTGGCCCTTTTTTTGGGCTCTGGCATGGTTACCGCAGCGCGGCCCGCCCCGCCCGGACTTGCATTCGGCTGTATCCACCTCATAGTCGCAGTTGGGAGGACGCCGGACTGTGCAGCGGGAGCTGCAGGGCCCGGCAACTTTCCGTCATGTCTGGACCTGCCACCAGGAGGCGTTCCGCCCCGATGAACCTGTTTTTCCGGCTCCTCAGGATCATGCTCTGGGCATGGTTTTCAAAGACCCGAACGCACATCCTCGATGTGCACACCATCCGCACCGGCGTCTGGATCGGCGACCATGACCCGATGGGGCACATGACCAATTCCCGTTACGCCTCGATCACCGATCTCGGCATCATGAATTTCATGTTCCGGACCGGCACGATGAAGACGTTCCGCAAGCGCGGCTGGATCCCCATCATCCAATACGAAGCACTCACCTACTTTCACTCGATGAAGTTTCCCCAGAAATTCGAACTGCAGACCCGTATGGTCGGCTGGGACGGAACCTATATGTGTTTCCGGCATACATTCGTCTCAAAGGGGCGCACCGTCGCCACCAGCCGCATGATCGCCCGGCTCAGGGGACGGAAAAGGGAGAGGGTAACAGCAGACATGGCACTCGAAGCACTTGGCATGCCGATGGAAAGTCCGCCGCTGGACAAGCCTTTCCTGGATGCGATTGCAGACCTGCGGGCTGAACGGGCCTCACACGCATGAGCCTGCCCCTGATTATCGATTGCGATCCCGGCGTCGACGATGCCGTGATGCTGATGATGGCGCTGGCGAGCGATGCGCTTGACGTGCGCGCGATCACGACGGTGGCCGGAAACGTGCCGCTCGCGCTGACCAGCCGGAACGCCCGCATGATGTGCCAGCTGATGGGGCGCAGCGAGGTGCCGGTCTATGCCGGTTGCCCGCGCCCGATCCTGCGCGCGCCTGTGACCGCTGAAGACTTTCACGGGGAAAGCGGCATTGCCGGTCTCGCCCCGTTCGAACCCGACCGTCCACTCGCCGATAGCCATGCCGTGCCCTTCCTTGTCGAAACGCTGAAGGCCGCCGCGCCCGGCGAGTACACGCTCGTCGTGACCGGCCCGATGACCAATATCGCCGCCGCGCTGGTGTTGGACCCGTCAATTGCCGAGGGCATCTCCCGCCTCATCCTGATGGCGGGCGCCGACAGCGAGGGCGGTAACATTACCCCCTTCTCGGAGTTCAATGTCTTTGCAGACCCGCACGCCGCGGCCATCGTGTTCCAGTCCGGCATTCCGGCAACGGTGATGAGCCTCGACGTGACTCACACGGTGCGCGCAGAGCTGCCGCGGATCGAGCGGCTCAAAGCCGTCCAGACCGAACGCGCCGCCATCATGGTGCAGCTGCTGGAAGCCGGAAACGAGCTGGAAGGCCGGTGGAAGGAAGGGCGCAAATCGCCGATGCACGACCCGTCCACGGTCGCCTTCCTGCTGGCCCCGCACCTGTTCGAGGCGAAGGCCACGACGGTCAGCGTCGTGACAGAGGAAGGCGAGCGCTTCGGCCAGACCTGTCTCAGCGAAACCGCAGGCGGCCCGCATGACTGGGTCACCGCCGCCGATGCGGAGGGCTTCTTCGGCCTCATCGCTTCGCTGATGGAGCGGGCATGATCACCGTTGTCGGCTCCGTCAATCTCGACATCGTGGCCACCGGCCCCGCCCTGCCCCGGCCGGGCGAAACGGTTGGCGGGGCCCGGCTGGCCCGCCATCCCGGAGGCAAGGGCGCGAACCAGGCGCTGGCCGCCCGGCGTCTCGGCGCGGAGGTGAAGCTGGTCGGCGCGGTTGGCGCGGACGACATGGCCGACGAAGCGCTGAAACTGCTGCAGTCAGGCGGCGTCGACCTCTCTCAGGTCGCCCATGTGAATGGCGAGACGACGGGCGTAGCCCTGATCGCCGTCGATGCGACGTCCGGCGAGAATCTGATCGTCGTCTGCCCCGGCGCCAACAATGTGCTGCGCCCGGGTGATGTCGCCGATCTGCCGATTGAACACATGATGGGCGTGCTGGAAGTGCCGGTGCCGGTGCTGCTGGCGGCAGCGGAAAAGGCGACCGGATTTGTCAGCCTGAACCTCGCCCCGGCCATGACCATACCGGACCAGCTCATGACCCTGGCGGACCTTCTCAGTGTCAACGAGACCGAAGCGGAGACTTATGGTGACCGCCTGATGACTTGCGGCGCGCTCGTCGCCGTCTCGCTCGGCGCGGAGGGCGCGGTACTCTACAAGGACGGCAAGGAGATCGCCCGAGCCGCCCCACCGAAGGTGCAGGTCGTCGATACGGTCGGGGCCGGGGACACATTCACCGCCGCGCTCACCGTCGCCCTGATCGAGGGCAAGTCACCGCAGGACGCGCTTGCCTTCGCGGTGACCGCCGGGGCACTCGCCTGCACACGGCCTGGCGCCCAGCCGAGCCTTCCGCATCGCCGCGACGTTGACGCGCTTGCCCTTGGCGGGAAATGACGGCACCTGTCTGGCAGTCCTTTCCTCGCATCCATTCCCTGCCGGAGACCCGCCATGCGCCGCCTGCTGCTCAGCCTCGCCCTCGCCGCCACCATTGCCTCCCCGGCCTTTGCCTGGGGCAAGACCGGGCACCGCGTGGTCGCCGCCGTGGCGGACCAATACCTGACCGATGAGGCCGCCGCCGCCGTCGAAGAAATCCTCGGGCCGGAAAGCATGGCCGAGGCCTCCGACTGGCCGGACTTCATGCGCTCCGACCCGGATGAATTCTGGCGCCGCGAGTCCAGCCCCTGGCATTATGTGACCATCCCCGAGGGCGAAAAGTATGCGGACATCACCCCGCCGCCGGAAGGCAATGCAATCACGGCGCTGGAGCATTTCCGCGCCATCGTTCTGGACGAGAGCCAGCCGCTGGAACAGCGTCAACTGGCGCTCCGCTTCATCATCCACCTGGTGGGCGACCTGCAACAGCCCCTGCACGCCGGCAACGGCACGGACCGCGGCGGCAACCTCTTCACCTGCTACTTCTTCGAAGACCTGACGAATTTGCACGAGGTCTGGGACGAGCTGCTGATCAACAATGAGGAGCTGTCCTATACCGAATGGACCGACTGGCTGACCTCCAAGATCACCGCTGAAGACGTGCTCGTCTGGTCTGCGGCGACGCCCGGCCAGTGGGCCGACGAAAGCGCAGCCATCCGTGACCAGATCTATCCGGACAGCCAGATCCTCTCCTATAACTATGTCTACAAAACCCGCGGCTTCCTGCGCCAGCAACTCTCCAAAGGTGGCGTGCGGTTGGCAGCGTATCTGAATGAGATGTTTGCTGAAGCGCCGGAAGGCCAAGCTGCGGAATAGGTGGCGTCCGGAAGCAGTTGGGTCAGAGGCAAGTACTCGCCGAAGGCAGCCGATCGTTTAGCTCAGTCGGCAGCGCATAAAGCGCCAGTCACGGTGTAGCGCCTCAGGCACCTCTGCCTCTGCATACGGCGGGATATCTGCAAACCCCGCCGCCTCGTAAAGCCGATGAGCGGAGGTCATAAAGGGGCCAGTTTCCAACACTAGTTCATGATAGCCAAAGCTCTGGGCGTCATGTACGAGCCGATCCAAGATCTTTGCACCTATTCCTCCGCCGCGGCTCGCTCGGGAGACATAGATGCGTTTGATTTCGCCAACGCCGTTTCGTATGGAGCGGAGCCCGCCCATTCCAAGCGCTGCCTCCCCATTGAAGACGACGTAGAAGACGCCGTTTGGCGGCGTCCCCTCACACAGCTTGTCTAATGCGCTGTGAGCATAATCGGGGATAGACATTCCCAAGAGACTTGGCAGCGACAGCCCGAACCGTTCTTGCACCGAATCATCGGCCCAGCGGAGATATTCGATATTGAATTGTATGAGCAATTCGCGATGCTGTTCGAGATCGGCCCGCACGAAGTCTAAATCCATCTGCAGCGCCATCCTACACGGGCAACCTATTGAGTTGGGGCAAGGATGCCTTGAAGGACGTGAGAAGGCAACGGCACCATTGGGTCATTTTCGGCCATCCGCAAACCGTGATTTGAGATAGCCCTAACTCGCCCTATTAATCCGGCGGCGTTGGACGCTGGAGGGGATGTTGAGGCTTTCGCGGTATTTGGCGACCGTGCGGCGGGCGATTTCGACGCCGTAGCCGGTGAGGATTTCCACGATCTGGTCGTCGGAGAGCACGTCTTCCGGGGCCTCCTGATCGATCAGCTGCTTGATCCGGTAGCGGACGGCTTCGGCGGAATGCGCCTCCCCGCCCCCGGTCGCCGGGATGGCGGCGGAGAAGAAGTATTTCAGCTCAAAGAGCCCGCGCGGCGTCGACATGTATTTGTTGGTCGTCACGCGGCTGACGGTCGACTCGTGCATCTCGATCGCATCGGCCACCTGTTTCAGGTTCAGCGGGCGCAGATGCGCAACACCATGCGCAAAGAAGGCATCCTGCTGGCGGACAATCTCGCTGGCGACTTTCAGGATGGTGCGGGCGCGCTGATCAAGCGACTTGATCAGCCAGCTGGCGGAGGCCGCGCATTCGGAGATGAATTCCTTCTCCTGATCGCGCATCTTCAGGGCCGAGACTTCGGCATAATAGGCCTTGTCCATCAGCACACGCGGCAGCGTGTCGGAGTTCAGTTCGACCGCAAACATGCCGTTCGGCAGTTCGCGCACATAAACGTCCGGCTGGACGGCGATGGTCGTGTCGGAGGAATAGCCGGCGCCCGGTTTCGGGGAAAGCTGGCGCAACTCCGTCATCATTTCCATCAGGTCTTCCTTGCCGACGCCGCAGCGCTCCGACAGGGTTTTCAGGTCATGCTTGGCGACGAGGGCGAGGTTCTCGATCATCGCTTCCATGGCCGGGTCATAGCGGCCGCGCTCTTTCAGCTGCAGCGCCAGGCATTCCGGAATGGAGCGCGCCATCACGCCCGTCGGCTCGAAGCCCTGACAGACCTGCAGCACGGCTTCGACATTGGCTTCGTCGGCGCCGAGATCCTTGGCCACTTCCTCGACCGTTGTGCGCAGGTAGCCGCCATCATCGGTTTCGTCGATCAGGCGCGCCGCGATCAGCCGGTCCGCGGCGGAGAGACCGGCCAGCTGAAGTTGTTCGTGCAGGTGCTGGTTCAGCGTGACATCGGAGGATGCGTTGGAAGCCGCATCGAAATCGTCGCTGGCAGGCCCTGCCCCGACGCCGGACCAGTCGGCCTTGGCGGACGGGCCGGAGGTGCCCACCGGCATGGCATTATCGGAGCCCGTACCCGGCTCGTAGACATCCTCGCCCGGCGCATCGAGCTGCTCGCGCGCCTCACCCATGCCGGAACTGTCGTCGAGCGACATCTCTTCACGGCGGGCCGGCTCGCTGCCTTCGCCGGCGGCGTCGGTATTGTCTTCGGCCTTCTGGAGCAGCGGGTTGCGCTCGATCTCGGCTTCGACAAATTCGGCGAGTTCCTGGTTCGACAGCTGCAGCAGCTTGATCGCCTGCTGCAGTTGCGGCGTCATTACCAGGGACTGGCCCTGGCGCATGTCGAGTGATTGTTTCATGGCCATAAGCCGCGCCCCCTGAAATCAAGCGGCGAACTGTTCACCCAGATAGACCCTGCGCACGTCCTCATTCTTCAGCACGCTGTCCGGCGAGCCGTTGAAAAGCACTTCACCATCATACATCACATAGGCCCGGTCGACGATCTGGAGCGTCTCGCGCACCTGGTGGTCCGTAATCAGGACGCCCAGGCCACGCTGCTTCAAGTAGCGGACAAGGTCGGAAATGTCGGAAATGGCAAGCGGGTCGATACCGGTGAACGGTTCGTCCAGTAGCATGAAGCTCGGACGCGAAGCGAGCGCGCGGGCGATCTCGACACGGCGGCGTTCGCCCCCCGACAGGGAGGTGGCGGCCTGGTGGCGCAGATGTTCCACGTGCAGTTCGCTGAGCAGGCTGTCGACCTGTGCCATGCGGGCGGCGCGGTCNTTTTCGACCAGTTCCGCCACAGCCAACACGTTNTCTTCCACCGTCATGCCCCGGAAAATNGAGGCTTCCTGCGGAAGATAGCCCACGCCGAGGCGTGCGCGCTGATACATTGGAAGACGGGTNACATNCTCGCCNTCGATCGANATNGTCCCCGGAATCGACGCCGATNAGGCCCATNATCATNTAAAAGCAGGTCGTCTTGCCGGCCCCNTTGGGTCCAAGCAGGCCAACAACTTCCCCGCGCTGAAGAGAAAGCGAGACATCCCGCACGACCTGTCGCTTGCCAAATGCCTTGGCAATATTCTCAACGACAAGGCCTTCGGCCGGCTCGGTCATCTTTCTCAGGAATCCCTTTCAGTGCGGGCATTTGTTGCCCGGGAAGACTGTTACCTTCACATGCTTAAGATCGTTTTCACGATCCCGTTGAAATTCAATCATTCGACCCGTTTTGGGTGTCGGGATCGATCATCATGCGCGTGCGGCCATCGCCGCCATCCAATGTGGTGCGCCGGTTCGTGATCTCAAGCCTGAGCACTTCCCCTTCTGCCACATCGCGCCCGCGCATCAGGGCGACATTGCCGGTCATGGTAATCGTGTCGGTCGACGCGACATAGACGCCGCGTTCGCCCTTCGCCTTCAGTTCCGGCGTGACATAGAACACATCGCCCTCGGCGGTCATCGACTCGATCTGGCCGAAACTGCCGCCAACGGTGCTGGTTTCCCCGCCTTCCTTGCCGGCGAAGACCATCGTCACCTGATTGGCTCGCAGACGGGCATCGCCCTGCTGGATGTCGACATTGCCGATCAGCAGCACTTTGCGCTCCAGCTCGAGGCTCTCGGTGCGGTCGGAATTGATGTAGATCGGCCCGCCTTCGGACGAAATCTGGGCATGGGCCGGGGCGGCAAATGCCGCAAACACGCCCGCCAGCAGAACGCCGAGTATCCTAATTCGAGCCATCAGTATCACCTTCACCCGTCGTTTCGGTTGGTTCCGGCGCCTCCGGGGCGGGGGCCGGATAGATCACGGTCCGTACATTGCCGACACAGACAATGCGATTGCCGTCATCGAGAACTTCATACGAGTCGCAGCGGATATCGCCAAGGGGTCCTTTCCCCTGCAGCGGCGAAAGCCCCTCGACCCGGCCCTCCCCGACATAGACCCGCGCGCCCGAAGACACGAACGTATAGCCGGAGGCGTCAGTGATGCTGACATTGTCGTAAAGCTCAAGAATGCCTGCGTCCCGGTCGTACATGCCGGTCGGCGCGCTCACCTGGCTGCCGGCCTCGTCCCGCATGACCGGGGCTGTCAGGTCGACCGTCTGGTCCGTGCCGAGCCGGCGGCGCGCCGCATCCGCCGTGATCTGAAAGCTCTGCCCGGCCGAATCGCGCCCGGTGAAGCGCGGGTTCACCATGGTCACCGACTCGTCCTTGGTCACCCGGACAGGCCGGGACTCGCTGGTCAGCGCGCTCTTGATGATATGACCGGCAAAAAAACCGATCGAAATCGCCGCGCCCGCCACAAACACCATGCGCAGGACCTTCACACGCTCGGAACGCCGCCGGGCCTGTGCCAGCGTCAGCTGGCGGCGCGGGGCCCAGAGCGAGGCGGGATCATGATGTGTGGCGGCGTCCATGCCGATGGCGAACCTGTAAGCAACTCAGCTGTTTTCTTAGCCGCGATCCTGCCATGACAAAAGCGGTGAAGGCATGGCAGCCGGTCAGCTATGGGCGAAAATGTCCTGATCGTCCCAGCCTGCGAGGTCCAGACGGGCGCGCATGGGCAGGAAATCGAAGCAGGCCTGGGCCATTTCCAGCCGGCCTTCGCGGATCAGCATGGCCTCAAGCCCTGTCTTGATCTGGTGCAGATGCAACACATCGGAGGCCGCATACTGCATCTGCGCGTCGCTGAGGTCTTTCGTGCCCCAGTCAGAGCTCTGCTGCGCCTTGGACAGTTCGACCCCGGCCACTTCGCGGGCGACATCCTTCAGGCCATGGCGGTCTGTATAGGTTCGGGCGAGCTTCGAGGCGATCTTGGTGCACCAGACCGGGGCGCAGGTGATTCCCATCCAGCGCAGCATCATGGCGATGTCATAGCGGCCATAATGGAAGATCTTGATTACTTTCGGATCGGTCAGCAGCGACTTCAGGTTCGGGCAGTCATAGTCCCGGCCGAGCTGCACCAGATGCGCTGTGCCGTCGCCACTGGAGAGCTGCACCAGCGTCAGGTGGTCACGATGGAGGTTGAGGCCCATGGCCTCGCAGTCGATGGCGACGACAGGGCCGAAATCCATGTCAGCCGGCAGGTCGCCCTTGTGAAGTGTGATCCCGTTCATGAACGGGCTCTAGCATGAAAGCGGTTAAGGGCAAGTGTGAGCGCTGCCCCGCGGGCAGGCCCTAGCCTCCCCCGCCAGTTGGACAGGGTGTTGGATAAGGCCCCCGCCAGACACTCAGGAACACAATATACAGACCCTCTATACACCCTCTACAGGCGCCGGAAATGACCTCAGACGAGCTTGCCGCCCTGACCACGCAGAGCCAGATGAGCCTCTGAGCAAAGGGGCGACGTAGAGGTAGCAGCCTGCCCCGCGCGGCTAGATACCCCATTCCATGTACATGCTGGTCATGCCGAGGGCGTCCACAAAGGCGTGGGCAATGATCAGGGGCCAGAGGTTTCGCTTGTAAAGCAGGAACAGGAGGCCGATGACGGCCCCGATCATGCCCGTGGTAATCCATCCGCTGAGGCCCTGATAATAGAAATGGCCAAATCCGAATATCACCGCTGCGGTGAAGACAGCCAGAACAGGCGCCAGGCGCGCGCCGCTGAAGACTGCCTGCAGCCGGGTGATCAGGTAACCGCGGAAGAACATTTCCTCTGCCAGCCCGCCGCTGACAATGCCGATGCCGAGCCACATCAGATAGACTGGCAGGTTTCCGGCGATGCCCGCAAAGCGATCCGTTGCCACGTCCTGCCCTTCTGGCAGGGGCTCAATTCCGATGGCTTGCAAGGCCACTTGCGTGACAACACCGGTGAGGATGATCGCGACGATACCCAGAAGCGTCTGCGGAATCATGAGCCATTTGCTCTTGGCGCCCGGAACGGCGCGCAGGCCCATCCCCGACCAGTAGATGCCGCGACGCCGTAGATAGACGGTCAGAAGGATGAGAAGTGTGATGAGGGAAACAGGACCGGAAAACCGCCAGAAGAAATGATCGAGCGCCGCCTTGGAAAGGAATGCGATGGCCACCACGGCAATCACTTCCGTGAGCGCCGTGAGGCGCTCCCGTTTCAAATTCTTGTTCATGTCTGGCTGGTCTCTCTGGTTTGCCCTCACCCGAGATTGGGCGAACATGGGTAGGATGCAGCAAAGCAGGCATTTGGATGCACGCGGACGATCAAACTTACATCCCCTCGGCTTTTGCACGCCGCCAGTAATAGATGGCCATGAGCGTGACGATGACGGGGATCATCAATCCATACTCGTCGATCCAGAACCGCGTGTGGTCATCGGAGGTGGTCAGTGGTGAGAAGATTTTCTGGATGTAGATATTGTGGGCGCCATGAAAAAAGATGGCGGGCCACAGGGATTTCGACCTGAATGTATAATACGCCATGATGACGGACATGCTCGTGATCATCAGGGTGAAGCAGGCGATCTGGAAGAGCGGGTCCCCAAATCCGTATTTGATGATGATCGGATAGTGCCAGGCTGACCAGACGATGCCGCTGATCAGGACGACGCCGCTGAACGGCAGAACCTTTCTCAGCTCCCAGATGAAAAACCCGCGCCAGCCGATCTCCTCGCCCGCAATCGTACCAAGGGATTTTGCGAATTGTATCGTTGCCAACAAGGCGATCATCAACGACGACGCCAGAACCGGGCTGCACGGCAGGCCAAGTTCCGCCGACCACTCCGACACTGTGCCGGCGTCCGGTACGCCGCCAAAGCCGAATATCCAGGCGAGCGCATAGCTGATCGTCACATAGGCGACCGGGATCAGATAGGATTGGATATTGTCGCGCCAGGTCCCGATCCCCCATGGCAGCGACGCAATCTTACGCCTTGTGACCTTGAGCGTCAGAAACGCCGCGATGGCGGGACACCACATCAGGGCGCCCACATAGATACTGACCGGCGCGAGGGCGACAATGGCGAAATGCCAGACCGCGCTGATGGCTGTCAGAATGACCAGGAAGATGGTGATGGCCTTCCAGGCAGCCCGCTTGTCCGTTTCGGAGGCTGTCATCTCATTCGGCTTTTTTTTGCTTGCTGGAGGCGCCCGCCTTCATTGCCGCCTTGCGAATGCGTTCAAGCAGTGGCGTGCGGTGCAATGCATCAATCACGCGATCCAGGATCGCCGAAAGGTCGTAGTCGATTTCGTCGTATAGATCGGTGAACGCCTGTTCGATCTCCGCCAGCCGAACGCGCAGGCGCTGATATTGCGCCTTGCCGTTTTTCGTCAGGCGAAGGACCTTGCGGCGTCCATCCTTTGGGTCATCCCTGCGTTCCAGCAAGCCAAGTTGGATGAGGCTCTCGACACGTTGAGCCGATAATTGATGGGGTTCATCAAGGGCCTTGGCGATATCCGCCAGGGATACCTGGCCCTTGTCTCCAATGAACAAGGTGCAGCCGACGGCTCTTGAGGGGATGGTGATCTCCGCCTCACGCAACAGGTCGTCGCCCTGTTCGGCGATGAGGTCCACCAGTCTCAGGAGCTTGTTGGACACGAACGCGCCTTTCAGCGCGTGCTCGTCCCTGAAATTCATCGCTGTCATGCTGTCCACCATTTGTGCAACAAATTGCGCAATTTACTGCGTATATTATTGGCTCAGGCGAATGTCAAATCGTCCAGCCGTGCTCAACGCCCGAAAAATTGGCAAGCGAAAGCCTTCGGGCATTGCTCACATACTGAATGATGGCACGGTCAGGGACGCTGGCTATAGTGTGGTTATCATCGTCAGGAGGGAATGCGGACACCATGAACCGGAGACAGATGCTGGGGGCCGCCGGTGCGATGCTGGCGCTGGGGCCGCAAGCGATGGCGCAGGCGCAAGCGAAGACAGGCGGGCTGCCGGTTCTCCTGCCGCCGCGGCTGAAGGCGGGGGACACGGTCGGCCTGATCGAACCGGCCTCTGCCACATGGGAGCCGTTCGCCATCCAGCTGATCGAGGAGGCGCTCGCCAATCTCGGCCTGAAGTCGAAACGGGCGCACAACATCCTGGACCGGGACGGCTATTTCGCGGGCGACGACAAGGCCCGTGCGGACGGCGTGAACCAGATGTTCGCCGACCCGGACGTGAACGCGATCATGAGCGTGCGGGGCGGCTGGGGCACGGCGCGGATCCTGCCGCATCTCGATTTCGATCTCATCGGCCGGAACCCGAAAGCCCTGATCGGATACAGCGATATCACGGCGCTGCACCTCGCCATTCATGCGAAGACAGGCCTCGTCACCTTCCACGGCCCGGTTGGCATTTCCGCCTGGGGCAAGCAATCGCTGGAGACGTTCAAACCCCTGCTGTTCGATGCTGCCACGCCCGATTATGTGAACCCGGTCGCGTCGGAAGACCGGCTGGTGCAGCGAAAATGGCGTACCCAGACGATCACGCCGGGCACGGCCCGCGGGCGGCTGCTGGGCGGCAACCTCACCGTCATGACCGCCCTTGTCGGCACGCCCTATTTGCCCGATTTCGACGGGGCGATCCTGTTCTTCGAGGATATCGACGAAGCGGTCTACCGCATTGACCGGATGCTGACGCAGCTCGGCCAGGCGGGCATTCTGGGGCGCGTCGCGGGGGTGATCGTCGGCAACTGCACCGATTGCAGCCAGGGCAACAGCATTGGCGGCTTCACGCTGAGCGAAATCCTGACGCACCATCTGCAGCCGCTGGGCGTGCCGGCCTATTCCGGCGCCTTTATCGGCCATCTGACGGATCAGTTCACCGTGCCTGAAGGCGGGCTTGTGGAGATGGACGCTGACGCCGGCAGCTTCCGCCTGCTGGAACCGGCGGTCCGCTGAGACCCGTCTAGCCGGCTGCCTTTTTCAGGGCGACCATGGCGACTTCCATCGCGTTCAGGAAATTCGACCGGTCCTGCTTGCTGAAAGGCGCCGCCCCTTTGGGGGCACCTTCCCCAAGGCCAGCCCGCAGGTCGGCATGGATGGCCCGCACGGCGACGGCATTGCCGATGGACGCGTCCGTGAACGGCTTGCCATTGGGACCAAGCACGCGGGCGCCCTTCTCCAGTGCCCGCTGGGCCAGCAGAATGTCCGCCGTGATGACGAGGCTGCGCGGCCCCGCCTGCTCTGCGATCCAGTCATCGGCCGCATCGAACCCGTCCGTCACGATCTGGCGGGAGATCAGCCGGTGCTCCGGAATGCGGATATAGGAATTGGCGACAATCACCACCGCCACCTCATGGCGCAGCGCCACGCGATACACCTCCTCCTTCACCGGACAGGCATCGGCATCGACGAGAACCTTCAGACCCGTCACGCCCTGCCCCCATTCCGGGACAGGGCGAACCTGTTCGGGCAGGAACCGGACCGGATCACCTAGAAGACGGCCTTCGGCGTGTCCTCTTCCATCATCTGCTGGCGCACCAGCGGGATGGGCGGGCCACCATAGGAGAGGAACTCGTCGTGGAACGCTTTCCAGCCGGAACGCGGATCTTCGGGGAAGTGTTTCGCCGTCCAGTCATCCCGCAGCTTGCGGATCATGAGCTTGCCCATCGTGTAGTTCAGGTAAGCCGGATCATAGGTGCCGCGCGCCGCCTGCTGAGTCGCATTGCCGGCATCCTGGTAGCATTCGTTGCGGAAGAGGTCGTAGCTCTGTTCCACCGTCATGCCCTCGGCATGAAGGCCGATGGCGGAGAGATAGCGGCAATCGCGCAGCAATGCGTTGGACAGTTGGCCAACATGGGTTTCCGGGTCGCCATCATGCAGGCCGGCGTCATACATCATCTCTTCGGTATAATGCGCCCAGCCTTCGGCAAAGGCGTAACCGACCCAGAGTTTCCCGAACACGGACTCGGCCCGGTTCGAATGCAGGAAGTTCAGGAAGTGGCCGGGCCAGACTTCGTGCACGCTGGTGAACAGGAGGTCCATCTCGCCGGGCACATAGGCGTTGCGGGTGGCCTCGTCCCAGCTCGGGTCCGGCGGCGAGATGTAATAGACCGACGGCAGGCCGAGATCATATGGCCCCGGCAGGTCGATATAGGCCGAGTTCTGACGATTGTACGGCGGCGACTCTTCCACCTTGGCCTGCTCGGTGCCGGAAATGGTGACAATGTCGTGCGCCTCGATGAAGGCGCGCAGTTCGGGAAGCTGCTCACGCGCCTCCTCGACCGGGCCGACTTCCGGCTTGTTGGCGCCCATCTTTTCCATACAGGCGCCGAGCGTGAGGCCGGGCGCATAGGCATCGCAAGCCTCTTTCAGGGCCGCCTGGTTGCGCTTCAGGTCTGCCTCGCCAATCGCCTTCAGCTCATCCAGCGGCAGGTCGACCGCTTCGGTGAGGCGCACCATGTCGGCAAACTTGTCCGCGCCCATGGCAAAGCCATCCGGCGTGGCCGGGACAGAGCCAATATAGTCAGACAAGTGCTGCATGGCCGCGGAGGCCGCCGCAGTTGCCTCGTCGAACTCTGCCTGCAATTCCGGATTGTCGACGTCGGCAAAGGCCGCTTTCGCGTCACCCGTGTAATAATCTGCAAACCCGCTGAAACCGGCCTGCCCGTATTTCAGGAAGGTCTCCGGCAGCGGCAGCTGCAGGTTCGCCTCGATCTGGGCGGCAGCCACCGGAACATTCTTCGCATATTTGATGAAAGCCTTCATCCGCGTCTCGGCATCGGCATAGGGCCGCGCGATATAGACGTTCGGATCCAGCACGCCGACATAGAAGTCGGGATTGTGATGCGGCCGGTCGGCCTCTTCCAGCCAGAACAGCTCGCCCTGCATGACGCGGATCAGATAGTCGCGCTCGAATTTCTGTTCATCGCTGAGGCCGGCCGGGTCCAGCGCCTGTGCGTCAGCAATTGCCGCCTTGCGTATGTCGATCTGGGCTTTCAGGCCTGCTTCGCTGAAGTCCGGCAGTTCGCCGTCGAATTCATGGCGGCCCTGATAGACCGCGAAATGCGGGTTGAGCTGGAAATAGGTTTCCAGGAAAGGCGACAGGAAAGCGCCCCATTCCGTGCTGGTGTCGATGGCCATCGGATCGGCGGGGGCTTCTGCAACCGGCGCAGCCGCTTCAGGTGCGGCCGTTTCGGGCATTGAAGCTTCTGGCGCGGCCGTTTCGGGCGCCAATTCCGTTTCCGCGACGGGGTGGGCACAGCCTGTCGCCGTCAATGCGACCAGGGAAGCCGCCATCATCAATCCACGAATTTTCATTGGAGAGTCCTCATCATCGCTGCGCACCGCGCGAGCTTTGTTACAGGCTTACACATACGCGCCAGTTGTCGCCAGTCGGCATCTGCGGTTGAAGCCCCGCCCGGTCAGACCATCGCGCCATCGGTCGGCAGGCCGAAGAGGATGCGACCGGTCAGCTCCCAGGTAGCGGGGGCGGTAATGATGTGCTGGGTCATGGCCTGCGCGTCGCGGAACTGGCGCTGCAGGGGCGAGGTTTCGAACAGCGCCGCGCCGCCGCCGAGTTCATACAGATTGCGGCAGATGTCCGCCCCGGTGCGGGTGACATGGGTGCAGGCAAGGCGGAGGTCCGCGCGGGCTTCCATCGGGATTTCATCAGCCGTCTGCGCAATCTCCCAGACCCGGTCGATCTCCGCGAACAGCAGCGCCCGGGCCGCGCGCCAGCTGGCCTCGGCCTGCGCATAGGCAGACTGGATGGTCTGGCGTTCGGCCAATGTCTTGGCAGAGCCCTGGTTCTTCTTGGCCATGGCCAGCGCATGGAACGTATCGAGGCTGCCCCGCGCATTGCCCAGCGCCGCCGCGCAGACGCCGAGCGAGAGAAAGCCGAAGGCGGGAAACTTGTAGAGCGGTCCGGTCTCACGCGGATTGCCGCCCGCGAGGCGCACGCAGCGGCCTTCCGGGACGAAAATGTCTTGCACTTCAAAGTCGCCGGAGCCTGTGCCCTTCAGGCCCATGACGTGCCAGGTGTCCAGCAGCGCCGCCTCAGCCGCCGGGAAGACGGCCATCAACGTTTCCGGCGCGCCGCTCGGCAGGCGCCGCATCTCGCCATTTTCCCAGACCGTGCAGCCGCCGCCGAGCCAGACGCTGTTCGCCGAGCCCGAGCCCCATTGCCAGCGTCCGGTGACGCGGTAACCGCCCTCTTCCGCAACAGCCCGCCCCATCGGCGCAAACACGCCGCCGGTGATGACATGCGGATCGTCGAAGATGGCCTCGGCCTCCTCCGGCGCCATGTAGGCGGCGTTCAGCGCGGACGTGTTCGCGATCATGCAGCACCAGCCGGCACTGGCATTCGCGGTCGACAGCATCTCGACGGTTTCAACGAAGGTGCGGGGGCTGGCCTCCAGACCGCCGAAACGGCGCGGCGTGACGAGGCGGAAGACGCCCGCCTCCGCCATGGTGCGCGCGAGGTCTGCCGGCAGGCGCCGGGCTTCGTCCATTTCGTTTGCGCGGGCAGCAAGTTCCGGCAGCAGGGCCTTCGCGGCTGCGACCGGATCTGTGTGGTCTGTCTTCTGGCTCATACGCTCCCCTCGTGTTCTTTTCTTTCTGGTACGATCTTCCGGAATGTCGCCGATGGGATCAACGGTAGACTTTCGGTTTCTTCTGCTGGAAGCGGACGCCGGCCCGGGCAAGGCGGGCGTGCTGGGCAGGGCCGGCGAGTTCATAGGTACGCTCCCGGAGGAATTCCATCAGGCCGCGCCGCTTACCGGCGGCGGCCAGATCGTCCGGCGACAGCGTCTGCCCGATCTCGACCCGCAGGGACTTGCCCATGCGCCGGCGCACTTCGCGGAAGACGAGCGCGAGACGCAGCTCCAGCGAGAGATGGCTCGCCATCTGGAACAGGCGCGAATTCTGGCCATCGAAATAGATGGGCGTCACCGAGGCGTTGCCATGGGTGATGAGTTTCGAGGTGAACGGCTTCCACTCATCGTCCACCGCCGTGCGGTCGAACGGGCGCGGCGTCGTGGAGACCCCGCCCGAGGGGAAGACGATGACGCAGCCGCCTGCCTTGATATGGTCCAGCGCCGCCTTGCGCATGGCGACATTGGCCGCCATCGCCTCGCGCGTGCCGGAAAAGTCGACGCGCAGGAGATAGTCCCGCGCCTCCGGAATGCCGTCGAGGGCAGAGTTTGTCAGCACCCGGAAATCCGGGCGGCGGAGGCTCACCAGCCAGCAGATGACCAGCCCGTCCAGCACGCCGAAGGGATGGTTCGCCACCACGACCAGCGGGCCCTCTTTCGGGATCTCCGCGAGACGGGATGCAGAGAACTGGACATCGAGATCCAGCAGACGGATCGCGGCCTCGAAGAAAGGCACGTCATTGGCGAGATGATCGCGGTAATGCTCGTACAGCTTCTTCAGGCGCGGCTGGCCTGAGAAACGCTCCACCACGCGCACAAGGCGGCGCTTCACCGGGTCCTCGAAATAGGACGCGTAAGAGAGTTCCGGAGAAGGCGCTTCAGCAGGAATCATTGCCCTGTTCTACGATGTCACAGCAATTCCGAGAAGCGCAGAAGATACCCGTCCGGATCCTGCACCACGCCCTGGCGCACGCGGATGGGCTCATCGTCGCGCAGATAGGTCTTCTCTTCGAGGGGCTGGATCAGCGGCGCCCCGGCGGCGAGAGCCGCCTCGCAAAGGGCCGCGGCATCCTCCACCGTGATCTGGAAATTGACGCCCCGCCCATAAGGCGCCTCAAGCGGCCCGGCGAGCCAGGTCCGCCCGACGGGCTCCTCCAGCATCAGCTCGGCCCCGCCCCTCTCAATATAGGCGAAGCGTTCCGCCGGGCGCTGGTAGACAATGGAGAAACCGAGCGCCCCGCAATAGAAATCGAGGCTGCGCGCCAGGTCGCTGACATAGAGTTCAGGGACGAGCGCGGCGGCCATCGCTCTACCCCTTCCCGATCTCGGCGAGGTCGTAGGGCGTGGACTGATAGACCTGGTTTATCCAGTTGCCGAACAGGAGGTGTGCGTGGCTGCGCCAGCGGTTGAGCGGGGGGCGGGCCGGGTCATCGCCGGGGAAGTAATTGTGCGGAATGGCGATATCGCTGCCGGCGGCGATGTCGCGTTCGTACTCTTCCTTCAGCGAGAAGGAGTCATATTCGACATGGTTGAACATGAAGACGCTGCGGCTGGGCGCATGTTCCAGAAGGCTCGGCCCCGTCGCCGGGCAGTCGACCAGCAGGTCCAGCTCCGGCCGGGCCAGCACGTCTTCGGCGTGCACTTCGGTCCAGCGGGACACCGGAATGAGGAAGTCGTCCGAGAAGCCGTTCAGATAGGGCGAGGCCGGGGCGAGGTTGCGCTGGCGGTAGATGCCGAAAGCCTTCTTTGCGAGCTGGTATTTCGGCAGCTTGTGGAAATGCCAGGCTGCTGCCATGGCGCCCCAGCAGATGAACAGGTTCGAATGCACATTCGTCCGCGTCCAGTCGAAAATCCGTGTCAGCTCGTCCCAATAGGTGACGTCTTCGAAGTCCAGCTGCTCGACCGGCGCGCCGGTGACGATGAAGCCGTCGAACTTGCGGTCTGCCACGTCTTCCCAGGTGTTGTAGAAGCTGATCAGGTGATCCTGCGACGTGTTCTTCGGCGTGTGATTGCCGATACGGATCAGCGACAGCTCGATCTGCAGCGGCGAGGCGCCCAGCAGGCGCGCGATCTGCGTCTCCGTGCGGATCTTGTTCGGCATCAGGTTCAGCAGGCCGATCTGCAGCGGGCGGATATCCTGGCGGGCGGCTTCGGATTCCTGCATCACCGCAACGCCCTCTTTCAGGAGGGTTTCACGGGCAGGCAAGGCATCCGGAATCTTGATCGGCACGGGGCAATACTCTCGACTTGTTCAGCCAGCTTGAAACCTGAAAACAAGGGAAAAAGGGAGCGCGGGGCGAAATGGTCTTCCTGCGCGCGGCCCTTTTAGCGACTTGTTTTACGTGGCTGCAAGCCGGCCGGCCAAATCACCACGATGAAGCGCATGTAGCGCCGCAAACGGTGGCGGGCAAGGCCTGCATTGCGCTGGCAAAGCAGGCATGGTCTACATGCGCCCCGTGACCTCCATCCTCCTGATCAACGGCCACCAGCCTTTCCCGACATCGCCGGGACGGCTGAACCGGGCTTTCTGCGACCGTGCAAAGGCGCATTTCGAGGCACGCGGTGCCACCGTGCGAGAAGTCCGGACCGCTGAGCCGTGGGACACGGACCTTGAGGTGGAAAACCAGCTCTGGGCAGACCTCATCCTGATGCAATTCCCGCTGAACTCGATGGGCTTGCCCTGGTCACTGAAACGCTACCTCGACGAAGTGTATACCGCCGGCATGGATGGGCGCCTTGCCCGGGGGGATGGCCGAAGCCGGAAGGACCCTGCGCGGCAATACGGCTCCGGCGGGAAACTCCAGAGTAAACGCTACATGTTGTCGGTGACAATGAATGCGCCCCGCACCGCGTTCGATGACCCGGCCCAGATCCTGTTCGCAGGCCGCAGCCTCGATGACTTGCTGGCCCCGGTGCACATCAATTTCGCCTTCTTCGCCCTGTCGCCTTTGCCCACCTTCGCCGCACATGATGTCAGCAAGGCCCCTCAGATCGAAGCCGATCTCGACCGGTTCGATGCGCACCTGAAGGCGCACGCATCAGATTTCGGATCTTGAAGTCCTAACCCAGCGGATGCACGAGGTGCGGCAGGGTCCGCCCCGGAATGGAGCCGGATTGGGCCGTGCCCCTGCGCACGGCGCCGAGGCCTTCATAAAAGGCGGCGGCGTCCGGGTCTGAATCGATCAGCAGATTCTTCGCGCCATTGTCCCGCGCGACCCGGCAGGCCCAGACATAGAGCAGCTTGCCCGTCCCCTCCCCCAGCCGGTCTGGCTCCACGAACAGCTTCTCCAGCACGGCATCCTCGCCCTGTTTTGACAGCTGCACCACGCCCGCAATGCCGCGCTTGTCCTCGGCCAGCATGATTGCATCTTCGGCCAGATCTTCCGGCGTAACGGTCAACTCGCCCTCAAAGGCTTTCAGCATGTCCTCGGAATAGCCCCAATGCGCCTTGGACCGCAGGCAGAGGCCGGAGAGGGCGGCGAGTTCGCCGGATTTCGGTTCACGCAGAATCATGGGCCCAATCTAGCGCAATTGTGTGGTGACGCTAGGCAAGGACTTGCGGGCCGGCCCGATACCGCCTTCTCTGCCCTTCAGGAGGAAACAAATATGAGCGCAAAGCCCGTCCCGACCCGCATTACCGACATGCTCGGTATCGAAAAACCCATCATCCAGGCTGCCATGGGCTGGATTGCCCGGTCGCAATTGTCGTCCGCTGTCTCCAATGCCGGGGGCATGGGCATCATCGAAACCTCTTCCGGCGAGCTGGACGCCGTGCGGGAGGAGATCAAGAAGATGAAAACGCTGACGGACAAGCCGTTCGGCGTGAACGTCGCACAGGCTTTCGTGCGCGATCCGGACATCATCCAGTTCGTGATCGATCAGGGCATCAAATTCGTCACGACCTCTGCGGGCGACCCGATGAAATATACCGGCATGCTGAAAGAGGCCGGCCTGACCGTGTTCCACGTCGTGCCGTCGCTGCAGGGCGCGATGCGCGCCATCGAGGCGGGCGTCGACGGGCTGATCGTGGAGGGCGGTGAAGGCGGCGGTTTCAAGAATCCGAAGGACGTCGCCTCGATGGTGCTGATTCCGCAGGTCTGCGAAGCGGTGGACGTGCCTGTCGTGGCTGCCGGCGGCATCATGGACGGGCGGACCATGGCGGCGGCTTTCTGCCTTGGCGCAGAAGGCGTGCTGATGGGCACGCGTATTCTCTCATCCGCGGAAAGCCCGGTGCACCAGAACTGGAAAGATGCCATCGTGGCAGCCGACTCCACCGATACCGTTTTCCTCAACCGGACTGGCCCCGGCCCTGCCCTTCGCGCGCTGCGCACGGAGCGGACGGACCGCATCCAGAAGGAAGGCGTCGACAACATTTTCGGAGAATTTGCGGGCACGCAGGATGTTTACTTCGGCGGCAATCTGGAAGCCGGCATCGCCCTGACCGGGCAGGTCGCCGGGCGCATCACGGACGTGAAGCCCATTGCGCAGATTTTCGAAGAGACGATCGAGGAATACCACCGCGTGGTATCCGGACTGCCCCGCTAACACGCAGGATCAGGGGGCCTGCAGGTCGCTGACCCAGTGGATTTCCGGATCCGCCAGCGAATGCATGCCTTTCAGCTCAAAGACGTTCTTGTAGCCATAACCGTAGAGATTGATGAAGGTCGGCACGTTCAGGGCCAGCGGCGCGCTTTTCAGGATCACGGGCGCAATGTCGTCTTCGAAATTGTTGTTGCAATAGATCAGGATGCGCGTGTCCTTCGACGGGATCACGGCGGCGAGCTTCTCCTCGGTGAAGTCAGAGAAGTTCACATTGATCGCGCCTTCGATATGGCCCATCGCATAGGCTTCGGCGCTGCGGGAATCGAGGATGATCGTGCCGGGTTCGGATTTCATCTCATTGAAATCCACGAGGGAGACGAGATGCTGCTGGCGGTAGGCGGCCACTTCTTCGGAGACGCCGAGGAAGCCGTCATAATCGATGAAAGAATCCCGCTCCTGCGCATTCGCCGCCAGGCCGCAACCGATGAAAGTTGCAATGGTCAGAACACCAATCAGTGCGTTCCGTATACGGCGGCTGTTCTCACTTCCTGCGCTCACGGCGCGTCTCCCTTGTCTGCTTGCCCCTAACATCGCGCGCAATTGCGGCGGGATCAAGGGCAGGACATGCCGGGAATACGGTGTATACAGCCTCTAGGCGCGTGGATGGGCCGCCGCATGGACCTCGCGCAGGCGGCTCGCATCGACGCCGGTATAGACCTGCGTGGTCGACAGCGAGGCATGGCCAAGCAGTGTCTGGATCGCGCGGAGATCCGCCCCCGCCGCGAGAAGATGCGTCGCAAAAGCGTGGCGCAAAGCGTGCGGCGTTGCCGTATCCGGCAGGCCCAGCAGGCCGCGCAGCCGCTGGACGAGCCCCTGGATCAGGCGCGGGTTCAGCGCGCCGCCCTTCGCCCCCCGGAACAGAGGCTGTGTACGCGTCAGCGCGTAAGGGCATTGTTCCGCATAGAAATTGATCGCGTCGCGTACCGCTGGTATCAGCGGCACGATCCTTACCTTACCGCCCTTGCCGGTGATCCGCAGGCGTTCCGGCGCTGGCACATCCGCGCCAGTGAGGCTGAGCGCCTCGGAGATACGCAAGCCCGCCCCGTAGAGCAGCGACAGCACGGCGGCATCGCGGGCATTGATCCAGGGCGCAACATCCGGATCGTCAGCCGCCTCGTCGATCATGTCCTTCGCCGCCTCAGCAGACACAGGCCGCGGCAGGCGCTTTGGCCGTTTCGGCCCCTGAAGGTAGGCGACTTCCGCATTTTCGATGTCGAACGCCCTGTTCAGCCAGCGGTACAGCGCCTTTATGGAAGAAAGCAGCCGCGCGACCGAGGCATCCGACAGGCCATCGCGGCGGCGCTGGGCAATATGGGCGCGGATGTCGCGCGCCTTCAGCTCGCCCAGAACTTTCGGGGTCGGCTCCTCGCCCATGTGATGGCGCAGGAAATTGAAGAATTCCGCCAGGTCCGAGCGGTAGGCCTCGACCGTCTTGGCGGCCATACGGCGCTCATTGGCGAGATATTCGACGAAGGCGGGCAGCGTTTCCATCCATCCAGTCTGGCACGGGCCTCTTAAGGAGACGTTTTTGAACGGTGCAGTCGCAATCGGGCCGGGCCGTCCCTATCTTTTGCCGGAACGACAGGCAGGAGGTGCATCATGGACTATGTGAATTTCGGAAATACGGGCCTGAAAGTCTCCCGCCTCTGCCTCGGCTGCATGAGCTTCGGCGAGCCGGACCGGGGCCAGCACCCCTGGTCTCTCACCGAAGACGCAAGCCGCCCGCTGATCCGCCGGGCCGTGGAACTGGGCTTCAATTTCTTCGACACCGCGAACATGTATTCCGATGGCTCTTCGGAAGAGATTGTCGGGCGCGCCCTCAAGGATTTCACCCACCGCGACGAAGTGGTGATCGCCACCAAGGCCTTCTTCCCTTGGCGCCTTGCCCCGAACACGATGGGCTTGTCGCGCAAATCCCTGTTTACGGCGATCGATGACAGCCTGAAGCGCCTCGGCACGGACTATGTGGACCTCTTCCAGATCCACCGGTTCGACCCGGCTACGCCGATTGAGGAAACGATGGAGGCGCTGCACGACATCGTGAAGGCCGGCAAGGCGCGCTATATCGGCGCCTCCTCCATGTGGGCCTGGCAGTTCCAGAAGATGCAGGTGACCGCGAAGGCAAATGGCTGGACGCCCTTTGTCAGCATGCAGAACTATGTAAACCTGCTCTATCGCGAGGAAGAGCGCGAGATGCTGCCCTACTGCGCGTCAGAAGGCGTCGCCGTCATGCCGTGGAGCCCCCTCGCCCGAGGGCGCCTGACGCGCGACTGGGATGAGACGACCGAACGGTCGGAAACCGACCGCGTGCAGGGCCTGCTCTACACAAAGGCCGTCGAGGCTGACAGAAAAGTGGTGGAAACCGTCGCAGAATTGGCGAAGGAGCGCGGCGTGCCGCGCGCGCAGGTCGCCATGGCCTGGCTGCTGCACAAGCCGGCCATCACCTCCCCCATTATCGGCGCCACGAAAATGGGCCACCTTGAGGATGCCGTTGCGGCGACGGAGCTGAAACTGAGCGATGAGGAAATTGCCCGGCTGGAGGCACCCTATGTGCCGCACGAAGTCGTCGGCCTCGAAATGGCGCCGCGCTTCGATGTGAAGGTCAGCCTGAGGGGCTGAGCCTCTAAGGCTCGTTCCCTTCCCAGTCGACGATCCAGTCTTCGGGGTCTTCGTCAAAGACGGTGTCTTCCGACACGGTCCGGCCCCGGATGGAATTGCCGGTCGTGTGGACACGGTTCCGGTCGCCGCAGACAAGGTGGTGCCAGTTCGGCAGATCCATGCCTTCCAGCACGAGGCGATAGGCGCAGGTGCGCGGCATCCATTGGATCTCGGCGACATTCTGCGGCGTCAGGATCACGCAATCCTCGACGATGTTCTTGCGGTTTTCATAGTCCATGCAGGCACAGGCCTGCCCGTCGAGCAGGCGGCAATGCAGCTTTGTGTAGGCGATCTCGCCCGTATCTTCGTCTTCGAGCTTGAGCAGGCAGCATTTGGCGCAGCCGTCGCAGAGCGACTCCCACTCGTCCGGCGTCATTTGTTCGAGCGTTTTCTGTTTCCAGAACGGCGCCGTCATGCCTGAACGGCCGACCATTCGGGCGTTTTCTCGATCAGGGCACTGGCGAACCAGCAGCTGGACGAAACCATCTCACCGCTGGCGATAACATCCGCCATCGCTGCCTTGACGAGACGCTTGCCAAGGCCGCGCCCGCCCAGTGGGCCCGGCACGATCGTATGCGTGATGTGAACCTGTCCGTCACGCGGGCGCTCATAGGTGAGATAGGCCTCCAGGCCATTCTCGAAGTAGGAGTAGCGCATCCTGTTTTGGTCGTGGGTAATCTCGCTCATGCCAGAACGTCCTGCCATTCCTTGTGTTTTTCGATCTGTGCCTTCGCAAAGGGACAGAGGGGGATGATCTTCAGGCCGGCCGCGCGGGCATCTTCGACGGCGCGCTGCACCAGTGCCACGCCCACCCCGCGTCCGCCAAGGGCTTTCGGCACACCGGTATGATCGATGATGATACGGGAGGTGCCAGCTTTGGAATAGGTCATCTCGGCTTTATGGCCGTCCACGACGGTGACATAGCGCCCGCCGGTCTCTCCATCTTCCTTGCGGATGTCGAAGCTTTCCATGGCGCACTCCTTCAACGCCCCTCTATCTGGGCCCCTCTATCTGGGTTGCCCATGCCCTTCGCGCAAGCGAAAGCCGCCCGGGATCTCCGGACGGCTTGCTGGCTTGGATGGGCGTTCTTACGACGCCTTGTCGACAGCATCCTTCGCATCGCCGACCTTGTCACGGACTTCGCCTTCGGCCTTGTCCATCTTGCCTTTCATTTCCAGGCTCTTGTCGCCGACAGCCTTACCGGTCGCTTCCTTCAGCGTCCCTTCGGCCTTCTTGGCAGCACCTTTCACATGTTCCTTGTCCATTGGGGGGTCTCCTTTCTTTCCCTGCCGCAATACTGCGGTCACTCAATCAACGTGCGACCGGGCAGAAAGGTCCGAAATTTCTGAGATAGATTGCCGGATGCGTGATCCTGCCCCCTGTTCAACCCGCGCGCGCGGGTCTACGCCCCCTGCCCATGAGCCGCCTGCTGATACAGCCCGAGATCGACTGGAAGGATGACGGAACACCCGTCGCCCGGGCGGCGGGCGATGTCTATTTCACGGCCGGGGACGGCCTGGCCGAGACGCGCGCGGTCTTCCTGACGGGGTGCGGCCTGCCGGAGGCCTGGGCCGGGCGCGACACCTTCACGATCGCCGAGACGGGCTTCGGCACGGGGCTGAACTTCCTTGCAGCGTGGGATCTCTGGCGCCAGACGCGGCCTTCGCCCACGGCTTTTCTCCATTTTGTGAGCTATGAGGGCTTTCCGCTGGCCCGTGAGGACGCCGCGCGCGCCCTTTCTGGCTGGCCGGAGCTGGAAGCGCTGGCCGGCCAGCTGATCGCGGTCTGGCCCGGACCTGTGCGCGGCGTACGCCATTTCATCTGGCCGGAAGACGGGGTGACGCTTACCCTTCACCTCGCTGATATTGCAGAGTCTTTCCCGGACAGCGTTTACCATGCCGATGCCTGGTTTCTCGACGGGTTCAGCCCCGCGAAGAATGAGGCCATGTGGGCGCCGGACCTGTTCAGATGGGTAAGTGAACGCAGCGTACCGGGTGCGCCGGCCGCAACCTTCACCGTCGCCGGCGCCGTGCGCCGCGGACTGGCCGACGCCGGCTTTTCCGTCGCCAAGGCGCCCGGGCATGGCCGCAAACGGGAGCGGCTGGAGGCGCGCCTCGCCACCCCGCCAGCGCCCGAGCCGGATATTTTCGGCCTCAGCCGCCCCCTGCCCCGCGCAAACCACGTCGCCATCCTCGGCGCAGGCATTGCCGGGGCGAGCGTGGCCCATGCATTACAGCAGCTCGGCGCCGAACCGGTGATTTTCGACCCGGCAGACGGCCCGGCAACCGGCGGCAGCGGCAATCCGATGGGGCTCGTCATGCCGCGTCTCGATGCCGGGGACACGGTGCAGGCCCGCCTGCTGGTCGATGCCTATCTCGCTGCGCGCCATGCCTATCAGGGGCGGCCGGGCGTGACCGAAACGGAGGTTCGCCAGGTTCCGAAGGATGACGCGGAAACGGCCCGGTTTGAAAAATTGCTGGCCGACCCGCCCCTGCCGCTCGAAGATCTGGAAGCGCTTTCCGGCGGCGGCCTTCTGCACAAGCGGGCGCTGATCGTGGAGCCGGCGAAGCTGATCCCTTACCTGCTTGAGGGAGTAAAACAGCATTATGGCGAGGCGCCGGAGGTGGATCTGGCCGCGCGCACCGTGAATGGCGCCGAGTTCGATGCCATCATCCTCGCCAATGGCATGGCGGCGGGCAGCCTTCTGCCCTGGCTGGGGCTGGAAGCGCGCATGGGCCAGGTGGATTTCACCGAAGGGCCTGCCGACGCCCCCCCTTTCGCCATGGCGAGTGGGACCTACGCGCTGGCCCTCGGCCGAAACCGGCTCTGGGGCGCGACGTTCGACAAGGTGGCGCCGGATACCGCGCCGCTCACCTCGGATGCGGCCCGCGCGGAAAACCTGATCGGGGTGGAAGCACTGTCGCCTTATTGGGTGCGCGACGCGCGCGCCGACAATGTCGCCTCCCGGGCCAGCCTGCGGGCAACCACGACTGACCGCCTGCCCCTGATCGGAGCCGCACCCGATCATGATGCCTTTCTCGATGCCTTTGCCGGCATGCGAAAAGGGCGCCCCGCAGATGCGGACGCCCCTTTGCTGGATCGTGTTTTCATTTCGTCTGGCTTTGGCGCCCGGGGCTTTACCTGGGGCCCCTGGGCCGGGTCCATTCTCGCCGCCCGCCTCTGCGGCGCGCCTGCCCCGGCCAGCCGGTCCGCGCTGGAGGCGGTTGCCCCGGCGCGGCTGCTGCTGAGAGCCTTAAAGCGAGGTCGCGCCTAGCGCATCAGCCGTGCGGATCACCGCCAGGCGCAGGCCGCCATCCTCATGCGGGGTGAAAGACAGTTCCAGCCCCGCCATTTCGAAGGCCAGATGGCCCTGCATCATTGAAAACCCGACCATTGCCGCCACGATGACCAGCGTGATTGCGAAGATCAGCCAGTTACTGGTCAGATAGGTCCCCTTGCTCATTGTTCCGTTCCTTTACCGGAGTCTGTCAGTTGGTATTGCCGCTGGTTTATTTTGTATGCGGATCAGTTGTTGCCCTGTTCGAGGTCCCGGAATTCCTTGCGCAGGCGCCACTCGTCCGAGGTGACCTTGCGCTCGATGCTCCGCAGACGCTCGTCGAGGTCCATGAAGGTGTATTTGAGATTGCCGAAGGTGACGCGCGGCCGGTCTGAAACGTTGCGCCAGAATGCGTCTTCATCCGGGGAGACCGACGCCAGGCCAAAAGGGCGGCGCGGCGTGATCATCCAGATGGTGACATATGCGATCAGGGCGAGCGGCCCCATCACGAAGAAGAAGGCAAGCACGGCCAGGACGCGGACGAGGACCGGCTCCCAGCCAAATCGCTCAGCGAGACCGCCGCAGACACCGGCGATGACCTTGTCTTCGCGGGAGCGG
Source organism: Hyphomonas sp. (assembly GCA_002700305.1). Classification (GTDB taxonomy): domain Bacteria; phylum Pseudomonadota; class Alphaproteobacteria; order Caulobacterales; family Hyphomonadaceae; genus Hyphomonas. The sequence goes on along the minus strand of PACZ01000051.1, from coordinate 1,082 downwards.
TAGAAACGCTTGGGATTGGGGGAACCATAAGTCCGGTCTTCGCCGTGAACGGCATCGCGGTATGGGCGGGAGTGGCGGGACATCAATTTATTCCTTAGTCGTCAAAAGTGGGGCGGGAGCGGCGGGGCGGAGGGCGTTGTTCCTCCGCCTCCCCGGCTTCGAGCAGGCGCTCGAGCGTTTCGATGCGGCGTTCCATGGCCTTGGCCGAACGCCAGAGGTCTTCCATTATCCGCTCATCGTCAGGCATCAGGGTCTTCTGCTTCCGCCACTGCGTGATGTAGTGAAACATCACGGCGGGAAAGCCGATGAAGATGATGCTGACGATGGCAATGGCGAAAACTTCCTCAGGCATCAGGCGGCCTCATTCTTTTTGGCGCGGCGGTCTTCAAGTTCCAGCGCGACCAGTCCGGGTGTACAGACCACCGTCAGGAAGCCGGCAAGGCAGGCGAGCGAAAACAGCATGTGATCAGCCCTCCGACTTCTTGGACGACGACTTGGAACGCTTGGCCTTCAGGGCGGCGAGCTCCTTCTCGATGCTTTCGTCCTGCTCAAGGGCAGCGAACTGGGCTTCGAGAGTCGGCTCGGCGCCGCGGATCTGGTCGGCATAGGCTTCCATCTCATCGACCTTGCGCTCGATATTGCCGTAGCGCGCAAGCGCTTCGTCGACCCGGCCGTCATAGACCTGGCTGCGCATGCGAATCCGCTGTTCCGCAGCTTCGCGGCGCATCATCAGGGCACGATGCTTTGCCTTGGCTTCGTCGAGCTTCGCCTGCAGCTTGGACAGGTCGTCCTGGCGCTTCTCGAAGGCTTCTTCGGCGGCGGCCATCGCATTCTTGCGGCGATCGATTTCGGCTTCCGCTTTCTGCTTGGCGATCAGGGCGCCGCGGGCAAGGTCTTCACGGCCCTTGTCGATGGCGAGCTCGGCCTTGTTGGCCCAGTCGTCACGGACAGTGGTGAAGTGGGCGATGTCGCGCTCCATCTCTTTCTTGTCGGCCATGGCACGGGCAGCCGCGGTGCGGACCTCGACCAGCGTGTCTTCCATTTCCTGAATGATCAGGCGCGCGATTTTTTCGGGGTTCTCG
>PACZ01000050.1 GCA_002700305.1 Hyphomonas sp. | reverse complement strand
ACACATGGATATCTCCCGCGCAGAACAGCGCATCCTCCACCTGCTCGCACAGGGCGGGCATATCGAAATCATCCGCAACGAACACAACAAGCCGGAAGACCTGCTTTGCTTTACCCGCGATGGCTGGCGCTATCCGGGCCTCAGCATCCGCCTCTTCCGCAAGCTGAAGCGCAAACGCGCCATCGCCTCGCAGGGCGGCAAGCCTTACCGCATCACGCGGCGCGGGCTGGAACTCGTTCGCGCGGAGTTCGACAATCGCTAGCGGGCCGGGCGCTGCCGGTTCGTCCTGCCAGGGACGATCCGGCGGCGCCTGGCCAATTCGCCCGAAAGCGCTTGCATGGGCCCTGATAATGAACGATAAACAATTTGTTCAATTGTTTATCGGAGCCCTCCATGCCTGCACGTATCTTCATCTGGGTCGGCCACCCGCGGGCCACCTCCCTCAGCCATGGTCTCGCGGATGCCTATCAGCGCGGCGCCGAGGCGAACGGTGCAGAGATCCGGCGCATGCACCTTTCCGGCATGGATTTCGACCCGGACCTCACCGAAGGCTATCACGCCCGCAAGACGCTGGAGCCTTGCCTGGAGGAATGGCGGGAGAACCTCTCCTGGGCGAACCATACCTGTTGGGCCTATCCGCAATGGTGGGGCGGCATGCCGGCCAAGATGAAGGGCGTGCTCGACCGCTGTTTCCTGCCCGGTTACGCGATGCAATATCACGAGAAGGACCCGTTCTGGGACCGGCTGCTCGCCGGGCGCAGCGCCGATGTGCTGATGACGTCAGACGCCCCGGTCTGGTTCGACCAGCTGACTTACAGCCGGGCGGCCAAGAAGCATGTGCAGAAGCCCGTCATGAATTTCGTCGGGATCAAGCCGATGCGCCTTCTACAGGTCGGCCCGGTGAAGACGGCGAATGAGGCCACCATCGCCAAATGGCTGAAGAAGGCAGAGGCGCGCGGCGCGGCCGCCGCAAAACGCCTCGCGCGGGCGTGAGTTGCCCGGCCGCAGGGCCGTGCTAACACGGGTCGCATGAAGACTTCCGACGACACCCACGTCCTGCTGGACGGTTTTCCGCACTATCCGGAAGACCAGATGCTGTCCCGCGCCCTGGCCTTCCATGACCGGATGGCAAGCCGCCGGTCTGTCCGTCAGTTCTCTGACAAGCCTGTCCCCCGCGAGATCATCGAGGCCTGCGTGCGCACGGCAGGCTCTGCCCCCTCCGGCGCGAACCACCAGCCCTGGTACTTCGCCTGCGTCGGCAGCGCGGAGAAAAAGCGTGAGATCCGAGAGGCCGCGGAAGCGGAAGAACGCGAGTTCTATGCCGGCCGCGCGGGCGAAGAATGGCTCGACGCCCTCGCCCCGATCGGCACCGATGCCGACAAGCCCTATATGGAAATCGCCCCCTGGCTGATCTGTATCTTCGCGCAACGCCGCGGCGGCGTGCGGGAGGGCGAGGCCCGCAAGAATTACTACATCCATGAAAGCGTCGGCATCGCCACGGGCCTTCTGATTGCCGCCTGCCATGAGGCGGGCCTTGCCACGCTGGTGCACACGCCGAACCCGATGAAATTCCTGAATGGCATCTGCGGCCGTCCGGAGACGGAGAAGCCTTTCCTCATCCTGGTCGCAGGCCATCCGGCAGAGGGTGCGATGGTGCCCAGACACGCCCTCATCAAGAAGCCGATGGACGAAATCGCCGGGTTTTTCTGACGCCTAGCGCCCCACCGTCACGGCCGGGCCCGGCAGGCGGATGATATAGTACATGCCCGGCTTCTCGCCGCGCATCTTGCCATAGGCGGTCAGTTCGATATCGCCCGAGAGCGCTTTCGGGATCGATCCATTAATGACCGTGTAGCGATTATCGGGAAGCTTGGCGTCGAAATGCTGGAAACTCCACCCGCTCAAGGTCGGCGTCATGTTCAGCCGCTGGCCGGGCCGCATGCGCACCGGCAGCGGCGCCGGGAGCGCGCCCGACAGTTCGACGAAAACCTGCGTCACCCACACGCCGGAGTCCGTCCGCACCACCCCCATCGCGACATCGGTAATGTCCGGATTGAGAATGTTCGCGCGATGGCCGGGGCTGTCCATCAGATTGCCATGCAGGCGCTCAACGGCATTGCGATTCAAATTCCACCGCCCGCCGATGACTTCCACCATGGCGACATTCTCGGCGCTGTATTCGACCAGCGCGCTGCGGTCGAAAGCGGCGACGCGCGCGTCATGGTGGCGCCCGTCAGGGCTCTCATGTCCGAAGAATTTGTTGTAGGCCATGTCGAGACTCTGGAACCGTGCCGCGTCCAGCAATTCCGGCCGGAAGCGCAGCGGTTTCAGCCCGCGGGCCGTGCGCTCTTCATTCACCCGGGTGAAGAAATCCATCTCCATCGACGCATCGGCGGTAAAACCCGACGGCCAGGCGCGCAGGCAGGGCTGGACCGTCTCGACATAGTCCGCCACGGTCACGCCGCGATGGTGCACATCCATATTGCAGGCCGCAGCCGGCAGGGCCGCAATCAGGAAACCGGAAGCAAGAAACAGCGCGCGCATCTTCATGGCCCGCGCACTCTACCGCGCCGAAGATGAACAGAACAGTTACAAACCCGGACAGTCCATGGACGGGGCTAGATTACGCCCGCCGTCTGCAGGCGCGCCAGCACAGGCGCGAGCATCCGCTCCAGCGCTTCGCCCGTCGGCCGCACATTGCCATAGGCCGGCAGGCCTTCATCGGCGATCACGAGATCTGCCTCGAACTTCGCCGGATGGGTCCAGCGATAATGCGCCGCCCGGACGGTGCCCAGATACTGCTGCAGCACGCTTTCCACATCGCGCCCGCGCTCCACCACGTCCCGGCGGATCCGGCGCGCGAGGCGCAGATCGTCCGGCGTGTCGACATAGACCGACAGGTCGATCAGGGACCGGATCTTGGGCATGGACAGGGCATGGATGCCTTCCAGGATCAGCACCGGCGCAGGCTCGATCCGGCGTGTCTTCGTGCTGCGGTCGTGGCGGTCATAGTCATAGATCGGCTGGTCGATCCCCTGCCCCGATTTCAGCGCGCGCAGGTCTTTCACCAGATGGTCGACCTCCTTGGAGGCGGGGGCGTCATAGTTGATCGTCGCGATCAGGGCGTTTCGCTCTTCCTCATTGGCCGGGTCACCGTAAAAACTCATCGGGTGGTAATAGGCATCTTCGCCGAACATCACGGCCTTGCCGTCCGGCAAATGATCGAGCAGCGCCTCAGCCAGTGTGGACTTGCCGGATCCGGACCCGCCGGACATCGCGATGAGGAAGGATTTGCGCTTGGTCATGCACTGGCTTTTGCGGCAATTGTTCCACCGCTTCAACGGGGAAACCGCCGCAGGCCTGCGCTGAGAACGACATTTTCCGGCTGGCCCTGCCCGGCCACGGGCGTAAGACAGCGGGGCAAGGAGTGCTGACATGACTGACCCGCTCGATCGCGCCCGGTTCCACGCGGCGCAATGGCTGGACAATCTCTCCACCTGCCCCGCCGGGGCGCAGGCGAGCGCGGCAGAGCTGCGCGCGGCGTTAGACGGCCCCCTTCCGGAAACCGGCCGCGACGCCGCCGCCATCATCGACGATCTGGCCGCAAGGGCCACACCGGGCCTCAATGCCAACGCCAGCGGGCGCTTCTTCGCCTGGGTCATGGCCGGATCCCTGCCCTCTGCCACGGCCGCGGACTGGCTGGTCTCGGCCTGGGACCAGAATGTCGGCCTGTTTTCCGTCGCCCCGGCCGCCGCGATGATCGAGGAGATCACGGGCGAATGGCTGAAGGATCTGTTCGACCTGCCGCGCGAGGCCTCCTTCGCCTTCACGACGGGATGCCAGATGGCCCATGTCACGGCGCTCGCTGCGGCACGTCACCGCGTGCTGGCCAATGCGGGCTGGAATGTGGAGGAAGACGGCCTCTTCGGCGCGCCTGCGATCCGCGTGCTGACCAGCCGCAATCGGCATGGCTCCGTCGATTCCGCCATCCGCTATCTCGGCATCGGCCAGTCCAACATTGTCGACGTCGAGACAGGACCGATGGGCGACATGCAGCTGGACGATCTGGAACAAAAACTCTCCCATTATGACGGTCCGATCATCCTCTGCCTGAACGCAGCGGACCTGAATGTCGGCACGTTCGACGATTTCGCCGCGCTGATCCCGGTGGCGCAGGCTGCGGGCGCCTGGGTGCATGTCGATGGCGCTTTCGGCCTGTTCGCACGGGTGAGCGAGCAGCTTCGCCCGCTGACCGAAGGGATCGAACTTGCCGACAGCTGGGCGACCGATGGCCACAAATGGCTGAATGTGCCCTATGATTGCGGCATTGCCTTTGTGCGCGATGCAGACGCCCACCGCGCCGCCATGGCGCTGGGCGCGGCCTATCTCTCCCCCAGCCGGGAAGCGCGCGACCCGAATGACTGGAACCTCGAACTCTCCCGCCGTGCCCGGGCAATCCCCGTCTATGCGGCGCTACAGGAACTCGGACGCAAGGGCGTGGCGGACCTGGTCGATCGCTGCTGCCGCCATTGCCGAGAGCTCGTCTCCGGCATCGGCGCGTTGCCCGGCGCGCGAGCGCTGAACGATCCGGTCCTGAACCAGGGCCTCGTCCGCTTCGAACGGGCGGGCGCCAGCGCGGAAGAGAATGATGCCTTCACCGACGAGATCATCGCCCGCGTCAACGCGAGCGGCGAAGCCTTCTTCTCCCCCACCACCTGGAACGGCCAGCGCGCCATGCGCATCAGCGTCGTCAGCTGGCGGACAAATGAGGAAGATGTCGCGCGAACGATTGCGGCGGTGAAACAGGTTCTGTCAGACGCGAGTGCCTAGCAAGGCTGCGCGCCGGCTTCGGAATAGATGATGCTGGCGCTGGGCATGCGCTCGATCAGCAACCCCAGCCGGTCAAGTGTCGCTTCGAACTGGCCGGTCAGCCATTCGGCGTCGAGGCCCGGTGGCGTGTCGCATGCCGTAAGGCGCAGGCAGGTGCCTTCAGGCACATCTTCCAGGCTCCAGATGAGGCGCATTGTACCGGTAAAGCCGCGCAGGGGCGATTCGAGCTCCAGGGCCTGCACAATCTGCTGGTCACGAACAATATCGATGAACCGGCCATTGATGGCCTGAACGGGGCAGTCTCCCCCGCGGCCGAAACTGACGCGAAAGCGCCCGCCGGGCCGCAAATCGAACGTATCGATGCAGATGTCTTCGCCATCCGGCAACAGCCAGACCCTGATCTGGTCAAGGTCTGTCATCGCGCCATAGACCGTCTCTTCAGGGGCAAAGACAATACGGGAGGCTTCATGAGTGTTGCAGGCAGGCATGGTTACGGCTCGTCAGTTCTTGTTGCTGAACGAATTGACGCGCGAAATGCGACGGGGTTCCGGAAAACATCTGGGCAATAAAAAGGCCGCCCGTTTCGGGGCGGCCTTCTGAAGTCCGTTGGGGACGAGGATTATTCCTCTTCGCCGCCCTTGTCTTCGGAGATTTCCTTGCCGGTCTCCTGGTCGACATGCTTCATCGACAGGCGGACTTTACCGCGATCGTCGAAGCCGAGCAGCTTGACCCAGACCTTGTCGCCTTCCTTGACCACGTCTTTCGGATGGCCAACGCGCTCGTTCGCCATCTGCGACACGTGGACGAGGCCGTCCTTCGGTCCGAAGAAATTCACGAAGGCGCCGAAGTCTTTCAGGCCAACGACCGTGCCCTGATAGATCTCGCCGACTTCCGGCTCTGCAACGATCTCCTTGATCATCTGCAGGGCCTTGTCGATGGAGGGGCGGTCAAGCGCGGAGACCTGCACGGTGCCATCGTCGTCGATGTTCACCTTGGCGCCGGACTCGTCCACGATACCGCGGATCACCTTGCCGCCCGAGCCGATCACATCACGGATCTTGTCGGTCGGCACTTTGATGATTTCCATCTGCGGAGCATTCTCGGACAGCGAGCCGCGGCTTTCGCCGAGGGCTTCGGCCATCTTGCCAAGGATGTGCATCCGGCCGCCATTCGCCTGAGCGAGGGCTTTCTCCATGATGTCCTTGGTGATGCCGGCAACCTTGATGTCCATCTGGAGCGAGGTCACGCCGACTTCCGTACCAGCGACCTTGAAGTCCATGTCGCCGAGGTGGTCTTCGTCACCCAGGATGTCGGAGAGAACGGCGAAGTCTTCGCCTTCCAGGATCAGGCCCATGGCGATGCCGGAGACCGGACGCTTCACCGGCACGCCGGCGTCCATCATGGCCAGCGAGCAGCCGCAGACCGTCGCCATCGAGGACGAGCCGTTGGACTCGGTGATCTCGGAGACGAGACGGATCGTGTACGGGAATTCCGCGTGATCCGGCAGGACAGCTTTCAGCGCGCGCCAGGCGAGCTTACCGTGGCCGATTTCACGGCGGCCAGCACCGCCCATCCGGCCGGTTTCACCGACGGAGTAAGGCGGGAAGTTGTAGTGCAGCAGGAAGTTNTCCTTCCGGGTGCCGTCNAGGCTGTCGATATANTGTTCGTCNTCNGACGTNCCCAGCGTTGCCACACAGATCGCCTGCGTTTCACCGCGGGTGAANAGCGAGGAACCGTGNGTACGCGGCAGGAAGCCGGCTTCGGCCACGATCGGGCGAACCTGGTCCAGCTTNCGNCCGTCGATGCGNTCNCCGGTNTTCAGNATGTCNCCGCGGACCACAGCGGCCTCGGTTTCCTTGAAGGCNGCCTTGAAGGTCTCGGCCGACATTTCGCCCGGCNCNTCNTCGGTGCCNACNAGNGCGGCTTTCGCCTTGTCGCGGGCTTCGGCCACGGCGGCCTGACGGGCCAGCTTCTCGGTGATCTTGTAGGCAGCGGAGAGGTCTCCGCCGACAATGCCCTGGATCGCGGCGACGGCGGCGGAATTGTCCACCGGCTCGAAGTCGAACGGAGCCTTGGCGGCTTTCTCGGCGAGATCGATGATCGCGTCGATCACCGGCTGCATGGCGTCATGGCCGGCGACAACGGCGCCCAGCATGATCTCTTCGGAAAGTTCCTTGGCCTGAGATTCCACCATCATCACGGCGTCGGCGGTGCCGGCGACGACGAGGTCCAGCTCGGACTCTTCAAGGTCCATCTGGCTCGGATTGATGAGGTATTCGCCATCCTTGTAGCCGACGCGCGCGGCGCCGATCGGCCCCATGAACGGGGCGCCGGAAAGAACGAGCGCGGCAGAGGCGCCGATCATGCCGAGAATGTCCGGATCGTTTTCGAGATCGTAGGACACAGCGGTCAGCACGACCTGGACTTCATGCTTGAAGCCGGAGACGAACAGCGGGCGGATCGGGCGGTCGATGAGGCGCGAGGTCAGCGTCTCTTTCTCGGTCGGGCGGCCTTCACGCTTGAAGTAGCCGCCGGGGATGCGGCCCGATGCGTAGTATTTTTCCTGATAGTTCACGGTCAGCGGGAAGAAGTCCTGTCCGGGCTTGGCTTCCTTCGCAAAAACGGCCGTCGCGAGGAGGACCGTGTCGCCGTAAGTCACCATAACGGCGCCATCGGCCTGGCGGGCCACCTGGCCCGTTTCAATCGTCAGCGTGCGGCCGGCCCATTCCAGCGACACGGATTGCTTGTTAAACATTTCGTCTTGTCTTTCTTCACATACGAAAAGCCCGCCGCGGCCCTATTGCCCGGCGGGCTTGTTTTGGGTCGCCCTAGCGGCGGATGCCCAGTTCAGAGATGAGTTTTGTATAGCGCGCCTCATCCTTGCCCTTGACGTAATCAAGCAGCTTTCTGCGCGTTGCCACCATGGCCAGCAGGCCGCGGCGGGAGTGGTTGTCTTTTTTGTTGGTCTTGAAGTGGTCGGTCAGGTTGTTGATCCGTTCGGTCAGGATCGCGACCTGCACTTCCGGAGAGCCCGTATCGCCGGGTTTGGTGGCGAATTTCGTGATCAGCTCTGCTTTTTTCTCAGCGGTAATCGACATCGAATATCTTTCGTACTGTCGCCTTGCGGCGGGGTTTACATAAACGCCTGATTTGGCGGGGTTTTTCGGTGGTTTCCGGGGTCATTGGCCACAGCCGGGATGTCGTCCAGCAGGGTCAAGGTCCGAAAGGCCCACCTCAAGCGGCGGCTTATGGCTCATTTTGGGGGGAATTGGAAGGGTGGATGTGAGTACGTTTGTGCCCCATTTTCCAGGGCGCGTGGGGGATTGTTTCTACATTCAATATCCGCCAGATAATTTCTATGAACAATTTCCGATTGTCTCGCAAACTCTGTGCAGTTGTGGCTGATAGCCTTTCTGGCTCGCATGACCAGCTAAACGGGCTTTTCATATCCTCCGGCGCACCCGGCGATCCGCCCGATCTAGCGCATCATTCAAAATGGAAGACGTGGCTTTTCCAAGCAGGTGAAGACCCCAAAGTCGACAGTCTCAGGGTGCTGGGCAACATTCTAGAAGAATTCATGGATGTTGAACCAGATGATGTTGAATCTCAGCAGAGTTGGGCGGAGAAAAAAGCGAAGATCGAGGGTGCCCTAGCTGAAGCCGGATTGGAGTACTTCCAAGGTGGGCGAGTGATGCCGAATGGCGAAGCCCCTGACTCAAGAGATCAAAACGCTGATTTGACAGGCTCACAAAATCCTGCGGACGCAATTGGTCCTAGATCGGTAGACGACCTTATTGGGGTAATCGTTCGCGGCATTCCAAAGGCGATGTACCCGCTATCGCAGCGTCGCAAAGGCGCGACATCACTGTCTTTCCGGTCTGAGTACGACGTTCAAGACTTGTTGCACGCAATGTTACGACCCTGGGTCCGCGACATCCGGGCTGAGGAGTTCACACCAAGCTATGCGGGTTCGAGTACTCGCATGGATTTTCTGCTTCCGGAGCATGCAACCGTCATTGAGACGAAGATTGTTCGGGACTCCACACATGCAAAAAAGGTTGGTGACGAACTGATCATCGATATCTCGCATTACGCCGCCCATCCGAAATGTGACGTCTTATGGTGCGTGATCTACGATCCAGAGAATCTTCTGAAAAATTCCGGTGGATTGGTGTCCGACCTTCAGGGTGAACACAATCCGACTTCAGGATCTGTGATGGTCAAAATGGTCATTGTGTGAAGGTCCGCTAGCTGAAGGCAGGCGTAGGGTGGGATTATTATCGTTGCACCTTCCGCACTCTCAGAACGGAAATCTTGCTCAGGTCAGCGACAACGAGCCTACAATAGTCCTTGTCGATGAAGACATTCCCGCACTTGCAGCCCGTGTTCTGAACCGGAACTGACGGGATCACGTCTCCGCAGTCTTCGCAGCGATAATAGAGATCAGTATCTTTCGGAATATCGGCCGTAGATGCGTAACCGGTTCCGACAAGGTCATATCCGCTGCTGTTAATGCGCATTCTGCCACCTTCAGGTAATCTACGTGCCTGCCATCAAATTTAGACAATCCTCCTTCCCGCGTCACGCACGATAAGCGTGAGGAGAGACGATCATCTGTCCCACACCACAAGCCGCGTCCATACCCTGCCATCACTGGAAACTCGCGCCTTCTCCCCCTCCCAATCCAACGCATATCCCCGCCCGGCCATTCTGCACGTCTCCTTGAGGCGGGGGCCGGGCCGGTACCGTTCGGTTTGCTTTGGGGAGGATTGGAGAGATTGGTTTGCACCCGGGGTAACGGCCGGGGGCAAGTCTAGAGAATCCGGTCGGGTGGGGGCGAAGGGAAAGACTGCCTACCAAGGCCAGGACTGCTATGGCGGATCCGGTTTCATCCTTTCGGGGATGTTGCTGGGCCAGCCGGGCATGGCAGGTGCATCCTGTCATGAAACGGCGGACGCGCCCGCGGATATCGAAATCTCCAGTCGGCGCGGCGGGCGGGAACGCTCCATTCCGTAGCCTATCTTTGACTTCTGGCGGAGCGCCACGGCGCCCGCTGCGCCATGGCCTCATCGGGGCCGGAATGTTCCGTCACCGGATGGCCGAGGCCATGCCGGTTCAAAGTGCTGGGCGCTGTGTCAGGCGACGAACACGCGGGCCGGTTCGAACCGGCCGGCGCGCACTTCGCCCATCGCCACGGCGTGGCCGTCGCAGATGACGAGGGCGGCGCGGTCATCGTCCACGCGTTCGGCCCGCCACTGTTCCACAAGGTGGGGCATCAGCTGGATCTCGCGGCCCTGGCGCACATTGGCCGCCTCGCCGCGGGGGATGGTGAGTTGCGGGATATCGTCCAGCACGGCCTGCACCGGCTGCAGCAGGGCGAGCAGCTCGGCCTTGTCCTCGGTCTCCTCGATTCTGGAGATTGGCACGGCCTGCGCGGCGCCGAAATTGCCGACGCGCGTGCGGCGCAGCTGGCTGATATGGCCCTCGCAGCCCAGGTCGAACGCGAGGTCCCGCGCCATGGCGCGGACGTAAAAGCCCTTGCCGGAGGTGACATGGATGACCGTATGGTCCGCATCCGGCATGCCGATCACGGCAGCCTCGAACACGTCCACTTCGCGGGGTTTCAGCTCGAAATCCTCGCCCTCGCGGGCGAGATCATAGGCGCGCTGGCCATCCACCTTGATGGCCGAATATTTCGGCGGCACCTGTTCGATCGTGCCGACATAGGATTTGAGGAGCTCCTCGACCGCTTCCCGCGTGGGCCGGGCATCGGAGGTGGCGGTCGCCTCCCCTTCCGCGTCCTGGCTGGCGGTGGAAATGCCCCAGCGGATGGTGAAGACATATTCCTTCTCGGCGTCCATGGCCCATTGCACGGTCTTGGTCGCCTCGCCGAAGGCAATGGGCAGGATGCCGTCTGCCAGTGGGTCCAGCGTGCCGCCATGGCCGACCTTCTGGGCGTTGAACAGGCGT
>PACZ01000049.1 GCA_002700305.1 Hyphomonas sp. | reverse complement strand
TCATACCGCCTTACTGTGACGAGGTAGCGGCATGAACGCCGCTACGTGGAAACCGCCGGACTAACATTACCGGTGGACCACCCCTGTGGGGCAGAGCAAGTCGTCGGAAGAAGAGTTTGCCGCAAGCATTCATCGCCGAATCCAAACTACCCAACAAGACCTTCCGGAACAATTGCGGCCATTTGTGATATCAGCAATCCGAAAAGTCGTGATCGAAACATATAGACGCCAAGCGATCAATTTTATTGCGTCATTTCACAAAATTGGCGCCGACAATGATATTAGAGTTTTCGAAATAATCGACGAGTTCTTGGAGCTCCAACCTCTAGACAAGTCGGAGAAGGACATATGCAGAGACAGCACATCTTTAATAGTCAGAAATGTATTTTACTCATCAAACAAGAGTGAAAGAGCTTATATTCAATTGCTCATGAAATATTTTTCGATCCATTTTTTAATGGATGGCGACGTAGCGATAACAAGCTACTTCTCAGAAATGGCACGTCGCCTACGGCTGTATATCGGAGCGGATATTCTTGTCCGCATGCTGTCGGAAACTTTGGTGAAGCCGGAAAGCCGTGCAATGACCAACACCATATCTCTACTTACCGACTCTGGGGTAAAGGTATACCTAACCCGACAGATCATGAAGGAAGTCTATCACCATTTGTGTTCCACCAACTCAGAATTCATCGCAGAACATGAAAAGTGGTTCAGGCACGTACAAATAGAGCAAACGAAGCACTTCGACAAAATATTGATTAGGGCATTTTACTATGCGTACCTAGAGCCCGATAAACACACCGCATCCCCAAAGAACTGGCAAAACTATCTGTCCAATTTCGGGTCACCATTATGGTATTCGCGGGACGCGAAGCGGGAAGATGATTTCGGGTCCTTCCTATTAAACAAGTTCAAACTGCAATTTGTAGAAGAACACGAAATAATAGAAGGGCTTGATAGGTATGCCCTTGAAAAGCTCACCGATAAAATCGTTTCTGTTCGTGAGCAGAGCATCACAAAAACAAACACAATCCTCGCAAAAAATGATGCTCAAATATTGCTTCACGTGGCGCGAGAACGTACTCAGCGCAAAGAAAAAGTTGGCTCAGACATCTATGGGCTTAGCACGTGGTGGTTAACTGAGGAATCTGTGGTGCTTCGAGCTGCAAACGAACTCGGGTTGCCTTCCGATACGGTTATGAACCCACAATTTCTTGTGAACCTATATTATCTTGATCCAAGGAATATGAAAAATAGCGAGCAAGCAGATGAGCTTGCTATGCCAACCACCTTTGGGCTCCGAATAACAGACCGCGTTTCGAAAGAGCAATTGGACAAGTTCACCGAAAATATTGGCGATCTAGCCAACCTTGATGAAGCAGCGATCAAGGCTCGAATTCGAGCCGCCGCAAATGCCCTGAAAACGATGTAATCTGCGCCCCTACAGCGGAATATTATCGTGCTTCTTCCACGGGTTTTCCAGCTGCTTGTTTTTCAGTGTGCGGAGAGACTTCGCCACGCGCCGGCGGGTTGAGTGGGGCATGATGATGTCGTCGATATAGCCCTTGCGCGCGGCGACGTACGGGTTTGCGAAATTGTCCTCGTACATTTTCGTATGCTCGGCGATCTTTTCGGCGTCGCCGATGTCTTTCCGGAAGATGATTTCGACCGCGCCCTTGGCGCCCATCACGGCGATCTCGGCCGTCGGCCAGGCATAGTTCACGTCGCCGCGCAAATGCTTGGAGCTCATCACGTCATAGGCGCCGCCATAGGCTTTCCGTGTAATGACGGTGACTTTCGGCACAGTGGCCTCAGCATAGGCGAACAGCAGCTTCGCGCCATGTTTGATGAGGCCGCCATATTCCTGCTTGGTGCCCGGCATGAAGCCCGGCACGTCCACGAAGGTGACGATCGGAATGTTGAAACAGTCGCAGAAGCGCACGAACCGCGCCGCCTTGCGGGAGGCGTCGATGTCCAGAACGCCGGCCAGCGTCATCGGCTGGTTGGCGACGAAGCCCACGGTCGAGCCTTCGATCCGGCCGAAGCCGCAGAGCACGTTGGCGCCGAATTTCGGGCTGATCTCGAAGAAGTCGCCTTCGTCGGCCACTTTCTCGATCAGTTCGCGCATGTCGTAAGGCGAGTTCGGGTTCGGCGGGATCAGCGTGTCGAGGCTTTCATCGATCCGCTCAACATCGTCGAACACGTCACGCACCGGCGGGTCTTCGCGGTTGGAACCGGGCAGGAAGTCGATCAGGCGGCGCATCTGCACCAGCGCCTCGATGTCATTCTCGAACGCGCCATCCACCACGCCGGACTTAGCCGCATGCACGGAGGCCCCGCCGAGCGACTCGTGGGTCACTTCCTCATTCGTCACGGTTTTCACCACGTCCGGGCCAGTGACGTACATGTAGGAGGTATCCTTCACCATGAAGATGAAGTCCGTCATGGCCGGGGAATAGACGTCGCCGCCAGCGCACGGGCCCATGATGACGGAGATCTGCGGGATGACGCCGGAGGAAAGCACATTCTCCATGAAGATGTCGGCATAGCCGGCGAGGCTGTCCACGCCTTCCTGGATACGCGCGCCGCCGGCATCGAAAATGCCGATCACCGGGGCGCCGACGCGGGCCGCCGCCTGCTGGACCTTCACGATCTTCGCGGCGTGCGCCTTGGAGAGCGAGCCGCCGAAAACGGTGAAGTCTTTCGAGAAGACGTAAACGAGGCGGCCATTGACCGTGCCCTGGCCGGTGACGACGCCGTCGCCGGGGATGCGCTGGCTTTCCATGCCGAAGTCAGAGCACTGGTGCTCCACGAACATGTCATACTCTTCGAAGCTGCCCTCATCGAGCAGGACGGCGATCCGTTCGCGGGCCGTCAGCTTGCCTTTGGCGTGCTGGGATTCGATCCGCCGCTCACCGCCGCCGAGGCGGGCCTGTTCGCGTTTCTGCTCCAGTGCTTCGATCACATCCTGCATTCGCCCGGGCTCCTTGCCAAAAGAGTGTCATATGTTTTGTCCGAAGTGCTTGATAATCGCCCCAATTTCAATGGCAAGGGCAAGCGGGAGGCAATCTCGCCGCTCACCCAGCGGATTGCCGCAGCGTCACCGCACTTTCGGGGCGGCTTGCTGACAGGGCGGCCCATTCCTTGCTAGCGTCAGGACAGCCCTTCCGGAACGGGATTCTCCGATGCGACCTGCCCTGCGCCCCCTGCTGCGAGCGACTGCCTTTGCAGGCCTCGTCATGATCTCTGCATGCCTTGATGCCGCATCAGAAACAGAGTGCGGGCCGGATGCACTGGGCGTTTCCCGCACGCTGATGCTGACGCCCGAGTCGCCGCCGCCTTATGAGCTGCTGAAGCGCGGCGAAGT
The DNA here is from genome assembly GCA_002700305.1 of Hyphomonas sp. GTDB lineage: Bacteria > Pseudomonadota > Alphaproteobacteria > Caulobacterales > Hyphomonadaceae > Hyphomonas. The sequence continues at coordinate 57,235 of PACZ01000049.1, read as the reverse complement.
GATCCTCACCTTTGATGACGGCCCGGCCTGGCACCGCACCAAGCGCGTCATGAAAGAGCTGTCGAAAGAGTGTACACAGGCCACCTTCTTCCTTCAGGGAAACAAGGCGGAAGCCTGGCCGGGCATCGCAAAATCGATCCGCGAGGCCGGCCATACGGTCGGCAGCCACAGCTGGGACCATGCGAATTTGGCCGACCTTCCGCTGGAGGAAGCCGTTGCAAACGCCCTCCATGGGCAGGCGGCCGTGTCTGCGGCAATCGGAGAGGACACACCGCTCTTCCGCTTTCCGTTCATCGCCACCACGCCGGAACTCTCTGAAGCGATCAAGGCCGAAGGCCTGATCGACGTCACCGTGACGGTGGACGGCGCCGACTGGACCGGGATTACCCCGGAAGACTCCGTCGCGCAGATCCTGACCATGCTGGAACAGCACAACCGGCGCGGCATGGTGTTGCTGCACGATCCGTTTTCCAGATCCGCATGGCGCACACGTCTTCTGCTGCAGTCATTGAAGTCTGAGGGTTACCGCGTCGTTGCGCTGGAACAACCGGGAAATTAATTCCCGTATCTGGCGAACTGGCATACATCCTGCACCTTCCGCCCGATACGAAACCCCTTTTCCGGCTGCCATGATTACCCAGATCCGAACTGCCCTGTTTTCCGCCATCCTGTTCGCCATCGGCTTTGTTGCCGTGGCGATCCCGCTGTCGCTCGGTCTGCGCGCCGCGACCCCGATGCCGGACCTTCTCGTCCTCAGCCCGAAGCTGGAGGCCTACAAGGCCGCGCCGGAGAAATACGACACGGTCTTCATCGGCAGCTCGCGCACCTTCTATCATATCCTGCCGGACGCCGTGGAAGCCGGTGCCGCAGAGGCCGGTTGCCCGGACTGGAAGGTCTACAATCTCGGCGTCTTCGGCCTGACCGGCGCCGAACAGGACTGGATGATCGACCAGGTGGTCGCCGCTGGCGGGGATTCCCTGAAACGCATCGTCATTGAGGACGCGTTGCCGAACGAGCGCACGCTGGACGGTGTGACCACCAATCGCGCGCGCTATTTCAGCAGCCCGGACATGTGGCCCGCCCAGATTGCCAGCATCGCCTCCTATCCGGAATCGCTGCCGAAGCGCGTGTTCCGGGGCGGCATGTTCGCTCTGGGAACAGGCTTTGACCTCTCAGGCGTGGGCCGGGGCGCAGAACTTCTTTTCCCGCCGGGCGATCCGGAAGAGCCGAAAAGTTTCGATCTGTCGAATGACGGCTTTGAGGCGCTGGGCTCGATCATGACGCCGGACATCGAAGCCCGCCGCAAGGATTTCGAGGACAAGCCGGATCAGTTCAAACAGGACCTCGCCCTTTATGGCGCCAGCAGCAACGAAGATGTCAGCGCCCGCGCCGCCTATCTGGCTCAGCGGCTGGACCGGCTGAAGGCGCGCGGCCTGAACGCAGCGCTTTATATCTCGCCGGACCTGCCGGAACTCGACCGGACACCGCGTACGGGCGAAGCGGTCAAAGCGCTTGGGGACTACAAGGTGCTGAACTTCAACCGGCCAGATGTCTATCCGGATCTGTTCGAGCGCGATCTCTGGTTCGACTTCAGCCATTTCGGCGAAACCGGCGCACGTATGCTGAGCCGCAAAGTGGGCGCGGAATACTGCGCCATGTCATCCACCGGAAAGGACACGGTCGCCAATGCTGTTCGTTGAAGCCCGCTTTTTCCTCTTTTTCGGCATCGTCTTCGGCCTCGTCTGGGCGCTGCGCAGCAATCTGTGGCGCAAGCGCGTCCTGACGCTGGCCTCCTATGTGTTCTATGGCGCGTGGGACTGGCGCTTCCTCGGCCTGATCATGCTGGTAACGATTGTCAGCTATCTGGTCGGCAATGCGGCCACCCTGCCCGAGTCAGAAACGAAAAAGCGCAAATGGGCGCTCGGCGCCGGTATCGTTTTTTCCTTGTGCGTCCTCGGACTGTTCAAGTATTTCAACTTCTTCGCTGACAGCTTTGTCGACTTCGCAGGCCTGATGGGCTTCAATGCCGGTCATGTGACGCTGAACCTCGTCCTGCCGGTCGGCATCAGCTTCTACACCTTCCAGGCCATCTCCTACATGGTGGACGTCCACCGCGGCGTGATCCATGCGCGGCGCAGCTTCCTGGATGTGGCGTTCTATATCGCCTTCTTCCCGCAGCTGGTGGCCGGCCCGATCGTGCGCGCCTCGGACTTCATCCCGCAGATGGATACGGCGCGGAAATGGAGCGATGTGGCGGTACGGGCCAGCGTGGCCTTGTTCCTGGTTGGCTTCTTCAAGAAAGCCTGCGTCTCCGACAATATCGCGCCCTATGTTGACCTGATCTTTGCCGATCCGTCCGCCTACACCGCGCACAGCGTGATCGCCGGCGTGCTGCTCTACGGCATCCAGATCTATTGCGACTTCTCGGGCTATTCCGACATGGCCATCGCGACGGCGGGCCTGCTGGGCTACAAATTCCCGCCGAACTTCAACTCGCCTTACCTCTCGCGCGACATCCAGATCTTCTGGCGCCGGTGGCATATCTCGCTGTCCAGCTGGCTGCGCGACTATCTCTACATCCCGCTGGGCGGGAACCGCAAAGGCGACATGCGCCGCGATGTGAACCTGATGACCACGATGGTTCTGGGCGGCCTGTGGCACGGCGCGTCATTCAACTTCATCATCTGGGGCTTCCTGCACGGCCTCGCCCTTATGGTGGAGCGGACGTGGAGCGACCATGTTGCCAAGCGGTTCAATCCGATGGGCCTGATCGGCATCATCATCGGCACAGCGATGACCTATTACTGGGTGAACCTCGCCTGGATCTTCTTCCGCGCCCCGACGATGGAGGAATCCCTCTCCATCGCGAAGACCTATATGACGTTCAGCTCCGAAGGCACGCAAAACCTGCCCGCCGTCGTATGGCCGTTCATCCTGGCCATGGGCGTGTTCCACATCATCAGCCACAGGATCAAGCTGGGCGAGATGCTGGCGCAGATCCCGCCGGCCCGCTTCGCGCTGGCCACGGGGGCACTCGCCGCGCTGGCGCTGTCCTTCGTCCCGCTCGGCTACCGGCCCTTCATCTACTTCCAGTTCTGACAAGCTGGCATGGTTTAAAAGAACGCCCCGGATGTTCAGTCCGGGGCGTTTTTCCGTTGCGGCGCTTCTGGCCGAGGAGGTTTTACCAGCGTCTGTCGTGCCCGCGATAACGGGGCCCGCCGCGGGTCTGAGGAATACCCTGGATGCCTGTCACGCGGCCATGGCGGATCGTACAGCTGATACTTGTGTCGAACTCGTGCCGGCGGCCTTCGAGCTCCACTTCGCGGAAACGGACCGTGTAGCCGTGCCTGCCGAAAGGCTGGGCCCAGGCGCGGCTGTCAAAGTCGACATCCCGGAAGCCCATCCGGCGCGCTTCACGGCGAATGCCGGCGCGGCAGGCGCGAATAGCCTCCCGGCCCATCCGGTCGCGCGCGTTGGGCGCATATCCGCGCATCGCGCCCCGGTAGCTGTACGCAGCCGGACGATAGTCATCCCGGCCATGCCCCACCCTGATAAACAGCGTGGAATTGTCACCAATATCCGTGACAACAGCGGCCCGGAGCTGCGGACTGTCAGCCGCGGCAGGGAGTGTGAAGAGCGCCGACGCAGCAAAGGCAACGGCGGCCGCTCCAGAAGTCATGACGTGTTTCATCATGCCCGAAAGAAAACACACCGTACCGGAACCGATACTGAAATCCGCGTTCATTTCCGGTTGCTGCTCAAATCGGGCAGTAACCGGACGTTTCGACATAAAAATGACCGGTTCTGCCATAATTCGCCTGATGGGCGATTTTTTCAGCGGACAATTCGGGCATAACTGCAGTTTTCCCAACCATTCCTATAATTAAGGTGACGAAACTCCGTGACACAGGCATGCGGGTGGATAAACCGACAATCCAGAACGGATGGTGGAGCCATGAAAAAATCATTGGCCTTTACGGCAACGGCTGTTTCGCTCGCGGTACTGATGACTGCGTGCGGCGGTGGCGGCGGCGGAACGAGCAGCGGAGGCGACTCCGGCGGCATACCCACGCCTGTGTCTCCCCCTCCGCCACCACCTCCTCCTCCCCCGCCTCCGCCGCCACCGCCGCCGCCCCCTCCGCCGGCGTCTGCCGGGGATATCGCGTTTGAAACGCGGGCGAGCACGTCCCGTCTCCTGACGCAGGCGACGTTCGGCCCGACCACGGAAGATCTCGACCAGCTGACCGGAACCAGCGGCGCGGCCTGGCTCGTCCAGGAATTCGCGAAACCGGCGACCCTCAACCTCGACTGGGTCGTAAACTTCATGGACCAGCCAAATTCCCGCACCGTCGAGGGCTATATCAATGACCGCGGCGGCGCAGCACCGACCTATTCCTTCTGGATCAATGCAATTACGGCAGACGACCAGCTGCGCCAGCGCGTTGCCTTTGCCCTGTCGCAGATCATCGTCGTGTCCCACCACGAAACCGCCAGCGCGACCTATAACCGGCCGCGCGCGGTGGCTTATTACCAGGACATCCTCACCCGGAACGCTTTCGGCAACTATCGCGACATCCTGGAAGAGATTACCTATTCCCCGGCCATGGGGCTCTACCTGACCTATTACCAGAGCCAGAAGGAAGACCCCGCCACACAGCGCATGCCCGACGAGAACTATGCCCGGGAAATCATGCAGCTGTTCACGATCGGCCTGAACGAGCTGAACCTCGACGGAACCGAGAAAACCGGCGCCGACGGACAGCCCATTCCGACCTATGACAATACCGATGTGACAGGGCTCGCCAAAGTCTTCACCGGGCTCAGCCTGAACAGCGCTGACTTTTTCGACTCCATCTGGGATGTGCCGGAAAGCCTGCAATCGACCCCGATGAAGGTGTTCCCCGAATATCATTCGACTTCGGCGAAGACCTTCCTCGGCGTCACGATCCCGGCGGGCACGAGCGGACCGGAGAGCATCGACATCGCGCTCGACACGCTCTTCGAACATCCGAACCTCGCGCCCTTCATCAGCCGTCAGATGATCCAGCGAATGGTCACCAGCAACCCTTCACCGGATTATGTGAGGCGGGTGGCAACGGCTTTCGAGAACGGAAGCTACACCCTGCCGGACGGAAACACCGTCGGCGACGGCCGCCGCGGCTCCATGGAAGCTCTGGTTGCCGCGATCCTGATGGATGCCGAGGCACGGTCCGATGACATGCTGGCCTTCGACACATTCGGCAAGATCCGTGAGCCGGCCATCCGCTTCGTGCAATGGGCCCGTGCGTTCGACGCCTCCAGCGTCACACCGCAGAATTCGTTCGACCCTTATGACCCGACGACGCGGGCTGACCTCGGGCAGTCTCCCTATGAATCCCCGTCAGTCTTCAACTTCTACCGCCCGGGATATATCGCACCGGGCAGCGCCACCGGAGCCGTCGGCATGACTGTGCCGGAATTGCAGATCACGAACAGTTCCACCCTGGTCGGCTACGCCAATTTCATGGCGCACTTTGCCTTCGCCGAAGCATTGAACGGCAATGACCAGCACAATTCCAGCTTCATCCCGGACTATACCGATGAACGCGCCCTGGCGAGCGACCCAGCCGCCCTGGTCGATCATCTCAACACGCTGCTCGCTTCCGGCCAGCTGTCGGATGAAGTGCGGAACAATATCGTACAGACGGTTGGCGCCATTCCTTTGACGAATGAGAACGTCTCAAACTATGACGGACAGCTGACCCGGATCGGCACAGCCGTCCTGATGGTCATGACGTCCCCTGATTACCTTGTGCAGCGTTAGGAGACGGACATGACTCTTTCCCGCAGACACCTCCTCAAAGGCATCGGCGCCGGTGCGCTGAGCGCTGCAACACTGACCACGCTCGGTAATGCCATGTACGGTTTCCAGGCGGCCAATGCCGCCGAAGTCACCGGCTACAAAGCGCTGGTCTGTATCTTCCTGCTGGGCGGATGCGACACGCACGACGTTCTCCTGCCGTACGACCAGTCGTCCTATGACAGTTTCCGGAATATCCGCAGCTCCATGTTTGGCGGATACAATGGCAGCCGGGACCGGAGCCAGCTGCTGCAACTGTCGCCCACCAATGCGAGCGATTTCGGCGGCCGCCAGTTCGCTTTGCCGCCGGAAATGAGCGGCGTGCACGACCTGTTTCAGTCAGGCAACGCAGCCTTTGTTGCCAATACCGGCCCGCTGATCCGGCCACTGAACCGCTCGCAATGGCAGAGCGGCACCGTGCCTGTGCCCAAGCAGCTGTTCTCGCACAATGACCAGCAGTCCACCTGGGCGGCGAGCGCACCGGAAGGCGCGCAATATGGATGGGGCGGCCGGTTTGCCGATGCGTCTGTCCTGTCAGGCGCGAACACAAACCGGGAATTCAGCACGATCACGACGGTCGGGAACGAACTTTTCCTGACGGGACAGGAAGTACTGCCCTACCAGATCGGCACGAATGGCGCGGACGAAATCGACATTCTTGACGATTTCAGCAATTCCGACATCACGAACCTGCTGCGCCGCCATTTCTCGGCAGCCGATTCCAATGACAGCAACCTGATTGAAAAGGATGTGGCGCGGATCGCGGACAAGTCCGTTGTTCTCAATGAGGCCTACAACCAGGCCGTGGCGAACCTCGTCCCGATCTCGACCCAGTTCCCGCAATCCTATCTTGGCTCCCAGATGAAGGCGATCGCAAACGCCATCGCCATCCGGGACAGCCTGTCGGTACGGCGGCAGGTGTTCTTCGCAGCGATCGGCGGATTCGACACCCACTCCACCCAGGCGGCTGACCTGCCGGGCCACCTCTCGGAAGTGTCAGCGGCGATCACCGCCTTCTACGCTGCCATGCAGGAGCTGGGCGTGGGCAATGATGTGACCACATTCACGGCGTCGGATTTCGGCCGCACGCTCGCCGCCAATGGCGACGGCACCGATCATGGCTGGGGCTCGCACCACCTCGTTGTGGGCGGCGCCGTTCAGGGTCAGCGGATCTATGGGGATGTGCCCCCGGCGGAATTCGGACACGACCAGGATGCCGACAGCGGCCGTCTGATCCCGACCATCTCCGTGGAACAATATGCCGAACCGCTCGGCCGCTGGTTCGGACTGAGCGATAACGAACTCGCCGCCGCCCTGCCGAACCTCAGCAACTTCACGGGCACCAACCCGGCGCAGAACATCCTGTAGCGCGGCCAACGACCGGCTTAGCCGAGGCCCCGCATCCAGGTTTCCAGCGCGCGCGCTTCTTTCCGGCGGGCTTCGGTGACGGCTTTGGCCTCGTCGTCCTCGCCCCATTGCTCGATCTGCCAGGCCTCATCGACGCGGGACACTTCGAACGCGTCGGCGGCAGACAGCTGTCCTTCGGCCACGGCAAGCGCCAGCAGCGCAGACCCGAACAGGCCGCAGGCATACACCGTGCCGGTCAGGCGGAAATCGTCCATGTCCAGGGCCACCTGACGGGCAGCTTCCAGCGATGCATCCGGCTGGGGCGAGGCAAGCACCCCCTCCACCGGCACCAGCAGGATGTCCAGCTCCTGCCCGGCCCAGTCGCGGACCGGGCGCCAATAGGCCTCTTGCCGCTCGACCAGTTCCACGGGCCCCTCAGCGAGGTGGCACACAAGGTCGGTTTCGCAATAGCGCGCCAGTTCGTCAGCCATCTCGTCACGCGCCTCGGGCGTCCGGTCGATGGCGACATTGGCCAGCCGCGTGAGGTGCATGTCCATGAGATCGATGATTTCATCCTGATCGTTCCACTCGGCGGCAATGGCACGGGCGAGCCGCTGGCTGGGCAGGCAAAGTGGCGCCCGGGCGGGCGTCTTGATGCTGCGCCCGTCGAGCGTAACGGTCCAGCCGCCCGGCATCTGCTCGGCGACGGCCTCTTTGTAAAAGCGCTTCGGCTTGTCGGATGGAGAAGTTGTCATGGCCGCGCATTTACGCTGACGGGGGCCGGTTTCCAAGGGGCAAACCTGCGTGAGCGCGGTTATCGGGCAGAGGCGGGCAAAAACTTCAGGACACTTTCCCTAAGCGTGCCGAAATCGTGGTGAACCTCATGTGCGCCTGCGTCTTCCAGCTCATGCGCTTCGCCAAAGCCCCAGCTGACACCGAGGGTGCGCACGCCGGCCGCGCGGCCCATGGCGATGTCGTGGATGGCGTCGCCGATCATCAGGCTCGCGCCGGGCGCCACGCCGAGGGCGCCCATGGCCTGCTCCACCATGTGCGGGTGCGGCTTGCCGGGGCCGTCATCGGCGCACCAGATCGTGTCGAAGAAATGCTCCAGCTGGTGCAGCTTGAACAGGCTGGCGATGCCGGCCCGCGTCTTGCCGGTCGCCATGCCGATCAGCCAGCCTTCGTCGCGCAGGGCTTCCAGCGTTTCGAGCGCGCCTTCATAGAGCGGCTGATGAAAATTGGGTTGCCCGCGGGCACGCACCCATGTGTTCCGGTAGTCCGTGACGAGCCGCTCGATCTCATCCGCCGAGGCGTCCGGTGCCAGCTGGGCGCAGGCTTCATGCAGACTAAGGCCGACGATCCGGCGTGTATCGTCATACTCCGGGGGCACCAAGCCGGACTGCCGGAAGGCTTCCACCATGACAGTGTGGATCGTCTCACGGCTGTCGACGATCGTTCCGTCGACATCCCAAATGGCGAGGCGCAGGTCAGTCATTGGCTACCCGTATCAGACGAAAGGGGCGAGCGGATCCTTGCCGGCTTCCTGTTCGAGGAAACCGAGGGCTTCGAAAGTCTGCGCCATATGCGGTGAAAGCGGCGCGACGATTTTCAGTGGCTTTGCATTCTGGCGCGGAATTATGAGCGCCCGCGCATGCAGGTGCAGTCCGGGCGCGAGCCCTTGCGGCACTTCCCGGCGGCACTGGTATTTGAAGTCACCGAGGATCGACGTGTTCATTTCCAGCATGTGGAAACGCAGCTGGTGCATGCGCCCCGTCAGCGGCTTCAGGGCGACCCACGCTGCGCGCTGGCCCGCCGTCGAGACGACGGCATAGTCGGTGATCGAGTGCCTTGCGCCTTCAACGCCCTGTGCCGACCGGAACATCCGCTCACGGTCTGAATCCCGGCGGCCGCGCGCCTTCGGATTGACGACACGGTAGCCATCTTCTTCATGCTCGTCCGGCACGCCTTTCACCATCCAGCAGCGGATCTGCCCGAAAGGCGGATTGGGCACGCCAACCGTGACGGCCCAGTAGACCTTGTCCATATCGCGGCTGCGGAACAGTTCCGCGAGGCGCGCCGCAGCAGCCGGATGCTTCGCCGTCAGCAGGACACCGGACGTGTCCTTGTCCAGGCGGTGCACCAGCACCGGCCGGTGCGTGCCGTCGCTGAGGGACGCCAGCATGCCGTCGATATGTTTGCCCTGCCCTGAGCCACCCTGTACGGCGAGGCCTGCGGGCTTGTTCAGGGCGATCATGTCGTCGTCTTCGTAAAGCGTGATCTCGCGCAGGAAGTCACGGTCTTCCTTGGACACTTTACTCGCTTTGTCCGGGGCCGGCTTCGCCGCACCGCCGCTGAGGATCGGCAGGCGGACCTGCATGCCGGAAGACAGGCGCGTGTTGGATTTGGCCCGTGCGCCGTCTACCCGGATCTGCCCGGTGCGGATCATCTTCTCGACCTGGCCCTGTGTCAGCTGTACCCGCCGCTTGATCCAGCGGTCGAGGCGCGTGCCTTCTTCCTTCGACGTAACAGTCTCTGTGACGATCTGACCGCTCATGCGAACACCTTCCGGGCAATCCAGAGTCCGATAAGCAGGGCCACCAGGCCCAGGGCGACAGACAGGCCGGCATATGCCGCGGCCCGGGTCATGTCGCCGGAGCGGACATAGTTCGCCACTTCCAGAGAAAACGCCGAAAACGTCGTGAAGCCGCCGAGCAGACCGGTCGCAAGGAACAGGCGCAGCTCCTGCGGCCCGCCCTGCCCGCGGAAAGCCAGCCAGCTGATCAGGAAACCCATGAAGAAGCTGCCGAGAATGTTCACGGCAAAAGTGCCATAGGGCCAGTGATCGGGCATGTGGCGCACCGCCAGCTGCCCGACCCCATGGCGCATGGCCGCGCCGAGCGCGCCGCCTGCTGCGACTGCAAGAAATCCGTTCATGGCCCGCCTTCTAACCGCTTCCGCCGCCGGGCGCCAGCGGCATGCCCAGCCCTCTTGCGCTGGCGGAAAAAGCGGATCAAATACCGGAACCTTCGCGGGTGTAGCTCAATGGTAGAGCAGCAGCTTCCCAAGCTGACGACGAGGGTTCGATTCCCTTCACCCGCTCCATATTATTCCTCATTTATTCAATGCACTAAAGCCCGCCCTCTGATGGAGAATGGAGCGAGCACCCCGTCCAGCTAGAAACCAGCTAGAAAAGTGCCGCCACTGATGGCCAACATCGGGAATGATGGGACGGACAAGTATCGCCAACAGTTTTCCGCAAGTGGCGGACCGGCCAGACCTTGAGTGTGCGCGGGCCAGAATGATGAAATGCAGTATGATCAGCACGCGGCTATTGATGGAAATTGAGCCGCCCCGCCAGCCCGATGAAGCAAACCTGAAGTCTCAATAGTTAGACGAACTGGCGGTTTACAGAGATGTATAGTGCCTGAAGAATAAATGTCAGATCTAAATGCTAAGCGCCAAGAAGAGGGGGCGAGCCTTAACAATATTGGAACCAAGCCATGAAACCCTATCCAATAAAGATCGTTGCAATTGCGCTCCTCATTTTCTCTGGCGCGGGTGCGAGCTACGCAGAAGAAGACCGGGAATACGACGGGTCACATGACGAAGACTCTGCCTTTCTGACGGCAACCATTTCACTGGGAGATGCCGTCCGTGTAGCCGAAGACTTTGCGGAGGGGAGAGCCATGTCGGGCAAGTTTGAAAATGAAAATGGCAACTGGATCTACGCAGTCGAAGTCCTCATGCCTGACAACAGCGAACTCGAAGTTATTGTCGATCCAACGACCGGCACCATACTTAAAACCGAAGAGGAAGAGGAAGACGACTGAACGTCTCTGATGTTCAGTTCGAAGGATGCTGAATGAAATTGCTTCTGGTCGAGGATGACAAGGTAACCCGTGACTACGTGATTTCGGGTCTGCGCGGTGCCGGACATGTTGTCGACGATATTGCCGACGGCGTGGACGGTCTCGCGCTTGCCCTTCGTGGCTCATATGACGCCGCGATCCTCGATCGGATGCTTCCGGGCATGGATGGACTCTCTATTCTTAAGGCCATGCGGGCTGCAAAGGTCATGACGCCCGTTATCTTTCTCACCGCAATTGGCGGTGTGGATGATCGGGTCGAAGGGCTCGAAGCGGGAGCGGACGACTACCTGACCAAGCCATTCGCCTTGTCCGAACTATCTGCCCGACTTGGCGCAATCGGTCGGCGGCCTGCTCAGGCAGTGGAGCAAACCAGACTGATCGTCGGCGATCTGGAAATGGACCTCGTGCGCAGGAAGGTATCGCGCGCAGGCCAGCCAATCGAGTTGTTGACCAGAGAGTTCCAGCTCCTCGAATATTTCATGCGGGCTGAAGGCAGGGTCCTTTCCAGGACAATGCTTCTGGAACAGGTCTGGGATTTCCATTTCGATCCTCAGACGACTGTCGTTGAGACCCATATCAGTCGTCTGCGGTCAAAGATCGACAAGCCATTCACCATACCGCTCCTGCACACAATCAAGAATGTCGGGTACACCCTTCGTGCACCGGAATGATCTCCTTCGAAGCTCGCATGTACGGCTTGCCGCAATCGTGCTGGCAATCGTTTTTGCAGTCTATCTGGCTGCCGGTGCGATTGCCTATCATCTCGTGAGCAGAGACCTTGAGTCGCGGATCCAGTCGGGTACTCGCCTGATGGCGCTGGAACTGCAGGATATATATGAGCGCTCGGATGAGGAAGGGCTGATCGCCGCTCTGAATTCGCGTTCCAAAACTGTCGATCCTGAAGATCAGATCCTCTGGCTGGGAACCAGGGACGGAACGTACATCGCTGGTCAACACCTGACATCGCCGGGCGCTCTGGCGACAGGAGATTATCGCGGTGGCCAGATCGGCCGGGATGATGCTGATACATATTACCTGACCCTCATTCCCATCGGCGCGCTCCACATGATCGTCGGCCAAAGTTATGAGGAAAGTGACGCTATCAGTGAAACGGTCCTGGCGGTCTTTGTTACGGCGACCCTCCTGTCTGCAATATTTGCTGGTCTGATTGCCTTGCTGCTCGCCCGGCGTGCTCAGATGCGCATAGACACCATAGACCTGACCCTTCGCGCGGTAGCTGACGGCGATCTCGATTCTCGCATCGCTACGAGCGGCGACAGCGACGATCTCTCGCGTTTGTCGACAAAGATAAATGCTGCCCTCGAGCGGCTCGCCACGACGGTTGAAGCCATTCGCCAAGTCAGCGTCGACATTGCGCATGATTTACGGACCCCCATCAATCGACTGACGATTCAACTTGAGACCCTGCGCGACGGTCTGACTGACACGCCCGAATTGGAGGAAAAGGCGAGCGCCTCTCTCGACGAAGCCAAACGGATAACGCGCACCTTCGACGCGCTCCTCCGGATCTCCCAGATTGAAGCTGGTGCGCGGCGGGCGCGCTTTCAGGCTCTGTCACTCGATGAAATTGCATCCAGCCTCAGGGATGCCTATGAGGCGGTCGCCGAAGACTCCGGGCAATCACTCACACTTGTCGAACCCGCGGGACGTGATTCCAAATTGGTTTTTGGTGATCGTGAGCTTCTGACGCAGCTCTTTGCAAATCTCATCGAGAACGCTATCCGGCATGCTGGCAAGGGCGCACGGATTAGTATCAATATTGATCGTGATGGCGAAACAGTTACGATGGCAGTGACAGACGACGGCCCCGGCATCCCTGCTGAAGAGTATGATCGGGTCGTCGGCCGCTTTTACAGGCTTGAAAAATCGAGAACCTCAGGCGGAAGCGGCCTTGGGCTCTCACTTTCGAACGCAATCGCCAGGCTGCACAATGCCGAAATGGTTTTTGGCGATGCCAGACCCGGTCTGCGAATCACCGTGCGCTTTCCGAAGTTCGAATTCGCACTTAAGGAAATTGGGGGACATCAATGAAACGCGTCATTGCCGCACCGATCATGCTCATGGCTGCCGCCTGCGTAGCACATCCAACTCCCTATGTTGTGCCTGATATTTCATTGACCGGCCGGTCTCTTGCCCAGACGACAGAAGAAGGATCAGGTATCGATCTGTTATCACCGCTCAAGACGGGCACCCTCGCCGACATGGCCGTCTTAAACAATCCTGATCTGGTTGCGATGCGTACGGAAGCGGGTTTGGCGGATGCTCAGGTCTTCGCAGCCGGTCTGCTTCCAGATCCTGCTATCAGCCTGGGCGCTGATTTTCCGCTGAACGGCGCACATGAAGTCACGGCACTTGCTGCTTCACTCGGTCTGGACCTCGCGGCCCTCTCCACGCGGCCAGGCCGGATCGAAGCGGCCGAAGCACAGGCATCTGGCATCCGCAAAGATATACTTTGGGCGGAATGGTTGACGCGGCAGAATGCAAAACTCCTGGCGACCCGGATTGCCTGGCTCGACACGATTAAACTCAAGACAGCAGAATATCGCAGTCTTGCAGATTCAGATCTCCGGCGCGCCATCGCAGCCGCATCCCGAGGTGACATAGCCGCCATTGAAGTGGATGCAAGGAGACTTGCCGCTGCCGATGCGTCCGATCGTGACCGCTCGGCGGAAAACCAGTTGGCCTCGGCACGGCTCGATCTGAATCGCCTGCTCGGCATTGCTCCGGGTGAATTCGTCGCCGTCGAGCCTCCCGCCTCCATGAGCGGCAAGGACTGGTCTGGCAATAAACTCTTCGAGGCGGCACTTGAATATCGCTCAGATCTCCAAGGCCTTCGCGATGGTCTGCGCGCATCGAATGCAGGTATTTCGGTGGCTGATGCCTCACGCTTCCCACTGCCATCCATTTCACTGAATGCCGGTCGCGATACAGGCAGCATCCGGACCCTCGGGCCAGCCGTGACATTTACATTACCTGTCTGGAACCGGGCGCGCGGAGAACTTGCTATTGCCAAGGCCAGTCGGACCGTCCTTGAGACGCAGTATCGCGCCCGCTGCGAAACCGTTCGCGCTGACATTGGGGCTGCCCTGACTGCGCACGAAATCGCAAATCGTCAGTACTCAGACGTAGCCCGGGACCTGGCAGGAATATCGGACCAGGCCGATCGTGCCGCGGCGGCTGCGAACCGTGGTGACATTTCCGATACTTCCGCAGCCGCGACACGACTCACAGCGCTCGACAAGGAAATTCTGGCTGACACGCTTTCACTTGCGGCAGCGGAAGCCGCGATTGCGCTAGAAACAGCAACCGGCCGCCCTTTGGATACATTCTAATGAAACAAATACTTCCTGCCGTATTTTCCATCGCCTTCTTATTGATGGCAACCGCTTGCTCAAAGCCTGCCGAACCACCTGTTCCGGAACCTGTCGCCCGTGTGGTTACCGTCAAAGCCCAGCGTGGGGACCTGCCTATCAGTGTCACAGGATATGGTACAGTCGAGTTTGATCCGGCACTTCAACGCGTCCTGACCACGGAAATCGAGGCCCGTGTAACCGATATTCTTGTACAACCCGGTTCACGCGTTGATCGCGGGGCAGATCTCATCCGTCTGACGCCTTCGTCGGCGTCGGGCCTCGGGCTTTCGAAAGCACGTGCAGACGCCGACGCCGCACAAGCCGAACTCGCCCGCCAGAAGCGCCTTCGTGCCGATGGTCTTGCAAGTGACGCAGACGTCGAACGCGCGCAGAATACAGCGAACGATCTGGCCGCGCAGGCCGAGACGCTCATTCGTACAGCCGGCGCAATAAGTAATGTGGGCGCACCGGATAGCGGCATTGTCGACGCAATTCTGGTGTCTGTTGGCGATGTTCTTCCTGCAGGCAGTGGACTGATCCGACTTTCCGAACCAGACGCCATCCAGGCTCGTATCAACCTCGAACTTGAAGATGCAACACGCCTGACGACGGGCGGACAGGTTCATATTGAAGGGCTTGATGGCGGGACTCACATTGCCGATGCGTTGATTGCCGCAGTTGATCTTCGCATCGACCCCCAGACACGTATGGCTTCGATCCGCGTTCCGATCCCCCCCGGCGTCGGATTTCTTCCCGGAGAAGCTATTCGGGCAACTGCGGCAGCCGAGATCCGGCGGAACATAATTCTGGCGCCTCGCAAGGCGATTTTCTCCGACGAGCAAGGCGACTATGTCTTCGTCGATGATGGCGGCACGGCCGCGCGGCGCCGTGTCGAGAGCGGTGCGACTAGTGGCCAGTTGACAGAGATCATCTCAGGTCTTGCCGAGGGCGACCTGATTGTAACCGAAGGCGCTGCAATTCTTTCCGACGGTATGAAGCTCGACACGTCTGCAGACGTGACAAGTACGCAAGCCCAAACCGGGGAAAGCAAATGAGCCGGTGGCTAAATCAGCAGGCTCGCTTTATTCTGGCAGCCTTCCTGCTTCTGACAGCAGGCGGTGCATTTGCTTTGACCCATCTGCCTGTCAGCCTGTTTCCAACAATCCAGTTTCCGAGACTCGCCGTTTCGCTTGAAGCAGGCGACAGGCCCGTCGACCAGATGGAGGCCACCGTCACACGTCCCGTTGAAGATGCACTGCGAGCTGTTCCCGGGGTCAGGAACATCCGCTCCCAGACGAGCCGTGGATCTGCGGAGGTGTCGGTGACATTCGATTGGGGCGCCGACATCGTCACCGCTGCGCTGCAGTCAGAATCCGAACTGGCCCGCCTCGGGCCTTCCCTGCCCCCGGGCTTCTACTTCAACGTCCGACGGATGGACCCGACCATTTTTCCGGTCATGGGCTATTCTCTGACATCTGATACGCTGTCTCAGGTCGAATTGAAGACTTTCGCCCAGTACACGCTGCGGCCCCTACTGGCTTCGCTTGATGGTGTTGTTGAAGTTGCCGTTCTGGGTGGACGCGACGCCGAGTACGAAGTCCTTGCTGATCCGGCGCGCCTTCAGGCGCGTGGCCTTTCAGTGTCGGACCTCGAAACAGCAATCAGCGCTTCAAATATAGTTTCGGCGTCGGGCCGGCTCGAGGATCGGTCGCGACTTTACCTCACAATCGTCGATGACCAGCTCACTGGCACAGAAGATATTGGTGCGATTGTCCTCAAAAGCCTTCCTGGTGGCGGCGCTATTGACGTTGCCGACGTCGCGGATGTTCAACTCGCCGTCGCGCCGGACTGGACACGCGTGACCGCTGATGGGCGTTCAGCCGTTCTTGTGAATATCCGTCAAGCACCGGACGCAAATTCTCTCGCACTCACCTCTGCAGTCAAGGACACACTGGCACGGGAACGCCCCGCCTTTCCAAAAGACCTGAGAATTACACCCTACTATGACCAATCCGATCTGGTCGTCTCGGCGGCCGGAAGTGTGCGGGACGCTATCCTGATTGGAACGGTCCTCGCAGGGCTGGTTCTTCTGTTTTTTCTTCGTAGCCTCAGGCTCGTCCTGGTTGTCGGCGTCTTGTTGCCCTCAGTTCTTGCCTCAACTGCGCTTTTACTCATGGCTCTCGGCCAGAGCCTCAACATCATGACGCTCGGCGGCATGGCCGCCGCCGTCGGCCTGATTGTCGATGATATTGTCGTGATGCTCGAACATATTGCCCGTCGCCTTGCAGAAGGAACCAAGACTGTTCTCGAAGCAGCAGCCGAAATGATCCGTCCCCTGATCGGATCCTCCCTTGCAACGATCATCGTCTTCACCCCCCTTGCATTCCTTTCCGGCGTGACGGGAGGGTTCTTCAAAGCGCTTGCGGTGACCATGGCAGCCAGCCTGCTATTTTCCATGGTTTTCGCCATGAGTGTCGTTCCCGTCCTGGCACGCTCCCTGACCCGCGCGTCTGATGCCGAACGTGCCGAGCATGCCGGGGGGTGGCTGAGGGCATTGGCCAGTGCTTATGGGGCGCTCATGACCCCGCTGCTTCGGCACGCGCGCATCTCCACAATGGTCCTGGTGGTTCTCGCCCTGAGTGCCGGTGCCTTCTCTTCCAACCGGATCGCCTCCGGCTTTATGCCCCAGATGGATGAAGGCGGCTTCGTGCTCGACTATGTCGCCCCACCGGGGCTTTCCCTGACTGAAACTGACCGTCTGGTGACTCAAGTCGAGGATATCATCCGTTCCATTCCGGATGTTGCAAGTTATTCGAGGCGAACGGGAGTCCAGCTCGGCGGCGGCCTCACCGAAGCCAATGAAGGCGATATGTTTGTTCGACTGAAACCGTTTCCGAGGCGGTCCATTGAGGACGTCATGTCCGAAGTGCGCCAGCGCGTCGACGAAACAGTCCCGGGTCTGCAGATCGAAACCATCCAGCTGATGGGCGATCTTATCGGAGACCTTACGGCCGTCCCCCAGCCAATTGAAGTCAAACTCTTTGGCAACGATCCTGCCTCGCTGGCCGCCGCAGCGGATCAGGCTCAGGCAGCGCTCGAAAATGTCCGTGGTGTTGTCGAAGTTCAGAAATCTGACCGCACAGCCGGAGACGCTCTCGTGGTAACATTGGAGCCGGCTTCACTCGCCATAGAAAAACTGGATCCGGCCAGCGTCAGCACCCAGCTTGAAACCCTCGTCGGAGGACGTTCCGCCGGCACGATCCTCGACGGCCAACGCAGCCTGAATATTCGTCTCTGGTCGCCGGAAAACCTGCGCCAACGCGTCCCGCAAATAGAAGATCTAATGCTGCGTGCGCCTGACGGACATCTCGTTCCGCTGGAGCGGATCGCAAATGTCGAAATTGTTTCGGGCCAGGCCCAATCCAGCCGCGAAAACCTGCAACCGATGACCGCCGTCACCGGCCGCCTTGAAGGAAGGGATATGGGCTCCGCGATGGTCGATGTCCGCAAATCGATCGGATCCCTGACTTTGCCAGCCGGCGTACGTTACGAATTCGGTGGTCTTTACGCAGAACAACAGAAGTCCTTTACGGACCTTATGACCGTATTCGCAGCGGCCTTCCTGCTCTCTGGTCTGCTGCTTGTGTTCCTGTTTCGCAGTCTTGCCCAAGCCGCATCGATTCTTGCTGTGGTTGGCTTGTCGGTTGCAGGCGTCCTGACAGGTCTGGTGCTGACAGGCACGGAACTCAATATCTCTGCCATGATGGGATTGACCATGGTCATCGGCATTATTGCTGAGCTGGGTGTATTCTATTTTGCAGAGATTGACGGCGATGAGGCAAGCCACGAGACACGAATCGAAGCCGGCAAGGCACGCCTCAGACCGATCATGATGTCAGCGCTGATTGCTATATTGGCTTTGTCGCCGCTCGCGCTCAAACTCGGACAAGGATCCGCCCTGCTCGCGCCCATGGCAACCGCAATTATCTCCGGACTCATTGTCGGTGCACCTCTTGTGCTGATCGCAGCGCCGCTGGTTCATACCGCCCTGACATACAGGTCGAGAGCCGTAGCGTGAGGGGTCTGGGACCAATCGAACTGATCGGCCGTCTCCGGCAATCGCCGATCGAACTCAAGACGTTGATGGCGTTCGGCATCGCGATCAGTGGATTGCTGGTTTTCGGCGCGATTGCAGAAGACGTCATGGAGGGAGAAAAACATGGTCTCGACACATGGCTTCTTCTCGCGCTCCGGAACCGTTCGGACCCGGCCGACCCGATTGGTCCAACATGGCTCGCAAACGCCATGTCAGACATCACAGCGCTTGGCGGATTCGCAGTCCTCACTCTCCTGATGACTCTCTCCAGTCTCTATCTCCTTCTTGAACGCAAGTACCGATCCGCGGTGTTCCTCGTCTTTTCTGTTGCGTCCGGAACGGGACTTGTTTCTGCCCTGAAAGCAGGATTTGACCGTCCGAGGCCCGATCTCGTGGAGCACCTCACCCATGCCACAAGCCCGAGCTTTCCAAGCGGTCATGCAGCGGGCTCGGCGCTCGCATATCTCACGATCGGTCTGTTGCTCGCAGACGCGCAAGGCCACCGGCGTGCCAGACTATTCATCGTATCGAGCGCACTATTGCTGACTGTTCTAATTGGCTGCAGCCGCGTATTTCTTGGTGTCCACTGGCCAAGCGATGTGATCGCCGGATGGGGTTTCGGCACAGCCTGGGCAATCCTGTGCTGGCTTGTTGCGCGATTTCTGAACCAGACCAAATCCTGGATTTGATGCTCTCCGCTTCATCGGACCTGGCCGCCCTATAGCAGCAGAAGCGAGCTTGTTCCGCCCCTGCTCAGACTTCGATATCTTCCATTCTTGCAGGATACCCTCCAGTTTTACAAATTTGTATGTTGCTCGCTCGTATCGACATGAAGAATGCTGAAGGCTGCATCGATGTGCCTGGCAACACCAATGCTCCCTCCCGCCGTGGCCCGAGTTTTAGCGAGCCGACATGAATGTGAGTCCTGAGCGAAACACAGCAGACAAATCCGATCACTCACGGATCTCGTTGAGTCCGTTTACGCTGCTCGTGTCGCTCGGCGCGCTGCTCTTCATGTTTTTGACGGTTGTGGAGTTCATCAGCGCCGATGAGCACTTGTCGTACATCGACATCGGACTTGAGCTTCTGGAGAATGCGCTCCTGGCCGGAACCATGGTCCTGATGGCTTTTATAGCGTCCGAGACGAGATTGCTGCGCCGCGAGCACAGGCTTCTGACAAGCAGACTGTCGAGTGTCGAGTCCGAAAGCGGACATTGGCGAGCCATCGCTGAGAGTACTGTAGGTGATCTCAATCGCGCCATCGAACGACAGTTTGCGGACTGGGGCCTTTCAGACGCCGAACAGGAAGTTGCCCGGCTAATGCTCAAGGGCTTTTCGCACAAAGAAATCGGACGCCTGCGCTCTTCGTCAGATGCGACAGTGCGACAACAAGCCAGCGCGGTCTATCACAAATCCGGTTGTCCGAATCGGTCGGAATTTGTGGCCTATTTCCTTGACGCTCTAATCCTGCAACCCGCCGCTCCTTCGCAGCGGCCGTGACAATTGTCGAGCCCGAAATCGTCTGCTGGGGAATCGCGATCAACCATTTGATGGTCGCTGCCGGCCTGTCACCCGAACTGACGCCTCAGGCGCACTACTGAGCGAGCGCAGCAAGAGCAATTCGCGCCAGTATCCGAATTTCATGCCATTTGTCTCACCCGGCAGTGATCAGGTCTTTCGTAGAAACTTGTCGACCAGACCAAGTGCCTCAAGCGCCGATAACCTTCTCGGATCGATGGCCTGACCTTTCCTGCCGGCCATTTTCGAACACTATACAGATAAGTATGTTGCGGAAAGAGCACAGCCAATGCTTCTTCGATTTGAAGGATCAACGATGCGGTTCTTCTCCAGTCCCTCATGCTGAAACCGGTTTCACGACAGCATGGCGCCGCTGGAAGCTGAACCAGAAAGCCTTCCGAGGAGAGCAAACAATGAACCCGGCACACCGATCGGATTCATTTCCTAAAACTACGATAGGGTGGTCCCCTTTCCGTCCCATAACGCTTGTTGTCCTTATTGGTGCTGCGGCCTTTTTGTCTCTGACCGTCGTGGAAATGCTGACTTCGCCCGAGCCGCTCACACCGCTGGATATGGGAACGGAGCTGCTGGAAAACGGTCTTATAGCAGGCGCCATGGTGACTATGGCGGTGATCGCGTCCGAAACACAGTCACTCCGCAAACAACACAGAAGACTCTCTGACAGGGTCTCGCAGGCAGCTGCAGTTCAAGGAACCGCACGTCGGGAAATGCAGTCAGTGGCCAAAGATCCAAACCACACCATTGTCTCGCAACTATCCCAGTGGAACCTGTCTGACGCGGAAAGCGACGTCGCATTGCTGATGTTAAAGGGGTTTTCGCACAAGGAAATCGCCCGCCTTCGAGGATCGTCGAGCGCAACTGTTCGCCAACAGGCAAGTTCAATTTACGAAAAATCACGCCTGCCAAATCGCTCCGAGTTCGTCGCATACTTTCTTGATGCCATGCTGACGCCTGTTGATGTCCCAGCGGCTCGCGAGCTGGTGAATGCAGACCTAGAATAGGTGCTTTGCCGCCGCACATGTGTCGGATGCTCGCCAAAAAGTAAGCTGGAAATCTCATTCCCGACAATTGTCGGATGGAGGTTCGATGCTGCCTCGGCGAAGACAGACCCGCTGCCAGATATACTCCTTTTTACTCCAAGCGGAGACAACTCATGAAGCCTCGCCTGTCCCTCTTCTTCGTGAGCGCAATCGCCTGCTCCGGCCTTGCATTGACTGCTGCTGCCGATGAAGGAGCTGAGAAGAATGTCCGCGAATTGATTGCGCACGTCCAACAACTTCATGGCTCTTCTCTTGCCGATGCGATTGTTGCCGATATCGACATTGCGCGAACGTCCCGCTTCGTTCTTGGTCGCCACGCGACCGCTCTCGACGACGAAATACTGGACGCCTTCTCGACGAGATTTCGCGATTATCTCCTTAACGTCATTTCCACCCGCGCTGAAGAAGTCGAAAACGCTGAAATATCGATCCTGAATTCAGTCGACCGCAACGCGCATGACTGCATCGTGTCGACGCGCGTAAGCACACCCACCCGGGCCCCAATGACGATGCGTTGGCGAATGATAGAGTCAGACGGCGCCTGGCGCCTCGTCGATGTTGAATTCCACGGTGTCTGGCTGGCCATTGAACAGCGAGCCCAGATCGATGCGCTTATAGACAGGGGAACACCCGTCGCAGAACTCTACCTGGAAAAATAAACTTTCTGCCATTCCCCCCGTGCTCACATTTTTCTGCGGACAGTTTCGTAACAGGATCGGTTTTGCGGTACCGGAGCGCTTTGTCATCGCTTGACCAGAGGTGCCCCCCTTCGCGCTGCAGCCTGCGTACAGAGCCGCTCAATTGTCATGCTTCAACTTTGGAACAGAGATTCCTCAAGAACTCCCACCGATTGCAACCGCGCACCCGCATGATCGCCACCTATCTTACAAGTGTCAGGTGGACCTGGTCTTACAGTCTTCTTAGGTCTTCTCACATACGCTGGGTGTCCTGCTCCTGGGCACCTGCATCTCTCAAGTCATTGAACACAGGTATTCCATGACAAACGGCCTTCTGGAACATACGCGTAACCTCTACACGACCTGGCGCATGTATCGGCGCAATTTGTCCGGCCGAAAATTTGAGCCTGAAACGCCGTATATGGAGCAGCTCTGCAATCCCGGTGACACGTGCTTGCATCTTGGCGCCAGCGACGGCCGGCATTCCTACTATTTATCGCACATAGTCGGACCCGTCGGGAAAATCTACGCGTTCGAACCATCACGATACTCATTTGCGATTATGTGCCGACTCCTCAAGTGGCACAGGATCGAAAATGTCTCACCCCACAATTACGCGATAGGGGAAGAGGACGGAGAAACGTATCTCAATGTTCCACGTAAAAAATCCGGGCATCTGGGGCGTGCCTATGCCGTGATCGGAGAGACCGCACGCGGCTCGGAAGAAATCCTTGCGATGGCCAACGATACAGAATTCGATCGCCAACAGACGCCGGTCATCTGCCTCGACTCAATCGTTTCAAGATTCGACCTCGACAAGCTGGATTTCATCCGCTGCGATATAGAAGGCGCAGAGTGCCTCATGATCGCAGGAGGGAAGAAAACGATTGAGCGGTTCTTTCCAACTTTCCTGATTGAGATTCATCCATTCTCCCTGAAACAGAATTTTCATCAGGAACCGGATGGTGTACTGAAATATTTCCTCAATCTTGGATATGCCTGCTGGCGCCTGAGCGACGATGATTCCGAACTTATCCGTGTAGATGAACTCGACGCGAAACGGCGCTGGAGGGATTACTTCCTCGTCCATCCCTCGCGATCTGCCAAATTGCCACCAGGCGAGTTCGCTGAACAGCTCAATTCTGCTCTACGTCCGGCATAAGGAACAATGTGGAACGCGCCAATCACGGGCCCAATGCAGCCATTTTGGCGACGCAGCGTTGCTTTGGGTGAGATACGTCACAGCGCCGTGACGGCTGTTGCTTGGACGAATTTCAAACACTGCGCATGCAAAGCGTGAGATTGGAGTAGAGAAAATGCGCGGGACGCGACTTACAATTCTGATTGTGTTTACCCTCACTGCCCTAAGCGCAATCGCTCTTGTTGTCTTTACGCCGCTTTTTGATGAAGCCGATAAAACGACAATACCGAGAGCGGTAGCGACAACACCGGCAGCTGAAAACAGCGCGAACGCTGACACGGCTCACAAGCCAACGGTCTCACCATTATGGGATACGATGCAACCCGTTGCCGAACTTTTCGAAATGCTGACTGAACGAGCCTTCGACGATCAACCAGCTGATCTCCTTCTGCTGGCCGATCGCACCCGACTGTCTTTTGATGAAGTCAGAGGGGCAGTCCCCGAGGTGACTGCTTCTGAGATTGACACACTCATCCTCAAGATCCGCAATTCGATCGAAACAGACAGTCGTCCAGATGTGGCTTTCAGCGCCGTCGAAGGCTACAGGCGCGTCATCGAAATCTCGGATGCATCAGACGTTTCGAAAGCCATCAGCATGCTCGACTATGCAGGTTTCAGGATTCACGCCAATCTCAAATGCGATCCCGTGAGATGGAACGATATATCCGGAGCCTTTGACTTCGCAAGCAGCCAATGGCTCGAAGTCGCCCCTCACATCCAGGACGGTGAACTCGCCGACAAGTTCAGCATCAATCTTGATGCCTTGGGGACTGCGATCGCAGACTTCAACCAGGAGCTGGCAGAAAGTGCGGTTGCTCACGAACTTGACTTGGTAGATGAGCTCGAGTCGGCTGCGGGCAAAGGCTGACCAACGCCTCGCTCGCGCCCGATTCAACTGTCGTCACATCTGAATACGTTCCGGTCGCGTGCCAAGGAACTGAAAACCGCAGACCTTTCCAACCTTCGCGATTCTGCTGGTTGCTCAAGGATGTTTCAGTCAGGAATGCGCTCACTACCGGTCAGTCCTTCTTGTGTCCCTAACGGAAAAACTGACGCGATGAACGACCTAACAAATGTTCGATGAACATTGATTTTCGCTGTTTCTTCGGGCGCTTCGGTCGATCTCGCTGCCGGTCTGCAATTCGAACACATGTTGGATAGCCCGCATCCCCGACTTCAGGCTTTAAGGCACGGTGGCAGCACGCCCTGAGCGCCTTCCACTCGAATTCGCCGTCAATTTTCGGGCCCTTCTCCGACCATGACCAAGACCTCCCATCCAGGCTCGTCTGAATACGATAGGTTTGCTTATGACTGCTCACCGAGCAGACCCAATTCGGCACCTGACCGACGGATCCTGTTCCATGGCACCGCCCTAGATGAGGCGAAACGCGATCCTCGACGTCTTGAGAGAAAGGGCAAGCCTGCTCGCTGGAAAAGAGGGCCGAAAATTTGACCTCGGGCAAGGAGGAAACCGCCAGATTCGCGCCTGCGCAGGTAACACCTCGGGGAGAGGACAAGGCGCGTCTGTCCCGGATGACGGTCTGGCTTGCCGTATTCGCAATCACGCTCATCGCAGCTGCGCCCGGTGTCTTCAAACTCCCCGCACTGGACCGTGATGAAAGCCGCTTTGCCCAGGCATCCAGGCAAATGCTGGAATCCGGAAACTACCTGAATATCAGGTTCCAGCAGGAGGACCGGAACAAGAAGCCCGCCGGAATCTACTGGTTGCAGGCAACCGCTACCAGCGTTCTTTCCCCTGGCGAGACTGATCAGATCTGGTCGTATCGAATTCCGTCATGGATCGCTGTCTCCCTTGCCTCGCTCGTAACCTATTGGTGCGGAACGATCCTGCTTTCCCGCAGTGCGGCACTGACGGGAGCTGCACTGTTCGGGTCAAGCATTCTCGCGACAACCGAGGCTCACATAGCAAAAACCGATGGTGTTCTGGTCCTTGCAACAACATTGGCCATGACCGCACTTGCTGCGCTTTATCGACAGCAAGGCCACCCGAAGCGCATGGCCTTTCTCTTCTGGGTCGCTATGGGACTTGGCGTTCTCGTCAAAGGTCCAGTGACGCCACTCATGGCCGGACTTTCTTTGGCGGTGATGTATTTCATGGATCGTAAGCACAGGTCCTGGATGCGGCCTCTGCGATATTGGGCCGGCCCACTGTTCCTCGCCACCCTCCTCATCCCCTGGCTGATTGCGGTGCAGCACGCCACCCAGGGCAGCTTCCTGCAGGATTCAGTTGGTGGAGACCTGTTCAGCAAAATGTCAGGCGAGTCCGAAGGTCATGGCGGCATCCCCGGCTTTCATCTGCTGAATCTCCCCATCATGTTTTTCCCAGCGACCTTGCTACTCATTCCGTCAATACCGCTCCTCGTCCGCAATTTCCGGAATGCCGGGACGACCCCCAACGAAACAGATCTGCAGGGTCTGATTTTCCTGCTTGCCTGGGCCATTCCGATCTGGGTCGTCTTTGAGCTTCTTCCAACCAAGCTCGCCCACTACGTCCTGCCGGCGTATCCGGCGTTGGGACTGATTTGTGGCTGGGGCGCGGATCAGCTTGCCGCAAAGCCGAAGCCTGGTCCCTGGCTTTGGACAGGAGCCGCAGTTTTCGTCATTGCAGCCTTGGCCATCTTGGCCGCAACTTCCACGCCAGCCGCAGAGTGGCTCATGGTTGATGCGGCAAACGATTTCAAGACGGCGACATCCCAATCGGTAATTTCATCCTGGGTGCCCGACACACACACGCCCGCTTTCCTATTGTGGTTCGGCCTGGCTTGCCTGATCGCAACGCTCGCCGCCATAGGCCTAAAGCGACTGAAATGGGCAATCACGTTCGCAATCGCAACGAGCCTTTCGATTGGGTGGCACGTACGCTTCGAGTTTCTGCCCGCTCAGGCCTGGCTACAATCAAGCCGCGCAGCCCAGGAGGCGCTGGCGTCTGTCTGCGCATCACCCGTTGCAGACGACAAGCCATGCCTGCTGCAGGACAAGGGAAGTAATCTTCAGATCTTCGGACTGTCCGAGCCAAGTCTTGTTTTCACTCTCGGCACAAACATTCACTTCGACCCGATGAAAGCACTCGATACAGGCCAGGCGGCTCCAGCAGATCCATCCTATGTCCTTGTAAATCTCGAATCGTCATCAGCCGCTCCCGCCATTTCGGCTCTCGAACAGGCCGCCAGGTCCGGCAAATTCTGCGTCAGGGAGTCGGCGCCGGTCTATGCTGAAAACTATTCCAAAGGCTCGCCCGTCGCCCTGGTCGCCTTTCGGCTGGATCGGTCCGCATGCGACCCCGGCGGTTAGAGCTTTTCCGTGCCTCATCTTCCTCACACTGCCGCGCACTCAAAATTTGCCACACGAGTTTCCCGATGCTGAAAACCCCGGAAAAACCTGCTCATTCACTTGCCGAGCTGAATCACGAAAACGGCAAGTCAAAGCCGCCTGATCTCAGCATTGTCCTGCCGATCTATAATGAAGCCGAAAGCCTTTCTTCTCTGTTCGATCAACTCCTGCCTGTACTCGATGGCATGCAGTGTGACTATGAGATCATCGCCGTAAATGACGGAAGCAGGGACAATTCCCTGCATGTCTTGCAGGAAATTGCATCCCGCAACACCCATATCCGCATTATCGATTTCAGGAGAAACTTCGGCCAGACGGCTGCCTTGATGGCCGGTTTCGATCATGCCGAAGGAGACGTTATCGTAACACTGGATGCCGACCTCCAGAATGACCCCTCCGATATTCCTCTGCTGGTCTCAAAGATCAATGAAGGCTACGATGTCGTTTCAGGCTGGCGATCTGACCGAAAAGATGCGCGGCTGACCCGAAACCTGCCGAGCAGGATTGCCAATACCCTCATTTCAAGAATATCGGGCGTGAAGCTGAACGACTATGGCTGCACCCTGAAGGCCTATCGCCGAGATGTCATGACCGGGGTGCGGCTTTACGGAGAGATGCACCGGTTCATTCCCATTTATGCGAGCTGGATGGGAGCACGGGTCGTTGAAGTTCCCGTAAAGCACCATCCCCGGAAATTCGGGTATTCAAAATACGGATTGAACAGAATTTTCAAAGTCGTCCTTGATTTGATTGTTGTCAAATTCCTGCAAAGCTATCTGGTCAAACCGATCTATGTTTTCGGTGGTTTCGGGCTATCCACTATCGCCGCTGCATTCATAACTCTGACGTTAGCGATCGGTCTCAAATTCTTTGCAGGCACGTCCCTGATCCAGACCCCGCTGCCACTCCTGTCAGCGATGCTCGTACTGATCGGCTGCATTTCGATTCTCATGGGGCTTCTCGCAGAAATGGTAATGAGAACCTATTTTGAGGCTCACGGACGACACCCCTATGCTGTCCGGGAGCATATGTCCGGTCCGCCTTCTGCCTGATGTGCGGTATTTCGGGATTTGTTGGTCGCGGCGATGCCGACGATCTTGCCGCCATGATGGCAGCCATTGCACATCGCGGTCCTGACGGACATGGCCACTTCGTCGATCCCCGTCATGCGGTTCATCTCGGTCATCAGCGTCTTGCAATCGTGGATATCGCAGGCGGCGCCCAGCCGATGTGGACCCAGGATAGCAAGACATGCATCGTCTTTAACGGAGAGATCTACAATCATGCAGAACTCAGGTCAGAGCTGGTTCAACTCGGCCACGCATTTCATACAGATCATTCCGATACTGAGGTCTTGCTCCGCGCCTATATCGAATGGGGTGAAAGCATGCTCATTCGTCTCAATGGCATGTTTGCATTCTGCATCTACGATCTGGAACGCAAGAAATTATTCCTTGCGCGCGACCGGTTTGGAGAGAAACCCCTCTACTACGCGCGCATCAAAGGACTGTTTGCATTTGCTAGTGAGCTGACCAGCCTGCTTGCGCATTCGCATATCGAGCCAAACCTCAGTTTCCGGAAGCTTCAAAAGTATTTCGCATATGGGTATGTCCCGGCCCCTGGAACCATATACGATAACTGCTACAAATTACCCGGTGGCACGGCCCTCTTGTACGATCTCGCTTCGGGTAACACCCGTCAGATCACTTACTGGGAGTTCCGCATCGAGCCTGACCCGGCCATTCAGGCACGGGATGAAGACGACCTTGCCGAAGAGCTTCGCGAACTTCTTGTTGCGTCCGTGAGGCGGCGACTGATGGGAGACGTTCCGGTCGGCATTTTTCTGAGCGGCGGGATCGATTCTGCTACAGCGCTTGCCTGCGCCGCGCAGGTCTCTCCAGAGAGGCGGTTCCAGACTTTTACGCTCGGCTTTCAGGAACCCTCATTCGATGAATCTGACGCCGCCCGCAGCACTGCAGACTATTTCCGCTCCCTTCACCGGACCGAAGCGCTTGACCTGGATTCTGCCAGAGCAGGCATTTGCGACATTCTCGCCGGCCTCGACGAGCCAATGAGTGATCCATCCATTGTGCCAACGAGTTTGCTCGCGCGATTCGCCAGCAAACACGTCAAGGTCGCGTTGTCTGGAGATGGAGGAGATGAACTCTTCGCCGGATATGATCCGTTCCTGGCTCTGTCCCCCTCACGTTTCTATCGCGGGCTTGTTCCAGCGCCCCTCCACCATCTTGTTCGTCGGTGCGCCGACTACCTCCCCCGGTCTGATCGCAACATGAGTCTTGACTTCCGTATCAAGAGAACTCTGAGAGGCCTGAGCTACCCCCCCTCATTGTGGAACCCGGTTTGGCTTTCACCGGTAGATCCCGCTGAAATGCAGGAACTGTTCGAAGCGCCAATTGCGCCCGAAGAACTATACTCCGAAGCACTGGAAGTTTGGGAAGCAAGTTCTGCCGGGAACGTCATCGACCGCACGCTTGAGTTCTATACGCGCTTCTATCTGCAGGAAGGGATTCTGGCCAAGGCGGATCGCGCATCGATGAGATCGTCACTGGAATCCCGCTCCATCTTTCTTGACAATGAGCTCGTCCAGTTTTGCAGCCGCTTGCCGCACCGATACAAATTGCGCAATGGCACCCGAAAGTACCTTCTGAGAAAGGCAATGCAGCCGCTCCTTCCTGAAGCCGTATTCCGACGGCCCAAAAAAGGATTTGGGATGCCGATTTCATCCTGGTTGCGTGTCATTCCGACCACTCCACCCCTTGCGCCTTTTGAAGGCGTATGCCTGGACTATCCCGGACGGGCATGGCGTGAACACAGGCAAGACAACAAGGACCATCGCCTTTTCTTGTGGGCCTGGTTATCCCTGCAACTTTCCTCGCCTGACGCATCTCGCCAGCGCAGGCTCGTTGCTGGAGGCTGCTGATGGCCAGCAACCTCCAGTGGCTTCCCGTTCGGTTTGAACGTCCGCTTCGCTACCTCGCGGCGGGTATTGGCGTGACAGCCTTCTACTCTGTCCAGGTGGCTTTCCTTGTGATGAGCGACCTCATTTCAGACCCGACAACAGCGACCATCTTCGCATCGCTGACTACGGCACCTGTTTCCTTTCTGGTTCATGCCCGAATAACCTATCCGGATGTGCCCCACAACAGCACGCACCTGTTTCGCTTTATCCTTATAACCTTTGCAAGCTTCTTGATCGTTACGATCAGTATGCGTCTGGTCGACAAATCAGACCTGCCATTCTGGGTGGGCCTGGTGATTGGCTGGGTCCTCGTCCCTATAGCAAACTATCTAATCAACACCCTCTGGGTGTTCCGGCCGAAGACTTTCCTGCGCGTGGAACAGGAACAGCGAGACCCGGAATACAAAAGGAAAATTCATGACCTTTGATCATGGCTCCCCGCCTGGCCGCACCCCGATTTACGTCAAACTGGTCATCGGTGGCATTCTGTTATCTTTCATTGTGCGTCTCATTTGCGCAGCGGTCCTGCCTCTTTCAGGCGACGAAGCGCTCTACTGGAGTTACTCCAAACATCTCGGCTGGGGATTTGTAGACCACCCCGTGATGAACCCTCTTCTAATCCGGATCGGGACTTTTCTGCTTGGAGATTCCCCACTCGGTGTCCGCTTGCTGCCATTGATCTTGAGCCTTCCGGCCACTTGGGCCGTCTGGCAAACTGGAAAGCTACTATTCGAAGACGAACATGCAGGCGCCACAGCAGCGCTCATTTTCAACCTTACAGTTGCCGTTTCGGTCGGGTCCTTTATTGCAACATCCGACGCAGCCGTGATCGCAACCAGCGCATTCACACTCTACTGTCTCGCTCAAATCGAAAAATCCGGCAACGGGTTCTGGTGGCTAGGCGCAGGTGTCTTTGTCGGATTGGGAATGTTGTCGAAATACACAACCATATTTCTTGCCTGCGGTATTGTCCTCTGGGTGGTGATTACCCCCCAACGGCGCCGTTGGCTCTTCAACCCGTATTCAATTTCAGGTGCGGTTGTTTCCATCCTGTTGTTTGCGCCGGTTGTCATTTGGAACTGGAATCATGAATGGATTTCGTTTGTGTACCAATCCGGCCGGACAAACACTCACCAATTCTCCTTGAAATATCTTGACGACTATATCGGTTCCCAGGCTGCTTTTCTGACGCCGCCGGTATTCATACTCGGCATTCTGGCCTTCAGGAAAATCCCGGGACTCGTCCGAATTCCGGCAAGCACAAGAGTACTGATCCTCTCGCTTGTCGCACCAACTTTTGTATATTTTGCTTGGCACTCCTTGCATGAACGAGTCGAAGGAAATTGGCCCGAAGTGATGTATCCGCCGTTTGTTCTGGCAGCCACAATGAGCATTCAAGCTGCCCGAACCGGATCGCTGAAGGCACCGTGGACGAACTGGTCAAGGCGCCTCATGTTGCCAGTCGGAGCGGGCCTTGCTTCACTCGTATATGTTCAAGCCCTGTTTGGCCCGATCCCGCTCGGACGCAAGGATCCCGTAACACGGGAACTTGCATATGGTTGGCATGACATTGGAAAAGACATTGCCTCTATCACGGCACAAAATGGTGCAGCCAGAATTATCACCAGCGACTATACGACCAACAGCTGGCTACGATTTTACCTGCCTTCAAAAACTCCGGTTACCCAGATCAATGAACGATTGAGATGGGCGAACGAACCCCCGCCTCCAGGCGACGCCTTCGCTCTCCCCGTTCTCTATATCTGCAGAGACTCCTGTCAGTTTCTTGATGATGTTCGCTCCGGATTTGAACATTTTGAATTACTCACTCAGATCACCCGCACAAGGGACGAGCAGCCGATAGAAACATATTCCGTTTACTTTGCCGACGAACCGAATGCCTCGCCCTATGGGCTGATCCGAAAGCCATTCATCAAGGGGCAGTCCTGATAATACTTAATCCTGCAACAGGGGTCGCGCGCGGGTGAGCGGGGATTTCTTACGATTGCCTGGCGCAATAAGAATGGAGTCCCCCAACCAGTCTATTGCCTCTGCACAATTGCCGAGCTAGCGACGAGGATCCGATTCCCCTCACCCGCTCCAACTGTTCCTCCATTATTTCAATGGCATACAAGACAGTAGCCCTTTGGCCACGGAACCCTTTCCTGTTCCAGCTAGAAAAGTAGTTCTATCGATGGCAAATGGTGGGAAACTCAGAGAAGCAAACGCACATGCCGGGCAGCGGCACGCCAATAGCTCCTTTTCCGGCTTCTCCGGCCCCAGCCAATGCTCAAGTGGAAATCCCCGGCGATTGACGCTATGAGGGAGAGAAGGATGCGGTGCGTATTGAACTCAGCTCAATCGCACTCTGGTCCGGACCGATCAGGATTGCCGGATGAAGCAAAGGGGGAAGTCCGTATGATCAGATATGCAGTTTTCGCCGGATCACTGGCACTTGCTCCTCTGGGTCTTGTGTCCTGTGCGCCAGCCTCACCCGTTTCACAGGAAGAGATCGCAGATCCGGATGCACTCGGAGCCGCGCTCGGCCCGAGGGTCGCACCAGCCTTTGGGTCGATCCTTTCGCTGGATTCCGCAAACCGAACCATCGAGATCACTCACACTCCGGTCAACGAAACCGGCTGGCCGATCATGCAGATGAACTTTTCCGTCGCGCACCATGTCGATGTCAGCGGATTTGCACCTGGCGACCCGGTCGAGTTCATTTTCGATTACTCGAATGAAGATGTTCCCGAGATTGTTGCCATAAGGCGCGTCAGCGCTCGCGAAGTAATCGAGGCACTGGTCCCCGACGACGAAGAGTCCTCCGGCAATGAGCCGAACTGAGTCAGACCTGAGGGTCTTGCTGCGCGAATGCGTAACAGTAGCCAACACGAATTGTTGGATACCGATATGCTTTCAAGACGACATCTGCTGCACTACACGCTGGGAGCAGGCGCTGCTCTCGGGGTAGCTGGTATGCTTCCAGCCTGGGCCCGCTCCTCCAGTGACGGAAACCTGGGAATTACTTCGGCCTCAGGTACCGCCTTCGATCTGGAGATTGCAGAGTTTCCGGTACGCATCAACGGTAAGACCGGAAAGGCCGTCGGCATCAATGGACAGCTGCCGGGTCCGCTGCTTCGCTTTCGCGAAGGCGAGACGGTGACGTTGAATGTCACCAACAAGCTTCAGGAAGACACGTCTGTTCATTGGCACGGCCTGCTTGTCCCGTTCCAGATGGATGGTGTACCGGGTGTTACGTTTCCAGGCATAAAACCTGGCAAGACATTCCGCTACCAGTTTCCGGTCCGACAGAATGGCACGTACTGGTATCATTCCCATTCCGGCCTGCAGGAACAACTAGGGCATTATGGCCCGATCATCATCGAACCGTCAGAGAGGGATCCCATCGCCTACGACCGGGAATACGTTCTGGTGCTCAGTGACTGGTCCTTCACAGACCCGCACCGGATTTATGCAAAGCTCAAGAATAATGCCGAAAGCCTGAACTTCCAGCGCAGGACCCTTCCCGACTTTTTGAGGGATGCCGCCAATAACGGGCTCAGTGACACACTGGAAGACCGCGCCATGTGGGGCAAAATGCGCATGTCCCCGCGCGATCTCGCAGACGTTGGGGCACCGACCTACACCTATCTCATAAACGGTCATTCCACCGCTGAGAATTTCAATATGGTGTTCCAGCCCGGCGAGCGCGTCAGACTGCGGATTATCAATGCATCAGCCATGTCGCTCTTCAATGTGCGCATTCCGGGTCTTCCAATGACCGTTGTGCAATCCGACGGTCTGAATATTCAGCCAATCGAGACGGACGAGTTCCAGATGGGCGTCGCAGAGACTTATGATGTTATCGTTGCTCCTGAAGATGATCAGACCTACGCCTTCGTCGCCGAGTCAATTGACCGTTCTGGTCAAGCCGTCGCCACCCTCGGCCCTCGACCCGGCCTGCGTGCGGCGATTCCAGACCTGCGGCCTGTCCCATCACTGACGATGAAGGACATGGGCATGAGCCATAAGAGCATGGCCGGCATGAGCGATATGGAAAACAGGCCCACCATGTCCGACATGTCTGGTATGTCGAGCATGGATCACATGACACATGGGGATATGCCACGTACGGGTATGGGCCCGGATCCGCACGGCCCTCCAACGCAACTGGCGAGTGTTGAAGCGCCTCTCAAAAAGGGACCTGGCGTTGCAAACATTGCGGCCATGCCCTCAAGCCGGCTTGATGAGCCGGGCATTGGATTATCCGATCAGCCGCACCGTACACTGACCTATTCTCAGCTTCGCAGCCTCGAGCCGAATCCCGACTCCCGATCACCGCAGAGAGAAGTCGTCATACACCTCACCTCCAATATGGAACGCTATATGTGGTCATTCGACGGCGTGAAGTTTTCAGAAGTCACGCAGTCCATCCGGTTTCGCGAAGGCGAACGTGTCCGATTGACCCTCATCAACGATACAATGATGCCACACCCGATCCATCTCCATGGGATGTTCTTCGACCTCGTCAACGGAGGAGGAGATCATAAGCCGCGCAAGCATACCGTGGTCGTCAAACCCGCAGAAAAGCTGAGCGTTGACGTTTCGGCAGAACATGTCGGCGACTGGGCCTTTCACTGCCACCTGCTCTACCACATGCATGCCGGCATGATGCAGGTCGTATCCGTCCTGCCGTCCACGGACAAGATGCCAATGGACCATGACATGATGGGGCATGACATGCCTATGCAGCACGAAATGCCGATGGATCACGATATGATGGACCACTCCGCCATGGGCCATGACAAGCCTGAGGAGATGAAGTGATGCGCAAGGTGATGTTCGCAGCGCTCGCCGCAATCGCCGTTACGACAAGCGCATCAGCGCAAGCACATGATGATCAGCCGCCGTCTTCTTCTGAAAAGCCCTGGTCACAGGCCGACGCCTATTTCGGAAAGGAAACAATGGCTGATGCCCGCAGGGCGGTTCAGGCCGGAGGCGGCGCACAGAATTCCTTTTATGTTCTGTTCAACCAGCTCGAAGCGCAGTTTTCTGACGAATCGGAATCCCTGTACTGGAACGGCCAGGCCAGTTGGGGCGATGATATCAACAAGCTCTGGATAAAGTCCGAGGGACGTACTTCCCTGAATGGCGACGGTACCGAAGACGCCGAGCTCCAGGCGCTGTATTCCCGCGCAATCTCTCCCTATTGGAACCTTCAAGCCGGCGTGCGGCATGATTTCGAACCCCATGGCCTGACCCATGGCGTACTGGCGCTCCAAGGATTGGCACCCTACTGGTTCGAGATCGATGCCTCGGCTTTTCTCAGTGAAAAAGGTGACCTGACAGCCCGCTTCGAAGCAGAATACGAGTTTCTGCTGACGCAGCGTCTGATTCTGCAGCCCCGCATCGAGGCGAACTTCTCCGCGCAGGACATTGCCGAACGCGAGACCGGCTCGGGCCTGAATTCGATCGATGCAGGCCTGAGGTTACGATATGAATTCGTCCGGGAACTGGCGCCTTATGTAGGCGTCGAGTGGCAATCTGAATTTGGCGGTTCCCGAGACTATACCAGAGTAGCTGGCGGAGACCCGGACCAGGTGGTCGTGGTGGGCGGTATCCGCACTTGGTTCTGAAGCTGACCGGAGGATCGGATGGCAAACATGAATCACTGGATGCCTGGCGGTGTCGGCGGCCTCATCGTCTGGGGCGGAATCATTCTTTTTGCCGGTCTCCTGCTTCGCTCGCTCCCAGGCCGGAGGCGCGATCCCCCGTCTGATCCGGAAACACCGCTTGAAATTCTCAAACGCCGTTACGCCAGGGGCGAGATCGACCAGGACGAGTTCGAAAGTCGCAAACGCGAGCTCGATGATGCCGGGTGAGCCGGTTTCGAGGGACATGTGCATCCGGCGCGTATCACCTGCCAGAATGAATGGGTTGCCGGCCGCATGCCGAATGCCCTGACGACCCGGCAACAAGACAGGAGCCCTTCTTGGACGGCCTCATAGAACCGAATATTCACCCCATCCTGGTCCATTTTGCCTACGCCCTCAGCATGACGGCCGCCGCATCCTACCTCCTGTGTCGCGTGTTCCCTTCCGGCCGCTGGACCCAATCCTTGCGGCCCGCGGCAGACTGGTTGCTGGCTTTTGCGGCCGCTTCGATCGTGGTGACCATCGCCGCGGGCTTCCAGGCCTATTATTCGGTCGATCATGATGAGCCGTCGCACATTGCCATGACGACACACCGCAACTGGGCGGTGCCGTCGGGATCGGCCATTCTGCTCCTTGCGGTATGGCGCTGGCGAACCCGCGCAAAATCTGCGTCGGTCCTGTTTGTCGGCGCACTTTCTGCCGCCGCCCTCGCGCTGACCGCGACAGCCTGGTGGGGCGGGAAGATCGTTTACGGATATGGACTTGGCGTGAGGAGTCTGCCCGAGGTCACAGGCCAAGGTCACGATCATCATCATGGTGGCAAGACAGATGAGGCGGCCATCGCTGCCGGGCATGATGAAATGGCGTCTGCGCCAGGCCATGAGCACTCCGATGACGAGATGGACGACGGGCACCATGACGAGATGGCGGAAGGCGGCCGCATGGACGGTCCCGGCAGCAATCATGAGGCAGATGCCGGGAGGGTGTCCGGGGCAGCCCAGACCGGCACGCCCGAATTCGTGGCCGATGCCTTCTCGGCCGCCTTGCGGTCAGGTGATGAAGATGGCTTACGCGCCATGATGGCACCGGACGCGGTCATCGCGGAGGGCGGACAGGCCGAGCTGTCCTTCGAGGAATATGCCGGCCATCACATGAAATCCGACATGTCCTTCATGACCATGATGAATGTTCAGCTACAGGACCGGAAAGTCTTCCAGGCAGGCGACATGGCGACCGTCATTTCGCAATCGGAGATGAACGGTACATACAAGGGTGAGGCCGTCCACCTCCGGTCCATGGAAACCATGGTTCTCATGCGGAATGAGGACGGTTGGAAAATCACGCATATCCATTGGTCTTCCAGCCCCCTGGATGAAAGCCATGCACACTGACAGGAACTCAACTCGGGGCAACCTGCCGTATCACAAGAGCTGACCCCGGAAAACTCCCATTGGGAACGGGACGAGGGCCACACGTCATGGAAGGAATGCCACAGGTGTTCCAAAGAAAGAGAAGGAGACAGCCATGAAAATCAAACCATTGGGGCATGCCCTATCCATATTCCTGACCATGACATTTACCCTATGTATTGCCTGGGGCCTCGTCACACCTGCAAGCCTTCACATGCATGCTGCATGGGAATCCCTGCTGCCCGGATTTTCCTTTATTTCCGTTCCGGGTTTCTTCCTTGGACTGATCGAATCCTATCTCTATGGCTGGTATATCGCGCTGGTTTTTGTCCCGCTCTACAATTATTTCAATCGCGGCAATGTGCGTTCCGGCTGAGAACAACTGCGGAGACCGGAAAGATACGACACCCGTATTGCTTCCCGGTTCGAAAAACAGAGCGTGGCCATTCGCCGCCGCCTCGATTTTCTTTGGGAACACTGTAGTGTTGCGCCAAGAGAGGGTTTGAAAGGATGACGTCATGAAAAAATGGATGGGGGGCCTGTTGGGCGCCACGCTGGTTGCGCTGATTTCGGGACTGGCATGGCTGGCCATTAGCTCCGGGACCGCCAGGGCCGAAACGATGACCGTCTACAAGACACCCTGGTGCGGCTGCTGCACAGCCTGGGTCAAACATCTCCAGCGGGACGGATTCGAAGTGCGTGTAATCGAGCGGGAAGATCTCGCCCCCGTCCGCGCGTCGCTGAGCGTGCCGGACCGGCTTGCCTCCTGCCATACGGCGGAAATTGCCGGATATGCGATCGAAGGACATGTGCCGGCTGCGGACATCAGGCGCCTGATGTCAGAGCGCCCCGATGCAGCTGGCCTGTCGGTTCCCGGTATGCCTCTGGGCTCTCCCGGCATGGAAATGCAGGGCCCTCCAGATGCCTATGATGTTATTCTGTTCGGAAGCGGAACTACCCGCACCTATTCGAGCTATGTCGGACGATTCCCGGCCAGCGAGACCAGCGAGCCATGACACCGGAGACTTATAAGGAAGGGTCGCTCAGCCTGGCCGGAACCGTTGCCATGGGCACCGGTGTGATGATCGGCGCAGGCATATTTGCCCTGACCGGACAGGTCGCCCAGTATTCGGGTCCGGCCTTTCCGCTCGCCTTCCTCCTTGCGGCGGTCATCAGCGGGTTCAGCGCTTACACTTATATCAAGATGTCGGACAAATATCCCTCGTCCGGCGGCATCGCCATGATCCTGCAGAAGGCCTACGGGCCTACAACGGTCGCGGCCGCCAGCGCGCTCCTCATGACGATGTCGATGATCATCAATGAAAGCCTTGTCGCCCGGACCTTCGGCGCCTATTCGCTGCAATTGCTCGACATCGAAAATACGGACACGCTCGTCCCGGTCCTTGCCGTCGGGTTGATCGCGTTTGCATTTCTCGTCAATATTGCCGGAAATAGGATCATTGGCGGCGTCTCGAAGATTGCAGCCGTCCTGAAGGTTGGCGGCATACTGATATTTTCCGGTGCCGCCCTCTGGGCGTCTGGATTTTCCTTCGAAGCCGCGAGCTCTGCGACGGAAGACGGGACCGGTCCCGCCGGCTTCCTCGCCGGTGTCGCACTGGCGGTCCTTGCCTTCAAGGGATTTACGACAATAACCAATAGCGGTGCGGAAGTCAGGAACCCCGGCAGGAATGTCGGACGCGCCATCATGTGGTCTCTGGCGATTTGTCTTGTCGTCTATATGTCCGTCGCCTTTGCTGTGGGGTCGTCGCTGACGCTGGAAGAAATCGTCGCCGCAAAAGATTTCTCGCTCGCCGAAGCCTCACGTCCCGCCTTTGGTGATCTCGGGGTGGGTTTCACCGTGATTATCGCAATTATCGCGACGGCATCGGGCCTGCTCGCCAGCGTGTTCGCGGTTTCCCGCATGCTGGCAATGCTGACCGACATGAAACTCATTCCTCACAGGCACTTCGGCATGCCGGGCGGGATTCAGAAACACATGCTGGTCTACACCGTTGTTATCGCGGCCATTCTTGCCGCCTTCTTCGACCTCGGCCGGATCGCATCACTTGGGGCGATCTATTATCTTGTCATGGACATTATTATTCACTTTGGCGTGTTGCGCCATCTGCGCGCGGATGTTGGTGCGCGGGCCTGGATCCTTGTCTCGGCAATCCTGTTCGATGCGGCAGCGCTCGGCGCTTTCATCTTTATAAAGGCGACAAGTGATCCCGCGATTATCCTCATTGCCATCGGATCCATGACGGCGATCTTTGCCCTGGAGGCTCTCTATCTTGGCAAGGTCCGCAACAAGGAAGTATCAGGTCATGAAAGTTCGCATGCCCATTAAGCCAGCCTGCCTTTATGGTGTATTCTCCCCATGATGTTGGCCATCTTTCTTACGGCCGCAACATTTATCCTGTCCGGCGCCCTTCACTACTGGATCATGTCCCGCTTCATCCGGCATGCTGACCGCATAA
This sequence comes from Hyphomonas sp., assembly GCA_002700305.1. Taxonomy (GTDB): domain Bacteria; phylum Pseudomonadota; class Alphaproteobacteria; order Caulobacterales; family Hyphomonadaceae; genus Hyphomonas. The sequence goes on along the minus strand of PACZ01000049.1, from coordinate 18,382 downwards.
TGCTTTTTCCTGGCGGCAGGCTCGTGCTCGTGCTCTGTATCTCGGGAATTGCACATCTTTCAGTCGTTGCACTTTATGCGGCCACCTATGGGGCTGGACTGGCGCTGCACCTTGGCAGCTTTGCCGAACTCAAGCCCTTGCGCGCGATGGATGTGTTCTATTTTTCACTCGTCAGCTATACCTCACTCGGTCTTGGCGACATCGTCCCAACCGGTCACCTTCGGCTGGTAGCCGGCGTAGAGGCTTTGAACGGCTTTCTACTGATCAGTTGCTCGGCCGCCTACCTGTTCCTGTTCATGAGCCATCAGGGCAAGGATGGCGCCAGATGATATCCGGGATTTCATCCGCCCTGACCACGGATAAGGAAAAAATGGTCGCAGCCCGGTCTTTCCGTCTGGGGCCGCAATTGCCGCCGGATCGTATCAGGCTTGCACAGGTTTCAGGATGCCTCGTTGTCGTGAGGACGATCAAGTATCCGTTCACTCCCCGGGCGTACAGCAATCACCGTAGGCGCTGATGGCAGATACAGTCGAATTTCGAGTAACGGCTTTTGTCAATGACGATGTGGATCGCAGTTCGCGAAGAGTTGTAAGGAAGAGTTGGATATGTGCCTGTCACCAGAAGTCAGTTTCGTCGCCGCAGCCGGCCTGATTCCCGCAGGCATGGTCAGTATGCGTCAGGCGTGGCGCACGGACCGCCATTATCTTCCGCTTGCAACCTTGCCGCTCCTCTTTGGTATTCAGCAATTGGCTGAAGGGGTGGTCTGGGTTGCCGACGCTGGCCAGAACACGGACCTTATCCTGAACGCCTCACTCGTCTACATGTTCTTTTCCTGGCTCGCCTGGCCTGTCTGGATTCCCGTGTCGACGTTCACACTGGAGCCGCCGCGCCGGAAGCCCTTGTTCCTCATCTTTGTCATTGTCGGCGCAATGCTCGGAGCATTGCAATATGTGCCCTACTTCGCACATGATGGCTGGCTCCACACCCGCTTCCTGCCACATGTGATCGTTTATGAAGGCACCGAACTTCTGGATTTTGTCGGGCGGCGCGAATTCACTTATGTTGTCTATATTTCCGTCGTCATCCTGCCGCTTCTGATCTCGTCCATCCGCGGTGTCCGGATCTTCGGTCTGCTTGCGCTCGGTGTCCTGATTACGACGTATACCTTCTTCTCCTACGCCTATGTGTCGGTGTTCTGCTTCGGCGGCGCCGTCATGTCGGCCTACCTGGTCTGGATGATGTTCAAGGGAGACGGGTCCCGGCCATGGCCTCCCGCACTCCATCCGGTATCGTAGACAAGGGACCGGCCGTGGAAGACCCACCTGTGATCATGGCCGGGGCCGGGATTGCCGGCCTGACCTGCGCGATCATCCTTGCCCGGGCGGGCCGGCAGGTAATCGTCCGGGAGTGGCACAATTCTGTCGGCCATCGCTTCCACGGGGACTTCCAGGGGCTCGAAAACTGGAGTCGCAGCGAGGACGCGATCGACTGGTTCGCGCAGACAGGGATTGAACGGAATTTCAGCACCCACGCAGTTCATGAAGGTGTAGCATTCGACGCCCAGGCAACGGCCTATCCCATTCGAAGCGCCCGCCCGCTTTACTATCTGGTTCGGCGCGGAAGCGAGCCGGGCTGTCTTGATCATGGACTGTTGCAACAGGCCCTGATGGCGGGTGTGGATGTCCGGTTTGGCGACCGGGTCACGGATGCTGGCGGCCAGGACGTGCTTGCGATCGGACCGCGGCGCGCCGATGTCATCGCTGCCGGCTATGTTTTCGAAACCGATTGCCCGGATGGCAACTACATTGCGCTCAACAATTCCCTCGCACCCGGCGGATACGCCTATCTCCTGATACATCAGGGTCGCGGCACGCTCGCCAGTTGCATGTTTAGCGGGTTCAAGCAGCAGGCTGAATATGTTGCGCGAACGGCAGCGTTCTTTGCCGAAGCCACCGGCCTTATATGCGCAATGCCCGCCCGTTTGGCGGGTTCGGCAATATAAGGGTTCCGCGCACCGCGATGCAGGGCAAGCGCCCCGTTATTGGCGAGCAAGCCGGATTCCAGGACGCGTTGGCCGGATTCGGCATGGGATATGCCCTTCGCTCCGGACAACTCGCCGCTCAAAGCATCCTCACGGGCGCTGCTTATGAGACGCTCTGGCGCCGCGACCTTCGGCCCATGCTGCGAACAGGTATCTCCAATCGCTGCCTGTACGAACTGGCAAACGAGCGCCTGCGCCGCTGGGCCCTGAACCGGCTCAGCAGGACAGACGCCGGGCGCAAACTCGGATCGCTCTACAGGCCCTCCCTCCTGACACAGCTTGTCTATCCCGTCGCAAGATGGCGGCTCGGCAAAGCGCTGAACGATCCGAGCTGCGATCACGAGAACTGCACTTGTGTCTGGTGCCAGCATGGGCTGGGTTAGCGTTCCGGCAGATTGCAGGCTGGCCAATTGAACGCACCGCCCGGCGGTCGGCGACGCGAGTACAGCGATCCCTGTCGCAATCACGCCGCAGACAAGGTTTCATTCAGCTCCCCCTGGGGGCTGACTTAATGTCTGCGCCGTAAAATGTGATCGTGCGCCTCGGCTGCATTGAGCTCCCGCGTTGAATTACCCAGACGGACGAAATATTTCGATGTATCCGACAGAAGCAGGAAGACCGGCGTGTCCGAACGCTCAACCAGAACCCAGCAGATCGTCTTTCCGTCGATCGTCAGAAACCTGCTGCGCACGAGTGGACAGACAGCGCTGCCGAGATAGGTCCTGACGATCCCGATCAGGGCACGTTCGAATTCATCCGCCGTAGGGTTCCGAAGTGTATTCAGATCCGGATCAATCCCGAGAAGTTCGCCGTCATCCGCAACACCTATGAGCAAACGTCCGCCTTCATGATTCATGAAGCCCGCAATGGTTTTGGCGATCACCTGCTCGAGGCTTCTGTTCGTTCGCGATTCCCGGATATCCCAGCGCAAGGTCGACTTGAATTCCGTCCGTTCGTTCTCGCCTCCGGCAATCACACCGGGCAGAGCCATCTGAAGGTCTTCCAGCAAAGCTTCGGTCGTGCGCGCCTGCCGTGAAAGCGCAAGGGTCAGCACCGAAAATACGAGCCCCATAATTGCGCCCAGGGCAGCAAAAATGACATTCATGGCCATGAGGTGGAGCAAGGGCGCGCCGCTGACACGTTCCCAGGCGAACTGGCCGAACCCGGAATACCTGCCTGAAAACAGGGAAGCATACTCCATCCAGACCACGAGCGAGTTTACCGGATGCAGGACCAGAACACCGATGATCCCGCCAAGGGCGGCATAGATCACCAGGTGACGGATTTGCCGGGCTTTCTGGCTCATCCTCTCGTCCTTGAGTGATAGCGGTTCATGCGTCCTCCTTGCCGAAACAGGGATGAGGTTCCTGCAGCATGAAACTGCCGCCTGTGTGTTCCCGGACCCGGGCGCGCAACCGCCTCAATCGGAACATGCGAGGATGGCAGGCTGGCTGTGTTTTCCATGCACACCCCCGGCTTCCAGGTGAATGTCTGGCGTTGCCTGCTGATACGGCCCTGACCGCGCGCGCCCTCAATAGAAACTCCAAGCCGGTGAATTTCATGCAGGCGTGTAACGTCTCGGCATCATTCCCGTCTGTTGACCTGGCACGTACCGGGGCGACCAGGCCTGGCCTTGCCGAAAGGGTCATCGAGCAATGAGGGAACAGATGAACGAACGTCCGGATCGCACGCCCGCCCCTGCGCGGAATACACCGGAAGGCCGCAAGGGGCCTCCCCCGCCCTTCTTCGGGATATTGTCCACAGTCGCCGCATTCGGACTCGGCATGGGTGTCGCCAGCTATCTCAGGGACATCGCGCTCCTGGTCGTCCTGCTCGCCCTGACCGCGACCGTCATCGCGCTGGCGAGAATCACTCGCAGGAGCTCTCCGCGCCCCTTGTGGATGGACGGGATCTACTGGACGAGCTGGCTCATACTGGCGGGCCTCATCATTCTGATCGCAAGAAGTATCCTGACCTGATCCGTTTGCGGTGCACTACCGGGCCAGCCGGTCGAGCCTCTGTCCCGGATTATCGATCACGACGGCCGGGTCGACCGCAGCGACTGTCTTGTCCGTCTCCGGACAGTCGATGGACCGGATAATATGTCCGAGGACGTTCAGCCTTGCTGCACGCTTGTCATCTGTACGGACCACATACCATGGCGCATGCTCGAAATCCGTCTTCAGGAACATCTCGTCGCGCGCGTTCGTATATTCATCCCATTTTTGCAGGGCCACCGCGTCGATCGGACTCTTCTTCCATTGTTTGAGCGGGTCCCGGTCGCGGTCTTCCAGCCGGGTCTCCTGCTCGGTCCGGCTTATGTCGAGATAGTATTTGAGGATTTGCATCCCGTCATGGACGAGCATCTGCTCGAACGCGCCGACCGTCTCCAGAAACGCAGCCACCTCGGCCTTCCGCGCGAATTTCATCACGCGTTCCACACCCGCTCTGTTGTACCAGGAGCGGTTGAACAAGGCGATCTCTCCATCGGCCGGCAGATGCGGCACATAGCGTTGGAAATACCAGCTCCTCGTGTCCCGGTCGGAGGGCTTGCCAAGGGCAACAACCCGCGTATCCCGCGGGCTGAGATGCTCTGAAATCCGCTTGATGACGCCATCCTTGCCGGCTGCATCGCGCCCTTCGAAAAGAATGAGGATACGATGCCCGTGCCGGATCGCCCGCCTCTGGATCTTGACCAGCTCTACTTGCAACGCCCGGAGATCATGCTTGTAGGCTTTTTTTGACACGCCCCTGGCGTCCTGTTCGTCATCGGACATTCTGGTGGCGCCTTTCCTCATTCAGGCAGGATTTCGTTCGCTTTGAAACAGGTATCGGATCTGGCTGATACAGGTAATCCCGCGTCAGCGGAACCGACTCCTGTCGCTTGCCGAGCTGGAGCTGAAACACATTGTGGACACCGTGCCGGAATGAAAGCTCGCTGCATACCAGGTAGAATTCCCACATCCGTACAAAGCGCGCATCGTGCAAGGCTTCGGCCTCAGCAGCGCGCGCCAGAAAGCGCGCCCGCCAGGCTTTCAGCGTTTCGGCATAGTGAAGGCGGAGGACTTCGATGTCGAGCACCGTCAGACCCGCTTGCTCGATTGCCGGCAGGATCTCCGACAGGGCCGGAATGTAACCGCCCGGAAAGATGTGCCTTGCGATCCAGGGATTGGTTGCACCCGGCCTGCCCGCTCGGCCGATCGTATGGACAAGGGCAACCCCGTCCGGGCTCAGGCGCGCTGCAATCTGTCTGAAATATTCCTGATAGTGGGGCACTCCGACATGCTCGAACATTCCCACCGAGACGATCCTGTCATACTCATCCGTAAGAGACCGGTAATCCTCGATCCGGAACGTGGCCTGGTCGCCGAGCCCTTGATCCGCTGCACGCTTGCGAGCTAACTCGTATTGCTCGCAGGAAAGCGTCACGCCTTCCACGCGAACGTCCTCCGACCGGCAAAGATGCAGGGCCAGGCCGCCCCAGCCGCAACCGATGTCCAGCACCCGGTCGCCAGGTCTGAGGCAAAGCTTGCGGGCGATATGTTCTTTCTTGAGTTCCTGGGCCTGCTCCAGCGTGACCTCAGCATCCGGGAAATAGGCGCAGGAATATTGCATGTCCTCATCCAGGAAGAGGCGATAGAGATCATTCCCGATGTCATAGTGATGAGCTACATTGCGCGCGGATCGCTCTTGCGGATTGAATTGCGCAATCAATCGGGCGCTCTTCCTGAACAGCGCCGGCAACCGTGCTGCCGGAAGTCCGTCTGCCAGGAAGTTCACCCAGAAGAGATCCAGCAGGTCGTAAAGGTCGCCGAATTCAATGGTCAGGCCGCCTGCCATGTAAGCCTCGCCGACCTGCAGTTCCGGATCCAGAAGGATCCGCCGAAGCCAGGCATTCGAGGCGATAGCGATCCGGACCGGTCGGACGCGATAGGATCCGTATCTCGCTGTTTTTCCATCCGGAAACCTGACCTCGAGGCATCCCTTGCGGATCGCCCGTTCCAGCCTGTTTCTTGCGATCGCGCCTATGAGTGCCATGCCAGATCTCCGTTGGAGTCCACCTGCCGGTCGCCAGGCGGAACTTATTGACTGATACGGAGAAGACGCCCCGCTCCCTCAACCGTTACAGTCGGGCGGGCGCCACGGACGCCCGATAAGGGGCATGCCGGCCGGATGCGTATGAATATGCAGACTGCCCGCCGATCCCGCGAAAGGAACCAAGGGATGACATCTGACAAGGCGCCATCAAGGCAGCGCAGGCGGGCCGTTGAAGCCGCTCTGACCGAGTCGCATCAGGACCTTTACCGCTTCCTGAAACGGAAGATCGGCAATGACGCAGATGCCAGGGACGTGTTGCAGGACTTCTATGTGAAAGCCCTGACGCGCTTTTCCGACCTGAAGGATGAAGACCGCTTGCGCGGCTGGCTCTCTCAGGTTCTGCGCTCGACAATCGCGGACCATTTCCGTGACAGGAAACGTACCAGCGATTTGCTGGCCAGCTATGCTGCCAATGCGGAGCTTCTCTTCGGCGAAGAGGAACTGGACTTCGTGATCTGTGCCTGTCTCTACAAGATGCTTCCGACGCTCAGTCCCGGCTATGCAGACCTCATCTGGCGGGCAGATCTCATCGGAGAAGAAAGATCCGCCATCGCTGAAGACCTCGGCCTCAGCGAAGCCGCCCTTCGGGTGAAGCTGCACCGGGCCCGCCGGGCTATGCGCGAACGCCTTGAACAGACCTGCCATACCTGCCTCGAACACGGATACTTCCAGTGCGCCTGTCAGGGATCCGGCAGCAAGGTGCACAGGTAGGGCCTCGGCGCCTGGACCGATCATGCGCCTCCCGGTGCTGGCAACCGCCCACAAGTCCGGGCAATCAGCTTTTGAGGGGTCAGCATCGCCGGCACGTATTTCTGAAAAGCAATCCGGCAACCGCCCTGCGCGGGGAAACAAAGCGCATGCAGCGAAGGAAGACCATGATCATTGGTCCAGAAATGTCCACACGCACCAAGCCAGGATGCAGGATTGCAACCCGCGCCTGCCGACCCTGTCCCATTACGGAAAAATAGTCAGAATCATGGACCACTCGACCCACACGCATCAGGCAGCCGCCTCTCCCGAAACGGTTAATCCTCACAGCCATCACGCTCACAATGGCGCAGGGCATGCCCATGAGGGTCACAATCACGAGGGTATGATCGCTGATTACCGCCGCAGGTTCTGGATCGTCCTGATCCTGACCGTGCCGATACTGGCTCTGGCTCCGATGATACAGACCTGGCTCGGTCTTCAGGACAGTTTGCGCTTTTCCGGTGACCGGATCCTTCTCGCCGCGCTCTCAAGCCTTGTCTTCTTCATCGGCGGCTGGCCCTTCCTGAAAGGATTCTGGCAGGAAATAACCGGGCGCGGGATCGGAATGATGACCCTGATTTCGGTCGCGATCACCACCGCTTATGCCTATTCAGTCGGCATGGTCGCGATCGGCAGTGACGAGACCTTTTTCTGGGAACTTGCCACGCTGATCGCTGTCATGCTGCTGGGGCACTGGATCGAAATGAAATCGGTTCTCGGTGCCGGGCGCGCGCTCGAGAAGCTCGCCAGCCTCATGCCGGATGAAGCCCACCTCCTCGCCGACGACGGCTCTGTCAGGGACGTGTCCGTGTCGACACTGCGCGGCGGCGAGCAGCTGCTGATCAAGCCGGGCGAAAAGGTTCCGGCGGACGGCATCATCGTTCATGGCGACTCTTCGCTGAACGAATCCATGCTGACGGGCGAATCGAAGCCTGTACCCAAGAGCATTGATGACCGGGTGATTGGCGGGTCCATCAATGGAGAAGGCTCGCTGACCATCCGGGTCGACAAGACCGGAGACGAGACATTCCTGTCGAGCGTGATCAAGCTCGTCAAGGAAGCCCAGGCCAGCAAGTCCCGGACACAGGACCTCGCCAACTCGGCAGCGAAATGGCTCACCTTCATCGCACTCGGCGGAGGCCTGTCGACCTTCCTGTTCTGGACATTTTTTACCGGACAGGGTTTCGGGTTCGCCATGGCCCGCGCTGTCACGGTCATGGTGATTGCCTGTCCGCACGCGCTCGGCCTTGCTGTGCCGCTGGTCGTTGCGCGCTCGACGGCCATCGCGGCAGGCAATGGGCTGCTCATCCGTGACCGGACGGCGTTCGAGGAGGCCCGCAACATAGATGCCATCATATTCGACAAGACAGGCACACTGACCCGGGGCGAGTTCGGAATCACAGATACGCTCGTCTTCGATACCACCCATTCCGAAGAAGAAATCGTCGCCTATGCCGCTTCGATCGAGGCGCATTCCGAGCACCCGATCGCCCAGGGGATTGTCCGCGACTCAAAACAGGCCTGGCCGGTCGAAAAATTCCGGGCGATCCCCGGCAAGGGGGCCTCCGGCGAAGTGAAAGGACACGAGGTAAAAGTCGTCAGTCCCGGCTACCTGCGTGACCAGGGCATCGGCATGGAAGACCCGCGCTTTGAGGAACTGAGCCGGCAGGGAAAGACCGTCGTCTTTGTCCTGATTGACGACCGGCTCGCCGGGGCCATCGCGCTGGCCGATATCGTTCGCGTAGAATCCCGCGAGGCCATCCGGCACCTTCGGGACATGGGCATCAGATGTATCATGCTGACAGGGGACAACCGGCAGGTGGCTGAATGGGTTGGCCGCGAGATCGGGCTGGACGAAGTCATTGCCGAAGTCCTGCCGGAAGAAAAAGCCGCAAAGGTCCGGGAAGTTCAGTCGCGTGGCCTGATCGTGGCCATGACGGGTGATGGGGTCAACGACGCCCCTGCCCTCGCTCAGGCAAATGTCGGCATTGCAATCGGCGCCGGAACAGACGTTGCCATCGAGACGGCAGACATCATTCTCGTGCGTTCAAGTCCTGCAGACGTCGTCGCCATCATCGAACTTGCACGGGCGACCTATAGGAAAATGATGCAGAACCTCGCCTGGGCAACCGGATACAATACGTTCGCCATTCCGGCAGCCGCAGGCCTTTTCTTCCCGTGGGGCGTGATCCTGACCCCGGCAATCGGCGCCGTGTTCATGTCCGCCAGCACGGTAATCTGCGCCGTCAATGCCCAGCTCCTCAAACTGAACCGGCAGCGGGCAGGCACATGACCCAATTATTCCAGGCGATATCGCGTCGAACCGGCCGCACGCCGTCCAGTGCGCAGTCCTGATGGCAGAGGAGAAACGCCATGCAGAAGGATAATAGATCATTTCGGAACCATCACCCCCGGGGCGGACGCCTCTGGTTGCCGATTATCGCCTTTGGCGGCCTGATCGCCGTCTTCCTGCTCTATGAACACCGGGCGCACATCCCGGCCAACGCAGTCTTCTTTCTGGGGTTCCTGCTCTTCTGCGGCGTGATGCATATGTTCATGCATGGCGGACACGCCGGGCACGGAGCCGGCCATGGCCGGCATGAAGATCGTTTCCTGCCCCCATCGGACAACCAGGAAGGACCCGGCCAATGAACCCATCCATGGCACAGTCCGAATACGGGCTCTGGTTTCTCGTCGTCCTGAACTCTTTGGTCTTCATTATCTTCGCTTTCAGTTTCGCCAAACCGTCGAGATCCAGGGACTGGACCTCTTTCGGCGCCTTCAGTGCCTTCATCATCGCGCTGTTTACGGAAATGTACGGCTTCCCGCTTTCGATCTACTTCCTCGCGCCCTGGCTTGAATCGAGATTTCCCGACATCAACTGGTTCGCCCACGAGTCCGGACATTTCTGGGAAATGATATTTGGCTGGAAGAGCAATCCGCACTTCGGCCCATTCCACTGGGCGAGCCTCGGTCTCATATTTCTGGGCTTTAGCGTCCTGTCTGCCGCATGGCCTGTCCTGCACGGCGCGCTGTGCTCTGGCACACTCGCGCAAACAGGTATCTATGCCCGTATGCGGCACCCGCAATATGCAGGCTTCGTGCTGATCATGTTCGGTTTCCTCCTGCAGTGGCCAACCGTCCTGACCCTGATCATGTTCCCCATTCTCGTATTCATGTATGTCCGCCTGGCATTGAGGGAAGAACGCGATGCCGAAGCGCAATTCGGAGAGATGTACAGCGCCTATGCGGCTGTTACACCCCGCTTCTGGCCACGCTGGGGACACCTGCAGGACATCGAGCGTGCCCGGCACGAATAAGTGTTGATCACGGCAGGCGCGAATTCATGCTTTTCACGAAGGGACGGCGTATCAAATGGAAATCGTGACGATATTGCCGTTTTGATAGATATATTCCGGAACGGGAAGGTTGAGAGGCGCCGGTCCCTTCCGGATCCGGCCGGACGTATCATAATGTGACCCATGACAGGGACAATACCATCCGCCATAGTCTCCGACATTTCCCTGATTGGGACCAAGCGGAACGCAGCCAAGATGTGTGCAGACGCCAGAAGTTATCAGAATGGCGGGATTGAGGCCCCCATCTTGATTGGGACGCAGGCGCTCTTCGTCGGTCTCCGGGTCGCGAAGCCGCGAAATATTGACCGCACGGGCTTCGGCGATTTCAACTTCCGTCCTGTGCCGGACGAAAAATGGCTTGCCGCCGATCAGGACCCTCAGCTCGCTACCGACCCTTATCTTTGAAATATCGACATCCAGGGAACTGGAGGCTCGCGTATCCCCGGCGGGGTTCATCTGGTCGACCAGCGGCCAGGCCGCCATCGCGGCCCCACCAAACGCGACAGCACCGGTCGCTACAAAAATGAAGTTCCGCCGCTCGTCGCTTGCAGACATCTCGTCGGTCATTCGGACCACTCCCTTATCCGGCCCGCAGACCCCTTTGCGGTGGCAGGCCTCAGGTCTTCACGATCCCGATCTCGGTTATGCTTTGCCCCGGAGAGGACGGTCCTGCAATGCACCGGGATCGTGGGGGGAAGGACGCACGGGAACATTACAGGACCTGACGGCAATGTGTGGGACCATTGCCGCTGTCTCTGTTTTTGCGCCAAACGGTGCCTCATCTATTGAGGACGAGGTCCGGAGCGGACGCAAGATTGCGGTCTGTTGGCCGGGCCTATTGAGTCCCGTCACCGCCCCCCTGACCCTCAGTCTTCGGACAGTGATCGGCGGGGTCATGTTCCTTTGCTTCATGCTTGGCATCGCAATCATCGGCGCCTATCTGGTTCATCTTCGTACCATCCTGGCCCATCATCATGCCATCGCCGTCCATTTTCATGCCGTTATGGTCCATCATCATGCCGTCGCCGCCCATTTTCATGGCGCCGTGATCCATCATGTTGCCGCCTTGCGTCATCATCTGGCCACCGGTCATCTGGCTCTCCATACCGGCCTTGCAATCAGGCATGCCTTCATGGCCCGTCATGCAGGAAGCTCCGCCAGCAGCACCGGATTCGGCGGCGGGCTTGTCGCCATGATCGTGAGAATCGTGACCGCCCTGAGCCAGTGCCACGGGCGATAGGGCGAGCATTGCAACCGCTATCCAGACAGGTTTCATGAGTAAACTCCTTTTCAAACCTCGGGAACGCAAGGGGATGTGCGCTCCTGAAACGTATTACGTCGCATGTGCGTGCGCCCCTCAGGCAGACAGCCTTGCGCACTGCAAATATGTTTCCTGACCGACCAAGGGGTTCCATGACCGGCCCGCACGCGCTTGCCATCCTCGTTATGCTCCTCTGGGCCGGTTGTTATCCGTTTATTGCAATGGGCCTGTCTGATGCGCCTCATCTGACGTTCGCCGCCTTGCGCGCCCTTCTTGCAGGAGGCGGCCTTCTTGCCATTGCCGGTGCACGGAAATGCCGCCTTCCTTCCAGCGCGGCGGAATGGGGGTGGATCTGCCTGACGGGGCTCAGCATGACCAGTCTTGGCTATTTCGGCATGTTCCACGCTTCCGAATTCGTGTCTCCGGGGCTGGCCACCATGATCGAAAGCCTCCAGCCCATGGTGACGGCCCTGCTTGCCTTCCTGATTCTCGGGGAGCGCCCCCGCCTCGTGAACTGGACGGGCCTCGTTCTGGGGGCTGTCGGTGTTTCCCTGGTCGCTGCCCCGAAAATCCTTGCTGCAGGGGGTGACCAGGCCCTGAACGGCATGGGCTTCGTCATGATTGCCACAGGCGGTGTGGCGGCAGGCAATATCGCGATCAAGAATGTGTCCGCCAGCGTCGATGCATCCATGGCCATGGGATTGCAGCTCGTGATTGGCGCCGTGCCTCTGGCCCTGCTTGCAGCATTCGGCCCGGACCCGCTCGCCATCACCTGGTCCGCACGCTTCGCGCTCTCCCTGACAGTCCTGGCACTTCCCGGTACCGCACTGGCCTACTGGCTCTGGCAGAAGGTCCTGCAATCGCTGGACGTCTCAGAAGCGGCCAGCTTCAGCTTCCTGGTACCGCTGATCGGCGTCAGCGCCGGCGCCGCCTTCTTCGGGGAAATCATCGGAGGAAATGTCGCGCTTGGTGCGATGCTGGCCGCGCTTGGACTATATCTCGCGTCCAGCCGGATCCCCCGGACGTCACCCTTACCTGGGCGGCGCGATCACTGATCGGCGGACTCGACCTGCGCCTGGAGGATTTTTCTTGCCCGGTAGACGCGCGTCTCGACGGTTTTGACCGATACGCCGAGAATATCTGCGACCTCGATCTGCGGCAGGTCCTGCAGGACCTGTAGAGTGAACGCCACCCTCAGCTTCTCCGGCAATTCGTCGATCATGGCGGACACGCGTCTCAGCTCATCGTGAATTTCAAAATCGCCCGGGATGTCCGTCCCGTGGTCCGCGATATCCGGACGGTCCGGAACGTCGAGCGGCGCGGCCTGGAAGAAGAAACTCCTTACCGCACGTTTCCTTCCGTGATCGCGCACCTTGTTGAGGGCGATATGATAGATCCATGTCGAAAACTTGCGTGACGGATCATAGCGGTCGATTGACCGCCAGGCGGCCGTGAATGCGTCCTGGAGCACGTCATACGCGTCCTCATCCCCTCGCATGGACCGGTGAATGTAGCGATAGAGCGGCTCCTTGTAGCGGCGCATAAGCTCGGTGAAGGCGCGCTCCTCGCCTCCCGCCGCCGCAATGGCAAGTTCCGCGTCTGTTCGCTCACTATGGGCCACGCGACTATGTCTATTGCTCCTTCAGTGCCCGAACGATTTCCTTGTCGAATGCCTTTGCCTGCTCCTCATCCAGTATCTCGCGCATCTCGAACACATGCTCGATGGTAAGCTTCTGCAGCTCCCCCATGGCCTCGTGAAAATCATCAATCGCCGCCTGGACAGCGGGGGAATTCGCCTTGTCGGTCTCGATCGCGTCGGCGAGCGCGAGATTGGCCGCTCGCAACCTTGTTTCAAGCTCCTTCTTGCGCGCCGCGAACTTGCGTTCAATGACTGCAAGGCGCTGCTCCTGTGCGTCGGAGAGCTCGAGGTCCTTGTGGATCAGGTCATGTAAACTGGAAGCCCGCTGGACCTCCGGCGCCGGGGACCAGTTTCCGGCAAGAAAAACGCCGGTCATGCCTGCGCACAGCGCAACAAAGGAAACGATGATCCAGTGTTCAAGCCGCATAAGCTTTCCTAGCGCAATAAACCGGAAGGCCCGTACGGCGCCTCAATCGAAAACACCGAAAGCTCGTTCGGTCCGGAAGTTCTGGGAACAGAGATCACCCCGACGAAGAGACCGACCGCAAGCGCAACGGCAATGCTGCGGGAGAGCACAGGCATGGCGGAAACCTGGCCATTGGTTGCAACGCCGAAAAGGCCTCCCCTTTGTGTTCCCGTGGCCCGTGCATCGACCCGGGCCCAGACTTCGGGCTCGATATGGCTGAGGTCGCGATCGGCCGGCAGGGCCTTGATCCCCGCGATGAGGGCGTCGAGATCCTTGTTCATGGCGCTCTCCTTTCAGATAGCAAGATTAGGGAGGATTACGTATTGCCCTGTACGCGGCAGTTTCAACACCCCCTCATGAATCTACTGCTAATAATTGGTATGCATCGACAAGCGTCCTTGCAATCAGCTGACTGCACGGGCTGTACCGAACCGCCAGATTGCCTGTTTGCAGGAATTTCGTCGCTTGGCGAGAGGGAGACATGACGCAAATAAGGAAAAAAATCACAGAACTCGACCCGGCCCGCAGGCCACTGCGATTTGCCCTCTCCTATGTCCTCGTCCTGACTGTCGTCAATCTCGTCTGGGAAATCGCGCAATTGCCGCTTTATACAATCTGGACCGAAGCCTCGTTGGCCGAAAAGACTTTCGCGATCCTTCATTGCACGATCGGGGACGGGCTGATCGGATCAGCAACGCTTGCCCTGGCTCGGCTTGCCTTCGGCGGGCGGCACTGGCCCGCGCAGCACTACTGGCGCGTTGCGCTGGCAGCGACGCTTCTGGGGATTGCCTATCTCATTTTTAGTGAGTGGCTGAATGTCAGCCTGCGCGGCAGCTGGGCCTATCGGGACGCCATGCCGACGGTCGGTCCCCTGGCCACAGGCCTTGCCCCGATCCTGCAATGGGTCATCCTGCCACCATTGGTTTTCCTGCTGACGCGCAAGGCGCGGCTTTTCTGAACGACTGACGGTCTGCACAAGCGGCTGTTGCCTGGGAATTGCCCTGTTTTGGNCCGGTACGGGCGGGATCTGGTCCGGAAGCCTTTTGCTACCCGGCATGAGGGGAAGAGGGAGNCACGGCGTATGTGTGATTGTTGGCGGCGCATGAGGCGCACAAGGCAANNGGANCCCGGNNAATCATGACAGCACATTGGCAGGACGGATATGGCNTGATCGTCCACACGGANGAAACCCGTCNGCGCCTTGNAGACATTCTGCATTCGGCCCGGCGCGGCGAGCTGGCCCTGACCGAGCCGCAGGCAGAAAGCGTGCTGGCAGCAACNGACCGNCTGGCAAATGCGGCGATGTGGCTCGTCGCGCACATGACTTACGCCNGCCGGGTCGATCTGTCCGGAANCCCTCTTTCNGCCGAGGATTTCAAGCCGTCTCCCGAAGGCCACACCGGCGGCTCGCTGAACATGGCGATCGCCTTTGCGGGCTACCTTGCAGCCAACGCCCTGAGCGGACACACACGTGCCTGGACACTTGGCCAGGGCCATTGCGTGGCCGCGATCGAAGCGGTCAACACACTCACGGGCGATGTATCCGCTTCGCAGCGCGGCCGGTATGACCGCAGCGAAGCCGGACTGACCCGGCTCGTCCGCGATTTTTACAGCTATGCCATGACGTCCGATGGAAAGCCGGCCGTTCCCCTTGGAAGCCACGTTAATCCAAATACGGCCGGCGGCCTCTCGGAAGGCGGGTACCTCGGCTTTGCAAGCCTGCAATATATCCATATGCCGTTGCCTGGGGAACGCCTGGTGGCCTTTCTGAGCGATGGCGCGTTCGAGGAGCAGCGCGGATCCGACTGGGCACCGAGATGGTGGCGCGCCTCCGACAGCGGCTTTGCCATTCCGGCGATGGTCCTCAATGGGAGGCGGATCGAACAACGAACGGAAATCTCCCAGGAAGGCGGTCTCGACTGGCTGGTTCGCCACCTTGAACTGGGCGGGTTTGACCCGATCATCCTGGATGGTCACGATCCCCTGTCCTATGCCTGGGGCATCCTTGAAGCCGAAAAGCGGCTGGTCGGACTCTCAGAGGCTGACGGCCCCTATCCGGCAAGGCTCCCCTATCTCATTGCGCCGTGCGTAAAGGGCTACGGTTTCCCGGGCGCCGGGACCAACCGGGCCCATAACCTCCCTCTCGCCGGCAACCCCCATACCGACCCCGCAGCGCGAGCGGCCTTCAATGAAGGGGCAAGGGCACTCTTCACACCACATGACGTTCTGGATAACGCAATCCGTTCACTGAGCACCCACAAGGCGCAAGGGCGAGTGCTGGAAAGCCGGAACGCCTGCGCCGTTCGGAATGTACCGGGCCCGCACCTTCCTCCACACGCGGCGGCAGGGTGTGGAAGCGAGCCCCCGGCCTGCGCCATGGACGGCATCGACCGGTGTTTCGCCGGCATTGCGGGCGCCAATCCGCACCTGCGCATCCGGGTTGCGAACCCCGACGAGCTTCGCTCGAATCACATGCCGCTCACGCTGGAACTGCTGAAGCACCGGGTCAACGTCCCCGAACCCGGCACGCCGGAAGACATCAATGGCTCGATCATTACCGCGTTGAACGAAGAAGCCGTCATCTCGGCTGTGCTCGGCAACAAGGCCGGACTGAACCTGGCGGTCAGTTATGAAGCCTTCGCCATGAAAATGCTGGGCGCCCTGCGGCAGGAAATCATCTTTGCGCGCCGCCAGAAGGAACTCGGCCAGCCCCCCGGCTGGATCAGTGTCCCCCTGATCGCGACATCCCACACCTGGGAGAACGCCAAGAACGAGCAATCTCATCAGGATCCGACCCTGCCCGAAGCCCTGCTCGGCGAGATGTCCGATACGGCGCGCGTCATCTTTCCGGTCGACGCAAACAGCGCCGCGGAAGCCCTCCACAGTGTCTATCGCGGACGTGGCGAAATCGCCTGTCTTGTTATTCCCAAACGACAGGTCGGCGAGCTCCTAACCCAGGAAGAGGCTGCCGATGCGCTCAGGACCGGCGCCATCCGGATTGCCGGAGACCTCGAATCCGCACGCGTCCAGTTCGTCGCCATCGGAGCCTACCAGGCGGTCGAGGCGCTTGCGGCCCATGACCGGCTGGCCGGGCGCGGCGTGGCCTCCTGCGTCACCCTGGTGCTTGAACCCGGTCGGTTCCGTTCCGGCCGGGACCCGATCGAAACGGCCAGCACCGCACCGGATCATATGGTCCGCGGTCTGTTCCCGGCCGGCCTGCCCCGCATACTCCTGACCCATACCCGGCCGGAACCTATGACCGGCCTGCTCAGACGTATCGACGAAGGCCCCGGCCGGCTGCGGGCGCTCGGATATCTCTCACGAGGCGGTACACTGGATGTACCAGGAATGCTGTTTGCCAATCGCTGTACCTGGGCCCACGCGGTCGACGCGGCCATGACGATCGCCGGTCTCCGGCAGACCGGTCTGCTCACGGAAGATGAGCGCCGCGCCATTGAAGGTACCGGCGACCCGTCCGTGCTGAAACAGGTTTTGCCCATCCACCGAACGGAGACCGTGCAATGACTCTGACCCTGACAAGCCTTGGGGGAGCGGGAACCGTTACAGGTTCGCGCCACCTTCTCGAACATGACGGACAGCGCCTGCTGATCGATTGCGGCCTGTTCCAGGGATTCAAGGGCTTGCGGGAGCGCAACTGGGCGCCCTTCCCCGTCGACCCGTCCTCGATCGACGCCATTGTCCTGACGCACGCCCATATCGACCATAGCGGCTATCTGCCAAAACTGGTCAGGGAAGGCTATCGTGGCCCGATCTACTGTTCCGGGGCGACGAAGGACCTTTGCGAAATTCTTCTGCGCGACAGCGCATACATATCCGAGCGGGACGCCGAGCGCGCAAACCGCTATCGCTACACAAAGCATGAGCCGGCAAAGCCGCTCTACACGGTAGCGGATGCCGAAGCTGCAATCGCGCAATTGGTGCCGGTTGCGTTCCATAAAGATATCGCGCTCGACATCGGAGCCCGCGTCTACCTGCGGCGCGCAGGCCATATTCTCGGTGCCTCCACGCTCGAAGTGAAATGGGGCGGGAAGACGATTGTCTTTTCCGGGGACCTCGGACGATATGATGACCCGTTCATGTTCGATCCCGAACCCGTCCGCAAGGCCGACTATGTCGTCATCGAGTCCACCTATGGGGACCGGACCCACCCGAAGACCGACCCCATGGAGCAGCTTGGCGAGGTCATCGGCCGTACCGTCGGCCGCGGCGGGACGGTCGTCATTCCGGCTTTTGCCGTCGGACGCGCCCAGCTGCTTCTCTATCATATCTGGATGCTGAAGAAGGCAGGACGCTTTGCAAACGTCGCGATCTATCTCGACAGCCCCATGGCCATCAACGCGACCGAGCTTCTTTGCGCCCACCTCGATGATCACAGATTTACACCCGATGTGTGCATGGAGACCTGCAACATTGCCAGTTATGCGCGTGACGTCGAAGCCTCCAAGGCGATCACAAGCGACCGCATGCCAAAGGTGGTGATCGCAGCGAGCGGCATGATGACCGGCGGTCGGGTCCTGCATCATGTCGAAGCCTTTGGCGGGGACCGGAAGAACACGATCCTGTTCGCGGGCTACCAGGCGGCCGGGACGCGCGGCGCAAAGATCCTCGAAGGTGCCAGGTCAGTTCGCATGTTCGGCAAGGAGGTTGAAATCAGAGCGGAAATCGCCAGCCTCCCCGCCTTGTCAGCCCATGCCGATGCCGATGAACTGATGAAATGGCTGGATGGCTTTGCGGCCCCGCCAGCCAG